>CBDUPA010000013.1:0-210643 GCA_965368975.1 uncultured bacterium | reverse complement strand
CCGACTCCAGATCGGATTCAGTCGGAATACCCGGTCGGATTCGTCGGAATAGGCAGGCAGAGCCAGGAAACAGTTGCGCAGCTGGTTCAGTCGAGCGTCTGGCAAGGGCGCTGCTTGTAGATCAGCGATGAGTTCAGCTGTCAGCTCTGGGTGGTTGAGCCCCAGCGCATCGTTGTATCCGAAGAAAAAGCTTGGTTCTGGCAAGCCGTGGGACTGATCGAACTCCAGCCAAACATCATACAAAGGGGAGAGTCTCTCGTCGCCACCTTCCCAGGCGCGAAGGAAGCTGAGGATCTTGCTCCAGGTCGGTTCAGAGCTAGGTACATCGGGAAGAACCGACAACGAATTCGAGCCTGTCCAGGCACCGAGGCTGCCGTCAGAAGGAAGAACAGCGACCAGGAAATCGGCCTTGGGCTCAGGCTCTGCGAGCCTGCACTCGAAGATAATGTTGGAGGAGGGAGGGAGTCGCCCGGCTACGTCGTGGCACCAGGAGGCGGTCGTCTCAGAAATGAGACGCGGGGGAAAAGAAGGGGCAACCAGACGTATGTAGTCGAGAGTCGAGAGCTGCATGCTGGGTGTACTGGTACCTTCGGTCGCTACGGCGCTCGGTCCAAGATACAAGAAGTGGGCAAGCGGCAAGCTTGCCCACTTCTTGCAAGTTCATGCTGAAGGACTGTTGCAGTCTGGCTTGGTTCTAACCTGGAGTCGGTGTTGGATTCGAGCAGCTCCAGGCGACACAAGAGCCTCCGCCCGCGACGTCATCCAGTGCCTCGTCGGTCAGATCAGCTGCCCCCGCAGGGTTCTCGGGTAGCAGCGCACGTTCCTCGTCACTCAGCTCTGCGCGAGCATCCGCATCCTTCCACGCACCAACGACTTTGTCTTGTTCCATAGGAGGGACCTCCTCAATGCTAAAGGTAGGATTAGTCGTGCTCTAGTTCTCAGGTGGTCGGAGTCGGCTGTGGGTTGTTACAGCTCCAGGCGACACAAGAGCCTCCACCCGCGACGTCATCCAGTGCCTCGTCGGTCAGATCAGCTGCCCCCGCAGGGTTCTCGGGTAGCAGCGCACGTTCCTCGTCACTCAGCTCTGCGCGAGCATCCGCATCCTTCCACGCACCAACGACCTTGTCTTTTTCCATGACGAATCTGCCTCCTCTTTCATTTAAAGGGGGTATTCCAACGAAACGCGCCGAGCACTGGACGTGCTGGCGCTTGGACTCACATGATCTTGCCTGAATGATAGCACTGCCGTAGTATCACGTCAATAATTTCGCGACCTGAATATCGTTAGGATTCGTGTCGTACTCTGTGTAATTGAATGCGATATTTTTGCTATCTCTTGGTTTCTCTTGAGCACTCGTGCATCTCCGATGCCGTCAGGTGTACTCGGATGGGGGGAGATCCCGCAAGCTTGATAAAGTCTGAGAGCGTGGAGCAAACGGATGAATTCCCCCCAGTTGTAGAACGCCTACCTGGGGCAAGAACTCTGGCGATGATGCAGCAGCTGGTGCCCTAGGCGTTGGAGGCGACGCATGCGTCGCTTTCCCGGTGCAGGTACAGTTGCTAGTGCTGCGCGGTGTCGATGTGCGAGACTGCGCGCAACAGCTGATACGATCATCGCGGAGGTATTCCCATGCAAGAGTCGAGGTTCCGGCATGTTCCCGGCCGAGTTCAGCGCCGCTGGCTGATCTCCCTGACCGCAGCATTATTCATGGCTTGCGGTGCACCACCCGAAGCGCCGGAGGCCGAGCTGGCGACCGGCGGCGGCGCGGACTGCGGCAGCTATCCCTGCTTGTACACGGCGCAGGACGTGCTCGACTGGCAGTCGTCGTCGGTCAGCCCATTCGATGTTGCCAACGTACCGCTGGCGCCGCGCACTCTGCCCGATGGCCCGCGCGTGATCAGCACCGTCGACCTTGGCTCGCGCGCCTTCCAGGCCTGGTTCGACCGCGACCCGCAGGGGGGCAGCAGCGGTAACGTCTACAACTTCACCAACTGGCCCTACGTCGCGTCGCTGAATTACTACTTCCACGCACTGCTGGCGGTGCCGCCTACGGTGTGGGTCAACGCCGCACACCGTAACGGGGTCAAGGTGCTGGGCACGATGACCAGCGACTGCAGCGGCTGCGGCGAGCAGTTCAATGACCTGTTCGCTCCAGCCAATGGCCTGCAGCCAGCGCAGCAGCTGCACGCCATCGCCGAGGCCTATGGCTTCGACGGCTGGCTGATTGACATCGAGGCCGGGGCCACCTCGTCGAAGAATCTCCTGGCCAACCTCGAGGCACTCCAGCGCATGAAGCTCTCCAGCGGTCAGACCGTCGAAGTGCTGACCTACCAGGCCGGCGTTGACGCGGTCAACGACCAGAGCTATCCATTGTTCCAGGCGGCGGGGGAGTGGGAGTCCGACTATGCCTACATGTCCTGCGGTAGCCCTAACCAGCAGCCGCAGCCGCAGCAGAGCTACAATTATCTGAACGGCAAAGGGGAGGCAGACCGGCGCTTCGACAGCTTTTGGAACCTCGACGTCTACCGCTACTCGCAAGGGATATCATGCACCATGGGGGCGGACACGATCTTCAACGGAAACCCGCCGGTCGCCGGGGCCTCCGGCAACCCTTGCCTGAACAGCGCCTGCCTCTTCGGGGGCCAGGGGGTCGGGGCGATCCGAGCCAGCGGCACTGGAGCGCCGTTGCCGCCGTACTACCAGAGTTTCGCCTTCTTTGCGGCACAGTGGACGGCCTACGGCGGCACGCCGGACAATGGTCAGCCACGGCCGGACACCTATGCCGACCGGCAGGCCTTCCAAGCCGCTGACGACGCCTATTGGCTTGGCTACCAGGCGGTGCCGAGCGGCACCGCCTGCACGCTGCCGTCCGGCCTCAACGCTGTGTCCGCTTTCGTGCCGCCGAGCACGCCGGTGCTACCGGTGCCCTTCGTCACCCGCTTCAACGAAGGCGAAGGTGGACTCTTCACGCTCCAGGGACAAACCCTGTTGTCCTCAAGCTGGAACCAGCTATCGACGCAGGACGTAGCCCCGACTTGGCTGTGCAAGATCAACCCCGCTTCGAGTGTCGGGGCCGTCGTTTCCTACAATTTGGCCTACGATGGCGGCTCGTCCCTGGCACTAGGCGGCTCGGTGGTACCGGGGGAGGACGCGGAGTATGCGCTGTATCAGACCCGGACCGTGTTGCCGACCAACCCCGGGATCGCCTTCAGCTACCTGCATACCGGCGGCAGCGGCCTGTCGCCGTACTTTCGCGTCACCTTCGACGATGGTTCGACTACACGGGTGATCGGTCAGGCGTCTGGAGTAGGGTGGCTGCAGGCCGAGGCGCCGCTGAGCGGTCAGGGTGGCAAGACGGTGACGCGCCTTTCGGTAGGTCTCACCAATGTGGGTAGCAGAGCGCAGACCGCCGAGCTCGTCTTCGGCGAGCTGCGCCTGCTCGACCTCGACCAAGTCCAGACTCCGGCGCTGATCCAGCCGCAGCTTGACCAGGGCAACCTCGGCTGGACAGCACCGTCTACACCCACGCCCTGGTACTACAACGTCTTCGCCCAGACCGGCAGCTCCACCTGCTGGCAGTTCTTAGGCCGCACGACGCTGACGGTCTACGATCTGTCGCAACCGTTATTCGCGCCAGCCGCAGCGGCCAGCGCCTATGCGATTCAGCCGGTGAGCACTTCGGGCATCGCGGCGACGCTCAGCGCGCCAGTCTGTACGGTGTCCTAGGCTGCAGTCCGCACGCGACCCGCGATGGAATTCTTCACCACTGACGCCCTGATCTTGGACGTTCTCGACCTTCACGATCAAGATCGCATCGTCACCTTCCTGACCCGCCAACAAGGCAAGAAGAAGGGCGTCGCCAGGGGCGCCAAGCGCCGCTTCTCGCGCTTCGCCGGGGAGTTGCAGCCGCTCGCCAAGGTCAAGGTGACCTGGTTCGAGAAGGAAGGGCGGGATCTAGGACGCATCACGCAGGTGGAGCTGGAGCGTTCCGCCGGCAAGTTGCAGCAGGATCTCGACGGGCTGTTGCTCGGCTCCTACCTGGTGGACCACTTGCTCGAATTCGTTCAGGACAACGAGCCGGGGGATCTCTACTTCCGCCTGCTCGATTCGACGCTCCAGGCCTTGCTCGACGGCACCGCGCCGGACCTGGCCGCGCGCTACTTCGAGGCCTGGGTGCTGCGTCTCGCGGGTATCTTCCCGCCGCCCGTGGACTGCCCGGCGTGTGGCGAGCCCTTCGCTGGGCGGGCACTGTTGCCGCCCAATGGGGACGCTCTCCTAGGCCCGGAGTGCGCGGCGCCGGGGCCGGACACGCTGACGGTCGGGCCGGAGGTCTTGGGGTTCCTGCGCGTCATTCAGAGCCGGCGTCTGCAGGAGCTGGCGGAGCACCCGCCGACTGCCGAGACGCTGCGTGTGGTGGAGGAGTTGTGCCGGCGGGTCCGGCGAGGATTCCTGCAGCGCGAGCTGCGCAGCTATGAGGTGATCCGCCGTACCCAGGCCGAGGTCGAACGCGCTTCCTCCTGACGGCGCGCTGGCGTCTTTACGACGCATCCCGGATCCGGTAGGGTTTCGGCTCGCCGTCACCCGACTCACGATACTCAACCCCGAGAGACCCCATGCAGTCCTTTCAAGACTTGATCCTCAAGCTGTCGACCTTCTGGGCCGGCCAGGGATGTGTCATCCAGCAGCCCTACGACCTCGAGGTCGGCGCCGGTACGATGCATCCGGACACCTTCCTGCGCGTGCTCGGTCCGGAGCCCTGGCGTGTCGCCTACGTGCAACCGTCACGCCGCCCGGCCGACGGTCGGTACGGCGACAACCCCTTCCGCCTGGGCAAACACTACCAGTTCCAGGTCATCCTCAAGCCCCACCCGGCGGACATCCAGGCGATCTACGTGCGCAGCCTGGAAGCCTTGGGGCTCGACCTGACGGCGCACGACCTGCGCTTCGAGGAGGACAATTGGGAGTCTCCGACGCTCGGCGCCTGGGGCGTCGGCTGGCAGGTGATGCTCGACGGCATGGAGATCACCCAGTTCACTTACTTCCAGCAGGCGGGTGGCCTGGAGTTGCAGCCGATCAGCGCCGAGATCACGTACGGCCTGGAGCGCATCACCATGTTCCTGAGCCAGAAACGCAGCTTGTACGACATCGACTGGGTGAGTGGCGGAGACGGTGCCGGGATCGATGCAGTGAACTCTACGGCTGTCAACTATGGCCAGGTGCGCCACCAGGACGAGTACGAATCGTCGAAGTACGCCTTCGAGGTCGCGGACGTCGACTTCCTGCGCATCCGCTTCGACGGTCACGAGCGCGAGTCACAGCGCTGCCTCGACGCCGAGCTGGTCTTGCCGGCCTACGAGTGTGCGCTCAAGTGCTCGCATCTGTTCAACCTGCTCGACGCCCGCGGTGCGGTGTCGGTGACCGAACGTGTCGGCTTGATCAAGCGCGTGCGCGACCTGGCGGTCGGGTGTGCCAAGGCGTATGCGGCGAGCCGCGAGAAGTTGAACTACCCACTCTTGCCACCGGACCAGCGGCCACCTCGATCTGAGGGCACGGCTGAAGACGCCGCCGAAGACGCGGGGGAGGGCGCGAACCATGGCTAACGAATTCTTGCTCGAGGTGCGCGCCGAGGAGATCCCGGACCGCATGTTGCGACCCGCCGTGCGGCAGCTGGCGGGACGTCTGTTCGAAGACCTGACCACTCGTGGTATTGCACCGCGCGAGCTGGCCACCGGCTACACGCCGCGCCGCCTGCTGGTGACCATTCGTGGCCTCGAAGCACGTGAGCCAGACCGCGAAGAGCAGGTCGTCGGCCCACCGTTGCGCGTCGCTTACAAGGACGGCGAACCGACGCGCGCGCTGACCGGTTTCGCCCAAAAGTGCGGCGTCGCGCCCGAAGACCTGGAGACCATCCAGACCGACAAGGGCGAGTACCTGGCGGCGACGCAGCGCACCGTCGGGCGTTCGACGCCGGAGGTGCTGGCGCAGATCGTGCCGGAGATCCTGCAGGGTTTGAACTGGGCCAAGAACATGCGCTGGGGGACCGGAGTCGGCCCTTGGGTACGGCCGGTGCACGGCATCGTGGCCCTGTTCAACCGGGAGATCGTGCCGTTCGAGCTGTTTGGCGTCGCCAGCGGCGCGGAGACCGTCGGGCACCCGATCCTCAGTCCCAGTTCCTTCACTGTCAGCGGCATCGACGACTACCATGCTCAGCTGGCCGAGCGCGGTCTCGAAGCGCGTCCCGACGCCCGTCGCGAGACGTTGCTCGAACGCATGCACGCGCTGGCCGAAGAAGCTGGTGGCGAACTCGTCCACCACGACGCCTTGCTCGATAGCCTGACGGGCATTTGCGAGATTCCGGGTGTCGTCGCGGGCCACTTCGACGAGCGTTTTCTCGAGCTACCGCGCGAGGTCCTGATCACCAGCTTGCGGGACCACCAGCACGCCTTTACCATCGAGGACAAGCAGGGCAATCTGAAGCCCGTCTTCCTGACCGTCATGGACCGGCCCGACGACCCAGCCGGCCGTGTGGGCTCCGGCAACGAGTGGGTGGTCGCCGCGCGCCTCGAAGACGGCCGCTTCTTCTACGACGAAGACCGCAAGCTGCGTCTGGCCGATCGCCGGCGTCAGCTCGAACGCCTGACCTTCCACGACAAGCTCGGCTCCTACGCCGACAAGGCATCTCGCCTGGCCGACCTGGCCGAGTACCTGTGCACCGAGTTGGGCTGGGACGACGAGCGCGCCGAGGCGGTCGAGGCGGCTCGCCTGCTGAAGGCCGACCTGCCGACCGAGATGGTCAAAGAGTTCGATTCGCTGCAGGGCATCATGGGCGGGCTCTACGCGCGCGAAGAGGGCTACGAGGAGGCTGTCTGGCAGGCCCTCTACGATCAGTACCTGCCGGCGTCCACCGACGATCGCATCCCGCGTGGTCGTGTCGGACGCATCACCGCCCTGGCCGACCGTCTCGACACCCTGGCTGGAATGTTCGGCCTCGGCCTGATTCCCAGCGGTTCCAAGGATCCCTTCGGCCTACGCCGCGCAGCTCAGGCGCTGGTGCGCATTCTGCTCGAAGGCGAGATCGCGCTCGATCCCCTGCGCGCCATGGCCAAGGCCGTCGACCTCTACGGCGAACGCTTGACCGCGGATCGCTCAGCCACCCTCGAAGCCTGGCAGACCTTCCTTGCCGACCGCGTGCGGCACCTGCTGAGCCTGCGCGACTACGCGTACGACGAGGTCGAGGCCGCAGTAGCGGTGGGCAGTGAAGCCGGCGACAGCCTGCGCAACCTGCCCGACTTGCACGCCCGTCTCGATGCGGTGCATCGTATTCGCGAGGACGAGAACTTCCTCTCCGTCGCCCTGTCGGCCAAGCGCATCTCGAACATCCTCAAGGACGCTCCGGCGCAGCGGCTCGATCCGGCCAGGCTCGAGGAGCCGGCGGAGAAGGCGCTGCACGAGGCTTATGAAGGTCTGGCCGGCGATGTCGAAGCCGCGGCGGCGGATGGTGACTACCTGCGCTGTTTGCAGCACGTCGGTGACCTGGCGAGCGTGCTGGACCGCTTTTTCGAAGACGTCATGGTGATGGCCAAGGACGAAGCGTTGCGCAACAACCGTATCGCGCTGCTGCAAGCCATCGATGCGGTCATTTCGCGCACCGCGAAGCTCACGGAGCTAGTGGTGGACAAGGCGGAGCACCGAGGATAGATTCTGCACAGCCAAGTTGCACCGACAACTACCTCCGGGAGAGTTCACCATGAAGTATTGCTGTGAGCTGATCATTGCGCTGCCCAGGCAGCGCGTGATCGAGCTGTTCGACAACTCGGACAACCTGAGCAAGTGGCAGCCGGGTCTGGAGAGCTTCACGCCCATTTCGGGTACTCCGGGAGAGGTCGGAGCCAAGTCCGAGCTGGTGTACCAGATGGGCAAGCGTCGTATCGAGATGGTCGAGACGATCACTGTACGCAACTTGCCGGACGAGTTCGCCGGCACCTACGAGGCCAAAGGTGTCTTCAACACCGTGCACAACACGTTCATCGATCAGGGCGATTCGACGCTGTGGCGCAGCGACAACGTGTTCGAGCTGCACGGCATCTTCATGAAGCTGATGGGTTGGTTGATGCCTGGAGCTTTCAAAAAGCAGACGGTGACGATCATGAACCAGTTCAAGGAGTTCGCCGAGCAGGAAGGCTGAGTTCTGAGCCTAGCTGGGCGGTGTCATTTGACGCACAGTCAGCTCGGTCAACTCGGCGCTGCGAGGCAGGGTCAGCGCCGCGACGATTGAGTGCGCGACGTCGGCCGGCTGCATGTAGTCGGCGGGGTCGTAGGGCTTGTTCTCGAACTCGCGCACCTCGGCCTGCATGTCGCTGGCAGTGCGGCCGGGGTAGCACGTCAGAACGCGCACGCCCGCTTCGTTGACTTCCGCACGCAGGCTGTCGGCGACGGCACGCAGGGCGAACTTGGAGGCGCAATAAGCGCTGACGGTCGGGTGGCTCGTCTGGCCGGAGGTCGAGTTGACGAACACGACCTGGCCGTGACGCTTGCGCAGGCCCGGGAGGCACAGCTGGGTCAGTTGGTACGGCACACGCACGTTGACGCGGTACATGAGGTCGAAGTCGTCGAGCGAAGCATCTTCGAAGGGCCTGCCGCTGCCGCGGAAGACACCGATCGAGTGCACCAGCAGGTCGACGCCACCCAGCGTCTCGCGCAGGACATCGACCAGGCTTGGCACGGCACCGGCATCCGCCAGGTCCGAAGGGTGGGTGTAGACCTCGGCGGCTCCCAGTCGCTGCGCGCGTTCTGCCGCCTCGTGCAGGCGCTTCGCGTTGCGGCCGCTGAGCAGCAGGCGGGCGTTGGCGCGTGCCAGGCTGTCCGCGACGGCACCGCCAATGCCGCCGCTGGCCCCCGTGATCAGGGCCGACTTGCCGGCCAGCGAGAGGGTGTGGTGAGTATCTTGACTCATGTTGGGGTCTCGGGGGTCGGGGGTGGTACTGGAGGAAGGACTTCTTCGAGCAGGTCGGCGGCGAGCAACGCGTCGGCGGCTCGGCGCAGGGTGGAGAAGCGCATGCCGGAGCGCTCGGCGATGTCGAGCAGGTCATGGCTACCGTCGCTCTGGTTGAGTACCCACAGGAGGGCCAGCTCGCGCTCGCGGCCGTCGTCTCCGCCGCCAAGGGTGCGGTAGAGACCGCGGCGGCCGAGTTGTGGTTCACCTCTGGGGTTGAGGTTGCGGTAGGTGCGGTTGCCTTCGAGCAGGCCGAGGACGCCGAGGTAGACGTCGAGCGACGTGGCCAGGTGTTCGGGACGCACCAGATCCAGGTTGTCTGCCGAGGTGTGGTACTCAGGGTAGCGGCCCCAGGCGGTGCGGCTCAGGCAGCCGACGGGCAAATCGAAGCCGGGCGAACCGTACTGACGCTCGTCATAGCCAAAGGGCACGAAGTCCTCGACGCTGTGCGCCAGGCCGCGACTGGTCAGCAGGTGGACGACGGCACGGTCGATGACGGCGTCGCCACGCCGGCTCTTCTTGTAAGTGAAGGCACCGCCGTCACCCAGGTTGGCGGCGACCAGGCCGTGAGCGACCCGGCTGGCGGCCTCGGGGTTGCGCGCCAACCAGGTGATGGCGCCGATGGTGCCGGGAGCGTAGACGATGCGGTAGGTGTAGCGGCGTTGGCGCTCGGCCAGCCGGCGTGCCAGCCACAGGGTGACGGCAAGGGCGGAGAGGTTGTCGTTGGCCAGCGAGGGATGGCAGCAGTGCGCCGAGATCAGGACTTCCTGGGCTAGCTGGCCGGGCAGCACGATTTCCCCGTAGCTGAGGGCTCCCGCTTCGAGCGTACTGTCGATGACCACCTCGAAAGGCCCGTCCTTGGCGGCGGCGCGCAAGCCGAGACGTTGGTGCCGGCTGAGACAGAAGCCCCAGGTGCGCTTGTAGTAGGACGTGCGGTAGGGAATGTGGTCGGGCTTGTCGGGTAGGCTGTGCAGGTGCGGTTCTAGCTCTTCCAGGCTCAGGCTGGCGCGCAACGGCTCGCTGTAACTCACCAGGTGCAGGTTGTTGTGCTGGAAATCGACCACTTTGTCGCCGCGGGCGCTGCGGATGTAGGCGTCACGTACGTTCCACTCGTCGGGCACCGTCCAGTCGAGCACAGGCGTGCCACTGGGTACTTCGTAGCGTCGGAACTCGACGCCAGCGTTTGTGGAGGACGGCTGGAGATCGGTGCGGAAGGCGGCTTCCAGGCGGTCCAGAGTCTGGCGCACGCCATCGCCGGTGATCGAGCGGCAGATCGGGAACAGCTCGCGCACCAGCTGGTACATGTCCTGGCCAGCGGCGGCATCGAACGTTTCCGGGGTGCGGTCTTCCATCGTCGTCTCCTCTGAGAGGGCTCCTCTGTGAGGGCTTCTCGTGTGGCGTTCAGGCCGAGGCGTCGGTGCTGTTTAGCGCTCGCGGCGCGTCGCGAGAGAGCAGGGCATTGAGGTCTACCTCTGCCAGCGACGGCAGGGCCGCGTCGCGGTCCGACAGCAACCGTGGCGGCTGCGGCCACGCGATGGCGAGGTCGGGGTCGTCCCAGCGCACACCGGCACCGGCGCCAGGCTGGTAGAAGCTGCCCATCAGGTAGCTGACCTCGGTGTCGTCGTCGAGGGTCAGGAAACCGTGAGCGAAGCCCCGGGGGATGTACAGCTGGTGACCGTTGGCGGCGCTCAGCTCGGTGCCGAACCACTGGCCCTGGGTACTGGAGCCCGGCCGCAGGTCGGCGATGACGTCGAACAGCCGGCCGCGGCTGCAGCGCACCAGCTTGGTTTCGCCGTGTGGCTCGGTCTGAAAGTGCAGCCCGCGCAGCGTGCCCGCGCGACGGTTGGACGAGACGTTGGCCTGGGCAACGGTCGCATCCAGGCCGTGTCGCTCGAATTCGTGCCGGCAGAAGCTGCGGAAGAAGCCGCCACGCTCGTCCTCGTGCTGCTCGGGTTCGAGCACGAAGGCACCGGCGAGCGGAGTCTCGCGGAAGAGCAAGTGCCGCGCTCCTCAGCTCGCCTCGGGCGCGCTGGGTGTCGTATTGGGCGGGGCACTGGATACGGCCAGCTCTTCGACGTCCGGCACGGCGACCAGGAAGCGACAGCCCCAGTCGGCGACGTGGGCCATCTGCGCCATGATCTCGCTCTTGAGGTTCCAGGGCAGGATCAGCAGGTAGTCGGGTTTGGCGGCCTCGATATGCTCGGGTGCCAGGATCGGGATGCGGCTGCCCGGTAGGTAGTGGCCCTGTTTGTGCGGGCTGCGGTCGACGGTGAAGTCGAGCAGGTCGGTACCGATGCCGCAGAAGTTGAGGAGTGTGTTGCCCTTGGCCGGGGCACCGTAGCCGGCGACCGAGCGGCCTTGGCGTCGAATGTCGATCAGCTTTTGCAGCAAGTTACGCTTGACCCGACGCACGCGCTCGGCGAAGGCACGGTAGGGAGTGAGCGACGTCAGTCCGGCCGCCTCCTCGCGCGCCAACAGTTGTTGGACCCTCGGCTGCAGGGTCAGCGCCTCGTGTGCCTTGTGGCGAGCATAGAGGCGCAGTGAGCCGCCGTGCGTCGGGAGCTCGTCGACGTCGAAGACGGTCAGGCCATGGCGGTCGAGCACGGTGCGTGCGCTGTGCAGGCTGAGGTATGAGTAGTGCTCGTGGTAGATGGTGTCGAACTGATCTTCTTGCAGCAGGTGCAGCAAGTGCGGGAACTCGAGAGTCAAGACGCCGGTGGGAGCCAGCAGGGTGGCCAGACCCTCGGCGAAGTCGTTGATCGCCGGCACGTGAGCGAAGACGTTGTTGCCGATCAGCAGGTCGGCGCGCAGCCCTTCGCCGACGATGGCGCGGGCGCTGCTGGCGCCGAAGAACTCGACGCGGCTGGGAATGCCGTTGGCCTCGGCGACGGCGGCGACGTTGGCCGCGGGTTCGACTCCCAGAACCGGGATATCGGCAGCGCGAAAGTACTGCAGCAGGTAGCCGTCGTTGCTGGCGATCTCGACCACGCGACTGTGCGCTCCGAGGGCCAGGCGCTCGATCATGGTTGCGGTGTACCGACGGGCGTGGTCGAGCCAGCTGGTGGAGTAGCTGGAGAAGTAGGCGTAGTCCGAGAAGATGTCCTCGGGCTTCTGCGCCTCGGGTAGCTGCATCAGCCAGCAGCGGTCACACAGATAGGTGCACAGCGGGTAGAAGACCTCCGGCTTGACCAGGTCTTCGGGTCTCAGATAGGCGTTGGCCAGCGGTGACATGCCGAGGTCGACGACCGTGTGGCGCAGCGGCTTGTCGCAGCTGCGGCAACACAGGGACGACGGAAAGCGGCCGGTCATGAGTTCAGGGGTCACCAGATCTTCCATGGCGGTGTCTCCGTGCGATTCCAGGCCTCGTTGAGGTGCAGGTAGTCGCGGTAGGTGTCCATGGGGTGCCAGAAGCCCTCGTGAACATAGACCGAGAGCTGCTGGTCGCGGGCGAGCCGACGCAGTGGCTCATGTTCGAGGAACAGACCCGGTTCACTGTCCAGGTAGTCGAAAACTTCGCGCTGGAAGACGAAGAAGCCGCCACTGACCACGCCTTCGGCGACCGTCGGTTTCTCGTTGAACTCGAGGGCGCGGCCGTCTTTCACCTTCATCTCGCCATAGCGTGATGTCGGGTGGACACCGGTGACCGTGGCCAGCCGCCCCTGCCTGCGGTGGAAGTCGAGCAGGGCATCGATGTCGATGTTGCCGACCGCGTCACCGTAGGTGAAACAGAAGGTCTGGGCGTCGACGTAGTCGCGCACGCGCCACAGGCGACCGCCTGTGCCGGTCTCGGCGCCGGTCTCGGCACAGGTGACGGCCCAGTTCTCGTCCGCCTGCCGGTTGTGGTACGCGAGCGACGCCGAGCCGTCGAGCGTGACGGTGAAGTCTCGGTGCGTCTCGTTGAAACGCAGGAAATACTGCTTGATCACCCAGCCTTTGTAGCCCAGGCACAGAATGAAGCGGCGCAAGCCGTGGTGGCCATAGAGCTTCATGATGTGCCAGAGGATCGGCTTGTTACCGATCTCGACCATTGGCTTCGGACGGTACTCGGTCTCTTCGCGCAGACGCGTTCCCTGGCCACCACAGAGAATGACCACGGGGATGTCCGCGTTGGCGATGGAGGATGGCATGGGATCTCCTTCGGTACCGTCTCGATGAGTTGCAGAGAAGCGGCAGCGTATCAGATGTACCCGAGGGATTTGAGCTTGTCGAGTTCCTGCTGGTTGCGCTCGTCGGACAGTCCGCTGGGGTCGAGCAGGCCGCCAAGGCCAGGTAGCGCGTAGGTGGGTATGGTGCGCAGGGGGAAGCGGGCCCGGAAGTCGTCATCAATGGCTTCTTCCAGGACGCGGCCGGCGGCGTCCTCGGGCACCGGTAGGCCGAGCAGGTAGAGGAGCGTCGGCATGACGTCGTAGACGTGGGCACCCATACCCATGCCGAGGCGTGCCTCCATGCCCGTCCCCTGTGCGCCCGTCGCCCTCGCTCCAGCGTCGAGGTCGACGCCCGCTCGTAGGGGGCCGCCCGCCATCAGCAGGATGCCCGGCGGACCGTGACGATGCTGCGTGTAGTACTTGTGCAGCAGCGTTGGTGCGTGGCCGTGGTCCGAGGCGATGACGAAGACCGTGTCCGGTCCTAGCTGCTCACGTAGGCGGGCCAAGAAAGCATCGAAGCGGTGGTGCAGGTCGCGGATCTCGCCGCCACGCGCGGCCACCTCGGCGTCGTCGACGAAGAGGTAGGCTTCGGGCTGGTACCACTTCCAGCTCCAGTGCTGGGTGCTGTCCGGCTCGTGGGTGTAGAAGTTGAGTAGGCGTGGCTGTGGGTGGTCGCTGAGCAGCTCGAAAAGGGCGTGCTGCTGCCATACGAAGTCGCCGCCGTCGAGCCCTCCGCGCACGCGCCGGAACAGATCCTCGGGTTGCACGAAGTAGGGGATGTCGTGCGGGCTCGCACCGGCTCCCGATGTGCCGCCCGAGACTCCAGTTGCCGATAGGCTCTGGTTGAAGGTGTCGAGGCCGTAGGCGAGGAAAAAGCTGTCGGGGTGTGACACCGGCAGTGCCGGGAAGGAGTAGAAGTAACCATCGACCAGCCCGAGCGACAGGCCCGCATGATCGACGATCTCCCACAGTGGCGGCCGCGCCAGGGAGAAGCGGCTGACCGTCGTGCGGCGTGCCAGGCCGACCTTCTCGAGCTGATCCGCCAGCTCCTTGAAGTAGGTGCGGTGCACCGGATAGAGGCCCGGCCCAGCGAAGCCTGGCAGCTCGATGCGGTAGAAGTCGTGGATGGTGTGCTCTGCGGGTGTCGTGCCGGTGTAGATCGAGGCCCAGATGACCGCCGAGTTGGCGTCCGGTAGGGTCTCCAGGCTGGCGCGCACGCCTTCGGCCTGCAGCGCCGCGAAGGCGGGGAGCTCGCCAGCCTCGAGCAGAGGATCGAGGACTCTCCAGTCGGCACCGTCGAGACCGATCAGCACGACGCGCACGCCGGTGTCGACGACGTCGATCCGTGGCTCGGTGTCGGCAGGCGACGTGCTCGTGCTGGAGACCTGCGAAGGGGGCGGTACGCGCAGCGGTGTTGCCAGCAGCACCACCAGTGCTGCCGTGGTCGCCACCAGGATCACCGGGCGCAAGCGCCCACGGTCGGCCAGGAAGGTGCAGGCGCGCAGGTAGAGCCAGGTGGCCATCGTCACGACAGCCGCGATCAGTAGACCGGCGACGAGCA
The DNA here is from genome assembly GCA_965368975.1 of uncultured bacterium. Classification (GTDB taxonomy): domain Bacteria; phylum Acidobacteriota; class Thermoanaerobaculia; order Multivoradales; family JAHZIX01; genus CBDUPA01. Next base: position 195,944 of record CBDUPA010000013.1, on the reverse strand, counting down.
AGAAGAGCGCCATGCCGGGAGCGCGCGTGATCAGACCGGCGACGGGACCGGGGAGCTGGTCGTAGGTCAGGCCGTAGAGGAAGAACAGCTCCCAGAACACCAGGTGGAAGCCCAGCAGCCCCCAGAACAGCCCACGGCGCTGGAGAGCCAGCGCTGCGGGCTCCGCCGGCTGCCCATCTGCCGCCCTATCTACCGCTGCTGGGCGCCGACGCAGCAAGTGTGAGGCCACGAAGCCACCGGCGCTGAAGAGCGCCGCCCACACACCGTAGAGGCCGGCGAAGACGACGCCGGTGATCAGTGCATCGCGCAGGGAGGCGACGGCGTTGTGTTCGAGGTGGAGAACGGCCAGCACCGTGCCGTAGACCAGGGCACCGTGCAGGAAGCCCAGGGCGGCACATCGGCCGCAGGCGCGAGCCAGGGAGCGAGCGCCGCCGCGGGCGTCGCCAGCCACAGCAGAGCGCATGAGCGCCTCCTCAGGCTTCCGCGGCCTGGGCGGTGCGGCGATCAGCGAAGCGGCCCCACTGGCGCGTGCCAAGGTCCTTGATGCTGTTGATGCGTTCTTCAGCCACCAGGTCGGCAGCCTCGCTCGGCGGGATGCTCTCGGACTTGGCCAGCTCGAAGATGCGCAACACGTTGGTGTAGATGCCGCGCGTCATGTGCATGGCACGCTCACGGCTGTAGCCATTGAGTTCGGTGTAGACGTTGATCAACCCGCCGGCGTTGAGCACGAAGTCGGGGGCGTAGAGGATGCCGCGCTCTTCGAGCATGACAGCGTGGTCTTCTTCGCGGTCCAGCTGGTTGTTGGCGCCGCCGGCCACCACTTTGCACCGTAGCTGCGGGATCACTTCGTCGTTGAGCACGGCACCGAGAGCACAGGGAGCGAAGATGTCGCAATCCGCCTTGAAGATCTCGCCGCTCCCGACGATCTCGACGCCGCACTCTGCCTCGGCGCGGGCGGACGCGTCCGGGTCGATGTCCGAGCCGAACAACTTGGCGCCTTCCTGGTGCAGGAACTCGGCCAGGTGGAAGCCGACATTGCCCAAGCCCTGGATGGCAATCGAGCGGCCGCTCAGCGAGGCGTCGCCAAACTGCCACTGCGCCGCTGCCTTGATGCCCTGCAGGACGCCGAAGGCGGTCACCGGAGAGGGGTCGCCGCTGCCGCCGTGGGCTGCCGAGACACCGGTCACCCAGCGCGTCTCGTTGAGGATCTGGTCCATGTCGTGGATGTCGGTGCCGACGTCCTCGGCCGTGATGTAGAGACCGTGCAGCGACTCGACGTAGCGGCCGAAGGCACGGAACAGGGCCTCGCTCTTGTCCTTCTTGGGGTCACCGATGATCACGGCCTTGCCGCCGCCCAAGTTCAAGCCAGCGGTGGCTGCCTTGTAGGTCATGCCACGGGACAGACGCAGGGCATCGAGCAACGCCTCTTCGGTGCTGGCGTAGGGCCACATGCGGACGCCGCCGAGGCCAGGGCCCAGCACTGTCGAATGGACAGCGATGATTGCCTGCAGGCCGACTTCCGGGTTGGAGCACATCAAGACTCGCTCGTGCCCCATTGTGGTCATCTGCTCGAATGTATCCATAGTGTCGTGTCCCCTTTTGGCGCCAGAACTTGTTGCGGCAGAAATCGGCGCGCACGACGAGCGAGCCCGTTCTCGCTAGGATCGAAGATCCAGGAGCCGGCGGTGGGCCGTGGCGTGGGAGGCCAGGCAGAGCCGGTAACGTGGCGGCCGATGAAGGTGTGAATGGTGCCCGCCAGTGGTGAGTGAGCATCCCGGGCGGGGGGTTCCTGCAGGCCTGGTGAGTCTACTTGAAGCCGGGGGCGTCAGCAAGACGCCGCTGGCGTAGCAGTTCCAGGCCGAGACCCAGGCCGAAGCCGACGAACGGCGTCACCAGCAGCAAGCCAGCGAGCGTCAAGGCGCCGTCACTCTCGACCTGGTAGGCACCCCAATAGCCCAACATGAGCGGTGCCAGCAGGTAGACGGTGCCGGCATAGCGGCGTTGACGCTCGGCCTCGCGGTGGGCGTGGTCGACTTCTGCCTGGGTCACGAGCTCTTGGTTGGCGATTTGCCAGCGGACCTCTTCGATCTGCTGGATACGGCGCACCGCCAGCACGCCCGCGGCGCCACCGACGAGCAACATCACCGGGTGCAACGCCCAGGCGACCCAGGAGGGCATCAGTGGCAGCGGGCCGAAACCGACGCTGGTCAGCAAGCCGAGTAGGCCCGCGACGATTGCGACGCCGAGCGAGACCGTCTCGCCACGCTCCAGCGGTGTCATGAGATCTGTGCCGCGACCGCTTCGAGTTCGTCGATCAATTCCTCGACCACGCGCAAGCCGCCGCGCCAGAAGGCCGGATCGGTGGCGTCGATGCCGGCTTCCGCGAGAATCGTTTCGGGTGGCGCCGAGCCACCGTACTCCAAGATCTTCAGATACTTGGGCTTGAAGCTCTCGCCTTCCTCCTGGTAGCGGCGGTAGAGCGCCAGTACCAGGAGTTGCCCGAAAGCGTAGGCGTAGCAGTAGAAGGGGCGGTTGTAGATGTGCGGGATGACCAGCCACTCGTGCTGGAAGATCTCGTCGACCTCGACGCTGTCGCCGAACTGCTCACGCAGGTTCTGCAGGTACAGCGCATGCAAGTCGGGCACCGATGCGCCGTCGAGCACGGCTTTGTGCGCGGCTTGCTCGAAGAGCACGAAGTAGGCCTGACGCAGGACGGTGGCGTAGATCTCGGAGATCAGTTCGAGCAGCAGGTCGCGGCGCGCTGCCGGATCCTGCTCGCTGGCCAGCAGGCGGTCGGTGACCAGCATCTCACCGAACACCGAGGCGGTCTCGGACAGGCACAGTGACGAGCTGTAGGCGAGGCGCGAGTGGCCGCCAGCGAGCACACCGTGCACCGCGTGGCCCAGTTCGTGCGCCAGTTCGGCGACGTCGCGCACGCGGCCGGTGAAGTTGACCAGCACCCAGGGTGTCAGGCCGGGGCGCACTGAGCTACAGAAGGCACCGCCGCGCTTGCCCTTGCGGATCTCACTGTCGATGTGATGCTCGTCGAGCACGCGCGCCGCCGCCTCGCCCAAGCGCGGATGGAACTGCTGGAACGTATCGAGCACCAGCTCGACCGCCTCGTCCCAGGGCTGCTCCTTCTGCTCGGTCGACAGTGGCGCGTAGATGTCGAAGCGCGTCAACTTGCCGTCGCCCGCTCCCTGCTCGTGCAGCCACCGAGCCTTGAGGTCGAAGTAGCGGTGGAAGATGCCGCTTTCTTCACGTATCACCTGGAGCAGCGTGTCGACGGCAGCCGGCGGCACCTGGTTGAGTAAGTGACGCACGTGCATCGTCGACTCGAAGCCACGGAGCTCGACGTTCTCGTGGTAGAAGTCACGCACGCGCGCCGCGTACATCTGGCCGATCAGATTCTCTTCCGCCTGGTAGACCCGGTACAGCTCGCGGTACGCGGCCTCGCGCGTCGCGGCGTCCGGCGACACGGCGTAGGTCATCAGCTGCGCGCGGTTGAGCACCATCGGTTCGCCGGCCGGTTCGCCGGATGGGGCCGGCAAGGTAAGGTGGAACTCCATGCGGTTGGTGAGCACGGAATAGAGGGTCAAGATGGTGTCGATGCCGGCCGAGTCCTTCAGGTTGATGATCTTCTCGGGTTCTTCGCCCAGCGTGTGCGGCCGCCACAGGCGCAGCTTCGTCAGATACTGGCGGTAGTCCAGCTCTTGCTGGCTCGGGCGCTGGCTCGATAGGTCTTGCGAGGCTGCGGGTAGCAGTCGATCGGCCTCGGCGTCGTCGAGCGAGCGCCACCAGAGGGTGAAAAAGAGCAGGCGGTTGTCGAACTCGGTCAGCGCCTGGTCGACTCGGTTCTGGTAGTTGAGCGCGGCTGACGACTGCGTGTCCGAGGCGAACCAGAGGCTGCCGTAGACGCTCACCGTATCCATGTCGATCTGCAGCTGCTCATACTCGCGCAGCAGGTCGAGCAGGTGGCCCGGCTCCATCTCCGGCTGCAGCTCGGGGCGCCGGGCCTCGAAAGCTGCGACGCGCTCGCGCAGCTCGTGCAGTAGATCGAGGCCGGCCTGCGGGTTGGGCAGGAGGTCGGAAAGGTCCCAGCCGGTGGGCTGCAGTCGAGCCAATGCGACGTTGGGTGCGACGTCAGGTGCGACGGTAGGGGAGTCGGGGGTGGTGGTCATGAGGTCTCCATGACAGCGGGTCGAGAGCGGTAGCGCTGCCAGTTTCTCTCTGGATCGATCTCTTGCTTCTCTGGGGCAGCTAGTTCAACGGGCGTCTCGTCAACGGGAGGTCGAGAGAATCGCCGGCACGCGCGCATCGCGGATCTGCTGGTTGAAGGCCGGCAGGTCGGTGTCGAGCACCTGCTGCAGCGCGTTCAACTGGGCTTGGATCGCGGTGCTGAGGCGATCCTTGACCAACACAGCCTGCGCCGTCGGTCGGTGGTGACCACGGGCGACGCCACTGGCCAGACTGGCCAGCTTGTTGGTGAGCCGGATCGGGTAGTTGAGTGGATCCTGGACGCTGCGGTTCTGGGTCTGGTAGAGCGCTTCTTCGATCGCGCTCAGGCGCTCGACCAGGGTCTCGCCTGACGCGCGCAGCCCCTGCAGGGTGCCTGCATCAGGGCCCGCGCCCTCCGAGTCCAAGCGTCCGAGCAAGCCGTCGATTTGCTCCCGTGTGGCGCGCAGGTGGGCGATGGCGTCGTGCGTCTCGTCGAGCTTGTCGCGCACCTCGATCAGGAAGGCGAACTGGTCACGCAGGGCTTCCGGCGTGACGTCCAGGCGCGGGTCGGGATCGATCCTCAGCTGCGCCGTGGTCGACGTCTCACCGACGCTCAAACGCACCAGGTAGTCCCCCGGCAGCGCCATAGGACCTGCAGTCTCGGCACCCCACAGCACCATGCCGGGGAGCAACGCATAGCCCGGGTAGTGCAGATCCCAGACGAAGCGGTTCAGCCCCGGCTCGGTGGGGACGAGCGGCGGCTGACCAGGATCGGGAATCGAGGGGGTGACACTCTCGTCGCGCTCCGCCTCGACGCTCGAGAAGCTGTGCACGACGGTGCCGTTGCCTTCCAGGATCTCGATGCGCACTTCGGGAGTCGTGCCGTCGGCGCCGCTCTCGAGCGCCGTCTGGCTGAGGTAGAAGTGGATCTCGGCACCCGCGGGTCCGTTCTCGCCGCGGGCGCTGCCGTCCGGCGTCGGCGAGCCGGGGGCGATCCAGCGTAGCGCCGGTCGCGGCGTGAACAGGTGCACATCCTTGGCCAGGACTGCCGGCGTCAACTGGCGCAGTGGGCTGAGGTCGTCGAGGATCCAGAAGCCACGACCCTGCGTCGCCACCACCAGGTCGCCGTTCTGCCCGGGCGCTGACGTGACCGCCATGTCCGTGATCGGCACGATCGGCAAGTCCAGCTGCAGCGACTGCCAGCGTGCGCCATCGTCGAACGAGACGTAGACGCCCGCCTCCGTGCCGGCGAACAGCAGGCCCGGACGCTCGGGATCGGCGCGGATGACGCGGGTGAAGTGGTCGTCTGGGATGCCGCGCGTGATCGTGGTCCAGGTGGCGCCGTAGTCGGTGGTTTTGAGCAGGTAGGGACGGAAGTCGTTGCTCTTGTACGCGGTGGCAGCGACGTAGAGGCCTCCCGATTCGCTCGGGTGCGACTCCAGGCTGTTGATCATGACGTTGCGCGGCAGCAAGTTGGCCGGCGTGACATCGTTCCAGGTCGCGCCGAAGTCGCGCGAGACCTGTAGCAAGCCATCGTCCGAGCCGGTCCACAGCACGCCAGCCTCGTGCGGCGACTCGAGCGCGGCGAAGATGGTGCCGTAGTACTCGACGCTGGTGTTGTCCTTGGTGATCGGACCGCCGGAGGCTCCCAGCGTCGCTGGATCTGCGCGCGTCAGGTCGGGGCTGACCGCCGACCAGCTGCGTCCTTCATCGGTGCTCATGAACAGCACGTTGGCGGCGGCGTAGAGCTTGTCCGCGTCGTGCGGCGAGAAGAAGATCGGGAAGTTCCACTGGAAGCGATAGGTCAGATCGCCGGCCGCGGCTCCCATCGGGTTCTCCGGCCAGACGCTGATCACTTGTTCGTGGCCGGTGCGGTGGTCGAGACGCGACAGGAAGCCACCGTAGGAGCCGCCGTAGACGACCTCGGCGTCGTCCGGATCGGGCACGACGAAACCGCTCTCGCCCCCCGCGGTGATCTGCCAATCCTGGCGTGTGATGCCGGCACCGCGACCGCGCGAGGCGATGCGCAAGGTGCTGTTGTCCTGCTGCGCACCGTAGAGCCGGTAGGGCACCTGGTTGTCGACGTGCAGGCGGTAGAACTGCACCGTCGGCTGGTTTTCTTGCGTCGACCAGGTCGCACCGCCGTCGAAGCTGATGCAGGCACCACCGTCGTTGGCCGAGATCATGCGCCGCGGATCCTCGGGGGCAATCCAGTGATCGTGGTAATCGCCGTGTGGCGTCGAGACGGTGCGGAAGCTGCGTCCGCCGTCGCGCGACACGTGCAACTGCACGTTGAGCACCCAGATGGTGTTCGGGTCGTGCGGGTCCGCCGCCACGCGCGAAAAGTACCAGGCACGCTGGCGGATCGAGGCGCTGTCCGACGTGCGGCGCCAGGTGTCGCCGCCGTCGTCCGAGCGGTACAGCCCGCCCTCACCGGCTTCGACGATCGCGTAGACCACGTTCGGATCGGCCGGGGAGACGTCCAGGCCGATGATGCCCAGCGGCTCCTCGGGCAGTCCCTTGTTGGAACTCAGCTCTTCCCACGTGTCGCCGCCGTCGGTCGAGCGCCAGATGCCCGAGCCCTCGCCTCCGCTCGACAGGCTGAACGGCGTCCGGCGCACGCGCCAGAAGGTGGCGAACAGGCGCCGCGGGTTGTTCGGGTCCATCACCAACTCGTAGGCGCCGGCGTCTGCGTTGGAGAACAAGATACGCTGCCAGGTCGTGCCACCGTCCTTCGACCGGTAGACGCCGCGCGTGTCGCTCGACCCATACAGCCGGCCGAGCAAGGCGGCGTAGACCAGGTCTGGATTGCGCGGGTGGATGCGCACGCGCGGGATGTGGTGCGCGTCCGTGAGGCCGATCGAGGTCCAGGTAGCCCCGGCGTCGGTCGACTTCCACATGCCTGAACCGTGGGACACGTTGCCGCGCATCGACTTCTCACCGCCGCCGACATAGATCACGTTCGGATCCCAGCTGCTCACCGCGACGGCACCGATCGAGCCGCCGAAGAAGCCGTCCGACACATTGCGCCAGTTGCGCCCCGCGTCCGTCGTCTTCCACACACCACCACCGGTGGCACCGAAGTAGTAGGTGTTCGGATCGCCAGGAATGCCCGTTGCCGCCGTCGAGCGACCGCCACGGAACGGACCCACGTGACGCCAGTGCAACCCGCCGCGGTCGAAGCCGCCAAAGCTGTCGGGGTCGAAGGCGAGAGTACCGGCGGTCGACGTCGCCCCCGTGGGTACCTGAGCCTCAGCGTGCGTTAGTGGCACCAAGGTGAGCGCCGCGGCCAGAAGGCCAACCCGCAGAGTCGGGGCTAGCAGCGCAGGGGCAAGCAGGGTAGGGGCAAGCAGCGACGAGGGCGAGGCAGCACGCATGTGGCAGATCTCCTGATGAGAGAGAAATTGGGCGCGGGAAGGCCCGAAGGTCTGCCTTGGTTCTACCACAAAGCCTCAGGGGGCGGAAACTCCATGGTCTCGCGCCCCATAGGCCCATCAGTCAGGGTCGCAGATGCGCGTCTTCTTGTAGGTACAGCACTTGGACGTTTTGGAGTCGTCCTCGCGCATGTCGACTTCGGTGCACACGCTGTTACAAATTGTCGGTTCCGACATGGCGCTCGCCGCGATGCAGGCTTGAGGCACGCTGTCGAGGGTCATCAGCTCGAGCCCACCGGTGCATTCTTCACCCGTGGTTCCATTCGGAAAGGCCCAGAAGTTCTGGCCGTGGCACATCTGGTCGCCGATGCACAGGGTCGTCGTCGACGAAGGATCCTGACACGCTGTCGCGGGAGCAGGGTCACCGAGGCCAAAGTCGAGATTTACGGTCGGCTCGACCAACGTGGCCTGGACTCTCGATTCCTCGGCGGTCAAGGGGGAGAGCGAGATGAGAGCCAAGAAGATGGCGGTGAGTGCGAACTTGTACATGGACGGATCCTCCGCTAGAGCTAGAGATGTTCCGGACCCGGTGAGTGAAAGTCAGCGTCAAGGGAAGGAACTGAAGCCTAACATGAGTTCTCTGGTCGGCTATCTGGGCGGCGAGAGCAGCAGTAGGCGATCCCAGGTCGCATCGACCTCGAACAGGGCGGTGAGCAGAACGAGGCCAATGCCGGCGGCGCCACCCAGCAAGCCGGTGTCGGCCGGACGCCGGGCGCCGCGAGGATCGATGGTGGAGAAGCCGCCGATCGTTTCTTCGGCGCTACTACTACGCAGTTCGAGGAGCTGCTCCACGGCTTGCAGTGCTGCCTGCTGAAATGCCGGGTCGCCGGTCTGCTGCCACAAGCGCTGGTGGAGAAGCACGAAGCCGGCCGGGCCGTAGCCGATTCCCGGATTGCGCGTCGGGATGTCCGCCAGTCGCTCCGTCTCGGCCCGCGCGACGTCCAGGGCTCGACGCTCCAGGTCGCGCTCTCGCAGCACGCGCGCGGCACGCAGCAGGGCCCAGGCGATGCCGCTGTCGGCATAGGCCCAACCGGGGTCCCAGCCGCTGATGTGAGGCGTGAATCCCGGAATGACGGACCAGGGGAAGGTGCGTCCAGGTTCGATACCTCGACGGGCGGTGTCTGTGTCGAGGCCTTGCGACAACAGCCAGCGGACCGCACCGCGCAACAACGGTTCAGTCGTCTCCGGCAGGACTTCGCCTGTCAGGGCGTCGGCCAGGAAAGCGATCACACCCGCGATGCCATGCGCCAGGCCGAGATTGTGTTGATGCCTCGTCTCGGTATCCGAGCCGGCTTCGGGGCGGTGCACGGGTTCGGGCACCCACCAGCTGACGCCGTCACCGTCTGTCTGCGCGCAGTGCCGCAGCTGTTCCACGACGCGGTGCAGCAAGGACTCTTGGGACGCCTCGAAGGCATACACGCCCATTCCGACGAGCCCATCCATCAGGTCGTAGGGCCGTCCTGGTCGTGCTGGCACGGCCAGCTGTTGCTCGAGCGCTGCGTCCAGTGCCTCGGTCAGCTGATCGTCGTGCGCGTCGAGGAGACGACCGACGTGGTGCAGCGTCCAGCCCAGTCCAGATACCCCGTAGAACAGCGAGGACTTGAGCCGCTGTGCCTTCGGTAGCTCGTCTAGGATCCTCTGGAGCAGGCCCAGCGCCTGGTCGAGCGGGGCTTGTCGGTCCGTAGCGATTCCCAGGTAGGCGAAAAACAGCGCCCGGTTGGCGAGATGCCACAGGTGAGCAGACGCGTTGACGGGTATCTGCTGCTGCTCGCCCTCGTCCAGGCGTTGCAGATCCGCCGCGATCGCCTCGACCGTCATCAAGGCCGACCGGCGGACCGGTGGTGGTAGGTGCAGCGAGGCCGGACTTCCGACGCTGGAAACCTGGCTCGGCATCTTCACGGTCCGCCGGTCCCTAGATCAGATGTAGACGATGATCTCTTCGCCCTCGTGAACCCCATAGGTGCACGTGCCGCTGTCCGGCCACATGGCGTGGCTCCACTCGCTCGCATCACCACCACCGGCGCGGCGCAGGTTCTTGTCTTCCAAAGACAGCAGCGTCTCGGTGCGCAGGGACATCTTCTTCAGCTTACGCTTCATAGGTACTCCTCCTTCAGGATTCCTAGGGGGGATCAGTCATTGGGGAACGAATGGAAGTTCCGACTGCCAGAATATAGGGCCCCTTATCTCGTGGAGCGCGTTATCTTGATGAGACTTGCTCAACATACCCAAGTGAAACAGATCCGTCAAGAATAGTTGTCGAATGTAATATCTGTGAGTAATGAAATTGTTCGGAAAAGCAGTCGAAAGCTGACGAGACGGAAGTTCTCGACGTAGACTCGGGCCAGAAAGGTTCGACGCATGCCAAAGCCATCTAAGCCCGTGTCCGCAACTCACGCCCTGCTGGGGATCGTCACGATCGTCTTGCTGGCGGCGTGCGGCAGTCCCGTGGGCAGTCCACAGGGGGAGTCGATCTCCGCGCCCTCGACGCAAGAAACCGCCGCCCTGGCCTCCGATACGCCGAGCCCGCGCGCGCCTCGTCCCGCCGTCGAACCTCATCCCGACGCCCTCGCCGCCGCCCGCAGCATCCTTGGCCCCGACGCCCGCGACGCTCGCTGTGGTCCGTACCAGCTGCTCACCGACGTCACCGACGCGCGCCTGCTCGACGCCTGCGCCAAGATCGGAGCCCAGCTCGACCTCACCACCACCGTGCGCCTCGGTCTCGAACCGCTCGGTGAACCCAAGGCTGCGATCCTGCTGTTCGCTGACGGCGAAGACTTCCGTACCTTCAGTCATACCGAAGGTCGTGTCGCCATCGGCTATGCCGGTTTTGCCCGGCCGGTGCGCGGCTACCTGGCAATGTGGGCCGGGGAGCCTCCCTACGATTCCTACGCCACCACCCTGGCGCACGAGCTGGCGCACCTCGTCCAGCGTCGCACCCTCGGCCCCAACCTGCCACCCTGGCTGTCCGAAGGCCTGGCCGACGCCATCGGCGATCCCGCGACCCTCGACGGTCCCGGCACCTTGACCGGCCTGGCCGGCGTCGAAGGTCCCGCCGCGCGGCTCCAGCACGGCTACCGGAACGGTCAAGTGGGCAGTGTCGAACGCCTGCTACGCCGGCACCGCGGCGACTTCGATGCTGAGCACCCGTCTTTCGACTACGAGCAGAGCGCGCTGCTGGTGCGCTTCCTGCTCCTCGACGCACAGCTCGGTTCACGCTTCCGCACGTTCCTCGACAGGTTGGCGGCGGGAGAGGACTACGAGCCGGAGCTGCTGTTCGAGGTCCTGGCCGTCGAACCCGCTGCCCTGGATGCTCAGTTGCAGGCCTGGTTGACCTCGGTTGCCCGCTAGCGGCCGATGCGGAATGCAACGTGGCCCCCGCTGGTTCGTAGCATGAGACTGGTTCCTAGCATGAGGAAGATCGGTCATCCGACTTGGGAGACACCAATGAGTTCTAGACGTCCACTCCTCGCCTCCGCACGTTCCTGGCCCGCCGTCCTGGTACTGCTCGCCGTCACCGCTTGCACTCCGATCGCTAGCCGTGCGGAGGATGACAGCGAGGTCACGCGTTTGCTCACCGTCCTCGACCTCGCTCCCACCCTGGTGGTCGCTGATGTCGGCGCCGGGGAAGGGGAGTGGACCGTGCCGCTAGCCGAAACCGTCGGCGAGGGCCACGTGTTCGCGACCGAGGTGAACGAAGACGATCTCCCCAGGATCCGCCAGCACGTCGAAGACGCAGGTCTCGACAACGTCACCGTGCTGCTTGGCACCGACACCGACACCGGCCTGCCCGACGCCTGCTGTGATGTCATCCTGCTGCGCATGGTCTATCACCACTTCACCGATCCCGTAGCCATGCGCGCCAGCCTGGCCCGGGCCCTGCGTCCCGGCGGTCGCATCGCCGTCCTCGACATCGAGCCGCAAACCAACTGGCGCGAGCTCGACGGCGTGCCCGAGCGCGGCGGTCACGGCATCGACGTTGACGACCTGATCCGCGAGATGGCGCTCGATGGCTTCGAGCCGGTCGAACGTCTGGAAGACTGGAACGCCGATGAAGACCGCTTCTGCGTCGTCTTCCGGCACCGCGAGTAGCCTTGCTGTCGAGTCGCCCTGCTATACTGGCGACTCCCTTTACGTTGACCTCTCACCATTTAGAAACTGCCGCGGCTGCAGATCCATTTGCAGCGTCCGGCGGAGCTGTACCCAACGTCAAAAGGAGATCGCTATGCAGGCTTCCCGTCACTTCCCTTCGTCTTCGCTCACCCTCATCCTCGTGCTCGCCGTCGCAGCCCTTGGTGCCTGTAGCGGTCCGCAAACCCAGACCGAGACCACCATGTTCGCCTGGGCTGGTGCCCTCAAAGCCCACCTGACCACCGACCGCGACGCCAATTTCGAGATGCCGGAGCGGCTGATGGACATCAAGCCAGAGCTGCGCGAAGGCATGCCCGATCCGGTCGATGGCTGGGGTAATGACCTCTACTACCGCAAGTGGATCGACGATCACTACGATCTGATCTCCGCCGGTCCGGATGGGCAGTTCGGCAATGATGACGATGTCATCGTGATGAACGGCCAGCTGAAGAAGCCGGCGGATATCTACGCCGAGCGGCCGTATCGGGAAGAGCGGTAGGCAAGCGGCGCCGGATTCAGCGGATACGGTCTGTTCTGGGTAGGGGCACCCACAGGGGGGTACCCCTACATTGGCAAGGCGGCAATTCCGGTCTCTGTTGTAGGGGTAGGCCCCTGTGCCTGTCCTGCGGCGTCAGCCGCTTCCGGATCCTTGTCTGGTATATCCTCACTCAGACATTTGAACTTTGAAGGAGACGCGCATGTCTGAGATTCGGCTGGCCGATTTTGTGGAGAATCTGCGGGAAGAGTTGACTACCGCCATGGCTTTGGGCCACGGGAACCGTTTGCGCTTCGACTTGCAGGAAGTCGAAGTGGAAGCCCAGGTCACTGTGAATCAGGAAGGCGGAGGCAATGGCAAGGTCAGCTTCAATGTTCTAGGGGTCGGAGCGGAAGTGGGCGCGGAAGGCAAGAGGCAGACCGGCGCGGTTCACACCGTCAAGCTGAAGCTCAAACCCTGGTTCGATCCCATGGATGGGACGACTAGGAAAGAGCCAGTGGATCTGTCAGCCTCGACACCGGCTAGAGGGTGATTCAGCATCAATTTTCTTGGAGGTTTGAATGGATCTGAGACGCTTTGTGCAAGTCAACTCGGAGTTCGCCGGTGGGGGTGGGAAGACGGGGACCGGCTATTTGCTCGGCGGGGATCGCATCCTGACGGCCGGTCACGTGGTCAAAGATGCAATTCGAGTCGAGATTCTGTTGGACGGCGATCAGGGCCAGGTGGTGACAGTGCCGGTCGAGGAAACGCTCTGGTGCCAGAACGCCGAAGATGGCATTGATGCAGCAGTTCTCCGTTGTCAACCCGTTCGAGGCATTGTTTCGTCCTTCTGCCTACTATCGGGAAATCCGTTGCCGGTTCAGCAGGACTGGGAATCGAGAGGCTGCGCCCGGACGGCGTCCTTAGGCACCACGGTAGCGGATCGAATGGAAGCGTTGAACGGCACGGCTCCAGCGGTGGCCAAGCAAGCGCACCGTTTTACCGTGACGGTCGAAGCGCCCCCGGAAAACGTTGAGTACTTGCAAGGAATCTCGGGTGCCCCCATTTTCGTAGGTGGGCGGATCTTCGGTGTCATTCGGCAAGCCAGGTCCGAGTTCACGGCCTGGCGAGTCGATGCAACCCCAATGCATCAGCTTCTATTACTGCCCGACTTTCGAGATGCCTTGGGAGTCGATCTCGATCGCTGGAACGTGACGCGTGATCGCTTGACGAGCCTCCTTTCGAGAGAACCTGAGGCCGCCAGAGCGATTCAGTCACAGGAGTGCTGGCGCGAGGTCCTGGAACCGATGACCGAGAGAGAAGTCGTTTCCTTCCTCTGTGAGCGAACGACGGTGGAAGAGCTCTTGGACGTGCTCCACGGGGCACACAAGAGCCTGATGAGGCAGCGCAGCGTAAAGGCTGCCCAGGTGATTGAAGACATCCTGGCCCACCTCCTGCCCATGTTCTACGATCGGCACCTCCTCGCTCCATTTTCTGAAAGTTCTAGCGGCGCCTTGATCCTGCAGATTCCCGTGGCGACGCCGACAGTGGCGGAAATCGTGATGGCTGCAGAGGACCGACAGCCGTATAGTTTCCGCCCGCTAGAGGATCAGGCCCAAGATCCGCAGCCCTTCTCGGAAATGGGAAAGATTCCAGAGGTGGGCCTCGATCTGAAAGGAGAATTCGCGCTAGATACGTTTCTCAAAGCACTGGCGATGCACTTGGTGCCGGAAAGCCAGCGCGTCCGCGTGTTGCAGACAGCGCCTCAGGAACGCAACCGAAAGCGTGGCGAGTTGATCGATATTCATCTTCGCCTGCACAAGAAGAGAGGCGATGGGCGATCGCGCTATCTCCTGTGTAGTCAGGAGTTCTTGGAAAGGCACAAACTGGCGCTTCGGCAGTTGCAGGAGTGTGTTCGGGAGCTGAAGATCATTCAGCTGACCGGTGGCGACGTGGATTGGACAATCGAGATCGAAGAGATCGAAGGTCCACTGCGTTTCATCTTGGTTCGTGACCGCAAGACCGACGAGGAGCCGAATTGAGCTACTTTCAGATTGAAGCCGAGAAGCCTTTTCCCCTGCCCAAGCTCGGAGCCCTGCCATCGACAGTCCACGTCTTCAGCCAGACCTCGATCGACGCGCTCGACGCTGCGCTGGCGGCGAACCGACCGCTGCTGATACGCGGGGAACCAGGCACTGGCAAGAGTCAGCTGGCCCGCGCGGCGGCAGTGGCCTTGAACCGCGCCCTCATCACGACGGTCATCGACGCGCGAACCGAAGCCCGCGATCTGCTCTGGAGCTTCGATGCTGTGGCGCGTCTGGCGGAAGCTCAGGTCCAGGGAGCGCTCGATGTGAAGGATGAAGCGAAGGTGCGCGAACAACTGAAGGAGACTCGCTTCCTGGCCCCGGGACCACTCTGGTGGGCTTTTCATTGGAACAGCGCCAAGACTCAGGCCAAGGAAGTCGGAGCCCCAGCCCCTGTCGAGCCCAAAGACTGGCAACCGGATCAAGGTACTGTCCTCTTGATCGACGAGATCGACAAAGCGGACACCGCAGTTCCAAATGGTTTGCTGGAAGCCCTGGGCGCCGGGCGATTCACCGGGCCAGGAGGCGTCGAGGTGGCGCAAGATGCCGAAAGCTTGGCCCGACCGTTGGTCATCCTGACAACCAACGAGGATCGCGCCCTGCCAGATGCTTTCCTGCGTCGTTGCCTGGTGCTGCAGCTCAAGTGGCCAGAGGAAGAGAGCGAAGCCGATGAGTTCATCCGTCTGCTGATGCAACGTGGCGAAGCGCACTTCCCTGAATTGAGCCCGGAAATCCGCAGGGAAGCTGCCGAACAGCTCTTGCAGGATCGGAAGGTGATTCGCAACCGTGGACTCTTTCCTCCTGGCGGCGCGGAGTACCTCGACCTGCTGCGGGCTCTGGATACCTTGACTCGGGATCGTGAGATGCCCCTGGAGCAGCGCGAGGAGCTGCAGAAGGAGTGGTTGATCAAGATCCGCGATTTCGCTCTGCGGAAGCACCCTGAAGACAGTCCGTGGTGAGCCTGCAAGCCGCTGCCCGGCGACCGCCGTGCCTCGGCCGAGCTGACCTCTTGCGGGCACTCGTGGCTGGCGAGTCTGAGCTGCGAAGCACGGCTCGAATGCTGGGGTACCAGAGACCTGAAACGGGGCCAGCCGTGCGAGACGGCGCCACGGCCGGTGCGGAAGCGGTAGTAACTCGAGGTGCGCAGGCCGTTGAGCACGATCCTGCGGAGCAGGCCCGGGCCCCCCTGGCTCCCACTCCCTTCTGGCGGCCGGAGAGGGTCGAGTTCTTCGAAGAACCGGAGTCGGCGGAGCCTACGGAAGAGAACGCCGGTGGACTTGACTTGGCGGCTCTCAGTCCGAGCCAGGACTGGCCGGCTTCGCCACCGACCGCCCCCTGGGCACGGCTCGAGCCTGCCCTGCATCGACTCTTGCGCTCATCGATCCCGAGTCGGCGTGTCGACGTGTCGGCGCTCGTGCGGCGTTGGAGTCGCGGAGAGATCGTTCCCGAGATGCCTAGACTCCGCACCGCGGCTTGGAGCCCCAGGGTGACAGTCCTGATCGACCGGAATGTCTCCCTGGTTCCCTTCTGGCACGATCAGGATGTTCTCGTTTGTAAGTTGCGGCGCCTTCTGGGTGTGGCGAGCCTACGTGTGGCGACCAGTCTGTGTGGGGCTAGTGGCCCCTGGTTGCTGCCGAATTCTCTGTTGAATCCTGAAGCCCTGCGCGGCGACACTGTTCTTGTTCTGAGCGACTTGGGATTCCGAGGGGACAAGCGGCAACGCCAGGCCTGGAAACGCCTTGGACGTCGGCTGCAGCGGCGGGAAGCGCGCTTACGGTCCGTCGTACCACTCCCGGCCAACCGCTGGACGTCAGGTGTGACCCGGCTCTGGAAGCCACTCGACGCCGGCAACCCCTTGCGCTCACCGGCTCGCCGTGGACGTTCACTGTCTGCAAGGGAGTTGCAGGCTCGAAGCGAGGTATTGCTTACCCTGATGTCCCCGGCTTTGCGCATCGAGCCCGGCCTGCTGCGTGCTCTGCGGCAAGTCTTGCCCGCGCAAGACGCTGATATCGGCACAGAGATCGACGCTTGGAACCATCCCGATGTCGACAGTAGCTCGCCGGTTGGCCTGAGCTTCCAGTCAAAGGCCGTCGAGCGTTGGCGGCGAGCGTTCTTGGAATTGGAACCGGTGCTGCAAGAGCAGGCTGTTGCGGTGATCCGTCGTTGGCATACCTCGTTGCCGCAGGAGATCTGGCAGGAAGAAGTGCTGAGCCTGGTTACTTCCGGTGCCCTGTCTCTGGTGTCTGCCGATGAAGTCGAGGCGATGGAATGCTTCTGGCAGCAGTTGGCGGTCACGGTGCAGGAGGAAGGAGAGCAGGCCTCGCACCAGTTGCCGATTCTGCACTGGTTCGCGCGAGCTTGTCCGCGATTGCCGCAACGTGCCTGGAAGGACTCCGAGCTGGGGCCGGTCTTGACGCGGACGTTGAGGCTGGCTCGGAGTCGGTTGAAGAACGTGCCGGTCCCGGAGCTCTTGAGCCCGGCTGAGGTGGAGGAGTACGCGGGGCAGAGTGAACGAAGGTACGCGTTGTGGGAGGTTGGAGGGGGGCTAGAAGTCCGGGCCAATGGTGTTGCAGAGGCGCTGCAGGCCGCAGGCAGGAGTCCCTGGATTGAAATCCTTTCGGCGCGGGAGTTCCTACATCTGGAAACGAAGTCGGTTGAGCCCCTCCCCTCCTGGGCCATCGACGGCGGTGAAGACCGTTACGGCCGCTGGGCCGCTTTCGAGGTCGAGGGAGTCCGTGTCCGGATGCGCTGGATCCCGCCGGGAACGTTCCTCTTGGGCTCGCCGGAGGACGAAGAAGAGCGCGACGACGACGAAGGGCCGCAGCACCAGGTCACGCTCAGTCGTGGCTACTGGCTGGCCGAGGTACCGACGACGCAGGACTTGTGGCAGGCCGTCACCGGCAAGAATCCAAGCTACTTCAAGGGGCCCCGGCGGCCGGTAGAGCAAGTCAGCTGGGACGACTGCCAGCAGCTCCTCGTGAAGCTGAACGAGTGCGTTGCAGGTCTCCGGCTCCGCCTGCCCACAGAAGCGGAGTGGGAGTACGCGTGCCGGGCTGGAACGAGAACGAGCCGCTACAGCTCCGAACTTGAGGGGATTGCTTGGTACGGTGCGAACAGTGAGGGTGGCACTCACGAGGTCGGCGAGAAAGGCGCGAACGCATGGGGCCTTTTC
Source organism: uncultured bacterium (assembly GCA_965368975.1). Taxonomy (GTDB): domain Bacteria; phylum Acidobacteriota; class Thermoanaerobaculia; order Multivoradales; family JAHZIX01; genus CBDUPA01. The sequence goes on along the minus strand of CBDUPA010000013.1, from coordinate 178,433 downwards.
GACACGCTGGGTAACGTGTTCGAGTGGTGCCAGGACTGGAAGGGTGACTACTCCGCAGAGGCTGTGACGGATCCGCAGGGTCCCGAGCTGGGCTCGGACCGGGTCGTCCGTGGCGGTTCCTGGATCTACGACGCGCGCTACGTGCGCGCCGCGTACCGCAACTGGCGCCCCCCGGGCGATCGCTTCAGCCACCTGGGCGTCCGCCTGGCCCAAGATCAGGAAGAGCCGGCGGAGCCCAAGAAGAGAGCGGGCGAGACGGAGGCGGAGCAAGGCGCGGGACGCGCTGGTGACGCCGGAGATCTCGAACGTGAGAGCCACGGCGAGGGATTGTGGCAGCGGATCCCGCTCGGATCTGGCCCTGCGAAGGTAGTGCTGCCGAAGGCGCCAGCGGTGATCATCACGTCGGATCGCCAGCGCGTGGAATTGCGGCGCTTCACCCGTCCGGAGTGGGCGAGCGCGGCGGGGCGGGATCGGTTTGGGCTCTGGGCGGCGTTCGAGGTCGGGAGGGTCGAGGTGCGGATGCGATGGATTCCGCCGGGACGGTTTTGGATGGGGTCGCCGGAGTCGGAGACGCCAAGGTATGCCAACGAAGGGCCGCAGCATCTTGTGACCTGGACGTGTGGTTTTTGGATGGGGGAGTTTCCGGTAACACAGGATCTGTGGCAGGGGGTGACTGGAGAGAATCCGAGCTACTTCAAGTCGGATCGGCGGCCTGTAGAACAGGTTAGCTGGGAGGACTGCCAAGAGTTCGTGTCGAAGCTGAACCAGACGCGATCAGGTCTTGCTCTTCGCCTACCGTCTGAGGCGGAATGGGAGTACGCATGCCGAGCTGGGACGCAGACGGCCACCTATTCTGGCATTCCAGAGATCTTGGCGAAATACAATGCTCCCATGCTAGATGCGATCGCTTGGTATGGTGGTAACTGCACGCACGGTTTTGATCTGGAGAAGGGGAGCAATATGTCGGGATGGGAAGGAAGGCAATATTCTGGGGCAATCGGTGGCACAAGATCTGTTGGCTTAAAGCAGCCAAATGCGTGGGGGATGTACGACATGTTGGGCAACGTAAATGAGTTGTGTGCCGATCGGCTTGGATTGCATCCCGAGTACGGTATCGAGACGCAAGTGGACCCATTACCTGCAGATTCGGGTTCATTCAGCGTTGTTCGCGGAGGTTCTTGGGACGATAGTGCCGACTGTATTCGTGCCGCTTTTCGTCGTTCGGTTAACTTGAGCGAGCACCTTGACTATGTGGGCTTCCGTCTCGCCAGGGATCCAGAGTAAGTGGGTAGATTTGGCGGAGTCCAGACCATCCCGCACCCCCTCGACGAAGGCGCCCCTCCGATCTGGGCGAGCGAGTGGGGAGAAGACCAGTACGGTGTCTTCGTGGGCTTCACGGTCGGCGAGGTGACGCACCGGATGCGCTGGATCCGGCCGGGACGGTTTCTGATGGGCTCTCCGGAGACGGAGCAGGGCCGATTCGATCAGGAAGGGCCACAGCATGAGGTGACATTCACCAAGAGCTTCTGGCTCAGTGAGACACCATGTACTCAAGATCTCTGGCAAGCAGTGATGGGTGAGAATCCTAGCGATTTCCAGTCAGAGCAGCGGCCGGTAGATCAAGTTAGTTGGTGGGACTGTAGATCATTCTTGGAGAAGCTGAATAAGCAGGTTCCGGGACTAGCGGTATCTTTACCAACTGAGGCCCAATGGGAGTATGCATGTCGGGCTGGTACTCAAACAAGTACCTACGTTGGTGAACTGCGCTTGGTCGGTGCTAACAATGCTCCTTTGCTGGATAGAATTGCTTGGTATGCAGGAAACAGCGGAGTAGATTTCGATTTAGAAACTGGATGGGACTCTAGAAGTTGGAAGGAGGTCCAGTATTCGCATTCTAAGGCCGGTACTCGCCTCGTCAGAATGAAGGTTCCCAATGCTTGGGGGTTGTATGACATGCTGGGCAACGTCTGGGAGTGGTGTTTAGACGTTTGGGAGTTACCTTCTGATGGCGAGGATAGGAAAGATTCGCCTAGCAAGAAGGTTGAACGCGTCTTTAGAGGTGGCTCTTGGACATCTATGGCTCGTCGGGTGCGTGCGGCCTATAGGAGTGGCTTCCCAGAATCGATGCGTTTTCATACGGTCGGCTTCCGCCTCGCCCACGACGCCTAATGCCAATCATGGCTCCCCCCACGCACCACCTCCTCCAACCCCCAGAATTTCTGTCCCTGAATCGACATCGACCCATCTCGACGCTGTAACTTCCCCTCGATCACCAGCCCCGCCGCCCCGACGATCACCTTCCGGTTCTGCTGCATCTGCTCCGGCGACACGATCGCCTGCACCATGCCGCTTTCGTCCTCCACGGTGATGAACAGCACGCCCTTCGCCGTCCCCGGCCGTTGACGCACGATCACCGATCCGGCCACCTTGACCATCTGACCCGCCGCCATCTTCTCCAGAACCGCCGCTGGCACGACGCCTTGTTTGGACAGCTGCTCGCGCAAGAACCGGATCGGATGGTCCCCCGTCGTCAGTCCCGTGCCCTCATAGTCCGCCACCATCTCTTCGGTGGCGTTCATCTCCGGCAGCGGTGACGGTGCGGTGTCTTTCTCGTTCCGATACAGCGGGCCGGCATCTCTAGTCACTCTCGCGGCCTGCCACATGGCTTCTCGTCGGCTCAGGCCGAGGGACGCCAACGCACCGGTGTGGGCGAGTTTGCTGACCTCCTCGCCTCGCAGGCCGGCGCGCCGGGTCAGGTCTTCGACGTCCTCGAAGGGCTGGGCTTTCTCGATCGCGACGGCACTCTCCGCTCTGAGTCCACGCACGAAGCGCAATCCCAACCGCACCGCACCCAATCTTCTATTGTCTTCCCAGCGGCAGCGCTGTCCCGACACCTGCACGTCGATCGGGCGTACCTCGACGCCGTGGCGTTGGGCGTCTTTGATCAGGGTGGCGGGGTAGTAGAAGCCCATCGGCCAGGCGTTGAGCAGGCCTATCAGGAACGCGGTGGGATGGTGCGCTTTGAGGTAGGCGCTGGCGTAGGCGATGAGGGCGAAGCTGGCGGCGTGGGACTCGGGGAAGCCGTAGAGGGCGAAGCTGGTGATGCTCTGGACGATCTGGTCTTCGGCGTCCTTGGGGATGCCGCGTTGACGCATGCCGGCGCGCAGGCGTTTTTCGATCGACACCATGCGGTCGACGGAGCGCTTGAAGCCCATGGCGCGGCGTAGTTCTTCGGCTTCGCCTCCCGAAAAGCCGGCGGCGACCATGGCGATGCGCAGGAGTTGTTCCTGGAACAGGGGGATGCCGAGGGTGCGACGCAGGACGGGTTCGAGGCTGGGGTGCGGGTACTCGACTTTCTGCCGGCCTCGGCGGCGTTCGAAGTAGGGGTGGACCATGCCACCGACGATGGGGCCGGGGCGGATGATGCCGACCTGGATGACGAGGTCGTAGAAGCGCTCGGGGTGGTTGCGCGGCAGGGCGGCCATCTGGGCGCGGCTTTCGACTTGGAAGACGCCGACAGTGTCGGCTTGCTGCAGCATCTTGAAGGTCTTGGGGTCGTCGGGCGGCAGGTGGGCGAGGTCGACGTGTTTGCCTTCGTGGGCGCGGATCAGCGGCACGACCTCTTCGAGCGCGTTGAGCATGCCGAGGCCGAGGAGATCGACCTTGATGAGCCCCAAGTCGGCGCAGTCGTCTTTGTCCCACTGGATGACCGTGCGGCCGGCCATGGCGGCGGGTTCTAGGGGCACGACTTCGTCGAGGCGGCCGTGGGCGATGATCATGCCGCCGCTGTGCTGGCCGAGGTGGCGCGGGTGGTACTGGATCTGGTGCCACAGCTCTTTGAACAGCCGCATGCGCGGCTCTTGCGGCTCGAAGCCGCTCTTGGCGAGTTCTTGGTCGAGGTCTTCCGTGCCGCGGTCCTGGTCGCCGCGCCGCTGGTCGTAGCTCCAGGAACGGAGGATCTTGGACAGGCGGCCGACCTGTTCGGCGGAGTAGCCGAGAGCCTTCGACACCTCGCGCGCGGCGGAGCGGTCACGGTAGGTGATGACGTTGGCGGTCATGGCGGCGCCGTGGGGGCCGTAGCGCTGGTAGACGTACTGGATGACCTTCTCGCGCTGGGCGCCGGAGGGCAGGTCGAGGTCGATGTCGGGCCACTCGCCGCGTTCTTCGGACAGGAAGCGCTCGAACAGCAGCTCCATCTTGACCGGGTCGACGGCGGTGATCGAGAGGGCGTAGCAGACGGCGCTGTTGGCGGCCGAGCCGCGGCCCTGGGCGAGGATGTTCTCTTGCTTGCAGAAGCGGATCAGGTCCCAGACGATGAGGAAGTAGCCGGCCAGACCGAGTTTCTCGATCATCGCCAGTTCTTTCTCGATCTGCGCCTGGGCGCGCGCGGTGAGCGGACGGAAGCGGGCGCGGGCGCCATTCCAGGTCAGGTGGCGCAGGTAGGAGTCGGGGGTTTCGTCGGTGGGGAGAGGGTAGTCAGGGAAGCGGTAGCCGAGGTCGTCGAGGGTGAAGTCGAGTTGCTCGGCCAGGCGCACGCTCTCGGTAACGGCGGCGGGCAGGTCGGCGAAGGCGCGGCGCATGTCGGCGGGGGAGCGCAGGCAGCGCAGGCGCTGGGCGTCGAGCAGGCGGCCGGCACGGTCGAGTTGGGTGTGGTGCCGGATGCAGGTGAGGACGTCCTGCAGGCGCTTGTCGTCGGGACGAGCGTAGCGCACGCCGTTGGTCGCCACGATGGGCAGGCGGTGGCGCTCGGCGAGCTGCAGCAGGGCGCGGTTGCGGTGTTCTTCGGCGCGCAGCCGGTGGCGTTGCAGCTCGACGTGCAGGCGGCCGGGAAAGAGGGCGCGCAGGTGACCGAGCAGGTGGTCGGCGCGCTCGGGTGCGGTGCCTTCCAAGAGGTGGGCGAGCGGGCCTTCGTCACCGCCGCTGAGGCAGTGCAAGCCGCCGGCATGGGCGGCGAGCAGGTCCCAGTCGGTGCGCGCCTGGCCCTTGGGGTAGCGGCGAGCGGAAGCGGTGAGCAGCCGGCACAGGTTGCGGTAGCCGGCGGCGTCGCGGACCAGGACGCTGAGGCGGGGCAGGAGCAGGGGATCGGAAGGGGATGCCCCTACACCAGATCCCGGCTCCCGATGTGGGGCCGGCTCGGCCGTTTCCAGCACGATCTCGGCCCCGACCAGCGGCCGGATGCCGGCTTCTCTGGCCGCCTTGTAGAAGCGGGGCGCCCCGTAGACGCCACCTCTGTCGAGCAGGGCGACCGCGGGTAGCTCGAGTTCGGCGGCACGGGCGGCGAGGTCTTCGGGCTGGCTGGCGCCGGCGAGGAAGGAGAAGGCGGAAGCGGTGTGGAGTTCGACGTACTCGGGATGCTCGCTTCGTCGTCGGCGCGCGGGCTGGGCGGCGTCGACGGCATGGCGGCGTTGTTGCTCCTTGCGCGCGCTCGGGGAGCTTCTGTACGGGTTGCTGTGCAGCTGCTTCTGGAAGTCGGACGACATGAGGGGCACTCTCGAGGGGCTCGATTTGACGATTGTTTGTATCTGCGGACAAGATCTTGTGCCGCGAGTAAATACTGGAATGTCAGTGACTTCCAGCGATACGGATCGACAAATATAGGCGGTAACAGAGCGTAAATCAAGTGCTTGATACTGTTCGGAAATAACTTGAGCGAAGGGGCTGGTTTTGCTGCTTTCAGGGTAGGCGTGGGAAAAGTTCTGCTGTGTTGGCGCAGGTGAACCGGCGGGGGATTCAGTGCGTATTCCTAGATGCGCACGCCTGCCTCCGGGGCGAGTGCTGGGCTCTGATAACCTGCGTCCGCCGCACGTGGGTGGCCATGAAGAAACACACCTGTACAAAGACATTGCGAGGAACATCAATGAGCAAGCACAGTCTGACGACGCCCCTCTTCACCCTGGTTGCGGCCCTCCTGGCCCTGACCTTGCTGACCCCGGCGTCACTGCAGGCGCAGGCGGCGAGCAAGGTGCTGGACGTCCAGGACGATCCGTACATGGGTAGCCCGGACGCCAAGGTGGTGTTGGTGGAGTTTGCCGACTATCAGTGCGGCTACTGTGCCCGCGCCGCGCATCTGACGCTGCCGCAGATCAAGGAGAAGTACATCGACACCGGCAAGGTGGGCTACATCTTCCTCGACCTGCCGCTGCCGATGCACAGCAACGCCTTCAAGGCTGCACAGGCCGCGCAGTGCGCCGCCGACCAGGGCAAGTTCTGGCAGATGCACGACCTGCTGTTCGAGAACATGCGCAACCTGGGGGCTGAGCAGCTGCCGGGCTATGCCGAGCAGGTGGGTCTCGACGTTGCCGCCTTCCGTCAGTGCCTGGATGGCAGCGCCAGTTCCGACGCGGTGCGCCAGGACATGGACGAGGCGCAGCGGTTGCGTATCCAGGGCACGCCGAACTTCCTGGTCGGCCGCTACAACGCCGAGCAAGGCAAGGTGACGGTGCTACGCCCGGTGCGCGGCGCCCAGCCGTATGACGTCTTCGAGGAAGCCCTCGAGTCGGTGCTGACGGCGACCGAGTAAGCGCCTCGCTCCGTGACGTCTGTCAGCGGGCCGATGGGGCCCAGCACTCAGGCGATGCAGTCAGGTGGTGGGCCAGGCCTGGCCCGCCGCCTGCTGCCACAGCTGGCGTAGATCGTCGGGCACGGGTGCCTCGACCTGGACCGGCTTGCCAGTGACGGGATGGTCGAGCCCCAGGCGCCAGGCATGCAGCGCGGGGCGCGGGAAGTCGCGGCAGGCGAAGCGGGCCTGCTTCTGGCCGCTGGGGCCGAGCAGGCCGCGCCAGCGTGCCTCGCCGTAGACTGGGTCACCGACCAGGGGGTGTCCCAGGTGCTTGAGGTGGACGCGGATCTGGTGCGTGCGGCCAGTGTGCAGGTCGACTTCCAGCAGCGCCAGGCCGGCGCCTGTCTCGGTGGAGCTGGCGAGGGTGCGGTAGTCGGTGAGCGCCGGCCGGCCGTCGCCGCGCACGGTCATCTCCTTGCGCTTGTGGCGATGGCGGCCGATCGGTGCCTCGATGCGGCCCGCGGCTTCGCGGGGCACGCCATAGACGATCGCCAGGTACTGCTTGCGCACGCGGCGCTCGGCGAAGGCGCGCATCAACGCCTGGTAGCTCTCGGCCGTGCGAGCGACGACCAGGACGCCGCTGGTGTCCTTGTCCAGTCGGTGCACGATACCGGGACGGCCCGTGCCTCCGACACCAGCCAGCTCGGGATAGCGGCGGAGCAAGCGGTGGACGAGGGTGCCGGTGTCGCGTCCGGCGCCTGGATGGACGGTGAGACCCGGCGGCTTGTCGAGAGCCAGCAGGTGTTCGTCTTCGTAGAGCACGTGCAGGTCGCCGGCTTCCGGCTCGATGCGCGGGTCCTCGGTGGCGGGGGGTGGTGGGGTGCAGCGCACCGCGTCGCCCGTGACCAGCGGCTGCGATGGCTTGCGCGCGGTGCGGCCGGCGTGCTCGACCCGACCGTCGCGGATCCAGTGCTGCACCTGATTGCGCGGTGCTTCGAGCATGGAGGTCAAGAAACGGTCCAGGCGCTCACCTTCGGCTGCCGCGGGTACGATCCAGGCGTGGGTGTCCGTCCGGGGGTCTGTCATGGTGGGGAACCTGCATCGTCGCCGGCGGGCGCCGACGTGGTCGGCGCGTAGCGCAGGGAGCCGATCACCATCAGGAGGACGCCGACGGTGATGGCGCTGTCGGCGACGTTGAAGGCTGGCCAGTGGTGCGTGCTGGAGGACAGGCGCAGGTAGATGTCGAGAAAGTCTGTGACCGCGCCGCCGAGGATACGGTCGATGAGGTTGCCGACGGCGCCGCCGAGCACCAGAGCCAGGGAGCCACGCAGGAGGTGGGCGTCCGCTGGCAGGTAGAGGTAATAGACCACCAGCGCGGCCAGCGCGCTGCCGGCGAGCAGGGCGAGCAGCCAGGGGCCGCTGGCGCCGAGGTCGGCGAACAGGCCGAAGGCGACGCCGGTGTTGCGCACGTGCACGAGATCGAAGGAGAGGGGGAGCCAGTCGGCCCAGCCGGCGGTAGAGACGACGGCGTGTCGGCTGTGCAGTGCGAGGTGCAGCTCGATGATCCACTTGCTCCACTGATCGAGGATGACGATCAGCAGGGCGAGCAGCAAAGAGCCTCCGTGGCGATGCAGTTCCTTCACGCCACCGGCTCCGCTGGCCATTCCGCTGGCCATGTGGAGGTGGCTGCCCGGAGTGTGGCTGCCACGTGGGGCTGCTGGAAGCAACGAATGCCGGCGATGCCGTGGGCTCCGGTGGCGGCGACGGCTGCGAGCTTGTTTGCCTCGATGCCACCCAGCGCCAGCACCGGAACGGGGGCCGCGGCGACCGCCTGGCGCAGAACCTCGAGACCGACCGGCGAGCCTTTGCCCGGGGTCGTGAAGACCGGACTGAAGGTGACGTAGGCCGCACCGTCACGGTGCGCGGCGGCGATGCCGTCCACATGGTGCGTCGAGACGCCGAAGTCGAGGGCAGCGCCGAAGCAGCGGCACAACTCGCGCAGCGGCGGTGGTGCGGTACCGTAGGGCCCAGACGCGGAAGCCAGGTGGACGCCTTGTGCCCCTGCCGCGACGGCGATGTCGGCGCGGCCGTGGATCAGCAGCGGTACACTGGTGGGAAGTCGTCGGCGGGCCTCGATCGCCAATTCGAAAAGGGCGCGATCGTCGAGATCCTTCTCGCGCAGCAGCACGGCCAGGGGCGGGGAAGGCAGGGCACCGGCCGTCATGGACAGGGCGTCGCCGAGCTGGTCGAGCCAGGTGTCCAGCTCGACGCTGCGGCGGTCACTGATCGCCAGCAGGCGAGGCGTCGACGGCCGGTCGGTCAAGGCTTTCCTCATCTTGTGCGAGGCTCGTGTTCGGCTCCGTGCTCTCCTCGGCTCGCTGGCGCAGTTGGGTCAGGAAGAGGTCGACGTCGTGCAGAACCCAGAGTAGGTGCACCAAGCCGAAAGCGCTGATGGCACTGCGCACGAAGGAGTTGCGTAGAAGGTCGCTGACCGCGGACTGGGGGATTTGACGGAACACTTGCGGCCAGGCGTCGCTCCAGGGTAGGAGCAAGAGTAGCAGTCCGATGACCACGCAATATTCGACGAACAAGAATCTGAGGAACGTACGCAGCCGCATCAGTCGATGGTATACCAGGTGGGCTCAGGCTTGCGGGTGCGCGTCGAGGTAGCGGCGCAACTCGCCGTAGACCTCGCCCTCCTGCGGATCTGGATCGAGCTGGCGCCGGGCGCGATCGAACCAGAGGAAGCTGGACGGAGCGACGCGGCCGGCGGCATTCGCCAGGTCGGCTGTACTGAGTGGATTCGGTCGGCCTTCTTCCAGCGACACTTCCAACTTGCGCTCGACCGCTTCGTCGACCAGGTCGCGCAGGTCGCGGCCGGTGAACCCTTCGGTGACGCCGGCGAGGTGCTGGAAGTCGATCTTCTCCTGTGGCTTGCCACGGCAGAGGATGCGCAGGATCTCGGCTCGGTCGCTGGCGTCCGGTGGCGGCAGGAAGAGGACGCGGTCGAAACGATCCTCGCGTAGCAGCGCCTGCTCGGCGCGCCAGGGGGAATTGGTCGCTACCAGCACCAGCAGGCCGTCATTGCTGGCGTTGAGCCCATCGAGTTCACTCAGAAGCTGTTGCAGCAGAGGCCGGGCGTCGTGCTGGGTCGAGGAGTCGTCGACGTCGTCGAAGAACAGCACCCAAGGTGTCTGCTGGCGGGCCTGGTCGAAGATCTTCTGCAGGACCTGTCCGGCCTCTTCTTGCCATACGTCGACCAGGTCACGCAGGCCGACGGCGAGGAAGGGAGCCAGCACTTCGCCGGCGATGGCGCGGGCCAGGTGGGTCTTGCCGCAGCCGGGGGGGCCATAGACCAGCAAGCGGCCGCCGACCGGTTTGTCGTAGCTGCGATAGAAGTCGCGGTGGTTGAGCGGGTGCAGGATCATCGTCTGCAGCTCTTCCTTGACCGTCTCCATGCCGCCGACGTCCTGGAAGGTCTGCCGCGGGCGCACCGCGAACAACTGGCGTAGGGCTTCGGAGTAGCGTTCAGCGGAGCGCCGCCGCTCGCCGGCTTCCCCCTCTTCGGTGATCGGCGGCAGCTCGCTGGAGAGGCCGGCGACCGGATCCTTCCCCTTGGCAGCGGCGATCCCCTCCGGGGGAATCTGGACCTCCGCGGTGTCGCTGCCGTCTTCGCCCTTGCTGCGATCCTGCGCCTCGGCGGCAGGGTGGTCATCCTCGAAGGTCGGGATCTGGTCGGCAGGAATTTCCGCGGTGGACGTGGTGTCGACCTCGCTCTCTTCCGGGCGTGCCGACGGTCCCAGGTGGATCCCCAGCTGCGCCGCCAGCGCCGGATCTTCCAGCCCCGGATCTTCTTCGACGCCCCGGTAGTACTCCGCAACCGCCCGTTCGACGCTGCCCAGGCCGAGGAGCAGGCGCGCATAGAGAATGTAGGCCCGCGCCGGTCGTCGCGACTCGCGTGTCACCTGCCGCACCAGCAATAGCGCGGTGGCCGCTTCGCCCTGGGCGTAGAGAGCGCGCGCCATGCCCAACTTGGCTTCGGCGTCGTCGCCATCGAGTTCGAGCGCCGCCTTGAATTGTTCCTCGGAGCGTGCGAAGAGCCCGCGGTTGAGCAGCGTCTCACCGAAGTGACGCCGCAACGGGCCGCTGTCCGGGGACAGTTCGACCGCTTTCTCGAGCGCGCGTAGAACTTCGTCGCTGCCTGCCATGGCTGGCTCATGCTACGGAGGTACCTGGTCCCCGTCAACCCCACATGCGACACCTTCGAGCCCTTCTTGCCCGTCCGCGCGCCGCCGCCGGAGTCTGCTTGTCGCTCTGCCGGATCCTTGGTATCTTCACCGAGAGGTACCACACGAAGCATGAGTTTGGCGCACAGCAATGGCTCGTCGGCGGTGACGAACCCTCCGGGTGCCGCGACCGTCGCGGCTGCGGGTTCGATCAGCGCCTCTGCCTTCCATCCCTGCTTGCAAGGCAAGCGTGCCGCGGGCAGCCTGCTTCTCGACGCCAGTGGCGTCCATTTCGGGGCCGCTGTTGGTGGGCTGAAGATCGACCTGCCGCTACGTGGCTTGCAGATGCGGCTGGGTGGTAACAACGACCGCTTGATCTTCTTCTCGCACCCCGACCAGCCGGACGTCACGGTTTATACACCCGATCACAGCGTGTTGCGCGATCCGCACTTGGTGCACGATCGCCAGCTGTCGGCGCAGCTTTCGGCAGTGCGCGGCAAGAAGCACCTGGGACGTCTGATTGGCCTGAGTATCCTGGCGATGCTTCTCGGTTCGCTGGTCGCGCTGTGGCTGCTCAAGGAGCCACTGGTCGGCCTGGTCGCCGGCCTGGTGCCAGCGGAAGCCGAGGTGGCGCTGGGCGATGTGGTCTTCGGCCAGGTCGAGGCGACGATGCGGGTGATCGACGACCCGAACCTCCAAGCCGAGGTAGACGAGCTGGTCGCTCCGCTGCTGGCCGTGGTGCCGGACACTGGCTATCAGTTCGACTTCCACGTGGTCGACAATCCCGAGCTCAACGCCTTTGCTATCCCGGGGGGCCACGTCGTGTTGCATTCCGGACTGCTGCTCGAAGCCGAAACGCCCGAGCAGGTGCTGGGTGTGCTGGGGCACGAGCTGGCGCACGTCACCGAGCGGCACAGCTTGCGGCAGATGGTCAGCGCCGCCGGCCTCTTCGTGGTCGTCCAGATGCTGCTGGGCGACGTCAGCGGTATCGTCGCCGTGGTCGCGGATGGTGGCCTGCAGTTGCTGACGTTGGGCTTTTCGCGCGATTTCGAACGCGAGGCCGACGAGGTCGGCTGGGAGTACCTGACGGTAGCCGGCATCGATCCGCGCGGCCTGACTCAGTTCTTCGAGAAACTGCAGGCGCAGCAGCAAGAAATGTTGGGTGAAGAGGGAGCAGAGGTGCAGGAGGCGTTGGGTTTCCTCAGCACCCATCCGGCGACCGAGGAACGCATCAGCAAGCTACGCGAGCGCTGGCATCCCGACTTGGCGACAACGCCGATTCCGCCCGACCGCTTGACTGTGATCCAGGACCGGCTGCACCAGCTGCTCGGCGGGTCCGAAGTATCGATACAAGGAGGCAGCGAATGAATACGCAGATCGACGGTGGGCCGGCGTTCGCGCACGTGCACATCGACCTCGAGCCGGGGGAGAGCATCACCGCTGAAGCGGATGCCATGGCGAGCATGGCGGCCGACCTGGATGTCGACACCAAGCTCAACGGAGGCTTCTTCGGTGCGCTTGGCAAGTCGGTGCTGGGTGGCGAATCGATGTTCGTCAACACCTTCACCAACAACACCGGGCACGTGCGGCGTCTGACGCTGGTACAGCCCAATCCGGGCGACATCCGTGAGCTGGACCTGAACAACGAGGAGGTGTGCCTGCAGCCTGGGGCGTACCTGGCCTCGACGCCGGGCGTCAAGCTGGGAATGTCCTGGGCCGGCTTCGCCTCCCTGATCGGCCGCGAGGGCCTGTTCCGTCTCACGCTCTCGGGTACCGGTAAGCTGTGGTTCGGCGCCTACGGCGGTCTGCTGGATCGCCAGGTCAACGGCGAGTACGTGGTCGACACGGGGCACCTGGTGGCCTATCCGCCGAACCTCAAGCTCAAGCCGCAACTCTCCGGCGGGCTGATTTCCAGTCTCACTAGTGGAGAAGGGCTGGTGACCCGCATGGAAGGCACCGGCAACATCGTCATCCAGAGCCGTTCGCTGAGCGGCCTGGCGTCCTGGATCAACCCGCGGCTGTGAGCCGGACTAGCTGAGAAGAGGAGAACACCATGGAAGTCGAACTTCTCCATCGCCCCGGCGCCGCCGCCGCGCGCTTGACTTTGGCTCCGGGCGAGAACGTCACCGCGGAGGCGGGAGCGATGATCTCGATGAGCGGCGACATGAGCATCGAGACCACCACCCACAAGCGCGGCAAGGGCGGCGTACTCAAGGCGATGAAGCGCATGTTGGCCGGCGAGTCTTTCTTCCTCAACCACTACACGGCTGCGGCCAACGGTGGGGAAGTGCTGTTGGCCACCAGCCTGCCCGGGGACATGATGGTCTACGACCTGCAAGACGAGACGCTGATCGTGCAAGCCGGGTCCTTCGTTGCCTCGGAACCGGGCGTGCAGATGGACATGGGGTGGCAGGGCTTCAAGAGCTTGTTCTCTGGCGAGAGCATGTTCTGGCTCCACCTCAGTGGCCGCGGCAAGGTGGTGCTGAGTTCCTTCGGCATGATCTACCCGGTGGACATGAGTCAGGTCGAGACGATCGTCGACACGGGCCACATCGTCGCCTTCCAGGAGACGCTGAATTTCAACGTCACCAAGGCGGGCAAGAGCTGGCTGTCGTCGTTCCTCGGCGGTGAGGGGCTCGTGTGCCGCTTCACGGGCCAGGGCACGGTGTGGTGCCAGAGTCACAACCCACCGAGTTTCGGACGCAATCTGGGCCCCAAGCTGAGGCCCCGCTGAGGAGGAATGCGATGATCGACCAAGACAAGACCGACTTCGAGCACCGCCTCGAGAGCCGTCCTGATTTCGCCTTGCTGACCGTGGAGATCCCGGCTGAACAGACCCTCCGCGTCGAGGCCTCGGCGATGGCCACGATGGACACGAACGTCGAGATGAAGACACGCTTCAAGGGCGGCCTGAGCCGCTTTCTCACTGGTGAGTCGCTGTTTCTGAACGAATTCACGGCGCGCGGCGGCAGTGGTGAGATCAGCATTGCGCCCGGTCCACCCGGAGACATGGCGCACGTCTACCTGGACGGCGACACCGTCTACCTGCAGAACTCTGCCTTCGTCGCTAGCGGTATGGGCGTCAACGTCGAGAGCAAGTGGCAAGGTTTCACCAAGGGCTTTTTCTCGGGCGAATCGCTGTTCCTGATCCGCTGTTCGGGCCACGGTGATCTGTGGTTCAACACCTATGGTGCGCTGATCGAGATCGACGTCAGCGGCGACTACGTGGTTGACACGGGGCACATCGTCGCCTTTACCGATGGCTTGCAGTACAACGTCACGCGCGTGGGTGGCTACAAGTCGCTCTTCCTGTCCGGTGAGGGTTTGGTGTGCCGCTTCTCGGGACAGGGCAGGGTGTGGATCCAGACGCGTCAGGTGCCTGCCTTCGCGGGCTGGCTGCAGGCCTATCGGCCGGTCAAGAACAACTGATCGACCAAGACATCGCGTGAAGTTCGACGCGAAGGCGGATGTACAGCCGGGGAGGTTCGGCGTGCTGTGGGGTTTCCTCGTGCTTTGGGGTTGCCTCGTCGGCGTGCTGCTGCTGGGCGGCAGCCTCATGGCGTGTGGCGACGGCGCTGCACCGCCCAGCCCGCGCGCCCGAACCGCCAACTGGTTGGAGGGGCCGGATCTTGGGCTACTGGCGCCCCAGCGGTTGCTACGGCGCCAGGCCGTCTTGGATCGCACGTTCGAGCAGCCGGCGGATCTCGGCGACCTGGAGGTCGAGCCGGCGCCGCGGCAGCGACTCGAACATCGCCAGGGTGTGCAGCTCGACTTCGATGCACAGGTCTGGGTCACGCTGCGTCTTGCCACCGATTTCGAGGCCGACGACGTCGACGCCGTCGAGTTCGTGGCACGCGGCCTGCGAGGGCGTCCTGTACTCCTGAAATGGATGTCGTCGACCGAAGAGGCCTTTTTCGGCAGCTTGCGAGCCTTCTCGCCCGAGCGCCTGCAGCGGGGACTCGAACGCTATCGTTTTCCGGTGGAGGGGCGGCGCGGTTGGGCGGGTCGCATCCGGCAGCTGGAGTTGCGCGTTCCGCTGTCGCGCAACAACTTCGTCGTCCAGCAGATCTCGGCGTATCGGGAAGAGGTCGATCCTCAGCTCGCCGAGCCGTGGCAAGCCGGAACGGTACAGGTCGATCTCGACGGTGACGTGCGGGCGGGCCGCCTGATGCTACCGGGAGACCACCTCCGTCGCCGCCTGGTCGCGACGCCGGAGGCGGAGCTACGGGCGGCGGTCGGTGTACCCGCGTGGTCAGGGCCGGCACGTTTCCAGCTGGCCCTGGTGGGGCGGGAGACGCCGCTGGCTGAGTGGCGCGTCGAAGCGGCGGACGGCTGGCAAGAACTGCGCATCCAGCTCGCGACGGTGCTACAGGGCGCCGACGATGCCAGCGACCGCCAGCAGCTGGCGAAGGACGGCGTGGAGCTGGAGCTACGTTTGCTCGCTGATAATGTCGAGCAGGCCTCGCGGGTCGCTGGCCTGTGGGCGCATCCAGCCGTCTACGACCGCGGCACCGCGGTCGCGCCGCGGCATCGGGCTCCGCCGCCGCTCAACGTGGTCCTGATCTCGGTCGACACCCTGCGCGCCGACCACCTCTCCCTCTACGGCTACAACCGCCCGACCTCGCCCCACCTCGACCGCTGGGCGGCCGAACATGCAGTGGTGTTCGACGACGTCGTGGCACCGAGCCCCTGGACGCTACCGTCTCACACCTCGATGTTCAGCGGCATCGATGCCCACCGCCACGGGGTCAACCTGGGCAGCGAGGAGGTCCCCGCAGGCCTGCGCTTGCTCGCCGAGCACATGCGCGATGCGGGCTATACGACCCAAGCTTTCACCGGCGGAGGCTACCTGCATCCTCGCTATGGTTTGGCGCAAGGTTTCGACGCCTTTCGCTACTGGCGGGATCGGCGTGTCGACAAGTCGGACGACGAGTTGCTAGCCAACGTCGAGCTGACCTTGCGCTGGCTCGAAGCCCACGCCGACCAACCGTTCTTTCTCTTTCTGCACACCTACGAGGTGCACGGACCGCTGCGCACGCGGCAGCCGTTCTACAAAGATTTCGGTGGCAGGGTGGAGAGCGGCCAGCTTCACGTCGAGGTTCCGGCACGCCGGGCCGACGAGGGATTTGTCCGCCGGTCCTATCTGCGCTGGAAGGAGCCGGATCGGTCGGATGTCGACGAACTGGCTGGGAACACGCCGGGCAGTGGCAGCACCGGGGGCCCTCCCGATGCCCCGTCTCCGGAGATCGTCGATCCAGAGATCGCGAGCCGCTTCTATGACAGCAGCATCGCCTACTTCGACCGGCAGCTCGGTTGGCTGCTGGCGGCACTCGAGCGCTTGGATCTGGCTCAGCGTACCGTCGTCGTTCTGACCTCGGATCACGGCGAGCTTCTCGGTGAACATGGTGTCTACAACCACTACTACCTCTATGACGAGAACCTGCAAGTACCGCTGGTCTTGGCGGTGCCCGGTCGCGAGTGGGCTGGCCGCCGGGTCACCGAGCAGGTGCGTTCGGTAGACATCGTCCCGACCCTGCTCGACATCCTGGGTCTACCACCGGCCAAGCCTGCCGACGGTGTTTCGCTGGTCGGACTGGTACAAGGCGAAGGCCCACCACCGCCCCCGGCCTGGAGTTACGCCGCCAGCTCGAACTACGGCATCGCCCTGCAGGACGGCCGTACCAAGGTGATCGAGCACACCAACGCCTGGCCGGGTGGCGAAGGCGTGGGCGAGGAAGACCTCAATGGCGGCGACTCCGAGACGGCCCGCCAGCTTCTGCGTCAGCTGCACCGCGGCTTCATTCGCCAGGTCAGCGGTACTCGCTTGCGCATCCAGAATCCGCGCGGCCGCGACTGGTACGGCCGCTTCCGTAGTAGCCCGGCCCCCCTTTTCGCCAGCAACCTGAAGACGGTCGACTTGCAGTGTTCCCCCCCGCTGGTCGAGGAAGATACCGTGGCACCGTCAGCGAGTGTGTCGACGCCGAGCCGCGACGTGGGGCTCGCTGAGGAGTGGTTGGCGGGCGCCACCTGCCTGCGTCTGGATCCGGACATCCAGACCGCTCACTTTCGCATCCCCGCGGGGGAGACCTTCACTCTCTTCTTCGAGTCCGAGACCGACTTCGCGCGCTTTCACGTCCTGCGCGACGATGGCCTGACCAAGGCGCTGTACCTACACCTCGACGACCTTGGCAGCTTCCGAGCCGCCCGCTTCGACGGCAAGAACTTCGAACTGCTCGACCGGGCCCTGCGTCCAGACGAGGTCGGCGTCATGCTGTGGTGGGAGGGCCTGGAAGAGATTCGTGATGCGAGTGCCAACACGGAACCGCTGCCCGCCGAGCTGCAAGCGCAATTGCGTGCGTTGGGTTACCTGTAATAGGTGCGCGAGGCGGGTTCTAGGCGGCAATATGCAGGACAGCGTCACCGCGATTGACCAAGGGGCGTTGTGTCTGTCCAATCACCACGCCGTTGGTTCGAGCGGAGATCGAAGAGAGGCGCTTGCCGAACGGGTCGTAGATCGTTGCGACTTCGTCGCCAGGAGCAACCTCCGTGCCGAGAGACACTTTGAGGTGCAGCATGCCGCTATGGGTCGCCCGCAACCACGACGTGGCCTGAGAGAAGCGGACAGCGTTGGTCGGAGCTGGAGCTCCCGATTTCATCACCCCTACGTGTTGAAGAACCCGAAGCACTCCAGCGGTCCCGGACGCGAGGGCCCGTTCGTCGAAGCGGTCCGCCTCGCCGGCTTCGTAGAGCAGGACGACGGAGCCTGCTTCCGTGGCTGCCTGGCGCAGGGAGCCATCGCGGGTCCGCGAGTGGATGGCGACCGGTGCAGCAAACACCTCGGCCAATTCCCGAGTGGTCGGATCTTCGAGATCTGCCCGGATCTGGGGCAGATTGATCCGATGATCAGACCCGGTATGGAGATCGATGCCGAAACCGCACCGAGCGATGACTTCGGTCATCATCAGGTGCGCGATGCGCGACGCCAGAGAGCCGCGCGCGGAGCCCGGGAAGCACCGGTTGAGATCCCGCCGATCGGGCAGGTAGCGGTCGCCGCGGTTGAAGCCATGAACATTGACGATCGGAGCCGCGAGCACTGTTCCGGCGATCGAGCGCGGGTCGATCTCCGCCAGAACCCGCCGGATGATTTCGATGCCACAGAGTTCGTCGCCGTGCACCGCGGCGGTGAGCCACACGCAGGGACCCTCGGTACGTCCGTGATAGACGAGGATCGGCAGCGCGACGGGCGTACCCGACATCAGCCGAGCGATCGAGATCTCGAGCTTGGCCCGTTTCCCGGGGGCCACGACCTGATTCGCCAGCAGGAAAGGCTCGCGCTTGGCTTGCCTGGAAGTACCCCTCGCCGTCAAGGGACGTCTCGGGTATCGGCGTCCTCGTCAGTGCCTGGGAAGGGGTGCTCCGGAAATGGCTGTACTTTGGACCGTGCCCGTCGCCGTAGCCGCTCCGGTACCAGGTCGCGCATCGTCTCGAGTTTGCCGAAGCAGAGCAGCCGGTCACCGGCCTCGAGGACCCGAGTTGCCTTCGGATTTGGGATCACTACCGTACCCTTGGTCAAGGTCAGCACTATCAAGTCGCGCTCGCGGAGCCCTGACGCGCTGAGACTCTTACCCAGAAGCTCGGCTCCTTCGCGCACCAGCAGTTCCGCGACACCATAGCCCGTGCTGACGGTAAGCCGTTGGCGAATGTCGAGTTCCGGGAAGTCCACCTGGCTGGCGACGAAGTCGACGATGGCACCGGCGATGTCCAGACCGGTCGCACCCTCGATACCTTCGAGGCCCGGAGAGCTGTTGACCTCCATCACCAGGGGGCCTCGGTCGCTCTCCAGCAAGTCCACGCCGGCGACCCGCAGGCCCATGATCTGTGCTGCCTGCACCGCTACCCTCGAGTATTCGGGGGGCAACTCTACGGCCTCGGTGGTGCCGCCACGGTGGACGTTGGAACGAAACTCATCTCCGGAAGCACTCCGCCGCATGGCGGCGATCACCCGGTCACCAACGACGAAGGCTCGGATGTCCTTGCCCCGGCTCTCTGCGATGAAGCGCTGGATGAGGACGTTCTGGCGGGTGCTCTGGAGAGTCTCGACGACCGCTTCGGCGACTTTGTTGTCGGGCGCCAGGATGACGCCGATGCCCTGAGTGCCTTCCAAGAGCTTGATCACGACCGGCGCGCCTCCGACCTCTTCGATAGCGGGGATCACATCGGCTCGATCCCGGACGAACATCGTGCCCGGAATGCCGATGCCGTGGCGCGCCAGGATCTGGATCGCCCGCAGTTTGTCTCTCGAATTGGCAATACCGGCAGAGGTGGTTGGAGTATAAACATCCATCTGTTCGAACTGCCGGACGACGGCCATGCCGAAGAAGGTGATCGAGGCACCGATTCTCGGCAGGATCGCGTCATAATGCGACAGGTGCTTGCCTCGGTACTGCAGGTCCGGGACGTTGGCCGAGAGGTCGATGGCGAAGCGCAACGTGTTGAGGATGCGGACCTTGTGTCCGCGCTCCTCAGCTGCCGCCTTGAGTCTTCGGGTGCTATAGGCCTTTGGAGATCGAGATAGAATAGCTAGTTTCATGATGTCCGGTCCTTCCTGTTCGTGGGTTGTGTTCTGGGGTCTGGAGACCGGAGTGGCTGAGGGACGCCGCCGTGGGCTGCGCCGGAGGTTGGGGGGATTGTGCCGCTGGCTTCACGGCCGGCACGGCCGATCGTGGTCGTAGCGGATCAGCATCTGGGTCATGCGCTGGGCAGCGCCGGCGGCACCGGCCTGGGCCGCGGCTTCGATCGCTTGCCGCTGCCAGGTGGCGGCTTCTTCGCAGCGATCCAGCTGCGCCAGGGCCAGGGCGATGAGTTCGGCGTGCTCGGTGGTCTGCTGCGCTTGGAACACCAGTTCGGCCAGCTCTAGCGCACGAGCACCATCGCGCAAGTCGAGGTCGGGGCCAGCGGCGAGGAGCCGAGCGAGGGCACGGGCGATGCGGCCGTCTTCGGGCATCAGCTCGTTGGCGGCGCGCAGCGCGCGGGCGGCTTCGGCGGTTTGGTCGAGGTCGAGGTAAACCTGCGTCAGCTGCAACTGGGACTCGGCGCGCAGCGGGTCGAGCCCGACGGCACGCTGGGCAGGTACCAGGGCCTCGTCGTGGCGGCCCAGGCGACGCAGGGCGAGCGAGTATTGGAACTGTGCCTCAGGATCGTCATACATGCCCTCGACGACCACTTCCAGGTGCTTCGCGGCTTCTTCGTGTTCGCCCTTCTGCACCAGCAGCATGGCGAGGTTGAACAGGACGGTGCGGTTGTAGGGATCGTTCTCGATCACCTTGCGCAGCTGAAGGACTGCTTCGTCTGTGCGGCCGAGTTGGCCGAGGGCGGCGGCGAGGTTGGTACGGGCACGATCACTCTGTGGGTCCGCTGCGATGGCGTTGGCGAAGGCCTGAGCGGCTTCGTTGTAGCGGCCGGCTGCGAAGGCAGTGCGGCCACGCAGCAGGTAGACGCGCTCACCCTGGGCCAGCTCTGTGAGCTCATTGAGCAGACGATCCTGCGGTCGCACACCGACACGCCCAGCCAGCTCCAGGTGGTGGCGGGCCTTGTCCATATCGCCGAGGCCCCGGTAGGCCATGCCCAGGGTGTAGTGGAGCCGGTTGGCCTCGGGCTGCTCGTCGAGGGCCCGGGTGAGGTGCTCGATGGCTTGCTGGTACTCGCCCTGCTGCAGCGCGATCTCGGCCAGGGCGGCGTGTGCGCTGGGTTCGACCGGGAAGATCTGGAGGATCTGCTGCAGCAACAGCACCGCGGTTTCCTGATCGCCCTGGGTGAGCAGGTTTTGCGCCAGGTAGTAGCGTGCAGGAATGTGCTGGTCGTAGATCTCCAGCGCTCGCCGGTAGGCAGTGTTGGCGCGCTCGAGCTGGTTCTGCTGGCGCGACAACGTGGCCAGATAGTAGACCCAGCGGAAGTCGTCCGGAGCCAGCCGCACGGCGTTGAGATAGGCGGCTTCGGCGGCGTCGTAGAATTCGTAGGCCTGGTAGGCCATACCCAGTTCCCCGAAGCGCAGGGCCAGCTGCTGCGGCTCCAGTGCGCTCGGGTTCGTCTGCAGGCCTTCGAGCGTCTCGACCAGCATGCCCTGCACCGCCTGCAACTGCTCGGCGACCGCCGGTTCCAGGCCCTCGAGATTGGGGAAATCGACCGGCTGCAGCTCGACACGGTTGCCGCTACCGCCGTTGGTACCACTGGTGGCGCCGGCTTGTGGGATTGGTGGTGCAGGATCGCGGTAGGGCTGCGCGTCGGCTATCTGGACGCCACACAGCAGCGCCACGACGGTCGAGACGAGAAGGGCGGCGGGACGAGAGAGACGGCTCATCGGTGGGTCTCCGGTTGGCGGTCGGTCGCGTCGGCGCCGGTTGTACCGTTGTCTGGGTCTGGAGTGCCGGCGCGTGGGGAATTGGGTGCGTCGGAGGTGCCACTGCCTTGACGCAGCTCGCTGTAGCGTGAGAAGGGAACGTTGGCAAAGGTCTCGGCACTGCCGTCCGGCCAACGCACGCGCACCGGCAGACCGCGTCGGCGGACACTGTAGTCCATGCTACCGAGGCCGACCTGGACACGAGGGTCGTTGGCTACCGTGTAGCTGCCGTCGGTATGGACGCGCCGGGTCAACTTCGCGGCTCCGGGCTGGATGACCTCGAGTACCGCGCCTAGGGCGTCGCGTCCGTGCGCGTCGACCAGGCGCAGTCCCAGCCACGGCTTGTTCTGGCCCGTCTCGTTGCGCAGGAGCTCGACCGGTCCGCAGCTGTTGGTCACCAGCAGGTCGGTGTCGCCGTCGTTGTCGATATCTCCCTGGGCGATGCCGCGGCTGACGCGCAGCTGTGTGAAGCTCGGACCCGCCGAGGCGGTGGTGTCGACGAAGCGGCGGCCGTCGAGGTTGCGGAACAGCTGGTTTGGCTGGCGCAGAGGATAGGCGTCGCCCTCCCGCTGCTCTTCGAGCACTTTGACGGAGCCATTGGCGATCACCAGGTCGAGTCGACCGTCGCCATCGTAGTCGAACCAGGTGGTGCCGAAGGAGGTCCAGGGCAGGCTGTCTGCCGCCAAGCCAGCGTCGCTGGAGCGGTCGACGAACAGGCCTTCGCCCTGGTTGACGAACAAGGTGTTGGTCTCGCCCAGCAGGTGCGTCATGAACAGATCGAAGTCGCCGTCGTCGTCGAAGTCACCAGCGTCGACGCCCATGCTGGCTTCGGGCGTACCGCTCGCATTGACCGCGGTGCCGGCGAACAGGGCCTCCTCCAGGAAGGTTCCGTCCCCCTGATTCAACCACAAGTAGTTGGGCATACCGTCGTTGGCGACGTAGAGATCGAGCCAGCCATTGTCGTCGAAATCGACCGCCACCACGCCCATGCCGGCGCCGCGCAAGCGCGCGATACCGCTCTGCGCACTGACGTCCTCGAAGGTACCGTCGCCACGGTTGCGGTAGAGGCGGTCGGGATGTGGCTCGAAGCCGGACGGACCACAGTAGTCACGCCGACTGCTGCGCGCGTAGCAAGTGATGGTGCGATCGTTGGGAAAGTCGACATAGTTGGCGACGTAGAGATCGAGCCAGCCGTCACGGTCGTAGTCGAAGAAGGCAGCGCTCAGCCCCCACAGTGCATCGTCGACTCCTGCCTGCTTGCCGATATCCTCGAAGGTGCCGTCCCCGCGATTGCGCAGTAGGCGATTGGGGCCGAATTGGGTGACGTAGAGGTCGACGTCGCCGTCGTTGTCGAAGTCCCCGGTTGTTGCCCCCATCGACCAACCTTCCAGATCGACGCCTGCCTTGGCACTGACGTCGACGAAGCGCGGTCCGTCAGGCCCCAGGTCGTTGCGGAATAGGCGGTCAGTCGGTGACTTGGTGGTGGAGAAGCCCTCCGGAATCGGGCAGGTCGCGTCGGCCAGCGTCGCTTCGGGCCCGAGCATGGTGCCCTGACCGAGGTAGACGTCGAGATCACCATCGCCGTCGTAGTCGAACAGCGCGGCTGCCAGGCCGGTCATCTCGGTGAGGTACATCTCGCCGGACATGCCGTTGAAATGATGGAAGTCGAGGCCGCTCGTCGGAGCGATGTCGGTGAACAGGGGCAAGTCCTGCGCTGCGGCTGCTGGTGACAGCAGCGCCGCGAGGGCGAGTGGGAGTAAGAAGGGCGAGGCAGAAACGCGGAGAGTTGAGGACAACATAGAGCCATGATACCGCACGCGCGTCAGGGCTTCATCGGGGCCTTGAAGGAGTCGCTGAAGAATGCTAATCTGGCATCGAGGATTCCAAATTGCGTCGCAAAATGGAAAGTCAGATGCCAGAATGAACCATCAGTCGAAAACCCATACCCAGATCGACTCGATTTGCACGAGTGCACCATGAGCCGACTCGACTTCCAGCGCCGCTTTTTTCCTGTACCGGAACAGAGCTTCTTCCTCTTCGGTCCGCGTGGCACCGGCAAGT
The DNA here is from genome assembly GCA_965368975.1 of uncultured bacterium. Classification (GTDB taxonomy): domain Bacteria; phylum Acidobacteriota; class Thermoanaerobaculia; order Multivoradales; family JAHZIX01; genus CBDUPA01. The sequence goes on along the minus strand of CBDUPA010000013.1, from coordinate 155,251 downwards.
CCACCTGGTTGCAGCATCGCTTTCCAGACGCGCTATTTGTCAACCTGTTGGAGCCGGATGTCTACCGGCGTCTCCAGTCCAAGCCAGAAAGACTCAGTGAGCTGGTGCAGGGTGCTGCCGGTACCGAGCTGGTCGTGGTCGACGAAGTACAGCGTGTTCCGGAACTGCTCAACGTCGTACACGACCTGCTGGAACGACCGCTTGCTACTGGGGCGGTGCGCAAGCGCTTCGTGCTCACTGGCTCCAGTGCCCGCAAGCTCCGCCGAGAAGGTGTCGACCTGCTCGCAGGCCGTGCCGTCTACCGGACGTTGCATCCGTTCATGGCCGCAGAGCTACCAAACTTCCGACTCGCCGAAGCGCTGCGCCATGGCCTAATACCGCTGGTCGTGGCCGCGCCGGATCCGGAAGACGTGGTTCGTTCCTATGCTGCCCTGTACCTGGAGCAGGAAGTCCAGTTTGAGGGCTGGGTACGAGACGTGGGCAGCTTTGCACGGTTCTTGGAAGCAGTTAGCTTCTCTCACGGTGGGGTGCTGAACATCAGCAACGTGGCACGGGACTGTCAGGTGCAGCGCCGCACGGTTGCCGGCTATCTGGAGGTGCTCGAAGACCTACTGCTCTGTTTCCGCCTACCGGTGTTCACCCAGCGGGCCCGCCGAGCTGTCGTGGCCCACCCAAAGTTCTTTCTCTTCGATACTGGTGTCTTTCGCGCTCTGCGTCCGCGTGGCCCTCTGGATCGGGTCGAGGAGATCGATGGCACCGCATTCGAAGGTCTGGTCGCCCAGCACCTACGCGCCTGGATCGCTTACTCGCGGCAGGAAGCGAAGCTGTTCTACTGGCGCACTCGTTCGGGCGTCGAAGTGGACTTCGTGGTCTATGGCGAAGCCGGCTTTTATGCTCTGGAAGTCAAGAACACAGCGACGGTCCGGCCCCAGGATCTGCGAGCGCTCAAAGCCTTCCGTGAGGACTACCCAGAGAGCACAGTCGCGCTGATCTACCGTGGCGACGAGCGCTTGGTGGTCGACGGAATCCTCTGCTTGCCGGGGGAAGAGTTCTTGCTGGGGTTGCGGCCGGACTCGGCGATTGCGTAAGAGCTGGCTAGCTTTTACCTTCTTCAGCGGACCGTGCAGTGCTGTAGGGTTGTAGAGATGAGGACCGTTCTAACGTCAGGAGCAAAGGTGTGAGCTATGGTCGGAAGTTACTCTTGACCATAGCTCGCAAAGGTGACTCAGTCTGCCATGAGTTCGCCCAGAGTCTTCGTGAGTTATAGTCACGTTTCTGCTGAACATAAGCAACGAGCACTTAGCCTGGCACAGCGTCTTCGATCCGAACGAATTGACGTCCGCTTGGATCGCTATGAAACGTCGCCCAGTGAAGGGTGGCCGCGCTGGACGAAGAATCAGATCCAAGCGGCTGACTTTGTGCTTGTTGTTTGTACTGCTGTGTACGCTCGCTGTTATGAAGGAAGAAGCGTAAGAAAGGGGCAAGCTGGGAGGGAGCGATTCTGACGCAGAGCCTTTACGATGCTGGGGCAGAGAATACACGCTTCATTCCGGTTGTTTTTGAGGATGACAACTCTCAGTCTGTTCCCTCAGATCTGCGTGGCGCTAAAGGATACCGCCTTGAGAGCGGGTACCACAGCCTGTATCGACACTTGAGCGGACAGCCTGAGGTTTTGCCAGCTGCACTAGGCTCTACACTGCAGTTGCCACCAGAGCCAGCAGTTGAGTATCCGTCTGAAGAAGTGCGCGAGTGGACTGAAGAGCTGACGCGGCTGTACGAGCAGAAAGAGGATCCTGCGACTCAAGGTGAAGACACGTCTACCATCGATACCAAGATTCTCGACATGAGCCGGAAGATTCGGGCGGGAGGGCGTCTCAAGCCTGGGGACTTGCTGACGGGACGTTACAAGCTCATCGGGGTTCTGGGAAATGGGGGCTTTGCGACGGTCTGGAAAGTGGGATAGACGCAGCCGCGAGCTTGTAGCTGTCAAGGTTCTGCATGGCCAGTTCGCCGAAGCGTCCGGGAACGAGATTTACCAAGGCACCGAGTTCGATACCAACGGGAAACAATCAGAATAGTGAGCAGCAAGCAGAGAACATCTTGACCTTAGTCGTATGGCTCTTCATTCTGGGGGCCCTTATTGGAACTATGTTCCTTGGGCCCAGTTGGTGATTGGACAGTTCCTTCTTACTTGAGCCACTCTAGACGGAAACGGCCCGCCACCTCAGAGGTTGGCGGGCCGTTGGGGCTCTGGAAGCCGGTCAGGCTCCCAGAGTTGCTGCAGGAACGATCAGCGCGGGAAGCGGTACGCGATACCGGCGCTCAGGATCAGCTCGTCGAGATCGATCTCGAAGCTGTTCTCCTCAGCGGAAGTTTCCAGGTAGCGTAACGCGCTGGTGAAGGCCCACGGGCCACCTTCGGTGAACAGCAGGTCGAAGCCGATCTGGGCGCCCCACAGGAAGCCACCGTCGAAGTCATACCCCTTGGTGGTGCCCAACGCGCTGAAGTCGGCGTCGTCGAAGTTGCTGAAGCCGATGAACGGTCCCAGGAACAGGTCGAAGCGGCCGGAGGTCTCCAGCGGGTGGAAGTTCAGGCCGAGGGTGAAGGCGGTGAAGTCGACGTCGTCTTGGTCCATGGCCCAGTCGCTACCGATGTCGAGCTTGTAGCTGGCGTCCAGGCTGGCCAGGAGCAGGCCGGCTTCGACACCGATCTTCTGAGTCGGACGGTATTCGAGGCCGAAACCGAAGCCGCTGCCGTTCTCGATGTTGAAGTGCTCGCGGATCGGAATCGTGTTGGTCGCCGGATCGGTGCTGGCTAGGAAGAACTCGTCCGCCGACGTATCGAGACGCGCACCGTAGGCGCGCACGGTCCAGGTGGGGAACGGCGGAATGGGAACCTCGACGTCACCACTGGTGCAAGTGCCCTTACCGTCACGGCGACCACGAACGTCGGCGACGAAGTTGTAGCTGCCCGGCTTGGCCTTGCCTCTGGCGGGGAACAGCCACATGTGCGAGCCGTCGTCGAGCGAGGCGGAACCGGTCTTCCCGCTCGGGTTCAGGGTGTACTCGACCCGCATGCCCTCGACCTCGACATCCTGCGGTGTCACGGCGACGTTGATGTGACGGTCGTCGGTGACGGTCGCCGCAAGGTTACAGGCGATGGTCGGCGGCGTCATCTGGGCCGTGGCCTCACACGTCTTGGTTTCGTCCTTGGTCTTGGCCTCGGCGGTGAACACGTAGTCACCGTTCGGGGCCTCGCCCTGGCTCGGGAACCGCCACTGGTTGGCGCCGGTGGAGGTGACGTCCGGAGCCATGCGCTGGCCGCCGTTCGTGACACCAACGATGGTCACGGTGCCCTTCGAGCCGCTGGCGTCGAGCGTAATGATGCCGGTCTCGTTGTCGGCCGATGCGCGCAACTTACACTCGGCCTCTTCCTTCGGTGGGGCCGGCGGTACGTAGTCTGGATCTGGGATCGACTCTGACTGGGCCGACAGGTTGATGCACTGGCGAGGCATGATGAACTGGTAAATCTTGCCGTCGAGGCGGACGGGGACTTCCCAGGCCTGCATCGGCCGGGAGGCGCCCCAGCACGGCTTGTCCAGCAGCGTGACCTCACCGTCCTTGCGGTAGGCCATCCACAACAGCTGGGTGCCCTTCCCGTAGTCCCGCGGGGCGGCATTCGCCTCGGCGAGTTGCTTGGCTTGGTAGACGATTTCACCGTAGATACGGAAGTCACGGTCTCGGTCCACCGGCATGCCTTCGAGGGCCAAGCCCTGCTGGATGGCCTCCATCAGCATGGACTGGACTTTCGGGTTCTCGAGTGCCTCCAGCATACCCTTGGCGTCCTTGACGCCGCCGGGGACGATTGCCGTCGAGCGGCCGCCGAGGTGAGTAATGGTCTCTCCGCACTGAGCCGCGGCTGGCATGGGCACAGCCAGAGCTGTCAGTGTCAGCGCTGCCGTCAATACGCTGAGCAGAATGGTGGTTGGTTTCATAGCTCTCTCTCCCTCCCGAGACAGTCGCCAGAGCTTATCCCTGCGCCTGTCTCTGGATCTGGTCCTCTGGTATGGGGTCTTCCTCTGGGATATCTTGTTGGGCTACCGGCTGTCTGCAGAAGTCATGCAAATAGCAGGTCCATCATAACCCAAGAGTTCTCAAGCTCCCAACTCTCAAGCATGGGTTCTACTCGTCGTGTGGTAGGGGACCAGGTAGACTGTTCTTTGGTTCCCTCGTCTGATTCCTCGAAACCACGACGCTCGGAGGTTCTCCATGAAGTCTCGCCGTCCCTCGCTCCTGCCCCCTGGCTACAGTCCTGTTCCGCATGGTCGTTCGCCCTTCAGTTCCACCCTGTGGCTCGTTGCCGTGCTTGCCGTCCTCGGTACTGTGCCTGCCGAGGCGACGTTCTCGATCTGTGCCATCGATCCCGCGACCGGTGAGAGTGGCGTGGCGGTGACCACGCGGGTGCCGTTCGTCGGGCGGGCCGTGCCCTGGGCGCGTGCGGGCGTCGGCGCGGTGGCGACGCAGAGCTGGACGGTGGTGGAGTACGGGCGTCAAGGTCTCGACCTTCTGGAGCAGGGTGTCGCGCCGGAGGCTGCCATTGAGCAGTTGCTGGACGGGGACAACGGCCGCGAGCTGCGCCAGCTCGGCCTGATCGATATGGAAGGCCGCAAGGCTGCCTTCACCGGTGGCGAGAACAATGCCTGGGCGGGCAGCCGTCAGGGAGACAACTACACAGTGCAGGGCAACATCCTGGTGGGCCGCGAAGTCGTCGACGCGGTGGGCGACCATTTCGAGTCGACCGCGGGTACGGACATGCCGCTGGCCGAGCGCCTGATCCTGGCGCTCGAAGCCGGGCAAGCCAAGGGCGGTGACGGCCGCTGGGGGCGCCTGCAGAGTGCCGCCATCCGGGTCGCCGATCCGGGCGTCTACGGACGCGGTGGCGACCACATCTCGCTGTCGATCGACGTTGGCGAGCATGCCACGCCGGTCGCCGAGATGAAGCGCATCTACTACCTGACCGCCAACCGTCTAGGGCACCGCAGCTTCTCGGCGATCCAGGGGGATGACGTCGTCGAGTTGAAGCGCATGCTGCACGCTCTCGGCTTCTGGCGCAAGGATCTGGAAAGCTTCCCCGAGGCGCCTGAGTTCGATGCGGACCGCACGCAGATGCGCAGTCAGCCGGAAGCCTTCTTCGAGGCGGTGCAGGGATTCAACGAGAAGGCTCACGCCTACCAGCGTGCCTACGGCAGCTACGATCAGGAGGCTATCGATGCCGTCGACGCCTTCCGTACAGCCCATGACCTCGACTTCAGTGGCAACCCGCCAGGGCTGGTCGACGAGCGGCTGGTCGAGGTTCTGCGCCGTGAATACTACGGAGGTGACAAAGCTCAGTAGCAGGCGCGGAGTCCTTGATGGCACAAGAAAACCGGAGCTGCCTCTGGCAAGGCTCCGGTTCTTCTTGGCACCCTGGCCTCTGGGGAGAGCGAAGGATCTACACGGAATTCGGGATGTCGATGAATTCGACCTCGATGCCGAACTCTTCCGCTACGTGGCGCCCCAAGGCCGTGATGCCGCATACTTCGGTGGCGTAGTGACCGGCTGAAATGAAGTGGATGCGGTTCTCGCGCGCCACGTTCATCACCCATTCGCTGACCTCGCCGGTGAGGAAAGCATCGAGGCCGGCGTCGATGGCCTGGTAGAGCTCCTTTTGCGCACCGCCACTGATGATGCCCATGGAGCGGATGTCGAAGTCTTCGCCGCCTTCGAGGATCAGGGGCTCTCGTGCGCCATAGACCTGACGGCAGCGGGCTGCCAGGACGCTGGTCGAGACCTTGTCGTGGAAGACGCCCTTGAAGCCGATGTACTGGCCGTTGTGGAGGCCGAAGGGCTCGAGGTTCTCGAGACCGAAAGCCCGCGCGGCCAAGGCATTGTTGCCGAGCTCCGGGTGGGCGTCGAGTGGCAGGTGATAGGCCAAGAGGTTGACGTCACCTCGGATCAGCTCGGCGACGCGTCGGTACTGCATACCGGTGAGCGGGGAAGGGGAGTAGTCCCAGAAGATCCCGTGGTGCACCATCACCGCGTCGGCGCTCGCCTCGCGAGCACGGACGAAGAGTTCCTGGCAGGCGGAAACACCGGTGACGAGCTTGCGGATGCGTTCCTTACCTTGTACCTGCAGGCCGTTCGGACCGTAGTCCTTGAACTGGTCGATGCGCAGGTAGTCGTTCAGGTACGACGCCAGCTCGTCCCGGTGCACGCCCTCTCCGCCGGCACCCGTGGTGCCGGCGAGAGAGGTATAGGGATCAGCGGTTGCCACCTCGGCCCCCGCCACCACCGCGACGATCACCGCCACGGCCACCACCGCCGCCCGGACGACCACCACGGCCGCCGCCGCCGCCACCGGGACGGCCACCACCGCCACCGCGACGATCACCGCCTCGGCCGCCACCGCGACCTCCTCGGTCACCACCGCCGGTGTCGGGCGCGTCCATGCCCTCATAGTCGGCCGGGTTGTAGTCCGGCGCCTCCATGATCACGGCCTTGCGCGACAGGCGGATGCGGTTGGACTCGAGGTCCATGTCGATCACCTTGACGGTCACCTCGTCACCCTCAGTGACGATGTCCGTCACCTCGGCGACGCGATAGGGGGCCAGCTCACTGATGTGCAGCAAGCCCTCGGTGCCGGGGAGAATCTCGACGAAGGCACCGAAGCTCTCGATGCGCGTGACGCGGCCAGCATAGGTCTTGCCTACCTCGGGCACCTCGGTGAGGCGCTCGATGATCTCGATCGCGCGTTGCGCCGCCGGTGCGTCCGGGGACGCGATGATGACGCGGCCGTCGTTCTCGATCTCGATGTCGCAACCCGTCTCTTCGATGATCGAGCGGATCGTCTTGCCACCGGGGCCGATGACGTCGCGGATCTTGTCCTTCTGGATCTCGATGGTGTGCAGACGCGGAGCATACTGCGACAGGTCGGTACGCGGCGCCGGCAGGGAACGCTCCATCAGGTCGAGGATGTGGTAGCGGCCGGCCTTGGCCTGCTCGAGGGCGGTGCCCATGATCTCGCGGCTCACGCCTTTGATCTTGATATCCATCTGCAGGGCGGTGATGCCCTCGCGGGTACCAGCGACCTTGAAGTCCATGTCACCGTAGTGGTCTTCCTGACCGGCGATGTCGGACAGCACCGCGAAGCCGTCATCGGTCTTGACCAGACCCATGGCGACACCGGCGACCGGCGCCAGCATCGGTACACCGGCATCGAACAGCGCCAGCGAACCACCGCAGACGGTCGCCATCGACGAGGAGCCATTGGACTCCAAGATGTCCGAGACGACACGCACGGTATAGGGGAAGTCGTCCTCGTGCGGCAGCACCGGGGTCAGTGCGCGGCGCGCGAGCACGCCGTGACCGATCTCACGCCGACCGGGACCACGCAGGAAACGCACCTCGCCGACGGAGAAGGGCGGGAAGTTGTAGTGCAGCAGGAACTTCTGCAGCGACTCGCCCTCGTACTCCTCGATGATCTGGGCGTCGCGACGGGTACCGAGAGTCGCCGTGGCCATCGCCTGAGTTTCGCCGCGGGTGAACAGGGCCGAACCGTGGGTCCGCGGTAGGTAGCCGGTGACGATCTCGATATCGCGAATCTCGTCAAGGCGTCGATCGTCGAAACGGCGCTTGTTCTGCAGGATCGCGGCGCGCAGGATCTCTTCTTCCAGTACGTACACGACGATCTTGGCCTGAGCGCGCTTCACCTCGTCTTCTTCCGGGATGGTCTCCAGGAAGCCCTTGACCACCTCACCGGCGGCCGCCTTGCGCTCGAACTTGCCCTTGGTGTGCAACGCCTTCCACAGCGGCTCGTAGATCGCTGCCTTGACCTCGTCGTAGACTTCCTGGGTGTAGCGCTGGGGCACTTCCCAGTCCGGCTTGGTCAGGCCGCTCTCGATGAACATCGACTTCTGTGCTTCGATGATCTCCTTGACCTTCTCGTGGGCCTGGAAGATGCAGTCGAGAATGACGTCCTCGGGCAGCTGGTTGGCACCCGCTTCGACCATCGCGATGGCCTCTTCGGTGCCCACGACGATCAGGTCGAGGTCGGAGACGTCGCGCTGGCTGTTCGTCGGGTTGAAGATGACTTCATCGTCGATCAGGGCGACGCGCACGGCGCCCACCGGGTGGTAGAACGGAATGTCCGACAGCACCAAGGCGGTGGAGGCGCCGTTGATGGCCAGAATGTCCGTGTCGTTGTCACCGTCGGCGGACATGACGAAAGCGATGATCTGAGTTTCCTGGAAGTAGCCTTCCGGGAACAGCGGCCGCAGCGGCCGGTCGATCAGGCGGCAAGTGATGATTTCCTTTTCGGAAGGCCGACCCTCGCGCTTGAAGAAGCCGCCGGGAATGCGTCCAGCGGCGGAGCTGTACTCGCGGTAGTCGACGGTCAGGGGCAGGAAGTCGCGGGTGCCTTCGCTCTTGGTGGCGCAGGCGGTGGCGAGCACCAGGGAGTCGCCCATGCGGACGGTACAGGAGCCGTCGGCTTGCTTGGCGAGGTGGCCGGATTCCAGGATCAGCGTCCCTTCACCGATGGAAATCTCTCTTCGTAGCTTCATTTCTTTTCCTTTTTCAACATCAGCTAAGGCGGGCCCCGACACCGGGGCGCGCGGGTACCTTTAGTGGTACCGGTGGATACACCACGACCCTATCCGGTACTTACCCTGGTGAGCACTCGCCGCCTCCAGGTTCGCGACACACGGGTTCCGTTACGAAGCGGCACCACGGTGACGAGAATCTGAGCGGTGAGGTCTGAGGGGGTCGACTGGATAGGGTGGTGGGGTCGTCGTCCGGATGGACGAGGATTACTTGCGCAGGCCGAGGCGCGCGATCAGGTCGCGGTAGCGCTCGATGTCGCGCTTCTTGATGTAGTCGAGCAGTCGGCGGCGACGGCCGACCATCTGGAGAAGACCGCGGCGACCGTTGTGGTCGTGCTTGTGGGTCTTGAAGTGCTCGGTCAGTTCGATAATGCGGCTGGTGAGCAAGGCCACCTGGACGTCGGCGGAACCAGAATCGCCTTCGTGGCCCCGGTACTCACTGATGATCTGCTCTTTGATTTGCTTGGTCTGCGGCAACGTAAACTCCTCCGTACGTACTCTCTACTTTTTCAACCGGCGGATTGTAGCACAGCTACGGTGCTTGCGGGAGTGCGGATCAATGGAAGACGACCCGTGGCTGCACGACGCCGACATCGCGGTTTCCGATGCGTTCAACTACGGAGCCGACGGCGATGAAACGCCGGCGGCGGTTGATCAGTTTCACCCAGTCACCCTCTTCTGCTTCGAGATCGCGGACCAGGACGGTCTGGCCCTGGTGGATACGCTGCTCTTGCTGCGCGTCGGCAGTGACCTCGGAGAAGGGGAGACGGATCTCGTCAAAGGGGATCCAACTGCTGCCCAGCCAATCCGTCCCCTCGATACGTTCGGTGTCACCAGCTTCTTCAAGCTGCTGACGGAGATGATGCAAGACTTCCAGGGTTTGGGCTTGCTCGACCTCGAAGCTCCCTACCTTGATCCGGCGCAGCTGGCTCAAGTGGGCGCCGCAACCGACAATCTGGCCGACATCGTGGGCCAGCGTGCGTGCATAGGTACCGGATGCGCAGGCCAGACGGAAGGAGATCTCATCTGCCTCCAGGGTACCGCCGGGGCCTTCGAGGGGGGCGAATTCATAGACGGTGACCGTCTTGGCTTCCTGCGGCACTTCTTCGCCTTTGCGCGCCAGCTCGTAGTACTTCTGGCCCTTGATCTTCTTGGCGGAGTAGCGCGGCGGTACCTGTTCGATGGTGCCGTTCAACGACGCCATGGCCTCCTCGACGGCAGCCTGGGTGAGGGAGCTGGTGTCGCCTTCGTGCACGGTCTCGCCGGCAGCGTCGTAGGTGTCCGTCTCGGCACCGAAGCGGATACGCCCTTCGTAGACCTTGGGTGCCTGGATCAGGAAACGGGTCAGCCGTGTCGCGCGGCCGAGCGTCAACACCAGAAGCCCGGTGGCACTCGGATCGAGCGTACCGCAGTGACCGATCTTGCGCTGTCCGACCAAGCGGCGGGTCTGCTGCACGATGTCGTGCGACGTACAGCCAGCGTGCTTGTCGACCAGAAGGAGCCCGTCCTTCATGAATCTCCGTCCTCCTGGGATGGTGTCACGGCGTCTTCCGTGGCGCTGTCCTGTGTGGGGGCGGCCTGGTGTGCGCTACTCAGGGCCGCCTCCAGCTCTTCGAGCATTTTCGCGCGCACTTCGGCGAGGTTGCCGTCGACTTCACAAGCGGCGGCATTCTGGTGCCCGCCGCCTCCGTGACGCAGGGCAACGCGCTGGACATCGACGGCTCCGTGACTGCGCATAGAGACTTTGTAGGTACCGTCCTCGCGCTCGCGGAACATGGCCACGGCCTGGACGCCAGCGATCGTACGCGGGTAGTTGATCAAGCCTTCAGCGTCCCCTGCTTCGGCTTGAGCCTTGTGCATCATGGCCTGCGACAGCTCGATCGTAGCGATGCGGCCGTCGGCGTGACGCTCCAGGGTGGTGAGCATTTCGGCGAGCAAGCGCAAGCGTGCTTCGGGCTGGTTCTCGTACACCCATTCGGCGACCTGAGCTGGTTGCGCGCCCAAGGCCACCAGGTCGGCGGCAGCGCGGAAAGCTTGCTCGGTAGCGTTGGAGTAGCGAAAGCTTCCGGTGTCGGTGACCAGAGTCAGGTAGAGGCAAGTGGCGGCAGCCGTGTCGACTTCGGCGCCCAGCGCCCGTGCCAGGCGGAAGACCATCTCGCCGACGGACGGTGCCGCCGAGTCGACCCAGTTGACGGCACCGTAGAGCTGGTTCCCGAGATGATGGTCGATGTTGAGCAGCGTCAGCTTCTCGATCTGGCCTTCCAGCCCGGTGCGGTCGAGGCTGGGGCACTCCATCACGATCACCGCGTTGAAGGTGGCGGGGAAGCCGGCTGGCGGTTCGTCACCGGTGTGGATACGGTCACCGCCCGGTAGCAGCCGGTAGATGCTGGGAACCGGATCGTGACTCCACACGGTCGCGCTCTTGCCCATGCGCCGGAGGATGCGCGCCAGGCCCAGCGACGAACCAATGGCGTCGCCATCCGGGTTGAGATGGCTGGTGATCAAGAAGCGGTTGCCCTGGCGTAGGCGCCGCAGAAGCGTGTCAGGTAGTTTCGTCGCCGGCATGGAGCGTCTCCAGGATTTCATTGATGCGCTGGCTGTGCTCGGCGCCGCGGTCGAGTTCGAAGATCAACTCGGGAGCGACGCGCAGCCGGGTGCGCTTGGCGAGCTGACTGCGCAGGAAGCCGCGAGCATGGTCGAGGGCCTCGATCACTTGCCGGCGTTGCTCGTGGAGCTGTGCTTCGTCTTCGCCCTCGGCGAGCACCGAAACCAGGACACGGGCGCGCTGCAGGTCACCAGTGAGGCGTACTTCGCTGATCGACGCCAGGCGAACGCGGGGGTCTTTGACTTCGAAGAGCATGAGGTCGGAGAGCTCGGCTCGCAGCATCTCGGCGACACGCTCGGGCCGTCGATTCATGACTCGTCCCCCTCTGTCCCATCGCTGTCATTGTAGCTCGCGTTGTAGCTTGACCACGGATCCCCGCCCGGCTGCACGAATTCTGTGCTCCATTGGGAGACAAACGCTTCGGGATCACTCTCGAAGACTTCGCGCAGCTGATTGAGGAGTCGTTCCATATCTCGCTCATGACGACCCACCGCAGCCAGGCCGATTTCGGCCCGCTGATGGAGGTCGTGGAAATCGGTCTCGGCAGCCGAGACCCGAAAGCGCTGGTGCGCGCGTTCGATCAGACTCTTGATGATTTTTCGTTTGCCCTTGAGGCCACGCACTCCGGGGAGGTGTAGCTCGCAGACACAGATTCCGACGATCATGGCAGTAGAAGCGGGAGTCGGTGCTCGACCGACGCTCAGACCTCCGGTGCTACTTCTTCGCGGGCATAGGTCTCGATCACGTCACCGGGCTTGACGTCCTGGTAGCGTTCGAGTGCGATACCGCAGTCGAAGCCATTGCGTACCTCGGTGGCATCTTCCTTGAAGCGGCGCAGGGAAGCGATCTTGCTCTCCTGTACGACCACGTTGTCGCGCAGCAGGCGAGCGGAAGCGTTGCGGGTGATGACACCTTCGACCACGTGGCAGCCGGCGATGACACCAAACTTCGGTACCTTGAAGGTATCGCGCACCTCGGCACGGCCCTTGGTGACCTCGCGGAAGGTCGGGTCGAGCATGCCGGCCATGGCTTTCTTGAGCTCGTCCGCCAGCTCGTAGATCACCGTGTGCAGGCGGATGTCGACCTCTTCCTTCTCGGCCAGCTCGGACGCGTTGCGCTCGGGGCGGACGTTGAAGCCGATGACGACGGCGTCAGAGGAGGAGGCGAGCAGGACATCGTTGGTCGTGACAGCACCAACCGCCGAGCGGATGATACGCACCTTGACCTTGTCGGTGGCCAGTTTGTCGAGCGTGTCGCGCAGCACCTCGACGGAGCCTTGCACGTCCGCCTTGAGGATCACCGGAAGTTCCTTGACCTCTCCAGCCTCGATGCGGCTGAAGAGTTGATCGAGCGACATGCGCTGGGGTGTGGCCTGCAACGAGCGCTTGCGGTCTTCCAGCTGGCGATGCTCGGCAATGCTGCGTGCCTTGGATTCTGCTTCCAGGACCTGGAACAGATCGCCGGCTTCCGGCACGTCGTTGAAACCGGTGACTTCGACCGGGGTCGCAGGACCGGCTGCGTCGATACGTTGGCCGAAATCGTTGATCATCGAGCGCACGCGCCCCCAGGCTTTGCCGGAGACGAAGGCGTCGCCGACGTTCAGCGTGCCGTTCTGCACGAGCAGATCGGCGATGATGCCGCGACCGGCTTCCTTGCGCGCCTCCAGAACCACGCCCTGGGCGGCGAGCTTGGGGTTGGCCTTCAGCTCCATGAGGTCGGCTTGCAGGAGGACCAGTTCGAGCAACTCGGGAATACCCTGGTTCTTGAGCGCCGAGATTTCACTGCTGACGACGTTGCCGCCCCAGTCTTCGACCAGCAGGTTGCGGTCGGCCAGTTCCTTCTTCACGCGATCGGCGTTGGCGTTGGCCTTGTCGATCTTGTTGATCGCAACGATCAGCGGCACGTCGCCGGCCTGCGCGTGATCGATCGCCTCCATCGTCTGCGGCATGACGCCGTCGTCGGCGGCCACCACCAAGATGACGATGTCGGTGACGCGGGCGCCTCGGGCACGCATCATGGTGAAGGCTTCGTGACCCGGCGTGTCGAGGAAGACGATCTTGCGACCTTCGATCTCGACTTCGTAGGCGCCGATGTGCTGAGTGATGCCGCCGAACTCGCTCTCGGTAACGCGAGAGGAGCGGATGGCATCGAGTAGGGAAGTCTTACCGTGGTCGACGTGGCCCATGATGGTGACCACTGGCGCCCGCGGTTCGCTGTCGGCCGGATCGCCGCCGTCGGCCACCGCCAGCTCTTCCTGCAGCTGTACTTCTTCCTCGAAGCTGACCACCATGGTCTCGACGCCGAGGTCGGTGGCGATCTGTTCGGCCAATTCGGGCTCGAGAACGGCGTTGATGTTGGCCATCACGCCTTTCTTGAACAGCTCCTTGATCAGATCCTTGGTCTTGACGCCGAGCTTGTCGGCGAAGTCGCGCACCGTCATGGCCTCGGAGATGATCACAGGGCTGTCCGGTCTGGCATCCTTGAAGGCCAGGCCGCCATGACGCGAAGAGATCTGTGGCGGTTGCTCATCGCGCTTGGCGGCGCGCCGCTTGCCGCGTACCGAGGTCGGCTTCATCGGCTCGACCTTCTTGGGTACGGGCCGCAGGCCCGGCATCGGCTCGTCGCTGATGACACGAACCTTCAGATTCTGGCGTCGACCCAGGCGCTTCGGCTTGGGGGGCTCGCCCGGCTTGACCGCGCCTCGAGGTGGTGAAGCCGCAGCCTTGGCGGGACCGGCCTTGGTCGCGCCGGGCTTACCGCCGGGCTTACCGCCAGGCCTGCCCGTCGCGGGCTTGCCTGTCGCCGGCCTTCCGGTGGCCCTGGGGGCAGCCTTGGTGGCCGTCCCTTTGCTGTCTTCGGCCGCGCTTGTCTTGGCGGTTGCGGTGTCCACGCTCGCCGCTGCCTGGGCCGGGGGCGCCTCGGTCGCCTCGGCCTTGGCTTCCGCAGCCTGAGCTTCGGCCGCCTCGGCCTTGGCTTCCGCAGCCTGAGCTTCGGCTGCCCTGGCTGCTTGTTCCTTGTCTGCGGCCCTGGCCCGCGCCGCCGCATCGGCGTCCGCTGCCTTGGTGGCTGGCGGTGGCGTCTTGGGAGCCGCCGGCCGCTCCGAAACCGGTAGCGTCTTGATGTGGGAATCCGCCTTCTGGATGATCGTACGCCGGGGCGCCGGTTTCAACGGGTTGGCGGGTGGGCGGCGCGGCACGACGGCGCGGCCGGAGCGGGCATGGGGTTCCTCGTCGCGCAGGATGACTTCCTTGGGATGGCTGACCTTTTTGCCCGTGAGGACCGCCTGCAGGATGTCGGTATCGATGTGGGAGTCTGCACCTTCCACGCGCACGCCGATGGACTTGAGCTTGAACATCAAATCCTGTTCCGGCATGCCCAATTTGCGTGCCAGGTCTTGCACCCGAATCTTTGACATATCTTCTCTCTACTCCTGTCTCGCTATCTCAGCGATCTATCATCCTGCACTTCTCGTGCGGCGAGCTCGCCGCCTTGCAGCCGGCTCGGTGCCGGGTTCAGGCGTCTTCTTTGTCTTCGGCTGCCGCGCCAGCGTCTTCGGCTGGCTCGTCCTCGGCTGATTCGTCTTCGGCTGATTCGTCTTCGGCTGGTTCAGCCTCATCAGCGCCGGTCGGGTCTTCGTCCCCTTCGAACATATCGGATTCTTCGAAGGCTTTGCTCAGCGCCGCCATGAAGTCCTGATCGTCCATGGTCGAAGCGGCCTCTTCGTCTTCGTCGACGGAGAAGTCAGCGCCGAGGTCGATCTGACTGGTGCGCTCGGCGAGCTGGGCTTCAGCCCATTCGCGCAGTGCTGCCGCCTGGTCGAGATCGAAGCCCTCGACGGCCTGCAGCGCCTCGGCATCGGCCTCGGCCAGAGCCTCGAGAGAATCGAGTCCGGCCGCGCCCAAGCCTTCGGCTATTGCTTCGTCAACGCCCGGTGCACCAGTGAGGTCGAGGGCTTCCTGCTCGCCTTCGGGCTCCCCAATCTGCAGCAAGCTGGCCAGCGCATCGGCAACCTCGTCTTTGACGTCGCTCTCGCTCTTGATATCGATCCTGGCGCCGATCAGTTCAGCTGCCAGCCGCACGTTTTGGCCGCGCTTGCCGATCGCCAACGACAGTTGCTCGTCTTCGACGATGACGTCGAGGTGGGGGTACTCGCCGTGATGGGTCACGGACACGCGAGTGATCTTCGCCGGGGCCAGAGCGCTCTGCGCGAACGTCACCAGGTCTTCCGAGAACTCGATGATGTCGATCTTCTCGCCGCGCAACTCGCGGATGATCGACTGCACGCGCGAGCCCTTCATGCCGACGCAAGCGCCGACCGGATCGACATCGCGCTCGCGGCTGTGGACGGCGACCTTGGCTCGCTCACCCGGCGCCCGTACGGCGCCCTTGATCACGACGGTGCCGTCGTAGATCTCGGGTACTTCCATCTCGAAGAGCTTGACCAGCAGGCGCGGATCAGTACGAGAGAGAACGATCTGCGGCCCCTTCGGCAGCGTGTGCACGTCGACGATCACCGCGCGGATACGTTCACCCTGGCTGTAGCGCTCGTGGCGTGACTGCTCCTGGCGCGGCACAATTGCCTCGGTGCGCCCCAAGTCGACGATGATGTCACCGCGCTCGAAGCGCTTGACGGTGCCGTTGACGATCTCGCCGACACGATCGATGTACTCGTTGTAGACCTTCTCGCGCTCGGCTTCGCGGATACGCTGATAGAGCACCTGCTTGGCGCTCTGTGCGGCGATACGCCCTAGCCCCTCGGTAGGGATGGGCAGCAGAATTTCGTCACCAACGGCGGCATCCGGCTTGTGATCCTGCGCTTCTTCAAGGGCCCATTCGGCCAGCGGATCCTCGACCTTCTCGACCACGGTCTTGACGATGAAGGCTTCGAAGCCCCCGGTCTCAGGGTCGAGGCGGGCGCGCACAGGCTCCTTGATCCGGTGCTGCTTCTTGGCTGCGGAAGCCATGGCGTCTTCGATCGCCTTGACCCACCGGTCGAGTTCGATGTCCTTCTCTCGCGCCACCTGACGCAGGATTTCCTGGAAGTTCACGTCCGCTATTTGCGCCTGGGCCATGTCTGGTCCTCTGGTCCTGGGTTCTGGTCGTTTGCCGCTTGTTCAGCTCGAGTGCACACTCGGAGCGTTGACGGTCAGAGTTCAACTTCGAGCCGCGCAAGTTGCACGGCCGAAAGGGGGAATGTGTAGGTCTTGCCGGGTGTCGGCAACGTGGCCTTGCCCGGCTTCTTGGCTCCCGGGACCGGTTGCAGCTCCTCAGTGAGTTGCAATTGCCAGTCGTGCTCCTCGGAGGTCTCGAGCTCTGCGGGTGTATCGAGAGGAGCGAGGCGACCGATCACGGTCTTCTTGTTGCCGTCTGCGGGATCCCGGAAGGTCACACGCGCCAGATGGCCCGCGAAGCGCAAGTAGTCGCGCGGCGCATAGAGTTCTCGATCCAGGCCCGGTGAGCTGACCTCGAGCACGTACTTGCCGCGACCGAAGTCGAGGACATCGAGTACCGCCGAGGCTTGCCGCGAAACGCGCTCGCAGTGGGTGTGCGTGACGCCTTCTTCACGATCGAGAACGAGCCGCAGCACACCACCGCGGTACTCGGCCAGCAGCAGCTCGCAGTCTTGGGCTGCCGCCACCGCCACCAACTCTTCCGCGACCTCGCTGTCGAGCGGTCCGCGCAGTGTTGTTGTGGCCGGGGCTGTTGTACCTGGGGTAGTTGTACCTGGGGTTGCCTCAGCGCGCGTCGCGCTCGCGGAGGGCGTCTCGATAGAGGCGGGGCCCACGTCCGGCTCGTCGGCACCAGCAAAGGCACCGGCGGGCATGGCCGGGGAAAACGAATCGCGGGGTGGAGTCGGACTCATGGTGGTTTCGGGCATCATTGAGGGCAACAAAAAAAGTGGGCACCAGCCCACTTTCGTGAGTGCAAGCTAAACTTGCAGAGCGGAGTATAGACTCAATCCGCTGAGATTTCAAGTCTTCTGTTTGCCTGATGAGCTGTACTGAAGGCGTCCTTTTGGGGATGTTTGCGCCAAAATGGCACTCCATGATCGAGGACTGGAGCCCTTGCGTGACAGCTCCTCGCGGCATGCCTTGCGGGAGGCCTACGAGGCTTAAGGCCAGCGGACTGCTTGCAGCTGTTTGGGAGAACTGGCAGACGTTTTGCAGTCTCCTCGCCAGGGCTGGCGTTCGAACCAGCTCAAATCCTTCGAGAACTCGACACCTAGGAGAAGATCGCGACTATGACTACGCAACAACGTACTCGTCCGAGTGGAGCGCGGCAGATGGGGACTCTGGTCCTGGTCGCCGCCGCCGTCGTCTTCGGCATGGTGCTGGCTTCCAGCGCCGAACTCACGTCCTTCGCCGCGGCGGAACCGCAGCCGGTCCGCGTCGCGGCCGCGACTTCCGTCGTGCCCAGCTTCGCCGACCTGGCGGAAGCCGTCTCGCCGACGGTCGTGTCGATCGAGGCCACCAGCTTCGAGACGCGCCAGGGGATGCGCGGCCCACAAGGCAACACCGATCCGTTCGAATTCTTCTTCGGGCCGCGCCGCGGTCCTCAGCCACAGCCGGAGCAGCGAGAGTTTCGCAGCGACTCTGGTGGTAGTGGTTTCGTGATCAGCGCCGATGGCTTGGTGGTGACGAATTATCACGTCGTGCGCAGCGCCGAAGAGCTCAACGTCGAGTTGAACGGTCGCCAGTATGAAGCCGTCGTCCAGGGCTCGGATCCCGAGACCGACCTGGCCCTGCTGCGCATCCAGGGCCTGACGGAAGAGATTCCGTACCTGGAGCTGGGGGCGGACGACAGCCTGCGTGTGGGGGACTGGATCATGGTGATCGGCAGCCCGTTGTCGCTCGATCACACCGTGACCGTCGGTGTCGTGAGCGCTCTTGGTCGTAGCGGTTTGGGGCTGAGCCCGGCAGGGGACAGCTCGTTCGAGAACTTCATCCAGACCGATGCCGCCATCAACTTTGGCAATTCCGGAGGCCCGATCGTCAACCTCGAGGGCCAGGTGGTCGGGATCGCCACCGCGATCAACTATGGCGCCGAGAACATCGGCTTCGCGGTGCCGGTCAAGACCCTCAAGCAGATCCTGCCGGCGCTGCGCGACGAAGGCCAGGTGCGCCGCGGCTACCTGGGCGTCAGCATCGACAATCTGGACTACCGCGCTGCGCGTTCTTTCGGCCTCGATTCGACTGATGGCGCGCTGGTCAGCGTCGTGCACCCGGACACTCCGGCTGCCCGTGCCGGCGTCGAAGCTGGCGATATCGTGCGCAAGGTCGACGACCAGGAGGTGCGCCGTACCCGTGACCTGATCGACTACGTCGCCGGCCTGTCGCCCGACAGCAAGACCATGCTCACCGTGCTGCGCGGTGGTGAAGAGAAGAAGATCCAGGTGCAGCTCACCGAGCGTCCGGCTGCCGATGTCGTGGCGGCGGTGGTGCCGGAAGAGGCTGACTCCAGCATCGACTGGCTGCAGGCCGAGTACCAGAACCTGACTCCGGGTTTGCGCTCGCGCTTCGGAATACCAGAGGATGCTGCCGGTGTTTGGATCTCCGACATCGCCCAGACCAGCCCACTGTTTGCCGAGGGAGTTCGCGTCGGTGACGTGATCAGCGAGGTCAACGGTGCGCAGGTCAGCAACGTCGAGACTTTCGAACGGGCGGTCAGCGGCGTCGAGAGCGGTGGTTTCCTGCGCTTGTATGTCGAGACCCACCGCGTCGATCCGCCGGCCAAGCGCTTCGCGTTCGTCGAAGTACCCTGATCCGAGGAGGACGGGCTTCACCAGAGTTTGCGAACCGAAGCCGGTCGGAGAGTTCTCACGGGCCGCGGGCGTTGTGCCTCGCGGTCCGTTTTTCATGCTTGGTAGAAACGACATACACTTGGCGGAACCACAGAGCAGCCGGCTCGGAGAGACCTAACAGATGGCGAAAGAACAAAGTTACCGTGCGACCGTGTTGGTGGTCGACGACGAAGCGGCGATCCGCGAGAGCCTGCGCATGATTCTGGAGTACGAGGGCTACCGCGTGGAGGAAGCGTCCGGTGGCCCAGCGGCGTTGGCGCGCGTCGCCGACCGCACTCCCGACGCGGTGCTGCTCGACATCAAGATGCCCGAAATGGACGGTTTGCAGGTGCTGGCCGCTTTCCGTGAGCGCGGCTACGACATGCCCGTTCTGATCATCACCGGGCATGGTGACGTTGGCACGGCGGTCGAGGCGACACGTGCCGGTGCCTTCGACTTCTTCGAAAAGCCTCTGCAGCGCGAACGTGTGCTGCTGAGCCTGCGCAATGCGGTCGACGCCTATCGTCTGCAGGCGGAGAATCGCACGCTCCGTCACGAGCCCGACGACCTGATCGGTGCCTCTCCAGCCTTGCGGCGGCTGCGCGAAACCATCGAGCGCGCCGCCCCGACTCCCGCCACCGTGCTGATCACCGGCGAGAGCGGTACCGGCAAGGAACTCGTCGCCCGTGCCATCCACGATGGCAGCCCGCGCCGCGACCGCGCTTTCGTCCAGGTCAACTGCGCCGCGATCCCCGACGAGTTGATCGAGTCGGAACTCTTCGGCCACGAAAAGGGCAGCTTCACTGGTGCCGTGCGCAAGCAGGCTGGCAAGTTCGTGGTCGCCGATGGCGGTACGATCTTCCTCGACGAGATCGGCGACATGTCGCCGCGCACGCAAGCCAAGGTGCTGCGCGTCCTGCAGAACGGTGAGGTCGAGCCGGTCGGTGCCGAGCGTGTCGTGCGTGTCGACGTGCGCGTCGTCGCGGCGACCAATCGCGACCTGGAGCAGGAAATCGAAGACGGGAACTTCCGCGAAGATCTCTTCTATCGCCTCAACGTGGTTCCCGTGCGCACACCGCCGCTGCGCGAGCGCCTCGAAGACGTGCCGCTCTTGGTCGACTACTTCGTACGTCGCTACGCCAACGCCAATAACTATCGCGCCAAAGATTTCGCCGCCGATGCCATGGCCCAACTGAAGGCTCTGCCGTGGAAAGGCAACATTCGCGAGCTGAAGAACCTCGTCGAGCGGCTCTTGATCCTCACTCCCGGCGAGACAGTCACCAAGCAGGACATTCTCAGCATCACCGGCGGCGACCGTCAGGACCTCTCCGGCGCTCTCACGGCGGTGGGTACCCTACGCGAGTTCCGCGAGGTTTCCGAGCGCCTCTTCCTTTTGCACAAGCTGGAAGAGAACGAATGGAACGTCACGCAGACGGCCCAGGCGGTCGACACGCCGCGTTCGAATCTCTACAAGAAGATGGAGCAGTACGACATCAAGCGTCAAGACGCGGTGGGGGAGTAGAGATCAGGACCAAACCTGGTAGCATCAGCTGTCCCGGCTGGGCCCTTACTTCATCCACGCCCAGCTCGCTCCCACCTACGACGCGAGAAGGAAGCTGAACGCATGTATATCGAGCTGAACGAAGAGCAGCGTCTGCTGCAGGAGTCCGTGCGGCAATTTGCCGAAGAGGAAGTCAAGCCGCACGCCAAAGAGATCGACCAGTCGAGTGAGTTCCCGATCGAGACCTTTCACAAGGCCGGTGAATTAGGGCTTGCCGGGGTCTGCGTGGAGGAACAGTACGACGGTGGCGGTATGGACGCCGTCGCTTATGCGCTGGTGATCGAAGAGCTCAGCCGTGCGTGTGCCAACACCGGTGTCATCCTGAGCGTCAACAATTCCTTGGTGTGCGATCCGATCGCCAAGTACGGCAGCGAAGAGCAGAAGCGCGAGTTCCTGGCGCCGCTGGCCGCGGGCAAGAAACTGGGCTGCTTCGCGCTCACCGAGCCCGACGCCGGCAGCGACGCCGCCAGCCTGCGCACCACCGCCCGTCGCGACGGTGACGACTACGTGCTCAACGGCTCGAAGGTCTTCATCACCAACGCCACCCACGCGCACATCGCGATCGTCTTCGCCAGCGTCGACCTGCAGGCCGGGCACAAGGGGATCACGGCGTTCCTGGTGTCGGCCGACACCGAGGGCTACAGTCGAGGCGAGTCCGAGTTCAAGCTCGGCGTCAACGCTTCGGGCACCACCGAGCTGTTTTTCGAAGATATGCGGGTGCCGGCCGCGCATCGCCTGGGCAAAGAAGGCGAGGGTTTCAAGATCGCCATGAGCACGCTGGACGGTGGCCGCATTGGCATCGCCGCGCAGGCGATCGGCATTGCTCGGGGTGCGTTCGAAGAAGCGCTGGCCTACTCGCAGCAGCGCGAGCAGTTCGGGCAGCCGTTGTCCGGCTTTCAGGCGATTCAGTTCTACCTCGCCGACATGTCCACCGAGATCGATGCCGCCCGCTTGCTGACCTGGAAGGCGGCGGTCGCAAAGGACAGCGGCCGGCGCTACAGCCTCGAGGCGGCACAAGCCAAGCTCTTCGCCTCGGAGATGTCGCAGCGCGTAACCGACAAGGCGCTGCAGATCCATGGCGGCTACGGCTACACCAAGGACTACAACGTCGAACGCTACTTCCGCGACGCCCGCATCACCGAGATCTACGAGGGCACCAGCGAGGTGCAGAAGATGGTGATCGCCGACTGGGTCCTGAACAAGAGCTGAGGTGCACATGGACTTCCAGCTCAACGCAGACCAACAGCTGATCCGTGAAGAAGTGCGGCGTTTCGCCGAGGAGCGAATCGCTCCGGGCGTCGCCGAGCGGGACCGTGAGCACGCTTTCCCGGGCAACATCCTGCGCGAGCTGGGCGAACTCGGCATGCTCGGCATGATGGTACCGGAAGAATACGGTGGCGCTGGCTTCGATACGGTGACCTACACCGTGGCGGTCGAAGAGCTGGCGCGCATCTGTCCGGCAACGGCGGTCACCATGAGCGTCACCAACTCGGTGTGCTGCTGGCCGCTCAACCGCTTCGGCTCCGAGCACCTGAAGTCCACCGCTCTGACCGAGCTGGCCTCGGGGGAGTGTTTGGGTGGCTTCGGCCTGACGGAGCCGGGTTCCGGCAGCGATGCCGGCTCCATGCGCACCAAGGCCAAGCGCGACGGCGACAGCTGGGTGCTCAACGGTGAGAAGGCGTGGATCACCAACGCGGGCGAAGCCCGCTACTTCATGGTGCTGGCGGTGACGGATCCGGAGGCCGGCAAGCGCGGCATCAGTGCGTTCCTCGTGCCCACCGACGCCGAGGGCTTCTCGGTCGGGACCGGGGAAGAAAAGCTCGGCCTCAAGGCGTCGCGCACCGCACCGATCTACTTCCAGGACTGTCGCATCCCTGCCGCCAACCTGGTCGGTGAAGAAGGACAGGGTCTGAAGATCGCCCTGGCGACCCTCGATCACTCGCGCATCGGCATCGCCGCGCAGGCGGTCGGCATGCACCAGCGGGCACTCGAGCTGGCGTGCGACTACGCCCGGCAGCGCGAGCAGTTCGGCCGCCCGATCGCCAAGTTCCAGGCGATCCAGTTCCAGATCGCCGAGATGGCGACCAAGCTGGCCGCCGCTCGTGTTCTCACTCGCTACGCCGCATCTCGCGAGAAAGCACCCGAGGCCGGACGCCTGGCGTCGCAAGCCAAGGTCTACGCCACCGAGGCGGCCAACGAGGCGGTGTGCACGGCGCTGCAGATTCACGGCGGCAACGGCTTCTGCGAAGACTACGAGATTGCCCGCCTGTACCGCGACGTGCGCGTGACCACGATCTACGAGGGCACCAGCGAGATGCAGCGGCTGGTGATTTCGCGTCACTTGTTGCGCGGCTGATCGCCGCGGTACGAGTCTTCCATCCTTTCGCTAGCACGCTGACTCTCAGGGAGCCTCACCATGTCGGAGCTGTTCGCCGACTTTCCACCGACCGGTGTCGACGCTTGGCACGAAAAGGTGGAGAAGGACCTCAAGGGAGCCGCCTTCGGCTCCCTGAAAACCTACCTCGCGGGAGAGGGCCGAGATGGCGGTAGTCTCGAGCTGGAGCCACTCTACCAGCCGGTCTCGCAAGCGGCGGAAGAAGTCGGGTTCCAGCCGCTGGCATCTGGCGAGTTTGGCCGACCGCTGCCCCTGCACGAGCATCCGTCGCCGGAAGAGACCGGGCGCCGCGTGGCGCTCGACCTGCGTCACGGTGCCACCGGTGTCTGGCTGCGCTTCGACGATGCCGGCCGCGCGGGCAGTAGCCCGAAAGAGGCGAGAGAGCTCATCGGTCGAGGTGGCGTGTCGCTGACCTCCGTAGAGGCCCTGGGGCAGGCGCTGGCCGATCTCGATCCAGCCACGCACGAGATCCATCTCGACGCTGGCGCCGGAGCGTTGCCGGCGGCCGGACTGCTGCTCGCGTGGCTGCAGGAACGCTCCATGGAAACGGCGCAGCTGCGTGGGTCTCTGGGCGCTGATCCCTTTGGCACGCTCGCCGTGGACGGTCAATTACCGGCGACGCTCGACGACCACCTGCGCGAGGCGTGCCAGTTGGCCCGCTGGTGTGCCCGCGAGGCACCAGGGCTGCGCGCGTTGCGCGTCTCGGCCGTGCCGTACCACGAGGCCGGCGGCGGTGCCGTCGACGAATTGGCCTACGCCCTGGCGACCGGTGCTGCCTACCTGCGTCGGCTCCTCGATCCACCGCAGAATGAGGCCTCCTTGGAGCCCGACGCCGCTTGCCAGCAGATCCAACTCGTCTTCGCGGTCAGCGGTGACCTGTTCCTGGAGATCGCCAAGCTGCGTGCAGCCCGCCGTCTATGGGCTCGCCTGGCGGAAGCCGTCGGCGCTTCGCCCGAGGCCCGCGGCGTCCATCTGCACGCGGTCACCTGCCGGCGCGGCCGTACGACGCTCGATCGCGGTGTCAACCTGCTGCGCGGCACGGTCGAGAGCTTCGCCGCCATCGTCGGCGGTGCGGATACCGTAGGTACCGCGCCTTACGATCAGGCGGTCGGATTGCCTTCTGTCTTCAGTCGCCGGCTGGCGATCAACACCCAGCTGATGCTGCGCGAAGAAAGCCACCTGCACCGGGTCGCCGATCCCGGCGCTGGCAGCGGCTACGTCGAGGAGCTGACCGAGCAGCTGGCGACAGCGGCCTGGAATCGCTTGCAGGAAATCGAAGGTGCAGGTGGCATGGCGCAAAGCCTGACCTCTGGGGCCGTCGCGCGGCAGCTGGCCGAGAGCCTGGAGCGCCGGAAGCGCGACGTGTGCACGCGCCGCACCCCGCTGACCGGGGTCAGTGAATATCCCAACCTGGCCGAAGAACCGCTGGCGAAGGTGCCCCCAGACCTCGACGCCTTGCGCCGCGACACCCTTGCCGCGCTCGCCGCGCGCACGGCAGACCCTGGCGCCGCGATCGCCGACCTCGTCCACCAACCGAGCCTCGAGACGCTGACCGCCGCTGCTGCAGCGGGTGCCTGCCTGCACGAGCTGACGGCGGCGCTGCCACGAGCCGCAGGCCCAGCCACCACGGCTCCTGCGTTGACGCCCTGGCGACTGTCCGAGCCGTTTGAGCAGCTACGCGCCGTTGCCGACGAGCTCGAGCGACGTCTCGGCTGGAAACCACCCGCGAGCGTGCTACACCTCGGGGATCCCAGGGGACACAAGCCGCGTGCTGACTTCGTGCGCAACCTGCTGGCCGTCGGCGGTCTCGACACCGCTGAGTTCCCGCCGGGCGACGACGACGCCTTCCTTGCCGCCTTCGACGACACCGACACCGACGTCGCCGTGCTGTGCGGTCCCGACGAGGCCTACCCCGAGCGCGTCCCAGCCCTGGCGCGCCGCCTGCGCGCGGCCGGCGCCACCTGCATCGTCGTGGCCGGCAAGGCGGGAGAACACGAAGCCGCCTTCCGCGCAGCCGGCATCACCCACTTCGCCCACCTGGGTGCCAACACCTGCCAGTTGCTGCGCGAGTTGCTGGCCAGCTTCGACCACTCGCAGGAGTCCGCGTCATGAGTCGCTTCCCGGACCTGACCCAGATCCCGTACCGTGTGCCCACGGCGGCCAACGAAGTGGCTCGACCGGCGCTGTCCCCGGGGCCGGCGGAGAGCGTCCCCTGGCACACTCCGGAAGGCATCGACGTCCGGCGCCGCTACACCGCCGCGGATCTCGAGGGCACTCCCGTCGACACCCAGCCCGGCCTGCCACCGTACGTACGCGGTCCGTACTCGACGATGTATGTGCGCCGGCCGTGGACCATCCGCCAGTACGCCGGTTTTTCTACTGCTGAACAGTCCAACGCCTTCTATCGTCGCAACCTCGCTGCCGGCCAGAAGGGCCTGTCGATCGCCTTCGACCTCGCCACGCATCGCGGCTACGACTCCGACCACCCGCGCGTTATCGGGGATGTCGGCATGGCCGGCGTCGCCATCGACTCGATCCTCGACATGCAGATCCTGTTCGACGGCATCCCGCTCGACCAGATGAGCGTGTCGATGACCATGAACGGCGCCGTGCTGCCGATCCTGGCGCTCTATATCGTGGCGGCGGAGGAGCAAGGGGTGAAGCCGGAGCAGCTGATCGGCACGATCCAGAACGACATCCTCAAAGAATTCATGGTGCGCAACACCTACATCTACCCACCCGGGCCCTCCATGCGCATCATCGCCGACATCTTCGGCTACACCTCGCGCCAGATGCCGCGCTTCAACTCGATCAGCGTTTCCGGCTACCACATGCAGGAGGCAGGGGCGACGGCAGAGCTCGAACTCGGCTACACCCTCGCCGATGGCCTCGAGTACGTCCGCACGGGCCTCGCCGCTGGTCTCGACATCGACAGCTTCGCGCCGCGTATCTCGTTCTTCTTCGGCATCGGCATGAACTACTTCATGGAAGTCGCCAAGCTGCGCGCCGCCAGGTGGCTGTGGGCGAGATTGTTGCAGCCGTTTGACCCGAAGAACCCCAAATCCCTGGCCCTGCGTACCCACTGCCAGACTTCCGGCTGGAGCCTCACCGCCCAAGACGTCTACAACAACGTCGCCCGCACTTGCGTGGAAGCCATGGCCGCCGTCCACGGCCACACGCAAAGCTTGCACACGAACTCGCTCGACGAAGCCCTCGCCCTGCCTAGCGACTTCTCGGCCCGCATCGCGCGCAATACACAGCTCTACCTGCAGCAGGAAACCGGCTCGTGTCGTGTCATCGATCCGTGGGGTGGCAGCTACTACGTCGAGGCCCTGACCCGCGACGTTGCCGCCGGGGCCATGGCGCACATCGAAGAGATCGAAGAACTCGGCGGCATGGCCAAGGCGATCGAGACCGGTATTCCCAAGATGCGTATCGAGGAAGCCTCCGCCCGCGCGCAGGCGCGAATCGACTCGGGACGTCAGACCATCGTCGGCGTCAACAAGTACCGCTCCGACGACGACAGCGCCCCCGAGATCTTGAAGGTCGACAACACCGCCGTGCGCGAAGCACAGCTGGCCAGATTGAAGGAACTGCGCGCCAACCGGGATGAGGCCAAGCTGCAGGAAGCCTTGGCTGCGCTGACTCGCTCCGCCGAGACAGGGGAAGGCAACCTGCTAGCCTTGAGCGTCGAGGCTGCGCGCGCGCGCGCCACGGTAGGGGAGATCAGCGACGCCATGGAGAAAGCCTTCGGTCGACACGAAGCGACGGTGCGGACGATCTCGGGCGTCTACAAAGGCGAAGCCGAGCAAGCGGGCGGTGACGCCGAACATCAGCTGCTGGAAGTCCGCAAGCTGGCGGACGCCTTCGCCGAAGAGGAAGGCCGGCGTCCCCGGATCCTGATCGCCAAGATGGGGCAGGATGGCCACGACCGGGGTCAGAAGGTCATCGCCACCGCCTTTGCCGATCTCGGCTTCGACGTCGACATCGGGCCGCTGTTCCAGACGCCGGAAGAGACGGCGCGGCAAGCGGTCGAGAACGATGTTCACATCGTGGGCGCGTCGACCCTGGCGGCCGGACATCTGACGTTGATTCCCGAGTTGAGGAAGCATCTCGTCGAGATGAGGCGCGAGGACATCCTGATCGTTGCGGGCGGCGTGATTCCGCCGCAGGACTACCAGCCGCTCTACGACGCGGGCGTCACGGCGATCTTCGGGCCGGGGACGGTGATTCCGGAGGCGGCGCGGGAGTTGTTGGGGCGGTTGGGGGAGCAGGCCTAACTCTGCAGGGGATTCGAATGGTGAATCCCCGGAAACCGCTTGAAGTCATTGTCTGCCGAAACAACTTCGCAACCGTGTTCGATCGCCAAGGCTGCCAGATGAACGTCCGAAACGAGGTTGCCGGCTGTGCCTGTAGCTACGAGTAGGTTGCGAAAAACTGGCCAGTGATGATCACCTGGACTGAGGACCGTCACGAACGGTTGCTCCAACCAAGATTCGACGTAAGTCAACGCCGCTTCTAGAGACAAAGGGCTGTTCAGGACACTTGATCTCGTAGTGATACGGGTAAAGGCCAGTAGAACAATCCAGGCGAGCCCGACGCGAGTCGTTCCAGAGAGCGTGTTTTCCAGCCATATACGCGCTCGCTCGTGGTGCGGGGAATCTGCGTCTACCGCGTAGATCAGTAGGTTGGCGTCGACCAGGATCACTTGCGCAATTCCAGCTTGCTGGCGATGGCTTCATCTTCCAGTGCGTCGGCCACTTGCAGAGCCTTGTCGAGGTTGATTCCCGGCCGTACTCCGCCAAGATGAGCCGGCTCGAGCCGATAGCGTTTCGCCGTCGGAGGGGACTGTAGAGCCGTTAAACCCCGGCGTAGCGTTTCGTTCACAATGGCCTTGAAGGATTCTCCCTGGCGGAAGGCAGCTTCCTTGAGGGCTGAGGCCAGATCATCGTCAAGGGTCAGCGTCGTTCTCATGCAGGCATCATAGCATCTACTCTGCAGGCATCAAGACATCACAAGCAACTCTTAGCGCGATACCGGCACCTGTTTCCAATCCCCTTCCGTCAACTCCCGCGCCGTCAGCACCCAGATCACCAGCTTCTTGCCCTCGACGCCGCCGCGACGCAGCAGGTTGACGCGCGACGACGTGGCGCCGGAGCCACGGACGCCGATCAGGTCCAGTGGCATGCCGAGTTCGAAAGCGAGCTGGTCGACCAAGCCGGCACCCTTGGCGTGCAGATCGCCGCCGGTGTGGAACACCAGGGTGTGGCTGTCGCCGAGAAGGAGGATAGGGCTGTCTCGGTCCGGCGGTATTGGCAACAAGGCGTCGCCTTCGCGACGGCCGACGAAGGTCAGCGACAAGGTTTCGGCGGCGGGCTGGGGCGGTGGCAACTCGCGCCGGAGGTCACCCTCGATCGTCACCTGACGGGTCTCCCGTGCAAGGCCGGCAGGCTCAAAACGGCCGGTCTCGACCTCCTGCCACCAAGCCCGTTGCCGCACCAGCTCGGCGAGAGAATGTGCGATCAAGACCGTCGCGCGGCCGGAGAAGTGCGTGTCTTGACGGCAGTGCATCGCACCTTCGGTGTCATCGCGGTGTTCAAGGAAGAGCGGCAGCAGGTCGACAACGGGGACTCCTTGCTCCCGCAGGGTCTCCAGGAACTCACCGTGGACCGTATCCAACCTGGGGAGGGGCTGTGCAAAGGTGGGCGCACCGGGCAGGTGATCGGGGTAGACGGCGGCCTTGGCCGGGATGGGCGCGAACAACAACTCGACGCCGCGTTCCTGCAACTGGCGGTGGAAGTCGAGGATCGCAGCCAGTGGCTCGCGGATCTCTTCGACGGTCAGCGAGCTCAGTTCGGGCTGGAAGTAGAGCCAGCCGCTCTGGCCCTGGATCGTACGCCTGTCGGTCGACGGCGCGAGCAGGCCGCGCAAGTACTCTACGAAGCGGGCTTGCTCCTCTCCTGCTCGCTTGGCTTTAGCTGACTCGGCTTCAGCTGGCACCTCCTCAGTTGGTGCAGCTTCTTCGGGTGCCGCTGGCGTAGCTGGTGTACAGGCGAGAAGGAGCAAGGCAAGGCTGAGGCAGCAGGTCTTCATGGTGACGATTCTGGCAGGTCTGTCCAGTAGGCGTCGAGCAGGAAGGCCTCGGGATCGTCCGGTTCGACGCGTTGGTAGCTGTCCAGGTCCGGGGCCACGGATGCCCAGGGGACGATGTCGAGTTCGAGCTTGCGTCCGGGAGCCCAGCTGGCGGCGGCGGTCAGGTTGCCGTCGCGCAGCCACCAGGTGTAGAGGAGGATTTCCTCCGGCAAACTCGGAGCGGCGTTCGGCGTCGACAGGTCGCGCAGCACCAGGCCGACGATGCCGTCGCGATAGGGAAGCTCGGCGGGACTCGGCAGATCGGGTGCACTCGCGAGTCTCGCCTCCAGACGCAGGGGCTCCAGGCCGGTGAAAGTCGTCTTGTTTGTCTCTGCCGCTGCTGCTGCCCCTCCCACGGGCAGAGGCACGGGACGCCAGTCGCCGGTGGTCAGCTCGCGCACAGCGAACTGGTAGACGACGACCCGGAGCGTTTCGAAGCGCTCCGCAGGCAGCGCGGCCAAGCGCTGGCGTACGGCGAGGTCACTGCCGTCATTGACCGCCAGGCGTTGCACCGGCACCTGCAGCTCGAAGCTCAGCTGCTCCGCCAGGCCGGCACCAGCGCCCCAGCCGAGGTCAGCCTGGCTGTAGACGTTGGTGAAGCTGTCGCCGAGCAGGAGCACTGCTGCATCCGGAGCGGACTGCCAGGGCTTGCCGTCGACGCTGACGATAGGGCGGGTCGTGATGGTTTCTGCGCCGATCTGCTGCTGCGACGCAGGCAGCTGCAACATGCGGGCAAGGTCGCCGAGACCGGTTTGGGTTTGCACATCGGCACGCGCCAACCGTGGTGTACGCAGTGCCGGGACGCGGCCAGCCAGGCGCTCCGCCAGGGCGGTCGCGGTCGTCTCGACGCTGCCGGGCGTCCAGTGAGTGTCCGTACGCAGAGACGAGAGCGGCGGGTGTTGGATCTGCTGCTGTTCGTGGTCGAACCGCCAGGGGAGCAGGACCTCGACGCCGGCCGCTTCCAGGTCGGCCAGGAAGTGCTTCCAGGACGGATTCTGCAGCTCCCTCACGCCCAACTCGGCGCCAGCCGCAAAGCCTTCCGGATGCAGCATCGGCTTGACGGGGGTTGGCAAGAGAACCAAGTCGATACCCCGCTCAGCCAGCTCCCGATGCAACTGTAGCAGTGCCGGCCGCGGGTCCGGTTCGGGGGGCGCCTGCCAGCTCTCGGTACTCCGGCGTCGAGCTGCCAGGACCGCGGGCTCCAGGAAGCCGGGACCGGTGAGGTAGCTCACGTCCGGACGGAAGTAGAGCCAGGGACCGCTGCCGGTGTCGGCACCGACAAGGGCCTCGAGATTGCCTTGGCGCAGGTGCAGCAAGAGGGATTGCACGTGAGGGCGCAGGGCACGGGCAGGATGGAACTCCCGGTCCAACTCGTCCTCAAAGCGTCGTAGTTCCCGTTGCACGGCCCGGTTCTTGACCAGCAGACCATCGGTGAGTAGCGCGCCGGGCAGATTGAGCGCGAAGTCGGCGAAAGGCTCGCTGTCGGGGTGCGAAGCCGCCGGCAGGGTCCAGCCCAGGAACCCGAGGAGGTCGTGGTGCAGCAGGGGCGGTAGCCCGAGCAGCAGGAGGAAAGCGACCAGGAGAACTCCGGCCGTGCCGCGCGAGACGTCGGTACGACCGGCCTGGACGTGAGCTTGTGCGATGCGGCGGGCTTCGTGGTCGTGGGGGGCCATCAAGGGGTCAATTCTGGGGCGATTGTGGCGGCCTGGCTCTTCTGTAGTTGCGCCGTGACCAGCTCATGATACTTGCCTCGTGCTGCCATGAGCTCGTCGTGGCTGCCGTGTTCGATCAAGTGACCACGATCGAGGACCACGATGCGGTTGGCGTCACGGATGGTGCTCAGGCGATGCGCGACGACGATGCGGGTGCAGCGTAGGCGCGCCAGGTTCTGCTGGATCCTCGCCTCGGTGACCGCATCCAGGGCGCTAGTGGCCTCGTCGAGAATCAACACCTTGGGGCGGTGTACCAGGGCGCGGGCCAGCGCCAGCCGCTGGCGCTGGCCGCCGGAGAGCGAGGCGCCACCATCGGCGAGCAGGGATTCATAGCCCATGGGCATGGTCAAGATGTCGTCGTGGATCTGTGCCATGCGCGCCGCTTCGATGATCCGGGAGAGGGGCAGGGACGGGTCGTTGAGCGCGATGTTGGCGCGCACGCTCATGCCGAAGAGGAAGCTGTGCTGCGGCACGAAACCGAGCTGGCCGCGCAGCTGGCGCAAGTCGGCCTCGGCCAAGCTCAGGCCGTCGAACAGGATACGGCCGCTGTCTGGGCGGTAGAGACCGGCGAGCAGGCCGGCGAGGGTCGACTTGCCGGAGCCTGAAGAACCGACCAGGGCGACCAGCTGTCCCGGACGGATGTCCAGGCTGACTCCAGCAACCGCGGGCGCCGCCATCGGAGCATAGCGGAAGCTCACCTCGTCGACCCGTACCTGGCCACGCAGGGCGCCGACATCGATGCGCTTCTCGGTACTCTCCTGTTCGCGCGGCGTCTCCAGCACGTCGTTGAGGCGTTCCAGGTAGCTACCCAGAAGCTGCAGTTGGAAGGAGGTGTGAACCAGGGTCGCCAGCGGGCCCAGGAAGCCCTGGGCCAGAGCGCTGAGCGCCAGCATGGTGCCGAGGGTGAGTTCGCCGGCGAGCACCAGGTGGCTACCGTAGAGCAGCACGGCTAGCGGTGCGCCGGTGGCCAGGGCGTCGAGCACGGAGTTGACACCGGCATCCAGCCGGCCGCGGTCGAGCGAGACGTTGAGCTCGCGCACGAAGAGGTGCGACCAGCGCTCGACGGCGCGGAACTCCGCGCCGCTCGACTTCAGGGTCTCGATGCCGGACAGCAACTGGACCTCGAAGCCACGGGCGTCGGCCTGCGTCTGCAGGGTCTCGGTCATCAGCTCGGCTTGGCGTTTGCGAGTCACCAGGAAGACAGCTACTTGGAGCAGGCCGAGCAAGGCTACCACCAGCCCTATCTTGGTGTTGGCGGCCAGCAGCAGCAAGAGGTAGAGAGAGACCATGGCGCCGTCGAAGATGCCCGAGATGGCGCCAGAAGTGAGGATCTCGCGCACCACCGCGTTGCTGTTCAGGCGCATCATCAGATCGCCCGAGGAACGCTGCTGGAAAAACAGGTAGGGCAGCGCAACCAGATGCTCCAGGAACTGCACGGTCATGCGGGCGTCCAGACGGGTGCGCAGGAAGAGCAGGAGGAAGGAGCGCACCAGGCCGGCGAGCAGCTTGAAGCCGACGATGCCGGCGGCTCCGGCCACCAGGACCAGCAGCAGGTTGTGGTCACCACGTGGCACCACGCGGTCGACCAGTAGGCCCGTGAGCACCGGCACCGACAGTGCCAGCAGCTGGATCAGCAGGGACGTCACCAAGATACGGGTGAGCAGGCCGCTCTGGCTGAGCAACTGGCGCAGGTACCGCCAGACGCCTTTCTGGTCCGCCGGCAGAGGTTCGAAGTCCTCGCTAGTTTCGAACACCAGGGCGACGCCGGTGAAGGCACGACCCAGTTCGGGCCATGGGATCAGGCGCCGGCCGACGGCGGGATCGACGACCCAGGCGCCGCGCTTCTCGATGCGTTCGAGAACCACGAAGTGATTGAACCGCCAGTGCAGCACGGCACCCGGGTCGAGATAGCGCAGGTGCGCGACCTCACGCACTTTGAGGGCACGGCCACGCAGACCGAAGTGGCGGCCGGTTTCCAAGATGGTGAAGGCGTCGACACCCATGCGGCTGACGCTCATGACCTCGCGGACCTCATTGAGACGCAGGTTCTTGCCGTGGTAGCTGAGCACCATGGCCAGGCAGGCCGCGCCACAGTCCGTGGCGGCAGTTTGCTGTACGAAGCGCAGTTTGGCGCGTCGCCGCAACAGGTCGACGCCGAGGAAGGCGGGCCAGCGTTGCCACAGCGGCAGGCTGTCGCTCGCGTCAGTGGGCTCGGTACCGCCCCTGTGTTCGGGGTTCCTGCCGCTGTCGTGGTTGTCGGCGTCGCGCATGTTCAGCTCCCGTTGGCGAAAGTGAGCGCGGCTTTCAGTCCGGGCACGAGGGTGAACAGGATTTTCTCGGACCGTACGCGAACCTCGGCGGTTCCGAGCATGCCGTTGTGGTACTGGTAGATGTCGCCGTCAGCCTGGAAGGTCAGCGAGGGCAAAGCGGCCTCGAGCAGGACGACGGGCCCCGGCACACGAACCGTGTCGGCGACGCCCTCGCTCAGGTAGCGCCGAGCTTCGTTCGGACCGACGACGTTCTCGCTCACCTGCTCAACGTCCAGCAGCTGGTAGGCATAGTTGTATCCGGAGATCTCCAGGCGCACGCGCATCCCCTCTTGCACCAGCGGTCGGTACTCGCCAGGTAGCAGAATGACCGCCTTCGGCACGCTATCTTCGTGGAGCACGGACAGCAGGAGTTGCCCGGGCGTCAGGTACTGGCCGGCCCGCACGCGCAGGTCGCTGATCCTGCCGCTCACCGGGGCGCGGAGCGAGCGCTCCTCGAGGCGTGCCGTGGCCAGCTCACGCTGCGCTCGCAGGGACAGCAGAGCTTGCTCCGAGGCTGGATCCGCGGGAAAGCGTAGGCGGTTGATCAGGTGCAGCTCGATCTCGCGGTCGATACGCTCCAGCTCGGCCAGCTCGCCGGCCTCATAGAACCGCACCAGCACCTGGCCGGCCGATACCGCGTCTCCGGGTTCGACTTCGACGGCTTGTGCGGTTCCGGCGGCGACGGCGGTCAGGTCGGTACGGCCGCCGAGGGTGATCACGGCGATACCGCGGGCATACTCGCCGACCTCGAAGACGAGCGAGAACAGCAACGCCGCACCGAGCGCCGCCACCAGCAGGCGGTAGGACCAGCGTGTCCAGGTCGGGGACAGCATTAGCGGATCGCGAGCACTCTCGTGGCCCAGGAGCGAGTCGCGCAGGGCCTCGCGGCGGAACAGGTCGGCGGCCGCCTGGGGGACCTCGAGCTCGGGCGTGGCATCGCCTTCGACCAGGGCCAGTACGTGGGGAGCCGCGGCCGTCGCCAGCTGCTCCAGCACTCGCTGGTCGTGAGGGTTGAAGGCAGCACGATTGCCGTGGCGCTGGGCAACCAGCACGGCGATCACGGGCCCGTGGATCTCGCCGTCTGCCGCCGGCGCCCTGACCGGCACGGCGAGCCATCGGTCTGCCGCGTCCTCCTCGCTGACGGCCGCGGGCCCTGAGTGCAGCACCACAGCATCGGCTTCCGGGTCGAAGCGCTGATCCTCGCTCGAGCGTCGCAGAGACAGGGCCAGACCACTGCGCAGGACGAAGCTGGTCAGGCCGACACTGGCGCTGTGGCGGCGTTCGCCACCGCTGCTGCTGTCGCGTGTCCACAAGCTCTGATCGCGGGTGTCGTGCAGCCAGCAGACACCGCCATCGGCGCGAACGCTCTCTCGGACGGCTTCGGACAGCAATTCGGCTCCATCGCCTGGATCATCCTGCAAACCCAGGCGGCGAAGCGCTTGCTGTACTGCCGGCTGCGTCAGACCCGTGGCCGGGGGGCCGGAGAGGGCAGCGGAAGGTGCCATACCTGCGGCCATCCGGGTGGCGGCACGGCAATGCTGCGCCGCGCTCCGTAGGAGGGCCGTGAGCTGCGCTGGCGGTGGCGGCCCTGGGCTCAAGTAGTAGAGCTGATCGGCGTCGAGCCAGGGCTGAAAAAGGCTGAGATCGTCGCCGCCGGCGAGTACGAGAACCAACGGTTGACCTACTGCCGACGTGCCAACCGCCGACGTGCCAACCGCCGACGTCACCGCCGGCGGTGGCAACGAATGCTCCAGCCAGGTCGCTGCCTGCGACCCCGGCAACTCCGGTCCGAGGCAGACCAACGCCGGAGCCCGGTCGTCTGCCGCCTGGGGGCTGGCTTGCAGGTCTTCGACGAGGCCTGCGAGTGCGTCGACGAGCTGATGCCGCAGCGGTGCTGGAAAGCCCAGCAGCAAGGTGGGAACTGGTACAGTTGTTGATGCGGCGTTCACGTTGTACCTCCCCAGGTGATGGACCCGGCTTGCAACATGGCACCTGGACTCACGGTATCAACCACCAGCGTTGAGCGTCAACCGCTACCGCGCCGAGAGAGAGGGACGCAAATGCCTGCAAGAAAAGGCTTTCTCGTTGTGGTTCTCAGTCTGCTCAGCGCTCTGAGCGGTCTTGCCGGATGCTCTGCCGAGCCGGTGCCCGACGATGGGGGACCAGCGCCGCTTGCAAGCTCCACGCTTCCCGGGCAAGAGGTCGAAGGTGTGGGCACCGCGGCAGAGCCGGAGCAGGGGCGCTGGATCGGCGTGGTGGTAGCACGGCAGGCTGTCGACCTGGGCGCCGAGGTCGACGGCACGCTTGCCGAAGTGGCCGTGCGGGTCGGGGATGCGGTGCTGACGGGGCAGCCGTTGGCCCGCCTGGAAACCCAGGAGCTGACGCAAGATCTGGCCCGAGCTCAGGCCAGTCGTCAAGCAGCGGCAGCCGACGTGCGCCGCGCCGAGGTCGAGTTGCGCCGAGCCGAGGAGCAGCTGCGCCGACGCCGAACGATGCCGGATCTCTTCGCGCAGGAAGAATTGGAGAGCAGCCACAGCGAGCGAGATATGGCAGTGGCCGACGTCGAGAGTGCCCGCGCCCGCGTCGCTGAGCAGGCGGCCTACGTGCTGCAACTGGAGAACCGGCTCCAGCGCTCGGTGCTGCGCGCCCCGATCGACGGCCGCATTGCGGCCCGCTTCCTGGATCCCGGGGCCCAGGTTCACCCTGGCACGCCCGTGCTTCGGCTCATCGCTTCGGACGACTTCGTCTTGCGTTTCGCGGTTCCGCCGCAGGTCGTCAGCCACCTGCAGGCAGGCGACCGCGTTGAAGCCTCGCTGGAAGGCATGGATTTGACGCTGCGTGGCACGGTGTCGCAGATCGCGCCCCAGGTCGACGCGGCCTCGCAACTGGTGTTTGTAGAGGCAGAACTCGAGCCCGCAGCTTCTGGGGTAAAGCTGCAAGACGGTCTGGTCGCTCGGATTCGCAAGCCGAGGTCTTGAACTGGCGCCGGCAATCGGAAGGCGTATACTAGATGAGTAGGAGGCGCTCCATGGGGCAGCGCAACTCCTAGAAGACGTGAAGCGCTAGGACACCTCGTCTACCTGGACGAATGGATGGAGGTGAGAACGATGCTTCCCTCAGCCGTTGCGGATCGATCCTCAGTCCGCCGAACCGGCATCGCTTCGGTGGTGCCCTCGTCCGAGGCTTCCCCGGCGCCCCGCCAGCGCCCCAGCCGTCAGGACTGCGGCCAGCAGGAGACGCAGATGATCGGGCGCAGTCCGGGGATCCAGCAGGTGCTGGCCACGGTCAGCAAGGTGGCCAGGGTCGACGCTACGGTCTTGGTGACCGGCGAGTCGGGCACCGGCAAGGAACTGGTGGCTCGGACGTTGCACTGCGGCAGCTTGCGGGTGGCCGGTCCGTTCGTAGCGGTCAATTGCAGCGCGATTCCGCAGAACCTGGTCGAGAGTGAGTTCTTCGGCCACATCCAGGGCGCTTTCACGGACGCTCGAGACAGTCGCATCGGGCGCTTCGAGCAGGCTGATCACGGGACTCTCTTCCTCGACGAGGTCGGAGATCTGGCGATTGATGCCCAGGCCAAGCTCTTGCGCGTGCTGCAGGAGCGGCGCTATACGCCGGTCGGCGCGCGTGAGCCGCGGGATGTCGATGTTCGTCTGGTGGCCGCGACCAACAAGAATCTCGAACAGGAGGTCGCCGAGGGGCGATTCCGGGATGACCTGTACTGGAGGCTCAACGTGGTGCACGTCGAGCTGCCGCCCCTGCGCGAGCGGCGCCAGGACATTCCCTTGCTGTGCAATTACCTGGTCAGCAAGATCAATCGCCAGCTCGGCTTGAGCATACGGGGAATCACCCCGGAGGCGATGCGCGTCCTGGTGCGCCACGACTGGCCGGGGAACGTACGGGAGCTAGAGAACACTCTGTGTCGCTCGATGGTCCTGGCGAGCGCCGACGTCCTCCAGGAGGAGGACTTGCCGGCACGTTTGCTCGAGCCTGAGAAGCCGATCTCGGCAGCCTGGCACAGCAAGATCGAAGGCCGGCTATCG
This sequence comes from uncultured bacterium, assembly GCA_965368975.1. Taxonomy (GTDB): domain Bacteria; phylum Acidobacteriota; class Thermoanaerobaculia; order Multivoradales; family JAHZIX01; genus CBDUPA01. The sequence continues at coordinate 118,079 of CBDUPA010000013.1, read as the reverse complement.
GTCGAACGGTTGGACCGGATGACGCTGGCCGAGGCCGTCGGGCAGGCGACCGAGCAGGTGGAGAAGCAGATGATTCTGTCTCGACTCTTGATCTACCACGGGAACCGCACTGCCACGGCCGAGAGCCTGGGAATCAGCCGCAAGACGCTGTTCAACAAGATTCGCCAATACGATCTGGAAGCGAACGGTGACGATGGGATCCGCACCTCAGGGGCGCAGGAACGGACAGGGCAGCACGCCATTTGCTGAGGGCAAGTCGTCTGCTGAGGGCAAGAGGCGACGAGAGTCAGCTTGCCGATCCCCAGCTGGCCGTGTAGGGGTCATACGTGCACTTCGCGGGCTTGGAGAGGAGATTGTCGCGATCGCTGAGGTAGGCACGGCAATCGGTGCACAGGTACCGGAACTCACAGTCCTTGCAGACGTCGATCTGATCCTTGTGCACGCGCCACCAGCGGGGGAAGTCACGGTGCGCCAGTGCGCTGTGCAGAGATGTCTCTCGAACGTTGCCGAAGGAGCGGGGCATGGACGGGCAGTTCTTGATCTCACCGCCGGCATCGACAGCCAGCTTGCGGTTGAGGCAGGTATTGTGAGTCTGTGCCTCGGTGAACATCTTCAGGTTGCACACGAAGTAGCCCGGATGCACCTGGCCGCAGCAGCTCGGCGCATTGATGTGCTCGCGGCGGTAGTGGATGGGCACGCCGGTCCCCTCGACGCGAATGCGGCGTGTCTCGGGCGCCGAGTGGATCACGATCTGGCTCAGTCGTGGATGTTGCTGGCACAGCTGCTGCCAGTCATCATCGAGCATGCCTTCCTGGTAGGGCGTCAACAGGTCGATCGAGCGCAGGCGGCTGCGCTGGCAGGTAGCGAGGAGTGCTGGCAGTCGGGAGGGTTCCAGGCCGGCGAATACGCGCAGCTCCAAGGCTCTGCAACCGAGGTCGTCGAGCTGCGTGATCAGCTGTGCGAAGGCGCTGGGGTGTTGGTGCTCGGAGCTTGCGTCGAGATCGATGATGGCGTTGGTGATGCGCTGGGGCACCTCCCAGCTGAGATCGAGAGCGGGAAAACGTTCCGGCTCCTCGCACCAGAAGCCGAGTTCGTGGCGCAGCAGGAAATCGAAATACTCGTCGATGATCTCGTGCTCGGTGGCCTCGAAATCGGCTCGAATTTCGTCCAGCGTGCGGTCGGGGTATGCGGTGAGGATGTCGTACAGGCCATTGGGGATGAAACGATAGCTGCCTCGCTGCAGGTCACAGATCACACTGCGCCGGGCTCCGCGCACAGGGATGCAGTTCGCGAAGAGACGGAAGCGGCGGTCCCCATTCATGCTGGTTCCTCCACGGGCGGAAAGCATCGGGAGATCGGCTTGTGGAAGGCACGGCACTCGAAGGCGTCGCTGCGATAGTGGTCACTCTGCGCTACGCGTTGCACCGCCACGGCTTCGGGGCGGCGCAACTCCGCGAAGCGATAGGGGATCGACGCCTCTTCCTGTGCCTGCGGGCTCAGTCTGCGGAAGAAGGCGCGTGCATCGTCGTGCTCGTTCATGCTTCAGCTCCGGTCGCCTCCGTCTCCGCTGCTTCCTGTCGCCTCGCCGCCTCGTATCCAGTAGCCAGGCGCACCAGGTACTCGGCCACCTGCTTTTCCAGGTGATAGTTGCAGGGCAGCGACACCATGCCGAACTGGCCCACCGGATTGACTTCGAGGAAGATGTCGCGGCCGTCCTGGGCCTTCATGAAGTCGAGGGAGCCGGTATCGAGCTCGAGTTCGTCCATCAAGGCGCGCACCTTGGTTTCGAGCCGTGCCGGCAAGCGGTACGGGACGTTTCGGTTGGGCTTCTGGTAGTTGTAGTTGCGAAAGTCGGCAGCGGTCTGCGCATCGGCCTGCGAGAAGATCGCCATGGCGTCGCACCGGCCGTCGAGATAGAAGACGCGGATTTCGTAGCTCTTGCTCACCGCCTCCTGGAACAGCGACGGGAAGAAGTGCTCAGGCAGCGCTGCCACCGCAGCGGCGTCGAGGAGGGCGGTATAGAGCATGGCCGTCGCGTCCTCGAACGGAAAGATGTCGACCTCGCCGACAACCTTCGTGATCACTCGTTCGAAGCGTTCGACAAAACAGCTCACCGCCGCGCGCTCGGTGGTCACCAGCGTGGCCGGGATGTCCATGCCGTGAGCGACGGCTCGCTCCAGGACCGTCAGCTTGTTCGGACTGATGGTGCCCGGTCGCGTCAACCAGGGTCTGTCTCGCAGGCGTTCGAAGAAGAACTCGCTGAGCTTGTGCAGGTCGAAGCTGAGCTGCTTCTGGATCTGGAAAGCAGTGTGGGGTAGGGGCGCGGGCGTGGCACCCTGCTCGAAGTAGCCGAGAGTCTCGAGGTGCGCATCGGCACTCCAGCGTCGAGCCCACACGGCATCGACCGCATCGAGATCGAGCGGTTCGCCCTCGTTCTCCAGCCGCAGCGACGTGCCGCAGCCGTCCAGCTGCAGATCGAGGCGAGCGTCGCGACTGAGATCACGACCGTTCACTCGCCGGTGCGGGGCGCCAGCTGCTTCCAGCCAGTCCATGACCCGCTCGGTGGTGGTCTCGAAACCACTCTGGCTGAGGATCAGGATCATCGGCCTTCCTTCCCTAACTCGCAGGCCGCTTCTGCAACATCATGATATCAGTTCGGCGGTCGTGGAGCCCCAGGGGCAAGCCGATCTCGACACGAAGCGGAAAACGTGAACACAGAGACGGCGGAGAGGGAGACTCCCGCTCTCCGCCGTCTCTGTGTGAACCGAAACGTGAATCAGAACTTGAACTTGATGTCGGCCTTGGCGTCCCAGCCGGAGGTCTGGTTGTAGGTGGCCTCAGCGGTGCCCTCGGCACCACCGGCGACCATCTGGGTTTCTTCGACGCTCAGGCTCTCGAACAAGTCTTCGTTCATCCGTTCCAGCTTCTTCTTCATGGGTCTGTCCTCTTGGTTGATTCAGTGCGTGATTCGATGCGGTATCTGACGGAGGTATGCAACTGTGCGATCCGCTTGAGTTGCACTACTTGAACAGGGCGTCCGGAAGACCTTGGGCGTCATAGATGCCGGTCTCGTTGTAGCTGTAGTCGAGCACGTAGGTGCCGCCGCCGGCTGTCATCTGGACCTGCTCCGTGCTCAGAGACTCGAAGAGTTTGCCCTGCAGACGCTCCAGTTTCGTCTTCTTCATGGTGGTTCCCCTGATGCATCAGAAGGTGAAGTAGAGGTGGCTGACGAGCCTAGGATCAGAACTTGAACTTGATATCGGCCTTGGCATCCCAGCCGGAGGTCTGGTTGTAGGTGGCTTCCGCGGTGCCTTCGGCACCACCGGCGACCATCTGGGTCTCCTCGACGGTCAGGCTCTCGAACAGTTCACCGTTGACGCGTTCTAGCTTCTTCATGTTTCTACTCCTGGACTGTGCAGTGGAGTCAAGTCAGAAGACTCCTGTTTGTTGGTACTTGGCGAGTACTTCCAGTGTGCTCTGGGTTTCATCGCCGTCCTTGTATCCAGTTCATTTCAAGGACCGTGCCAGTTTCGAAAACCCTCTAGATACAGGCTATTCCTGAGTGACTAGAAATTCTGTATCTCTGAAGTGAGTACTCGTGACCTCGAAAGTGGGTAGCCACTTACTCAGTTTTCGTGCCTCAGTGAGTGCCGCCGGGCTCAGAAAATGAAATAGATGAACGGGTTGTAGCCCTGGCTCAGCATGGACACCAGAGCGAGAGCAAAGAGCAGCAGTGCGACGAAGGCGCGCGTGGGTGTGAGGTGGCGCGTCCAGTCCCAGGTTTGGGGCGCACCGAAAGTGACGAGCGCGGCGAGGCTGAAGCAGATCAGGTGGTACGGCGTATAGAGCAAGCCGGCCAGGAGCGTGGCGCCTGCCTGTGGGTCTGCGCCTTGCAGGAGGGGACCGAGACCGCACAGGCTGACCAGCATAGCCAAGGCACCGTCGAGAGTCTCGGCGCGGAAGAAGACCCACGGCAGGTTGACCAGCAGGAAGGTCAAGGTGACCTGTGCCGCGATCGGCCAGCGACGCAGTGGACTGGACTTGCCCAGCATCCGTTCAATAGCGAGAAACAAGCCGTGCAGCCCACCCCAGAGGACGAAGTTCCACGACGCGCCGTGCCACAGGCCGCCGAGCAGCATCACCAGCATCAAGTTGACGTAGGTGCGCGCCGTGCCTTTGCGATTACCGCCGAGGGGAATGTAGAGATAGTCGCGCAGCCAGCTGGAGAGCGAGATGTGCCAGCGACGCCAGAAATCGGTGACGCTGCGCGCCTTGTAGGGGGAGTCGAAGTTCTTGGGGAAGACGAAGCCGAGCATCAAGCCGAGGCCGATCGCCATGTCCGAGTAGCCGCTGAAGTCGAAGTAGATCTGGAAGCCGTAGGCGAAGAGACCGAACCAGGCGTCGAGCGTGTGCACAGAGCCGGCGTCGAAGACCAGGTCTGCGATCTGCCCGCACGGATTGGCCAGCAGGACCTTCTTGGCCATGCCAAGGCTGAAGAAGGCACAGCCGCGGGAAAACTTCTCGAGCGTGTGCGTGCGCTCGCGCAGTTGCTCGGCGACCTCGGAGAAACGGATGATCGGTCCGGCGACCAGCTGCGGGAACATCGAGACGTAGCAGGCGAAGTCGACGAAGCGGGCGAGCGGTGCCGTCTGGCCACGGTAGACGTCGAGCGTGTAGCTCATCGACTGGAAGGTGTAGAAGCTGATGCCCAGCGGCAGCGTGACGCGCAGCAGTGTGTCGGCACTAGCTCCGTCCAGGCCCAGTGAAGCCAGGAGTGCGGTGTAGCTGTCGACGGCGAAATTGAAGTACTTGAAGAAGCCGAGCAGCGACAGGTTGCTGATCACCGACACGGTCACCGCCCACTTCTGGGCGCGCGTCCGGTCGCATTCAGGATCGAGCCTTGGTAGGTCCTCGACGCCCAAGATCGCTCTGCGGTCCAGGCGACCGACCAACGCCAGGCCGCACAGATAGTCGATCCCCGTCGACAGCAGCATCAGCAGGCAGAAGGCGGGATTGGACCAGCCGTAGAAAAGGTAGCTGAGCAGGGTCAAGGCGACGTGCCGGAGGGGGAGGCCCGGCGAGTTCGAGCGCCGGGTGACGGCCAGCAGGGCATAGTAGGTCAGCAGCGCCAGCGGCAGGAAGTAGAAGACGAAGAGGGGCGAGCTGAAGACCATGAAGCCTGTATGATAGCGCCGTGACCGCCTCCGCTACAGCTCCTTCGGCCTCACTTCTTCCTACAGAAAGGGCAGCTCCGCGCGCAGGGGAAGTTCCGTCAGCAGGGAAGACCGGCGCCGGCCGCACGGCCGTGATCGCGGGTGCGACGGGGTTGGTCGGACATTACCTCCTCGAGGTAGTGCTCGCCGAGCCGCGGTACACGAGAGTCGTGACGCTGGGTCGGCGCGCCAGTGGTCGCACGCATCCGAAGCTGGTCGAGCACGAGCTCGAGTTCGACGACCTGCACCGACACCTTTCTTGGATGACCGGCGACGATATTTTCTGCTGCCTCGGGGCTCCGCTGGCACGCAGCACGCCGCGCGCCGAGTACCGCCGCGTCGACCACGGCTACGTCGCCAAACTGGCCTATCACGCCCGCCAGGCCGGCGCTCAGCGCTTCCTGCTGATCACCTCGGCAGGCACCGCGCCGCACGTGCCGAATTTCTTTCTGCGCGTCAAGGCGGACGCGGAGGCGTCCGTCGCGGTGTTGGACTATCCGTCGCTGCAGGTCTTCCGGCCCAGCATGTTGCTCGGCAAACGTCCGGACGAAGCCCCCCGCTGGCTGGAGAAGCTGGGGGGCGTGGTGAGCTGGGTCCTATCGCCATTGCTCGTCGGGCCGCTGCGCGCCTACCGGCCGCTGCGCGCCCAGGTACTGGCTCGAGCGATGGTACAAGCGGCTCTGCAGGGGCGTCCGGGGCAGCATGTCCATGGCTACGACGAGATTCGGCGTCTGGTCAGAACTTCGACACCGGTAGCCCAGGCCGGAGTATAGGATTCCTGCGCCATGCCAGACTTCCAAATCGTTTCCCCCTTCACCCCCCAGGGTGACCAACCCGCGGCCATCGAAGCCCTGGTCGAACGCGCCGAAGCGGGCGACAAGGAGCAAGTCCTGCTCGGTGTCACCGGCTCCGGCAAGACCTTCACCATCGCCCAGGTCGTGCAGACCTTGAACCGTCCGACGCTGGTGCTGTCGCACAACAAGACGCTGGCGGCACAGCTGTTCCAAGAGTTCCGCAGCTTCTTCCCGCACAACGCCGTCGAGTACTTCGTTTCCTACTACGACTACTACCAGCCCGAAGCCTACGTCCCTGCCAGCGACACCTACATCGAAAAAGAAACCAGCATCAACGAAGAGATCGACCGCCTGCGCTTGCGCGCCACCAAGGCGCTGTTCGAGCGTCGTGATGTGTTGATCGTCGCGTCGGTGTCGTGCATCTACGGCCTCGGCTCGCCGGATGCTTTCTTCGGCATGCTGCACTTCTTCGAGCAGGGCGATGAGAGCGGTCTCGAGCAGGCACTCAAGCAGCTTGTGGCGATGCAGTACGAGCGCACCAACATGGACCTCTACCACGGAGCCTTCCGCGTGCGTGGCGACGTGCTCGAGATTCAGCCGGCCTATGAGGACGTCGGCGTGCGCGTCGAGTACTTCGGTGACGAGATCGAGCGCATCACGCGTTTCGACCCGTTGCGCGGTCACGTGCTGGACGAAGTCAGCCGCGTCGCGGTCTTCCCCAAGACCCACTACGTGACGCCGCGCGAGCGCATGTTGCGCGCCATGGAGACTATCCGCGAAGAGCTGCAAGAACGCCTGGCCGTGCTAGAGGCGGAGAACAAGCTACTCGAAGCCCAACGCCTGGAGCAGCGCACCCGCTTCGATCTCGAGATGCTGCAGGAAATCGGCTTCTGCCACGGTATCGAGAACTACTCGCGTCATCTCTCCGGCAGCGCGCCCGGCGAAGCCCCCCCGACGCTGCTCAGCTATCTGCCCGACGACTTCTTGCTGGTGGTCGACGAGAGTCACCAAACGATGCCGCAAGTGCGCGCCATGTACCACGGCGATCGCTCGCGCAAGCAGACGCTGGTCGACTTCGGTTTCCGTCTACCCAGCGCCCTCGATAACCGCCCCCTCAAGTTCGAAGAGTTCGACGAAAAAGTCGGCCAGCGCATCTACGTCTCGGCGACGCCGGCTCCGTTCGAGCTAGAGCGCACTGGTGGCGTCGTCGTCGAGCAGCTGATCCGCCCCACGGGCCTGCTCGACCCCGAGATCGAGGTGCGTCCAGCGCAGGGTCAGGTCGACGACCTGGTCGCCGAGGTGCGCAAGGTGATCGACAAAGGCGAGCGCGTCCTGGTGACCACCCTGACCAAACGCATGTCCGAGGAGCTGAGCCAGTACCTGGGTGAACTCGACATGCGCGTACGCTACATGCACAGCGACATCGAGACCCTCGAACGCGTCGAGATCATCACCGGCCTGCGCAGAGGCGAGTTCGACATCCTGGTCGGCATCAATCTGCTGCGCGAAGGTCTCGACCTTCCGGAAGTCTCTTTGGTAGCGATTCTCGACGCCGACAAGGAGGGTTTCCTGCGCTCCGAAACCTCCCTCATCCAAACTGCCGGCCGCGCCGCCCGTAATGTCGGCAGTCACGTCATCTTCTACGCCGATCGCATTACCAAGAGCATGCACCGTGCGATGGAGGAGACTACCCGTCGCCGCGAGACCCAGCACGCCTACAACATCGAGCATGGCATCGAGCCCGCCACCATCCTCAAGGACATCCACAGCCCCCTCGTCGCCCTGGCGAATCTCGACTACTACGATATCGGCGTCGTCAAGGCGTCGGACATCGGGGAAGCGCGCGAAGGCGAGACGCTGGCCAAGCAGATCAAGCGGTTGGAGAAAGAGATGAAAGTGGCGGCCAAGAACCTAGAGTTCGAGCAGGCGGCGGCGTTGCGGGACAAGCTGAAGGCCTTGCGGGAAGTACAGATCTATACGGGGTGAAGGATTCTATGCGTCACCCTGCCTTCGCCCAGATTGATCACCGTCCCTGGCCCCTGCCGAAAAGGCGGTGGACCTGGCGCCAGGAGTGGCGTGATCTACTCTTCGCCCACTGGCCGGTCAAGGCGTCGACGCTGCGGCCACTGATCCCAGAGGCGCTGGAACTCGACGAGTTCGATGGCACTGCCTGGATCGGCGTCGTTCCCTTTCGCATGGAAGGCGTAATGCGACGACCACTGCCCAATCTCCCGTGGGTTTCCGCGTTTCCGGAAATCAACGTGCGTACCTACGTCACCCACGGCGGCAAACCGGGAGTCTGGTTCTTCAGCCTGGATGCATCGAATCCACTCGCTGTGTGGGCGGCGCGGCGCTTCTTTCATCTACCCTACAAGCATGCTTCGATCGACTTTCACGGCGATGGGGAAGAGTTCCGGGTCAGGTCACGGCGGCGAGAGAAAGGCGATGCGTCGCGGCTGGAGATCCGCTACAGGCCGACGACCGACGTCGAGCTGGCGAAGCCGGGGACGATTGAACACTTTCTGACGGAGCGCTACTGCCTGTATGCGGCGTCGAGGCGGGGGAGGCTGTACCGGGCGGAAGTGCACCATGTACCGTGGCCGTTGCAGCGGGCGGAGGCGGAGGTTGGGGAGAACGGGGTGCTGGAGTGGGCTGTGTCAGGAGTGGGAGGGGAGCCGAGTTTTCTGCACTTCTCGACGGGCGTCGAGGTGGTGGTGTGGGGGCTGAGAGCCCAAAGTGGGAATCCTGAAATAGCGCGGTGACCTTCGGTTTGATCTAGAGGTGGATAAGGCCCAACTGCTAGGAGGTTGGTCTTGATCGAGATACGCGCCAGCTAGTGAGTCGGTAGTCGGGGCTTCCAATTCTCGGTCGGGAAACCCCGACTACGACTCTCACCAAAGAGCTATCGTGGGATAGCGGGCTTATTCAGCGCTGCAGATATTGATGACGGTGCACTGGTTGGTGTCCTTGGTGCCGCCTGCGACATCTTCCAGAGCTTCATCATTTAGTTCTTGAACTTCCAACTCTTTTCCCTGGATCTTGACGGATTCGCTCATTGCCAATCTCTCCTCATTTTAGGGCTTCAGTGCCCTTGTGATATGCAGATGTTCCGCCACGTCGGCAGAACTACCTCTTGGTGCTTCTCTCCACTAAAGGTCAAGAAGACACAGTTTTTTGTCTCAGTTTATCTGATCGAAACTGGAGGGCCTCTAGTAACTGGGGTTTCGCTCCTAGCCTCAGGCCACTGCATGGGGAGTTGCCGGTCCGGATGCGGATCAGTGGGCAGTGTGTCCCCTGACAGGTAGGGAGAACAACGCACTTCTGGCATTGTTCGTCGGTCTCAAAGGCGGGTTCCGTCCATAGCGCCATCCTGTCGTCATTGATCTCGACAGTCCCATCCTCATGGAGCACGCCTACAACATTTTCCTCTTGAGTATCCAGCGTGACGGTGCACTTCATTATCTTGCCGGTTGCTCCGATCAGGAGGTTGTAGGGCCGAGCTGCATAGCAGACCTCGCCTCCAAGCCGATTGGCTTCGCGCAGGGTACCTACCTGAATGCCTCTTCGGTGAGCCTCTGCTCTCAGCCTTGCTTGAAGCTTCCGAGAATCTTCTTTGCCGCAGACTTGGAGGGATTCGTCGTTTTCACCACCCCATTGGCCGATTGGATGAAGGTCCAAGCGGAACCTTTCATCGTACGCAAAGTGCTTTTCGATCAAGGGGACGAACTCATCGAGCCGAGGTGCATTCTCCTGGTCATAGTTGACTCGAATGCTGACCAAGAAAGAGTCATCTCTTTTGCTCAGGCTCACGAGGTTGTTGAAGATCGTCTGGAAGGTGCCTTCTCCGTCCCGGGTTGGTCGATTACAATCGTGCTCTTCTTGTAGCCCATCCATTGTCACTTGAAAGTCATTGATCTTCCAGGACAAGAGCTTGCCTGCGACTTCAGGTGTTAGGAGGTAACCATTCGTGGTCATGTGAGAGGACAGGAAAATTTCGTTCTTCTCACATTCTTCGACAAAGAACGGGCCAAGATCTTCGATCGCAGAGAAGCCATACAACGGCTCTCCACCGAACCAGCTGATGTGGAGGGACGTGAGGCGCTTCAGTGATTTGTGGATGAAGCTTTTGATGCCGGAGCGCACTTCTGGAAGCATCGTGCCTCTGGCAAAGTCTTCATAACAGTACCGGCAGCGAAAATTACAGTCCTCGGACGCGAGCAGAATCAGTTCCTGTCTGTCCGTTCGAAACTGCTGACGGTGAATTGCCGTTTGAACCTGGCGATATTCATTTGCATCTGCGGAAATCATGAAACCTTTTTGCACAAGATAATCCAAGAGACCTTCGGCTTTTCCGTGAATTCCTCCCTTCTTGAGGAGGCCTCGGATATAGCTAGTTTGGTCAGCAGGGAATACGCTCATGGAGCCGCGATAGGTATTCCAGAGCACGAGGCGGCCATCTTCGGTGAGAGCCCGTATATTGTAATGAGACGGAATCCAATGAGCAGTAGCCTTGGGCTTACTTTGTTGGGCAGAAGCTAGGCACTCTGGAGTAGCGTCGAGCGGGGACTGAGGTAAGACGTTGAGTTTTTCGGACACTCCGGCAGGCATGAAACCTCCTCAATACCGTAAACGAGTTGCGAAGAACGACTCATGAATCAACTAGCCCTTAATTGAGGATACTACAGCGCAAGAATGGGAGGTGTCAAGAAATGCTGCTCTGTATTGAGCGCGGAATGAGTGGCGAGTCTGTAGCATTTCAAGCACATGGTGTGCCCGAGTTCCTTCGCGGCCGTGGATGGCACGGTGTCCGACAGGAACCTCGTACGCAGCTGTGCCGGGTTCCGGGTGGGGGGGACCAACTCCACCCCCCGGATTTCCTGCGGCAACGAGCTGCGTGGCTGGCTAGCTGGCGAAGATTGACAAATCGGCTGGCGGTGGAGTCTACTTGACGCCACTAGGCTAGGAGCTAGATTTCTCATGATTCAAGGAGCCCGTCATGGAAGATCCGCAGCCAAGAGACGAGAAGCCCGAATCTGAGATCGAGTCAGAGGGCAAGGAAGTCACCGAGTTGAGCGAGAAGGACATGGAAGGTTTGGCGGGCGGCTGGGCCGACCCCAAGCCGGGCAAGGGTGGCGGCAGTAACTAGGTCTATAGCCACCGATCCAACGGAGAGAGTACATGCAAGAGCAGGAACAAGATCTACGGGACGAGAACGAGGACGTCGAGGTCACTGAGCTGTCCGAGGACGATTTGGAAGAGGTCGCGGGTGGCTGGACGGAGCCGGGAGATGGCTCCACCACGACCACCGGCGGCGGCGGTTGACGTCAGCCCGTTCAGGGCATCTCGAAAGTTACCTGGCACCTGAGCTGGCGACGGCTCGGGCGCTTTTGTGTGTCCGGCAGCAGTCAGATTCCTTGCCTGCTGGATTGTTGCAAGCGCTGGAGTGCCGCCTCGGTTCGAAGGCGGCTGACTCAGCGGTGGACCTTTCGGTCAAGGTTGAGCGGCCGTCCGACCTGGGAGAGGACGAACGCTTCGCCGAGTTGCGTGCCACTTGGGAGCCCTGGTGGCAGGCTGGCTACGTACCGTCGCTTTGGTTGGAGTTCGATCTCGGTCGAGGCGAGCCAGGCGAACCGTCAGCGGCGCAGTCGGTGGTACCGGTCGTGTGCTGGACGCTGACACGACCCCTGGACCGGGCTTGGTTCCTACAGCAGCTTGCGCCGGCGCTGGTCGGCGGTTCCTTACCGGATAGCTGGCGCGGAACTTTGGAGCTCTGCCTGGACGCTTTGCCCGCCGATGCGTTTCCGCTCTACGCCTATGACCTCCGTGCTCGCGGTCTGCGGGCGCTGCGGCTCGAGCTGTTCGGTGTTCCTCTTCAGGAGGTCGACTCGTATCTGGCACGCGCGCGAGGTGAAGGGACGCACGAGGCGGTTCCGGCGGCACAGTTGACCGAAGCGGTCCAGATTCTCGACGATGTCGATCGACTCCACCTCTCGTTCGAGGTGAGCGACGCGGTCGGCTCGCGCATCGGCCTGGAGGGATCGTACCGGCGCTTGCCCAGCCGCGAAGCGCGCTGGTTGGCGCTGACAGATCGTCTGGTGGCGGCGGGCTTGTGCACCGAAACGCAGAAGGACACCATCTTTGCCTGGCCGGGGCAGGACCTGACGTGGGTGCGCCTGCTCAGCCACTTCAAGTTGGTGCTGGAACCGGGCAAGCCGACTTCAGCGAAGGTTTACCTCCTGCGCCAGCAGGCAGAAGCGGCGCGACGTCATGCCAGGGCGGTGCGGCGCGCGACGACTCAGGCGGGCGTGTTCACCGGGGGAGATGCCGAGGAAGACAGCGACGCCAGCGTCGATTCGGCGATCTCGATGCCGTAGGCGAACTTGGCTTTCCGGTTCAGGTCCAAGGCCTGCTCGGCGGTCTCGCGCGCCAGATCGACCTGCTCTCGCGCCTCGTAAGCCTGTGCCAGGTAAACCTGGAACCAGCCCCACAACTGCAGCATGCCTGCAGCTTCCAGGCGATGGATGGAATCTCGCAGGGTATCGACGGCACGCCCGAGGTCGCCCTGCTGCAGGTAGGCGTAGCCGAGGAAGCCGAGGGACGCTGCGGTGTTGAGCGGATCCTGGGAGCGTTCGACGCCTTGCTGGCACAACTCGATGCCGCGGTCGGCATCGCCGAGGGCGGCGTGGAAGAAACCGGTGGACCACGAGGTGTCGAGGCGGGAGTCGTCGAGGGCTTCGCCGATGCGACCTGCGCGCGCCATCTCGGCCAGGGCCTCGTCAGCGTGCCCGAGCAGGAAGTGGTGGTAGCCGGCGACCCAATGCGCTTGGCCTTGCCACCAGGGCTCGTCGTTGCGCTCCAGCAAGACGATGGCACGGAGGCTGTGCTCCAAGCCTTCTTCGAGGTGACCGGCCCAGAAACCGTCGCGGCCGAGGACGTAGTGGGCCTTGCCCTCGGTCGCCTCGTCGCCAGCTCGGCGCGCGGCCTTGATGGCCAGCTGTGCATGCTCGGTGGCGGCCTCGGAATCACCGAGGTAGGTGTGCGTGTGGGCGAGCCAGAAGTGGAAGCGTCCGTGGAGGCCCGCATCGTCGACCTGGTCGAGACGTTGACGGTGCTGCTCGAGCACCTCGAGACTCTGCGGGAAGCGAGCGAGCGGGAACAGCGAGCTGACCAGGTCGAGCAGCAGTTCGAGGGATCGACGATCGCGTTCCTCGGCCGGCAGACGTTCGGCGTAGCCGAGAGCCTCGGTGAGCGCGGTGACTGCCTCGGCGTGGGCATAAGTGCTGGCGGCGTGGCGAGCGAAGAGCGATAGGTAGTGCACGGTCTTCTGCGCATTGCCAGCGCGTGGGTAGTGGTAGGCGAGGCGGTCGTAGGCGGCTTCGGGGTGGTCGGCATGGAGTCCTTCGAGGACGCTCGCGGCACGGGCGTGCAGCGCCTGGCGGCGTTCGTTGAGCAGGCTCTGGTAGGCCACTTCCTGGGTCAGCGCATGCCGGAAGGCGAAGCTGGCGGGCGTCGTTGGTAGGCGGTGCAGGAATTCCCAGCGCTGCAACTCTTGCAGCGTCTCTTCGGCCTTGCTGCTGGCATCACCGCTCTCGCCGCCCCAGACGCCTTGCAGCAACTCGCCGCTGAACTCGCGACCGAGGACAGAGGCTGTCTGCAATAGATGCTTGTGGCGTTCGGGCAGGCGGTCGATGCGCGCCATCAGGACGCCCTGGATGGTGTCTGGCACGGGCGGACCGGTCTGGCCCGGCGCTTGGCTGGCACGTTCGGCCAGGGCGCGCGCCAGCTCTTCGAGAAAGAAGGGGTTGCCCTCGGCCTTGTCGAGGACGGAGCTGTTATCCAGGGCCGCGACGTCAGCATCCGGTAGGCCACTGCGCCGCAGCATGGCGGCGAGGATCTCGCGACTGTGCTGTACTGACAGTCGGCGCATGGGGATCTGCGTGGCATAGGAGCGGTCCATCCACGGTGGCTGGTAGCCGGAGCGATAGGTGAGTAGGAGCAGGATGCGGCTGGCCGCCATACCCTCGACGATGGAGGCGAGGAACTCTTCGGACGTGCTGTCGATCCAGTGCAGGTCTTCGAGCACGATGACGACCAGGGAACCGCGGCTGGCCTGGAGCAGCATGCGGCGCATGGCGGCGAACTGACGCTGCCGCAAGGCCTGCGGCTCGAGGCCTTGCAGGCTCTCGGTTCCCGCCTCGACTCCGAGCAGCTGCAGCAAGGGGGGGAGATCCTGCTCGAGATCGACACCCAGGTTCTCCAGGCTGCCGCGTAGCTTTTGGGTCAGGGTCGCGGAATCGTCGCCGCGCGCGATGTGTGAGCCGCGGCGTACCATGTCCTGGAGGGGGAGGTACGGGATGCCTGGGCCGTACGAGCGGCACTGACCGAGCAGGTAGCTAATGCGCTGCCCCTGCAAGCGCTTGCGGAACTCGTGCATCAGCCGCGACTTGCCGGCCCCGGCTTCGCCGCTGACGCCGACGATCTGGCCTTGGCTGGCGGCGGCGAGTTCACGCAGTTCTTCGAGCACGTCGAGTTCGCGCCGGCGACCGACGAAGGGGCTCAGGGTGCCTCGGAACTCGTCGGTCTCGGTGGCCTCGGGATCGCCGTGGTGCAACTCGAAGACGTCACCGTTGTCGCCGTCGAGAGGAATGACCTCGACTTCGTCCGCGACCAGCAGGGCCGTAGCGGAGCTGAGGCGGATCTGCCCACCATCGGCGCACCGCCGGAGTTCTTCGGCATGGTCGATGGCGTCGCCGACCGCCAGATCACCGCTACCGCCAACCACGACTTCGCCCGTGTCGAGTCCGATACGGATACTCAACTGGACGCCAGCAGCGGTGCGGAACTCGTCGCGGTGGTCGAGGATCAGGCGTTGCAGTGCCAATGCGGTCAGGGCTGCGCGCTGCGCGTGGTCCTCGTGGGCGATCGGTGCCCCGAAGAGTGCCAGGAAGCCTCGTGCCCCGAAGTGCCCGAGGGTGCCCTCATAGCGACGGATCTCTTCGCGTGCCAGGTCGAGGAAACGGTTCAGGCGGCTGTGCAGGTCCTCCGCGTCGACGTGGCCGCCACCGTCCGCGACCAGCTCGCAGGCCAGGACGGTCGCCGGTTTGCGTTCACTGTGCGTCGGGACACCTTCGCTGTGCATCGGGGCACGTTCGCTGTGATTCGGGGCGCGGGCTGGTGCGACTGTGGCTGCAGCGACGGCCGGCGTGGCGGCTGGCGTGGCGGCTCCTGGAGCGACGGCCGGCGTGTCCGTCGACAGGGGCGTGCCGCACTCGCCGCAGAATTTGAAACCGGCGACCACGGGGGTTCCGCACTGCGGACAGGCTCGGGGCAGCGGCTGACCGCACTGGCCGCAGAACTTCATGCCCGGCGGGTTGTCGAACTGGCACTGGGTGCATTGCATGGTTGGGGTCCCCGTGGAAGGTTCAGGTCAGCTGCCGGCGCGCCAGGCGCGCGAAGGCGCCATCCATCTGCATCAGCTCGTCGTAGTTACCGTGCTCGGTGATGTGGCCGCGTTCGAGCACGTAGATGCGGTCCGCGTTGCGGATGGTGCTGAGGCGGTGCGCGACGACCACGCGCGTCGCTTTGAGCCGTTCGAGGCTGCGGCTGACCACCTCTTGTGTTCGGTTGTCGAGTGCCGAGGTTGCCTCGTCGAACAGCAGGATGCGCGGCCGGTGGACGAGGGCACGGGCAATCAGCAGGCGCTGTTTCTGACCACCAGAGAAGGTCGATCCGCCCTCGCTGACGATCGTGTGCATGCCCATCGGCATCTGCTTGATGTCCTTGGCCAGCCCGGCCATCTCGGCGGCCGCCCAGGCATCGTCGAAGGTCAGGTTGGAGCCGCCGACGATGTTGCTGAAGATGCTGCCCGGCATCGGTTGGCTGGATTGCAGCACGACGCCGATCTGGCGCCGGACGCTCTGGATGTCGAGAGACGGTAGATCTTGGCCGTCGAAGTAGATCGAGCCGGCGGCGGGTTCTTCGAAGCCGAGCACCAAGCGCAGGCAGGTCGACTTGCCCGAGCCCGAGGGGCCGACCAGGGCGATGAACTCGCCGGGGCTGGCACGCAACGAGACGTCGTCCAGGATCAGCGGTCCGTCCGGACGGTAGCGAAAAGAGACGTGGCTGAACTCTAGCTCTCCGCGCAGCTCGCCCGCGTCCGCCTTGGTGGCATCGACTTCGGGCACGGTGTCGAGGATCGGTCTGGCGCGCTCATAGATCGGCACCAGCGCGATCAGGGACGACAGCAGGCCGGTGACCGACAGAGCGGCGGCCTGGAATTGACCGTAGGCGGCGTTGAAGGCGATGAAGTCCGAGATCGACAGCTCGACGTAGGTCGACAGGGCAACCATGGCGAAGATACCGAGCGACGTCAGGACGCCGTAGGCAGCGTTGAAAGCGGCCTGGATGTTGGCGATCGAGCGGGCCTGGATCGCCCGTTGGCGCTGCTGGGTGAAGTACTCGGCCCAGAGGGCGAAGGCACGGGGTTCGGCGCCCGCGACGCGTAGCTTGGAAATGCCGGAGATGAGCGCGAACAGGAGGCTTTCCAGGCGTCCTTGCAGGCGCAGCAGGGCCCGCTGGTGACGCAACTGCAGCCAGGTGAGGGTGATGGTGACCAGCATCAGCGTCAAGACCAGGCCACTGGCGAACAGAGCCAGGCGCCAGTTGTAGTAGAAGAGTAGCGCGAAGCTGAAGCCGGAGAAGACCGCGGCGAGCAGAGAGGTCGTCACGTTGCCGGTGAGCATTTCGCGCATGGTGTCGATACCGAGTGAGCGCGCCGCCAGGTCGCCGACGGAGAACCGGCGGAAGAAGGTCAGAGGCAAGGCGAGCAAGCGATCCCAGACCGCGGCCTGGACGGTGCCGTCGATCTTGCCGCCCAGGCGCAGCACGGCGATACCACGGGTGATCTGGAAGGCGGCGGCGGCCAGCGCGGCGAAGGTCAGGGCCAGCCCCATCTGCAGCAGCAGGGAGCGGTTGGCCTCAGGGATGACACGACCGACGATCTGGCCGGTGAGCACGGGTGTCAGCATGGCGAGGACGCCGCCACCGATGCCCATCAAGATGAGCATCCTTAGATCCTGTTGGCGTCCACGCAGCGCCAGGCGGAGCAGATCGAGTGGCGTCACTGCCCGGTCGGGCAGCGGCGGGTAGAACATCACCGCTGTACCCTGCAGGGTTTCTGCCACCTCAGCGTCGACGATCTGCCGGCTGCCGGTGCGCGGGTCGACCATCTCATAGCGTGTGGGGGATAGCGGCAGCAGAGCGACGGGAGTGCCCATCTGCGGGGAACTCCCTGGGCCCGAGCCTGCAGGCAGGCGAAATGCGAGCAGTGGGCCGTTGTCACGCTGCCACCAGTCGTCGCGCAGCAGGACGCGACGATGACGCAAGTGCGCGGCGGCGGCGAAGCGCGCCACCGGGTCGCGCGAGCGACTGGCGTGTGGTGCTGGTGCCTGGAACTCCAGGCCCTGCTCGTCGAAGACCAGCCGGCAAGCCGCGGCCAACAGGTCGTCGGAGCGAGGATCGTGGTCCTCAGCCATGTGCCTGGGCGCGGCATCGCCGCCAGGGATGGCGTCAGGGCTGGGAGCCGAGCTTCCGAGTACCGAGGCCAGACGCTGGTGCGCCTGCTCAAAGGTCTGCTGGTCGCGTCGCCGCTGCACATCCAGTCGTTGGCGTTCTCGTTGCTCGGCGCGTGCGAGTTCCAGTGCCAGGTAGCGTAGGCACAGGTGGTGGTACTGCAGCAGGGCTTCCCACAAGGCGCCGCTGCGCAGCAGGATCTGAGTGCCAACGCCGGACAGTACGGCGCCGATCGCCGGCGTCTCGTCCTGGCCCTCGTGTGGCGCTTCTTCTGTCGCTGCTCTGTCCACGGCATGGCTCTCGGTGGGGACACCGGCTCGGGGGGCGACCTCGATTGCCGAATCGGCACAGCGGAGCCAGCAGTCAGCTGCCAGGGGGAGCAAGTAGCTGGTGGGTCGCAAGCTCAATTCGTCCTCGCCCAGCAGGGAACAGCTACCGGCCAGCAGGCGGAACCAGACGACATCGCCCTCTGGACGCACGGCGGCACCAGGTTGCGGGGACAGTTCGGCACTCGCCGCGAGGAGATCGAACTTCTGCGGTGGTGCCGGTTTTTCGCAGCGCTGCAGCAGCCAGCAGACCCAGCTCTCGACCGCCGCCGCGAGCCACGGCAGCAATTCGGGGTCGCGGGCCAGGGCAACCAGCGACGCCAGCGGAACGCGCAGCAAGCGGGCGCCTTCGTTACCGGTGGCCAAGAAGTGCAAGCCGGAGCTCGAACCAGAGGCGGGCGCGAAGCCGAAGAGCACGTCGCCGACGCCGGCAGTGCCCAGGTGACTGCGTCGCCCGGTGGTGTTCGCCCCTTCGCCTGGGATCGTGCGTCGGTAGAAAACATCGACGCTGCCGGCGACGATCAACCAGGCTTGCTCCTCGGGATGCAATTCAAAGGGACGATTGGCGGTCGGCGTGACGACTTCGGCGAGCGGCTCGAGGCGGGCGATCAGCCGTGGATCCGGGCGTGAACTCATCTTCACGCCTCCTCGATCAGGTGCACGTAGGGGCCGTCCTGCTCGATCAGCTCGTCGTGGCTGCCACGCTGGACCACCTTGCCGTCCGACAAGACGAGAATCTCATCGGCGTCGCGAATGGTACTCAGGCGGTGGGCGATGATCAGGCAGGTACAGCCGCGGCGGCGCAGGTTGCGGTCGATTTCTTCTTCGGTCGTCGGATCGAGGGCGCTGGTGGCTTCGTCGAGCACCAGTAGCGATGGGCGGCCGACCAGAGCACGGGCGATCTCGAGGCGCTGTTTCTGGCCGCCGCTGAAGTTCTGACCTCCTTCGTCGATCTTGCTCTCGTAGCCCCCGGGGCGGGCGGCGATATCGTCGTGGATCGCTGCATCTTTAGCGGCCGCCACGACCTCGGGTTGTGGCAGCGAGTCGTCCCACAGGGTGAGGTTCTCGCGCACGCTGCCCTCGAACATGGAGATGCTCTGGTCGACAGTCGCCATGGAGTTGGTCAAGACCCTTGGGTCGACTTCGGAGCGTGTCTGGCCATCGAAGAGAATCTCGCCGCTCCACGGACTGTAGAGCCCGGTCACCAGCTTGGCGATGGTGGATTTCCCACTGCCAGAGGTCCCGACCAGGGCGACGCGCGAGCCGGGTTCGAGCACGAGGTCGAAGTCTTGGATCAGAGGTGGTGAGAGCCGGCTGTAGCCAAAGGTCACGCCACGTAGCTCGAGGCGGCCTTGCAGCTTGACGGCGGTATCGCCGGCCGCCTCCTCGGCGGCTGGCTCTTCAGCAAATGGGGTGCTGGCCGCCGCCTCCGCGGCGGCTGGGGGAGCGGCGTGAGCTTCGGCGACGCCCTCGTCGATGCGGTAGCGCAGGACGTCATCGAGGCGGTTCATGTCGCCTTCGACCATCTGCAGCTGCGCGCCCAGATTGACCAATTGGTTGACCGGTGCCACGAAGCTGGCCATCAACACCTGGAAGGCGATCAGTTCGCCCAGCGTCAGGGCGCCGCTCATCACGCGTAGGCTGCCCAGGCCGAGGATCGCCGCTGTATTGAGCGCACCGAGCAGGGGAGGCACGGCATCCAGGTACTGCGTGTACTGCTCCAGCTCCTGGCGCGTGTTGACCACCTTGGCCTGGTAGCCGGACCAGCGGTGGTACAGGTCGTCTTCACCACCGGTCGCTTTCAGCGTCTCGATCATCTGCAAGCCACCGATGGCGGTACCGTGCATCTTGCCCTTGTCCATCAGCAGGCGCCGGTTGCCATCGACACGCTTGCGCGAGACGAAACGCAGCGCCACGACGTTGAGGGACACCACCGCAAGGCCCACCAGCGTCAGCAGGACGTCGTAACGCAGCAGCACCAGCAGGAAGAAAAAGATCATCAGGCAGCCGAGGAAGTTGCGCGCCAGGTCGCGAGACAGCAGCTGAGCCACCCGGTCGTTGATGATCACGCGCGAGCTGATGTCGCCAGCAAAGCGCTGGGTGAAGAACTCGATCGGCAGGCGCAGCACATGCCACAGAAAACGTCCCGAACCGGTCACCGCCATGCGGGTTTCCAGGCGCAGCAGGTAGTTCTGCTGCAGCCAGGTGAGCGCAGCCAGCATCAATGCGGTCAGCGTCATGGCCAGCAGCAGCGGCTTGACCCAGCCGATGCGCGCATCGAGCAGCACGGCATCGATGAAGACGCGGGAGAAGGCCGGGGTCACCAAGGTTGGGATCACCAGCGCGAGCCCGGCCAGCAGCACGAAGACGAGCGCCGCGGTACTGCCACGCAAGCGGCGCGCCAAGGCCGGGATCAGGCTCGGCGGCGTGCCCTCGGCCTGGAAGGCTTCGCCGCGCTTGCATTGCAGCACGACGCCGGTGAAGCTCTCATCCAGCTCCTGGTGCGTGACAGTGCGCGGACCACTGCCGGGGTCGTTGAGGTAGACGCGCTCGCGATCGAAACCTTCGAGGACCAAGAAGTGGTTGAAGTTCCAGTGCAGGATCAGCGGTGGCTCGAACTTGCGCAGCCCCGCGGGCTCTGTCTTGAAGCCCTTGGCTTCGAGGCCGTAGCGGCGTGCCGCTTTGAGCATGTTGGAGGCCTTGCTGCCGTCGCGCGACACGCCGCAGGCGCTGCGCAGTTCTTCCAGGGGTACCCAGCGACCGAAGTAAGCCAGGATGATGCCAAGCGACGCGGCACCGCATTCGACGGCTTCCATTTGCAGCACGGTGGGCGTCTTGGCACGCCGCCGGTCCTGGGTCCACCAGGCGCGCAGCTTGGCCAGCAGGGCTTTCGCTCGGGCGATCACCGGTGCGCACGCTCCGCGTCGTCAAGGAGCTGCCAACGCCACATCACAGACCCAGCCTCGACTTGACCTCGGGGATCACCAGGCTGATCGGGCGTTTCTGCTCGGCGATGACGCTGCCGGTGGCCAGCGTGCCACTGGTGATCTCCAGGTTGGGGCCGTCTCCCGAGGACCACGCGTAGCCGGTGGGGGAGTTGGCCGCCGTCTGCAAGCGCACGTCGACCTGGATCGGAGGCCCTTGCGCCAGCAGGCGGGTCACCAGCTCCTGGTTGGCCAGCAGGCGCAGCATGCCGCGGGCGGTGGAAGGAAACTCAGCGACCCAGGTCACTTCACCGTAGATGAAGCCATATTCTTCGCGCTTGACCATGGTCGGTGCAATCTGCACCTTCATGCCGGGTTGCACCTTCTTACCCGTGTCGGCGGGGATGAAGAGCACCGCCACTAGCTCTTCGGAGGTGAGCTCGAGACTCAGCAGCGAGGTGCCGGGGGCTACGACGTCGCCGCGATCCACTGCCAGCTCTAGGACACGTCCTTCGAACGGTGAGCGGATCGCGGACTCTTCTTCGAGCCGTGCCTGCAACTCGCGGATCTCGAGTTGTAGGTCGCGCAGGAGGTTCTCGGCCGTTTCTTGCTGTTGGTCGAGGCTCTGACGGGTCTCTAGGCGCGTCAGGTCGAGGCCTGCCAGTTCTTGTTGCAGGCGGTCTCGGCGGTCGCGTGCCGCATTCAGCGCTTGCTCGCTGGCCAGCACGGTCTGTTTGGTGACCAGGCCGTCACGCAGGAGTTCTTGCTCGGCATCCAGGCGCTCTCGGATCAACGAGATTTCGGTATTCAGGGTCTCGATGCTGCGTTCCAGGTTGACGCGTTGCTGCTGTAGGTTGCGCGTCGTCAGGCGCTGGCGCTCGTCGGCCAGCTGGCGTAGGCGCTCGTTCTCCTGGCGCTGGTCCTCGGCCCGGTCTTCGGTGTCCTGGATCTGACGCAAGAGCGCCTCCTGCCGCACGCGCGCCACCACCTGGTCTTTGGCCACGCTTTGCCCGACGCTCACCAGGATCTCTTCCACTTGCCCTTGGCCGGTGGCAACGACGTTCGATACGCCTCCCTGGCGCAGCAGAATTCCCTCGCCCGCGGCGACGGTAGGGATGGAACCGAAGAAGCCCCAGACTAGCGCGGCGAGCAGCAGGGCTCCGAGCGCACCAAGGGCCAGCCAACCGCGCGGATGGGTCACCTGCAGCAGCTGGTCGAGCTGCTCGGGCGAGGAGAGTCGCTCGAGGGCTACCTTGCGGAAGATCTTGGTGCTCATGGTCGGTCTTTCTTCAGGATGGATGCGCTGGGCTCAGGGCCTGTGCTGCTGGCATGGGATCATCGTCCGGGCTCCTCATTCGCCGCCGGTAGCGGCGGCAGCGTCGTGAGTTGCTGCAGGCTGACGCGGTTCGCGGTTCGCGCCCCGCTACCGCTGTTGCCATCTGCTACGGGTGCCGGCGTCCACAAGGTGCCGGTCTGGAAGCGCAAGTCGAGCAGGGCCAGGGCCAGGTTCAGGCGGGCGTTCACCAGGCGTTGTTGTGCCGAAGTCAGCCGGTCCCGCTGGTTGATCACGTCGAGCAGCGTCGAGCGACCGACGCGCTGCTTCTTCTCTTCGTTCTCGACCGCCTGCTCGAACAGGCTCACTGCTTCGCGGGCCCGCTCCAGCTGTGCGGCACCACTGATCACCGCTTCGAGCGCCGCGGGTACGTCGGCACCGATGGCCGTCTCTAGCAAGTCGCGTTGCAGATCCCGCTGCCGCCGTGCCGACTGCTCTTGTAACAACTGCCCTTCAGCCAGGCGGTGCCCAATGGGCAGCGTCAAGCTGAGGCCGATCGACGCCGAGAGGCCGGGGACTTCGCGCCACAGTGGAGCCAGAAAGTCACTGCCGGCGCTGCCCGAGGTGAAGCCGCTGTAGCTGGGCGTGAAGATCAGGTCGAGGCTCGGCTGCACGGCGTTGGCGGCGGCGCGTTCGAGCGTGCGGGAGTTGGCGGAACGCACGCGCTGCGCCTGCAGGTCCGAGCGCAGTGCGCGTGCACGCGCGATGAAGCGTCCGGCGTCCGCCCGCAGACTCGCCGGCAGCACGGGCTCGGGAAACGGTTCCGAGGCCGCGGGCAGAGCCGCGATGGCCTCGGCGTCGAGACCGATTTCCCGGCCCAGCACCTGGCGTGCGGAGAAGACGTTCTCTTCGCCTCCGATGCGTGCGGCTTCGCGGGCGGTGAGGTCGGCTTGCAACTGGATCAGGTCGGCAGCCGGTGTCACATCTGCTTCGATCAGGCGGCGCGTCGTTTCCATCAGCGTGCGCGACCGTGCCTCACCCTGGCGCAGAATCGCCAGGTTCTCTTGAGCTGCCAGCAACTGCCAATAGAACTGTGTCACGGTGCGTAGCCGCTGGGCGATGGTGTGCTGCAGGTCGTGGTAGCTGGCTTCGACCTCCCCCGCGGCCGCGCTCTCGGCTGCGGCCACGACATCGCGACCCCGACCACGCAGCAGCGGCTGGCGTAGGCTGAAAGCCACGGTGGCCTGGTTCGCGGCGTCGCGCTCGTCGCGGTCGAGGCTCACCGACGGTGTCAGCAGTAGTCCGGAACGCAACTCGTACCTCAGACCAGTGCTGGCACTCAGCGACTCGGAGCGTGACGAACTGTTCTCGCCCGTGGCGGTTCGCACGTCGTCGCGCTGCAGGTCAGCCGTCAGTTGTGGATCGAAGCGGCTGCTGGCGCTCATCAAGCTACCGCGTGAGGCATCGAGCTGTGCCTCGACCAACTCGATGTTGGGGTCGAGGTTCAGCGTCAGCTCGATGGCGTCGAGCAGGGGCAGGCCATGCGTCGGCCGCCCAGGATCCGCTGCGGCCGGTCGGGGCTGCGCGTGCAGACCCACGAGCTGGCACGCACATAGAAGGAGCGTCGCGGAGACGAGCACCCGCGATCGTGAAGCTGAGGAATTGCCAGCCGATATGTTGCAAACTCTGAGCATGACTGTGGGTGCTAAGCTAGCCGAATGCCCGGGAACATGCAACCTGATGCGGCGGCCTCGGAGCTGGCCGCCTACTACCGCCGTGACTTCGATCCTGAGCCCCTGCGCTCGAGCGTTCTGCTGCCGATGGACGATGAACCCTTTGTTGCTTGTTGGAGGTCTTGGACCAAGCTCGTCAGCGGTGCCTCGGGGATGTTGGCGTTCGACGTTCTGGCCCGATCCTTGCCTCAGCTGAGTTTCCCGATCCGCGAAGGCATCAGCCGTGAACCGGACTACCGGGCCGCGACGCTGGCGGGACGCGACCCGGCCGATTTGGAGACCGCGACGGGTCTCCACCTGGAGCAGCCAGAGGCGTTGGAGCTACGCCTGCACGGCACGGCCGCGGGTCACATCCCGCTGCTCATCGTGCGTCGACGCCCGGAATTCGTGGCGTTGTTGCGGGCCCTGTGCCGTCGCGGCGAGCCTGTGCCGGTGGCGGACGCTCAGGGGGCGCAGATGGTGGCTGGCTTCAACAATTGGGCGCGCCTGCGCGCGTTGCGTGAAGCCTGGGAGCAGACAGTGCCGGAGGCACGAGAGACCGACAGTTGGAACGAGGAGTTCGCGCGCATCAAGGCAGACAGGGATCTCTACCAGGATCGCTTCATCCTGCTGAGTGACGGGCCGTACGGCGCCGTGCCGGCGGGCGACTTGGGACTCGACCCGGACGACTGGAAGGCGAAGTCCCTGGTGATCCGGCGTGAGCACGAATGCGCTCACTACCTGACGCGGCGCTTGCTCGGCTCGATGAAGAATCACGCGCTCGACGAGCTGCTGGCCGACTATGCCGGTATCGCCGCTGCCGTCGGGCGCTTCCGGGCCGACTGGTTTCTGCGCTGCATTGGTCTTGAAACCGAAGAGTGCGGTGGATTGCGTGACCAGGGCCGGCTACACCTGTACAGGGGAGAGCCAGCTCTGTCGGACGACGCGTTCGTGCAGCTGCAGCGCGAGCTGCGAGTGGCGGCTCGGACCGTGGAGCAGGTCGACGCGCAGGTCTGGGGGCGTGCCGAGCGGAGCTTGCGCCGTCGCTCGCTGATGGTGCTCGCGCTCAGTCGTTGCGGGCTGCGGGAGCTAGCGGCACCGGAGGGGGCTGAGCGGCTGGCTCACCACCTGCAGGCGGTGAGCAGCCGGGTTCAATGGCGGAAGTCGCACGAGGAAGGTGCGACGTGAGTCTGGGGTTCAGCCAGCGGACGCTCAGCTAGATCGACGGCGACGGTGCGGAGGCCTCTGTCGTGGCTTGTGGCGCGGCGGAGGGGGCTGCCGTCTCCGTCACGTCGTCGGAGTCCTCGAGGTGCGCTTGTGCAGCCCTGGCTTCGTCGTCAGCGGTGCCGTCACTCGCGCCGATCTCGCCGTCCGCAAACGCTTCGTCATCGTTCTCGCCGAGGCCCGTGCGCATACGCCACGAGTGATCGTAGCCCTCGCCGGCGTTGGCCAGCGTCCGAAGGTGCTGCCAAGCTTCGGCCAGCAAGACCGGCGGTACCTGCCGCAGACGCAAGGGTGTGCTGCGACCAGTGCCACCATCGCTGAAGAAGACCAGGTAGCGCAGCGCCATCGGGCTGTCCGCGGCTTCTGCTTCGCCGGCAACCTCCAGAAGCAGGTTGAGGCGCAGGTCCGTGAGAGGCTTGACGTAGCTTCGTCCTTGTTCCGAGCCGGCACCGTTGGTGGTCAAGTGGTAGCCGAGGCGTCGCGTCAGGCGTTCGAGCGTTCCAGCCTGCACGATGTTGCCCTCGAACTCGTGCAGCAGCTGCTCTTGCTGCCGATCGTCGGGCAGGTGGAAGACACCCCGGCCGAACTGCGCGAACGGTGGTTCGACTCCATGTTCTTCGAAATGGCCCAGCCAGGCGTCGCTGACTTCTGTGTTCACAGTGCATTCGTGGCTGAGGCGGATACTGGTCATGCCTTCGATCGAGACCGCCTCACCGGTGGCATCGACCAGCGAGCCATCGGCGAGCGGACGGAAGGTCGCACGCAGGTTGCCGCCGCTGTCGTGAGCTCCCCATACCAAGCGCCGGCAGACAGGCGCTGCGATCGGATTCCGGCCCCAGTCGCGGTACCAGGTCTCCAGCGGCCACTCGGTCTGCATGCACAGGGCCTCGTAGAGGCTGTCGGCCAGCTGCTGCTGTCGGTCGTTGAGCGGCGAGCGATCGCCAACCAGCAGGTCGGCGGCAGCAGGGGTGAGATCCGCAGCTGCTTCCGGAGCCAGGGAGACGAGCGCTCGTTCCAACTGCAGTGCCACCTCGACATCTAGCTCACCGCGCAGGGCCTCTTCGAGCGCCGGCCGTGCTTCGCGCACCTGCAAGTCGGCCAGCCAGCGCGCCGCCTGGCTGCGCACCTGCGGGTCAGCGTCGTGCAGGGACACGATCAGCTGGATCGGCTGTGCGGTGAGGCAGCGCTCTGCCACCGTCCGCTCCTCTTCGGAATCGCTCTCGAGAGCGAGCTGCCAACACAGTTGCTGGAAGACGGGTGGCAGGTGGGGGAGCGTCTGCAGGAGCTCGAGCGCATGCAGCCGCCGGGCCTGCAGGGTTTCGGTCCGGCCTTCGCCCGACAACGGGCGCAGGCCTTCCATCAGTACCTCGAGGTGCTCGGCGAAGTAGGGCCAGCGGGCGTCGTCGGGCCATGTGGGTAAGTACTCCGGGTCGCTCAGCTCGGTCCGCCCGAGCGCATCGGCGTCCAGACCCACGGCTTCCAGCAGCCCCGCGGCCTGGCGCAAGCCGAAAGCGCGGTCGCGCTTGTGGATGCGTTCCAGTACGTCGGGCAACAACCGCGAGCGCAGGATGCCTTCTTCGGGATCTACTTCCAGGTCGTCGAACAGACACAGCAGGCGCACCAAGTGCAGCGGTTGCAGCTCGGGCCGGCGTACGAAAGCCTCGACTTTGGGTACGAACTCACCGTCGCGCAGAAGGTCGGAAAGCAAGGGGCCCGGGCGGCGGCCGATCTCGGTGCTGTCGAGCTGGTCCGCCGCTTGTATGACGCGTGGCTGCGGCAAGGCGGGAGCTGCCGGTCGCCCCCGGCCCCAGCGCGGCTCGGGTTCAGTCTGCTGGCGCTCACGCCAGGCGTCGCACAGGGCAAAGAGATCGGCACGCACGGATTCGGGCAGAGATCCTTCCAGCTGCACGGGTGGCAGTGGCGAGAGCATGTCGCGCAGACCACCGTCGTCGAGGCGGTTGGGTGTGTGCAGCACGTCCTCGATCACCTCGCGCACGTCACCGTCGGTCTCGTCCTGCACCCGATCCTGGAGGAAGCTACTGGCGTTGCCGTCGAGGCGGACGAGCAGCTCGACGGCCCGGCGTCGGCGTGCAGAGTCGGTGCTCGAGCACAGTTCGCGTACCGGCTCGAGCGCGCGTGTGCCGGCCCGGCGCAGCAGCAGCTCTGCGGTCGTCCGTACCCGTTCGGCGGCATCCGATACGGCCACATGGGCGAGCAGGTCGCTGAACGGCTTCGGATCTGCATTCGCGCCTTCGAGCGTGCGCAGGATGTAGGCAACGTGTTCGGCGTCACCTTCTTCGAGGGCCTGGCGCACGACCTCGGGGTGACGGTTGATCACCGCCCCGATCTGTGGCAGGCGGCCGAAGGTGCGCACGGCGGCACGGTCCTGAGCGCTGAACTCGACGTTCTCCGGCGGGAGTTCGAACGCCATGCGTGCGATCACGTCGGTACCGCAGCCATCGGTTTCCAGCATGCGCGCCAGCACCGTAGCGCTGACGCCCGGAACCAACTCGTCGGGCGCCGGCTCGAAGCCGACCGTTTGCCACACGAAGGTCTCGTACCAGGCGGGGGTTGATTCCGTCAGCCACTGCAAGCGACGGTGCGGCGGTGTGTCGCCTGCGGCGGCCTGATAGACCGCGGCCATGCGCAGGAAGAAGGCGGGGTCGTCGATCCGCTGCTGCTGGAAAAAGCGCTCGCGCGGCGTCTTGCCCTCGTTGCGTCCCGGGTGCACAACTTGCACGTCGAGCCGGCGTGCGGCACGCGTCGAGTTCTCGCGCAGCAATTGCAGCATTTCGGTCTGACTACCGTCGACCAGGTAACAGAGCAATCGCCAGGGTAGCGCCGGATCGATCTCGTGCAGGCCCGAGAGGTGGCGCGCGAGCAAGTCGAGCTCTTCATCCGACAGGCGAGCATGATTGCGCAGTGGCGGCCGGAAGCGCCCGGCAAGGCGGCGCAGCTGGTGCACGATGCGAGTTTTGGTCTTGTCGATGGTAGTTCTCAAGGCTTCGACTCCATGAGGTCAAGAGAGAGCATAGCGGCCCGATGTGCGTCGAGGATCTGGAGTGCAGATTGCTAGCTGCAGATTCCGCCACGGTAAGTGCCAGGACGGTAAGTTCCGGATAGGTAAGTTCCCAGACTGTATAGAGCTAGAGCAGCGTGGCCGGCTTGGGCACGCAACGAAGCGAGGCCGAATCGATGAACCTGGCAGGGATGGGAGGAATCGCGTCCACCCTTCCTAGAGAGATGTAGATCTCGAAAGATCTGAGCTAAGTAAATGTAACTGCCGGCAAGTGCGGCGGGCACCGCGTGGGTACAGAGCACCGGCAACAATGAGCTGGATCTTAGCGCATCCGGGTGCGTTTGCCTAGCTCGCCGGGGCGTTTCTCCCGCCCTGCTACCGCTACTTTCTAGCTTGCCCAAGGTTGCGTCCGCGACCTCTGGAAGGCGAAGAAAATGGCGACGACATGCGCCCATGGTCTCGCCGACGTGCCCTTGCCGCGTTCTAGGCCAGAGACTTTTAACCTTGCCGGAGGCATGCACCTTGGCTTTACGTAGCGCACTCTTCATCGACTTCGACAACGTCTATATCGGCCTTGACCGCGAGCAGCCGGAAGCGGCGGAACGCTTCGCCACCAAGCCGGAGCTGTGGCTACAGTTCTTGGAGCGCAGCGGCGGGCCCGAGCGGCGCATCTTGGTGCGCCGTTGCTACATGAACCCCCGTCCTTTCCAGCGTTTCAGGCCCTACCTGATCCGTTCCGCCTTCGAAGTGGTGGATTGTCCGTCCCTGACGGCCCAGGGCAAGACCAGCACAGATATGCTGATGGCCCTGGACATCATGGCCCTGCTGCACCACCAGACGCACTTCGACGAGTTCATTCTATTCTCGGGTGACGCCGACTTCACCCCTGTGCTGCTGCGTCTGCGCAAGCACGATCGGCGTACCACGGTGCTGGCTGTCGGCCCGGCTTCGACGGCCTACAAGGCGGCTGCCGACACGGTGCTGGACAACGACGCTTTCCTGCAGCGTGGCCTGTCGCTCGATGTGGACTTGGAAACCAGCGAAGCGGTGAACGAAGTGCTACCCCGCATCGCGCGAGAACTGGAGGCGCAGGTGGGGCTCACGGGCGGCCTGCAGGCAGCCGAGTTGCCCTCTTTCTATAAACGCTTCGAGGAGTTCCGGCGCAGCCAGGATTGGCTTGGTTTCGGTGGCTTGCGGCCAATGACGGAGGCGCTGTTGACGGCCGGGACCGGTGTCCGCTTGGTCGAGAGTGGCACCGATGCACAGGCTTGGCGGGTCGAGTTGGATGCGGCTGTGCGAAACGGGGCTGGCAAGAGCGTGCCGCAACTGGACGAGGTTGCCCGCTTCGTGACCGCGCAGGTCCTGGAGGCGGACGACCCGGTGCATCTGGCCATGTTGGCGCACCGCCTGAGTCAACACTTCGGTGACCCCGTGCGCGCTGGCGGCTGGCAGGGGGCGGGTTCGTTCAAAGCCTTCCTGGAGCGCCTCGACCTCGGCTCGCTGCGCATCTCGGACGTCATGCCCGGCCTGGTCTATGACCCTGAGCGCCACACTGTGGCTGAAACCCCGGCGCGCGAGATCCTCGACTGGGCCGAGCAGGCTCCGGAACTGGCTGCAGTCGCTCGTAAGGTGCACGACCTCACGGAGGTACCGTACTTGCCGCCCGCGACGTTCGATGTCCTGTTCGACGAGATCGCCAGGGAAGTCAACGACAAGAACTACCACTTGACCCATACCTCCAAGGCCGTGCGCGATTCCTGCAACCAGAGGGGGTTTCCGGTGGGGCGTGCGGACGTGAACTTTGTGCTGCGGGGCATCAACTTTGCTGGCCATCCGCTGGGCCGGGCGGCCGAAGACGGTGGCGGAGCGGAGCGACCAGAGAAGTTGGCGCGGACCTTCCTGCTCAATGTCTTCACCCTGTGCGAGCGTGCACAGCTGGAGTTGGCGTCCGAAGAAGTGCCTTTGGTTCAAGCGTGGATCGGTGGTGAGCTGCTGGCAGGGTAGCCCTCTTGCCCAGTCTCCGACATCCATAGTAGGATCAACGTGTCTATGGATGACCGGCCCACATTCCCACCTCTCCCACTTCCGTTCCCTATCGATACTCGCTGATGAATCTCGCGGCACCGGCCTGAAGCCGGCTGCCGGTGGGTTTGCTCCGGGCCGTACGGAGGATCCCGACAATGCGCAAAAATTTGAAGTATGCGGTGGCTCTCGTCGCCGCCTCGATCGCCATCCTGGCGGCGGTAGCGATGGCCGGACCCGCGACCGCGGTGGAAGAGTGGGCCGGCTGGCGCGGACCGCAGCAGACCGGTGTGTCGACGGCCAGCGACCTGATCACGTCGTGGTCCCTGGACGGCGAGCATCTAATCTGGCGTCATGACTTCACCGGCCGTTCGACGCCGGCGGTCTTCGACGGTCGCGCGTGCGCCAACGGCCGTACGGGTGACGGCGCCACCAAGCAAGAGATCGTGGCGTGCTGGAACGCCGAGAGCGGTGAGCTACTGTGGCAGCGCACGTTCAACGTGTACAACACGACGGTGCCTTTCAACCGGGTTGGCTGGGGGAGTGTGGCGGGGGATCCCGAGACCGGCTACCTCTACGTCACCAACGTCGATGGCCAGCTCGTGTGCTTCGATCGCGACGGCGAGATCGTCTGGACGCGCCGCACCTTCGAGGAACTGGGGCGCTTCTCGGGCTATGGCGGCCGCACGCACACGCCGATCCTCGACGAAGACCGCATGATCATCAGTCTGATCGGCAAGATGTGGGGCAAAGAAGCTGGCCCGCGGCACCGCTTTTACGCCTTCGACAAGCGCACCGGTGAGGTGCTGTGGTTCACCACCGTTGGTACCGGCGTCGCCGACTTCAACACCCAGAGTATTCCGGTGATCACCGAGGTCGACGGTCAGCGGCTGGTGGTCGGCGGCGGTGCCGATGGCTGGATCTACGCGCTGCAGTCACGGACCGGTAAGCTGGTGTGGCAGTTCCACCTCAGCCAGCGCGGTATCAACGCCTCGGTCGTGGCGGACGGTGCTACCGTCTACGCCGCGCACAGCGAAGAAAACATCGACTCGGCGGTGATGGGCCGCGTGGTGGCGATCGACGCTACCGGCAGCGGCGACGTGACCAAGACACACGAGCGCTGGCGTAGCGATATCTCCTCGGGCTTCCCGACGCCATTGTTGCACGAGGGCCGCCTCTACGTGGCCGACAATTCGGCCAACCTGCACGCCCTCGAAGCGTCCAGCGGCAAGCCGTTGTGGGAAGTCAACTACGGCAATGTCGGCAAGGCTTCACCGGTGTGGGCCGACGGCCGCATCTACATCAATGAGGTCAACGGCAACGTGCTGATCGTCGAGCCGCCCACGGAGGGCGGGGAAGCTGCCGAGGGAACGGTGGTGCACGAGGTACATATCGAGATGCCCGACGGCCGCTACGCTGAGATCTACGGTTCGGCGGCGATCGCCTACGGCCGCATCTACTTCACGACGGAAGAAGGCATCTATGCGCTGGGTGACAAGAGCCAGCCGTTCCCGCAGCTGATGCAGGCCGCCACGCCCGCCGCGCAGGCTACTGCCAACCCGACTGGTAAACCGACTGGCGGCGAAGGAACCCTGGCGCAACTGCAGGTGGTGCCGGCGGTACAGCTGCTGCGCTCCGGGGAGTCGCAGGACTTCGAAGTGCGTGGCTATGACGCGCACGGCAACTACTTGGGACCGGTCGACGATGTCACCTGGACGCTGGAGAGTCTGCAAGGTGCCGTCGATGGCGACGGCACGTTCAGCACCGACGCCGCGACCGCGGGCCAGACCGGCCAAGTCGTCGCCAAGGTCGGGGAGCGGGCGGCCAAGTCGTGGCTGCGCGTCTTCGGTCCGCTGCCGATCGAGGAAGACTTCGAAGCTCTCGAGGTTGGCTCGGTCCCTGAGATCTGGATCGGTATCGCCGGCCGCGCTGCGGTTGCCGAGATCGAGGATCCGGCGGTGACCGGCAAGGTCTTGCACATGCCGCGCGCGCCGCGGGGCGTACCGCGCTCGACCCCTTTCCTCGGTCCCACCGACATGTCCGGCTATACCGTCCAGGTCGACTTCAAAGGCACCCAGGAAGGCCGCCGCAGGCCTGACGCGGGTGTCATCAATGGCGGCTACACCCTCGACTTGCAGGGCAATCACCAGCGCCTGGAAGTTCGCTCCTGGGCGGCTGAGCTACGGATGATGCAGCGGATCGACTATGCCTGGGACATGGACCGCTGGTACACCATGAAACTGCGCGTCGACCAGGCGGAAGGCAAGGCGATCATCCGCGGTAAAGTGTGGCCGCGAGACGAGGCCGAGCCGGGCGACTGGACTCTGGTGGTGGAAGACACGCTGCCAATCGAGACTGGCAGCCCCGGCCTCTACGGCTACGCGCCGGTAGACATTTACTATGACAACGTGAAAGTGATGGTAAGCGAATGAGCACGACCTCGAGACGCGCAAACTCGATCCCGATGGTGCAAGCGTGGGCGCTGGCCCTGATCCTGGTGGCGGCCCTTCTGTCGTCAGGCTTGGTAGGAACTCCGGCCGTGCAGGCCCAGGAAGTCGCGATGTACGGCAACACGCCGTCCCGCAACATGGTGTCCGACGAGACCGGTCTGCCGACCGAATTCGACCCGGCGAGTGGCAAGAACATCCTGTGGACAGCCCGCGTCGGCTCGCAAAGCTACGCTGGACCGGTCGTGGCCGGTGGCAAGGTTTACGTCGGCACCAACAACGAGGCCGAGAAGAACCCCCAGCTCACCGGTGACCGCGGTGTGATCATGGCCTTCGACCTCGAGAACGGAGCGCTGCTCTGGCAGTCCACCCACACCAAACTGCCCGATGGCCGCGTGCACGACTGGCCACTGCAGGGGATCTGCTCGACGCCCTACATCGAAGGGGATCGCCTCTACTACGTGTCCAACCGCGCTGAACTCGTGTGCGCCGACACCGAGGGCTTGCACGACGGCGAGAACGACGGTCCGATCAAGGACGAGAACGACAAGTCCGAGAACGGCCCGGATCTGATCTGGTCGCTCGACCTGATCGGCGAGTTGGACGTCTTCCCGCACAACCTGGCTGCCGGCTCGCCGCTGATCGTCGGCGACCTGGTGTACGCGGTGACGGGCAATGGTGTCGACGAGGGCCACGTCAACGTGCCGTCGCCCTTCGGCCCCAGCCTGGTCGCGGTGCACAAGGACACCGGTAAGCTGGTGTGGGACAACACCATGCCGGGCGAGAACATCCTGCACGGTAGCTGGTCGAACCCGTCGTATGGCGTCATCGGCGGCACGCCGATGCTGATCTACCCGGGGGGCGATGGCTGGCTCTACTCGCTCGACCCCAAGACCGGCGACCTGATCTGGAAGTTCGACTGCAACCCCAAGGACTCGCAGTGGCGTCTCGGTGGCGCCGGCACGCGCAACAACATCATCTCGACGCCGGTGATTCACAAGGACCGTGTCTACATCGCGGTCGGCCAGGATCCCGAGCACGGTGAGGGACCGGGACACCTGTGGGTGGTCGACGGCAAGCAGCGTGGGGACGTCACCGACAAGGCGGTGATCTGGCACCGCGGTGGCGAAGACTTCCACCGCACCATCTCGACGGTCGCGATCAAGGACGACATCGCCTACGCCGCAGACCTGTCTGGCTTCCTCTACGCGCTCAACGCCGATACCGGTGAGCACTACTGGACCTACGACGCCTTCGCCGCGGTCTGGGGTTCGCCCTTCGTTGCCGATGGCAAGGTTTACCTGGGCGACGAGGACGGCGACCTGGTTGTGCTCGAGCACAGTAAGACCAAGAAGGTGCTGGCCGAGATCAACCTGGGCAGCGCTGTCTACACCACACCGGTGGCGCAGGACGGCGTGCTCTACATACTGAGCCGCACGCAGTTGTTCGCGCTCAAAGAAGGCGCGATGCTGAAGCCGTCGGACGGCTGAGTCCGCCGCGCCTTCGGGCGGTAGACTGCACAACGACACAGAATCCGACCGCCGGCACATCCGGCGGTCGGTTGGCTACGAACCCTCGGAAGACGAATCTTCGAACGACCTCGGCGGTGCACGGCAAAGCAACCTTGCCGACCGCGCGGACGTACCAGGAGAGTCGTAGTTGACACCTTCGGGCGCGCGACCAGCGCGCTTTCCCGCTGACCTCGCACTCGGGCCGAGCACTCCATGGATACTCTCAGCACCCCTCTTTCCGACGCCATTGCCGCCGCCCGCGACCGTCTCGACGAGCACGTCCGCGAGATGGTCTCCTGGCACTTCGATCCCGCCAGTGGCTGCCCTTTCTGGCTCGAGTACGCGCGAGGGCTCGACTTCGACCCGCGCAAGGAGATTGGCAACTACGACGACCTCAAGCTGCTCGGTCACTTCCAAGACGAGTGGCTGCGCGGTGGCCCGGTTCGCCGCTGGGTGCCTCGGGCCCTAGCGGATCAGCCGGTCTCCGTGTTCGAGACAGGAGGTTCTACTGGTGTTCCCAAGAGCCGCATCAACATCAACGACTTCCGCGTCGACTACGAAGAGATGGCCGACTCGCTCGACTCTGAGGGCTTCCCGCGCGGTGCCGACTGGTTGATGCTGGGGCCCACGGGGCCTCGTCGCCTGCGGCTGGCGATCGAGCACCTGGCGCAATATCGCGGTGGTATTGCGTTCCACGTCGACCTCGATCCGCGCTGGGTCAACAAGCTGCTCAGGGCGCAGCGCTTCGAGGAGATGGAGGCGTACAAGGAACACGTCATCCACCAGGGCTTGACCATTTTGCGCGCGCACGAGATTCGCTGCATCTTCACCACGCCCAAGCTGCTCGAAGCGCTGTGCGAGAAGGTCGACCTGGCCAAGCTGGGTATCCGGGGCATCTTCTGCGGCGGCACGGAGATGAACAAGCAATTCCACCGCTTCGCCCGCGAGGAGCTGGTACCGGGCATCGACTTCGTGCCGGTCTACGGCAACACCCTGATGGGGCTGGCCAAGTCCAAGCCGTTCGATCCGCAGCTCAAGGACTACACGATCACCTACTACGCGCCAGCTCCGCGCGCCATTTTCGAGATCGTCGACCCTGAGGACCTTGACAAGGCGGTAGACTACGGACAGACCGGTCGCGTGTTGCTCACCACACTGACGCGCGAGTTCTTCATGCCGCGCTTTCCGGAACGCGACGAAGGTGAACGAACCGAACCGACGGCACTCTACCCTTGGGACGGCGTGAGCAATCTGCGGCTGCTCTCCAGCCTCAAGACCTCGGTCACGGTCGGCGTTTACTGAATCGGCGTCGACCGAAGGATGGATCGCATGCAGGAACAGCTACCGCACCTTCCGCTGCTACGCGCCGGACGGCCCTACCGGAGTCTGGCGCTCGAAACCCTGACCGACGTGCGCACTGGCGAGCCGGTCGCGCAGGTGAGTCAAGCGACGGCGGGCATGATCTCGCGCGATCTGCGCGAACCCGAGACGCTGCGCCGGCCGCTCGACGCGTTTACCGTCGCCGAGCTGGTCGAAATCTGCGGCCGCGCTGCCGCCCTTTTCCTCGATGCCGAGTTACCCCTTGACGAGACTGCGCCGGCATCGGCAAGCCGGGCGCAGACGACCCAGTCCACACAGGACTACGTACACCAGCTGTCGTCCACCACCGGCATGCCGCACGCGCTGGCGCGCGCGAACATGTTCAAGGTGGCGGGTGTGCTGCAGAATATGGACGCCGTGCTCGGTGGCCTGACCCGCGGTCTCGATCTGAGCGTTCTCGACGCCGGTTGGGGAGAGCAGGACGCGCGCAAGTTGAGTTACCTGCGTCTTTCCGAGACGCTCGGCGCTGTGCTGCCCAATAATTCACCCGGCGTGCACACGCTGTGGCTGCCGGCGATTCCGCTCAAGGTCGCGTTGGTACTCAAACCCGGTAGCACCGAGCCGTGGACACCGTTGCGGGTAGCACAAGCACTCTACGCCGCCGGCTGCCCGCGAGAGGCGATCAGCTTCTACCCAGCCGATCGCTCGGCCGGCCCGATGGTGTTGCAGCGCTGCGGTCGCTCGATGATGTTTGGCGACGCCGCGACGGTGGAGAGATTCGCCAAGGATCCGCGCGTGCAGCCGCACGGTCCGGGCTGGAGCAAGGTGATTTTCGCTCCCGATGCCGCCGACGCCTGGGACCAGCACCTCGACATGCTGGTGGAGAGCGCGGCAGCCAACGGAGGCCGCTCGTGCATCAACGCTTCGGGCGTCTGGTTGCCGACCGACCCGCACAAGCCGGGCCGTCGTGCGCGGGCGCTCGCAGAAGCGCTGGCGGAGCGTCTGGCAGTGCTCGAACCGCGGCCGCTCGACGATCCCGACGCGAGCCTGGCCGCCTTCGCCAATCCGGCAGTGGCGCACGCCGTCGACGCTATGATCGAGCAACAACTACAGCTGGACGGCGCCGAGGATGTCACGGCACGCCTGCGTCGAGAACAGGGAGGAGACGCCTCGCGTGTCGCCGAGATAGCGGGTTGCACCTTCCTGCGGCCGACGGTGATCCGCTGCGACGATCCCGAGCATCCGCTGGCCAGTGCAGAATTCGTCTTCCCCTTCATGACGGTGGTCGAGGTGCCCGAAGCGGACTTGCTGCAACGCATCGGCTCGACCTTGGTCGGCAGCGTGATCAGCGACGACCCGGACTTTCAGCGCCGGGCCCTTGAATGTCCGCACATCGACCGCCTCAACCTGGGGGCTATCGCGACGGCGCACATTGCCTGGGATCAGCCGCACGAGGGCAGCCTGTTCGAACATTTGTACCGTCAGCGAGCCTTCCAGGCCGCTGGCGGCTGAAGCCAACCTCGCTGAAGCCAAAATCGCTGCAGCCAAAATCGCTGCAGCCAGCCCGCTGAATATTGGACCGCACGGCAAGGAGTACGTCATGGACTTTCATCTGCGACCGTCGGGTTCCTGGACCGCCGAGTTGAACGGTGCCGAGGTGCTGTTCGGCGATGGCATCCTCGATCGGCTGGGCGAACAAGTGCGCACCGTGCTGGCGCGCGAGTCCGCGGCCACTGGTGGGGACGCAGCCGACGCGGTGCACGTGCTGCTGGTCACCGATGCCGGAGTGCAGGCGGCTGGTCACGCAGATCGAGCCCTGGCCGTCCTGGCTGACGCTGGTGTGGAAGTACGGGTGTTCGCCGACATCGAGTCGAATCCGACGACCGCACATGTCGAGGCCGGCCGTGCCGTGGCCGAGGCCTGGGGTCGAGTGGATCTGATTTTGGGCTTCGGCGGCGGGTCGGCCATGGACTGCGCCAAAGGCATCAACTTCCTGCTCAGCAACGGTGGCTGCATGGAAGACTACTGGGGCAGCGGCAAGGCAAGCCAGCCGATGCTGCCGTCGATCGGTGTGCCTACCACCGCTGGCACCGGCAGCGAGGCCCAGAGCTACGCACTGATCTCCCAGGCTGCCAGCAAGACGAAGATGGCATGCGGCGACCGTAAGGCACGCTTTCGCAGCGTCCTGCTCGACCCGTGTTTGATCTCGTCGGTGCCGCGGGAGACCGCCGCCCACACCGGCGTCGACGCCGTGGCCCACGCCGTCGAGAGCTATGTCAGTACGCGCCACAACCCGATTTCGCGGCTGTTCTCGCGCGAGGGTTGGCGGTTGCTGGAAGGCGCGCTCGAGTCCTACCTGGTGGCCCCTGAAGATTCGCAGGCGCGGCGCGCCATGCTGCTTGGATCGTTTCTCGCCGGTAGCGGTATCGAGCTGTCGATGCTCGGCGCCGCACACGCTTGCGCCAACCCGCTGACAGCCCGCCACGGCGTACCGCACGGCTTCGCCGTCGGCTTGATGTTGCCACCGGTGGTGCGCTTCAACGCCGCCGATCCGGCCAGCGGTGCCGCCGCGGCCTACGTCGAGTTGCTGCAGGCGAGTGACCTCGAGGTGAGCGAAGACGAAGCCGGAGAGCGTCTGGCACTGCGCCTCGAACAGCTCAACCGTGCCGCCAGTCTCGGCCGTCTGCAGGCGTTTGGAGTCGATGCGGAGGCGCTGCCGCGCCTGGCCGCCGAGGCGATGGAGCAGTGGACCGCTGGCTTCAATCCACGCCCGGTGAGCGAGCAAGACCTGGAGAATCTGTATCTCGAAGCGCTCGAGCCGCGCCGTCGCAGCGAGCCGACATCCCCCGTGCATCAAGGAGCCCGCGCATCGTGAAGCCCCGCTGTTCAGTGGTCCTGTTCCACGCCTCTTCTTGCCTCCTCCTGACCCTGCTGGCTCTGGGCGCGCCGGTAGCCCGCGCGGATGCCGGCGACTGGCCGAGCTTTCGCGGGGATCCACAGCTGACCGGCCACCGTGCCGTTGCGCTGCCCGCCGAGCTGGAAGCGCGCTGGACCTTCCATGCCGAAGGAGGCTTCGAAGCGGCGGCTGCCGTGGTCGATGGCGCGGTCTTCGTCGGGTCGCTGGACGGTCACCTCTATGCTCTGGACCTCGCCAGCGGGGAACTGAAATGGAAGTACAGCGCCGGCATCGAGATCAAGTCGACGCCGACGGTCGTGGACGGCAAGCTCTACTTCGGTGACGAAGGAGGCACCTTCCACGCGCTGTCGGCCAAGGACGGCAAGGTGTTGTGGACGTTCGAGGCAGAAGCCGAAGTGACGTCGTCGGCCCTGCTCGCCGAGGGCTGCGTGCTCTTCGGCTCGTACGACCAGTTCCTCTACTGCCTGAATCCTGCCGATGGCCAACTGCGCTGGAAGGTCGAGACGGGAGGGCCGGTGCACGCACCGCCGGCACTGTGGCAGGGCAGCGCGCTGTCCGCCGGCTGCGATGGAGTCCTGCGCCGCGTCCGCCTGAGTGACGGCAAGGAGCTCGCGCAGATTCCGCTCGGTGGTTATACCGCCGCCGGTGCCGCCATCCTCGACGGGAGGGCCTACGTCGGCACTTTCGAGAACGAGGTTCTGGGCATCGACCTGAGCAAGGCTGAAGTCGTCTGGCGTTATGAGCACCCCGTGCGCAAGTTCCCGTACTTCGCCTCGGCGGCGCTCGCCGCGGGAAAGACTGCGGGGGAGAGTGGGCGGGTCGTGATCGGCGGCCGGGACAAGATCCTGCGTGCCCTCGACAGCGCGACCGGCGCAGAGTTGTGGAGCCACAGCAGCCGCGCGCGCTACGATGCGTCGCCGGTGATCGCTGGCTCACGCGTCTACGCGGCGCCGCTCGACGGCACCCTGCTAGCGCTCGATGTAGAGAGCGGCGAGGTGCAATGGCAGTTCACCACCGGCTCCGACATCCTCGCCTCACCCGCTATCGCCGACGGGCGCTTGGTGATCGGCACCGTTGACGGCACGCTCTACTGCTTCGGCTGAAATCGCCCTCTCTTCGGCTCTCAGCTCCGCGCACAGCCGCTCATCTCCGCACTTAGGAGTTCTCCATATGGCCAACCCCGAACCTGCCACCAGTTCTGCTGCCGCCAGCAGCGCCACGACCCAGGTCGGCAGCGTCTTCGTTTCCAACTATCCGCCCTACTCCTTCTGGAACGAGGACGCGCTCGCAGACTTTCACCGCGTCTGCCAGCTGCCACCGCGCCCGGGCGTGGCCATGGGCCTCTACGTCCATATTCCCTTTTGCCGCAAGCGCTGTAAGTTCTGCTACTTCAAGGTCTACACCGACAAGAACGCCGATCAGATCGGCGGCTACGTCGACGCGGTCGGGCGCGAGCTAGCGATCTATGGTGCCCTGCCCGCGGTGGTCGAGCGGCCGCTCGACTTTCTCTACTTCGGTGGTGGCACGCCCAGCTACATCAGCGTGCCGCACCTGAAGAACCTGGTCGGCCACATCCGCGACGAGTTGAACTGGCAGGATGGCACGCTGCGCGAATTCGCCTTCGAGGCGGAGCCCGGCACCCTCACGCGTTCCAAGTTGGAAGCGATCAAGGAGGTCGGCGTCACCCGCCTGAGCCTGGGCGTCGAGCACTTCGACGACACCATCCTGGCTGAGAACGGCCGCGCCCACGTCTCCAAGGAGATTTACCGCGTGCTGCCCTGGATCCAGGAACTGGGCTTCCGGCAGCTGAACATCGATCTCATCTCCGGCATGGTGGGGGAGCGCTGGGAGACCTGGAAAGACACGGTGGCGAAGACCATCGAGGCTGACCCGGACAGCGTCACGATCTACCAGATGGAGTTGCCCTACAACACCGTCTACTCGCAGCGCCTCCTCGGCAAGGGGGAAGCAGATAGTGGTGAGGGCGTGCCGCGCATCGCCGACTGGCAACTCAAGCGCGAGTGGCAGCAGTACGCCATCGACGAGCTGTGC
Source organism: uncultured bacterium (assembly GCA_965368975.1). GTDB lineage: Bacteria > Acidobacteriota > Thermoanaerobaculia > Multivoradales > JAHZIX01 > CBDUPA01. Next base: position 77,754 of record CBDUPA010000013.1, on the reverse strand, counting down.
GCCCACGGCTACGAAGTCTCCAGCGCCTACACCCTGGTCAAGCAGGGCACCCGCGAGCCCTTCGTCTACCGCGACTCGCTCTGGCACGGCACTGACCTGCTGGCAGCCGGCGTCTCGGCCTTCGGTCATCTGAGTGGTGTCCACTACCAGAACCTGAGCGGCTGGAAGCCCTACCTCGACGCCGTCGAGTCCGGCGGCCTGCCCGTGGGCCGCGCCTTCGCCACGACGGAACGCGAGCGCTTCACGCGTGAGCTGATCCTGCAGCTCAAGCTGGGCAAGCTTCCGACGGCCCCGCTGCGCGAGAAGTACGGCATCGACCCGATCGAGACCTTCGAGCCGCAGCTGCGCCAGTTGCAGGAACGGGGCTTGCTCCAGGTCGAGGGCGAGACCGTCGAGTTGACGCCCACGGGCTTGTTGCAGGTAGATGGCTTGCTGCCGTCGTTCTATGAAGAGAAGTACCAGGGAGCGAGGTACACGTGAGAGGCATAGGAAGGTTGGCTCTTGCAGGGTTCCTCAGCGTCCTGCTCCCTTTCCTCCTGGCCGCCGATTGGCCGCAATACCAGGGCCCCAACCGCGACGGAATCTCGACCGAAGACGGCCTGCTCACGACCTGGCCTGCCGAGGGACCACCGGAGCTCTGGCGCGTACCGCTCGGTGCCGGCTATTCGAGCGTCGCGGTGGTCGGTGGGCTGCTCTATACGCAGGAAGCCGACGATCGACACGAGTACCTGACCTGCCTGCGCGCCGAAGACGGGGCCCGCGTCTGGCGCCTGCGCATGAGCCCTGTCCTGCGCAACGACCAGGGCGACGGTCCGCGCGCGACGCCGACCGTCGACGACGGCATGGTCTTCGCTCTCAGTGGAACCGGCGTGCTGGTGGCGGCCGATGCGGTCGAGGGCGTGGAGCGTTGGCGGCACGATCTGGTCGCCGAGTACGGCGGCAAGGGACCGCACTTCGGCTATTCCGGCTCGCCCCTGGTTGTCCGTGATCCGGCGGGAGGCAAGGTGATCGTCGAGGTCGGTGGAGACACGGGCACCTTTGCCGCTTTCGAGCGTACAACCGGCAGCTTGCTGTGGCGCGATGGCACCGGTGGCGCCGGCTATGCGGCTCCGGTGATCGCTGAATTGGCTGGGGTTCGGCAGGTGCTCTTCTTCCACGCCGCCGGTCTGACGAGCATCGACCCGGAAAGCGGCACGCGCTACTGGCACGATCCGTGGGATACCTTCTACGGCACCAACATCGCTACCCCCTTGGTGCTGCCGAACGACCGTGTCTTTGTTGCGGCCAGTTACGACGTCGGCGGGGCGCTGCTGCAAGTGACGGCCACGGACGGTCAGCCGAGTGCGCAGGCTCTGTGGCGGAGCCGCGACATCAAGACGCACTTCCATTCGGCCATCTATCACGACGGCCACCTGTATGGCTTCGACGATGGCACCCTCAAGTGCCTGGACGCCGTTAGCGGTGCGACGCGCTGGGCGGATCGGGGCCGCGGCCGCGACGCGAGGCCCGCCCTCGGCAAGGGCTCGGTGCTCCTCGCCGACGGCAGGCTGCTGCTCTACGGCGAGAAAGGCACGCTCGTGCTGGCCGAAGCGACGCCGGAGGCATACCGTGAACTCGGGCGTCTGCAAGTCTTCGAGGGGAAGACCTGGGCCTTGCCAGCGCTCGCCGATGGATTCCTCTACCTGCGCGGTACTGCCGCGAGCGCAGCGAGCCGTGGAGCGTCGAGCACTCACGGGGAACTGGTACGCTTGGACCTGCGCTCGTCGGCACTGCGCAAGCTGGCGGCGGTCACTGGAACCGCCCCGCCGGGTGCCACCGAGGCAGCGCAAGATTGTCTCTGTGACGCCGAAGTTGAACCCGAAACCGGTCGCGCGTCGAAGGGTAGCGGAGAAGCCCATCCCGGAGCCGCCGGGACCCTCCCCCCCGATGCACCGGACGGACTTTAGGAGAACATGATGCCCGACCGCCGCTCTTCATCCCTTCGCTCTCGCCTTCGCACCCAGCCTCTGGTCGCCGTGATGCTGCTCGTGCTTGCGTCCGCCGCCCTGCTGGTCGCCTGCAATGGCACGGCCTCGCAGGCCGATGCCCTACCGACAGCCGATACCGGCACCAGCACCGCACCGACGCCCGTCGAGGGCAGTTGGCCGGAGTACCGCGGGCCGCAGCGAGACGGCAAGTCGCCAGCCACGGGTTTGCTGCATGATTGGCCGGACGCCGGTCCGAAGATGCTGTGGCGCACCGAGGTCGGTGGCGGCTACTCGGGGCTGTCGATCGCCCAGGGACGGCTCTTCACGCTCTACAGTCGCGGTGATGGTGAGTTCGCGGGCGCCTTCGACACCGCTTCGGGCGAGCGCGTGTGGGAGCAGCGCTTGGATGCCGTGTTCCGCAACCAATTCGGCGACGGGCCGCGCTCGACCCCGACGATCGACGGTGACACGGTCTACGCATTGGGTGCCCAGGGGCAACTCTATGCCCTGGGCGTCCAAGATGGGGAGGAGCGCTGGCACGTCGACCTGATCAAGACCTTCGGCGCGCGCATTCCGACCTGGGGCATCTCGATGGCGCCGCTGGTCGAGGGCGACCTGCTCCTGGTCGACGTCGGTGGCGCCGGCAGCAATTCGATCGTGGCGCTGAACAAGAAGACGGGCGAGACCGTGTGGACGACCTCCGCCGGTCGCGACGATGGCGCCGGCTACTCGGCACCACTGCCGATCGAGGTCGATGGCGTGCGGCAGATCGTCTTCTTCTTGGCCGCCAAGGTGGTGGGTGTGGCGCCCGCCGATGGTCGGGTGCTGTGGCAGCACGACTGGCGTACCGACTACGACGTCAATGCCGCGACGCCGATCTTCATCGCTCCCAACCGCCTGTTCGTGGCTTCCGGCTACAGCACCGGTGCCGCCTTGCTCGAGTTGCAGCGCGGCGAGGGGGACGGCTTCAGCGTTCGTGAGGTGTGGAACAACCCGCGCATGCGCAATCAGTTCAGCTCTTCGATCTTGCTCGGTGACCACCTCTACGGCTTCGACAACAAGACGCTCAAGTGCATCCGCGTCTCTGACGGGGAGCAAGTGTGGGCCGAACGTGGCCTGGGTCACGGCTCTTTGGTCTATGCCGACGGCTACCTCTACGTGCTCGGCGAGCGGGGGCAGCTGGTACTAGTCGAGGCAACGCCCGAAGGCTACAAGGAGCAGGATCGCCTGCAGCTCTTCGACAGCAAGACCTGGACCATGCCGACCCTGGTCGGTGACCGCCTGTTCGTGCGCGACGAAGAAGTCCTGGTCAGCCTGCAGATCGGCTGAGCGCCGTCCACGGATGCAACCCGAGGAGAGACCATGTTCCAGTCCGACAGCTATGACGTTATCGTCGTTGGTGGTGGCCCGGCGGGGGCCACAGCAGCGGCTCTGATCGCCGACCGAGGCCTGCGTGTGCTGCTCTTGGAGCGCGACCCTTCGCCGCGCTTCAAGATCGGCGAGTCGCTGATCCCGGCGACCTATGACACGTTGGAGCGGCTGGGCATGGTCGAGCAGCTGCAAGCCAGTCACTTCACCAAGAAGTACAGCGTGCAGTTCTTCAGCCGCGGGGAGAAGGCTTCGGCGCCCTTCTACTTCGAAGAAGCCGAGGGCTTCGAGCACCCGCAGACCTGGCAGGTGGTGCGTTCCGAGTTCGACCAGATGCTGCTCGACAACGCCGCCCGCCTGGGTGCCGAGGTCCACCGCGGCGTCAAGGTTGTCGATGTGCTGTTCGATGGCGACCGCGCGGTCGGCGTCGAAGTCAAGGCGGCCCGCGGTGCTGCCCAGGATGGAGACACGACATCGACGCGGCATCTGATGGCCTCGGTGGTGGTCGACGCCAGCGGGCAGAGCGGCATGCTGGCACGCCGTTTCGGGCTGCGGCAGGAAGATCCGGAGCTGCGCAACGCCGCCATCTTCAGCCACTTCAAGGCTGCGCGGCGCGATCCTGGTATCGACGAGGGAGCCACGCTGGTGATGGAGACGCGCGACAAGGATTCCTGGTTCTGGTACATCCCGCTGCCCGGGGACCAGGTCAGTGTTGGAGTGGTCGCGCCGCTAGAATACCTCGTGCGGCCAGACGACAAGCGACCGCCGCAGGACGTCTTCGACGAGCAGGTGGCGTTGTGTCCAGCTCTGGCCGAGCGGCTTGAAGGGGCCTTCCAGGCGTTCCCGGCGCAAGTCCTGCGGGACTTCACCTACCGTAGCCGTGAGCGGGCCGGCGACGGTTGGGTACTGGTCGGTGATGCCTACGGCTTTATCGATCCGCTCTACTCGAGCGGCGTGTTGCTGGCGCTCAAGAGCGGTGAGATGGCGGCGGACGCGATCTGCGCCGGTCTCGCCGATGGCGATGTCTCGGGCGCTCGGCTGGGCGCCTTCGAGGCGGAGTTCCTGGGCGGCATGGAGGCTTTTCGCAAGCTAGTCTACGCCTTCTACGACAAGGACTTCAGCTTTGCCGACTTCCTGCGCCGCTTCCCCGAGCGTCGTGACGATGTCGTCAAGATTCTGCTCGGCGGCGTCTTCGATCATGATTTCGACGGGATGTTCGAGGACATGGCCGAGATGACGCAGATCCCAGGGGCCTGGGCCCTGGAACCCTTCACGCTCAGCGCCCCCGCGGACGTAACGGAAGGCGCTGCACACCTGCGTGCCGGCGTCTGAGAGAACAGCTGGAAACCATGCGCCGGCTCCCTCTGCTACTCCTGTTGGCAAGCGTCTACCTGCTGCACGAAGACGCCTGGTTGTGGCGACTGGTGCCCGTCGATGGCGCTGACCGCCTCTGGCTCGGGCTACCGGCGGTCTTTCTCTACCACGTTGGCTACTGCTTCCTGGTCGCCGGCGTCATGGCTCTTCTAGTGCGAGTCGGCTGGCCGCAAAATGTCTCCGAGGAGGAGTCCGCGGCATGATCATCGCAGTCTTGGTGCTCTACCTCATGCTGGTCTTGAGCATCGGCTTGCTCAGCCATCGTTTGTTTCGAGGTACCGGTGAGGACTTCTTCCTCGCCACGCGGACGATTGGCCCCTTCGTGCTGCTGATGAGCCTGTTCGGTACGCACATGACGTCGTTCTCACTGCTCGGCGCCTCGGGTGAGGCCTACCGCCAGGGGGTCGGCGTCTTTGCGCTGATGGCCTCAGCATCGGCGATCGTCGTGCCGCTGGTCTTCTTCTTCGTCGGCATCCGGCTGTGGGCGGTGGGGAAGCGGCACGGCTACCTGACGCAAGTGCAATTCTTCCAGGCGCGCTACCAGAGCCGCGGCCTCGGCGTGCTGCTGTTCGCCGTGTTGGTGCTCCTGGTCATCCCATACTTGTTGATCGGTGTCCTCGGCGGTGGCGTCGCGGTGGCGCAGATCACCGGTGGTGAGGTGCCGCAGTGGTTGGGAAGTCTGGTCATCACGGCCGTTGTCCTGACCTACGTCAGCTATGGCGGTCTGCGCGGCACTGCCTGGGCCAACACCTTCCAGACACTGGTCTTCATGACGCTGGGCGCTGTCACTTTCTTCCTCATCCTGCGCCAAGTTGGTGGCCTGGAAGCGGCGCTGGGACGCCTGGCGGCGGTCGAACCCGAGTTGCTGCGGCGCGGTGACGGCATGCCCTGGCAAAAGCTCCTCAGCTACACGCTGATTCCGCTGTCGGTCGGTATGTTCCCGCACATCTTCTTGCACTGGCTCTCGGCCCGCGACGCGCGCAGCTTTCGCCTGCCGATGATCGCCTACCCGCTGTGTTTGGTGATCGTGTGGGTGCCCAGTGTCCTGATCGGCATGCTCGGCAAGCTCGACTTTCCGGCGCTGCAGGGCCCGGAGGCCAGCTCGGTGCTGGTGCGCATGATCGGTCTGCACACCCCGGAACTGCTCGCCGGTCTGCTCACCGCGGGCGTCTTCGCGGCCATCATGTCGTCGCTCGACTCGCAGGTGTTGGCGTTGTCGACGATGTTCACACAGGACGTCGTGCGTCCGGTACAGCACGCTCGCGGCAAGACAATGAGTGAGGCCGCGCAGGTGCGGACCGGCCGCTGGTTTGTCGGTGGCCTGCTGGCGCTGACCTTCCTGCTGTCGCTGGTGTCGCCGGCGTCGATCTTCAAGCTCGGTGTGTGGTCCTTCACCGGCTTCGCGGCGCTGGTGCCGTTGGTCGTGGCCGCCCTCTACTGGCGGCGCAGCACGCGCGCCGGCGCCATCGCTGCGGTGTTGACGGTGATTGTGCTGTGGATCTTCTTCTTCGTCCACGGTTGGCAGGTGCCGGGCTACACGGTGGCCGGTAGCGGCGTGATGCCCGTGGCCATTATCCTGCTCAGCGCGGCTCTGGTGTTGATCGTCGTCTCGTTGGCCAGTCGCCCGCCGTCGAGCGAACACGTGGCGCGCTTCTTCGCTCCCCGGGGAGCCGGGAGCACGACATGAAGGTCGGCATGATCTCCGCGGGTGCCGCCGGCATGCTGTGCGGCGCCTGTATCCACGACAACACCCTGGCGGCGGCGCTGCAACGCCTCGGCCACGATGCGGCGCTGATCCCGCTCTACACGCCGATGCGCACCGACGAGACCAATGTCAGCATGGATCGCGTGTTTTTCGGGGCGGTCAACGTCTATCTGCAGAGCCGCTCGCGCTGGTTTGCGCGTCTGCCCGGCTTCTTGCACCGCTGGCTCGATCGCCGCTCGGTGCTCGAGTACGTATCGCGTTTCAGCGCCAGCAGTGACGCGCGCGACCTCGGTCGCCTGACCGTCACCATGCTCGAAGGCGAAGACGGCAACAGCGCCAGTGAGCTAGAGGCCCTGGTCGACTGGCTGCGCTCCGATCTGCGGCCCGACGTCGTGCAGCTGCAGAATTCGATGCTGCTCGGGGTCGCACGGCGCGTCAAGCAGGAACTCGGCGTGCCGGTCGTGTGCTCCCTGTTGGGGGAGGAGATCTTCCTCGACGACCTCATCGAGCCCTACCGGACGCGCGCTCGCCAGGTGCTGTACGAGCGCGTGCACGATGCCGACGCCTTCCTCTGTGGCAGCAGCGAGTACGCCGATTTCATGGCCGACTACCTCCACGTCGAGCGCGAGCGCATTCACATCGTTCCCTTCGGTCTCTTGTTGCAGGACTTCGACCCGCCCGGCACGCCCTTGCCGCGCGCCACTGTCGAGGCGGCAGCGGAGGAGCCCCCATTCGCCATTGGCTTCCTGGCGCGCATCTGTCCTGAGAAAGGCCTGCACATCCTGGTCGAGGCTTTCCGTCAGCTGGCAGAACAGGCTGGCAAGTCGAGAGTACGCCTGCGCATCGCCGGGTACCTGGGGCCCAAGGACCAGGCCTACGCTGCCGAGCAGATGGCACGACTGCAGGAGTGGGGGTTGGCGGAGCAGGTCGAGATGCTCGGTGAGGTCGACCGGGCGGGCAAGTTGGCGCTCCTGCGCAGCGTCGATGCGGTGGCGGTGCCCACTGTCTACCGCGAATCCAAGGGATTGAGTCTGCTCGAGGCACAGGCCGCTGGCGTCCCGGTCGTCGTGCCTCACCACGGGGTCTTCCCCGAGATGCTGGAACGCACCGGCGGCGGCCTGCTCGTCGAACCTGAATCCGCGGACGCCGTCGCTGCCGCGTTGATGTTGCTGATGCGCAGCCGCGAGCACCGTCACAGCATGGGGGAGCGGGCACGCAAGGTCGTGCACACGGAACACAGTGACGAGGCGATGGCGCGACGGACGCTGGACATCTACGAGAAGCTGGTGACCCAAGCCGCAGGGAGGGCCGCGTGAGCCCATTACCCGCACCGAAGGTCCGCGACTTCCACTACCAGCGTCGGGTCGAGTTCGCGGACACAGACATGGGTGGCATCCTGCATTTCTCTCGCTACTTCGTTTTCGCCGAGGAGGCCGAGCACGCCTTCTTGCGCTCGCTCGGCACCAGCGTCGAGTTTGAGGTCGATGGCCAGCGTGCCGGCTGGCCGCGGCTCGCGTCGTCGGCTGACTTCAAGGCACCGGCGCGCTTCGAGGATGTTCTCGACGTGCACTTGCGCATCCGTCGCAAGGGCCGGACGTCAATGACCTACGCCTGGGAGATCCACTGCGACGGCCGCCTGCTGGCGCGCGGCCACACAGCCGCTGCATGCTGCCTGATGGGGCTGCCAGAGGGCTTGAAGACGGTGCCGATCCCGGCATCGATCGCGGATCGGCTGGAGGAGGATCCGGGGGCTTGAGGTCGGGTACCCAGCTTTCGCTGCTGGTGTAGACTGCGCATCAGCTATGCAGTCTCTCGATTCCACGGAAAGCTTCAGCCCTGGCAAGTGCACGGTCTCGGCTCCGGCCAACATCGCCTTCATCAAGTATTGGGGAACCACCGATCTCGAACGAGCCTTGCCCTGCAACGGCTCGATCTCGATGACGCTGAGTGTGTGCCGCAGTCGCTGCACGGTAGAGCTCGTGCCCGGCCCGGGGAAGTCGACGATCCACTTGGCTGTCGAGGAAGCTCGCGGCAGTCAAGTGCTCGAGCCACCCCCGCGCTTTCGCCAGCGAGCCCTCGACCATCTGGAACGTCTGCGGGCCTGGGCACGTACCCAGGGGCACCCCAGCGAAGGACACTGGCGGGTCGTGACGCGCAACAGCTTTCCGGCCGCCGCGGGCCTGGCCTCCTCGGCTTCCGGCTTCGCCGCTCTGACACTCGCCGCGTGCGGCGCACTCGGCCTCGATCCCGACGCCGACACGCGCTCGCTGCTGGCTCGCCGCAGTGGTTCCGGGTCGGCGTCGCGCTCGGTACTCGGCGGCTTCGTCGAGTGGCCGCCGCCTGACTGGTCCGCCGATGCCGCAGATGCCGAGACGACTTGCGTGGCGCGCCAGATGGCGCCAGCGCAACACTGGGACTTGGCTGACGTCATTGCCCTGGTCGAGACCGGTCCCAAGGCTGTCGCCTCGCTCGACGGCCACCGCCGCGCTGCCAGCAGTCCGCACTTCGCGGCGCGCCAGGCCTTGCTGCCGGCGCGGCTGGAAGCGGTGCGCTCGGCGGTGTTGGCGCGCGACCTGGACCGTCTCGGGCCGCTCCTGGAGCAAGACGCGATCGAGCTGCACTTGATCGCCATGTCCAGCCAGCCGCCGATCTTCTACTGGCAGCCGGCCACGCTTGCCGTCCTGGCGGCCGTGCGTCAGCTGCGCGAGGATGGCTGCTCGGCCTGGAGCACGATGGATGCCGGCGCCAACGTCCACGTGATCTGCGCCCAGGCCGAAAGCGAGCGCGTCACCACCACGCTGGCACGGGTCGATGGCGTGCACCAGGTCCTCCGCGACCGCGTCGGCGACGGGCCGCGCGTTGAGGTTGAGCCGTTCTTTTGACGGACGACGGTACGATGGAGGGCTACTACCGATGAAGGGAATCCTCTAGTGGACGTCGTGCTGGTCAAGCTGGGCGGTTCGCTGCTCACCGACAAGACGCGGCCCGGCCACGCACGCCGCGACGTGATCGAACGTCTGGCCGCCGAGCTGGCCGCCGCACGCCGAGACCTGAGCGAGCAGACAGGGCTTGTCTTGGGGCACGGCAGCGGCTCCTTTGGTCATGTCGAGGCACGCCGCGCGGGTCTGAGCAGCGGAGCCCCAGTCGCCACGGAGGCTCACGTCCCGCTGGCCGACGGGATCGCCGCGACCCAAGCTGCCGCCGCGGCCTTGCACCGGCTGGTACTCGACAGCCTGGTGCAGGCCGGAGCCCGTCCCTTTTCCTTGTCACCGTCGGCCTTCCTGACCACCGACGCCGGGCGCATCGCCAGCCTGCAGACGGAGCCGCTCCTGTGCGCGCTCGAGCAAGGACTCTTGCCGGTGGTCTGCGGCGATGTCGTGCTCGATCTCACCTGGGGGGCGTGCATTCGCTCCACCGAACATGTCTTGGCAGCGCTGTGCAGCCCCTTGCAGGCGGCGGGGCACACAGTCCGTCGCGCCCTCTGGCTGGGGGAGACCGCCGGGTTGCTCGATGCGGACGGAGCCACCGTGGCGTCTCTGCCGGCGACGCAGTTGGACGGATGGCTACGAGATGGAGGCAGCCAGGTGATTCGTGCTCCCCGTGGTACCGACGTCACGGGCGGTATGGAGCTGCGCCTGCAGACCGTGCGCAACCTGGCGGCCCGTGGCATCGAGTCTTGCCTGCTCGATGGTCGGCGGCCCGGGTTACTGCGGCAGGTGCTGGTCGATGCGTCAGCGCCGCATGGTGGTACCACGGTTCTGCCTGCTTCCAGTCCTGGGTGAGGCCAGGCGCTGTGATACTCTCAGGCGACCTTCCAATACCCCCGGTTCAACCCACATGCTACTCCCTGACCGCGGTCCGACCTCCATCCCCACTGCCAGATCTGCTTGCCAACGAGCATCCTCTCGAAAGGTACGACATGCACATTCGAAGCTTCCGACTCCTGCTGGCCGTTTCCATGCTGTTTTCCATCCTGCTGTTGCCAGCCGCCTGTGGCGGCCCAACTCCTGAGGGAAGCGCGAGCGTGGATTCCGCGAGCCCCAGCGATGCCGTCGACCCACACTCCTATTCTCGTCCCGACGAAGTGCGCGTGCGGCACTTGGCGCTCGACCTGGGTGTCGACTTCCAGACTCGGCAGCTGAGCGGCATCGCCAGCGTGCACCTGGACAACCCCACTGGCGCCAGCGAGCTGCATCTCGACACGCGCGACCTCACGATCCGAGGCGTCACCCTCGACGACAGTGAGGCACAGGCAACCTACACGGTAGGGGAAGCCAAAGAGCACTTCGGCAGCCCGCTGATCATCGACATCCAGCCGGATACGAAGGTCGTGCACATCGACTACTTCAGTAGCCCAGACGCCGCCGCCCTGCAGTGGCTCGAACCGTCACAGACCGGCGGTGACCACCCGTTCCTGCTCAGCCAGTCGCAGGCCATTCTCGCCCGCACCTGGGTGCCGTGCCAGGATACGCCGGAAGTGCGCATGACCTACGAGGCGACGATCCGCGTACCGGCTGGCCTGATGGCGGTAATGAGCGCCGCCAACCCGCAGGAGAAGAGCGACGACGGCGTCTACAGCTTCCAGATGCAGCAGCCGGTCCCGTCCTACCTGCTGGCTCTCGGCGTCGGTGACCTCGAGTTCCGTGCCATCGGAGAGCGCACGGGCGTCTATGCACTGCCGTCAGTGGTCGAAGCCGCGGCCTATGAATTCGCCGATACAGAGAAGATGATCGAGGCTTCCGAGGAGCTGTACGGCCCCTATCGTTGGGAGCGCTACGACATGCTCGTACTGCCACCCAGCTTTCCCTTCGGTGGTATGGAGAACCCACGCCTGACCTTCCTCACGCCCACCATCCTTGCCGGTGATCGCTCGCTCACCGCTCTGGTGGCGCACGAGCTGGCGCACAGCTGGTCCGGCAACCTGGTGACCAATGCCACCTGGAACGACTTCTGGCTCAACGAAGGCTTCACCGTCTACTTCGAGCGTCGAATCATGGAGGCCCTCTACGGCCGTGACTACTCCGAGATGCTGGCACAGCTCGGCTGGCAGGACTTGCAAGCGACGGTGGAGGAGCTGGGCGCCGAGAGTCCCGACACCCATCTCTACCTCGACCTCGCTGGCCGCAATCCCGACGACGGCATGACCGATATCGCTTACGAGAAAGGCTACTTCCTGCTGCGTCTGCTGGAGGAGAGTGTCGGGCGCGAGGCCTTCGACGACTTCCTGCGCGCCTACTTCGAGACTCGTGCTTTCGAGTCGGTGACCACGGCGCAGTTTCTCGACTACCTGAACCAGAACTTGATCGCCGGCAACGACGAGCTGGCCGCCAAGCTGCAGCTCGACGCTTGGATCTACGGTCCCGGCATCCCAGCCAACGTCCCGGCGGTACAGTCCGAGGCCTTCACCAAGGTCGAAGCCCAGATCGCTACCTGGCAGGCCGGCACCCCTGCCGCCGACCTGGAAACCGAGGGCTGGAGTAGTCATGAGTGGCTGCACTTCCTGCGTCAGCTGCCCAGCGAGCTGAGCGAGCCGCAGATGGCTGACCTGGACGCCGCCAACGGTTTCACCCAGAGCGGTAACTCCGAGATCCTGCACGCCTGGCTGCACCATGTGATCGACAACGACTACGCACCCGGCTATCCGGCGCTCGAGACCTTCCTGACCGGTATGGGGCGGCGCAAGTTCCTCAAGCCCCTGTACGAGAATCTGGCCGAGTCCGAAGAAAGCAAGCTGCGGGCCCGCGCGATCTACGAGCAGGCCCGCCCGCTCTACCACGCCGTCTCGCGCGATACCGTCGACGCGATCCTGGGCTGGCCGTGGGACGGTGCCGGGGCCTGAGTTCGGCGCACCGAAACTACATTCAAGGAGATTCGATATATGAGCGAGGATAGAGCGGCCATCGTCTTCGGCGTGGCCAACAAGCGCAGTATCGCCTGGGGCATCACCCGCAAGTTGCATACCGAGGGGGTCAAGCTGACCCTGGCCTACCAGGATCGCTTCCTGCGCGGTCTGGAGAAACTGCTGGAAGACGAAGGCATCAACGATGCCGTACTGGTACCCTGCGATGTCACCGAGGAAGGCTCGATCGAGCAGGTATTCGCAAAGCACCACGAAGCCCGGGGAAGGCTCGACCATGTGGTCCACAGCATTGCCTTCGCCCAGCACGACGACCTCAGCGGCGCCTTCACCGAGACCAGCCGCGACGGCTTCAAGATGGCGCTCGACATCAGTGCCTACAGCTTGATCCCGATGGCCAAGCACGCCAAACGCTACATGCACGAGGGCGATCAGCCGGGCGGTGGCTCGATCATCGCCATGACCTACATCGCCTCGCAGCGCGTGGTTGCCAACTACAATGTCATGGGGACCGCCAAGGCGGCGCTGGAGCACATCGTGCGCCAGCTGGCCTATGAGTTGGGCCCGCTCGGCATCCGCGTCAACGCGGTATCCGCCGGACCTTTGCAGACGGTATCGGCGCGCGGTGTTGGTGGTTTCAGTCGGGTGATGAAGTTCTACGACCAGATGACCCCGATGAAGCGCAACATCACGCTCGAAGAGGTTGCCGGAGCCAGCGGTTTCCTGCTCGGTGCCGACGCATCCGGCATCACCGGGCAGACCCTGTACGTAGACGCCGGGTTTAGCATCATGGCGTTGTCGGACGACGTCGACGACTCCGAATGATCCCGACCGAGGAAGGAGGCCGACCAGAGTACGAGCGCCGAGCAGCCCCAAACGGTCGAAGTGCGCCTGCTACAGGCCGGGGTTGGCGACCAGCCGCTGAACATCCCGTTGATTCTGTGATCCCAAGGAGCCTGAAATGTCGAGCTTGATCTCCCGCTTTCGTTGCCGTGGTCTGCTGCTGGCGCTGCTGACTGTCCTGCTGCTGGCCAACACGGCTTGTTTCACCGTCGATGTCTTGATGACCGTCAAGCCCGATGGCACGGGCACGGTGAAGAACGAGTTCACCGTCAAGAACGCTTTCCTGCAGCAAATGCAAGCCATGGCTGCGACCTTTGCCGAAGACGGCGAGACGCCAGAGTCGCCCGACCTGTTCTCGGAAGATTCACTGCGCGAGATGGGCGAGTCGATGGGACCGGGCGTGACGCTGGTCGAGACCGAGCGTCTGGACGGTGAAGACTTCGAAGGTGCCCGGGCCACCTACGCCTTCACCGACATCACCCAAGTCCAGACCTCGGCCACGCCAGGCCCGCCGGGCAGCGGGGGCGGCGACGAGGCGGGCCGTGCGGACGACGAGAAGCTGCGGTTCACGCTCGAACGTTCGGGCGGCAAGTCGGTGCTGACCCTCATTCCCCCGGAGCCGACGGGTGGCTGGAATGCCGAAAGCGACGAGACGGACAGCGCTGAGGCCGACGAGCCGGAAGCGGAGAAGACACCCGAGGAGCTAGCACAGGAAGAGATGGCGCTGGCCATGATGAAGCAATTCTTCCAGGGATTGCGAGTCCGCATGCGTCTCGTACCCGAGGGTGAGGTGCTGAGCACCAACGCCCGCTACGTAGACGACCAGGGCACGATCACACTGATGGAACTCGATTTCGACCAGCTGCTGGCCGCGCCGGGTGTGCTCGAGGAGCTGATGGCAGGTGGCGAGCCGGGCTCGCCGGCCGAGTTGCAGCGCATGCTCGAGGGTGTTCCCGGTATCAAGATGCAGCTGGACGAGCCCGTGCGCGTCGAGTTCCGCTGACGTTTCTTCTCTGGCGGACGTCCAGCGACGTTGAGCCTGGCTATGGCGAGAGCGATTCCGTTCTCGCCATAGTTTGCGCTATACTTGTATTCATTCTTTTACTTTGCTTTCTGCTCCGCTAGCCCGACTCCTCCTGCATGCGGGAGTTCGAATCACTTGTCGGAAAACGGAAAGCACATCATGACTCGTTCTGCCTCAATGGCTTCAGCAGAAGATAGTGCCGCACCCGTAGTGTTGCCGACCCCGAGCGCTAGTACTGTGCCCCCGGCACTACCGTTGCTCAACGAGCTTTACCAGCAACGTCGATCCGGTGTGCTGACCGTACAAACGGGCCTATCTGTGCGCCTGATCTTCGTCGATGGCGCCCTGTTTCTGCCTTCCGACTACTTGCCAGCGCGCCGGCTGGCCGGCTTGCTGGAGTCTGCTGAGAACAAGACCCTGCCGCGCAAAGCGCAGCCCGAGGTCAAAGCGCTGCTCGAACACCTGGCCGACAGTCTACGAGGGCGCGGCTTGGACGAGTTGACGTTCACCGCCGCGGCGAACGAGGAGGTCTCACCGACTGCGGCCGGCCCCTTGCCGACAGCCTGCCTCGTGATGCGGCTGGCGGTTGACGGTGATGAGGACGAGTCCGTCCTGCGCCAGCGCCTCGGAGGGGACGAGGCCTGGCTGCAAGCCGCGGGACACAGCGATGAGCTGACATCGGCTTTTTGGCTCGATCCCTCGAGCGGCTTCTTGCTCGCGCGCCTGGCACAGCCAGCGGTGCTGGCGGCGTTGCCGCGCGAGACTGGTTTGACGGCAAGAGAAGCCTTGCCGCGGTTGTGCCGCCTGCTGGCTGTTGGCTGGATTCGCGCTGTCGAGGCGCCGCAGCGACCTGCCGCCAGTGTGCGTCCCGAAACCGCTGAGGTCCACGACAAACCTACCCGCCCATCCGGCGACAAGGCGGCTGACACAGCAGCACCGAAGGTGTCCGTCCCCTTGCCACAGCGTCTGCTGGAACGTATTGGCCACGAGTTGCAGCGTCAACCCTCGAATCTGCGGCCGGACGATCACCGGGCGAAGCTGAAGGACTTGCTGGCTCGTGGTGTCCGCCTCGACCACTACCGGCTGCTCGATGTCCCCCTGAGTGCCAACGACGTGCAAGTCCGCGAGGCCTTTGAACGCGTGGCTCGACTGGTGCACCCGAGTCACGCCGTCAGGCTGGGCATGCCGCAGGAAGCGAGCGCCTTGGCGCGCCTCTTCGAGCAAGTTACCGAAGCCTATCGCGTGCTCAGCTCGCCGCCCCGGCGACGCGAGTACAACCGTCAACCTGGCCTGCTGCAAGGGGCGACGGAGGAGCCGGAACCAGCGGAGCGGGAGCGGTTGCTGGCACAGGCACACGTCGAGCGAGCGCGGAGCATGCTCGCGGCGGCAAATTTTCACCAAGCCCACGAGCTTCTCAACGATGCTGTGCGACGGGATCCGCGGGCAGAGTACTACGTGCTGTTGGGCGAGGTGCAAATGCGCAACCCGAACTGGCTGCGGCGTGCTGGAGAGAGCTTGGACGAGGCCTTGCGTCGAGACCCGCAGGGCAAGCAGATCCGGCTCGCCGACGTACATCTCAATCTCGGCGAGGTGTACGCTGGCCTGCAGCAGCTTGACCAAGCGCGCCGCCACTACCAGATGGTATTGGAGTTGAACCCGAAGCACGCCGAAGCGAAGGTGGCGCTGGAGCGACTGGCACGCATTTGAACCGGGAACGAGTCAGCGAGGGTAGCTGAGGCCGACAGGCTGCTACAATGGCCGTCGGCGCGGGAGAGCGGCAGGTAGTCGCCGCTCCGTTCGCGGAGGGGAGGAAAGTCCGAACTCCGACCGGGCAGCATGCTCGTTAACGGCGAGGCGCAGCGATGTGACGGAAAGTGCAACAGAGAGTAGACCGCCGTGCGGTGGCTTCGGCCCCGTGCGGTAAGGGTGAAAGGGTGCGGTAAGAGCGCACCGCTCCACCGGCGACGGTGCGAGGCACGGTAAACCCCATGCGGAGCAAGACCAAATAGGGGAGTAGATTCGCGGGCTGCCCGTCCCGCTCGTTCAGCTTCGGCTGGGCGTCTGCTTCCGGGTAGGTTGCTGGAAGCCGGCGGCAACGTCGGCCTTAGAGGAATGACTATCACCCTTCGGGGTACAGAATTCGGCTTATGACGCTCTCCCGCGCTGCTGTTCTTCCACCACCTGTCGAGCCCGGAGACCGGATCGGCGTGGCCGCGCTGTCCGGGCCGGTGCAACCGCAGCGTGTCGACGCTGGTCTGCAGGCGCTGCGCGACCTCGGCTTCGAGCCGGTGCCGGCGGCCAACCTGCGCAGCCGTTCGGCGTGCGGCCTGTTCGCCGGCAGTGATGCCGAGCGGCTCGATGCCTTCCACGAGCTGGCCGCCGATCCGAGTTTGCGCGCCATCGCTTTCGCACGCGGTGGCTATGGAGTGATGCGGCTGCTGCCGCACTTCGACTGGGACCTACTGGCAGCGAATCCGCGGGCGTATCTCGGCTACTCGGACCTGACTCCTTTCCTGCTCGAAGTGGTGCGGCGCCTGCACCTCGTCGCTTTCCACGGGCCGATGCCGGCCGTCGACCTGGCGCGTGGACTCGAAGTAGACGAGGAGCGCAGCCTGCTCGACGCCCTGGCTGGCCGCTACCCGCAGCGCCTGGAGCCGCAGTGGTGGGCCGATCGTCAGGCACCGGCGGTGTGCGGCCCGCTGCTCGGTGGTTGCTTGAGCTTGCTCGTGTCGCTGCTCGGAACGCCGTATGCTCCGAACTTGGAAGGCTGTGTATTGTTCTGGGAAGAACTACAAGAACCCCTCTACCGGCTGGATCGAATGTTGACTCACCTTCACCTGTCGGGTAGGCTCTCGACAATCTCGGGCATGTGTATCGGCCATATCTGGTGGCCAGAGTCGGTCAATTCCGACATGGCCTGGAAGGCACTCATAGAGACCTGCCGCGAAACACTTCCCGAACGGCCGTTGGCCGGCAAGTTGCCGGCAGGCCACCAATGTCCTAATCTCACCTTGCCCTTGGGAATGCAGGCCCGTTTGGACCCTGGCGAAGGCGTCCTCGAACTCGGGTAGTGCTCCGGAAGGGTGAGTGACGAACCCGAGCTGAGCGACGATGAGCAAACCTGTCTTCAAAGCAACTGGCCAGAGTGGCAACTACACCGCCGAATTCAAGGCGGGGGAGATGGTGTTCGACGAGGGCGACCTCGGCACGGACATGTTCATCATCCACGAGGGGCAGATCGAGATCCTGAAACGGGTCGGCAGCGATCTCAAGCAGCTGGCCGTCCTCGAGAAGGGCGACTTTTTCGGCGAGATGTCGCTGCTCGACGACATGCCGCGCAATGCTGCCGCGCGCGCGCTGAATCCGGCGAAGCTGGTGCGCATCAACGGCGCGACCTTCGCCCAGATGCTGCGCAAGGATCCCGAGATCGCAGTGCGCATCATGCGCAAGTTCTCGCGCCGCTTGCGCGAGACGGACACGCTGCTCAAGAAAGCCCTGGGAACGACCGAATCGTCGGCCGGCCTGATGGCCGAAATGCCGGCGCCGGACATCGACAAGGACAAGAAGTACGGGCCCGAGCGCCTGGTCCACGTCAAGTCGGGCATGGAGTTCCTGCTGGCGCAGGGCGAGGAGACGACGGTCGGCCGCCGTGACCCGGTGACCGGAATCTACCCGGATGTCGACCTGACGCCCGTCGACACGCAGCGCTCGACCAGCCGTCGCCATTCCAAGGTCTACCGCCGTGCCGGCAAGTTCTACGCGTCGGAAGAGATCGGCACGATGAACGGCACGTTTGTCAACGGCACACGCCTGGAGACCGGGGTACCGGTCGAGGTCAAGGACCAGGACGAGTTGCGCTTCGGCGTGGTCAACATGACCTTCCACATCAGTTGAAGCCGTCCAGTCGGCGCCACACGGGGCAACACACGGCGTTGCGTGTCTTGCTGATCGCCAATACCCTGCCACCGCACGATATTTCCGGCGTCGGCGAGCAAGTACTGCAACTGGCTGCCGGTCTGCGCGAGCAAGGCGTCGACGTGCACGTGCTGGGCCGTGGCGACGGTGGCGCGCGCGGTCCCAAGCTGCTGTTTCCGCTGACGGTGGCGCTGCCGGCCGCCCTAGCCGTGTGGCGCGACCGACCGGACGTCGTGCAGGTGCACGAGAGCGACGGTGCGTTGGCCGCGCTGGTCACGCGCCTACTGCGGCGCTTTCTCCGTGCCTCGGCGCGCGGGCGCAGCGAGGACGGCGCAGCGACACCGCGGCTGCTGGCCTTGCTGCAGGTCAGTTACTGCCGAGAGCGTCACGCGGTGAGGCCGCTGCGGGACGAGCACGGCAGGGAGTTGGGGCGCCCCGGGGCCGTCGAACGCCGTTTCCGGCGCTTCAAGGCCCCGCTGCACATCGTGCTCGGCTGGCTGACCGCTCGACTCGCCGACCAGCTGTTGACGCCGAGCGCGGTCACTGCCGACGAGGTCTCCCGCGACTACGGTGTCGAGCGACAGAGCATCGAAGTCCTGCCGAACGTCACCGGTGCGGTGCTCGAAGGTCGGGAGACGGTCGCCAAGGATTTTGCTGCCCCAGTGTCCGAGGACGCCGAAACCGCCTTTCTCTTCGTCGGCCGGCTGCGCCTGCGCAAGGGCGTCGAGGTACTGCTGGCGGCACTCGAAGCGCTGCACGCGGAGCACCCGGACGCCCGGCTCTGGATCGCAGGGGAGGGCGAACACCGGCAGGCACTGGAGGAGGCGTGCCGGCAGCGCGCGCTGTCGGACGTCACCTTCCTCGGCCGCTGCGATGCCCGGCGCGTGCGCGAGCTGCTTTCCGCCGCCCGCGCTCTGGTGGTACCCTCCATCTACGAGGGGATGCCGCTGGTCGTCCTCGAGGCCATGGAGGCTGGGACACCGGTCATTGCCAGCAGGGTCAGCGGCATTCCCGAAGTCGTGGTCGACGGTGAGACAGGCTGGCTGGTGCCAGCCGAGAACGTCGATGCACTGCGGACGGCACTCGTCGAGGCCTGGAGCCAGCCGGGCGAGAGTCGCCGCCGGGGCGCAGCCGGTCGGCGGCGCCTGGACGACAACTTCCGACCACACCACGCGGCCCAACACTGGCTACGAGCGATCCAAACATGAACAAGATGATCCGTAGGGCTATCCTGACCGCCGGGGTCGTGGCGGCGCTGGTCTTGGCGTATGTCGGCGTGACCGGAGTCTTTCTCGACTACACCAACCGGCAGGCCGTGAGCCGGCATCTGGCGATCGGCCTGGTCGGTCTGCTGTTGCTGTTGCTCAGCCACGTGTGGGTCGGCCTCTACCTGATCTGCCTGCGCTCCGGGCTGCTGCGTGAAGCCGCGGCGGCCAGCCTGCAGCAGGAGGCGGGCGCACGACATGCCCAGCACCGTCGACGCGTCTTGCCCTGGTTGACCACGGCAGTGGTCTTCAATGCGGCTCTGTTTCTCTCCGGCACGGAAGTGCTCACCGGCCTGATGCCGCCAAGGCTGCACGGGTTGCTGTGGTTGCTCGGAATGGTCTGTCACGTGCTGGCGGTCGTGCGTACCGCCGAAGTGCTGCGCGACAACGACCGCTTGCTGGTCCAGATCCGTGACGGCGCGGCGACGATGAACTCCGCGCCTGGAGTCGAGGCATGACGCCGCAAGATCGTCCTCCAGAAGAGACCTCCGAGGATGCGTCCGCCGTCGAGCTACCCGTAGATCAGCTCGCGGCGGCTCAGTTCGAAGCTGTCCAGCAGGAAGTGGATGCTGCCGGCAGCGGTCTGCCCGATGCCTGGAAGGTGCATCTGCCGATCTTCGAAGGTCCACTCGACCTCTTGCTGCACCTGATCAAGGTCAACAAGGTCGACATCTACGACATCCCGGTGCTACAGATCTGTGACCAATTCCACCAGTACCTGCAGCTGATGGAGGACCTCAATCTCGATATCGCGGGCGAGTTCATCTACGAAGCCGCCATGCTGGTGCGCCTGAAGTCAAAACTGCTGCTGCCGCTGATGAAGAACGAGGACGGCGAGGCCGAAGAGGATCCGCGCGAGGAGCTTGTGCAGCGCCTGCTCGAGTACCGCCGGCTCAAAGAGGCCGCCCAGTCGCTAGCGGAAGTGTCGCTGCTACGGCGCGGGTTGTGGACACGCCAGGCTCCGCCCCCCAAGTTGGTGGACGAGAGTGACGAAAGCGTCGACCTGGGGGAGCTGTCCCTGTTCGACTTGCTGTCGGCCTTCAAGACCGCGATGGACCGCTTCCATCGCGAGAATCCGCCGCCGATCCACCTGCGCGGCGAGACCTTCTCGGTCAAGGATCAGTTTCATCGCCTCCTCGGCAAGCTGCGGCCGGAAAAGCCCTTCGACGTCCTCGACGATCTACGCCTGTGCTCGTGCCGCGCCGAAGCGATCGCCTCGTTCTTGGCGATTCTCGAGCTGGCCCGCCTGAGCCTGATCCGGGTCCACCAGACTGACGACGGTGAGGTGCTCCTGTATCGCACGACGCGGGAGTTGGAGAGTGAACATCTGGAGAGCATTCAGGGATGACCGAAGTCCACGACATGCAAGCGGCGATCGAAGCCGTGCTCTTCGTATCGGCTGAGCCGGTGTCTCGCCAGCGTCTGACCGACATGTTCGACGATGGCGACAAGGAGCAGGCCGAGGCCGCGCTCGACGCCGTGCTCGAACGCTATCGCGGCGGTGGTGACGGCCGAGGTGTCATGCTCGACGAGGCGGCAGGTGGCGTACGCTTGGTGACCCGGCCGGAGGTTCACGACTGGCTGCGCCGCTTCTTCGAGTCCGGAGGTCACCGCCGGCTGTCGATGGGCGCCCTCGAGACCCTCGCCATCGTCGCCTACCGGCAGCCGGTCACCGGTCCCGAGATCCAGGAACTGCGCGGTGTCAACCCTTCCGGTGTGCTCAAGACGCTGCTCGAGCGGCGGCTGATCCGCATCGCCGGCCGCAAGGAAGTCGTCGGCAAGCCTTTCCTGTATTGCACGACACGCGAGTTCCTGGTTCACTTCGGCCTGCCCAGCTTGAAGGACCTGCCGCCGCTCGAAGAATTCGAGGAGGCGTTGGCCGCCGAGATGGGGGACGATCTGCTGCCCGGTTCGGACGAAGAGGAACTGCTGCTGCGCAGCGCCGAAGAGATCGAAGAGGCAGAGGCCGAGCACCAGGCGAAGGAAGCCGAAGTGGAAGACGAGCTGGCGGTGCAGGCCGCGGAGGCGGAGCAGGAGGCCGACGAAATCGATCTCGACGAAGCGCCTGCCGACACTGCCGAAGAGGCTGAGGACGCTGCAGGAGACGGTTCTTCAGAGGAACGTTCTGCAGAGGAAGGTGTCGAGAATGATCCCGACACCGACGAACCGGCCGCGGACGACGCGGACGGTGAAGAAACGGAAGACTGATGAGCGAAGAACGTATTCAAAAACTGCTCGCTCGTGCCGGCCACGGTTCGCGCCGACACGCCGAGGAGTTGATCGCCGCCGGCCGAGTGACCGTCAATGGACAGGTTGCCGGACTCGGCGACAAGGCTGATCCCGCACGCGATGCCGTCAAGCTGGATGGCAAGCGTCTGGACCTGCAGGCGGTGCCGCACCGCTACCTGCTCATGCACAAGCCACGCGGCGTGCTGACCGCGTTGATCGACAGCGAAGGCGATCGCACGACTGTCCTGGACCTGGTACCGCCGGGCCTGCGCAAGGGGCTGGTGCCGGTCGGTCGTCTCGATTTCCAGACTTCCGGCCTGCTGCTGCTGACCACCGATGGTGACTTCGCGCACCGCCTGGCCCATCCGCGCTACGGTTGCACCAAGCTGTACGAGGTCAAGGTGCATGGCAGGCCGAACGAAGCCGCTCTCGACCGCCTGCGCCAAGGACGCCTCAAAATCGATGACAAACCGATCGGCACTTGCCGCATCGAGGCCATGCCGAGTCCACCGGGAGACGGTGGTGACAACACCTGGTGGCGGGTCGAGCTGGCCCAGGGGCGCAACCGCCAGATCCGCGAAATGTTCTTCCGCATCGGTCATTCCGCCCAGAAGCTGCGCCGCGTGGCAATCGGTCCCATCAGCGACATCTCGTTGCCTATGGGCCAGCTGCGTGAACTGACCGAAGGCGAAGTGCGGGCGCTGATGCAGAGCACTAGCAAGACGGTAGCCCGCGGCGACGTCGAGTTCCGGCTCGACGCCAAGGCCAAGGCCAAGGAAGCGTCCAAAGCCGCTGGGACCAAGATCCGCAAGCCACGCTTCCCACGTCGCAAGCCGGCGGCCGACGGTGACGCGCGGGGTGCTGGGCGGGGCAGAGGTCGGACCAAGCGGCCGACGAGTCGCTCGGCGGAAAGTCCAGCCAAGGGCCGCAGTACAGGCAAGAGTCCCGGTCCTGGCAAGAGCCGCGGCCCCGGCAAGGTGGGCGTCGGCAAGGGCCCCTCTGGTAAGGGCTCCTCGCCGCGTAGCCCCAAGAAGGCGGTGCCGGGTTCGCGAGGCCCGAAGTCAGGAGGTCCAGGGAAGGGCCGCTCGGGTACTGGCCGCCCGGGTACTGGCCGCTCGGGTACTGGCCGCTCGAGGCCAGGGGGAGGTTCAGGGCGCGGAGGTAGAGGTCGGTGATCATCGCCATCGACGGGCCGGCCGGCGTCGGTAAGAGCACCGCTGCCCGTACGCTCGCCGCACGCCTCGGGATTCCCTATCTCGATACTGGTGCCATGTACCGGGCGGTCGGCTTGCAGGCCTTGCGACGCGGTATCGACCTGGAGGACCGCGACGCCATCACCGCGCTGGTCGAGGGGCTGGATTTGCGTCTCGCCGCGGAGGGTGGCACCGTGCACGTGCTGCTTGATGGCGAGGACGTCGAGGCACACATCCGCACGGAAGCAGCCGGGCAAGCCGCCTCGCGCGTGGCGGTCCAGCCGGCAGTGCGGCGCTACCTGGTGCAGTTGCAGCAGGAGTCGGCCCACCGCCTCGGCGGTGTGCTCGAAGGTCGCGACATCGGCACGCGCGTCGTGCCCGAGACGCCGCACAAGTTCTTCCTCACCGCGCACCCAGGTGTGCGCGCCGAGCGGCGAGCTCGCCAGCTGGAGG
Source organism: uncultured bacterium (assembly GCA_965368975.1). Lineage (GTDB taxonomy): Bacteria > Acidobacteriota > Thermoanaerobaculia > Multivoradales > JAHZIX01 > CBDUPA01. The sequence goes on along the minus strand of CBDUPA010000013.1, from coordinate 54,561 downwards.
AACGCGGTGAGAGCGTTGACCGCGAAGCTCTCGAAGCGGAGATCGTGCTTCGTGACGAACGCGACGCCAACCGTGAAGAGTCACCGCTGACCCACGACGCCTCGTACACCGTGCTCGATACCAGCGGACTGGAAGCCGAGGCGGTGGTCGAGGCCATGTACGAGGCCGTCCAGAGGAAAGCAGCAGCCACCCCAATGCAGGCCGGAGCGGAGTAGACTGCGGCCATGAAAGCACGTTTGAGCGCATTCGTCGGCTGGGGGCTCCTCGGCAGTCTGTTGCTGGCTTTGTTGCTCGGTGCCCTGACTTTCGACCGCCGCCAGTGGCCGCAGCTGGTGGGCGACGAAGCCGCCTATTTGATGCAAGCGGGAAGCCTCGCCTACGACCTCGACATCACCTACTCACGCGCTGACTACGACCGCTTCCTCGACACCTGGCAGCGGCGTCCCGACGGCTTGATCTTGCAGAGTCCGGACGGTGGGCAATCCTTCGTCTACGGCAAGCCGGTCTTCTATTCGGCGTACCTGGCTCCCTTTGTACGCCTGGCGCCGGTCCGTGGGCCTTTGATCGCCAATGTACTTCTGCTGACACTCGCGTCGTTCCTGGCGGCACGCACGCTCGTGCCTCGCCTGGGCTCGCTGGCAGCGCCGCTGTGGGTCACCGTCTTCGTCTTCGGCTCGGTGACCTTCGCCCACGTCTTCTGGGTCCACGCTGACCTCTTTCTGATGAGCTGTAGCGCTATCGCTCTGGCGCTGGCCTACCGTGGGCGCGCCGATGCCGTGTGGGCCCATGACGAGCTGCCCGACGTCTATCGGCCCCCGGGCGAAGAAGGCGGGCGGCCGTTCCTTCTCCGCTGGGTGACCGTCGGAGCGTTGTTGGCGATTGTCGCCGTCTCGCGCCCCTTCTACGCTGCGCTCTTCCTGCCCGCTTTCCTCGCGGTGCCCCGTGGTCTGCAGGCCCTGCGGGAAGCCGATACCGGTGCGGAGCGCATCCAGAGTAGCCGCCGGCAAGGACGCTTGGCGTTGGTCGCTGGCGCAGCCGTCGTGATCGTGCTCAGCATCGGCGTCAACTTCCTGGTGCGCGGTACGTGGACCAGCTACGGCGGCGAACGGCAAGGCTTCTACGGCTACACCGGCTTTCCCGAGGTCGATTACCCGGAAGGGGCGTGGCGACGCGGAGTCGAGGAACGCGGTGGTTCGTGGACGCGGGCGGCTAGCTTGATGCCGGACGTCGAGGCGGCGCAGCTGCGCTGGAACCTCGTCTACTACCTTGTCGGCCGCCACGTGGGAGTCATTCCCTATTTTCTGCCGCTGCTGCTCGGCCTGCTCGCCTTCCGCCCACGGCGCGGACGCTGGGCGCTGCTGTTGGCGGTCGCCCTGGCCGTCACGTGCTTCCTGCTGGTGCGCCCCTTCAACTTCTACGGCGGCGGCGGTGCTCTGGCGAACCGCTACTTCCTACCGCTGTACCCGGCCTTCTGGTTCCTCGTGACCCAGGTGGGCGGGGGAGGGTCGCGGCAGCAGAGGAGCCCGCGCACCTTGGTGGGTCTGGCCGTTACCGCCGTGCTGCTAGGCGCCCCGTTTCTCTATCCCACCTGGCTGCATCCGCGCGCCTTCTTGCGTGACGCCAGCGGCGGCTACGCGTACGTTGCAGCCCAGGCACGTGCGTGGCTGCCCTATGAAACGACGCAGAGTCACCTCAAGCCGTCTGGCCAGGAGGACTTCCTGCACAACGGTCTGTGGATCAAGCTGCTGGACACCAGCTTGAGCGCCGACGATCTGCATGCCAGCGATGGCGGAGCGCAAGCCCAGCGCCTACGTCTGGCGACCGGCAAGCGTGGAGGGCTGCTGATTGGCAGCTCGCAACCGCTGGAAAGCCTCTATCTCCGTTTCGAACCACCGGGCAGTGCCCGCCTCAATGTCGACGGCGGCATCCTCGGCGACACGGTCTTCCTGGCTACCGGCGGTACTGGCTTCCAGATCTATCTGCAGGAGCCCCGCGCTCGTCACCGCATGTGGTGGCTGCAGGGTGACCGGCTGGCCGATGGCGTCTACTTGTACCAGCTCGACCTGGCAATGCCCGAAGACGCTCCGAAGCCGAGCGATGGCTATCGCTTCCAACTCGAAGCCGGCTTCGGCCCGGCTCCCTAGCAGGTGACGCCAGCGCCGAGATCAGTCCTGGACGAACTCCGGCATCCCTTCTTCGTACCAACGTTCAAGCTCCCGTTCTCCCGGTGCATGACCAAAGTGCGCCTGGTAGGACTGCTTGAACTCGCGGGTCCGGCCCTCGATCTCGACGACATCGTCTTCGGACCTTTCGACGTCGATCTCGGCGCCGCTCAGCGGGTCTTTGCCATGGATCATCTTGACCATCGCACACCTCCTTTTGGTGGCAGCTCCAGTATAGCGCCGCCAGCAGGTAGGGGCACCCGGCGCGTGCCCGCAAGCCTGAAATCGAGAGGATGCGTATGGTAGCTTTCCGCCCCTGGAGGACTCACTATGTCGCGATCTGATCGGAACACGTCGGGCCAAGGCCTGCCGGAAGTACCCGGCCTGCCCGAGCTGGCGGCCGCCTCGTTCTTCGTCCTGCGCACACCCCTGCTGGCCTTCGACGAATTGCTGCGCTGGCAGGATGCGCTGCAAGTCCCAGAGATGCTGGCCGGGCTCGATGCGGCTGGGCTCGAGACCGTAGGGGCCGACGAGACTCGGCGCGCACACTTGACCGAGGCCGCCGATGCGGACAGCAAGCTGCTGCGTGAACGGCTGCGAAACCTGTTCCGCCGCCCTGAGTTGCGCGAGGCCGTCTTCGTCGCCTCGCCGTCGCTCGAAGCAGAGCTGACCTCCTGGGTCGAGGGTGGAGAAGCCGCGACCAGCGACCGCGCGATCGCCGCTCTGGTGCGCTATTTCTTGCGCATGACCAGCCGTGCGACGCCGTTCGGTCTGTTCTCCGGTTGTTCAGTCGGTCCTGTAGAAACTCAGCCCGTAGAAGACCAGCCGGTAGCGGGTCAACCCGGCGACATGCAGCCGGCCGACGAGGGAGAAAGCGCTCCCGCGAAGCCGGCCTCTGGAGGGTTGCACCTCGGACCGCTCGCCGACTACCAGCGCCACACTCGCCTGGACATGGACTACCTCTTCGCTCTTACGGAACAGCTGAGCAAGGATCCGGCGCTGCGTGGCGAGCTGCGTTTCCGGCCGTCGAGTAGCCTGTATCGCGCGGCCGGACGGCTGCGCTACGCCGAGGCACGTCTGCAAGGCAAGGCACGGGCCCACCACCTGGTGGCGGTCGATGAGGACGAGTACCTGCAGGCAGCCCTGGCGGCCGCGTCCCGACCGGACGGAGCGAACGTCGCCGAGTTGAGCCAGGTGCTGGTGGCCCTCGACCCAGACGGTGAGATCACCCAGGAAGAGGCGCTAGGCTACGTCTACGAATTGATCGATAGTCAGCTGCTGGTCAGCGATCTGAGCCCACCGGTCACCGGCCCAGAACCGATCCACGCTCTGGTGCCACAGTTGGCGGAACTGGAGACCGGCAAGCCAGTGGCACAGCTGCTCGACCGTGTGCGCAACGACATCGACGCGATCGATAACGCTGGGCTCGGCTCCGAACCTCAACGCTATCGCGCGATCGCCGAGATCCTCGATCCACTGCCGACCGACGTCGAACTGTCACGCTTGTTCCAGGTCGACATGGTCAAACCGGCGGAGAGCCTGCACCTACCGGCGGCGGTGTCGCAACGGACCCTCGAAGCCATGGAGCTGCTGTACCGCATCACGCCGCGGCCCTCGCGCGGGGGCTTGGCGGACTTCCGCGAGAAGTTCACCGAGCGCTACGGTGACGGTCGCGAGATGCCGCTGTTCGACGTCCTGGACGAAGAGGCCGGCATCGGTTTCAGTGGCTCGCGCAGTGCCGATGTCGCGCCGCTGCTCCAGGGGCTGGCGCTCGGCTCACCGCGGCAACAGCAGAACCAGATCAACTGGAACCGTCGCGATAGCTGGCTGCTGCGGCGAGTGCAGCTGGCGAGCGCGGCGGGGGAGCGTGAACTCGAGCTCGACGACAAGGACCTCGAAGCCCTGAGCGAGACGGACCCGGCGCCGCTACCCGACGCCTTCCAGGCGATGATCGTGCTCGCCGGCGCCTCGTCCGAGGCTGTGGCACAGGGCGACTTCGACCTGCACTTGCGCGGTGCCTATGGCCCGTCCGGCGCACGTCTGCTCGGCCGCTTCTGCCACGGCGACCCGGAGCTGGAAGCCGGTGTCCGCGACCACGTGGATCTGGAGGAGGCCTTGCGCCCCGACGCCGTGTTCGCCGAGATCGTGCACCTTCCGGAAGGCCGGATCGGCAACATCCTGTGCCGGCCAGTGCTGCGCACCTATGAGATTCCCTACCTCGGGCGCTCGGGTGCCGACGCCGAGCGTCAACTACCGGTTTCGGACTTGACGGTGACCGTTGCCGGCAATCGCATCCTGCTACGTTCGCGTAGCCTCGGCAAGGAAGTCATCCCGCGGCTAACCAGCGCCCACAATTACAGTGGTCGCAGCGTTGGTGTCTACCGTTTCTTGTGCGAACTGCAGGCACAGAACCTGGCACCGGGCGTCATGTGGACCTGGGGCCCGCTCGACAACCTGCCCTTCTTGCCACGTGTGCGGCGCGGCAATCTGCTCCTGGCGCGCGCCAGCTGGCAGGTGACGCGCAGCGAGATCGAAGCGCTGACCAAGGTCAAGGAGACCGAGCGCTTGTTGGCGGTCGAGCGTTGGCGCCGTGAGCGCTGGCTGCCGCGCTGGGTATCTCTGGCCGACGCCGACAATGAGCTCTTGCTCGACCTGACCAACCCGCTGCTGGTCGATAGCTTCGTAGAGCTGGTGAGTGATCGCACGCAGCTGCGCCTGGTGGAGCCGTTCCCGAGCCCCGAGGACACAGCGCTGTGCGTCGAGAGTCCAGAAGGTCGCTTCGTGCACGAGATCAACCTACCGTTCACTCGCCGGCCACCACAGCCTGAGGCACAGGAGGGCGCGGCTACCGGCAAGGTCCAGGACAGGCAGCTAGCGCGTCAGGTCACCCGCAGCTTCGAGCCAGGCTCGGAGTGGCTGTACGCCACGCTCTATGGGGGTGCCGCCTCGGCCGACCAGGTCCTGGCGGACGGCATCGCTCCTGTGGTTCGACAAGCGCTGCGCTCCGGTGCCGCCGACAGCTGGTTCTTCATCCGTTACGCGGATCCGGATCTGCATCTACGGCTGCGCTTCCATGGTGATCCCGGTCGCCTGGCGGCCGAGGTCTTGCCGGCGCTGCGCCAAGGGGTTGCACCAATGCTCGGCGACGGCCGTCTGTGGCGCCTGCGCCTCGACACTTATGAGCGCGAGATGGAACGCTACGGCGGTCCCGCCGGCATGGAGCCGAGCGAGAAGCTGTTCGAGTACGACAGCGAAGCCGTGCTGGCTATTGTCCGGATGCTGGATGGCGACGAAGGCGCCGAGTATCGCTGGCGCCTCGGTGTTCGCGGCCTCGACATGCTGTTCGAGGACTTCGGCCTCGGCCTCGACCAGAAGCTGGAGCTGGCGACGCAGATGCGCTCGATGTACGGTCGTGAGTACGACGCCAACGACAACAAGGGCGTCAAGGCCCAACTCGCCGACCTGGTGCGCAAGCATCGGCGTGATCTCTTCTCGCTCCTCGATCCAGCACAGGATCAGGAGAGCGAGCTCTGGCCCGGCTTCGCTGCCCTGCATGCCCGCTCCAAGCGCTCGAAGTCCGTGATCGAGCAGTTGTTCGCGCTCGAGAAAGAAGGCGCACTGCGCGGGCGGGTGCGCGATATCGTGCCCAGCTACGGCCACATGTTCGTCAACCGCCTGATGCGTTCGAGCCAACGCGCGCAGGAAATGGTGATGTACGACTTGCTGCAACAGACGTACGTCTCTTTGCTAGCTCGACAGCGGCAGGGGAAAAAGAAGCAGAAGAAGAAGGAGAAGAAGGGCACCGCCTGAGACTCCAGGCATGGGAGGTCGTCCCGACGAGAATCCAGAGGAAGCATCGATCAGTCGGAATGTAAATAATTGTAAAAAAAGGCCTTGCACAAAAGAGAGTCTTCTGGCTTGCGATAGACTTCTTGGAAGTTGAATCTCTACTCACTTCCTGACTTGGAGGCACGAAGATGAAGAAGCGAGCCCGTAAGCTCCGTCTCCTGCGAGAGACCCTGCAAAGCCTGGACGCCAGCGATGTGCAGCAAGCTGCAGCTGGCGGTTTCGCTTGCGGCAGCGACGACTGTTCGCAGTCCTGTGAGTACACCGCGCCGAACTTCACGCAGTGTGGTCCGACTCTCTGTATCTGCGCCGCGACGGCGACAGGTATTCCGGAGTACTGCTGAAGACGCGAGGAGTCTGATCGTTGACGGTGGTGTTTGCCTTCAGCGCTCGGGCTCCTGCATTGCCCTCTGATTCTCCAACCCTGGATCTTCCCAAGGAGCAAGAACATGAAGAAGCGAGCCCGCAAGCTGAGCCTGAGCCGTGAAACCCTGCAAAACCTGGACGCCGCACAGCTGAACGGTGCCGGTGGTGCCTTCGGCTGCGGCAGTATTCAGTGCACGGATTCTTGCCAGGTCTACCCGTCACCGGATTTCACGCAGTGTGGTCCGTCTCGCTGTATCTGTCCCTACACGGATACCGTCGAGCCGGTCAACTGCGCCTGATCCCACCGTAGGGCTGATTGCCGAGAAGGGGGGGGGGCGCCCCTTCTCACTTGCGCTAGCATACCCAAATGCACTCCGCGACAGACCCAGTACTCGACGCACTGACCGCAGAGCGTGCGCGCGCCGCGGCTGCGCGCATCCACCAGCATCTCGATGCGCTGCCCGTCGGCTACAGCGACAACCCCCGCGCCCGCCTGCAAGGATCGATGTGCCTGGACTGCGGCCGCGTTGGCAACGCGCTGTTCTGGGCCTACAGCCAGCCGCCGCGGCCGGAGCCGGCGGAGGCGGCGCTCGACCAGGCGATCGACGAACTCGGTCAGATCCCGTCGCTGACACCGTCGCTGTGGGCCGGTTTCTGTGGCACCGCTTGGGCCGTGGAGCACGTCGAGACCCGGTTGGGGCTGGTCGAGGAGGAAGATGCCAACGACGACATCGACACCGCGTTGGCGACCGCGCTCGGCGCGCCTCCCGGCAGCTTTGCCTACGACCTGCCCAAAGGGCTGGCAGGCTTCGCGGTCTATGCCCTCGAACGCTATCGCCGGCCATCCGAGCGCGTGCGCGAGATGGCGATTGCCTGCCTGGAACGCATCGTCGAGCACTTGCTGCACATGCGCGTCGAGACCCCGCACGGACGCAGCTGGAACATTCCCGTCAGTGCACTGCCCAAAGATCGCCAGGGCGCCCATCCCGATGGCGCGTTTCACCGTGGCCTGGCACACGGCGTCCCGGCCGTGGTCGTCACCCTCGCCCGAATCGCCGCCAGCGGCATCCGCACGGACGCCTGCGGTGACATGCTGCACGAGGCCGTGGCCTGGCTGCGCGCCACCGAAGGCGGCCGCCCAGAGGTGCCGTCGTGGTGCTCCGGTGCGTGCGGCCGGGCGGCGGCTCTGGTGTTGGCGGGGAAGTTGCTGGACGAAGCGGCATGGCGCAGCGTCGGCGTCGAGATGGCACGCGCCGCCGCCGAACGCCCAGCGAGCCGGCTGCGCGATGCCGGTATCTGCCATGGAACCGCGGGCGTCGCGCACACCTTCCACCGCCTCTACCAGCTGACCGGCGACCCGATATTGGCGGACGCGGCGCGTGCCTGGATCGCCGAGTTGCTCGACCAGATCGAGCCCACGAAGCGTGCCAGCCCGACGACCGGCGTGCTCGAAGATCGCTTCGGCCCCCACACCGCGCCGCCCGGCCACGTCGCACAGCTGCAGGAGCGTGGTGGTCTGCTGCGCGGCGCCGCTGGCGTCGGGTTGGTGCTGCTGGCTGCGGCCGGTGATCGCACGGCCGATATTCACACGGCCGAGACCTACACTGCCGGCTGGGACCGCTGCTTGCTGCTGCGTGACTGATATGCTGCCCCTTCCCGCGTCGCTCCATCCTGTTTAGCGAACGCGGCCTTTCTGATCGACCTGGAGGAGACCCATCGTGACCGAATCCCGCACCTGGCGCCCGCTCTTGCAGGGCACCGACGCCGAGACGGCCCGCCGCCGCATCCAGACCATCGCAGAGCAACTGCCCGCCGTGCGCGCCGCCAGCCACAAACGCCGCGAGGCTGGTGCACAGATGGTGCGCTCCGAGCAGGGCGTGGGTTCCGGTGGGCCCGGCGAGGCTCTGTTCTGGACCTACTATGCGGTGGCCCAGGACGACGACACCGCCGCAGACCAAGCAATCAGCTGCCTCGACAGCGCGGTGGAGAAGCTCGCGGAGCAGCTCAGTAACGCCACGCTCTATGGCGGCTTCGCAGGTACCGCATGGGTCGCGCAGCATCTCGAAGGCCTGCTGTTCGAGGAAGACGAGGAAGACGGCAACGCCGACATCGACGAGGCCTTGCTCACCTTCCTGGACCACAAGCCCTGGCGTCTCGACTACGACCTGATCAGCGGCCTGGTCGGCCTCGGCGTCTACGGACTCGAACGCCGGCACGCCCCGACAGGCGAACCGATCCTGGAGCGCGTGCTCGACCACCTGGAAGAGATGAGTCAGCCCGAGAACGGCGGCCTCACCTGGTTCACCAAGCCAGACCTTCTCCCCGAACACCAGCGCGTGCTGTTTCCCGACGGCTACTACAACTTAGGCGTCGCGCACGGTGTCCCCGGCGTCGTTGGGCTGCTCGGACACGTGGTGGCGGCTGATCTATCGGTCTCGGCGCGCGCGCGCCGCATGCTCGATGCCAGCGTCACCTGGTTGCTCGGCCGTCGACACGAGGGCGACGACTGGTCCTTCAGCAGCATGATGGCGCCCGATGCCAAGCCCGAGCGCTGCCGGCTCGCCTGGTGCTACGGTGATCCCGGCGTCGCCGCAACACTGGTGCTGGCCGGCAAGCAAGCGGGCAATGAGAAATGGGTGCAAGCCGGTCTCGACGTCGCCCACGGCTGTGCTCGCCGCCCCAAGGACGACGCCGGCATTCGCGATTGCGGCCTGTGTCACGGTGCGCTCGGCCTGGCCCACATCTTCAACCGCCTGCACCAGGCCACTGGCGACGAGGTGTGCCGCGATACCGCGATCGACTGGTACCGCCACGCCCTCGAGTGGGTGCCCGAGAAAGGCCCGGAAGAGGGTGGCGAGTGGCGCAGCGGCTTCCCGAGCCTGGAGCCGATCTCGGCCGAAGAGATCGAGCTCCGCGAAGAGCACGGCTTCCTGACCGGTATCTCCGGCTGTGGTGTCGCTCTACTGGCCGCGGTCACCGATCAAGAACCACGCTGGGATCGCTTGCTACTGGTGGATGCGCCGCTGACGTAACCTCCTCGAGACGCTCGTTGTGGAGGGCAACTCAGGCCCCCGTGACCGTCGCGTAGACCAGCAGGCCGGCTCCCAGCACCAAGAGAACGATACCGCCGAGCGCCAGGCCGACCATCGACTTGCTCGGTCGCAGCTTCGGATCTTCGATCAAGTGGGTCACCACCCACAGGTTGAGACCGATGTACACCGGTGAGGTCAACAGGCCGATCGCGCCCACCACCTTGACCACCATCGCCGGATCCGGCACTGCCGCCACCAGTGCCATGCCGCCGAAGGTCGCGGTGCAGATGAACAGCCAGTAGGGCCGTTGCGTCGGCGCGGCACTGTCTCCAGCGGGGCTCTCCCCAAAGCTGCTGGACCGCTGACCGCGCAGCACCCGCAGCGTTGCCACAAAGGTACGCGGAAAGCCGTCCATCGAGGTGTAGCAGGTGGTGAACATGGCGAAGAACGCGACGCTAAGAAACACTGGTCGCATCCATTCGCCCATCACGTCAGTGTAGAGCTGCGACAGCGTCACCGCCATTTCTGGCCCTTCCGGTACCAGTCCGCGAGGGAACAGCAGCACCGCTCCCAGGCACATGAAGGCAACTCCCAACACGGCTGACAGCAGATACCCCACGCGCAGATCGAAGAGCCCAGCGCGGAAGCGCTCGCGGCGTTCTGTAGGGGAGTCCGGCGTTCCGGGCTTGAAGCGTCCTTGCTCGACAGCCCACAGCGATTGCCAGACGGACACGGCCACGGATGTCGGCATGAAGCCAAGCAGCGCTGCCAACAGCAAGATCGAACCCTCTGGCACCGCTGGCGTCACGAGTGCAGGAATCGCTGCTGGCGACGGTGGCGCGCCGAGAAACGCCACCAACGTCCCGATCGCCAGCGCTAGCATCAGGATCACGTTGATCCAGCGCAATGAGGCATAGCGTCCCCAGGCGAGCATGCCGAGCAGCGCTATGGCGATCACTACGCTCCAACCAAGCAGACCCAGCCCTCCGAGGCCGACCACCAAGAACGCTGCCGCCAGCCCGATCAGTGCTGCCAGCACGCCGGACGCCTGGATCACCATGTCGATAAGCCCGAACCACAGAGCCCAGTTCTTCCGTCCCGGCACCTTGGCGTAGCCGTCGAGCAACGACTCCCGCTGTGCTGCCACGTAGCGCGGCGCGAATTCGAAGGCAGGATACTTGAGCAAGTGCGTCAAGGCGATCAGCCACAGTAACTGGTACTCGAAGCGTGCCCCCGCCTCCGGGCTCATGACGATGTGGCTGGAACCGACGCAGGTGGCGGCTAGCAGAATACCGGGGCCGAGAGTGCGGAGGAGCTTCATAGGTAGCTCAGCATCTCGCGCGCTTCGTCAGCGGACGGGGAGTCCGGCGCCAACTCGACGACTTTTTGGAAGTAGGTCTTGGCCTTCGCGGTGTCGCCGCCGTTGAGCAGGCACATGGCCATCAGGAAGTTGCCGCGCACGTGGTTAGTGTCGGTGTCGAGGATCTGCTGGGCGAGCTTCTTGGCTTCACCGGCAGCACCGCGACGGAAGAGTTCGTCGGCGCGATCGACTAGTTCTTCGACGGCCGAGGTGGGATTGCCCTGCCGGTAGGCTTGGAAGGCAGCAGCGGCCTCGGGGTCGTTCAGCGCATCTAGGGCCAGGTAGCGCACCTTGAGGCCGTGCTGGTTGCCCGGGTCCAGTTCGAGCAGTCGACGCGCGGCTTCGGCGGCTTCGGCGAACTCTTGCCGGTTGTAGTAGAGGGTGGTCAGACCGGTGAAGGCTTCGGCGCGCTGCGGGTCCAGGTCGACGGCGAGTTGGAAGCGGCGGATGGCACGGTCGTTGTCGCCGTTCTGGCTGGCGTGCACGCCGTCGTTGTAGGCGTCGATCGCCAGTGTGGCGTGGTGCTCGGGAGCGATCTTTTCCCTGGCGCTCTGCAATAGGTCGGGGTCGTCCAGGCCAAGGCCGGCGGCGAACCGCAGTTGCCAGACGCCGGAATCGGCGGTATCGGCTTCGATCAGCTTGTCGGTGGCGACCTTGATGCCGGTAAAGTCCTGCTGCGCCATGTAGATGCGCGCCAGGCCGAGCCAGGCTCCATGCAGTGTTGGGTCGAGTTCGAGTGCCTCGGTCAGCTTGGCTTGCGCCGCTTCGAGATCTCCGGCATTGTAGGCGTCGGCCCCCTCGTTGTAGATGCGCGCGGCTTCTTGCTGCACGGCTTGCGGACCGGCCAGGGGCATGATGCGGAAGGTTTGCTCGACGATCTTGCCGCGTTCGCCAGTGAGGTTGACCAGGAAGGTCTCGTAGTCTTCCTTCTCGAGCCGGAACAGGTACTCGTTGCGCGTGTCCGGCAGGGTGACACGGAAGCGGCCCTGCGCATCGGTGGTCGCGCTCAGACGCCCTTCGGATCCCGGGTCGACCACCGTCACCTGGACTCCGGCGAGGGCGTCACCGGTGAGTTCGTCGAGGACGATGCCGGCGAGGATGCCGGTACGGTCGCGCGCCTCGGCGGTGCCGGGCCACAGCAGGAGCACGGCCAGGGCAGCGCAGAGCAGGGCCGGCAGGTTGGCGGGGCGGGGCGCGCCCGCCGGAGTCGCGGTGGATGTCAGAATCGACTTGGACGTCAGAATCGCCTTGGGGGTGGTGCGGATCTCGAGCATGGGTCTTTCAGCCTCCTGGTGCAAGCCAACCGTCACCGGGGCGTCAGACATTCCGTGCCGCCGGCAGGCCCTGAGTATAGTGGGCGGCCGCGTGGCCACCAAGGAGCTGCCCTTGAGAGGAGCGGGATCTCGAGAGCAATCGTCTTGGATAGGAAGCGGTAGGCGGCCAGCGCTGCAGCAGCCAAGGCAGCCAAGAAACCGTGAGTGCGAAGGCGGCGACGACGCCGAGGCTCAGGGCCAGCGCAAAAGAGGCAAGACCCCTGTGGCTGGTGACGGCGAGGCTGCTGAAGGCGGCCAGGGTGGTGAGGGACGTCAGCAGGATGCTGTGCCCGCTGCCGGCGAGGACCGCGCGCAGGTCGCCGTGCTCGTGCAGGAAGCGGTGCACCAGGTGCACGCCATCGTCGACGGCGATGCCCAGGATCAGCGGTAACGCCATGACGTTGAGTGGGTTGAAGGGGAGCTGTAGCAGGCGCATCAGACCGAGCAGCACGGGCACCGTGGCGAGTGCTGGCAACATCGCCAGCAGCGCTGGCCAGGGTCGACGGAAGTCGAGCCAGACGCAGAGGGCCAGCAGCACCAGCCCGAGCGCACCCGCGATACGTAGCGCCCGCAGCGAACGCTGCACCAGGAAGTGGCCGAGGATCGGCATGCCGGTGACTTCGGGATCGAGCGTCTGCATCCGGTGGACGAAGTCGGCCTGGGCCTGCGGCTGCCAAACGTCGTCCTGCGGATAGGCGTAGATCGCCCAACCCCCGCCTCGAGGGCGCGAGGCCTGTGCGAGTTGGGGGGGGAGCAGCCGGGCTGCCATGGGACCGAGTAGCGTCTCGACGTCGAGCCACGAATGCACCGCCGCGACGGTTGGCTCAGCGCGCAGCTGGCGCTGCAGCTCGACCGCCCGTTCGCGCTCGTCGGTGAGAAAAAGGGCGAACACCGGCGCCCACTCCGAACGGCGCACCATCTCGCGCTCGAGGCGCACCGTTTCCGACCCTCTTGGCTGCAGGTTCAGGTAGTCGGTGTCGAAGCCCGCGCCGCCGGTCAGGCCGCCGAAGACCACGAGCAGAATCAGTACCGCGGCGAGCGGACGGTGCCACCGTGGCTGCTGCAAGCCCCACAGAAAACGACCGCTGCGGCGTTCGTGCAGCACCTTTTCGCGTCCCGACGTCGGCCACAGGACGAGCAGGGCAGGCAGGGCGGTGAGCATGGCGAGCAGGCACAGCAACATACCGGTGCCGGCGATCACGCCCAACTCGGCGAAGCCGCGGAAGCCGCTCAGCTGCAGGCCGAAGAGGACGCAGGCCGTGGTCGCGGTACTGGTAATCAGGGAGCGGCCGATCAGCGCGGCAGCGCGAGGCAGGGCGACAGCTTCGGCCAGACCTAGGGCCATGTGTTCCTCGACCGCTGCCAGCAGGTGGATGCCGGCGTCGACGCCGAGGCCGAAGAGGATGGAAGCGAAGAAGGCGGAGAGCAGAGTCAGGTGCCCGGGGTACAGGGCGATCAGCCCGGGCATCAGGCCGACACCGAGCAGCAGAGCGGTGAGGGCGAGCAGCGGTCGGCGCAGGGCACCGAAGCTGCCACTGAACAGCAGCAGAACGGCGAGCAGGGCAAAGATGGAGAGACGGCTGATGTCGCGCTGGATGACGTCGCGATCGTCGAGGGCGTAGGCGGGCATACCGGTGACGCCAGCACGGATGCCCGGCCAGCTCTCTGCTCTCGACGCCAGCTCGCTGCGCACGGCGTCGACGAAAGGAGCGAGCGTGGTCGCCGCGGAGTCCGGATCGTCCGGCTGTACGAAGAGAAAGACCAGGCCGCCGTCGCGGCTGCGCAGGTAGCCCAAGCCCGGTACAGCAAGAGGTGGCTCTTCGCGAGCCCGCCCATCCTGATCTGCAGCGGACGGCACCCTCCAAAGCACGCTACGCACTCCGGGTAGTTGCTGTAGGCGCGGCCCGAGCTGATCGGCGGCCGGTCCCAGTTCTGCGGCACTGCCTTCCAACACCACGATCAAGAGATTCGGCGTGCCCAGGCGGCGTGCGGCTTCGCGGAAGCGCGCCACCGGTGCCAGATCAGCGTCGATCAAGTCGAGGTTCGAGGTGTGTAGCTCGAGTCGCTGCACCGCCATCAAGGACGATAGGAGCACCGCCAGCAGGTAGGTGGTAAGCACGGCGCGCGGGTGACGGACGCTGAAAGTCACCAGACGGCGCGCGGTTCCCTGCAAGGGGCAGGTTTCCTGGCGGGGGCTCATGTAGACGCTGTCCCGGCGAGTGGTTCTGCGGTCTCGTCCACGGCTCCGCCCATAGGGCTGGCAGCTGCAGGGGCCAGCAGCCGCGGAAGCTGCCACTGCAGGCCGGCGCAGGAAGCGGCGTGCGCGAAGCGAGGGAGTGCGGCGGCAGGGTGGTCGAAGCTGAGCGTGAAGGTGCCGAAGTGGCAAGGGACCACGGTCTCGACATTGAGTTCGAGGGCGGCGCACACGGCTTCCTCTGGGTTCATGTGGTGGTGGCGCAGCGGCCAGCGTGGAGCATAGGCACCGATCGGCAGGACCGCGGCACGCGGTGCATGGTGGCGGCGCACGCCGCGGAAGTGGTCGCCGTACGCTGTGTCGCCTGCCAGGTACACCGCGTCAAACGGACGTCCGGTGGCGGCTTCGACTCCTGCCCGCCGCACGACATAGCTCAGGGCTGGGGCCGCGGCACGGAAGGGATGCCAGCGGCCGCCATGGTGGCGCGCTGCCTCGACGCACACCTCGAGATCGTCGAGAAGGAAGTTCTCGCCCGGCAGCACGGAGTCGACGACCGCGCCGTGGCTTGTCAGCGACTGCAGGTAGCCCTCACAGCCGGCGGGAACCACGAAGCGTCCCGGCGACGGCAGGGCGGCGAGCGTTGGTAGGTGGAGGTGGTCGAAGTGAGCGTGGGTCAACAACACCGCGTCGATTTCAGTGAGTTGCTCGGCCGTGACCGGACAGGCGAGCCGGCGTCGCGAGATCGTGCACCGGTTGCCGAGGTGCGGATCGATCAGGAGGCGCTGATTCGCGAAGCGGAGTAGAAAGCCGGAGTGGCCGAGCCAGTGCAAGCGGGGCGCGTCGGGTCCCTGCCAGAGGTAGCCAGCGTGCGTGTGCGACGTCGTGCGTGGACGCTCTGTTTCTCGGATCTCGTCCCAGCCGCTGGCTTCAGGCCAGGGGCGCTCGGGGCGCAGCCAGCCAAAGCCTTCGTGCAGTGAGGCGAACCGTCCGGCAGCGCGGAGCACACGGGCGGCACTTGTTGGCCTACGGGAGGAGGCTGCCGGTGCGGCAGGCAGGTGTGAGACGGTTGCCGCCCGGCTGTCCGTTGAGCTCACGGGGAAGCTCCATGGGACGCTTTCGAGGTAGCCGCTCCCGGGGAGACTGCTCCCAAGGACGACAAGTAGGCCACGAGGTCCTCGCCCTGCGTGCGGCCGCGCGCGAAGAGATAGGCGTAGGCGGGCATGGCCGATCGCGTGCCGTCGGCGCGCGGATCGAACAGCTGCAGGCGGAGCTCGTCGTGTGTCCGCCGCTGGCCTACGTTGCTGAGATCCGGCCCGTGGCGCCGGGCCCCGAGCAGCGGAGGAGACTGCCGGCGATCGACGGAGCGGTGCGGTCCCCAGAGGGCTTCGTCGCGGCCCGGGCGCACGTACTGCGAGTGGCAGTGCAGGCAGCCCTCTTGGATGAAGACCCGGCGACCGCGCGCTACGGCTGTGTTCGACGTGTCCGCGGTAGCCTCGACCGGCACGCCCACCCGGGGCAGGACCAGATAGAAGATCAAGGCCAGAGCACCGGCACCGAGAGTGAGTCGATGAGCCCGCAGCAAGGCGACACCGGCCGGCTGGCGCAGTAGGGTGCCGAACACTAGCAAGGCACCGGCGGCCAGCAGAAAGGTCCCGGGAATGCGGCGCAGGTTCTGCGCCATGCCAACGCCGAGCGCAGACCCCAGCCAGCCGGCGACACCGTAGACGGCTGCGGCGCGCCAACGGCGCGGTACGCTGGTGGGCCCCTCCGGGTGGAGCGAAGGGTAGGCCACCAGCAGCGTCGAGTAGATCGAGATCCCCACGACGTACAGCGGACCAGCTAGCTCCAGGGGGCCGGCCAGGAAGCCCTGCAACCAGCTGAAGGCGGTTAGGAAGAGGACGAAGGTGAGCAGGAGCTGGGCCCGCAGCCGTCCACGGTCCAGCCACCAGCCGGCGGCCACCGCGACCCAGCAGTGCAGGAGACCCAGCAGTAGCTTGCGGCCGCCGGCTCCCCAGGTCACTGCCTTGAGTGTCGGCGTCTCTTGGATGATGGCAAAGGCGGCGGAGTCGAGCCACACCAGCGCCAGCAATGCCAGCACGAGGGTGACGAAGGCGAGGCCGTGGGCGTCGCGGGCGTCGTGCTTCGTGGACGGCTGCCGAGCATCGCCAATCTCCGGGAGCCAGTGTGACTCGGCGGCGAGACGGCGGGGCAACAGGGCGACGCCCACCAGCGCGGCCAGAGCACAGACCAGGCTGCGTACGGTCACCGAGGCTTCGAACAGCGGCGGGACATTGCAGATCAAGTAGGCGATGCCTGTACCCAAGCCAACGCCGAGGCCGAAGCGAGGGCCCGGCAGAAGCTGGCGCAGGTGACTGGCCAGGGTGACCGTCAACATGCCCAGTGCGGCGCCGATCAGCGTGGACACCACGAGCAAGGCAGCGATCCCTTGACTCCACGGCGCCACGCCCGCGGTGACGGCACACAGCAAGAAGGCCCGGCGGAGCCAGGTGGCGGGCTCACCGCGCTGGAGCGCCCAGGCGGTGACGGCACTGGCTGCCAGCCCGGTCAGCCCCATGGCGGCCATCGCCGCCTGCACACCCTCGGTATCGAGCTGCAGCTGGAGGTGATCGAGAAAGGCAAACTGTGCGAACAGCAGGAAGTAGACGTAGGTCGCGGCAATCGCGGCGATACCGGGAGTGCGCGGCGGTCGGCTCCAAGGCGTGGCCGGCGGTTTGGCGAGCAACCAGTGACGAGTGGGGCCGAGTTGCACCAGGGCGAGTGTCAGATCACTGGCGGTGACCAGCAACCAGGCTGGTTCCAGCGTACCGGCCGCGACGGCGATGCCGGTGAAGGCGGCGACTCCGAGACGTAGGAGGCCGGTCACTTCGAGCACCACGGTCAGACGCGGTCGACGTGGTGCCGGTAGGCACCAGGGGTAGAGGTAGCTGATGCCAACGCCGGCAACGAAAACGCCCAGATAGCGCAGGAACACAGGCTCCGCGGGGATATCCTGCACGCCCATCAAGCGTAGCGTCAGCCCAGGCGCGCAGAGAAGGAGCAGACCAGTAAGAGCGTCAGCTCCCCCTGCGGCGAGACTGTAGAGCAGGAGACGGGACGAGGTGGGGGTTGGGCTCGGAGGAGAAGCTGTCGGGTGAGTGGAGGTCATGCGAGAGAATCTCCGTGAGCTTCCTCTGTGGGACGCTCAAACGTAAGCCAGCGATCAACCAGCGCGCGGCAGCGATGAACATGGCCAGGCCACCGAGCCAGCGGCAGGCGTAGGCGAAAACGACACCGGTACCGCGGGTGGTGAGAAGGTGAGGGTCGAGCCCTTCGAAGGTCCCGAGAACCAGCAGCGCCGCGACGTGCACAGCGCCGCCCAGTTGCCAGGCCCAGAAGGCGGAACCGTCCTCGAACGGCGTTCGTGGGCTCCTGTCCTCACGGCGGCTGCCGTTCTGCAGAACGGCCAGCATGAGCAAGAGCAGAGCCAGCCAGCACGAGACCAGGCCGGCGAGCGCCGCGTGCACGTGCCCGACGAGGGCGTTGGTGAACTTCCACAGCTCCTGGCCACCAGGCAGGCCGGCGAACAGTCCGGTGAGCAGCAGCACCGCACCCCAGACCACCATCGCGCGCAGCCACGGCCGCGCAGCCCGCGGCCAGGCGAAGCGCCGGTAGTAGGCGGTGAGCAAGGGCAGCCAGGGCAAGAGGGTGACCAGTGAGAGCCACTGCAGGGGCTCCCGGTGCGAGACGTCTCCATGGTCGAGGAGAGCGAAGACGAGGAAGTGGAAGCCGAGCAGAACTGCCGGCCAGCGCAGGCGGACGACGAAACGGCGCACGGGTGTCGCCGGTTGCAGGCCGAGCAGCGAGGGCAGGAGGAGCACGATCAACACCACACCCAGGACGCTACCGAGCGTGCTGGTGTGGGTAGCACCACCGCCGGCTGGGTTGACTGGCTGGTAGACTCGCTGGCTGGTGGCCAGGAAGAGCAGGAAAGGCGCCGGCACGAGTAGCAAGATGCCGGCGGCCCGGAGGAGGAGTCCTTGTCGCGGGATCCGTCCGTCGCCGCGAGCCCTGCCGGATGTGGCGGACATGCGCCGCCACTCCAGCAGCGTGCGGCCGTAGGCGTGGATGATCGCCAGGGCCAGTGCCGCCAGACCGAGCGCCAGCGCCCAGCGAGCGGCACCCTGCCAGTCGAGGTAGAGCTTGCCGCTGCTGTGGCCACTCAACCAGGAGACGGCGCTGAACAGCAGACTTCCAGACCACAGCCCGACCGCGACCGAAGGCAAGCGCCCCGGCCGCGGTGGTAGGTAGAGGTGGTAGAGGAGCGCGACCAGCGGCAGCGTGCACCAGCCGTAGAACTGCAAGTCGAGATGCAACGGCATCCAGCGGCCGTAGGTCAACGGGGCTATCCAGTCGCCCAGGCGCGGAACCAGCAGCAGCGTCGCCAGCAGCAGACCGACGGCGTTGCCTACCGCCAGCCACGTCAGGCTGTGGACCGTCACCAGCCGCAGCACGTTCTCGCGCGTGTCCTCCGGCACCGTGTACCTCGGAACCGTGTCCTCCGGCACAACCGCCATCGCAGCCTCCTTCAGGCGCAGGCCCCGACCGGTATGTTGGCGTCGGATTGCTCGCGTAGGCCCAGCTCGCTGCGCAAGCGGACTGCCTCGTCGTTCAACAAGCCCTGTAGAGATTCCAACTCCGTCCACGGCTCAGCCGTCAGCGAAGCGCCCCGATAGAGCTCGCGCAGCAGCGCCTGTGCCTCGGTGAGCAGGTTCTCGAGCTGCTCCAGCGCCGCCGCGGCACCGCTGGCCATGGGCAGGTTGGGGCGACCGAGCAGATCGTCACGCTGGCTCGACTTGCCGCTGACGCTCGGGTCGAGGAACAGATCGCCGAAGTCGTCGACGATCTGGTAGCTGAGACCCCACAGCGTGGCCAGGCGGTCGAGCAGATGACGCGGTCGTGGATCCAGTTCAGCGATCCAGGCCGGCAGCAGCAACGACAAGCGCACCAGAGACGCAGTCTTGCCTTCGGCGACCTGCAGTACGGCCTCGGCATCCCCAGTCGCGTCGACCTCGGCGAAGTGGAGGTCATAGGATTGACCGTTGAGGATGCCGCCGACGCCGAGGCACGACGACACCAGCTTGGTCGCTTCACCGCGCGCCTTGGCCGGAAGGTGGTCCAGCGACTGCCAGACCAGGGCGTAGGCTTGGGTGATCAGGGCCAGCGCACCGAGCGTCGCGGCGGCTTCACCGTACAGCCGGTGCGGACAGGGGTGACCGCGTCGCTGCTCGGCATCGTCCATGCTCGGCATGTCGTCGAAGATCAGCGACGCGGTGTGGAAGTACTCGATGGCGATGGCGCCGGCGCGCGCGCGCCGAGCTTCGACGCCGTGCCGGTGCATCAGGCTGTAGGCGATCTGCGCCCGCAGCAGACTGCCGGGATGTTTCAGGGTGTCACGCAGGACGGCCTGCAGGTGCGGCTCGATGCCCTGATGGAGCGGCAGCAGGTCTCGGAAACCGTCGAGCAAGTAACGCATCTGTGGCGGTGGCAACAGTCGGGCACGTCGGCGCTTGGAAGGTCGTCCATCGGTAGAAGGAAAGGGGGTCACAGGATGGGATGTCATCGTGCCGTCTCTGAGCAGTGGTAGGGCGCTCAGCGCTGGACTCCGCCAGCGGTCGCGGCGGCAGGTTCGTCGGTGGGCTCCGCAGCAGAGGCTGCGACAGCGCTCAGCGTGCCGACGGCGCTCAGGTGGACCTGGACGACTTTGGCGACCGAAAGGATGAAGATGCTCGGATCTTCCATGCCCCACTCGACAAAGGGCACCGGCACGTCGGTCTCGGCCCGCAGCTGGTCACCTTCGCGGTGCACCTCGGCGGCCAGGGTGACGTCGTGCTCGCTGCCGTGGATCGACAGCTTGCCCGACAGGTCGAGCTGACTTTCGCCTTGGGCCGCGACGGTGCCGTGAACGCGCTCGGGGCGGAACTGGATGAGCGGGAACTTGTCGGATTCCAGCACCGTGCCGTGCATCTTGCGATCGCGCTTCTTGTTGCCGGTCTCGCCGCGCGTCGCATCGACGGTAATCAGACCGTCGGCCTCGCCAGTCTCGGTGTCGAAGGTGATGGTCCCGGCTTGCAGATAGAACGTGCCGTGGACGTCGTGGCCCGTCGCCTCGAGGAAGATCGTGATCTCGGTCTCGTCCGGCGACAGCACGAGTTGCTGCTGTGCGGCGTGTGCCGGCAGAGTCGAGACGGCAGGCAGGACGGGGACGGTGAAGAGGAGAGCTAGGAGCGTCAGAGATGTGGGTGTCGGCCTCATGGAGATCTCCTTGAGAGGAAGCGCCGGCTTGACTGCCGGCCAGCCGCGGACAGTGTATGGAGCCGACATGAACGGAAGATGAACGACCGAAGCGGAGCGCCAGTTGCGTGCAGACGCGTGCCGAGACAGAGCCTGCCCGCCTCGCGAGACAGGCCCCCGCTGAGGGACTGGCGATGGCGGGCCCGCGATGGCGACCAGCCCCGCATCGGGATACCATCTTGGATATGCGAGTGCTCTTGATCGAAGACGAAGACCAACTGGCGCGACGGCTGGTCCAGGGGCTGCGCGAGGAAGGCTACGCGGTCGACTGCGGAGCTACGCTGGCTGCCGCTAGCGAACTGGCACTGGTCAACGACTATGATGTGATCATCCTCGACCTGATGCTCCCGGACGGCGACGGTCTGACCCTGCTCGGGCAGTGGCGACGCGAAGGGCTGGTGGCGCCGGTGCTCCTGTTGACCGCCCGCGACACGCTGGAAGACAAGGTGCACGGCCTGGACCAGGGAGCCGACGACTACCTGACCAAGCCGTTCGACTTCGACGAGTTGCTGGCACGTCTGCGCAGCTTGCTGCGGAGACCGAAGGTAGCGCCGCGGCGCGAACTGAGCCTGGGAGAGTTGCGCCTCGACCGCGACGCCCGAACCGCTCGTGTGCGCGACCAGCAGCTCAACTTGACGGCCAAGGAACTGGCGGTTCTCGAGCAGTTCCTGCTGCACCCCGGCCATGTGATCGATCGCGTCGACCTGCTCGAGCACGCCTGGGACGACAGCTCGATGCCCGACAGCAACGTCATCGATGTCGTCATCTCGCGGCTACGGCGCAAGATCGCCGCCGCTGGCGGTCGAAGACTCTTGCACACCGTCAAGGGCTTGGGCTACGTGCTGCGCGAACAGGCTGACTCGGGCGAGAGCGACCGCGGGTGGGAGGTCTGATGCGTTCGCTCCGCTTCTCGACCATCCTGCAGCTGGCCTTCACCGCCATTGCAGCGGTGCTCTACCTGGCCGGCTGCCTGATCCTACTGGGCATCCAGAGTCGTCAGAATCGCACGGAACTGAACTACTTGCTGTACTCGGAGGTCGAGGCGCTGGCGTCCTACCTCGCGGCCGGCGGTGGACTCGACTTTCCCGAGCTGGTGCGGTTGGACGAGGAGCACACACCCGGGCCGATCTGGCTGCGCGTACTGCGCGATGGCGAAGTGGTAGCGGCGACTCCCGGGTTCCCGGGCTTGCCGGACGACTGGCAAACCAGCGGGGAGAAGGCGGAGGCCGACAACCTGCGTTCCATCAAGGCCGCCGACGGCGATCACCTCGTGTGGCTAGAGCACCCGGTGTGGAACAAGCCGAACACGCGTGTGCAAGCGTTCATGCGTCCACGCCTGATCGACCGCCGCCTGCGCTCGATGCTCGACAGCTTGCTGCTGACGGGGCTGATCCTGCTGCCGATCAGCCTGCTGGCCAGTCGCTATCTGACGCGCTCGATTCTGCAACCGGTGCAGCGCCTGATGTCGCGTATCGACTCGATCTCGCCCGACGACCTCAGTCAGCGGGTACCGGAACCCTGGCGCGTAGTCGAGATCGGTGCGTTGGCCGGAGCCTTCAATCGACTGCTGTCGCGCGTCGAGGCGGCGGTACACCGCATGCAGCGCTTCACGGCCAACGCCTCGCATGAACTACGTTCACCGCTGGCCAGCCTGCGCACGAGCCTCCAGGTGTGTCTCCGCCGCTCACGCAGTGAAGACGAGTACCGACAACTCGGTGAAGAGATGCTGCTCGAGATCGAACGTCTCAGCCGGTCGGTGGAAGCACTGCTGTTGCTCGCCCGTGAGGATCGGGCCGGACGACCAACACCCGGGGACGCCGTCGATCTGCACAACGTTGCAGATTGCGCTCGGCGTACCCTCGCAGCAACGATCGAAGAGCGCGGCCTTGAGCTGAAGATCGAGTTTACCTGCCCTTCCGCGGTGGGTGCACTGGGCAGCGCAGAGACCTTGCCAGTGGTGCTTGGCGACTCAGCACAGCTAGAGCTGATGCTGATCAACCTGCTCGACAATGCGGTCAAGCACAGCCCGCAGGGCGGGGAAGTTCGCATCGAACTCGACTTCGACGCCCCATGGGTACGGCTGCGTGTGCGTGACCAAGGGCCGGGCATTCCAGAGGCGGATCGCGCCTTCATCTTCGAGCGGCATTACCAAGGGCGTGCCGCCACCCGTCCATCATCGTCCCGCGTTGGCGGTATCGGCCTTGACTTGGTGCGCTGGGTCGCTCGCCTCCACGGGGGCGAGGTGCACCTGCGCGACCAGCCGATCGGTGCTTGCTTCGAGGTTCTACTGCCGGTCGCGAATCCTGCGGACTCCTTAGCAAGAGAAAACCCGTAGGCAAAAGAAAACCCGCCTCCAGAGGGTGAGGCGGGCTTGAAGTCGGGAACACCTCACGGAGGAGGATGGAGGTGTGGTGCCGGAGGAGAGACTCGAACTCTCAAGCCCACAAGGAGCGGGGGATTTTGAGTCCCCTGCGTCTACCAATTCCGCCACTCCGGCCTTGCTTTCGTGACCCCCGAAGGAGTTTGAGGAGATCGAAGACCACGAGACGGAAATGGTAGCGACCCCGCCGACCTCCTGTCAATGGCCACGGTGGTCCGGAGGGTGTAAATCTTGACAAATAGGCCATAAAGCTGTATAAATGAGCCTACGAGTGGTGTCAAAAGATCTATTGAGGTCGTACACCGGGCACCGCTCGACGCAACTCAGCGCCGCAAATCCAGCGCCGCAACCCTGGCGACTGAAGCAGGCAGCTAAATCAGCCGGGTAGCGAACCTGAAACCAAGCTAGCCGGACCCCGGCACAAACGTGCACCCGGTACTCGTCCAGGATCCTCCGTCACTCTCGCCGTCCGGCAGTCTCTCGAGCCAGCCAACCGCGTGCAAGTAGCGGGTACGGACCGGAACTACCGGCCGGTTTTGTACCGACGAGGTATCCGTCCACATCACTCAGTGCAAAGGGAGTTCTTCAGTGACATTCAGCGTCAGCCAAAAGGTGGTCTATCCCAACCACGGCGTCAGCGTAGTAGAGAAGATCCAGCCGGACAAGATCGATGGCGTCGAACAGACCTACTATCACCTCCGCCTCTTATCGAACAATTCCAAGGTGATGGTTCCGGAAGACAACCTGGACTTGGTGGGTCTTCGGCCGCTGTGCAAGCAGGACGAGATCAACGCCTTGTTCAAGATTCTGGAAGACGGCAACATCGACACCTACAAGGACTGGAAGGGCCGCTACAAGCAGAATCTCGACAAGATGCGCACCGGCAACCTGACCGAGGTCGCCGAGGTGCTGAAGAATCTGCGGCTGGTGAGCGAGAAGAAGAGTTTGTCGTTCCGCGAGAAGAAGATGTTCGAGCGTGCCAAGTACTTCATCGTCAGCGAGGTCGCCCACGTGCGCGAAGTCGACGAGGACGCGGCGCGTGTGATGGTCGAGGAAGCGCTCGAGTCTGGTCTCGACAAGCGCAATCAGGCGCAGCAGGCGGTCAAGGCTGCCAGCTGAGCTGAGTTCTCGCAACAACGCTCGTTTGGCATCAGGGCCGCTTTGGCGGTCCTTTTTGCTGCGTGCTCGGCAGCTAGGTGACGGTATATCCATACCGCGTCGCCAGCTGCGTTGACAGCGGCCGTCCGCCGGTCGTACCATGCCGCCGGTTCGAGGAGAATCGCGAAGGGAGGCACGCCTTGTCTGACAGCAAGTCTGATAGCAGGCCTGACAACAAATCCGGCACCACACCCGATACCTGGATGCCCAAGACGACCATCTTGGACGCCAAGCAGCTCGGCCGCATCATCCGCCGGATGGCCGGCGAGATCGTGGAACAGGACGGGGTCGACGACTTGTTGTTGGTCGGTATTCGCACGCGCGGTGTACCCCTCGCCGAGCGCCTGGCGCAGGTGATCCGTGAGAGCGAGGACACCGAGGTCCTGTTGGGCGAGCTCGACATCACGTTGTACCGCGACGACCTCTCGGCCATCGGTCCGTATCCGGAGGTGCGCGAGTCGCGGCTTCCAGGCATGATCGACGGCAAAGTGTTGGTGTTGTGTGATGACGTTCTCTTCAGTGGACGCACCGTGCGTGCGGCGCTCGACGCGTTGCAAGACTACGGGCGTCCAAAGGCGGTGCGGTTAGCGGTCCTGATCGACCGAGGTCACCGCGACCTACCGATTCAGGCCGACACCGTCGGCAAGGCGGTGCCGACGCGCCGTACCGAGCACGTCGAAGTTCGCTTCAAGGCGGTCGACGGTGTCGACCAGGTACGTATTCTGGAACGCTCACCCATCGCGGACGCAGAGCCAGCCGCGCAGGCGTGAAACGCACGGAGGTTCGATGACGGAAGTCACCTGGCAGCACAAGGACCTGCTCGGCATCGCCGAGCTCAGTCCGCAGGAAATCCAGCTGATCCTGGACACCGCGGAGGGCTTCCGCGAGGTCGCGGCTCGCCCGATCAAGAAGGTACCGACCTTGCGCGGCCGCACGGTCATCAACCTCTTCTTCGAAGCCTCGACGCGCACACGCTCCTCGTTCGAGCTGGCGCAGAAACGGCTGTCGGCCGACATTCTCAACTTCTCGGCCTCGACCTCGGCGCTGTCCAAGGGCGAAGGGTTGATCGATACCGCGCTCAACCTGCAGGCGATGTCCCCGGACCTCATTGTCATCCGTCACGCGCACCCAGGCGCACCGCATCTTCTGGCCAAGCGTCTCGACGCTGGCGTCATCAATGCCGGAGATGGCGCACACGAGCACCCGACGCAGGCCTTGCTCGACGCATTCACCATCCGCCAACACAAGGGGCGGCTGGAAGGCCTGAAGGTTGTCATTGTCGGTGACATCGAGCACAGCCGGGTAGTGCGTTCGAACATTCACTTGCTGAGCAAGATGGGCGCCCACGTCACCGTCTGCGGCCCCTACACGCTGATGCCGGTGGAGGTCGAGAAGATGGGAGTTACCGTCAGTCACGACTTCGATGCGGCAGTCGAGGGTGCGGACGTGGTGATGATGCTGCGGATGCAGTTCGAGCGCCAGGAACAGATGACGGTACCGACGGTCAAGGAATACTTCCGCATGTTCGCGCTGACGCCGCAGCGCCTCGAGCGCGCGCATCCGGAGGCGATCGTCATGCACCCGGGGCCAATGAACCGAGGCATCGAAATCGACAGCCGAGTCGCTGATGGCGAGCGTTCGGTGATCCTGGAACAGGTTTCCAATGGCGTCGCCGTTCGCATGGCGGTGCTCTATCTGCTTTCCGGCTATCGGGAAGAGGAGGCGGCATGACGGCGGCGCAGAACAAGACGAAGGCCCCGACAACGCAACGCGGTGCCAAGCACGCAGAGAGCAGTGAGGCATTGCTCATCCGCGGTGGCCGTCTGGTCGACCCAAGCCAGGATGTCGACGCCTTCCTCGATGTGCTGATCGAAGACGGCTACGTCAGTCAGGTCGGCGAGAGCCTGAACGCTCCCAAGGGCGCTGAGGTTCTCGACGCCTCGGACCTGGTCGTGTGCCCAGGGCTGATCGACATGCACGTCCACCTGCGCGAACCGGGGCAGGAGTACAAGGAAACCGTGGAAACTGGTACGCGGGCGGCGGCAGCCGGCGGGTTTACCGCGGTGGCCTGCATGGCCAACACGGCTCCGGTGCACGACAACGCGTCGGTGACGCGGCACATTGTCGGGGAAGCCGAGAAGTGGGGCTACGCGCGCGTGCACCCGATCGGGGCTGTGAGCAAGGGACTGGCGGGCCAGCAACTGGCCGAGATCGGCGACATGGTCGCCGCCGGCACGGTCGCCATTTCCGATGATGGACTGCCGGTGAAGAACGCCGAGCTGATGCGCCGCGCTCTGCTCTACGCGCGTCACTTCGATATCCCCGTGATTCAACACGCCGAGGACCTCGACCTGACGGGCAAGGGCGTGATGCACGAAGGGGAGTGGTCGACGCGCCTAGGACTGCCCGGTATTCCGGGGGCGTCCGAGGATGTCATAGTCGCGCGCGACATCATCCTCGCTGAAGACACGGCCGGCCGCTACCACGTCGCCCACCTGTCGACGGGGCGCAGCCTGCGCATGGTGCGCGAGGCCAAGGCGCGCGGCTTCAAGGTCACCTGTGAGGTGACGCCGCATCACCTGGTCCTGACCGACGAAGCAGTGGCACAGACTGGTTTCTCATGCGACTGCAAGATGAAACCACCCCTGCGCTCCGAGGCCGACCGCAAGGAGCTGATCGAGGGCTTGGTCGACGGCACCATCGACGCCATCGCCTCGGATCACGCCCCCCACCATGCAGACGAGAAGGATGTCGAGTTCAGCGTCGCTCCCTTTGGCATCGTCGGCCTCGAAACGACGCTCAGCCTGTGCCTCGACGTGCTGGTGCACTCTGGCGTACTCTCCCTGTCGCGTCTGATCGAGTTGCTGACCACCGGCCCCGCGAGCGTCCTCGGCATTGCCGGCGGCACGCTGGTCCCCGGCAGCGTCGCGGATGTAACGCTCTTCCACCTCGATCGCAACGTCACGGTCGACGCCGAGACCTTCCACAGCAAGGGCCGCAGCACCCCCTTCGGTGGCCGCAAACTACGCGGCGCGCCCGTGGCCACCCTGCTTGCTGGCCGTAGCGTCGATCCGAAGGCCGCGTGATCGGCGCCCACCGACCAGGCCTGCGATGTCTGCAGCCGGGGTGGCCGTCCAAGGATGCTGCCGACCGTGCCTGAGACCCCCATCACGGCGGCAGCTCTCCTGGAGACCGCGATTCTGGCTGCTCAGGCAGGAGGCGACGTACTCCAACACTACTTCCGGCGGCGCGATCAGTTGGAGGTTCGCGCCAAGGGGAGCAATCGTGACCTGGTCAGTCGTGCCGATACCGACAGTGAGCGTCAGGTAGTCGCCGAAATTCGGCGCCGTTTCCCTGAGCATGCGATTCTCGCCGAGGAGGGGGGAGCCGAGGCAGGCCTGGGTGGTCTACAAGGGGCGGGCATCGAATGGATCATCGACCCGCTCGATGGCACCACGAACTTCCTGCAAGGGCTGCCGATGTTCTGCGTCTCGATCGCCTGCCGCCAGGTGTCGCAGAATCCGCCGCAGCCTGAGCTCTCGGACCAAGATTCTGCGCGCAGGGAAGCTGCAAGTGCGGGACAGATCGAGGCCGCGGTCGTTCTCGATCCGATCGGTCAGCACCTGTTCAGCGCTGCCCGAGGCCTCGGAGGTCGCTGGAATGAGCGACCACTGCGAGTCTCTGAGTGCAACACCCTGAGCGATGCGTTTCTGGCAACGGGATTCCCGCTACGCTCACCTGCCGTCACCGATCTTTACCTCGACATGTTCCGCCAGGTCTTCGGCCGCAGCCGCGCTCTGCGGCGCTGCGGTGCCGCTGCCCTCGATCTCGCGTACACGGCGGCCGGTGTCTACGACGGCTTCTTCGAACTCGGTCTGGCCGCCTGGGACATTGCCGCTGGTGCGCTGCTGGTGGAGGAGGCCGGAGGTCGCATTAGTGACCTCGATGGCGGCAACCGCTATCTCGAGACCGGCAATCTGGTGGCTGGGGCACCGGATTTGCATGAACCTCTGCGAGCCTTGATCGGTCGTCACGCTAACGAAGCCGAACTTGGCCGTCGCCTAGGCGCGGCTCCCTAGATCGACGTCCTCTTTGGAGGACACTCGTTCCCGGAGCTGCACAGGTGGTGTCGATGGCGGAGCCGCGCAGGTGTGTCGACGGCGGAGCCGCGCAGGTGGTGTCGACGGCGGAGCCGCGCAGATGGTACTGTGTACGCGCATTGGCGAATGCGGGAGAACTCCTGGCCACACCGTGAACCTGGCCGAGGACCTATGAGCATGCAGAAGGACTCTAGACTCGAGATACAGATCCACCCGAGCGACATTCGCCGCTCGGTGCGCTACCTGTTCCTCAGCCGCAAGCAACTGATCATCGGCGGCGCCGCGGTGTTCGCCTACCTCCTGTTCATCGGCTGGAGTCTGAGCGTCGCCCCAGGGGTGCTGTACGAGTTATTGCAGCGCAGCCGCTACGCCACGCTCGAAGGAGAGCGTGAGTCCGTACGCCCGGATCTACAAGCGCACGCAAGCGAGATGACCGAGCTGCGCAAGCGCGCCGATCATCTCTACCTGCAGGTGCAGCACATCCAGATGGCCTATGGTTTGAAGGTCGACGAAAGCATCGGCCAGGGAGGCTATCCGATCGAGCCGCGGCAGGCCCCGGAGTCGATCTACCGTGGCGTCATTCAACGCGGATACGTGCTCGAAGCACGCATAGAGGAGCGGCTGGAAGTCGTCGAGACCTTGCTCGAAGAAATCGGTAGTTTCGAGCAGAGTCACCGCGAGCAGGTCGCTCAGACACCGACGGTGAGTCCGCTGGAACGGGACGACTTCGTTCTCACCAGCCCGTTCGGCTATCGACAGAACCCCTTCACCAAGGCGCGCGACTTCCACCACGGCATCGACATGGCCGCCCCCGAAGGAACGACGATCAAGGCAGCTGCGGCAGGGGTCGTGACCTTCGCCGGCCGCTATCGCCTGCGCAGCAGCGTCCATTGGTGGCGCTACGGCAACCTGGTCGTGTTGCGCCACGGTGACGAGTTCGTCACCCTCTACGCTCACTGTCACGAAGTGCGAGTCCAGCGCGGCCAGCGAGTCCAACGTGGCGACATCATCGCCACCGTCGGCAGTACGGGTTGGAGCACCAGCCCACATCTGCACTACGAAGTTCGCCGGCTGAGCGAAGAGAGCAGCGGGGGAGAGCCGGTCGATCCTCGGATCTACATGCTCGACCAGGAACTGGTGGATCGCGAGAAACTGCTGGTCGCCAGTCGAACGGCGCCGGCTTTCGAAGATTTCGAGCCCCTACCGCGCAACATCGCGCGCTGAGGCCGTGGAAGGACCCAGCATGTCCAAGACGATGAACGGAGCCGAAGAAACCGCTCCGACCATGATCATCCCTCGGGGAACCGAGATCACCGTCGACGAACGGGGTCAGCTGTCGGTTCGTGCCCCGGGCAACTTGGTGATCCAGCACTCGGGCCACTACGGTAACCTGGAATCGGTGCGCGGGTCGATCCGCGTCGAGCCCAACGTGGAAGTCGAGGCGGTGAGCGTACGCTGCGCCGAGACCTGCTACGTCCAGGGCAGCTTGACCGCCTGGCGCGTCGCGGCCTCCTGCTTGCAGCTCGAAGACGGCGCGCGCGCGCACATCGTGCTGCAGGACACCGAGAAGCTCGAACTTGCCAAGGGGGCACGCTTGGTCGGCAACTTCGGTTCCGAGAAAGAGCTGTTCTTCCTGTTCTCGAGGTTTGCGCCGCAGGTCCAAGAGCTACCCTTCCTGCCCGCCGGCCGCACTCCGGCTGGCAGCGTCGCGAGCCTGCCAGCAGGCGGCGCTGCCGCGCGGATGACCGCCGAGGCGGTGATCGAAGCCGGACCGCAGCATGCCGCAGGTGAGATCGAGGTCACGGGAGAGGCAATTGTCGACGGGCAAGTGGCGTCGGATCTTGACGACACCGGAGCCGCCGACTCGTTGTCGTTTCTTGCCGCGGCCGATCCCGACACCATGCAGCAGCTACCGGACCCGCTCTTCTTCGCCATGATGGCGCTGGAGCAGGAACTGGGGGCCGGTCGCCAGAACAACGACAATCGACGCTTGCTGCTAGAAGTCGTCAAGCTGCTGCGCGACGGTGATCTCGACACCCTCAACAGCACGTACCGGACCCTCTTCAGCCGCATCCAGGACGGCGGTGAGATGGTACAGCGTGCCGGCGAACTGATCAGTGGATTCTTCGAACAGGTGGCTCAGGAAGCCCGTGCTCGCAAGGCCTCCGCACCCCCTGCGAAGAAGCCGGCAGCCAAGGACACGCACGTGCAGAGTGCCGGTTGAAGTCGGCCGGAGTCTCAGAGGCCAGGCAGGAAGAACGCCAGCTCTTCGAGGTGGATACGCAAGTCGACATTCTTCAGCGATACACCTTCGGCTTCACGCAAACGGATGGGGGCGAAGTTGAGCACCGCGCGCACGCCAGCCTCGACCAGCCGGTCGTAGTTGCTTTGCGCCGCTTGGGCCGGCACCGTCAGCACACCGATCTCCGCCTGGCTCTCGCGCACTACCTCGGCTAGCTCCTCGGTCGGCCGCACGACGAAGCTGGCGACCTGTCGACCGACCTTGGACGGATCGGTGTCGACCCCGGCGACCACCTGGAACGAGCCGTGATTGAAGCCTAGGTAGCTGGCGAGTGCAGTGCCCAGGTTTCCCATCCCGACGATCACAATTGGGTGGGGTTCGTCCAGGCGCAGAATACGACTCAGCCTGCCGGCAAGGTCGTCGACGTCATACCCGACGCCGCGAATGCCAAACTCGCCGAACTGCGCCAGGTCCTTGCGGATCTGCGCCGCGGACAGCCGGTACCTGTCGGCCAGGCTCTGCGACGACGTGCGTGAGATACCGGCCTCCTGCAGTTGGCGTAGGCAACGCAGGTAGAGGGACAACCGGTTGAGGGTCAGCGGGGAGACCTCGCTGGGCAGCGGCGGTAGCATGCTCATGTAGTTGTGAAGAATGTCACAAGCTGGTGGGCTGACTCAAGCTGCAGAAACGCCAGACGCAAAACAGCTCTGCCGAGGCAGAGCCGTGTGCGCGTCTCTCCTGGTGCGGAGGACGAGAAGTTGGTGCGAAAGGGGGGACTCGAACCCCCACGTCCTTGCGGACACAAGAACCTGAATCTTGCGCGTCTACCAATTCCGCCACTTTCGCGTGTCGCCGGTGCCGTAGCGCCCGCAACAGAATGCGTATTGTAGGGTGCGACCTGGCCCTTGTCAAACCCTCTGAGGCGAATTTTCTTGCCCGCACCGGTGCTGGCCTCGAGCCACTGCAGCTCTGGGTCCAGGGAACTGCAAAGACGCGGCGCGGGTCCAATGCACAAAGGGAGGTAACTGCTAGAATGAACACGATGCGACGACTCACGCCGACCCCGATCCACACTCCTGCACATCCGTTCGTTGCGACCTGGCTCGCCGTTGGCCTACTCGTTGCGAGTCTGGCCCTAGTCACGGCTTGCTCTTCCGGCTACGAGGTCACCGACGAGGATCGGGCTCAGATTCGCACCTTGCTCGACACGTACCTGCCCCTGCTCGGCGATGCCTACAGCGGCGGCGATGCCGAAGTGATGGCTGCCGTGGCCGCTGAGCGCGAACGGGCCCGCATCGACCGACGGATTTTCGACTTGCGCCAGGAAGGCAGGCGGCTCGAACCGAAGATGCGTACCTTCACCATCGAAGACATCGTCATCTGGAACCATGCCAATGCCTACGTCACAACGCTGGAGACCTGGGACCTGGAGGTCTTCGCCGTCGGTACTGACTTCCGGATGTCGTCGGCCGAAGACCAGCCAAACCGGGTCAAGTACCAGCTCAAGCGGCTGGGAGATGGCTGGCAGGTGCTGCACCGCGAGTTGGAAGAAACCCTCTGAACTTCTCCTCTGAAGATCCACGCAGTCCCTTGATACGGAGCCCGCGATGCCTGTAACCCCGACCGTGGCCATCGTGGGCCGCCCGAACGTCGGCAAATCAACCCTGTTCAATCGCCTCGTTGGACGCCGCCAAGCGATCGTCCATGATCTTCCCGGCATCACCCGCGACCGCATCACCGGCAGCGCGCGTGTCGGTGACGAGGGCACGTGCCAGCTGATCGATACCGGTGGACTCGTTCCCGGTGACGATCCACTGGGCCTCAACGAGCAAGTCTTGCTGGCGGTGGAGGAGAGCGACTTGCTGCTCTTCGTCGTCGACGGGACCGCCGGGCCGGTGCCGGCGGATGAGCGGGTGTGGGAAACACTGCGCCGCTGCGGCAAGCCTGCACTCCTGGTGGTCAACAAGTCCGATACACGCATAGCACGGGAGCAGGCCGACCAGTTCTACACGTTCGGCCTCGATCTCTACCTGGTCTCGGCGGAGCACGGTTCGGGTATCGAAGAATTGCGCCTGGCCGTTGGTGAACAACTCCCCGACACGGCGCTCGAACCCCCTGTCACGGAAGCCCCCGCGCTGGCCATCGTGGGGCGGCCGAACGTCGGTAAGTCCTCGATCCTCAATCGCATCGTCGGTAGCGAGCGCAGCCTGGTGTCGCCGGTCGCGGGGACCACGCGGGATCCGGTCGACACCCTGATCGAGCGCGAAGGCAAGCCCTACTTGCTGGTCGACACCGCCGGGATCCGTCGTCGAGGCAAGGTCTCTGGGCATCCAGAAGAGCTAGCCGTGATGATGGCGCGGCGCCAGATCGAGCGCGCCGATCTGGCCGTGCTAGTGATCGATGCGGCGCAGGGCGTGACGACCAACGATCTGTCGATCGCCGGTTCGATCTGGGACCTCGGCCGTGCCGCGGTCGTGGTGATGAACAAGTGGGATCTACTCGACGAGGCAGCACGCAAGAGGCTCGACGAGTCGTGGCCTCGGCTCGACGAGCTCTTGGCAGTGCCCGAGCGCATCAATGTTTCGGCGACGAGCGGCCGAGGGTTGCAGAAGCTCTTCCCTGCGGTCGAACGGACGCTCGAGCGCTACCACACACGCGTCACCACCGGTGAGCTCAACCGCATTTTCGAACGCGCCGTGGCGCGACAGCCACCACCTACGTACAAGGGCAGCTCCTGGCGCCTGTTCTACTCCACACAGGTGGGGGAAGCACCGCCCACCTTCATGCTGTTCGCCAATCGCGTGCTGAAGCAGAGCGATCCCTATCGGCGCTACCTAATCAACCGTCTGCGCGAAGCCATCGACTTGCCCGGCGTGCCGCTGCGCCTGGTCACTCGTCGCCGCTAGCACGACACAGCGACTTCGCCGCAGCGCGGTGCGCTATACTCACCCCCCTGATGGCGTCCAAAGCACGAACCTCCGCTTCCCGCCGCACAACCCGGCGCAAGACATCTCCTGGCAAGGCCTCCGCCAGTAAGGCGTCGAGCAAGGGTGCCCGCAGCTACAAGATCGGCGAAGTCTGCCGGCTACTCGACATCCAGCCCTACGTGCTCAACGTCTGGGAGAGCGAGTTTCCGGTGCTCGAACCGACGAAGAGCAAATCTGGGCAACGCTCGTATTCAGAGGCCGATTTGGAGGTCATCCGGCGCATCAAGGCCATGGTCTACGATGAAGGCCTGACCTTGCCTGGAGCCCGCCAGCGCCTGGAAGCCCAGCTCCTGGAAGCCCAGCGCCTGGAAGCCCAGCAACAGGATGTCGAGCCCCAGGATGTCCAGCAACAGGAAGGCGCGAGCAAGCCAGCATTGGCCGAGAAGACTCCAGCGAAGACAAAGGCGACAGTGAAGACGAAGACAGGGCCTGCAGCGGAGTCAAAGCGTGCAGGGGAGACAAAGCCTGCAGCGGAGAAAGAGCCCGCAACAGCGAACAGGGATTCAGCCAGGCCGGCCGCGCCTGTGCCGGCCGCGCCTGTGCCGGCCGCGCCCGAGCAGCCGCCAGGCCAAGAGAAGCAATTGTTGGGCAAGGATACGGAAGATCGGGTAGCCAAGACGTCGGCAAAGGCGGACGAACTTGACAGCCAGCAGGCAGAGAGGATAAAAAACCTCCTCCAAGGCGTCGAGACGGCACTGGGCCAAGCTCGAGAGTTGCTGTCGACGCTGCAGTAAGATGAGCTAGGTTCGACCCCCGGCAGAGCCGGAGTCGGCTTACACGAGTCAGCTAGAGAGAATCAGCTAGAGACAGAACGGGACGTGGCGCAGTCTGGTAGCGTACCTGAATGGGGTTCAGGTGGTCCCGGGTTCAAATCCCGGCGTCCCGACCACACCTTAGCCGATCATCTAAGCTCGAGTACCTGAGCTCAGTCCGTATCCACCGCTCCGGCCCGCTCCACTCGCGCGGTACCCACAACCGGACCTGACCGCGAGGCTTGCAGAATGAGCGACCTTTCCCATTCCCCGCACGCAGATTCGCCGCTCTCTGAGCAGGCTGGCTACCTTCGTGGCACCACGCCCGAAGGCGCGTCTCGGCGTTTCGCCGTCGTCGCATCGCGCTTCAACGAGCGCCACGTGCGGCTGCTGGTCGATGGCGCCGTCGACGCCCTGGTTCGGCACGGTGTCGACCGTCGGCACATCAAAGTGGTACGCGTCCCCGGCGCTTGGGAGATCCCACCGGCACTTGACGTATTGGCCAAGCGCGGTACGTTCGATGGCCTGATCGCCCTCGGTGTCGTGATCCGGGGTGAAACGCCGCACTTCGACTACGTCTGTAGTGCCTGCACCAGTGGCGTCGCACGCGTCCAGGCCGACAGCAGCCTACCGATCGGATTCGGCTTGTTGACCTGTGATACGCCGCAACAGGCCGAAGAGCGCAGTGGCGGCAAGGCGGGCAACAAGGGAACCGAAGCCGCCCTGGCTACACTCGAGATGGTCGATCTGCTGGCCCAGCTACGAGACCCGGCTTGATGTCCAGGGAAGGGGAGCGAGTGTGATGGCGGAGCACGAAGAGCAAAGCGACACGCGGAGCCAGGAAGGTGCGGCGAACGGCCACGGCCGCACGGCTGAACCGAGCCAGACGGCTCCTGGCAGCCGCGCCTCCAAGCCTTCCGGCGGTCGGCGTCGAGGGCGGGGCAAGGGGCGTAGCGGTAGCCCAGGCAGTGCCAAGGGAAAGCGCCGTGTTGCCCGCGAGATGGCGGTGCAGATGCTCTACCAGCGTGATATGGGCGATAGCACTCTGCATCAGGTCTTCGAGACCTTCCGGCCCGAGGACTACGTACGTGCCCTGCATCCGGAGGACAGCGAAGAAGGCGAGCAGGCAGCCAGCCAAGAACTGGCGCACAACCGCAAGCTATTCGAGCAGGCCTTCCGCAAGGGACGAGAACTCGTCCAGGGAACCGTTACACATCTGGCGGAAATCGATCAGGTGATCCAGGGACAGGCGGACAACTGGCGCCTGGAGCGCATGCCTGCCGTAGACCGCAATGTTCTCCGTTTGGCAGTGTTCGAGCTGATGTTCGAGCCTGAAACGCCGCAGCTGGTGGTCGTCGACGAGGCGATCGAGCTGGCCAAGCGCTTTGGTACCGAGCAGTCCGCTCGCTTCATCAACGGTCTGCTCGATGGTCTACTGAAGAGTCGGCGTCACTTGCAAGCCAGTGGGGACGCTGCAACGAGCAGTGGGCCCGCAACCAGCAGGGAAACGGGGGCCTGAGACCGTGCTGCGACCGCCGTGCCCGCCACGTCGGAGCCACGGGGCCGCACGCAGCAGAGCGATCCCGGCGGTCCTGCTGGCCGCGACACTGGCATGGACTTCCGGCAGTGTCGCCGGTCCTATCGAAGCTACCGGTGTTGCGCTCGCTGGCACAGACGCCACACGCGTCGAGCTGCTGGGCGAACTCCCGCTGCGCAGCTACCGGAACCTGGGCTATCGACTGTCGGTCAACAGCACTGGCACGGAAAGGCGGTTTGCCCACGTCAACGTCGAGTTGACGCCACTCGAAAGCTCAGCAAGCTTCAAGCTGCCGCCGCTGCGCAACACTGAACCGGATCGCTTCGAGGTGCTGGCCCGCGCCGTGACCGCCGGCTCCGGCACCCACTACCAAGCCGTCTCTCGCATCTTGGCCTGGGTCAGTCGCCATGTACGCTATGAGCTGGACCGCTCGCAACCGCAGACTGCGGAAGCAGTGCTCGCTCGGCGCAGCGGGTATTGCACCGGCATCGCCCGCGTCACGGTCGCCTTACTCCAGGCAGTCGGCGTCGAGGCACGCGAGGTACCAGGAATCGTGGTGGTGCCAACGCCCGCGGACAGCTACTTTCACCGTTGGGTCGAGATCTACTACCCGCAGCGGGGCTGGGCGTTCAGCGATCCTCTGTCCAGTCACCACCATGTGCCGGCCACCTACGTTCCGCTGGCCAACGAGCAGGTGTCCACCGCGATTCTCGTGGACGACGCAGCCGGTCCATCCGTCGCTGTGCCCGTCTCGCTGGTCTGGCGCGACGATCGCCGGCAGGAGATCGATATCTATCATGCAGCCGCACCGGGAGTCGCCGCACGCCGCAACAGCGATCTCCAGCATGCCGCGGCGCTGCTGGTCAGCGTTGCAGAAGCGGCAGACGCGACCGTTCTGCTGGTCGGTGGTGGCCTGCGACGGCAGTTGCAGCTGCAGCACGGTCGTGGCACGTTCGTCGGTTTGGCGCCTGGACGCTATCGCCTCGAGGTCCATGACCGATATGATCAGCCCATTGTCCGTGAACTGAGCCTTCCCGGAATCGTCCGCCACGCTCTGTACCTGAGTTCCAGCCCTGCCACACGGGGCGCAGCAACCCGAGGGAGATGATCCACATGACCATCCGCGATTCTGTTCTTGCCACCGCTCCGCGCTTCTTGCTCCTTGGGCTGCTGGCGGTCCTCGGTTTGGGTACGCTCAGCGGCTGCGGCTATACCCTGGTCGGCCTGGCGAGCAACATCCCGGAGGACGTGCGGACGGTGTACGTCGAACCGCTAGAGAACCGGACCGCGCGCGCGCAGGTGGAGCAGATTCTCAGCCGAGCCATCATCGACGAACTCGTCACGCGTCGCCGCTTCGAGGTGGTCACTAGCCCTGCGGGGGCCGACGCACGCTTGCACGGAGCCGTGGTCGGCTACACGACTGCGCCGGTAGGCTTTGGCGGAGATGGCCGCGCGACCGAGTACGAAATCTCGCTGACCGCGCAGGTGATCTTCCAGCGTATCGATCCGGCCGATGCCAACGGCGGTGCCGTGATCTGGCGCAACGATCGTTACCTCTTTCGTCAAGCCTATGAGCTCGACCTCAGTGCGGCCGGTTACTTCAACCGGGAAGATGAGACCATCACGGAACTAGCGGAGCGCTTCGCTGAGACGATGGTGACGGATTTGCTGGAAGGCTTCTGAGGCTCGTCGCTCACTGAAGCCCGTCCGCAAGAACATCTTGCGCAAGAAAAGCAGGGTAGAAGCAAGCCAAACTCGCTCGCGCACCACGCAAAAAGCCGGGGAAGTTCCCCGGCTTTTTGCCGTTCTGCGCCCTTTGGCGTCAGCGCTGCCTGGTCGTCGTAGAGTACGACGCGTGCTTCAGCTAGCGAGAGCCTGGACAGCCCTGGTCAGACGAGACTTGTAGCGAGCCGCAGCGTTGCGGTGGATGACGCTCTTCTGCGCCGTCGAGTCGATCGTCTTCAGGGTCGGTGCCAGGAGTTTCTGCGCGGTCTCGGCGTCTTCGTTGCTGATCGCGAGGCGCAGGTTCTTGACCACCGTACGCATGCGCGAGCGGGCAGCACGGTTGCGCTCCCGGTCACGCTCGTTCTGGCGGATTCGCTTTTCGGCTTGCTTCGAGTTGGCCATGCTGTCTTCCGTCTCCTCGTCCGGCTCGGCTGAATCGGGCTATTGAATGGCGGTTGCGTGGATGCAATTAGGTGCGTCGGGTGACGTCGGTCTCGGTGACCCAATATGCTAGAGGCTTCTACGTTCTAGATGACCGAACGTTCTGGGTTACCGAACGTACGAAGGACGCGAGCCACCTTGACTCACGTCCATTCGTAGGTGCAGAAACTACCACAGTCAGGAGGTCGGGTCAACGCCGAGTTCCGCTAGACGTTGACGAGCAAGGTCAGCCTCATCGCTGGTCTCGTAGTCACGAACGACCAGCTGCAGTTGCAGGATGCCTTGGGAGCGCTCGTTGAGCGCGAGGAAAGCATAGCCCTTCTTGAGCAGAGCGCTGGCCGTCTTGTCGCTTCTCAGGTGACGGCTCAGGAGCTCATCGAATTGCTCGATGGCTTGGCGGTAGCGCCCCTGCCGATAGTGGCACTCACCGAGCCAGTACAGCGCGTTGTCGGCGAGGTCGGTGTCCGGGTGATCGCGCACGTAGCTGTGGAAACCACGGATCGCGGTGGCGAAGTCACCCCGCAGGTAGGCGTTGTAAGCTCCGCTGTACTTATCTTCTGGCGTCTGTCCAGGTGAGCCCGAGGAACCGGCACTCGCGGGCGCACTCGCTGGAGGGCGCACCGTGGGTAGCCCACCCGTACCGATATTGGCGGCGATCTGCTGTAGCTCCCGGTTGGCGCTATTGAGTTGCTCGGAGAGCTGTGACAGCTGGTGATTGCCGTCCTGTACCTGCGCCTCCAGCTGTTCGATGGAACGCCGCAAGTTGTCGAAGCGAACTTGACTGTCTGCATTGGCACGCAGAGTCGTTTCCCCTTGCTGTGAGAGCTGCTGCTGCAGGGTAGCAACATCTTCCTGCGTCGCCACCTGGCGCTGTAGCTGCAGTACCTGGCGCTGCAGGTCAGCCAGCTGTGCCTGCATGCTGCGCATCTCTGGACTGGGACCGGAGCTACAGCCGGTAGTGGTGACCACGAAAGCAAGTAGCCACGAGGCGGCTAGGTAGCTGACAGCCGGCGGGGAAGGGGAGGTGAGCCGAGTTTTCGTGAGTCGGACCATGGCGGACGGGGTCATGGAAGGCCTTTCTCCAGGCACGGAAAAGCCCGCCGCCTCGATAGAGAAGCGACGGGACGAGTTCAGCGAGCGCCGCGTGTCAGTAGCCGCTGTCAGCCAGGGTCAGCACGAAGTAGGCCCGGCGGTTGCGCCACCAACAACTCTCGTCACTCTCGGTGCAAACCGGACGTTCCTCGCCGTAGCTGATCGTGCGCATACGGTTGGCTTCAACCCCGAGGGAGGCTACGAAGTCCATCGCCGAGCTTGCGCGCTTCTCACCCAGGGCAAGGTTGTACTCGTTGGTACCACGCTCGTCACAGTGACCCTCGATGTTGACGCGCAGCGAGGGGTTCTCCCGCAGGAAGCGCGCGTTCTGTTCCAGCTTCTCGCGAGCGTCTT
Organism: uncultured bacterium; assembly: GCA_965368975.1. Taxonomy (GTDB): domain Bacteria; phylum Acidobacteriota; class Thermoanaerobaculia; order Multivoradales; family JAHZIX01; genus CBDUPA01. Next base: position 15,169 of record CBDUPA010000013.1, on the reverse strand, counting down.
CGGTCAGCTCCGCGCTGTCGAATGCGAAGTGCACGTTGGGCTGGAAGCCTCGGCGGATCGCCTCGTCGTTCAGCGTGCGTAGATCTTTGTCCTCGAACCAGGGCTTCTCGACCGGATCCGCCGGCGGTGGCGGTGGCGGCGGTTCGACTTCCACTGGCGGTGGCGGCGGTTCCTGAACGACTTCAATCGTCTCTTCAGGGGTGACCGGATCGTCCTTCTGGCAGCCGGTCACGACGATCATCGCCCCGGCCAACAGCACGGCACTCCAAAGCATCCAAGTGCGGCTCATGCTCGTCATCTCCTCAATCACGGACCGTGAATTCTCCAACAGGGGTGGCTCCAGCTCCGACGCGTTGGAAGTGGTCGTCGGACTGGACTTTTGGGTGTGAGGCTGGGTCAACGCCATTGCGGAGGTACCATAGCAGATGGTCTGTTCGCGCCGCAACCGTAAACCCCTCGTAACGGAATGGTTTTAGCGCCTTTCGGGAGGGTAGTACGACCAGTTCGGCGAGAAGTTGTTTCCGTCCTGTGTCAGCTGCTTCAAGTTGCTGCCATCAGCGTCGATGACAAAGATCTGTGTGCGTCCGGAACGCTTGTGACTGTAGGCGATACGGCGCCCATCTGGAGAAAAAGCCGGATGCTCCTTGTCGCCGGGTCCACTGGTCAGAGTGTAGGTCTCGTTCGTGGCGAAGTCCGTGACGGCGATCTGGAAGGTACCGTTACGGCGACTGGCATAGACCAGGCGCGGCTGCGTCGGGTGCCAGGCCGCGCCGTCGTTGTACTCGCCGTCGAACGTGACCCGGCGAGACTCGCTGCCGTCGGCGTTCATCACGTAGATCATCGGCCGGCCGGTGCGCCCGGAGGTGAAGGCGAGACGGCTACCATCCGGACTCCAGGCGGGGTTTGTGTCGATCGAGCCGGTACGGGTCAGGCGTCGTAGGCCACTACCATCGAAGTTGGCGGTGAAGATCTCGACGTTGCCACTCAGTGAGCGCCCGAACGCGACGGTGCGTCCGTCGGGAGACAGAGCGGCCGAGAAGTTCTGCGCGTCATCGGAAACCACGGGACGCTTGGCGCCGCTCGGGAGCTCGGCGAAATAGAGACCGGGGCGCCCCTGGTAGTAGGAAAGGTAGAGCAAGCCACTGTTGCGAGGGTGCCACTCAGGTGCCATCGAGATCGACCGGTGGCTGGTGACGGCACGCTGGTTGCGACCGTCGTAGTCCATGACGTAGACCTCTTTATTACCGCTACGGTTCGAGACGAATGCAATCTCGGTGAGCGCAATGCCACGCAGGCCGGTGAGGAAGTAGAGCATCTCGTCGGCGAACGTGTGAGCGATGCGGCGTGCCGCTGCGGTGGTACCGCGGTAGCGCTTGCCCAAGACCGATTCACCGTTGGTGACGTCGATCACCCGCCCCTCGAAAACCAGCCGGCCGCCGTCGTCCCGCACGCTGGTGAGCAGCAGCAGCTGATTGCCGAGAGAACGGTATTCGATCAGATCACGCTGCGGATCGCCGGTCAGCTGTAGCACCTGCAGCGCCCACGGCCCCTGGATATCGAAGACACGGGTCTCGTCAAGATCCTCGCGTAGGGTGCGCTCCAGCTCTTCCGCCGCCAACGATACTTCGTCGCTCATCGGCCGTGCCTTCTCCAACCTCGGGAAGGCCAGACGCAGGCGGGCCGCGACGCGATCCTCGAGCACCACGCGCACGTCGTCGCCCTCACTAGCGGGCGGTGGCGCTTGAGCCGTGAGGGGACTGGCGATCGCGAGCCAGCCAGCGGCCAGCAGTGAGGCGGTCGCTAGCAGGCGGGGGAGCGAGGTGGAGGCAAAGCCGAGCGTGACGGGGCAGGAAGAGGACCGGCGGAGATGGCTCATGATTAGGTCGGCTCCCGGGAAGTGAGGGTTTCTAGGGATGGGTCAACGGACGACAAGAGTGACACCCAGGCTGGGATGTCGGTAGCCAGCCGGCAGCGGCGGCAAGGGCGAGGCATCGCGAACCGCCTTCTCCGCCGCCAAGTCGAACGGTGTGTACCCGGACGAGGACACCAGGCGCACATCGCTGACCTCGCCGTTGCGGGCGATACGAAAGTAGACTTCAGCTTCGATCTCGGTCTGCACCGGGGGGCGTTTCCAGTGCGGCCGCAGACTGGCCAGCATGCGGTCGATGTAATACCCGTAGGTGAACTCCGGGTTGTCGAAGCTGACGCTACCGCCGCCAAAGCCGGAAGTGCCTCGAGGATCGCCACTCGCCGAACCTTGTGTCGGGCCGTCGGACAGGCGCGACGGCGATGCCGGGTCGGTGGCTGGCGGCGACGAGGGAGGTGCCGGCTGGGGTCGCTGCGGTGTCGTTGCCAGGCTCGGCAACTCGGGATCGACCGCTTTCGGCTCTTCGGTAGTGGTCGGCGTCGGTGGCGGCTGGACCGGCGCGGGCGGCGGTGGTTCCGGCGGCGGTGGTTCCGGTGTCGGCGCTGGGCGCGGCCGTGAGCGCGGGCGGTTCGGCGCGTCCTCGACGCCGAGCGCTTGCAGGGGCACGATCTGCACCGACACGTACTTGAGCGGTGGTGGCTCCTCGTGCAACCAACTCGGCAAGAAGATCACCACCGCGGCGAGGGTGCCGTGGAAGAGCAGAGCCGCCACCAGCGCCGCGATGTTGCGGCGGCGGTTCCGGTTCTCGGCACGCTGTTCCAGGATGCTCTCGACGGTGACTTCCATGAACTCTGGCTACCTCGGTTTCCTTTCGCCCCCTGCGCGGTGGCGCATGCTCTCTAGCGTCGACGAGACGTTTGGCTCGAGTCCGTCACCATGCCGACACGCGTGATCCCGCCTTGATAGAGAATATCCAACACTTCGATGACCCGGCCGTAGGGAACGTCCTTGTCGCCTTTCAGGAACACGCTGTCGTCGCCGCGACTCTCGATCATGCCCTTGAGACGGTCGACCAGCAGCGTTTCATGGATCGGCTGGTCACGTAGGAACACCATGCCATCCTGGTTGATCGAAACGACCAACGGATCCTCGACGCGCTGGGGCAGGGAACTGGCACTGCTCTGCGGCAGAGCCACTTCGATCCCTTGATGCAACATCGGCGCCGTGATCATGAAGATGATCAGGAGCACCAACATGACGTCTACCAGCGGTGTGACGTTGATGTCGGAGATCACACCTTCATCGGAATCCTGTGGGGTGAAGGCCATGGTTACTCCTGGTGATGCATTCGCAGAGGCGCTACGTCAGTTGACGGGCCTCAGGTGAAGTTGCGCTCGGCTAGATTGAGGAACTCGAGCACGAAGTCCTCCATCTGCGCCCGGACCTCTCGCAAGCGCTGCGCGAAGACGTTGTAGCCGATCAGCGCCGGGATGGCGGCCCCGAGACCCGCGGCCGTGTTGATCAGCGCCTCGGCGATGCCGGGAGCGACCGCGATGATCGATGTCGAGCCGGAGTTGGCGATGTCGCGGAAGGCGATCATGATGCCCCAGACTGTGCCGAAAAGGCCGATGAACGGTGACGCCGACGCCGTAGTGGCGAGGAATTGCGTGCCGCGGCTGAGGTTTGCCAACTCCACGTGCAGCGCTCTACGCAGGCTGCGATCCAGCCCGGTCAGCGACTGCAGCAGGTAGCGTGACCGCTCGTCATCCATCTGTCGGGAACTCTTGATCTGCGTATCGATCTCGGCATAGCCGGAACGGAACAGGCCGACCAGCGGTGCCTCGGTCAGCTCGCGCGTGGCGTCATTGACCTCGCTGAAGCGGGCGCTACGATGAAAAATGCGGAGGAACTCTTCACTCTGGCGTTCGGCACGGCGCAGTTGCAGGAACTTGCCGATCATGATCGTCCAACTGACCACCGAGGCCAGCAGGAGCATGCCGAAGATGATCTTGGCGACAGGGCCTGCACGCAGGAACCAGTCGACCAAGCCGACTTCGTCAGCGGCTGCGGCGGGCGTCACCTGAGCGACGAAGGACGGCAGGGACGAGTTGAACAGGAGATGGACGGACTGGGTCAGGTTGGCGAGCGGAGCGGTCACAGCGTCGACGTCCCCTTTCTTCGATCTGGATTGCGGCCAGTGGGCGAGTCCTCAGTGTACGGATGGTGTCGCCCCATATAGCTTCGACCGGCGCGAAATTAGCACGCCGGTGCCTGCACTGTCCACGCGACTCTGCGGTGCCACTCCTCGGCCGGAAGCTACCGTCATAGAGTCGACGTTTCTAGAAGATGATGCAAGAACGACTCCAGCTCTGCCGTATCGTTGTACCGCTACCAACGGCACGTGGTACGATGTTGTACGCCTTGCTCGTGGAGATGCCACTCATTTGCGACACAACTCGTCACAGAGACACAAGCTCATGAGAGACGCACCCGTAGGGATGCAGCAAGCGGAGATGCAGCAAGCAGTATGAGTCACCTGGACTGTCGATACATCTACAACTCCTCGCAGAGCCCCCAGATCCCACCGGCGGTTGGCTTCATCACCGACCTGGCGCGGGACCCCTCGGCGGCTCACCAGCTGATCAAACTGGGAATCTCCCCACGCAAGGACCTGCCGGCACTCCTGCTCACGGACGCAGGCAACAAGCTACGGCTCGTCGGCCTGCGAATGGACCGCGAAGAAGCCTACCGCCTGCTCGATGGTCAGCTCCCTGCACCGCGCAAGATTGTCCTCTACAGTGCCACCTGGTGTCCTGACTGTCAGCGCGTCAAGCGTTTCATGGAAGGGGCGGGAGTGACCTATCTAGAGGTCGACCTCGACACCAATGACAAGGCCGAGGCGCTGATCCTGGAACGCAGCGGTGGCCGGCGGGTGGTCCCCAGCCTGGTTCTGGACGATCGTATCTACCTCTTCAATCCGGACCTCGCGCTGCTCCAGGACCAGCTGCTGCCCTCGCAGGGAGGCGCCAACCCAGGTGGCGCGACTCACGGTCGGGCCGCGACAGGCAGGGCCGCGACAGGCCGCGCCGCTCCAGGTTGAGGCCGCGACAGGCAGGGCCGCGACAGGCCTCTTCCCAAATTCAGTTCCCAGATTTCTGCCAACTCACCCCCTTAGGAGAAGGGCTCCATGAGAATTGCGGTTTGTGTAAAACAAGTGCCGGATACCGAAGCTCGGCTTCGGGTCGGCAAGGACGGCAAGTGGATCGACGAAGAAGATCTGCCGTTCGTGATCAATGAGAGCGATCGATATTCGCTCGAAGAAGCTCTCCAGCTGACCGAGAAGCACGGCGGTGAAGTCGTCGTCTTCAGCCTCGGGCCGGCGCGCGTGAGCGACGCTCTGCTCAAGGCGCTGGCGCTCGGCGCCGCGTCGGCGGTGCATCTGAACGACGAAGCCTTCGAAGGCGGCGATGCGACCGCCATCGCCCGCGCCCTGGCCGCAGCCGTGCGCGCCGAGGCGGAAGAAGGCGGCGCCTTCGATCTCGTGCTCACCGGTTCGCAGTCCGACGATGTCGGCTACGGCGGCACCGGTTCGCTGCTCGCTGGTCACCTCGACTGGCCTCACGCATGGCTGGTGATGGGCGTCGAGGTGGAGGAGTCGGGTACCCTGAGAGTCGTGCGCGAGATGGAGAGCGGCATGAACGAGATCCTGCGCCTGCAGATGCCCGCCGTGCTCGAAATCCAGGCAGGCCTCAACCAGCCGCGCTATCCCAAGCTGCCGGCGATCATGAAGGCCAAGAAGAAGCCAAAGAAGATAGTTGGTGCCGCTGACCTCGGTCTCGACCCCGCCGCCGTGGGTGCCGCGGGTTCGCGACTCGAGGTCGTCCAGGTAGCGTTCCCCGACAGTGGGGAAGGAGCCCACATGATCGAAGGAGATCCGGCCGACGCCGCGCGCGCTCTGGTCGAGAAGCTGCAACGGGAAGCGAGGGTACTGTGATGGCGAGCAAGATCTGGATCGTCCTCCAGCAGCGCGACGGTAAGCTGCACCGGATGTCGCGCGAAGCGATCACCGCCGGTCAGCGTCTGGCGGCCGAGATCGGTGGAGAAGCCGAAGCCGTCCTGCTGGGCAGCGGCGTCGGTGAGTTGGCACAGGAAGTCGCGGGCTTCGACCTGGCGCGCGTCTACGTCGCCAACCACGAACTCCTCGGCGACTACACTCCGGGAGGCTATAGTGCTGTCCTTGCACCGCTGATCCGCGACGCGGCACCGGCCTTCGTCGTCTTCCCCCACACCTATCAGAGTGTCGACTACTATCCGCGCCTGGCGCAGACCCTCGACGCCGGGTTGCTGCCCGAGATCACCAGCTTCGCGACCGTCACCGGTGAAGGTGGCAGCGAGCTGCACTTCCAGCGCCCCATTCTGGGGGGCAAGATGGTCGCCACCGTGCGCATCAAGGGGGACGGCCCCATGTTGATGTCCGTGCAGTCGGGGGCCTTCCAAGCAGACGATGCGGCGAGCGGCAGCGCGCAGATCGAAGAGGTCACCGTCGCGACCCTCGAACTCGACCGCGAGATCCTCGGTGTCGAGGAAGTCTCCGGCGACCAGGTCGACTTGACCAAGGTCGATGTCATCGTCGCCGTCGGCCGCGGCGTCGGCGATGCCGACAAACTGCAACCACTGCGTGAACTAGCCGAGGTCCTCGGGGCCGAGCTGGCCGCCAGTCGACCGGTGATCGATAGCGGCTGGATCGAGCGTGACCGCCAGATCGGGTCCAGCGGCCAGACGGTGGCACCAAAGCTCTACCTGGCAATCGGGATCTCCGGCGCCATCCAGCACCTGGTCGGCATGAAGGGCTCAGGTTGCATCGTGGCGATCAACCAAGACAAGAAGGCTCCGATCTTCAACGTATCGAACTACGGCATCGTTGGTGATCTGCACAAGGTCGTGCCTGCCTTGACGGCCGCCATTCGCGAAGCACGCGGATGAGGGCTCGGTACGAGTAGAGAAGCGCGCGGCGTCGAACGCCGGCCTTGACATGAGCGGCGGTCCGGGCATGAACCGGCCGCCGCTCTTGCTGTTTCAGCAGTCTCTTGCGGAGAGCACTGCAGAACGCTGCCGACGTGCCTCGAAGAGCACCAGCGCCGCGGCGACCACGGCATTCAGCGACTCGACCGGCGCCACCATCGGGATCGTCAGGTGAACGTCGGCGCGCCGACGTACCTCCACGGACAGTCCAGGTCCCTCGGCACCCAACGCCAGAACCAGCGTTCCGGCCTCGAGCGGTGCCTGGTAGAGCGAAACACCGTCCCGAGGTTCCAAGGCCAGCCAGCGTGCCGACTCAGAACCGCTTGTCTGAAGATGCGCGTCCAGCTCCTTGACGCCGACCCCCAACGCCACGGGCAAGCGCAGCAAGCTGCCTGCCGAGGCGCGCAACGCTCGCGGATGGTTGGGATGCACGCAGCCAGCTGCCAGCGCCAGCCCCTGGGCCCCTGCCGCTTCGGCAACGCGTGCCAGGGCGCCGAGGTTGCCCGGGTCCTGCAAGCCGTCGACATATACATAGACACCTGCGTCCACCTGCGGCAGAACCTGGATACCGCCACGCGGCAACTTGACCACCGCCAGAACTCCGCGAGGAGAGTCCGCGTCCATCACCCGCTCCAGCACCTGCTCAGCCACCAGACGTGGCGGCGCAGCGAGACGGGCGGCCAGCTGCGCCCCCTCCGGAGTCTCGGCCAACTCCAGGGTCATGAGCACCGTTTCCGGCAGCTGCCCCCCATCCAGCGCCTCGCCCAGCAGGTTCGGTCCCTCCAGCAAGGCATGCTCCCCTTTACAGCGGCGCAATCGGCGAATACGCTTGAGCGTCTCGTTCTGAAGACTTGTAATCATGACGGTATCGACAGCAGGGCCCCCTCGGAACGTAAGGACAGCAGTCTGGTCAGACTCGTCAACTAGGCCGACCAGTGCGTCGGAGAGACTAGAATAGGTCTTGCCCAAGCTGGCTAGCCTGGACAGACAGGGGGGCTGATGCTAGCATCTCAAGGCTCTTTTCGGACTGTGAGCCCTTCCATGACCCCTTTGGACGCCAGCACTTTGGAAGAACCCAACAGCAACTCTTCCCTCGAGGAGTTGTTACCCAAGATTGAGCCAAGGATGAAGCAGATCCTGTATCGCTACAGGATCCCGCAGCAGGACGCCGACGATCTGCTGCAGCAGACCCTGTTGACGCTCGTCTACAAGCGCAAGACCGTCCAGAAACCGGAACCCTGGATTCTGGCCACTTTGCGCAATCGATGCATCATGTACTGGCGTAGCCGTCGCAGTCAGCTCTACGACACTGTCGATTCGACCATCCTAGAGCTGGTCGCCGAACCGGAACGACCGGCGCAGGAACGACGCGCACTGTCCCACGACCTCGACCGCGTGATCACCCGCCTGCCTCAGCGCTGCCGCGACATCCTACGCTTGCGCTATGGCCTCGGCTACAAGCCGGCGGAAGTCGCGGAGGAGTTGGGCTACAAGTCGTCGAGCATCCGCAAAGTGACCAACCGCTGCCTGGCGGCCTTGACGCGCCAGCTCATGCTGCGCGGCTACAAGATCAACAAGAGCCTGCCTCCGCCCTGAGTCCCGCCGCATCGGAAAAAATCCCCACCTCGCTGGTCCCTCTCGGCAATGAATCTCGCCTTGACAAGTAGAGACGTCTGTGATGCCATGCTTCGAGGTAGCCCCTTGAGGTATGTATGGAGTCACTTAGCCTCGGCACTTTGCATTGTCAGTGCACCCACTGCGTATCGGTGCAGTGTCGTCAAGGTCGATTGTCCTGCGCGCCCGGTTGCGGCGCGAGAGCGCTGAATCTTGGCGCCAGCGATTAGGCCTTCACGCAAGAACCGGTCGCACGGGAATCCTGACCCGAGAAGTCCGAAGGCTTGTTCGCATCGAACCGGTGACAGGAGGGGAAGAGTGAGACCAGCCATCAGCATGGGCCGAGTCGTACGATGAATGCCGGCACTGCCTTGACCGGTAGCGGCTTGAACGAGGATACCGAGAGCCAGAGCTTGCCACCTTTGCAAGATATGGCCGTCGGCAACGAACCACTGGATGCCTTTCTGGATCGCCTCCAGCCGAAGCTGCGGCGCGTTCTGATGCGGCAACGGATTCCCTTGCAAGACGTCGAGGACGTTCTGCAGCAATGCCTCTTGGCCTTCGTGTACCAGTGGGATCACATTCGTGATCCCGAGCCGTGGTTGCTCGGCACCTTGCGAAACAAGTGCCTGGTCTACTGGCGTGACTACCATCGGCGGCGCTATGACGCCGTCGACACGCAGCGCCTAGAGTGGTTGGCACCGGGCGAGTTGCCGCACCAGGAGCACCAGGACTTGCGCCGTGACCTCGATGGCCTCATGGAGCACTTGCCACCGCGCGCCCAGGCCGTGATCCGTCTGCGCTATCGCTTAGGGTACGAGCCTCCGGAAATCGCGCGCGAGCTGGGCTATCAGCCCTCGAGCATGGGTAAGATTACTTCGCGCAGCCTGTCCGCTCTTGGCCGCGAAATGGTGCGCTCCGGCTTCTGCACGCGCGACCAGCTGCAACGCTGAACCCCGGCACGCCGGGCTCTGCTGTTACATCTCCGCGGGTGTCTCTCTAGGTACGGACACCCAAGAAGAGGTAGAGCGCAAAGACGCCGAACACCGCGTTCGGGCTCCAGACAGCGAGCAGAGGGGGCAATGCCCCCGCCTCTCCCAACGTACTGAACAGAATGTAGATGGCCATGAACACCATGCCGAGGACCACAGACAGACCGACGCTGTAGAGCGTTCCCTGCCGGCCCATACGGAAGGCGAAGGGGAGGGCGACCATGCACATGATCAGCGAGATGGCGGGGAAGGAGATCTTGCTGTGCAGTTGGACGCGCAACTCGGGAACGGCCTGGCCCCGGTCCTCCAACTCCTCGACGTAGCCCTCCAGCTCGAGATAACTCATCTGTTCCGGCGGCCGGATCTCGGAGCTGAAGTACTCCGGCGTTTCGGCGTAATCGCTCCGGCGTGGGCCATCGAAAATCTCGAAACCACGGATCACCAAGCCATCGAAGGCCCGCTTCCAGCCACCTTCGAAAATCCAGTACGACTCCTCGGAGGTCGTGCCCTGCTGGTAGCGAGCACGCTGCGTGTACAGCCGGCGGGTGAGACCGAAGTCATCGCCAAACTCGAAGACCTGCAAGTCGCGCAGCTCCCGCCGTCCGGCGTCATAGCGCGTGTAGTTGTACACATAGCGTCCCTCACCGAACAGCCACTGCCGATCGGCACGCCGGTAGGTGCGCGCCTGCTCTCGCCCCTTGATCCGGTCTTTCAGCTGAGCTACCCGCTGGTTGGTCGATGGCAGCACCTCGGACTGCAGGTAGACGCAGCCGCCCGTCACCAGTAGCGCCGAAACAACCGCCGGCACCGAAAGGCGGAAAAGGCTGACCCCCGAAGCTTTCAGCGCCGTGATCTCGTTGGTACGCGTCAGCAAGCTGAAGGTGATCAGCGTCGTCACCAGGACGACGATGGGGGAGATATCGTAGATGATCTGCAGTGACAGGAACTTGTAGTAGTCGAAGATGACGGCGCGCGGCACCTTGTTCTTGAGGATCTCATCGACGTGCTCGCCCAGGTCGGCAACGATATACAGCGTCACCACACTGGCAGCCACCAAGAGCATGGTCCGGAAGAACACCTGCACGACGTAGCGATCCATGAGGTTGGGGAAGGCCAGGCGCAGGTGGGGGAGTCGTAACACGATGCGGTTCCCGTCACGCCGGTCACCGGGGGCTCCGTGTCCTGCACCGATCCTTACCACCGAGCGCCGCCCTCGTTTGCCTGCCGCGCCCTTCTTGGGGCGCTCCTTCCGCCACCGCTGCAAGCGCAGAATTCCGGCCCACAGATCCTCGCGCAGGAAGCGGTCGATGCGCGACAGCATCAGGCTCTTGTCGCGATTGCGTCGTACCAACAAGAAGATGCCGATAGCGGTCAGCAGGACGTTGGGCAGCCACATCGAGAACCACGCCGGCAACTTGCCGTAGCGAGCCGCTTCCTCGCCGTTGCTCAGCATCACCCAGTAGACCAGCAATACACCGATCGACAAGGCAAAGCCAGATGCCTTGCCACCTCGCCGGTTACTGAAGCCGAGTGGCAAGGCCAGCAGGCCGAAGACCAGGCAGGCCGCCGGGATAGCAAAGCTCTTGTGCAACTGGACCCGTGCCAGATTGCGCAGTTCTGGAGACGTCCGCGGATCTCGGGAGCGCGTCAGCAATTCGGCCAGATCCATCTCTCGAACACTCTTGGAGGCCGAGATCTTGGCCCGACGGTTCGTCGTGAAGCCGTCCTCCAATACCGTCTCCAGGCGAGCGTGATGCGAGACGTTGTAGCTACCCGGCTGCTCGAGGTTGGCGGTGTGCGTAGTCGCATTCTCAAGCAGTAGCACCACGCGCTCACCGTCGTCGTCCACCCGCACTTCGCCCCATTCAGCGACGACCACCTCGTTGGTCAGGCCCTTGTCGTTGACATTGGCGACGAACACCCCCTTCCAGCGCGGGTCACCCGGGGGCGACTCGAAGACATAGAGGATCTTGCCGTCCCACTCCTCATAGAACACCCGCGGCTCTACCTGTTTCGACACGCTGGTCGTCAAAATCTCCAGGTTGAGCTGCTGCAAGCGGTGGTTGCCATGGGGAAGCACGTCGACCATCAGCCAGACGTTGAGCACCGTCAGCGTGCCCGACAGCAAGAGCACCGGCCGATACATGCTCAACAGACTGATCCCGCACGAGCGCATCGCCACGAGTTCACTGTCTGACGACAATCGGCCGACGGCGATCAGAATGCCGAACAGCAACGCCATCGGGATCGTCAGCACGACCGAGCTGGGAATCACCAGTGCCAGCATCCGCCCGACGGTCGCCAGATCGAGGCCGCGCTGAATCACCATGTCCGCTGAGCTGAACAGGAACTGCAGCAGCAGCAGGAAGGTATAGACCATGAAACCCAAGAACATCGGGCCCAGAATCTCACGCAGCAGGTACCAGTCGAGACGACGCATCAGACGGGGGATTGTACCAGCTGCGGAATCCAGAATCCGAGCCCAGGAACAGCCAACAGTTCCATACCTGAATCTAGGTTTACATAATACAACTTATCGGACTCTGAATACGCGCTGAGAAACCTGCATCGTGCCAGGAGCAAGGTGCCAGCCCAAGACCTCAGACTCCCGAGATCTCAACCATGTGAGGAACCTCAGTCTTTCGACTGACGCAGATCTACCAAGATCTGCTCGAGAGCCTCGATCAGATCGTGCTTCTCGACGGTACTCTGACGGAAACTCAGCGACAAGCTGTAGCGCTTGTCAGGTGCACGAAACTTGAAGACGTATGGCTTCTTGCGCCGTCCGCCGCGCTTCGTGCGATCCTGGCGAAACCTCCGCCGCAAGTCATCACGGCTGAGTCCCTGGCTCGCGACGGCTTCCAGTAGATAGACCATCTCGTCCTCGGACTCCGCCTTACACACCTCGAGCAAGACCGACTTCGAACGTACCCCGAGACCGTCGGCGATCTCCCGCACGCGTTTCGGGATCTGCAGCAAGGTCAAGCTCTCAGTAACCACCGTCCGGGACTTGCTGACCGCATGCGCGACCTGCTCATGGGTATAGCCGTACTGTTCACCGAGTGCGGCATAGCCTTCCGCCTCTTCGAAGGCGGTCAGATCCTTCCGCTGCAGGTTCTCGATCAGGGCGATCTCGAGCGCTTCCTGTTCGTCGACATCCATCTCGATGACCGGCACCTGCGACAACCCAGCTTCCTGTGCCGCGCGGTATCTACGCTCTCCGGAAATAATGCGATAACTGACGGAGCTTTCTCCGGCACGTGATGGCAGTGCTCGGGCCGGTCCGCCATCGTTCGCACGCCCCTCGCCGGAACCGCCCTCACCGACGCGACGCACCAGAATTGGCTCCAGCACGCCCTTCTCACGAATCGAAGCGACCAGCTCCGCCAGATCTCCCATGTTGGTGCGCGGCTGCTTCGGATCCGGCTCCAGCATGGAAAGGGAGACCTTGCGCCCGACGATCGAATCCGGATCGATGATCACATTGGCGCGGGGTTCCAGTTCATCCACAAAATGCGCGGTGTGACGCATCTTCTTCCCCGGCGGCAAGCCACGGCGGCGAGGTACAGCATTAGACACGGGTCATGATCTCCTCAGACAGCTTGTAGTACTCCTCGGCACCTGACGACGTTGGCGCGAAGGTGAAGACGGACTCGCGATAGGCGGGACTCTCCTCCAGCCGGACACTCTTGGTGATGACTGTCTCGAAGAGCTTGTCGCCGAACACTTCGGACATCTGGTCATGAATATCCTTCGCCAGCAGGGTGCGCTTGTCGAACAGTGTGATCAGCGCTCCGAGAATCTGCAACTGAGGATTGGACCGCGCCTTGATCTTGTCGATCGTCTCCAGCAGATCATCCGTCCCTTCGAGCGCAAAGTAGCTCGCTTGGATGGGCACCAGCACGTGAGTCGCGGCGACCAGCGCATTCACCGTGATGATCCCCAGGGTTGGCGGCGTGTCGATGATGATGACGTCGTAGCGACCGACAAGGGCCTCCAGCTCGTCCTTCAAGCGGTATTGGTTGTCGATCTCTCCGAGCAGCTTGGCCTCGATCTTCGCCAGGCTGATCCGTGCTGGTGCGATGTCGAGATGAGGTTGCTTGTTCGCCGACCGCAGGATTTGCTCGATCGAGATCTCGGGATCGGTAAGAACTTCGTACATGGATACCTCGACCTCATGAACGTCGATGAATGACATCGAGCTGTTGGCCTGAGGATCCATGTCTACCAGCAGGGTACGTAGCCCCTTGCTGGCCAGTGCGGCGCTTAGATTGATGGCGGTCGTGGTCTTGCCGACGCCGCCTTTCTGATTGGTGATCGCGATAATCATGGGCAAGGGCGAGTGTATGCAACGACCGTCCGAAGGGTCAAGACAGAAGCGATGACATTGGCAGAGATTGTCGAGATTTTCGACTTCTCTCCGCCGGCAGTAGACGCAGCACCCTGCGAGTGGGCTCCGGGTGTTGCCATTTCTGCGGCGCCATCCATGTCGGCGCGCCGACATACCAGACCTAGAAGATCCCCCGACAGGGTGCCGACGCCGCGCTGCCTGCTGGGGGATCTGCGAGGACTCTGTCGACAGGACGGCAAGACACGAAAAGCCTTGAAACCCACCAGTCCTCGTCGTCGGCGCGCCGACAATCGCTCTAAACCATTATAAATAAGGGGCTTGCCCCTATTCCGCGCGCCCTCTTCGCCGAATGTCGGCACGCCGACATTAGTCCTGCCGGCATCTGGAACCCTGCATGTCGGCGCGCCGACATTGCCGCCGGCTTGGCCCCGAGACCATGATGTGGAACCTACATCGTGTACTTTCCGAGCTCTTCTGGGTTGGCATCTTCGAGCCACTTCTTCAGTCGCTCTTCTTCACTGAGATCCTCATTGGGCTGTGCGAGCTTGGCCTGATCGAGAACCTTTCGGCTCACGAAGAGCGGAGCTTCTGCACGTAGCGCCATGGCGATCGCATCGCTCGGGCGGGAGTCCAGTTGCAGCTCTTCTCCACTGTCACTCAGCAGGTGGATAGCAGCGAAGAAGGTACTGTCGCGCAGATCACATATGACCACCTTTGTCACCGTACCTCCGAGACGTCGAAGCCCCTCGAGCAACAGGTCGTGAGTCATCGGCCGCGGGGCCTGCTTGCCTTCCATGCGCATGGCAATGGCGTTGGCCTCGAAGAGGCCGATCCAGATCGGCAGCAGGCTAGCGCTCCCCTGCTCGCGCAGGATCAGGATCGGAGCATTGGTGTTTGGGTCCAAGATGAGACCATTGATCTCGACGGCAATCTCATCCTCCAACGTGGGCTCGGTGGGCGGCATGTGCGAATCCTCAGGTGACTGCTTCATGCCTCTATTGTGTGGTGGTGACCAGGGGAGGTCAAGGTGCCCTACCGGGGGTCGGAACCGTGGCGAGCCTCTGGCGGAGAGAGGAACCCCGTGTCGGGGCGGCCCAGGTGGCCGCCCTTCACGGACAGGATGGGATGGGGTGGATGGAGTGGGAACCGAGGCGGAAGGCTGTCAGGAGACGACGGGCAGGCGCGGAGCGGGACGACGCGGTGCATCATCGGCAGCCGAGATCAATTCCGCCATCAGGCTGTGCTTGTTCGCGTACGTGACGCGGATGCGAGTAAGACTGCCCAGCTCGGGCGGTCGCGGCTCTGGCTGACCTTCGGCAGCCA
>CBDUPA010000012.1:0-247048 GCA_965368975.1 uncultured bacterium | reverse complement strand
AGATAGGCGGGTGAGTCGGGGCACGGCTCGGTTCCGGCACTGGGGAGGGCGCACGCCCGTGCGCCCCTACACCCCTCCCGCCCCCCGACTCGTTGCGCATACGTACGACCTATTCCTGAGTCTTGTGTCTCTTCTTGCGATCTACCACCGGTGTCCCGGGCTCCAGAAGGTGCTGCTTCCACCGAAACGGTAGTGCCAAGCGTAAGCGAGTCGGGGGCAGGGGTGGGGTGTAGGGGCGCACGGATGCCCTCCCCCACCACCAACGCCCCCGAATCCTCGAGCATGTACGTCACCCGCTCCTCTGGATACTGCGGGTCGAGCGGCAGGTACATCGCTCCCGCCTTGACGCTGGCCAGCAGCGCCACAAACAGCTCGGGCGAGCGCTCCAGGCGCAGGGCGACGATGGGCTCCAGTGACTTCGACCCCGCCAGCCGGCGGCTCAGCGCAGCCGCTTGCAAATCGCTGTGACGGTCGAACTCGCGGTAACTCAGGTGCCGGCGGCCGAAATGCAGAGCCACGGAATCGGGCACTCGCTGAGCGACACGGCGGAAGAGGACATCCAGGGTCTCATCCTCTGGAGAGTCGGTGGCCGAGACCTTGAACAGCGTGTCCTCGACCTCGACCAACACCTGATGTCGCTCGGCCGCAGCGAGCAGCGGGACACTCGCCAGGGATCGCGCAGGATCCTCGAGTGCCCCTCGCAGCAGCGTCTCGAAGGCGCGCGCGAAGCGATCTATGGTGGTGGTGTCGAACAGCGAGGTACGGTAGCCGACGCTGAGCACCAGCGTTTCGGCCAGCTCTCCGTCCACTAGCTGGCGCGCGGGAAAGAGACTGACTTCGAGATCGAAGCGCACGGTGGTCACGGTGTAGGGCTGTGGCGCCAGACGCAGGCCCGGGCTGGAGGCACTGGGCGGAGGCGCGTTCTGCAGTGCGAAGAGCACCTGGAACAGCGGCGTGGTGCGCAGGTTGCGCTCGGGCTGCAGCTCGTCGACCAGGCGCTCGAAGGGCACGTCTTGGTGATCGAAGGCACCGAGGGCAATGCGACGGGCGTCGCGAACGTGGTCGGCCAGCCCCGCACCCAGGTCGACCTGGCGGCGCAGCACCAGGGTGTTGACGAAGAAGCCGATCAGCGGCTCGGTTTCCAGCTGACGCCTACCGGCGATCGGGGTGCCGACGCTGAGATCGGCACGCAGAGCACGCCTACCGTCCTCGACGGCTCCATCGACATCCGTACCCGGCAGACGCCAGCGCGCCAGAAGGGCCTGGAAGGCGGCGAGCAGGACGACGAAGTCGGTAGCCCCGGCACCGCCGTCGATGCTGCGCGCAGCCAGCTCACGTACGCCCGCCAGCAGCGACGCCGGCAGCAGGCGCTCGCGCCGCCGCCCGTGCGGTTCCGGACGCGCGGGTCGTGGACGGTCGGTGGGCAGTTCGAGGATCGGCACGCCGTCGAGCTGGGTGCGCCAGAAGGCGAGCTGCTCCTCCAGGCGTTCGGCCATCCACTGGCGCTGCCAGCTGGCGAAGTCGGTGTACTGCCACGGGAGCGGAGCCAGAACTTCCGCCGGATCCCGCGACTCGGCCAGACACCCATACGCCGTTGCGAACTCGCGAATGAGAACACCCAGCGACCAGCCATCGGCGCCGATGTGGTGCACGGTGACCAGCACGGCGTGCTCGTCGAGGCCGTGACGCAGCAGCGTGAAGCGGAAGGCGGGACCGTGTTCGAGATCGAACGGACGCACCACCTCGCGGCTCGCCAAGCACTCGGCCACTGCACGCCGGTCGCGGCCCGCCAGCTCGCGCAGGTCGACCAAGGGCGGGTTTGCCAGCGGTAGATCGGTGCGCTGGACCAGGTCGCCATCGACCAAGCCGTAGCACGTACGCAAGACCGCCTGCCGCGCCACCACGACCTCCAAGGCACGCGCGCACAGGTCGGCCCGCAGCAACCCGAGCACGCGGTAGACAGCCGGAATGTTGTAGGCCGGGCTGTCCGGATCGAGGCGGTGCAGGAACCACATGCGCTCCTGGGCGTAGGAGAGCGGCGCGGGGCCGGACTTCGGATGGGCCCCACCCACCACCCCGGAGGGCGGCCACATGGGGCCGCCCCTACCCAGATCAGACCCAGCTCCCGGCCATAGCTCCTCGATCCTCGCCGCCTGCCCCTCGACCGTCGGGTTGTCGAACAGACCGGAGAGGTCCAGCTCGACGTCCAGCTCCGAGCGCAGGCGCGCCATCAAGCGGGTGCCGAGCAGGGAGTGGCCGCCGAGTTCGAAGAAGCTGTCGTGCAGCCCGACGTCCTCGACGCCGAGCAGGTCACCCCAGATGGACGCCAAGCGTTGCTGCAGCGGCGTCGACGGCGCAACGAAAGCAGCTTGACCGGGACGGCGGCGGATCTGCTGCTTGTCCGCGGCTGGTGGTGCGCTGACTGGTGGTGCGCTGACTGGCGGCAGTGCGCTCGATCGGCTCGCCGGAGCCGTGGCAGGGTCGGACGTCTGAGGCGCCGCCTCGCCGGTCAGAACTTGCATCGACGGCCGCGCACCGGTACCAGCACCGGGGACGGACGCCTCCAACCAATAGCGCTGGCGATCAAAGGGATAGAGCGGCAGACGAGCGCGACGAGGCTGACGGCCAGTGGCGGCGGTCGAGGCGTGGAACAGCCCTTGCGCGTCCACCTCGACGCCGCACAGCCAGAGCTTGGCGAGCGTCGTCAGCGCAAAGGCACGATCCGCGGTCAGGCCGGCGGCTGGCTCGGAGCTGTGCCGCAGCGAGGCGAAGACGGCGCCCAGGTGGTCGCTCCCCTCGTCAGTCGACGAAACGGGTGGCACTTGCTGCAACGCCAGACTGCCCAGGCCGTGGCCCGGACCAACTTCCAGCAGCACGCCGTTCTCCGACACTCCGGGCTCCTGCCACAGCTCGGCGAGAGCGTCGGCGAAGCGTACCGGCTGCACGAGGTGACGCAGCCAGTAGTCGGGCGTCGTGACCTCCTCGGGCCGCGCCCAGGTGCCGGTAACGTTGGACAGCAAAGGGCGCCGCGGCGGCTGCAAGTCCAAGGACTCCAGCAGCTGCCGCAGCTCGGCGGCAGCCGGCTGCATATGCGAGGTGTGGAAGGCGTGCGACGTCGGCAGTCGGCGCACCACGACCGGCTCGCGGAGATCCAAGGCCGCGAGGTGGGCCGCGAAGGCTTCGACGGCCGCAACCGTACCCGCGACCACGCACAGCTCCGGGCCGTTGATCGCCGCCAGCTCGACCTGCTCTTCCCGCTCCGGCAGCTCCGCCAGCAGCTCGCGCAGCCGCGCCTCGGGCAGGGAGACGGCCAGCATGGCGCCCGCCGGCAGCGCTTCGAGCAGGCGCGCGCGCTCGGCCACTAGCGTTAGGGCGTCTTCGAGCGTCAGCACGCCGGCCAGGCAGGCGGCGACGTACTCGCCCAGGCTGTAGCCCAGCAGTGCCACTGGCTCGACACCCCAGCTCTGCCACAGCTGCGCCAGCGCGTAGTCGACGGCGAACACGGCGGGTTGCAGGTAGCGCGTCTCGTCGAGCAGCGTCGTCTCACGCTGGGCGCGGCCGAGCAGAGCACGCAGGTCGGGCTTGCTGTCGGCGCTCTCAGGGGCGGTGAGATAGGCGTCAACGCCCTCTGGAAAGAGAACCTGCCGCAAGTCGACGTCGAGCCGCGACGCCAGCAGGTCGGCACAGCGGTCGAGGGCGGCACGGAAGACGGGCTCGTGGTGGTAGAGGCCGGCGGCCATGCCCGGGTACTGATCGCCGACACCGGCCAGCAGGAAGGCGACGGACGGACGGGCTCCACGCTCGACGGTCCCTTCGAGCAGGCGTCCTGGCGCGTCACCGCGCAGCACCGCGGCGGCATCCGCACCATCGCGCGCGACGAAGGCCCGGCGCAGCTCGAAGCCAGCACGGCCGACCAGCGCGGTGTAGGACCAGTCATTCCAAGCAGGGCCGGTCCGAGCTGCCTCCTCGACGCCGTCCAAGGCCTGCGCCCACGTCGCCTGCAAAGACGCCAGCGACGCCTCACTGCGCGCCGACAGCACCAGCAGACGCCAGGAATCGAGGACCTGGTCTGCTTCCACCGGTGCAGCTTCTACCGATGCTTCCTCCAAGACGACGTGCGCGTTCGTACCGCCGATACCGAATGAGCTGACACCGGCGCGCCGCGGCAGGGGTGTGCCGTCGGCATCGCGGTTCTCGGGCCACTCCGTCAGCTCGCCGCTCACCTCGAAGCAGCTGCTGTCGAGCCCCATCTGTGGATTCGGCTGCTGGAAGTGGACGGTCGGCGGTAGCTGCCGGTGACGCAGGGCGAGCACCGTCTTGAGCAGGCCCGCGATGCCAGCGGCGGTGTCGGCGTGGCCCTGGTTACTCTTGACCGAGCTGAGCACGATCGGCCTGCCGTTCGCGGCGTCTCCGAAAGCCAACTTGAGCGCCTGCACCTCCACCGGATCGCCCAGCGGCGTGGCGCTGCCGTGCCCCTCGACGAACTGGATCGTCGACGCCGGCACGCCCGCGCGTCGATGCGCCGCGCGGATCGCCTCGGCCTGCCCCTCGACACTCGGCGCCGTGTAGCCAACCTTGCGGTGACCATCGTTGTTGAGCGCCGACCCGCGCACCACCGCCAGCACGCGGTCGCCATCGCGGCGCGCGGCGGCCAGCGGCTTGAGCAGCACCATGCCGGCGCCATTGCTCATCACCGAGCCGGTGGCCTCGGCGTCGTAGGAACGGCAATGCCCGTCCTTGGCCGAGATGCCGCCGTACTGGTACCTGTAGCCGCGCACCCCCAGCGTGTCCGCCGCCACGCCGCCGGCCAGCGCCATGTCGCAGCTGCCGTCGGCCAGTGCCTGGCAAGCCAAGTGGAGCGACACCAGGCCCGTCGAGCAGGCGGTCTGGACATCGATGGCGGGGCCTTCGAGCCCCAACTTGTAGGCCACTTGCGTGGGTAGAAACTGCGGGTTGGTGGCGTAGTTGACCTGCATCGAACCGACCGCCGCCACCACTTCCGGGTGGGCCCCGAAGTGCCAGCGATAGGTCCCCGCCGCGCCACCACCGAACACCGCCACGCGTCCCGGCCCGCCCGGCTTGCGCGCGCGTCCGGGGTCGTAGCCAGCGTCTTCGAGCGCGTGCCAGGCCAGTTCCAGGAACAGCCGGAACTGCGGGTCCAGCACCTGCGCCTCGCGCGGCGCGTAGTCGAAGAA
Organism: uncultured bacterium; assembly: GCA_965368975.1. Taxonomy (GTDB): domain Bacteria; phylum Acidobacteriota; class Thermoanaerobaculia; order Multivoradales; family JAHZIX01; genus CBDUPA01. The sequence continues at coordinate 241,853 of CBDUPA010000012.1, read as the reverse complement.
GCTGGCATCGAACAGTTCGAGCTCGGACAGCCGCCCGCGCGCCGGCACGTAGTCGGGGTCCTCCAGTTCCTCCACGCGGACCCCGTTGGCCAGCAACTCTTCGCGCGTGAACCGCGACACCGTCTCGACACCATCGCGCAGGACCTGCCAGAAGGCGTCGAGGTCGGGGGCCCCGGGGAAGCGTCCCGCCATGCCGATGATCGCCACGTCGCCGCCGACCGCGTCGCCTCCGACTTCTGTCGGCACCGGTGACTCGACCAGCGTCACGCGCTCGAGGTCCCGCTCGACCCTCATGGTCTCCCCACCCCCCAGGTGCGCCGCCAGCGTCGCGACCGTGGGGAACTGGAACAACTCGACCACCGGCACTTCGACCCCGAGATCGGCCTGCACGTGATGCTGCAGCTCGATCAGCAGCAGCGAGTGCCCGCCGAGGTCGAAGAAGTTGTCGGTCCGGCGCACGTGGGGCACGCCGAGCACGCGGCGCCAGATGTCGATCAGGCGCCGTTCCAGGCCCGGCGCGGAGGTGGGCGAGGAGTAGGTGCCAGGTACTTCTTGCGCGGCTGCATCTCGTGGCGACAGCTCTTGCGAGCCCGGCAGCGAAAGAGCCAGCAGCGCCGTGCGGTCGAACTTGCCGTTGGGCGTCACCGGCATGGCGTCGAGCAGCACGAAGGCCGCCGGGATCATGTGAACCGGCAGGCGCTCGCGCAGGTAGTCGCGCAGCTTTGCCTCCAATTCCTGCCTCTTCTCCTGCTGGGGCGTCTCCACATACGCCACCAGCCCCTCGCCTCCCGGCAGGCCACCGCGCAGCAGCACCACCGCCTGCGCCACCGACGGATGCGCCGTCAACACGGTCTCGATCTCGCCCAACTCCACCCGGTAGCCGCGCAGCTGCACCTGGTGATCGATCCGGCCGAGGAACTCCAGCTCGCCATCCTCCAGCGTGCGCGCCAGGTCGCCGCTGCGGTAGATGCGCGAGCCGGAGTCCAGTTCCGGATCGGCGCCTGGCAGGGCGAAGGGATTCGGCCGGAACGCCGCGGCGGTCAGCGCGGGCCGGCCCAGGTAGCCGCGGGCCAACTTGATCGACGCAATCACCAGCTCGCCCGGCACGCCGATCGGCTGCAGCCGCTGGCGCGCGTCGAGGATCCACAGCGCCGTGCCGTCCACCGGCCGGCCGAGCGTCGGCAAACCGCTCTGCCCGCGTCCGCCCGCCACCCGGTAGCGGCTCACCTGCACCGTCGCTTCGGAGGGTCCATAGCGGTTGAACAGCACGCCACGCCAGGTGCCCTGTGGCACCTTGCGCAGCCGGTCGCCGCCGGTCACCAGGGTGCGCAAGGTCCGCTTCGCCGACGCCGGCAGCGGCCGATCGAGCATCGCCTCGACCATCGGCGTCCCCAGGCGCACCACGTGCAAGCGCCCCGCCAGCACCCAGTCCAGCATGCGCGCCGGCTCGGCTTCTTCGGTAGCGGTGGGCAAGCACACCGTCGCCCCGGCCACTAGCGCCGGCCACACGTCGGTAGCGGCGGCGTCGAAGCTCAGGCCCGAGGCGAAGGCGACGCGGTCGCCAGGAGCGAGCGCGTCGATGCGCAGTTTCCAGTCGACCATCGCGCCCAAGGCACGGCGCGACACGGCCACGCCCTTGGGCTTGCCGGTGGAGCCGGAGGTGTAGACGACGTAGGCGAGGGCGGTACCGGGGAGGGCGCACATCCGTGCGCCCCTACACCCCTCCCGTCCCCCGGCTCGTTGCGCATACGAAGCACCATCCACGTCCTCTGCTGTCCCATCTTGCGATCTACCACCAACGTGACGCGCGAGAACCGGCACATCCTCGACCGAGGAAGTCCTGACCTGCGCCCTCTCCCCTAGAACGAAAACCGCTCCGGCATCCTCCACCTGCAAGCGCAGCCGCTCCGCCGGATGCACCGGATCCAGCGGCACGTAGGCGCCACCGGCCAGCAGCACCGACAACCAATCGACCACCACCTGCACCGAGCGCGGACGGCAGACGGCGACGCGAGCCTCCGGGACCCAGTCGGGCAGAGCTTGCAGCGACGCGGCTTGGGATTCCGCACGGTGCAGCAAGGTCCGCCAGCTCAGTTCTACCGGCACCTCGACGCCGGCACCCACCTGGCGCACCGCTACCGCGTCCGGCTGACGCCGGCCATGGGCACGGATGCGCGCCGCCAGATCGTCGGTAGCCTGCGTCGAGGCTCGCCGGACGGCGCGCCATTCGTGCAGCAGCAGGTGCGTCTCGGCGGCGCCGAGCAGCGGCACGAGGGCGGGACGCGCGTCCGCATCGGCGGCCACGGCGGCGAGCAGAGCGCGCAGCCGGCCGCCCAGGCGCGCCATGCTGGTGACGTCGAAGAGGTCGGTATTGAAACCCAGGCTCCCCACCAGTATTCCTGCAGAGGTGCCAGCAGCCGGCCCCGAGGGGATGGGCGTCAGCGTCAAGGTCAGTTCGAACTTGGCATGGCCGGCACCGCCAGCGACGGGGGCCAGGGTCAAACCGGGTAGACGCAGCGTCTCGGACGGCGCCGTCTGCAGCGCGAACATGGCCTGGAACAATGCCGGCCGCGCCAGGTCTCGCTGTGGCACCAGCTCGGCCACCAGGCGCTCGAAGGGCACGTCCTGGTGGTCGTAGGCGTCGAGCACAGCAGCGCGCGACCGGCGCAGGAGTTCACGGAAGGTCGGCTCGCTGAGGGTCGACTCACCTCCCGCTCCCTTTGCGCGCAGGTCGGCCGCCAGCACCAGCGTGTTGACGAAGAAGCCGATCAGGCCGTCGAGGTGCTCGTGGTGACGCCCCGCCACCGGCGTGCCGACCGCCAGGCGCCGCTGGCCGGCGCTACGGCCGAGCAAGGCCTGGAAGGCGGTGAGCAGGACCATGAACAACGTCGAGCCGGACTCCCGTGCCCGCTGCTCTAGGCTGGCGACCAGCGGCGCCGGCAGGGTCAGCGGCACGAAGGCGCCACGGTGCGTCTGCAGCGGCGGCCGCGGACGGTCGGTCGGCAGGTCGAGTGCCGGCAGTCCGCCACCACTCGTTGAGGAACCCGACAACAACCCACGCCAGTGCTCGACCTCGGCCGCCAGCGCGCGCTCGTCCAGCCAGCCGCGCTGCCACAGGGCGTAGTCGGCATACTGCACCGGCAGCGGCGGCAGCGTTTCCCCCTTGTAGAGCGTCGCGAACTCGCGCACGAAGACGCCGGTCGACCAACCGTCGCTGGCGATGTGGTGCAGGGTCAACAGCAGCGTGTGGACTTCCGTCCCACGCACCAACAGCACCCGCATCACCGGCCCGCGCTGCAAATCGAACGGCCGGACCGCCTCGACCCGCGCCAGGCGTCCGCGTTCGTCCCGTGCCGCCTCGAAACCCAGGCCGCTCAGGTCGAGATACGCCAGGCCCGCCCAGTGCGCGACTCCGGTAGCGCCTTCCGCAACACTGGCAATGCGTTGACGCGGTCGCCCCGCCACCGTCGGGTAGCTGGTCCGCAGCACCTCGTGTCGCCGCACCACGCCGTGCACCGCGCGCACGAACGCCCCGACGTCCAACGTGCCGCGCAGCTCCAGCGCCATCGGTACGTTGTAGAGCGGGCTGTCGCGGTCCAGCTGGGTCAAGAACCACAGCCGCTCCTGGGCAAACGACAGCGGGATGCCGTGCGCTGCATCTTCCGGACGTGGCTGCCTTGTCAAAGGCGGACGTGGCGTCAAAGACGGACGTACGGCCGGCTCGGCAGGCGTTTCTGGCCGCTCGATCACTGGCCCTGGAGCTGGCCCCGCAGCTGATCCCGCCGCTGGCTCGGGCACTGCACCGGGTGCCTCCAACACCGCCGCCAGCTCGACCGCCGTCGGCGCATCGAAGATCGCGCGCAGCGGCAGATCCCGCTGCAGGCGTGCACGCAGCAACCCGGCCAGGCGCATCACCAGCACCGAGTGCCCGCCGAGCTGGAAGAAGTCGTCGTGCGGCCCCACTACCTCGACGTCCAGCACCTCGGCGAACAGCTCGCACAGCTGGCGCGCCAGCGGCGGCACATCCGTTTCGGCCGCAGTCTCCGCGTCGCGTGTGCGGCCCCGCAGGCGCAATTTGCTCTTCTTCTTCGCCGAGGAACGCCCCCCGGCACCGGGAAGCGCCAGCAGCGCCTTGCGGTCCACCTTGCCGTGCGCCGTCAAGGGGAAGGCGTCGAGGACGTCGATGCGCGTCGGCACCATGTAGGTGGGGAGTTGCTCGGCGAGGTCGGCACGCAGCACATCGACCGACACCTGCTCCCCCACCACCCAGGCCACCAGCTCCGCATCGCCTCCCATCCCCGGCTGCGACGACCGCACCGCCACCACCGCTTGCTCGACCTCCGCCCGCGCCTCCAGCACCGCCTCGATGCCGCGCGGCTCGATGCGGAAGCCGCGCACCTTGACCTGCTGATCCACGCGCCCCAGAAACTCCAGCTCCGCCGCCGTACCGCCGACGCGCCAACGCACCCGGTCGCCGCTGCGGTAGGCGCGCGTTCCCTCGACTTGTACGCCCTCGGTCCATGCGCCCCCGACCCGCGGCGCCGGCACGAACACCTCCGCCGTCTGCCCCGGGCGCCCGCGATAGCCGCGCGTCACGCCCGCGCCCTCGATCACCAGCTCACCCACCAGGCCGAGCGGTAGCCGTCGACCCAGCCGGTCGCGCACGCTAAGTCGCACCCCCGGCAGCGCCCGTCCCAGGCTGCCTCCCGCCGGCGTCGACGCCAGCGGCGCATCGCCCTCGGCCCCCGGCACCAGCGCTCGACTGCTGCTGAGCACCGTCGCCTCCGTCGGCCCGTACAGCACCCGCGTCTCGACCCTCGGCAAGAGCTGCCGCAACCGTCGCAGCAGGGCCGGCGGCACCACGTCTCCGCCCACGAATACCGTGCGCAAGCGCTGCAAGCCGTCGAGATCGCCGGACGCTTCCAGCCGGTCAAGCAGCTGGGCCCACAATGCCGGCACCGCGTGAACGCGCGAGAACCCCGGCAAGCGGCGGACCAGGTCGTCGAGATCGAGGATCGGCGTCAAGGGCACCAGCACCGCCGTGCCACCGCTGCACCAGGGTGCCAAAAGCTCGAAACCGAAGATGTCGAACGGATGCGGCGCCAGGCAGGGTAAGCGTTCATCAGCACCGAGGTCGAAGGTGCGGACGACAGCGTCGAGAAAGGCGGAGAGGTTGCGTCGACGGACCTCGACCCCCTTGGGTGTACCGGTGGTACCGGAGGTATAGATGAGGTAGGCGAGGGCGCCAGGGGGCCAATCTTTCTGGGTAGGGGCAGGCCCATGTGCCTGCCCTGCGGCACAGCCGCATCCGGATCCGTCCCCCATCCCGGGAGGGCACCCACACGGGGGTGCCCCTACACCAGAACGGAACAACCTCGGATGCACCTTCACCACCTGTCCGTCAAAACCCGCCAGGTCCCCCTCCCCCACCACCACCGACGCCCCACAATCCTCAAGAACAAACGCCAAGCGCGACGCCGGCTGCTCGACGTCCAGCGGCACGTACGCCCCGCCCGCGCGCAGCACCGCCAGCACCGCCACCGCCAGCTCCACCCCGCGCGGTAGCTGCAACGCCACCGTCACTTCCGCCGAACCAACCCCAGCCGCGCGCAACCGCGCTGCCAGGGCCGCACTCGCCGCATCGAGCGCGCCATACGTCAGAACCTGGTCCGGCCCCTCCACGGCAGCAAAGCTCAGCGCGACCGCCTCCGGCCGCTCAGCCGCCACCGCCAAGACGCGCTCGACGATGTCTGTGACTGAATCGGCTGGCACTGAATCGGCTGGCACTGGATCGGCTGGCACTGGATCGCCCGCAGGCCCGACTGGCGCCGACCCCAACTCTAGCAACTGCCTCCGCTCCGAGCTGGTCAACATCGGCAACCACGCCGGCGGCGTCTCGGGCACCTCACCCAGGCCGAGCAGCAGCGTCTCCAGGTGCCCCAGCAGACGCTCCATGGCGCTCTCTTCGACCCGCCCACGGTGCGCTGTCAGGTGGAAACGCAGCGCATGCGTATCGTCGAGCGGCGGCGTCACCGCCAGCGTCAGCGGGTAATTGCTCACCGGCTCGCCGGTCAAGAGCTCCGCCCGCAGTCCAGCTCTATCCTTCTCCTGGGGCTGCTGCGCCCGGGGTTGGTTCTCGAAGACGAGCAGGAAATCGAACAACGCCTCGCGCGCAGGCAACTCACTCCAGCTCTGGATCTGCGCCAGCGGCGTGTGCTCGAAGCGCTGCATCTCGCCTGCCTGCCGCTGCAGCTCGCTCACCCACGCGCCCACCGTACGCCCGCTGCCCGCCGTCGGCACCTGCACACGCAGCGGCACGGTGTTGATGAACATCCCCACCATGCGCTCGACGCCCGGCAGCTGCGACGGCCGGCCCGACACCACGATGCCGAACACCACGTCGTCGTGCTGCACGTAGCGCGACGCCAGCAACGCCCACGCCCCCTGCACCAGTGTGTTGAGCGTCAACCCTTGCTCACGTCCCCACGCCCGCACCGTAGACACCGCCGCCGCCGGCACCAGCCGATGCGCCTGCAACGTCGGCGCCCGGGACGGTTCCAGGCCCCCTGCTGCTGCAGCCGCCGACCCGGCGTCCAGCTCACCCCAGGCTTCCGTCATGCGCAACGGCCGTCGCAGTCCAGCCATCTTCCGCGTCCACCAACTCTGCGCCTTCGACGTATCCTGCCGGTACAGCCACGCGATGTAGCGCCGGAACGGCGGCACCACCGGCAACCCGGGCACAGGCGCTCCCACCACCGATGTCCCTGCTACCTGGGCCTGGTACACGGAAAACACCTCGTGCCACAGCAGCGGCACCGACCAGCCGTCGAGCAGCAGGTGCGAGAACGACCACAGCAGCCCCCACCGCTGGCGCTCCTCCTCAGCCGGTATCCTCGCAACCGGTGCCCTCTCCACAGGCAGGCGCACTAACGTCAAGCGCCACACCGGCGCCCGCGTCAGCTCGAACCCCAACCCCCGCTCCGCCCGCGCCACCCGCCGCAGCAGGTGCGCCGCCCCGTTCTCCTCCGTCAAAGCCCAGCGTCGCGCATCCACCACGTGCAACGGCACCTTCATCCCTGTCCGCACCACCTGCACCGGCTGCTTCAACCCCTCCCACGCGAACGACGTGCGCAACACCTCGTGCCGCTCGATGACGTGCCGCCACGCCTGCTCGAACGCGCCGAGGTCGAGCTGCCCGTCGAAGAGCAGAGTCGTCTGCTCGTGGTAGAGCCCTGTCCCCGGTGCCTCCAGGCAGTGGAAGAGCATGCCCTGTTGCAGCGGAGAGAGTGGGTAGAAAGACGGTTTCGCCGTCGCGGATTTGCCAGCCATCGCCAAGTACCTCATACGTCAAGGACGGTGGAATGCCGTCGAGAGCGAGCCTATCGCGGGGGGTGTGCGGCTGGGGGTTAGGAACGGGACGGGGGGAGGGAAGTTGCAGCGCGCCCCCCACCCCGGCCTTGGATGGGTCCCGACTCGCTGGCGGCTCCGCCGCCGCTCCTTGCGGTCCCCGTCCCCGGCCTCCCCTGCGCTCCGCCCTCCGGGCTCCGCTTCGCACTAGGACTCGTTCCGGGGCTCCGCCCCGCCTGGCTGGGGACCTCGAGACAGGCGGAAGCCCAGGAAGTCGCTGCGGTAGCCAGGCTCGCCGCCGCCGCGGTACGCCGCGCGGACGTACTGCGCGTCCGTGGACCACGAACCACCGCGGGACACGCGGGACGGGCCGTCCTCAGGACCCTGTGGATCCACACGCGGCGTTGCTGGCTGGTCGCTGCTGAATCTATCCCCCACCCACTCCCAGACATTGCCCAACATGTCGTGCAAACCCCAAGCATTGGGTTGCCTGCAACCTACCGAATGCGTCCGCTTGCCGCTATTCTCTCGGTACCAAGCGATCTCATCCAAGTTCTCCGCATAGCGCGCCCCAGCCGTCCCAGCACGCGCGGCGATCTCCCACTCCGCCTCCGTCGGCAACCGGAAGCCACTGCGCAGCGGCTGCAGCAACTCGGCTGACGCACACTCGAAGTCCTTCCCCAGCTCACCCGTCTGCCCGTTCAACGAGTAGCAGGGCTCGAGTCCGGCCTCCTCGGAAAGCCGATTCGCAAAGGCCACAGCTTCGTACCAGCTCACGTTCTCGACTGGATGCTCCCAACGATTGTCGGAGAAACGAGACGGATTCTCGGGCACCAACTGGCTCCACTGTGCCTGCGTCACTGGCGTCTCCGCCATCCAGAGGCCACGGGTCAGCTCGACCTCGTGCGGCAACCACTCCCGGTCAAACCGCTCTGCCTCGTCCTCCGGACTCCCGACGACGTACACTCCCGCCGGCACGTAGCGAAAGCGCATCCCGAGCGGTCCCTCCCACAGCGTGCCTGCGGCCGGCTGGTCGGCAGCAAGGCGCACGATGCTCGAGCCTCGAGGGACCTCGGGCTCTGCCGCCACCGGCTCGACCTGAATGGGTGGCGGTGGAGGGTCGGGACGGGGTGGTGCGGGTTTCAGGGCTTGCAAGAACTCCCCGACGCTCTCGTAGCGCTGATCCAAGTCCCACTCGATCCCCCTGAGCACAGCTTCGCGCACTATCGAAGTACAGCCCGAGGACCGGACAAGGATTTCGGGGGAACGAAGAATGGTCAGCGGCAGCTCATCTCCGTGCAATGCGAAAGCCAGAGTCATCGCCAAGCCGTAGACGTCCGCCCGGTCGTCGGCTCCCTTGGCACTGTGTAGTTGTTCGGGAGCAGCATACAGAAAGGTCCCAAGGGCTCCAGTGCGGGTACCGCCGGTCGTATCGACCGCATGCACCAAATCGAAATCCGTTAGCTTCGGCCGGCCGTCCGCCGTCAACAGGATGTTGGCCGGTTTGACGTCCCGATGGATGACCCCTTGACCGTGGGCATAGGCCAAGACCTCTCCGACTTCGCGAATCACCTCCACCGCACGCGCCTCGTCGACCTCGCCGCTCAAGACGGCTCGGCGCAGGTCTCCGCCCGGCAGGTACTCCATGACGAAGAAGCACTGCCCTTGATCTTCTAGCTGCGGCTCCAGCACCTTGGTAACCCCCGGATGCTCCAGCAAAGCCATCCTGGCGGCACCACGGAAAAAGCGGTCTCGACGGGTTCTATCCTGGCGGTGCTGGCCGTGCAAGACCTTGACAGCAACCAGGCAACCTTCCACTTTGTCCCAAGCCCGCCATACGGTTGCAAAACCACCACTCCCCAAGATCGAGCGCAGCTTGTAGCGGCCGAGCAGTTCGGCGCGTTCATGAAGCTGACTGCCGTCCCGCTCTTCACGCTTCCATTCCAGGATCTCGTGATCGAGCAGCGCCGTAGCCCGCCCGCGCTCACGCAAGGCTTCTCGTATCGCTTTCAGCTCATCCAGCTCGGAGGGTGGCTCCTCACCTGCCTCCTCAACATCCTCGACCACCCTGTGTTCGGGCGGCTCGCGCGGCGGTAGCACCCGCGCCGTACCCAGCTCCGGCTTCGGCGTCGCCGATTGCCCGGTCAAGTGCCGATACAAAGCCTCGTAGTCCTTGTCCAGCACGTAGAACGACGCCCCACGCAACACCACCGGCCGGTGATCCGCATCCTCCGACGAGAAAAGAACTGGGATAAACCGGTCATTCTGGCTATCCGCGTCGTACACCGTCTGCGTCAGCACCGCGCCTTCAAACTTGACGCCCCGCCCCGCCCCCTTGCCTCGGAAGCGCTGGTGATACACCTCGGTACACACCACCAGGACGAAGTTAGATTCTTCGATCTGGTCGAGCATCCACTGCGGCCAACCCTGCGGCGGCGAAACCTCGTATTGGTCGAGGTGGACGTCGACCCCGTCCGCGCACAGGCGATTCGACAACACGAGCACACGGCCACGATGCTCCTGGGAGTCGTGGCTATACGAGATGAAGACTCGTGGCGGGGCTCCACCCCGTGAAGATGTAGTTGCCATTGTGTTGTCGTCTAAAAGGTATGGAGGTATCTAACCGCCGTCGACTTCGTCTCGCAGGCTGCGCAAGAAAGTCAAACCGTAAAGATCTTTCTCCCGCCCCGCGACTTCCTTGACCTCGATCAACGCATCCAGATCGAGGACTCGCAAGCGCAAGTCGTCCACTTCAAATTCCACGGTACGCTCGAAGAGATCTGCATACGTCTGCTCTCGTCCAATCGTGCGCAAAACGTCGAGCCGTCCCAGCCGGGTCTGTAGCAAGTTCAACCGGAAGCTCTGCAACTTGCCCTCATCCGGCGCAATCCGCCGCCCGGCAGGATCGAAGTAGTGCGCGTCAATCTGGCTGAGTGCCGCACTCAGCTTTCGGATGTTGGCCGCCTCGGCGTCGAACAGCACATCGACATCCGCTGTGACGACGGGAGAACCGTGCAACACAGCCGCAATCCCGCCGACAACAATGAAGTCGACCTCGTGGTCGACGAGCACGCGGAGGAGGTCGAGAAAGTCAGACCCGACGGGCATGCTTCAGCTTCTCGACGCCGTTGGCAAAGCTCTGGATGTAGCGCAGCCGCTCGCCGGGCGTCAAGCTGAGCATGTAGCGGATCAGTTCGCGGTCGTGCTCGTCGAGTTCGGTAGGCGGCTTGGGTTCGACGCGGTCAGCATCTTGCATAGCGCACACAATGTGGAAAGTGTAGCGCACGGTACCAGCATTCGGCGGCGCCCCCCCACCCCCGGCCTTGGCCGGGTTCCGACTCGCTGGCGGCTCCGCCGCCGCTCCTTGCGGTCCCCGTCCCCGGCCTCCCCTGCGCTCCGCCCTCCGGGCTCCGCTTCTACCGGGGCTCCGCCCCTCCTGGCTGGGGACCTCGAGACAGGCGGAAGCCCAGGGAGCCGTAGCGGTAGCCAGGCTGGTCGCCGTCGCGGTAGGCCGCACGGACGTACCGCGCATGGGCGCCCCACGAACCACCGCGACACACGCGGGCCGGGCCGTCCTCAGGACCCTGTGGATCCACACGCGGCGTTGCTGGCTGGTCGCCGCTGAATCTATCCCCCACCCACTCCCTGACGTTGCCCAACAGGTCGTGCAGACCCCAGGCATTGGGTTGCCTGCGACCTACCGAATGCGTCCGCTGGCCGCTGTTCTCCCTGTACCAAGCGATATCGTCCAGGTTCTCCGCATAGCGTGCCCCGGCCGTCCCAGCGCGCGCAGCGATCTCCCACTCCGCCTCCGTCGGCAGCCGGAAGCCACTGCGCAGCGGCAGCAGCAGTTCGGCCGACACGCACTTGAAGTCCTTTCCCAGGTCACCTTTCTGCCCGTTCAACGAGTAGCAGGGCTCAAGTCCGGCCTCCACGGAAAGCCGATTAGCAAAGGCCACGGCCTCGTACCAGTTCACCCGCTCGACCGGGTGCTCCCAACGGTTGTCGGAGAAACGAGACGGATTGTCTGGCACCAGCTGCCCCCACTGCGCCTGCGTCACCGGTGTTTCCGCCATCCAGACGCCACGCGTCAGCTCGACCTCGTGCGGCAGCCACTCCCAGCCGAACCGCCCGGGCTCGTCCTCCGGACTCCCGACGACATACACCCCCGCCGGCACGTAGCGAAAACGCATCCCGAGCGGTCCCTCCCACAGCGTGCCTGCGGCCGGCTGGTCGGCAGCAAGGCGCACGATGCTCGAGCCTCGAGGGACCTCGGGCTCTGCCGCCACCGGCTCGACCTGAATGGGTGGCGGTGGAGGGTCGGGACGGGGTGGTGCGGGTTTCAGGGCTTGCAAGAACTCCCCGACGCTCTCGTAGCGCTGATCCAGTTCCCAGTCCACCGCCCGGTGCAGCACTCGGCGCAGATGCTTGGCGCAGTCAAGCGCGTCGATCAGCTTGCCGAGGTTCCGCATCACTGTCGCTGGCAACGGCTTCCCATGGAGCAACGCCACCAGCGTCATGCCCAACCCATAGACATCTGCTCGCTCGTCGACGTTCTTGGCGTTCTCCAGCTGCTCCGGCGCGGCATAGACGAACGTGCCGATCGCTCCCGTGCGGGTACCGCCGGTCGTGTCCTGTGCTCGCACGAGATCAAAATCCGTCAGCTTCGGGCGCCCCTGTGCATCCAGCAGAATGTTCGCGGGCTTGACGTCGCGGTGGATCATGCCCTGCTCGTGCGCATACGCCAGCGCCTCGCCCACCTGCAGCACCAGCTCACGGCCTTGCTCCGGCCCGACGTGGCCATCGCGCAAGGCTCGATGCAAGTCCTGCCCGTCGACGTATTCCATGACGAAGAAGTAGTGGCCGTCGTCCACCTGTTCTTCATCCAACACCTTCACGATCCCGGAATGCTGCAGCGAAGCCATCCGCTTGGCACCGCGGAAGAAGCGCTCGCGGCGGGAACGGTCCTGGGCGTACTGGCCGTGGAGAAGCTTGATCGCGACGGGCTGCTGGCGTTTCCGGTCATAGGCTCGCCACACCGTGGCAAAGCCACCGCTGCCGATCACGTTCCACAGCTTGTAACGCCCGTCCTGCAGCAAGTCGCCAGCATGCACGCGGCCGCCCTCTCGGATGTCTCGCTTGATGCCGAGGATCTCGGTGTCGACCTGCGTCGTATCGCCACCGTCGGCGAGGATCTCTTCACGACGCGCGTAGGCCAGCTCCAGCTCGGAAGGCGGATTCTCTGCTGCGGTAGACCCAGAAGGCCCCGTCGTCTCGGGTGTGTCCGACGGCGGGGCGGCTAAGGGCCGAAGAGCGGGGCGAGCTTCCTACAGATGTCCGCCCATACCTGGTTCCGCTCTGGCTTGCTCAGCTGATCGAGCGCCGGATTGCGGTGCGCGGCTTGGTAGCGGTCGATGTCTTTGGGAATCGGAGTCGCGCTGACCTGGACCCAGAAGATGGTCAAGTCCTGACTCTCAGCCGCCGGCAGAATCGCGGGCAGTTCGACCTTACGGATGAAATCCGAGGTCACGAAGTGGGCACTCACCAGCAAGAACGCGACGCGGGCGTCGGTGAGGGCAGTGTGGATGTGATCCTCCCACTTGGCGCCGATCGGGATCTCCTGGTCAATGAACGTGTCGATCCCGGCCGCCTTCAATTGCACGCGGGCTTCCTTCATGAACTGTTCATCTTCGCGGCTATAGCTCAAGAACACTCGGTCGCGGGGCATGTTTCCTCCGGTTTCTGAGTCTGCCGAAGGATGTATCACGGAATCGGGGGATTGGGAAAGGCAACTCTCAGCAGAAGACCTCGGGCTGGTAGGGCTCATCCTGCTTCGCTCTGCATCCCTGTTCCAGGTGTGACGCCAGTCTCAGCACCAACTGCATCCCGACTCGCCGCTGTCGGCTAGCGACCTCGAAGACCGCCAATGGTTCTTGCGCCTCTGCCGTCAAACGGTAGCGGGCGAAGACGACCAACAGAGACTCCGCCAAGTCCCCCACGTCCTCGAAACGACCCTGCACCAAGTACACTCGCAGCAGATCCAGCCCCACAAGAGCCTCGTCGTACTCGTTACCTTCCTGATCGAACCGACCACGCGTCTGTAGAAACAGCGCTTCGGCTTGTTCCAGGTTCCCGCGTACAAAAGCCACCTTGCCCGACAACCAAGAGAAGGCGGTATGCCAATGCGCCGCCTCGTTCGCCCACTTCCGATAGAGCGGCAAGTCCTCACAGAGCATCTGAGCGACAACGTCGCCTTCTCCGTCAGCCACCAAGAACAGGCCCAGATTGTGGCGCGCCGCCAAGTAGAGGGAGCTCTCGTCGTCAACGATCAAGTCGAGGGCTTCCTGCGTCGCGAGAACAGCGGCATGAAGACGGCCGGAGAAGTAGGCGTTGTATCCCAGTTTCAGCAGATTGCGAGCTTCACCTTCCACATCACCGAGCAAGTGGAAGAGACTGACGGCGCGCGAGAAGCGCTGCGCGGCTTCGGTGAAGTGGCGGTGATCCATGGCCATCGAGCCTTCGAAACTCGCGATCTCGGCGAGCGTCCGCGTGTCGGTGACGCTGCTCGCGCACAGGCGCAGGGCTAGAAACAGCTGCGCGGCTTCCTCGTCTCGCCCCAAGACTCGCAGTGCATTCGCTTGATAGGCGATCGCCAGAGCATGTAGATGCACGTGCTGTTCATCCAGGAAGATCGCGACTTCCGCCAAACGGGCAGAGTGCAGAGCACTTCCAGGATCTGCCGGAGTCGCGGCTCGGGCGCGCTGCAACATCAGGCAGGTGAAGGCTGGACCTCGAAACCGGGAACGGGCGCGGTGCACCTTGTCGAGCTGTACGTCCCGCGGTAGCCGATCCAGCATCCGCTCCCACTGCTGCGCCCGGTGCACTGCGTCCTGCGACGGTGACTCGGACGTTCGCTGTGCCTGCGGGCCGTGCTCATCGCTCAGCTCTTCACAGAAGGCCGAGAACTCGTCGCGACACTGACGACAGACTGAGAGCAAATGCTCCTGCGCCAGCCGGAGCAGTTCCTCGGCCCGGATATCTCCTCGATAGAAGGCCAGCAGCAAGTCACGATTGATATGCATCCTGAACGGGTTCCTCCGTAGTTCGTCGGCTGACTTCATCGTGCATCCTAAGTTGCTTACCGTGACAAGAGAGCTCATTTCAACAGCAGAAAGTGCACCGACCAAGAAGGCGGCCAGGTTCGAACCTGGCCGCCGGTAAGGCTCTTCTCAGCCCAGTCCCCCCTCAGTTCGGATCGAATCCCGCACCCTGGACAACGAATCCATCGGGATCGATCCCTGGGCCTCTCTGCAACTCGGGCTGGAGAACCAGACTCAGAAGGGTTCCTACTGCACTGTGAAAGCTAGACATGGAGTCTCCTCTCAGACATCTCCGCTGGATCGCGGAAGGCGGCCAGGGGATGCCGTTGTCTAGAGAGTGCAGCGGAATGAAGGAATGAGAAAGGGCGGAAAGGTGGATTCAGGAAGGATGCCCCCCCACCCCCGGCCTTGGCCTTGGCCTTGGCCTTGGCCGAGTCTCGACCCAAAGCAGCTGACCTGCTCGACCGCATGCTCTCAACGGTTGGCTCTATCAGAACGCGGTCTCAGCTCAGAAGAAGCACTGGGAAAACCCGCTCCTGGTCGCCGAGATGAATCGCATGCATGCTCGAATCAGAATGAGATATGATTCCCCATCATTCGATCTCAACATGAGGAGAGAAAACATGCAGAAGAGAACCAAGAAGCTCCAACTCCGACGTGAAACTCTGATCCACCTGCGCGACGTCCGACTGACCGACGTGCAAGGTGGACTGCGCACCGAGTTTTCCTGCCCGAGTCTTTGCTTCGGTTACTGCGACCCGCCGCTCGACTCCAAGACCTGCCAGTAACCTACCGGCTCTCAACCTCTCGATCAACTCGGCCTGAGTCGATCCGATCGAGACCACGATAGGTGAAAGTGGCCTCTGGGGTAGGATGACCGCAGTCAACCCTACCCCAGAGGTGCCTCATGTCCGACTCTCCGGATCCCCTGACGCCGCCGCCGCTGCCACCACCACCTGGCGCTGAAGCCTGGTACCGCTTCGCCCGCCTGCACCTGCTCGGCCTCGGCTCAGTGCTGCTGGCCATCGGCGTGGTGTTCTTCGTAGCGGCGAACTGGAGCGACCTGACGCCCAATCAGCGACTCGGCCTGGTGGCCGGGGCGCTGGTGGCCTCGGCGCTGACCGGAGCAGTGCTCGGTCTCGGAACGCTGAGCGGCCGCATGGCGGTCTTGCTGGCCGGGCTGCTCTTTGGACCGCTGATTGCGCTCTACGGCCAGATCTACCAAACCGGTGCCGACGCCTGGGAGATCTACGCCCTGTGGACCCTGGTGCTCGCCGGCTTCGCGGCCCTGGCGCGGCTGCAGGGAGGGTGGGTGCTGTGGCTGGCGCTGCTGCACTTCACCGCCTGGGTGTTCACCTTCCAGTCCGTGACACAGGCCGGCATGTTTTCGGCCCCCGGGCTGCCGGTGGTGGCAGCACTGGCGGCGGTGTACGCGCTGATCATCGCCAGCCTGGAACGGCGCGCCAGCGTGGCTCCGCGCGGAGGGCGCCAAAGCCTGCTGATCTACGCCGCCGCCGGCCTCGGGCTGTGGTCACTGGTCGGTTGTGCGGCGACAGCGATCAGCAGGTCGAACTTCGGCACCGACACGTCGAGCAGCGGCCTTCCGTGGCGCGCCACCGCCGTGCTGCTGGCGCTGGCAGCGCTGGCAGCGATCTATGCCACCTACCGCAGGCGCATCCCGGACCTGCTGCTGCTCGCCACCGGGGCGGCGGGAGCGTGCGTGTTGCTGACCTCGTTGATCAGCAAGCTGATGCGGTACGCTCAAATTGACGACACCGCCTTCTTCCTGCTGCTCGGCCTGGCGATCTGTGGCCAGGTGTGGCTGTTGGCGACCTGGTTGCTCGACTGGCGCCGCCGGCACGCGGCTCGGCCAATGGAGAGCCCAACGGAAAGCCGACCCGTGGAGGGCAACGCCGAGGAGACTGCTGCAGCGCAACCGGAGCTCCAAGCGCTAGACGGCAGCGACACCTCCTCCGACGTGGCGCGCGACACACCCTGGTTCGTGCACCTCTTCGTCGGCCTCGGCACCTGGATCGGCGCGATCGTGCTCGCGATCTTCCTGGGCGTCGCCGGCTTGCTGGACAACCCCGTGGCCGCCGGAGTCCTGGGGGCGCTGCTCTACCTGGGTGCCCTGGTTCTCGGCATGCGTGGCTCGACGGCGGTGTTTGCCGTCCAGCTCACTTGGGTTCTCGCAGTGACGGGTCAGGTGTGCCTGTTCGTCGCGGTGCTCGATGGCGGCAGCGATGTCAGCCACCCCTTGCTCCTGGCCTTGTTGCAGTTGCCGGTACTGGCCTTCGTTCGGCTTCCCCTGCTGCGTCTGGCGGCTGCTTTCGCCCTGGTCGGCTGGTTGACGTGGCTGTGCGGTGCTCTGGAACTGCACCCGTTCTTCGTCCAGCTACTGGCGCTGGGCGTCGCCACGATCGTGATCGCGCTGTGGTGGCAGAGGAAGTCTCTCGCCGACGCGCCGGCTGGCGAGACCCACAGCCTGTGGCGACCGCTCGGCCTGGGCCTGGCGATCGGCATGGCGATTCCTCTGCTGGCGACCCTGCACGCCTGGCCCTTGGGACAGCTCGACACCTTCCTGCCGCGCCCCATCCTCGCCCTCGCCTTCGCCGCACTGACCCTCGTTGTGCTGCAGCGTGCCTTGCGGCAGGTCGACATCTCGGTCAGCCGTCCGCCGGTCCTCGCCGCCTTCGCCGGTCTGCTTGTCGTCGCCCTGCTGACCATGGACGTGCCCGGCGTCAGCGCCGGTCTGTTGCTGCTCGTGCTCGGCTTCTGGCGTCGTGAGCGCTGGTTGTCGGCCTTCGGCCTGCTCTACGTCGGCGGATTCCTCTTCGACTTCTACTACCGCCTCGACGTACCGCTGCTTGAGAAGTCGCTGTGGGTCACCGGCAGCGGTTTCGTCTTATTGCTGTCCGCCATCGCGTTGCGTCGCTTGGTGGCACGCGAGCGCGAAACCGGCACACCCGGAGAAGGCCACCCCGACGCAGGACCTGCGCGGACGGCACCACAGCTTGGCGCGCTGGCCGCCCTGGTCCTCGTCGCTCTGGCGATTCCCGGCTGGCAGAGCTACCAGAAACAGCAAATCGTCGACTCCGGCCGCACAGTGTTGCTCGAACTGCGTCCCATCGATCCGCGCTCGCTGATGCAGGGCGATTACATGGTGCTGAACTACCAGTTGCACCAAGCCGCCAGCGAGCAGGAAGTGCTGCAGGAACAGCCACGCCGCGGGCACCTGGTGGTGCGACTCGACGCCCAAGGCGTCGCCGAATTCGAGAGCTTCTGGGACGGTTCGGCAACGCTGGAAGCCGACCAGCAGCTGCTCGACTACCGCCAGCGCCTGCAACGTTGGGGCAGCGGCAACGAGTTGCGCCTGGGTATCGAGAGCTTCTTCTTCGAAGAGGGTCGAGCGGGCTTCTTCTCCAACGCCAAGTACGCCGAGCTGCGCGTGTCCGAAGACGGCGAGCCGGTGCTGGTGGGGCTGCGGGGTCCGGAGATGCAGGTGCTGGGTGGTGGCTGAGCGGGAGAACACAGCCTGGTGGCCGGTGGGTCTGGGGCTGCCGCGCTTGTTGTGAGCCGGGTTGTCGACCCCAATTCAGCAGACGGAGAGTAATAAGGATTTCAGCATGAAATCGTCTGATACCCACCCCTGACAGGAGGAAAGCATGAAGAAAGCGAAACACACCCACCGCAAGTTCAACTTGAGTCGGGAGACGATCGCAAGCCTGGATGCCGGCGGCTTGGCACAGGTCGAGGGAGACGTGGACAGTCGAAACGATCCGACCTGCGAGTACACCTACAAAAGCCTGTGCCCGCACGAACTCTGCCCGAACGGTATTGCCATAGGCTTGCCCGCCCGCTCCTAGAACCACACCTCAGAAATGGGCTGCCCCGGCCACCGACCCGGGGTAGTCCGAACTCTCGAAACCGCCCGAGACCGAAAGGTCGTTGGGCGGCCTCCAGTTCCTCAGAGATCGCTGAAAACTCATTGACCTTTGTCAATATAGAGAATAGGCTGCCATGCACTTTCCTATCTGATCTACGGTCCACTGCAGAAACTTGCCACCGCTAGCCGACAACGGTCTCGCTAGCGCAATACATCCCATGTACTGGAGGAGAACATGAAGAAATCACACGAATATCGACTGCAGAAACTCCGACTCAGCCGCGAGACGCTGACGACACTGCATGACCTGGACATTGAGCAGATCGGCGGTGGGTACTGTACGTCTGTCTCCGTGATGTCGACTGCAATGTGCCTGATCTGCATCGGGGCCGGCTTGGACTAGCCGGGGACAGGTCGTCCTTTTCAGGGGTCTGCAGTCTCGGCCAGGTCCAGGCTGCGGACCAGACGGAAACCGAGGTTCGCGAGCCGGGTTCCGGGAGGGCTCCAGGCGCGGGTGCTGGCGCGCGTTTCGGCGGGTAGGCTGGCCCACGAGCCGCCGCGGAAGATGCGCTCGGAGCCGCTGACGGAGCCTTCTGGATCCGTATCTGTGCCGCTGGGGGTGTACCAATCGCCGGTCCACTCGCGGACGTTGCCCAGCATGTCGGACAAGCCCCACGCGTTGGGTGCCTTGCCTGCCACGGGATGGGTGCCGCACGACGACGCGGGAGCTTGCATCTCGCCCCATTCGGAGCAGTCCATGCCACCCGCATAGTCGACACCGCTGTTGCCAGAGTACCAGGCGATACCGTCGAGGATGGGCACGTCGCGGCGGCCGCGCAGGACCAGGTCACCGGCGTAGGTGGCGGTCTGGGTTCCGGCACGGGCGGCGATCTCCCATTCGAGTTCGCTCGGCAGGCGGTACCCATCGCAGCTGGCGCGACGCTGGACGGTGTCGCAAAAGTAGGTCTCGCCGCGCGGATCGCCGACGCAGCCGTCGTAGCACAGCTGACGGCCTTCGAACGCGGACAGGCGGTTGGCGAAGGCGACGGCCTCGAACCAGCTCACCTGCTCGACCGGGCACGACGGACCGCAGGTGTCGAAGTGTGCGACGCGGGCGTTGGGCATGAGGGCGGCCCACTGCGCTTGCGTGACTTCGGTCTCGGCGATGGCGAAGCCTCGGCGTAGGGTGACGTCGCGCGGTAACCAGTCGGCGGCGCCGCGGCCGGTCTCGGCCTCGGGGCTGCCGACGTTGTAGGTGCCGGCCGGGATTTCGACGAAGTGCATATCGAGGTTCGCGGCGGTGGTCGATGGGGCGGGGCGCGCGTCGAACCAGCCTCGGTTCCAGGCCACGATGAAGAGCACAAGGGCGAGCAACGCTGCAGCGACCAGGGATACGGTAAGCAGTGACCACAAGGCAGGGCGACGCGGGGCGCTGGAGGTCGATCCGGTGGTCGGCTCGCGTGCCGCCTTCAAGGCTTGCAGAAACTCTCGGACCGTCTCCCAGCGCTCGCCGCGCTCCCAGGCTAGCGCCTTCTCCAGCACCGCGCGTACCGAAGGCGTGCAGTCCAGCTCGTCGAGCACCGGGTCGAGCTGACGGATCACGGTGGCGGGCAGGTCGGCGCCGTGCAGGGCGAAGACGGCGGTCATACCGAGGGCGTAGATGTCCGCTTGCGGCCCGACGTTCTTGGCGTTGGAGAGTTGCTCGGGCGCCGCGTAGACGAAGGTGCCCAGAGCGCCGGTGCGCGTGCCGCCGGTGGTGTCGAGCGCGCGCACGAGGTCGAAGTCGGTGAGCTGCGGCCGGCCGTCGTCGTCCAGCAGGATGTTCGACGGCTTGACGTCGCGGTGCACGACGCCGCGTTCGTGAGCGTAGGCGAGCGCTTCACCGACCTGGGCGATCAGGTCGAGGGCGGCATCGCCGGACAGCTCGCCTTCGAGCACGACTTGTCGCAGGTTGCCGCGCCGCAGATACTCCATGACGAAGAAGTGGAAGCCGCTGTCTTCCCCTTCCTCGGCCAGCACGCGCACCACACCCTCGTGTTGCAAGGAGGCCATGCGACGGGCGCCGCGGTGGAAGCGTTCGACACGGATGTGGTCGTCGGCATGCGAACCTTGGAAGACCTTCACCGCGACGTCGCGCTCGAGGCGCAGGTCGCGCGCCTGCCAGACGGTGCCGAAGCCACCGCGGCCAACCAATTGCACCAACTCGTAACGTCCCGCCAGCACGATGCCCGGCTCCAGCTGCCCGGCTAGCTGACCGGTCTGCTTGCTGACCCGGCGGGGACGCCAGGGCTTGTCCGCACCGCCGCCGGAGCGTGCCTTCGGTGGCGACGGTTCGATCGACGGGCGCAGGGGGACGACGTTGGCGGACGCGGAGGTGTTCCCGCGCGCGCCCCCGCTGCGTGTAGCTTCCTTGCGTGCAGTGCGGGGGCGCACGACGCCAACCCGCGGCGCGGTCTCGGACGGGGCCGAGGGCGCATCCGCCGTCAGTGCGCGGGAGAGGGCGGGGAAGCCTTCCCACAGCACGTAGTAGGCGCTGTTCTGCAGTACGCTCGGAATGCCGGGTGCGTCCTCGTAGGAGAAGACGACCGGCAGGAAACGCGGGCCTTGAATGCGGAAGTGGGCGCTCGTCAGGACCACGCCCTGGACACCGACACCATCGTGCACGAAGCCTTCTTCGGCCAACGCGTCGTCGTCCTCGAACAGGCGGCGGTAGAGCGGCGTACAGACCACCAAAACGATGTCCGCCGCCTCGATACGCTGGCGCAGCCAGGACAGCCAATCTTCCGAGCGCACATCCTCGGACAGGCCGGTCGCGGATGTCGGCCTGGTGTCGCGATCAAAGTCCACCTCGACGCCCTCGTCCCGCAGGCGCTCGACCAGTTCCACCACGCGCTCTTCGTGCAGGTCGGAATCACGGCTGTAGCTGAGGAAAACGCGCGCCATGGCTCAGCCATCCTCCAGCTCGTCCGAGATCGCCTCCAGCGCGATGGCCAGTTCGGCAACGGTGCGGGCGTCGAAGAGCTTTTCCAAGGGTACCGGGAAACCGACCATCTCTTCGAGTTGGGCGGTCATCTGCATGGCCAGCATGCTGTGGCCGCCGAGCTGGAAGAAGTCGTCGTGGATGCTGATCTGCTCGACGTGGAGCAGGATCTGCCACAGCTCGACGATCGCTTCTTCGAGTTCGCTGCGCGGCGCTTCGTAGGCAGCGGCTGTGGCGTCGCGGCCGAGGTCGGGAGCGGGCAGGGCCTGGCGGTCGACCTTGCCGTTGGCGGTCAGCGGTAGGGCGTCGAGGAGAACGACGTGCTGCGGCACCATGTAGTCCGGCAAGCGCTCGCGCAGACCGTCGAGCAGGTCGCTCTCCTGGAGGGGTACCCCACTGTGGGTGCCCTGTGGCGAAACCGCCTGCGATTCCGTGGCCCCCTCCCCGGAGGGCACCCACGCGGGGGTGCCCCTACCCAGATCCGAATCGACCACTTGGCGCACCACATACGCCACCAGCCGCGCCGAAGCGTCCAGGTCCGTGCGCGCTAGCACCACCGCGTCCTCGACGCCGTCGAGTTCCTGCAGCAGCGCCTCGATCTCGCCCAGCTCGATGCGGTAGCCGCGCACCTTGACCTGGTGGTCGACGCGGCCGAGGAAGTCGAAGCGACCATCGGGCAGGGTGCGGGCGAGGTCACCGGTACGGTAGAGGCGGTCCCCGGCAGGGACGTCGAGCGTGCCGGCGAATGGGTGTGGCACGAAGCGCTCGGCGGTCAGCGACGGGCGGCCGAAGTAGCCACGCGCCAGGCCGTCACCACCGACACCCAGTTCCCCGGGTGCTCCGGCGGGTACGGGTTCCCGACGCGCGTCGAAGAGGTAGACGCTGGAGTTGGCGGGCGCCCGACCAATGCTGACCGAAGCGGCCCCCGGCACGGTGTCCTCGACACGGATCTCGCCGATCACCGAATACACCGTGTTCTCGGCCGGGCCGTAGCCGTTGACCAGGCGTCCGGTGAAGGTACCTTCGAGCAGACGCCGACTGGCCTCCGGGTCGACCGCCTCGCCGCCGACGATCAGGTCGTCGAGCGCGTCGAAAGTCGAGGGCCGAGCGCGCACCGTCTGGGCGAAGAGGGCGGACGGGACGAAGGCGTTCTCGACCTGCCGGCTGTGCAGGTAGTGCTCGAAGGCAGCGGGTTCGAGGGTCACGTCGCGCGGCACGACGACCAGGCAGCCCCCGTGCAGCAGCGCCGCCCACAGCTCGTAGACGAAGACGTCGAAGGCGGTGTTGACCACCTGCGCCATGCGCAGCCCGGTGTGGAAGCCCGCGTAGTCGGTCCCGAGCACCAGGCGCGCGACGGCCCGGTGCGGCACGGCGACGACCTTCGGACGGCCGGTGGAGCCGGAGGTGGTGATGAGGTAGGCGAGGTCGTGGGGGGTCAGAGCCCTCTCGGACGACGGAACCTGGGCGCACGCCCGTGCGCCCCTACGCCCCTCCCGGCCCCCAACTCGTTGCGCATACGAAGAACCATCCTCGAACTCTGGGATCTCCTCTTGCGATCGACCACCGGTGTTGCCCGCGGGAGCTGTCGTCTCCTGCGCCGACCCGGCGATGCGCAGCGTAATCGAGTCGGGGGGATGGGCGGGATGTAGGGGCGCACGGATGTGCGCCCTCTGCTCGGTTTCCCCCACCACTACCACCGCCCCGCAATCCCCCACCACGAACTCCACCCGCTCGTCCGGATAATTCACATCGATCGGCACATACGCCCCGCCCGCCTTGACCGTCGCCAGCGCCGCCTCGACCAGCGGCATGCCGCGCTCCAGGCGCAAGGCGACGCGGTCACCGCGGCGGACGCCGTGAGCTCGTAGCTCGATGGCGAGGGCGTCGCTACGCCTGTCCAGCTCAGCGTAGCTGAGGTAGTGATCGACGTGCTCTACGGGGGCCATGACGGCGATGGCGTCGGGGCGCGGGCCGGCAACGCGGGCGAAGAGCTCGGGCAGCGTCGCGTCGCGCGGGTAGGTGCTGGCGGTGTCATTGTGCTCGACACACAGCTGGTGCGCCTCGGCGACGCTGAGCAGCGGCAGACGCGCGAGCGGCCTGGACGCGTCGTCGACGACGGCGGCGAGCAGCACCTCGAAGCGGGCGAGCAGGCGCGCGATGGTGGTGGCGTCGTACAGGCTCTTGCGGTAGTCGCAGCTGAGCAGCAGGCCGCCACCACCGTCCTGGGTCGAGGCAGCCGGGAAGGCGTGGAGTTCGACATCGTACTTGACGATGCCGGCATCGACCTCGAGATCGAGTAGCTGCAGCCCGGGCAGTTCGAGCCGGCCCATGGGCGCGTTCTGCAGCGCGAACAGCTGCTGGAACAGGGGCGTGCGGCTGCGGTCGCGCGCGGGGGCGAGTTCTTCCACCAGGCGCTCGAAGGGCACGTCCTGGTGATCGTGGGCGGCGAGGACGACGTCGCGCAGCTGCGCTTGGAGGTCGAGGAAACTCATCGACGGCGCCAGGCGGCCGCGCAGCACCAGGGTGTTGACGAAGAAGCCGATCAGCGGCTCGACCGCGGGATGCTGGCGACCGGCCAGCGGACTGCCGGTGGCGACGTCCCAGATGCTGGCGCCGGTCGGGGACGCGTGCAAGGGTGCCGTGCGCGCGACGAGGGTTTGGAAGACGCCGAGCAGGGTGACGAAGAGGGTGTGGCCACCGGCGCGGGCCAGCGCTTCCGCGCCCTGAGCCAGCTGGCTCGGCAAGACGCGCATGGCATGCCCTCCGTCGCCGCTGAGCACCGCTGGACGCGGCCGGTCTGTGGGCAGGTCGATCACAGGCGTGTCGCGCAGCTGGCACTGCCAATAGGTCAGCTGAAAATCGAGAACGGTCAGGCTGTCGCCGATCGTCGCCTCCAGCCAGGCCCGTTGCCAGGCGGCGTAGTCGCCGTACTGGATCGCCAGCTCGGGGAGACGTCGCTCCGGCAGAGGTGCCGGTGATGCCCGCTTCCAGGGTCTCTCTTGCCAGGCGCCGTACAGCTGCGCCACCTCATCGACCAGCACGCCGAGGGACCAGCCATCACTGGCGATGTGGTGCAGGGTGAAGAGCAGCGCGTGCTCGCTCTGACCGTCCGCAGCCACGCCCTCGAGACGCAGGAGCGCGGCGCGCAGCATGCGGTCGCGGGTGAGGTCGAACGGTCGCGTCGCCTCACGATGGCTGAGCCGGCCGGCGACAGCTTGCCGGTCGGCGACCGGCAGGGCTCCGAGGTCGACCACCGGCAGCGAGACCGGCGTCCACGGTTGGACGATCTGCAGCGCGTGCGGCCCCTGCTGGGCGAAGGTGGTGCGCAGCGCCTCGTGCCGGCGCACGATCTCGTCGATCGTCGCCGCCAGCCCCTCGACGTCGAGCCGGCCGCGCAGGCGCAGCGGCGCTGGCATGTTGTAGGTCGCCTGCCCGGGCTCGAGGCGGTCGAGGAACCACAGGCGCTGCTGAGCGTAGCTCTGCGGCAGCGTCCACGGTGGCGGGCCTGAGCGGTCGACCGGCGTCAAGGGCGGACGGCGGCGGACACTGCCTTCATTGGCGCCGCTCGCCAGCGCGTCGGCGAAGCGCTCGGCCAATCCAGCGAGCGTCGGCGCCTCGAAGAAGGCGGACAACGGCACCTGGAAGCCGAAGCTCTGCTCGGCCTCGGCCAGGATGCGTGCCGCCAGAATCGAGTGGCCGCCGAGCTGGAAGAAGTCGGCCTCGACGCTCACCCGCTCGACTTCCAGTGCCCGCGCCCAGATCCGCTCCAGCGTCGCCTCGACCTCGTCGCGCGGTGCCACGATGTCGGCGGCCGCACTAGAACCATCGACGTCCAGCGCCGCCAGCGCCTTGCGGTCGACCTTGCCCTGCGGCGTCAGGGGCAGCGCGTCGACGGTCACGATGTGGCGCGGCAGCATGTAGTCGGGCAGGGAGCGCGCGAGGTAAGTTCTGATCTCCCCGGCCCTCGCAGAAGGCACCCACATGGGGGTGCCCCTACCCGGATCTTGCTTCACGGCGACATAGGCAACCAGGTGCGCCGCATCGCCTTCGCCACGCACCAGCACCACCGCCATCTCGACGCCCTCGGCCTCGCCCAGGCGCGCTTCGATCTCGCCCAACTCGACACGGTAGCCGCGCACCTTGACCTGCTGGTCGCGGCGGCCGAGGAAGTCGAGCTCCCCGTCGGGACGGCGGCGGGCGAGGTCGCCGGTGCGGTAGAGGCGGGAGCCCCTCGCCCCCGCCACGACCGACGGCACGAAGACCTCGGCGGTGCGCGCCGGGCGGCCGAGGTAGCCGCGCGCCAGCCCGTCGCCGGCCAGCACCAGCTCGCCGGGCACGTGGAACGCCGCGGGTTGGCCGCTCCAGATGCCGCCGACGGGATCGAAGACGAACAGCTGTGCCGACGGCAAGGGCGTGCCGAGGGGCACGTGCACGTCGCCGGACGTCAGATCGCTTGGCGAAGCCAGGCGGCGCAGGCTGGCGAAGGTGGTCGCCTCGGTCGGACCGTAGGCCTGGACCAGCGCCCGCGGCAGCTCCAGCTCGTGGTTCTCGTAGCCTTGTCGCAGGTAGCGGCGCACCAGCTCGGCGTCCGACGCTTCGCCGCCGAAGATCAGCAACTCCAGGCGGCCGAAGCCGCGCGCGTGGCCGCCGCGCACCGCTTGCGCGAACAGCGCCGCGGTGATCGACAGCACGTCCACCGCCTGCGCCGTCACCAGCCGCTCCAGCTCCGGCGGCGACATCGCCGCTTCGCGCGGCACGATCACCAGCGTCGAGCCGGTGAGCAAAGCGCCCCAGATCTCGAAGGTGGCGGCGTCAAAGGCCGGGTTGGCCCAGTGCGCAAGGCGCAGGCCGGGGCGTCTGTGGAAAGGTTCGATACCGTCGATCAGGCGGGCGATGCCGTGCTGGGCGATGGCGACGCCTTTGGGGCGGCCGGTGGAGCCGGAGGTGGTGATGACGTAGGTGAGGCGATGGGGGGATCTAGCGGATTCCGGCACTCTGGGTAGGGGCACCCCCGTGTGGGTGCCCTGGGTGGGTGGGCGGGTGGTTCCGGATCCGGATGCGGCTACGCCGCAGGGCACCCACATGGGGGTGCCCCTACCCAGAGGATCGGGTTCATAGGTGCCGACGACCCCACACTCCTCCATCACCATCGCGCGACGCTCCGCCGGCATCGCGACGTCCAGCGGCAGATACGCCGCCCCCGCCTTCAACACCGCCAGGATCGCCACGATCAGCTCCGGCGAACGCTCCAGCTGCAGCGCGACGAGCGGCTCCAGTACCTCTGGCGGCAGCGCGCCCGTCAACTTTTCAGCCAGCTCTTCAGCTAACTCTTCAGCCAACAGTGACGACGCGATATCGAGGGCTCCATAGCTGAGATACCGCCCGCCCGGGTCGGCGACGACGATGGCGTCGGGAACGCGCTCGACCTGGATAGCGACGCGCGCCAGCAGGCCGGCTTCCGTGGTGACCTCGCGCGGCACATCGAGATCCGAGGCGGCATTGACCTCAACGCACAGCTGGTGCGCCTGCGCCGGGGTGAGCAGTGGCAGGGCGGCCAGCGGCGCCTCGGGGTCGGCGGCGACGGCGGCGAGCAGCGTCTCGAAGTGCCGGGCGAGACGGTCCGCACTGGTGGCGTCGAAGAGGGCACGGCGGTAGTCGACGGTGAGCAGCCAGGTGGTGTTCCCTGCGGCTTCGCGACGGCCTTCCGGGGCAGTGCCTTCGAAGAGGTTGACCTCGAGGTCGAAGCGCACGGCACCGGCGTGCTGCTCCTGCGGCCGCAGCTCCAGGCCGGCCACCGGCACACCGTCGCCCGGCGCGTTCTGCAGCGCGAACAGCACCTGGAACAGCGGCGTGTGCTGCAGGCTGCGCTCGGGCACCAGGTCCTCGACCAGGCGCTCGAAGGGCACGTCCTGGTGGTCGAAGGCTTCCAGGGCGAGCTGGCGGAAGGCGGCTTGCAGCTCGACGAAGCTGGCGCCCGCAGACAGGGGCCTGAGGTCCCCGCGCAGCACCAGGGTGTTGACGAAGAAGCCGATCAGCGGCTCCGTCTCCAGCCGTCGGCGGCCGGCCACCGGCGTGCCGACGCTGAGGTCGAGCTGTCCGCTGAGGCGCGCCAGCAACACCTGGAAGACGGTCAGCAGCGCGCTGAACGGTGTGCTGCCGTGCGCCGCGGCCAGGCGCTCGATCGAGGCTCTCAGCTCGGGCGGCAACCAGCACTCGCGGCGCGCACCCCGCGGGTCGGGGCGTGGCGGTCGCGGCCGATCGGTGGGCAGCTCCAGCACCGGCACGCCACCGAGCCGGCGCTGCCAGTAGGCGAGCTGCGCGTCGAGCACAGTCTGCTCAGTTTCACCCCGCCCTTCAGCCGAGCTGGCCAGCCAGGTCCGCTGCTCGCGTGCGAAGTCGGCGTACTGGATCGGCAGCGGTGGCAGCAGGCCGGTGACCTTCGGCTCGCTGTCGCCGCGCAGGGACGCCTCGGCGAGAGCGCGGTAGAACACGGTGAACTCGTGCAGGAAGACGCCCATCGACCAGCCGTCGGCGGCGATGTGGTGGAAGGTGATGAGGATGGCGTGCTCGGCGCTCGAGAAACGCAGCAAGGCGGCGCGCAGCACCGGCCCGGCGACCAGGTCGAACGGTCGGTCGGCCTCGCGGCTGGCCAGGCGCTCGGCGACGGGACCGCGGGCGCGACCAGGGAGTTCGCTCAGGTCGAGGACCGGCATGCGCAGCGGCCCCGGTGCATCGGCGACCTGGACGGGCTCCGCCCCCTCCAGCCGGTAGCGGCTGCGCAGCACCGCGTGCCGCTCGACGATCGACTCGACCGCGCGCGCGCACCAGCGCGCCGAGAACAGCCCGCGCACGCGGTAGGCGGAGGGGATGTTGTAGGCGCTGCTCGACGGGTCGAGGCGGTGCAGGAACCACATGCGCTGCTGGGCGAAGGAGAGGGGCGAGGGGAGCGGGGCACCGGCAACCACCCCGGGCTGTGAGTCTAGAGTTCCGAGAGAGGGCGCCTCGACCTCGACGGCTCCCTTCCGCTCCGAAAGCTCCGCCAGCCCCGACAGCTCCGAAAGCCCCGACAGCGTCGGGTCGGCGAACAGTTCCTGCAGCGTCAACTCGACGCCGAAGCGCCGGTGCAGGCGCGACACCAGCTGCGTGCCGAGCAGCGAATGGCCACCGAGTTCGAACCAGCTGTCGTGCAGGCCGATCGGAGCGACGCCGAGCAGCTCGCTCCACAAGTCGGCGAGGGCCTGCTGCATGGGCGTCTCGGGCTCGACGAAGGCGGTCGTCAGGCGCGGGCGCGGATACATCGTGGTCTCAGGCGACACACTCGGTGGCGGGGAGACGGCGGGCAGGGAACTGGGTTCGACTGGGTCTTCCGCACGAGCCTCTTTCGAGGCTGGCAGCGCCGCCCCCGCACCGACCGTCCCCAGCGACCGCAGCTCGACCCAGTAGCGCTGACGGTCGAAGGCGTAGAGCGGCAACTCGACGCGCAGGCGCCGCTCGCCGGCATAGAGCGCGGCGCTGTCGAGGGGAACCCCGGCGAGCCACAGCTTGGCCAGGGCCGTCAGCGCAAAGCGCTGGTCGTCGGCGGCTTCGTAGCGCAGGCGCAGGCTGGGCAGCGCGACCTCGGGGGCGCTCTCGGCGGGTTGCTGCAGCGCCAGGCTGCCAAGGCCGAAGCCCGGGCCGACCTCCAGCAGCGCGGCGCCCCCACGACGCTCTCGACCGGCGCCGGGACCGTCCGCGCTCAAGGTGGCGACGGCGTCGGCGAAGCGGACCGGGCTGACCAGGTGGCGCGCCCAGTAGTCGGGATCGGTGGCCTCTTCGGGGCGGATCCAGGTGCCGGTGACGTTGGACACCCAGGGCAGACGCGGGGGCTGCAGCGTCTTGCCGCGCAGCAGGTCGGAGACGCCTTCGGCCACCGGCTGCAGCAGGCGCGAGTGGAAGGCGCGCTGCGTGGGCAGACGGCGGCACGAAATCTCTTCGGCTTCGAGCACCTGGCGCAGCGCCTCGACCGCCGCCACGCTGCCGGCGACCACGCACACCTCGGGCGCATTGACCGCCGCCAGGTCGACGATCGCCGACGGATCCGCGGCTTCCCGCTCGGCCAGCCGCCGGCGTACCTCGTCTTCGCTCAGCGACACCGCCAGCATCGCGCCCTCGGCCTGCGCTTCGAGCAGGCGGGCGCGCGCGGCGACCAGTTCGAGCGCGTCGTCGAGGCTGAAGACGCCGGCCAGGCAGGCAGCCGTGTACTCGCCCAGGCTGTAGCCGAGCAGCGCCGCCGGTGGCACACCCCAGCTCTGCCACAGGCGCGCCAGCGCGTAGCCGACGACGAAGACGGCCGGCTGCAGGTGCAAGGTGCGGTCCAGCTCGTCGCGCGAGTCCCCAGCACCAGAGCCCTTGCCCTCTGCTGGCTGGCTCCGCCCGAGCAACGCCCGCAGGTCGAGGCCCGGTGTCTTGCCGGCGCTCGCTGGCTCCTTCACCGGCTCCTTCACCGGATAGAGCACGGGCCGCAGGTCGACGCCCAGGTGCGCCTGCAGCCGCTCGCAGCAGTGATCGACGGTGTCACGGAACACGGGCTCGTGCTCGTACAGACCGCGGCCCATGCCGGGGTAGTGGTCGCCGACGCCGCCGAGCAGGTAGACGACCGGCCGAGCTGCCTCGGCTCCACCGGCGCTGGCACCGGCAGCCGTGGAACCGTACAGGCTCGCCCCCTGCAGCAGGCGCCGCGGGTCGCGTTGCTGCAGGATCGAGGCGGCGTCCCGCAGGCTGTCGGCGACCAGGGCGCGCCGGTACTCGAAGACGCCGCGGCCGACCTGCAGCGTCCAGGCGGTGTCGGCCAGCGCGCGCTGTGCGTCGACGGCGGACTCCGGGGCCGCGGCCTGCTCGGCCAGCCAGGCGCCCAGCTTCTCGGTGGCGGCGTCGAGCGACGTCTCGCTGTGGGCGGACAGCACCAGCAGCTGCGGCGAGCGTGCCGGCGGGGCACCGAGCTCGAACGCCTCCCCGTCTTGTGACAGGCCTTCCTCCAGAACGGCCTCTTCCAGGATCACGTGGGCGTTGGTGCCGCCGATGCCGAAGGACGACACGCCGGCCCGTCGCGGCAAGGGCTGGCCGGTGACCGGATCGCGGTTCTCGGGCCAGGGTTCCAAGCTCGACGTCACGCGCACCAGGCCGCCGAAGTCGATGCCCGGGTTGGGCGCCGCATAGCCGACCGTCGGCGGTAGCTGGCGGTGCTGCAAGGCGAGTACGGTCTTGATCAGGCCGGCAACGCCGGCGGCGGTGTCGAGGTGACCGAAGTTGCTCTTCACCGAGCTGAGCGCCACCTGGTCGCGGCCAGGCTCGGCACCACCAGCGCGGAAGGCCTCGACGATGGCGCGCACTTCGATCGGGTCACCCAGCGACGTGGCGCTGCCATGGCCTTCGATCATCTGCACTGTCGACGCCGGCACACCGGCATGGCGCTGCGCTTCGGCGATGGCGCGCGCCTGGCCGGCGACGCCGGGGGCCGTGTAGCCGACCTTGTGCGCGCCGTCGTTGTTGACCGCCGATCCCTTGATCACCGCCAGCACCCGGTCGCCGTCGCGCCGCGCGGCTGCCAAGGGTTTGAGCACCACGATGCCGGCGCCGTTGCCGCCCAGCGTGCCGGTCGCCGCGGCGTCGTAGGAACGATTGTGGCCGTCGCGGGTCAGGATGCCTTCAGCCTGGTACAGGTGCCCCTGCGGCTGCGCGTGGATCGACACGCCACCGGCCAGTGCCAGCTCGCACTCGCCCTCGAGCAGCGCGCGGCAGGCCATGTGGGTGGCGACCAGTGACGTTGAGCAGGCGGTCTGCACGTTGATGCTCGGGCCGGTCAGGTCCAGACGGTAGGACACCGGCAGCGTCAACATGGTCGAGTGGCCGGCCAGGCCGGCCTGCAGGCCGCTGACCGCGCCCAGGGCCTCGGGGTTCGAATAGAGGTTGAAGACATAGGTGCTCTGGCCGGCACCGGCGAACAGGCCGATGCGATCAGCTGATCTTGGTGCTGCCGCGCGCTGCGGGTCGTAGCCAGCATCCTCCAGAGCGTGCCAGGCGGTCTCCAGGAAGATGCGTTGCTGCGGGTCGAGCATCTCGGCCTCGCGCGGCGAGTAGCCAAAGAAGCGGGCGTCGAACTGGTCGAGATCGTCGATCAGCGCCGAGATCGGCACATAGTCCGGATGCGCCAGCACGTCCTCGGGTACGCCGGCGCGGCGCAACTCGTCGGGCGTGAAGCGGTGCGCCGACTCGACGCCGCTTTGTAGGTGCTGCCAGAAGGTGCGTGGGTCATCCGCGCCCGGGAAGCGGAAGGCCATGCCGACGATGGCGATGTCGCGCCCATGCTGGCCCATTCCGAGCCCAGCCCCCGCGTCGCTGGTGAGCTGGGCCACGGTACCAGGCGTCCAGGCCTGCAAGATCCTGCCCGTGCCGCCCAGGTGCGCCGCCAGCGCCGCCGCGGTGGGGTGCTGGAACAGGTCGACCACCGCCAGCTCGCGCTCGTCGCCCAGCTGCTGCAAGCGCGCCTGCAGCTTCTCCTGCACTTCGACCAGCTGCAGCGAATGGCCGCCGAGCTCGAAGAAGCTGTCGCTGGCCTTGATCGTGCCCGCTGCCGCGCCCAACACTTCTTGCCAGACGTCGAGCACCAGGCGTTCGAGGGTGCCACCCCTACCCGGCTGGAAGGCCGCAGGCTGCACCGGCAGGGGGGCCGCCTGCGCCGGTGCCGGCATGCGGGCCAACGCCAACCGATCTATCTTGCCGCCGGCCGTGGTCGGCAGGGCATCGAGCGCGTGGATCGCCGACGGCACCATGTGGATCGGCAGGCGATCAGCAAGGTAGGAGCGCAGGCCGCGCACGATCTGCGGCTCGGCCTGGGCCACCACCCATGCCACCAGGCGGTAGCCGCCGGTCTCTTCCGGCACCGCGACGACAGCCGCACTGCTGACGCCCGGGTGGGCGGCCAGCACCGCCTCGACCTCGCCGGGCTCGACGCGGAATCCGCGTACCTTGACCTGGTGGTCGACACGGCCGAGGAAGTCGAGCTGCCCGTCGCCGCGCCAGCGCACCAGGTCGCCGGTACGGTACAGACGCTGGCCGCCGGAACCCGCCGAGGACTCCGTGGCGAGGTCTGACGAGAAGGGACCGGGCACGAAGACCTCGGCGGTGCGCGCCGGCATGCCGAGGTAGCCGCGCGAGACGCCGATACCGCCAACCGCCAGCTCGCCGGCCGGACCGGCGGGCAGGGCTTTACCGCTGCGGTCGAGGACGTAGAGGCGGTAGTTGGGGAAGGGCCGCCCGATCGGAATGCGGCCCGCGTGCAGGCGACCACCCGTGAACTGCCCCTTGGCGTCCAGCTCGAGCCGCGCGCAACAAGCGCCGATCGACGTCTCGGTGGGTCCGTAGGCGTTCCACATCGTGCGCCCGGGCGCCCAGCGCTGCACCAGCTCGGGCGCGCAGGCTTCACCGGCGACGAGCAGCGTCTGCAGGCTCGGAAGAACCCCTGCATGGTGCGGCAACACGGCCAGTGACGACGGAATGATCGTCGCCTTGCTCACCGCCTGGCGTGCCAGCAACCGCGCCAGGTCCTGACCGAACAGCGGCACCGGCGGCGCGACGACCAGCGTGCCTCCGCAGCCGAGGGTGGTGAAGGTCTCCGAGACGCTGGCGTCGAAGGCGGGGGCGGCGAGCTGTAGCACGCGCGCGCGGGCGTCCATGCCGAAGGTGGCGACCTGGCCGCGCACCAGGTTGACGACGCCGCGATGGCGCACGGCCACCGGCTTCGGTCGGCCGGTGGAGCCGGAGGTGAAGATGACGTAGGCCAGGTGGTCGGCGCCCGCGGGCCCCCGAGGGAACGCCGGGGAAGCCTCCGAGGCTGGCACGGAAGACGGTACTGGCGTCACCGGTATTGGCGCCACGGATATTGGCAGCACAGGTATTGGCAACTCGGCCAGCGTCTCGACGCTCGTCTCGGCGGCCAGCACCTGCACGATGCCCGCCTGCTCGACCAGCTGGCGCAGGCGCGACACCGGGTCACCCGGGTTGAGCGGCACGAAAGCGGCGCCGGCGCGCAGGATCGCCAGCTGTGCCACCAGGCGGGCGGCGCTGCGGTCGAGTGCCAGGCCGATCGGCACTTCAGGCCCCTGGGGCAAACGCGACGCCAGCGCGTCGGCGGACTGCAGCAAGGTAGCGTAGCTCAGGTGCAGCTCACCGCCCGCCGGCTGCTGGCCAACAGGCGAGCTCTCCACCGCCGCGATCGCCTCGGGACGCTGCGACGCGGCCGCGGCGACGAGGCCGGCCAGCGTCGTCTCCAGGTCGTCCGCGGGAACGGCATGGGAAGACGGTCGAGCCGTCGTCGCCCACTCTCCCAGCACCTGCCGGCGCTCGGCCCCGGCCAGCAGGCTATGACTGTGCAGCGGCGCTTGCGGCTCGGCGAGCACGGCTTCGAGCAACACCAGGAAGTGGCCGTAGAGGCGACGGATAGTGCTGTCGTCCCACAGGTCGGTGCAATACTCGATGGTGCCTTGCAGGATGCCCTCGTAGCCCGGGCCGAGGCTGAGGCTGAGGTCGACCTTGGTGGTGTCGCCGGTGGTTAGCAGGCGTTCGAGTTCCAGCCCGGGCAGCTCCAGCTCTTCGCTCGGCGCGTTCTGCAGCACGAACAGGACCTGCGCCAGCGGCGCGTGCGCCAGGTTGCGCTCGGGCGCCAGTTCGGCGACCAGGCGCTCGAAGGGCAGGCTCTGGTGGCTGAAGGCGTCCAGCGAGGTGCGCTTGCCGGCGGCCAGCAAGTCGGCAAAGGTGGTGCTGTCCCCCTTCTTGGTGGAAGAAAGGCCATCGAAACCGCCACCCGAGCTGGCCAGCCGCATCACCAGCGTGTTGACGAAGAAGCCGATCAGCGGCTCGACTTCGCTGCGCACGCGGCCGGCGACGGCGGTGCCGACGGCGATGTCGGTGCTGCCGGCGTAGCGCCCCAGCAGCTCGGCGAAACCAGCCAGCAGCACCACGAAGGGTGTCGTGCTCGACGCCTGCGCCATGGCCTTGACGGCGCTGTGCAGCTCGGCCGGCAGCCTCACCCGCACGTCCGAGCCACGGAAGCTCATGATCGGCGAGCGCGGCCGGTCGGTCGGCAGGTCGAGCAGCGGCGGCAGGCCGTCGAGCGTGTGGCGCCAGTAGTCGAGATCGGCCTCCAGCGCGCCGCCCTGTTCCAGGAAGTGACGTTGCCAGAGTGCGAAGTCGGCGTACTGGACGTCGAGCGGCTCCAGCACGTCTTCAGGGGTCGGGGTGAACGGCGTGCCGCCGAAGCTGGGACTCACGTACGCCTCGTAGAACACCGCCAGCTCGTCGACGAAGATGCCCATCGACCAGCCATCGCTGACGATGTGATGCATGTTGACCACCAGAGCGTGGTCGTCGCCGGTGGAGTGCCGAGCCGGCAGGCGGATGAGCAGGAAGCGCAGCAGCGGTCCGGTCGCCAGGTCGAACGGTCGCAGGGCTTCGATCTGCGCCAGGCGGCGCGCTTCTTCGAGCGCGGCGTCCAATGCCGCGTCGCCTCGCGACAGGGCCGAGAGGTCGATCGCGACGCGCGCCCAGCCACCCTGGTCCCAGGTGGTGGGACATGCCGGGTCGGGCGGCGGCAGGATGATCTGCACCGGCTTGCCCTGGTGCCGACCGAAGACCGTGCGCAAGGCCTCGTGCCGGTGGACGATACTGGCGACGGTGCGCAGCAAGGCCTCGACGTCCAGCGGCCCCTTCAGGCGCAGCGACACCGGCAGGTTGTAGAGCGGACTGTCCGGCTCCAGGCGGTCGAGGAACCACAGGCGTTCCTGCGCGAAGGACAGCGGGAGGGGCTGGCTCAGCGCAAGAGGATGACCCTGCTCGTCGACGCGCGCCCGCGGCCGGATGGGGTCAGCGTCGACCACGATCCCGGCCTCGGCCGCCCGCGCCTCGATCAGCGCCGCCAAACCGGCCAGCGTCGGAGCTTCGAACACCTCGGACACCGGCAGTTCGACGCCCAGATCGTCGCGCACGCGCGAGGCGACCTGGGTGGCGAGCAGGGAGTGGCCGCCGATGAGGAAGAAGTCGTCGCGGCGTCCGATCTGCTCGCTGCCCAGCACCTCGTGCCAGATCGCCGCCAGCCGCTGCTCGGTCACCGTGCGCGGTGCCTCGTAGACCACCGCCTCGGCGCCATCGAGCAGCGCCTCGGGGTCGCGCACCAGCGCCTTGCGATCGACCTTGCCGTTGGGCGTCAGCGGCAAGGCGTCGAGTTCGACGAGGGTGGGCGGCACCATGTAGTCGGGCAGGTCGCGGGCCAGAAACTCGCGCAGGTCGTCAGGAGAGACCGGGGCCCGCAACACCACCCACGCCACCAGGCGCCGCGACCCGCGGATCTCGGGCGCCAGCACCACCGCCTCGCGCACCGACGGATGCGCCAGCAAGCAGGCGGTGATCTCGCCCAGCTCGATGCGCAGCCCGCGCACCTTGACCTGGTCGTCGAGGCGGCCGAGGAATTCGAGATGGCCGTCGTGAACCCAGCGCACCAGGTCGCCGGTGCGATAGGCACGCCCGCCCTGCACGGCGGAATGGGGGTCCGGCACGAAGCGCTCGGCGGTCAGAGCCGGCCGGTCGAGATAGCCCCGCGCGACACCGTCACCGCCAGACCACAGTTCCCCGGGCACGCCGACGCCGACGGTTTCGCCACCTCGGCCGCCGTAGCCGACGACGTAGACCGTCGAGCACGGCACCGGCCGGCCGATCGGCAGCACGCTGACGCCGGCCAGGCGTCGCCGGCCGGCGGCGTCGGTGCGCACGCGGAAGGCGGACGTCAAGGTGCCGTTCTCGGCCGGGCCGTAGGCATTGATCAGCGGCATCGAGACGCCCAGCGCGGCGAGCCCGTCGACCAGGCGCCGCACCGCTGCCGGATCGCCGGCTTCGCCACCGAAGGTGATGCGCGCGGCACCGGCGAGCAGGCGCGGCTCCTGCTCGGCCAGCAGGTTGAAGACGGCGGTGGTCGTCGCCACCGTCGTGATCGCCTCGCGCGCCACCATCGAGGCCAGACGCGGTGCGTCCAGCATCACTTCGCGCGGCACCAGCACCAGGCTGCCGCCGTTGAGCAGCGCGCCCCAGATCTCGACGCCGGCGGCGTCGAAGGCGAGATTCACCATCTGCATCACGCGCTCGCCCGGGCGCGTCGGAGCGTTGGCGCCGCGCCACGACAGCCGCACCAGGCAGCGATGCGTCAGCGCCACCCCCTTGGGCCGGCCGGTGGAGCCGGAGGTCGAGATGACGGCGGCAAGCGCGTCGGAGTGGCTGGCGGGGAAGGCATCGCCGGGAGGGGCGTCCACCTCTTCCTCCAGCACCACCACCGGCACCTCGCCCCCTTCGAGAAGATCCGCCGGCAATCCATTCCGCGACGCCGCGTCCGTGACCACGGCAGCGGCGCCAGTGTCAGCGAGCAGGTAAGCGATGCGCTCGGCAGGGGCGGCCAGGTCGATCGGCAGGTAGGCAGCCCCGGCGGCCAGCACGCCCAGCACGCCGACGTCGAGCTCCGGTGTCCGCTGCAGGTAGACAGCCACCGGCTCCTCGGGGCCCACGCCCAGCTGCTGCAGGCGCACGCCGACGGCCTGCGCGCGCCGGCCGAGGCAGGCATAGCTGAGGTAGCGAGGTAACTCCCCGTACGCGGCTTCCGGTGCCGCCACGGCGATGCGGTCCGGCACCTCGGCCAGCCAGTCGCCAAAGATGTCGAGCACGCCGCGCTGCGGGTACGGCCGGCGCTGGCCTGCCCACTCGACCAGCAGCTGGTGGCGCGACGCAGCGTCGAGCATGGACAGCGTGGCCAGCGGCGCCTCGGGATCGGCGAGGCCGGCGCGCAAGAGCTGCTGGTAGAAGGCGTGGAAGCGGGCAAGGCTGGTGGCGTCGAACAGGGCGAGCGCGTAGTGCCACTCGGCGAGCAGACCGTCGGGGTTCTCGTACAGCGACAGCACCAGGTCGTGGCGCGCCCCTTCCGGGTCGGCGACCAGCGGACGCAGCGTCAAGCCGGGCAGCTGGCGCGCGTCGGCGTGGATGTTTTGCAGGATGAACATCACCTGGAACACCGGTTCGAAGCTCAGGTTGCGCTCCGGCGCCAGCTCCTCGACCAGGCGCTCGAAGGGCAGGTCCTGGTGCGCGTAGGCGTCCAGGGTGACGTCGCGCACGCGCGCCAGCACGTCCAGGAAAGTAACTCGCTCTTGCCGCTCGGCTGACGCCGTGGCAGCCAGGTCCCCCGCTGCCGGGCCCCGCGCCGCCAGGTCCGTGCGCAGCACCAGAGTATTGACGAAGAAGCCGATCAGTGGCTCGATCTCGCCGCGGTTGCGGCCAGCCACCGGCGTCCCGACGAGCAAGTCGTCGCGGCCGGTGAGGCGTTGCAGCAAGACCAGGTAGGCGCTGAGCAGGACCATGAAGGGCGTGGCGCGGTTCTGGCGGCCGAGGGTCTCGACGGCCTGGCGCTCACCCGACTCGAGAGAGCGACGCAGCAGCGCACCTCGGCCGTCCGGCTCGGCCGGGCGGGGACGGTCGGTGGGCAGTTCGAGCAAGGCCGGGGCGTCGGCGAGACGCGAGCGCCAGTGGTCGAGGTGCGCCTGCATGACGTCGCCGCGCAACCACTCACGTTGCCAGACGGCGAAGTCCGGGTACTGCAGCGGCAGCGGCGGCAGCGGCGAGGGCGCGTCGGGGTGCTCGATCCAGGTGCGGTAGAGGGCGGACAGCTCGCCCATAAACACCGCGACCGACCAGCCGTCGGAGACAGCGTGGTGCATCACCGACAGCAAACCGCTCTTCTTCTCTCCCAGCCGCACCAGGCACACGCGCAGCAACGGACCGCGGCGCAGGTCGAAGGGCAGGATCTGGAAGGCGACGGCCAGGTGTTGCAGCTCGGTCTCCTGGTCGGCCTCCGTCAGCGTACTGATGTCGAGCACCGGCAGCGCGACGCGGCTCGCTGGCTGGCTCCAGCGAGGCGATGTACTGACGACCTGCACCGGCTCGGCGGCCCCCTTGGGCACCTCGAAGGTGGTGCGCAGCGCCTCGTGGCGCGCCACGATCTCGGTCAGCGCGCGCTGGAAGACGGCGATGTCGAGATGGCCTTCGGCCCGGTAGACCTCGCCGATGTTGTAGGCCGGCTCACCCGGGCTCAGCTGGTCGATGAACCACAGCCGCTGCTGCGCGAAGCTCAGCGGCAGCGGTCGATCGCGCGGCACGGGGGCCAGTACGGGGGCCAGCACGGGCGGCGCGAGAGGCTCCCCGACTTGGCTCGAACCCGCCGGGCTCGCCGATGGCGTCGACGGACTGGCCCCTGCCTGGCTCACGAGACGCACCTGCTCGGCCAGGCCGGCGATGGTCGCGTCTTCGAACAGGTGGCGCAGCTCCAGCTCGACGCCGAAGTCCTGGCGCAGGCGGCTGAGCAGCTGGGTGCCGAGCAGGGAGTGGCCGCCGAGCTCAAAGAAGTTGTCGTAGACGCCGACGCGGTCGATACCCAGCAGCCGCCCCCACACCGACGCCAGCCGCTGCTCCAGCGCCTCGCGCGGCTCGACGTACGCCGTCGTCAGCTGCGGTCGCGGCAGAGCGTGCTCGTCCTCACCGTCGTCGACGCCCTTCGAGGTGGCCGGCGATGGGGCCGTGGCCGGCGATGGGGCCGTAGCCGCCGCCGTCTGAGCCGTCAGCGCGACCGGCTCGTCCTCTGCCAGGCGTGCCAGGAAGTCGGGACGTCGATCGACCCAGTAGCGCTCGTCGGCGAACGGATAGCCCGGCAAGCCGACGCGGCGCACGGCGAACCGCCCGGACTCGGGAGACGCGTGCCCCAGAGCGTTCAAGACATCGTGCCAGCCGACAGTGTCGCCATCGCGCCTGTCTCTGTCCAGAAAGTGCTGCGCGAGGTCGGACAGAGCATGCCCCCCAGAATCGGAGTCCTGCTCTCCGGCCAGCAGCTCGAGAGCTTGCTCGACGCTCTCCACCACCGCCGCCCAGCGATGTTCGAACTGCGTGCGCCCCTCGAGCAAGGTGAAGGCGACGTCGGCCAGGCGCAGCTCGGGGTGCTGGCGCAGGTGTGCCGCCAGCTGCTCGCGCCGCAGCTGTAGCGCTTCCGGCGTCCGTGCGCTGAGCACCAGCAGGTGCGGACCGCCGAGTTCCTCTTGCAGTGCCATCGCGAGCGGTGGC
The DNA here is from genome assembly GCA_965368975.1 of uncultured bacterium. GTDB lineage: Bacteria > Acidobacteriota > Thermoanaerobaculia > Multivoradales > JAHZIX01 > CBDUPA01. The sequence continues at coordinate 202,366 of CBDUPA010000012.1, read as the reverse complement.
GTCTCGACCGGTGCTTCTTCCAGCACGGCGTGCACATTGGTGCCACCAATGCCGAAGGAACTCACCCCGGCGCGACGGGGAATCACCTTGCCGTCGGCATCGCGATTCTCCGGCCAGGGACGCAGCTCGGTGTTGACGAAGAACGGACCGGCATCGAAATCGATCTCGGGATTCGGCGACGCGTAGCCCAGCGACGGCGGCAGCTCGCGGTGGCACAGGGCCTGCACCGTCTTGAGCAGCCCGGCGATGCCAGCGGCGGTGTCGAGGTGGCCGATGTTGCTCTTGACCGAACCGAGCGCGACGCTCTTCTTGGGAAGGGCGGCCTCTGTTCTGGAACCGGAGGCGGCCGCAAAGGCCATCGTCAATGCTTGGACCTCGATCGGGTCCCCCAACGACGTCGCGCTGCCGTGTCCCTCGACCAGCTGAATCGTCGACGCCGGCACCTCGGCCGCCGCCAGCGCGTCGCGGATCGCTGACGCCTCGCCGCTGACACTCGGCGCCGTGAAGCCGACCTTCATCGAACCGTCGTTGTTGGCCGCCGTGCCGCGCACCACCGCCAGGATCCGATCACCGTCGGCCCGCGCCTCGGCCAGTGGCTTGAGCACCACGATGCCAGCGCCGTTGCCGCGCACCGTGCCCGTGGCGCGCGCGTCGTAGGAGCGCGTGTGGCCGTCGGCGGACAGAATGCCGCCGGCCTCGAAACGGTAGCCGCGCGCCACCGCGTCTACCGACACGCCACCGGCCAGCGCCATGTCACAATCGCCGTCGAGCAGCGCCTGGCACGCCAGGTGCACCGCCATCAGCGACGTCGAGCAGGCGGTGTAGACGTGGACGCTAGGGCCCTTGAGGTCGAGGTGGTAGGAGACCGCCTGCGGCAGTGAATGGGCCGTCGAGGCGATGTCTAGTTGCAGCGCGCCGACCGAGCGCACCAGCTTCGGATGCGAGTAGAGATTGAGCTGGTAACCGCTGTTGCCGGCACCGGCATAGACGCCCACGCGTCCGCCCGCCTCGCCGGTACTCGTCCGCGTGCTGGCGCTGCCGGAGGTGGCATAGCGCTTGGGGTCGTAGCCCGCGTCTTCGAGCGCGTTCCATGCCAGCTCCAGGAACACCCGCTGCTGCGGGTCGAGCATCTGTGCCTCGCGCGGCGAGTAGCCGAAAAAGCGCGCGTCGAAGCGGTCGGCATCGTCGAGCACGCCCATCGCCGGCACGTAGGCCGGATCGTCGAGCAGCGCCGCCGCTTCCCCGGCCGCGCGCAACGCCTCGACATCGAGCCGCCGCACCCCCTCGACGCCGCCGCGCAGGTCGCGCCAGAAAGCGTCGAGATCGGCGGCACCTGGAAAGCGTCCACTCATGCCGATGATCGCCACCGACCGGTCGTCGCCCGCGGTCTTGGCACGACGTCCACGCCGCGCCGCCGCGGGCAACAGCTCCTGTCCTCCAGTGCCACCGTGCTGGCGCTCGAGGAAAGCCGCCAGCTCGGCGATGGTCGGATATTGGAACAAGTCCACCACCGCCACCTCACGCCCGAGCGCTTCGCGCAGCTGGTGCTGGACCTCGATCAGCAACAAGGAGTGGCCGCCGAGGTCGAAGAAGTTGCGCTTTCGCCCGACCTCGCGCGCGTCGACGCCGAGCACGCGCGCCCAGACTTCGGTGATGGTGGCTTCAAACTCGTTGGCCACCGTCTCACCCCCCGGCTCGCTACCGGCATCGCTCTCCAGAGGCGCAGCGGCAGCCACAGGCATCGAAGCCAGCGCCCGCCGGTCGACCTTGCCGGCCGAGGTCGTGGGCAGCGCGTCGAGGATCTGGATCGACGCCGGCAGCAGGTAGGCGGGCAGACGGTCGGCGAGGAAGGCGCGGAGGTCGTCGGGACCCGCCCCACCCACCACGAACGCATGCAGGCTCGCCGGCCCCCCGTCCTGCCGCGCCACCACCGCCGCCGCGGCCACGGACGGATGCGTCAGCAGCACGCTCTCCAGCTCTCCCAGCTCGACGCGGAAGCCGCGCACCTTGACCTGCTGGTCGATGCGTCCGAGGTACTCCAGGCGCCCGTCCGCCAGCTGGCGCGCCAGATCGCCGGTGCGGTACAGGCGAGCGCCGCCCGGGACCGCGAACGGATTCGGCACGAAGCGTTCGGCGGTGAGCGACGGGCGGCGCCAGTAGCCGCGCGCCAGGCAGTCGCCACCGAGCCGCAACTCGCCGGCGGCCCCGGCCGGCAGGAGGCGCAGGGTTCGATCGACGATGTGAGCCCGGGTACCGCCGTAAGCGCGGCCGAGCGAGACTCGGCGCGTCGACGGCAGCGAACGCACCTCTTCCGCCGTCGCCACGACGGTGGCCTCGGTGGGTCCGTAGGTGTTGACCAGCTCAGGCAGACGTCCCGACACGGAGGCGCTCGAGGGCAACGCCAGCCAGCGCTCCACCATCTCCGGCGACGCCGCTTCGCCTCCGATGATGATGCGGCGCAGACTCGCCGGCAGACACACCGGCAGACTCATCGGCAGGCGTGCGTCCGCACGCTCCAGCGTCGACACCAGCGTGTGCCAGTACGCCGTCGGCAACGTCGCCAGCGTCACCCGCGTCTCGGCGAAGCGGCGCAGCAACTCGACCGGCGACGGCATCACCGACGGTCGCAGCCACACCGAGCCCCCCGCCGCCAGCGGCAGCAGGATCTCTTCGATGCTGGAGTCGAAGCTGAGCGACGCGAAGGCCACCGCCCGATCGTCAGCCGTGACGCGGTGCCGGCGCAGCGACGCGGTCAAGAAGGTGGCCAGGGCCCCGCGCGAGACGGCGACCCCCTTGGGGGTACCGGTGGAGCCGGAGGTGTAGATGAGGTAGGCGAGGTGGGAGGCGGGGCCCCTCAGGGCGCACATCCGTGCGCCCCTACGCCCCTCCCCTGCCCCCAACGCGTTGCGCGTACGCGGGGAGACTGACGCTTCCTGAGAAATCTTCTTGCGATCCGCCACCGGTGTGATGCCGCGCAGAGGCGGACCGCCGTTCGGGTTGCTCGTGACCTGCGCAATCGAGTCGGGGGGTTGGGCGGGATGTAGGGGCGCACGGGCGTGCGCCCTCCCCAGAGCCAGCTCCACCGCCCCCGCATCCTCCACCACCTGCCGCTTCCTCGCCTGCGGCCAGCTTGGCTCCAACGGCAGGTACGGCACACCGGCGCGCAGCAAGGCCAGCAGCAGGACGATCGTCTCGGGACGCCGGCCGAGGCTGACGGCGACCGGGGTCTCGGCACCAGCGAAGCGCTCGGCGAGGTCTTCCGCCTGCACCGCGACGCGAGCTTCCACGGCGCCCCAGGTGAGCACCTGGTCGACACCCGCCCACCGGCCCGCCCACCGACCCCCTGCCACTTGGCCCACAAGCGCGACCACGTCCGGCGTCGAGTGCGCACGCTCTTTACCGAGCGCCGCCAGGTCGACCTGGTCTCCGCGGCCTGCAGCTTCCGTCGACCCTGCCGGCGACCATGCCGTCGACCACTCGTGCACCAGCTGGTGCCGCGCCGCGACGGACAGCAGGGGCAAGGTGTCGATGGCGGTCTCCGGTCGCGCCAGGGCGGCAGCGAGCAGGACGCGGGTGGCGGCGGCGAGGCGCGCGATGGTGGTGGCATCGAAGAGATCGGAGGCGTACTCGAACTCGCCCAGCAGGCGCGCGCCGTCGCCGGTCTCCTGCAGCGCCAGGGTCAGGTCGAACTGGCTAGTGCCGGTAGCCGACGGCAGCGGCGCCAGCTCCAGGCCGGGCAGCGACAGACGGCCGAGCGGTGCGTTGTTGAGCACAAACATGACCTGGAACAGCGGCGCGTGGCCAAGGTCGCGCTGCGGCGCGAGGGCGTCGACCAGGCGTTCGAACGGCACCTGCTGGTGCGCGAAGGCGTCGAGGGTGGCGCGGCGGGTGCGCTGCAGGAAGCTGGCGAAGTCGAGACGGCGCCCGTCAGCCTGCAGGTCAGGCCCCAGGTCAGCGCGCAGAATCAGAGTATTGACAAAGCAGCCGATCACCGGCTCGACCTCCGGGCGCAGGCGTCCGGCCACCGGCGTACCGACGGCGAGATCATGCACCCCGGCCAGGCGACCGAGCAGGGCCTGGAAGGCGGCGAGCAGGAGCATGAAGGGCGTCACGCCGGCCGTGCGCGCGGCGCGGCGCACGGCCTCGGTTAGAGGACCGTCGAGGTCGAACGGCAGGGTGCGTCCGTTGTAGCTCTGCAGCGCTGGGCGCGGACGGTCCGGCTGCAATTCGAGCTGCGACGGCAGGCCCTCGAGCGTCGTGCGCCACCACTCCAGCTCGGCCTCCAGGCGGCCACTGTCAGCCAGCACACGCTGCTGCCAGACGGCGAAGTCGGCGTACTGGACGTCCAGCGGCGGCAGCGCCGGGCCTTCTTCCAGCTGCCCCCGATCTAGCTGCCGGGCATAGAGATGCCCGAAGTCGCGCACGAAGTGGTCCATCGACCAGCCGTCACCGGCGATGTGGTGCAGCGTCAGCAGCAGGGCATGACGGCTGTCTAGAGCTTCGACCGCGTCGCTCGCAGCTTCGATCAGCACCAAGAGCGTCAAGCGCACCACCGGCCCGGCTTCGAGGTCGAACGGACGCGCGCTCTCACGCCGCGCCAGCGTGCGCGTCACGGTGTCGCGGTCGGCCTCGCCGAGCACCGTCAGGTCGACGCGCGGCAGCGTGAGCCGATCCGTGGGCGGCGCAATCTTCTGGAAGGGGCGGCCGTCGCGCACGGCGTAGGTAGTGCGCAGCACCTCGTGGCGCGCCACCACCGCGGCGGCCGCACGCTGGCAAGCGCCCAGGTCGAGCCGGCCGCGCAACTCGACGGCGGCGGCAATGTTGTAGAACGCCTTGCCCGGCTCCAGGCGGTCGAGAAACCACAGGCGCTGCTGCGCGAAGCTGAGCGGCGGACCGTCGGGGAAGGCCGCGCGATCGACCGGCACGACGGGTGGTAGGTCGAAGGTCGGTGCATCGCTCGCACCGGAGGTCTCCTGCAGGTACGCCGCCAGTGCCTCGACGGTCGGATGGTCGAACAGGATCGAGACGGGCAGCTCCGGAGCCGGTCCCGTGCCTTCGCCCGCCACCTGCTCGCGCAACCGCGACACCACGCGCACGGCCAGCAAGCTGTGGCCACCCAGGTCGAAGAAATGGCTCGACACAGGCAGCAGTTCGTCTCCTGCCCTCTCCAGCGGCCCCTCCAGCACCTCGGCGAAGACCCGAGCGACGAGCCGCTCATGCTCCGTCGACGGCGCCCGCCCGGCCAGCTCGGCCTCCGGCAGATGGCGCGCCAGCAGCGCCCGGTGGTCGACCTTGCCGTTGGGGGTCAGCGGCAGTGCGTCGAGCGCCACGATGGTCGCCGGCACCATGTACGGCGGCAGGCGGTCGGTGAGAAAAGCGCGCAGGTCGTCCGTGGAGCCTACCCCGCCTCGCGGCACCACCCACGCCACCAGCCGCATGCCGAAGCCTTCCCCTACCGGTCGCACCACCGCCTCGCGCACCGCTGGATGCGTGCGCAGCACGGCCGCGATCTCGCCCGGCTCGATGCGCTGGCCCCGGATCTTGACCTGCTCGTCGACACGGCCGACGAAGTCGAGCAACCCATCCGCCAAGCGTCGCACCAGGTCGCCGGTGCGGTACAGACGCGCGCCTTGCCTTGCTCCGGCGTGGGAGCTGTAAGGATGGGGCACGAAGACCCCGGCGGTCAGGGCGGGACGGCCGAGGTAGCCGCGCGCCAAGCCGGCCCCCCCGACGCACAGCTCGCCCGGAATCCCCAGTGGCAGCGGACGCAGCACAGGATCGAGCACGTAGGCGGTGCTGCAGTGGATCGCCACGCCGATCGGCAGCGACGACCCCGTCAGCCAGCGGGTCGCGGCGGAAGCCTCCGGCCGCACGACGCCAATGCTCGACAGTGTCGTGTTCTCGGCCGGGCCGTAGCCATTCACCAAGCGAGCCGACAGCCCGCCTTGCAGTCCCGCCGCGTGCAGCCGTCGCACCGCCTCCAGGTCCGCCGCCTCGCCGCCGAAGGCCAGCAAGTGCAGGCTGGCGAAGCGCGAGGCCGGCTCGTGGCTGAGCTGGCTGAAGAGGGCACTGGTGAAGAAGGCGATCGTGATCTGCTGCCGCTCCACCACGCGCCCCAGGCGCGGCGGCTCGAGCACCAGCGAACGCGGCAGGCCAACCACCGTGGCGCCGTTGAGCAACGCGCACCACACCTCCCAGGTAAAGACGTCGAAGCCGGGATTGTTCGCCTGTCCGACCCGGTCGCCGGGGCCGAAACGCAGCTCGCGTGGATCGCACGCCAACCGCAGCACGCCCCGGTGCACCACCGCGATGCCCTTCGGCGTACCGGTCGAGCCCGAGGTGAAGATGATGTGGGTCAGATCGTCGGCGCCGACGTCACCAGGTCCGATCGCCTCGACGTCCCGCAAGTCGCTCTCTCCACGCCCCCCTTCGAGGACCTCCACGCCGATCCCGTCGCCCTCTCCGCCAACCCCATCCACCACCTGGCGCGCCAGTTCCACCAAGGACGGCGCCACCCACAGCGTACGCACCGCCGCGTCGACCAACAAGGTAGACAGCCGCGACGCCGGGTGCCGCGGATCGAGGCAGAGATAGGCCGCGCCCGCCAGGTTGATGCCCAGGATGCCGATCAGCATCTCCAGCGATGGCGGCATCAGCAACGCCACCACCTCGCCGCGTGCCGTACCGCGACGCAGCAACGTGGACGCCCGCAGCGACGCCCGCCGCGCCAGCTCGCCGTAGCTCAGGTGCCGCCGGCCATACACAGCCGCCACCGCGTCCGGCCGCACCTTCGCTTGACGCGCAAACCGGTGCCCGATCGAGCGCTCGTGCGCCGCCGGGTCCCATGCTCCAGTATCGTTGACCTCGAGGATCAGTTGATGCCGTTCCGCCGAGGCGAGCAGCGGCAAGGTATCGAGACGGCGCTCGGGGTCCTCCAGCAGGCCGCTCAGCAGCGAGACCAGGTGCCGACCCAGGCGATCGACGGCGGTGGCGTCGAGCTGACGTGGCCGGAAGTGGCTTTGCAGCTTCAGCGGCTCGGGCTCCGGCAGTACGGCGAGCGTCAGCGGATAGTTGGTGGCACCCGCCTGCGGCAACTGACGCAAGCGCGGGCCGTCGCCAGACTGTTGACTCGCCTGGGCCAGCGCATCGATAGGATAGTTCTCGAATACCAGCAAGACGTCGAACAAGCCTTGACCACTGCCGACATCGCTCCAGGCCTGCACGTCCGCCAGGCCGACCAGCTCGAAGGCGCGCTGCTCGCCCGCTTGCTGCTGCACCTGCTGTAACCACCCCAGCGCCACCGCCGCGGGATCGGCGTCGACGCGCATCGGCACGGTGTGGATGAACAGCCCCACCATGCGCTCGGCCCCCGGCAGCTGCGGCGGGCGTCCCGACACCGTGATGCCGAAGACGACGTCGGGCCGCCGCGCGTAGCGCGCCAGCAAGAGCCCCAGCAGCCCCTGGAAGACACTGTTGCGGGTCAGCCCATGGCCGCGCGCGAACGCCTTCAGCCGCGCCGATAGCTCAGCGTCGAGCGGGCGCGACAGCTCACGCGGCTGCGACGGCCCGCCGCCCCTCCTGGCCTCCGCGTGCGCCGGGCCGAGCAAACGCTGGATCTCGATCGGTTCGTCATAGCCGGCCAGTCGATGGCGCCAGTACGCCTCGATCGCCGCCCGATCCTGTTTGCGCAGCCAGGCGATGAAGCGACGGTACGGCGGCACCTCGGGCAGCAGTGGTTCGGCGGCCCCGAGTTCCGAGGCACGGCCGGCCCGAGCGTTGTAGAGCGTGAACACCTCGGCCAGCACCAGCGGCAGCGACCAGCCGTCGAGCAGCAGGTGGTGGAACGCCCAGTCCAGGCCCCACAGCCGCTCCCCGAAGCGAAAGAGCGTCAGCCGGTGCAGCGGCACCTTGTCGAGCCGGAAAGGATGCAAGCGCTCGCGTCGCAGGTAGGGGCGGAGAAGCTGCTGCGCCGCTTCGGCGTCGACCGTCACGCTCTCCTCGCGACCAGCACCTGCGCCAGCAACGTCCACCAGGTCGACCACCGCCACCGGCATGCGCACCTCCGGTGACACCACCTGCACCGGCTCCTTCAGCTTCTCCCAGGCGAACGCCGTGCGCAGCACATCGTGACGCGCCACCACGCGCTGCCAGGCCGCGTCCAGCGCCCGGACGTCGAGATCGCCTTCGAACAAAATCGGGTTCTGCTCGAAATACAGCGCTTCCTGCGGCACCTGCAGGCAATGAAAGAGCATCCCCTGCTGCAGCGGCGAGAGCGGATAGAAAAGGCGCTTCGGAGACGTCTTGGGCATGGCTTCTCGGGAACCTGAAGGCGAAAAGGAGCGTTGGGAAGGAAAGGGAGCAGACGCGCCATCTGCCAGACTCGCTAGTCTAGCCGTCTCCCTGTCGCGGTGCCAGAGCCGCCCCCTGTAACAACCTGGCCCTGCCGACGTACCAAGGGCAGTCCCGCTGACAATACTTCCAAGCTCACAGACACCAGGGAGACTCACCATGACACCCCCCTCCGCCCCAGCTCGAGACCCGCTTCCTCGACAAGCCCTCCGTCCTCGAGCAACACTGCGCCTCTGGCCTGGCGTGGTCCTGGTCCTCCTGCAGTGGGCGCTGCGCTTCGGCATCCCTCGCGTCGCCCCGGACTACATCGCCCTCGGTGTCCTGGGCGGCCTCGGCTGCGGCCTGGCCATCTTCCTCTGGTGGGCCTTCTTCAGCCGCGCCGCGGTGATCGAGCGGGTGGGCGGCATCGTCTTGATGATCGCCTCACTCCTCATCACCTTCCAGTTCGTCGACACCTCGATCTCGACCGGCATGATGGGCTTCCTCTTCCCGATCTACGCCATCCCGACGCTGTGCCTGGCCTTCGTCGCCTGGGCCGTCTCGACCCGCCATCTGCCCGACCGTACCCGCCGCCTGACCCTGGTCGCCGCCATCCTCTTCGGCTCCGGCCTGTGGCTCTTCCTGCGCACCGATGGTGTGCTGGGCGACTCGCGCTCCAACTTCGCCTTCCGCTGGTCGGAAACGGCAGAGGATCGCCTGCTCGCCACCTCCGGAGAGCTGGCCAGTGACCTCGCCGGCTCCGCCATGGGAACCAGCGCGGCGGACCCGGCGCACGTGGCCGCTTGGCCCGGCTTCCGCGGCGCGCGGCGCGACAGCATCGTCCACGGCGTGCGTATCGCCACCGACTGGACGTCCCAGCCGCCGCAAGAGCTGTGGCGCCGCCCCATCGGCCCCGGTTGGTCCTCCTTCGCGGTACAAGGCAGCGTGATCTACACCCAGGAACAGCGCGGCGACGACGAAGTCGTCAGCGCCTACGACGCCACCACCGGCGAGCCCGTCTGGCAACACGCCGACCGTGCCCGTTTCTGGGAAAGCCAGGGCGGCGCCGGTCCCCGCGCTACCCCCACCCTACACGCCGGCCGCGTCTACACCTTCGGCGCCACCGGCATCCTCAACGCCCTTGATGCCGCGACGGGTAACGTCGTCTGGAGCCGCAACGCCGCCGAGGACATGAGCGCCGAAGTGCCGGAGTGGGCCTTCTCCAGCTCGCCCCTGATCCTCGAAACCACCATCGACGGCACCCCCCGAACCCTCGTCCTGGTCGACGCCCGCGGCCTGATCGCCTACGACGCCACCACCGGCGACATCGCCTGGAAGGGCACCAGCGTCCCCGTCAGCTACAGCTCTCCCCACCTCGCCACCCTCGACGGCGTCGAGCAGATCCTCCTGCTCAACAACAACGGCATCGTCAGCGTCACCCCGGACGGCAGCGAACTGTGGCAGCACGAGTGGGACGGCTTCAGCATGACCCAACCCGCCTTCCCGTCCGACGGCCGCGTGCTCATCGGTGCCGGCCAAGGCGTCGGTATGCGCAGCCTGGCCGTGCAGCACCTGGACGGCGCATGGCAGGTCGAGTCCGAGTGGGACTCCATCCGCCTCAAGCCCTACTTCAACGATCTGGTCCTCCACCACGGCCACGCCTACGGCTTCGACGGCGGCATCCTCGCCGCCATGGACGTCAGCGATGGCTCCCGAACGTGGAAGGGCGGCCGCTACGGCCACGGCCAGCTGGTCCTGCTGGCGGATCAAGACGTGTTGCTGGTACTGACCGAGAAAGGCGACCTGGCGCTGGTGTCCGCAACGCCGGACGGTTTCGAAGAGTTGGCGCGCGTCCCAGCGATCGAAGGCAAGACCTGGAACCACCCCGTGCTCGTCGGGGATCTGCTGCTCGTGCGCAACGGCGAAGAGATGGCGGCCTTCCGGGTGACGCTGGAGGGGTGAGGCGAGGTTTCCGGTTCCGCTCTGTGTAGGGGCGTCCCCATGTGGGCGCCCTCTTCGCTGAGAGCAACAAGCCCGTATTGTAGGATCGATAGCCTGGCCAAGACCCCGGATACACAAGAAGATCTGACAAGGAGAAGCCCCCATGCACCGCGCGCTCTGCATCCTCACCGTCCTCCTCCTCACCCTCCTCCCCACCACCCTGCACGCCGACGATCACTTCCCCACCCGCCCCGCGACGCAGGAAGGGCTCGAAGCCTTCTTCACCGACTGGTTCACTGCCCTCGACGCCGACGCACCGCTCGAGCAGCTGCTGCCGCACGTCGCCGCCGAAGGCTTTCAGATGAACGTCCTGGGGAACCCGTTCGCCGGCCGCGAAGGCTTCCAGCAGTGGCACGCGGGTACGGCACAGAGCGTCCAGAGCGCGACGCACGAGCCGCTGGAGTTGGAGATCACAGAAGCTGAAGGTGGCAGCTTCAACGTCGACTTCCGACTGCGCTGGAAGGCGGTGTTCGCCAGTGGTCAGCCGTTCGAAGCGGTGTACAAGGAACACTGGCAGGTCCGGCATGACGGCGAGCGTTGGGTGATCTCCGAATACGTCGTTGCGCCGGACGCCTGAGCCCGGCACCATGCCGCGCAGCCCCACTCCCGGACATCGGCGACTCCGCACCCTCCTCGCCCCCGCCCTGCTCGCAGCCTCGCTGGCGTCCGTGGCACCAGCTGCCGACCACGTCGACCTGCTCAGCGAACACGACCTCCCCGGCAACCTCGGCCCGACCACCGACATCGCCTGGGCGGACGCCAGCGCCAGTGTAGTCTTCCTCGCTACCGGCCGGCGCGGCGTCGTGCGTCTCGACCTGAAGACCGGCACCGTCACCGAAGTCGACCTCCCTCTCCCCGCCGTCAACCGCCTGGCCGCTGCCCAGACTGAGGACGGCACTCCCTACCTCGCCGCCGCCGCCCCACTCAACACGCTGCGCTGGCGCCGCCTGAGCGCTCCACCTGGCCCCCTGCTCAACATCGCCAGCCACCACCGCCTCGACCAGATCGCCGCCCTCGACATCGACGCCAATGGCCGTCTCCTCCTCCTCGGCAGCCGTCGTGGCCGCACCGGTGCCGTCCTCCCCGACGGCGCCTTCGCCTGGCTCCTGGACAGCGAGAGCCTCGACCTAGAGCCCGCTTACACCTCCCAAGACGGTCCCGGCGCCAAGCGCTTCCAAGGCTGCGGCGCCCTCGAGATCTCCGCCGCCCGCTTCCTACCCGACGGTGGCTTCGTGATCGTGCCAGGCGTCGAAGACGGCGTCTACCACTACGGCCCCGACCGCCAGCTCCAGCGTCAATGGACCAGCGAAACCCTCGGCCTCTTCGGCGACTGCGACCTCAGCGAGCGTGAGAGCTACATGATGCAGTGGTCCCTCGCAGCTCGCGCGCAGTGGCGTAACGGTCACAAAGTCGTCGACGAGATCCTGCCCTTCCGAAACGGTCCTGCTCTGGTCGTACGCCGCGCCCGCGGTGCCGGCGTGCGCTGGCGACTGGTGCTGCTGGGCGACAGCGAGACGGGGCCGGAAGAGGTGCACCTGCCGGTGGCGTCAGAGTCGGGAGGAGATCTGCTGCGCGGGGACGTCGCGGTGGTGGGGGACGAGGGGGAAGAAGAGATCGTGCTGCTGCGCTTCGACTATGCGGAAGAGACGTCACCGGGGGTGGTGATGCGGTTGCGGTTGGTGCGGGAGTAGAGGAGGGTCGCTAGCGATTTCCCACACTGGCCCTCGGTGACCTCCGCGTAACTCCCCGCAGCCTGCGTAGGGCTTCGGCCTGGTAGTTGGTTTAGGCACCGGGCCTTGGTATTGCCCCAACTCCACCGTCACCTGGCGCGGAACCGGACCACGACCGACATCTCGCAGGCCGTTTCCAGGGACGGCACGGGAATGGCGAAGCGACCGCCCGACAGCCGCTCGACGTCACCGCTCTTCGGTTCGACACGGCCGCCCCGCACCTGGAACTCGGCGCTGAACTGCCCCATCCAACCGCAGCTGCCGCTGTCCAGATCGCACACCCAGCCCGCAATCCGTAGCCGGGGATCCGTGAGAGAGTTCCAGGTATAGGACTTGCCGCTCAGCGTCACGCGGCCCGAGCGCCGGCCCCGGTTGGCCGAGAGATCCTCCGCGGTCGACAGATCCTGGCCATTTGCCGAGATCTCCCAAGCCGCCTCGATGCTGCGATCCTGATCGCCGCACGCCCCGGACTCGATGTCGAGGAAATCCGTCTCGACCTGCCACGTGTCCGACTCTCCACCGCCGCCACTGCGGGCTTGGTATTGCTCGTAGGCGAATTGACCGCCGACGACCAGGACGATCAGGATGACCAAGAGGCGCAGAGCAGAACTGAGCGCGCTTCCGGAGGTCATGATGCTCGTGCAGTGTTTCGATCTATGCATTGCAGATGCTCCTCGCGAGTGTCGACAGGATGCGGGATAGGTGGCTCGATTCTATACCTGGATTCGAGGCGGCTGAGCGGTGACGTGCACGGCGGCTGCACCGGGCCGCGCTGCGAGACGTCGATCGGCGTGACCTGCTGCGACCAGCACTGAGTCGATCTTGCGACCTCACAGAGGCGGCGCACCGCTGCTCTTGGGCGTGAAGCGGCCTCACCCGAGCCTCCGGGTCTATACTCGCTCCATGTCCCTATCAAGACGCTACGCTATCTTCTGCTGCACCTGGCTCCTCCTCGCTGCGGCATCACTACGTGGTTCGACCACGCCGCTAGGTGCCGCTCCTCCTGCCGCACACGCCTATCACGGCTACTACTTCTGGACCGAGCAAGGCGTCGGCGACGACATCGACGCCATCTTCACGCCCACCGGTGAGGACACCTGGACGGTGGATTTCCACTTCACCTTCCAGGACCATCCGCAGACCTTCTCCGGCGACGCGGTCGGAAAGCTAGTATCCACCGACGCGGCACGCCCAACAGACGACTCGGCCCCCTCGTTGCAGGGAACCGTCTACACCTCGGCCCACGACCGCACCTACGCCTTTCGCGGTTTGATCGATGCATCGGGACAGTTCAGCGGCTCGACCTATCGCATCGAAGACTTCGAGGAAGAAGAGATAGGAACCCTGGTCCTAAACCCCGGACCCCGTACCTCCGCCGGGTCCGAAGCACAAGCCCTGTCAGTTCCCGTGGAAGACGAGGTGACGGTGCCGGCAACGCCGCAGAGTTTCGAGGGAAGCTACACCTGGATCGAGATCACGCCGTCCTCGTCCGGTGATCTCGACGTCCACTTCGAGCCGACGGGAGAGGGGACCTGGAAGGTCGAGTTCCACTTCGCCATGGGTGAGCGCAAGTTGGTCTATGCAGGCACCGCCAACGGAAGCCTGGACTCTGGGCCACTGGCAGGAGAGGTCCTGGAAGATCCTGGATCGCGCACGTTCTTCTTCCGAGGCGAGACGAAAGACGGGATCTTCCAGGGCGAGCACGGACGGCTCGAGAGCTCCGGCGAACTCGTCTCCGGCACGCTGACCTTGCAGCCCACAGCTACAGAGCCTGGTGGCTAGACGGCAGCAAGTCGGCGGATATGGGACTGACCTCTAGTCCCAAAGCAGGGTGAACGTCAGCGTCGCAGCACCCAGAGGGCGGCGAGGGCGAGCGTCAGGGTGAGGAGCGGAACGGCATTGACACTGGGCATTCTCATAGATGAGAATATGTGCCATCCTGCACGTAGAGACGAAAACCCATGGCTAAGACTCTAATAATCATCGTGCTGAGCTTGATCTTACCGAGTAGCCCAGCCGCAGCTGCGGAAACCAAACTGACTTGCTCGGCAAGCCCCGGCATCAGCGTGGACGAGATCGGAGACGCCCGGCGAGGAAACCTCTGGACCTGGGACCGCAGAGAACACACCGTCGACCTGTGGGCTGGTGACGCCTCTAGAATTTCGGGGTTCAGTGTGCCCAACTCGCGCAGCTTGGATCTCGATCGAGCTTGGGGCCTGATTCGCCTGGACAATGCCGGAACCCGTCTCTTCGTGCGCAGACCGGGAGCCGACGAGGATCGCGCTCTCGACCTGACACATGAGGCTGCCGACGTCATCTGGATCGATCAACATCGAGTGGCGGTTGCACCCACCCGCGCGGCTCATCTCGTTGAGATCTGGAATCTAGATACGGGCGAACGGGAGAGGGCTTTCGGCGAAGCGACCCGGATCGTGCCGGAGCCTGGAGCCACGTTTCTGCGCTCGCTGACTCTGGCCTACAACGCGCCGCTGGACCGCCTTTTCGCCCTGAACAGCTTGACGGGAGAGCTGACCATCTTCTCGCTGGAAGGAGAAGTTCTGGCAACAGCGCAGGTTCCGGCCCACCGGTACCCCGAAATCGAGAGCTGGCGTCGAGAGCTGGATGCACAACTGAAGCAGCAAGGCGAAATCCAAACACCTCTGTTCGAAGTGCTGCGCATGACGGTCGACGATCGAGGGCGCGCTTGGATTGTCAGCAAATGCGAGGACAACCGAACGACGGCCTTGTTGACCCGAGTTGCTCTCGACGGCAGCCTGAACACGCGGACGCTGAAGCTCGACAGTCCCGACTGTTCGCTACGCTCTGCCCTGATCGGTGAAGATGTGCTCTTCATCCCGATGGAACACGAAGCTTCAGGACGTATTCTGTCACGCTGTGGCACACAGCCTGAAACCTTCGAGGTCGACAATCCATCTCCCTAGGATAGACCCAGAGGAGGAGCCTGCTCATGAAGAAAGTCGTATTGTTATGCGCACTGGTACTCGCCGCTGTCACCTTGCTCACCTTGATTGCGCTCCCATCCGCCGATGCAAACCCTGCCGGAGGCGGACCCTTCCAGCAGGACCCAGGAGACGACGGTAGCGGCTCGGGAAGTGGCTGCCACTGCGGTGAAGAGCGGTGTGGCTGTGCAGCGCCTCCGGCAGGCTGCAGTCTTACGGCTAGCTGCTCCTGCCCATCAACGGGCAATTGCACACAGGAATGTACGTATTACTGTGCTTGAAACAGGGAGCCAACAGTTCTCATGAGAAAACTAGCAACAACCCTGGCTCTGCTGCTCGCCATCGTGGGTCTCGTAACTCTGGCGAGCTTACCGCCCGCCAATGCCTCGCCTGCGGGTAGCGGACCCTTCCAGCAAGACCCAGGGGGCGCCGGTAGCGGCTCTGGAAGTGGTTGCCACTGTGGTCAGGCCTTGTGCGGGTGTGCAGCCCCGCCCTTTGGATGTTCGTTGAAGGCCTCCTGTTCCTGCCCATCGACCGGCGACTGTACCCAAACTTGCGATTACACCTGTAGCTGAGCGCCGTGATCGGTACCGAGGCATTCTGGACTCGCGCCGGCCTTACTTTGACGCTCGGACTGCTTGGCGCTGGCATAACGGCGTCGATCTCAGAGGCCACGGCGTCGACTTCCGAAACCGCGTCGACCAGGCCGGCGGTCTGGTTCGAGGTTGTGCCCTTCGCGGCAGATGCTGAGGTGGCGCGGTGGCGTTTCGGCGCGGAAGACGCAGAGGAAGTATGGACCTGGAAGGGCACCGAAGGCCAGGCTGTGATCTGCAACGGCATGGAGACGGGCACGACGCACTGCCGATCGCAGTATCTACGGCCTGGAGACGTGCTCCACCCGGTCTTGGCACCAGGAGTCGTCGTAACCGGAAAGCTCGTATCCGAGCATGAGCCGGTAGTCGGAGCACGGGTTCGACTGACGCTCGCCGAACTGGAAGCGCGCAAGCCGTTTCTCGTGCCACTCGCCTTCGCCCCGGATGCAGCCGAACCCCGGCGCGAGGTCCGGACGGACGCCGAGGGGCGCTTCGAACTGCCGCAGCTGGGGCCCGGTACGTATCGCCTCGAGATCCAAGCACCTGGTGGGCGCATCGACTTGTTGGACGCCTTCACAGTGCCGGAGCCGGAGTTACTCCTCGGAACCGCTTTCGAAGTGGAGGACCAAGGCGCTGAAGAGAGATCCGTCGAAGAGCCTGCCTCACGGACAGCGCGGTTGGACCTCGGAGAGATCGATCTTGCGCGTGGACTGGGCGTGCACTTCATCGTTAGCAACACCGGCGGCGAAGTTCTGGCAGGAGCCCAGGTCGCCGCGTCACAACCCGTTGCGGGACAGCGCGTCGAGTTCTCGGGAGCGACGAACACAGATGGCGAAGCTCGGCTGACCGGTTTCGGTCCGGACCAGCCGCTACACGTGCTGTGTAGGGCAAAGGGCCACGTCGCCGAGCGGCAAGCGTTCGAGTCCCCACCGACCGACGTTCACTGCTACCTCGACCCGCTCGCCAAGGTCCGGGGGCGAGTTCAGCACGACGGCGAACCGGTGGCCAATGCGGCAGTCTCGTTCGAACTGCCGTCTCGCTTCTCCGGGGCATCACCGAACATCGTCGAGATCCCCGTCTCCGCGGATGGTCGCTTCGAGGCCGAGAACCTGAACCCATCGACGTACCAGCTCGTTGTAGCTGCACCGGGCTTTCGAGTCGAAGAACGTACCGTCACGCTGGCAGCCGGTGAAACGAAAGACCTCGCCACCATCGAGTTGTCGACCGCTTCCGAGTTGTGGGGACGGGTACAGGACGCGGAATCCGGCGAACCTGTCGCCGGAGCGCAGCTGACCTCGTTGCGACCGCCGGGCGCCGTCCAGACGGTCACGGACGAGGCCGGCGAGTTCCGCTCGGCGATCGAGAGTGAGCAACCGATTCGGGTCCGCGTACTCGCCAGCGCCTACCCTCCCCTGAGTATCGAACTACCACCTGATCCAACCGTCATCAAGCAGCCCTTCGTCATCGACCTGGAAGCCGGCGGCTGGATCGACGTTCTGGCCTTCGACGACGAGTCGGGGCTCCCCTGCGCCGGCTGCCCGATCGTCCACGACATGCCGGGGGGCGGTCCCGGCGGGCTCGGTCGCGGCAGTGGCACGACCGATCTCGACGGACGGGTCCGCTTCGGGCCGCTGACGGTGGGACGGCACCACGTGATTCTCGAACAAGTCCGGAGCGAAGGATCGACAGTAACCGTGACCTCCGGCGGCGACGTGCAACTCGCGGATGTACGAGCTGGCGAGACCACCCAGGTCATCTTCGGTTCCCCGTCCCGCGACATCCGCGTGCGCATCTGGCCACCACCAGCAGGCTGGCAATTGAGCTCCCAAGACGGCGCCAGCGTTCTCGCCGCGCCGGTCGACGCCGACAACACGTTCACCGTGCACCATCGAGGCCGGGAAGTCGACTTGCGCCTGAGCCGCCCCGGAACTTCCATCTACCTAGGCCGAATCCCAGCCGACTTTCAAGACGCGAGTCTCGACTTCGAACTACCGACCGCCAGCCTTCAGGGCGTGCTCGAAGGGTCAGCGCACGAAGTCCGCTTGGTGTCGGCTCACAACGCTCGTCGCACCGCCTGGACGGTCACCGATGCGAGCGGGGCTTTCGAAGTGCCCTTTCTGGCCGCTGGCGTCTATCACCTCGAAGTCGACGGCGAGATCGTCCAAACCGTGTCTTTGACCGATGGCGAGCGATTGAACTTGGAAGCGCTGGGCGTGGAGCGGTAACCCCTCACGCCTCCACCAGCGCTCGCGCCGTCAGTTCGGCTTGTCGAATCACCAGCTGCGTCGCGGTCTCTTGCTGGTCCGGCGGATAGCCGTGCTTGGCCAGGAGTCGCCGCACGGTGCGGCGCATGTCGGCGCGGACGGTTTCGCGCTGGGTCCAGTCGAGAGTGGCCTTTTTCTTCAAGCTCTCGGCGAGCTCGCAGGCGATCTGGCGTAGCGTGTCGTCCTGCATCACGTGACGGGCGCTGTCGTTGTCGGCCAGGGCGTCGTAGAAGGCTCGTTCGTCGTCACTCAGGCCGGACGCTTCGGCGGCGGCGACCTGGTCGCGAATGGTACGCGCCAGGCCGAGCAGTTCCTCGATCACTTGGGCGGTGGTGATGGCACGGTTGGTGTAGCGACTCAGGCTGGCTTCGAGCGCCTCGCGGAAGCCGCGCGACTGCACCAGGTTGACGCGCTCGCGGCTGCGGATCTGGTCGTTGAGCAGCTTGCGCAGGGTTTCGAGCGCCAGGTTCTTGTGCGGCATGGCGGCCAGGCGGTCGAGGAAGTCGTCGGACAGGATGCCGACGTTGGCCTGGTCGATACCGGCGGCCTGGAACAGGTCGATCACGCCGTCGGTGGCGATCGCTCCGGCGAGCACCTGGCGCACGGCGGCGCGGGTGTCGGGCGGCGGCGCGGGCGCGTCGACCAGGCCGCTCTTGCGGATCGCGGCGCGCACGGCCTGGTAGAAGATCAGGCGCTCGCGCACCTCCAGCGTTTCCTCGCGTGGCACCGACAGCGCGAAGGCCTTGGACAGCGCCGCGACCATGGACAGGAACCGCTGCTTGCCGTTGCTCTGCGCGAACACGTAGTCCATGCCGGCCTGCAAGCGCTCCTGCTGCGCGCCGCCATCGAGCCGCACGAAGCTCTCGACGCTCGGGAAGTCGGCGAAGAAGTCGTCCAGCGCTTCGACCTTCTCCAGCATCAGGGGTACCGCCTGGTCCTGGATCTCCTGCACCGGCTGCCCCTCACCGCCCGCCTGGGTGTAGACGTGGACCGCGTCGCGCAGCTGGTCGGCGATGCCCAGGAAATCGACCACAACGCCGCCCGGCTTGTCGCCGAACACCCGGTTGACGCGCGCGATCGCCTGCATGAGGTTGTGGCCAGCGAGCGGTTTGTCGAGGTAGAGCGTGTGCAGCGGTGGGCAGTCGAAGCCGGTGAGCCACATGTCGCAGACGATCACCAGGCGCAGATCGTCGTCCGGGTTCTTGAAGCGGTCGGCGATCGTGGCCCGCCGGCCCTTGGTGCGCCCGTGCGAGCGGATGCGCTCGGCCAGCCAGTCGTAGTCCTGATCGCTCTCGCCCTCACGCTGACGCCGGACGTTCGGATCCATCACCACCTTGACGCGGCCGTCCGCGTCGTCGTCGCCGTGCCAGTCCGGACGCAGGGCGACGATCTCGTCGTACAGATCCATGCAGATCGCACGGCTCATGCACACCACCATCCCCTTGCCCTCGATCACCTCGCGCCGCGCCTCGAAGTGCTCGACGATCTTGTCCGCCACCTGGAGCAGGCGTGGCGGCGCGCCGGCCAGTTCTTCGAGCGGCACCTCGATGTCCAGCGGGGTCTCCACGCCCTGGTAATCCGCCTCCGCCGCGGCCCGGATCTTGGCTTCGCCTTCCTCGATGCCGGCGTCGTCGGGCAGTAGCTTGACCAGCTGCATCTCGTAATAGATCGGCACCGTGGCGTTATCGTCGATGGCCTGGCGGATGTCGTAGACGTCGACGTAGTCGCCGAACACGGCGCGGGTGCTGCGGTCGTCCAGGTCGATCGGCGTGCCGGTGAAACCGACGAAGGTGGCGTTGGGCAGTGCCTCGCGCATCCAGCGCGCGCCGCCGTCCAAGAAGCCGTACTGGCTGCGGTGCGCCTCGTCCGCCAGCACCACCACGTTGGAGCGCGGGGTCACCGCGTCGCCGGCCTCTTCGAATTTCTGAATGGTGGTGAAGATCACGCCGCCGGAGGCCCGGTTGAGCTTGGCGCGCAGGTCGTCGCGGCTCTCGGCCTGCGCCGGATCCTGGCGCAGCAGCCGGCGGCCCTTGGCGAAGGTGTCGAAGAGTTGATCGTCCAGGTCGTTGCGATCGGTGACCACCACGATGGTCGGATTGGCCAGGCGCGCATCGGCGATCAGGGCGCCGGAGAGCATCAGCATGGTCAAGCTCTTGCCCGATCCCTGCGTGTGCCAGACCACGCCGCCGCGCCCGTCGCCGCGCGGCTGCAGCGCCGCCGCCACGGCCTCGCGCGCCGCCCGCACGGCCCGGAACTGGTGGTAGGCGGCGATCTTCTTGACGATCTTGCCGCGCGCGTCGTCCTCGAAGGTGATGCCGTGACGCAGGTAGTCGAGCAGGCGCGCCGGCTCGAACAGCCCCCGGATCACGTCTTCGAGCAGCGCGCGCTTGGACCGCTGGTCGCTCTCGATCGAGCGCCAGGGCGCGAAGCGGTCCCGCCCCGCGGTCAGCGACCCGACCCGCGTCTCCTGGCCATCGCTGATCACCAGCAGCCCGTTGTAGGCCAGCAGGTCGGGAATGCGGCGCTTGTAGTCCTGCAGCTGGTCGTAGGCTTTCCACACCGTGGCCTGCTCGTCGCTGGGATCTTTGAGCTCGAGGACGGCGATCGGCAAGCCGTTGATGTAGACCACCAAGTCCGGCCGGCGGACGCTCTTCGGCCCCTGGACGGTGAGCTGGCTGACGACCAGGAAGTCGTTGTTGGCCGGCTGCTCGAAGTCGATCGGCATCACATACTCGCCGCGCGTGCCGTCGCCATCGGGGCCCGGTACGTCGACGGGGATGCCGTCGAGTAGGAGATTGTGGAACCAGCGGTTGTTCTGCTCCAGCGTCGGCTCGGGTGGGCGGCTGAGGGTGCGGATGGCGTCGTCGAGGGCGTCTTCCGGAAAGTCCGGGTGGATGCGGCGCAGGGCGGCGCGCAGACGGGGTTCGAGGACGACCTGTTCGGCGCTGGTGCGCGCGGGGGTGTCGGAGGTGGGGCCGAGGTCGACGGCGGGGTGGGCTGCGTAGCCGATCTCGGAGAACTGAGCGCTGGTGGTTTGTTCGAGTTGGGCTTCCGAGGGCATGACTGGCTTTCTGGTGTTGAACTTTTCTGATTGTAATGTTGCTTTGAAAGTTTTCTTTGGGAAGGATTCTGACTGCACGTTCAGGTGGTGGGGAGTTGGAGTTTGCCGGAGATTAATTGAGGGAGGAGGGTATCTCTGGTTTCTGTGAGCAGTTTGGATTCTCGGTCTAGCGTAAACATAGCTTGCTTGATCTGAAGTGCCCATTGCTCAAAGAAAGCAGCAGCTCCTCGAGAAGGACTCACTAGTGGCGTGCCATAGGCCATCTTTCGATTTAGTCCAGGCACTGCAGAATCAGAACCTAAGCGACCCAAACGCAGAAATTCCAGTGCAAAGCTCAAGTAAGCCAGACCAGGGTAGCTTCTAGTCGGAACGACATAGAATGTTGTATCAATCGGGAAAAAATCCTGCTGCACCCAAGTAACCACTCCTGGATTCCCTTTTCGGCCTACTACAATTCCAGGCCCCGCTGCAATTCTCTTGTTGTGCCAACCGATCCTTCCGTTTGAACCGATGACTGGAATATGCCCGGCAACTCGATTCGCAGCTTTGAGCGCCTTCCCATACTCCAGCTTACAGAGAGAACTGAGAGTAGTTACCTTCCACTGCTCCGGGATCAACCCCAGCTCCGACTCCACCAACCGCGACGGCAGCGACTCGAATACCTCCTGCGGCATGCCCGGAAAGCTCGACGCTCCCGCCGCCTTGGCGCGCACCGGCTCGAAGTCCACGAACCAGGCCTTGAACAGAGCGCGGGCGATCGCTTCCAAAGTCTCATTGGTGCGGCGGTTGAGTTCGATCTTGTCATCGAGGGAGCCAAGGATCTCCACTACTTCGTCTTGCCGTGACCTAGGTGGCAGGAAAATCGGAATCCGCTCGATGATGCCTTGATTCAGTGAGGGCATGGTACTGCCGCCAGCGTGCTGCAGCATCCACCGCCGCTGGGCCGGGCCCAGGAACTGGTAAGCCAAGAAACGGCTGTTGCAGGTCTCTGGAACTCGTAGTCGAATACCATCTGAACCGACAAACCACCCATCTTGCTCCGGACGTATCCAAGCACTCCGATCAACAGCCCCTTTCCGGCCGAAGACAACATCGCCGGTTCGCAGTAGGTACTCAGGCATACGTTCGGTAACGGTTTCATCCACCCGCGGAGTTTCTCTGTGAAGCTCCACAAGCCCATAGCCGACTTCTCGAACAGACACGACAGGAACTCCACCAGCGGTGTACTCACTGGCCTTCAGTTTCGTTCCAAAGGGCCCAGTCTTGATGTCGCCTCCTTGGGCTTCCAGCAGTGCGCCAATCGTGGTCTGCGGCCAAGCCTCACCCATACCCCAAGGCCTCCAAGTTCCCCTTGATCCGCGCCGTCAACCGCTCCCCCTCCTCGAACTGCTCGTACAGCTGCACCGTCAACCGCTGCATCTTCTCCTCGAACGGCTCGCCGTCGTCCTCCACCTCCGCCGCACCGACGTAGCGCCCAGGCGTCAGCACGAACCCGTGCTTGCGGATCTCTTCCAGCGTCGCCGACTTGCAGAAACCGGGCACATCCTCGTACTCCCCCGCCTCCGCTTCGCCGCGCCAGGCGTGGTAGGTCCCGGCGATGCGCCCGATGTCGCTGTCGGCCGGCAGGGGTTCGTCGTCGCGACCGCTGAACACGCGCTGGGTGCGCGTTTCCATCTCCCCCAGCTGACGCGCATCGAGGAACAACGTTTCGCCGCGTCGATCGCGCGTCGCGGGCTTGGCGTGTTGGCCCTGCTTATCTCGCGACAGAAACCACAAACACACCGGGATGCCCGTTGTCAGGAAGAGCTGCGGCGGCAGGGCGACGATGCAGTCGACCAGATCGGCTTCGATGATCTTCTTCCGGATCTCCCCCTCACCGCCGCTGGCCGACGACAAGGACCCGTTGGCCATCACGAAACCGGCGATGCCGCCGGGCGCCAGGTGGTGCAGGAAGTGCTGGATCCAGGCATAGTTGGCGTTGCTCTGCGGCGGCGCGCCGTACTTCCAGCGCTTGTCGTCGCGCAGCAACTCACCGCCCCAGTCCGAGATGTTGAAGGGTGGATTGGCCAGGATGTAGTCGGCCTTCAGATCCGGGTGCAGGTCGCGCTGAAAGCTGCTCGCCGCCTGCTCGCCCAGGTTCGCTTCGATGCCGCGAATGGCCAGGTTCATGTGCGCCAGGCGCCAGGTGGTGGGGTTGGACTCCTGGCCGAAGATCGACAGGTTGCGCTTGGAGCCGCCGTGCGCCTCCACGAAGCGCTCGGACTGCACGAACATGCCGCCGGAGCCACAGCACGGATCGTAGACGCGCCCCTGGTAGGGCTCGATCATCTCCACCAGCAGGCGCACCACCGAGCTGGGGGTGAAGAACTCGCCACCCAACTTGCCTTCCGCGGCGGCGAACTTGCCCAGGAAGTACTCGTAGACGCGGCCCAGCACGTCCTTGCCGCGAGCGGCGTCGGTGCCCAGCGTCATACCGCCGACCAGGTCGATCAACTCGCCCAGCCGCCGCGCCGGCACGCCGCGACGCGCGTAGTCCTTGGGCAGCTTGTTCTTCAGCTTGGCGTTGTCGCGCTCGATCGCGTGCATGGCGTCATCGAGGAACTTGGCGATCTTGGCGTCCTTGCCCTGCCGCGCCAGGTGCTTCCACCGCGCCTCCGGCGGCACCCAGAAGATGCCCTCGGCGGTGTACTCGTCACGGCTCTCCAGCAACTCCTCCGCCATCTGGCCTTCGATGCCGTCGTCCGCCAGCTCGCGCTGCAAGGCGTCGCGGCGCTCGTCGAAGGCGTCGGAGATGTACTTGAGGAAGATCAAGCCGAGCACAACATGCTTGTACTCCGCCGCGTCGATCGAGCCGCGCAACTTGTCCGCGGACTTCCACAGATCCTCCGCATTGACCACCAATTCGGTGGTCTTGGCGTCCCCTCCACCGTTCTGCTTCGCAGCCACGCACACTCCTCGGGTTCGTAGGTTCGTAGTACCTCTTTCCGGCGAAGAGTGTACCGTTTCACGGAACCCAGCGGGAGGCAGGGAGGCGCCGGAAGGCGGCGCCGGATGGCGTCAGCGTCGCAGCACCCAGACGGCAGCGAGGGCGAGCGTCAGGGTGAGGAGGGTCAAGGCCAGGGGAGAGACGGGGATCGAGGGGGCGTGGCCGATGAGGAACTGGGCGGTACCGACGGTTCGGGGAGTTGGGGGCGAGTCCACATGAATAGCCTCGAAGTCGTAGAGACCTGCAGGCAGGCCAGGAACGGTGGTGCGGAACTCCTGCGAACGGGAATCGTGGTGACGAACGGGCAATCACAGGAGATCTCGAAACGGAGACTTTCTGCCGCAACGACTAGTTGTTCTGCGAGGATGCAACCCGTGCTGCCTCCGTAGGTCACGATCAGTTCGAAGTCCTCATTCTCCTCCGGCAGAGCCGGCTCCGCCTCGACTTGGAAGTTCTCGAGAACACAGGCTGTGGCAGGCCCCGCTGGCAAGACCAAGGAAATGACTACCCAGAGCAATACTTCCCAGCAAAAGGGCATCTTCCTTGTCATCAGCAATTCCTCTCTTTCCAGAGCATCAACATCAATCGGCCACCACTAGCCACTTTACCAGGTCACCTTGGCTCGTATCCAAGGTCCTTGAACGCCGGTAACAACACCTCACTCGTGGTGTAGAAATAGCCGCGACGGACCTGCGGCGGTTGGGTAACACCCTCTCTGCAGCGAGTGGCGAAGTCCGGGTCGTAGCTCATGCGGAAGAGCGGCTTGAGTGCTGGACTGCCGGGAGACGGCGCGGCCCGCGTCGTAAAGATGTACACGGCTGCTCGAGGCGCTACGGACGTACACGGCGAGATAGGGCACGGCTCCTCCACAACGCCGGGAAACATGGGATAGCCAGGCACTGCCAAGCCTTCAGAAATGAAGGGTGCTTGACAGTCGAAGACAGCCGCTGCTGCCATCTGCGGAACGCTCGTGTAGAAGTGCGTCGAGGCGGAGCCGCTGTAGAGGCTGAACAGGGGCGTGAGCCGATTCTCGAGCAGCTCACCCCCGACATTACCCAGCACTGCGCGTGCTGCGGAGTAGGCATCCGGGATCCCATAGCCAAGCTGGGGATCGGGAGAGTTCAGAAAACCCAGCGAGGCAGTGTTCTCTAGAACTCTGAGAACGCTGATCTCGTTCAGAAGTGGATTCAACGATCGCAAGATGCCAGCGAGGCCAGCGACGTATGGAGCAGACATGGAGGTACCTGTACACGGCCCATAGCCTGACTCTGGAAAGTAGGAGTCTCCGTACTCCGCTACTTCACTCCACAGGGCCCCGGTGTAAATCGTCGACAGCACTGACTTGGCAGGAGCAACGAGAGACTGCGCGAAGGCACCCAACGCAGAGTTAGAACCACACTCCTCATCGCTACCCTCGATAGGACAGTTGGGAAACTCATCCCAAAATGCACCGTTCGACCCGATACCACCGATTGCCAAGACCCGAGGATCATTCGCCGGGAAGTCAAGTTCCTCCCGAGCATTGCCCGAAGCCGCGACCATGAGCACCTGCCGTTCTGCAGCCAGCGCCAAAGCATCACACACCAAGCTATAAGGAACACCAACCGCTCCACATTCTTGCGGCGCAAATCCCAAGCTGACGCTCTGAACTTGCAAGCCACTTCCAACCCCGGCCTCGAGCAGATCGGCCAGGTCTCCGGTGAGCCCCGTCCCTCGCTCCGACTTGACCTTGTTCGGAACGAGGCTGCAGTGCTGACACACTCCCGTGCCGCCGATGCCGTTGTCCGCCGTGGCAGCGATGATTCCAGCAAGGTGCGTCCCATGCCCGGCTACGGGCGGGATCGCTCCATTGATGCTCGGCCCCAGCTCATCGACATCCGCATCGTTGTCCCCAAAATCCCAAGCCAGGTGCGTGCGCAGGTTGCCGCCGTCGTAGACCAGGACTTCGTTGTTGTTGATCGTCTCCGTATGAAACGCCCGCAAATCCGGATGATCCACTTGGACGCCCGAGTCCGCCAGACCGACATACCCGTGACCACCGGTCAGCTCCCAGGCGGCGGGAACGTTGAGCAGGTAGTGGCCCCATTGATAGTCGACGGGATTCGGGTCGAAGATCAAGAACGGATCATTCGGGTTGCTGGCGGACGAGAAGCGGCCTTCCACATCCCGCTCGACGTGCAGCACGTGCGGGTTGTGACGCAGGGCCTCGGCGATGGCGTCGAGATTGGCTTGCGGTGGGTATTCGAGCACCTCGGCCTCCAGAAGTGCATCGAAGCAGTTCATCAAAGAATCCCTTCGAATGTACCGGCGTGCCTGGAAGGAGGTCAATGTTATTGAATCTAGAGCATTTGGCAGTCCAAGAGTTCGCACGAAGAGACTTCCACCGTCACGCCTCCATCGTGCTTTCCCTCTCCCCCTAAACGCGATATCCTCAGTCTCCGCACCGCGGCGCTGTCCTGGCGCCCACTTCTGGCCACATTGCAACTCGAATCGACCGGCCAACCCGGACTGGAGACTCGACACCTTGGACCACATCCGCAATTTCTGCATCATCGCGCACATCGATCACGGCAAGTCGACACTGGCGGACCGGCTGATCCAAAAGTGCGGCGGTGTTTCGGATCGGGAGTTTCGGGATCAGATCCTGGACTCGATGGACATCGAGCGTGAGCGCGGCATCACCATCAAGAGCAACACGATCACGCTCGACTACACGGCCAAGGATGGCAAGACGTACCATCTCAACCTGATCGACACGCCCGGCCACGTGGACTTTTCGCACGAAGTGCGGCGGTCGTTGATGTCGTGTGAGGGGGCACTGCTGATCGTCGACGCGACGCAGGGGGTCGAGGCGCAGACGGTGGCGAATCTGTATCTGGCGCTGGAGTATGACCTCGAAGTGCTGCCGGTGATCAACAAGATCGATCTGCCGGCGGCCGACATCGAGCGGGCGCGCGAGGAGATCGACGCGGATCTCGGGCTCGACCCATTCGAGGCGGTGCCGTGTTCGGCGAAGATGGGTACGGGCGTGGAGGACGTGCTCGAGGGCATCGTCAACAAGCTGCCGGCACCGACGGGGGATCCGGACGCACCGCTGCAGGCGCTGATCTTCGACGCGCAGTACGATCCCTACCGCGGCGTCGTGCTGCTGGTGCGGGTCAAGCACGGACGGCTGACCAAGGGGCAGGAGATCCACCTGATGCACACGGGCGCCGACTACGAGGTGGAAGAGCTGGGACTCTTGCGCCTCAAGCGGAAGCCACAGAAATCGCTCGAAGCAGGCGACGTGGGCTACGTGATCGCGGGCATCAAGGCGATCGCAGACATCGCCATCGGCGACACCATGACCACCGTCGAGAAGCCGGCAGCAACGCCGCTGCCGGGCTACAAAGAAGCCAAGCCAGTGGTCTTCTCGTCGATCTACCCGATGTCGTCGGACGATTACGGAGATCTGGGCAAGGCGCTCGACAAGCTGGCGCTCAACGACGCGGCGCTGACCTACGAGAAAGACAGCTCCGCGGCGCTCGGCTTCGGCTACCGCTGCGGCTTCTTGGGACTGCTGCACCTGGAGGTGATCCAGGAACGGTTGCAACGCGAGTTCGACCTGGCACTGCTACTCTCCGCCCCCTCGGTGGAGTACCACGTGGAACTCAAGGGCGGCGAGACGAAGATCGTCGAGAACCCAGCCGTGTTCCCGGATCCTTCGAACATCGAGTCGGTGGAAGAGCCCTTCATCAAGGCCGCGATCATGGTACCGGAGCGCTACGTCGGCGCAATCATGGAGCTGTGCCAAGACCGCCGCGGCGAAGACACCAACCTTCGTTACCTGTCCCAGAACCGTATCGAGCTGACATCCGATCTGCCGCTGGCCGAAGTGCTGTTCGACTTCTACGATCGCTTGAAAACGGTGACCCAGGGCTACGGATCGTTCGACTACGAACTGCTCGACTACCGCAAGACGGACGTGGTCAAGGTCGACATCATGGTCAATGCCGAGCGGGTCGACGCGTTGAGTCAGCTGGTGCACCGCGACAAGGCGCGCCAGCGGGCGCTGCACTACTGTGAGCAGCTGGCGGAAACGATTCCGCGACACCAGTTCAAGATTCCGATCCAGGGTGCCATCGGCGGTACGATCATTGCGCGCTCGACGATCAACGCGTTGCGCAAGGACGTGACCTCGAAGTGCTACGGCGGCGACATCACTCGTAAGCGTAAGCTGCTCGAGAAGCAGAAGGAAGGCAAGAAGAAGATGCGCTCCTTCGGCTCGGTGGAGATTCCGCAGGAAGCCTTCGTCGCCGTGCTCAAGGCCGATGTCGGCCGCTCGTGACGCCGACCACGAAGAAGCTCTGGATAGGCAAGCTCTAGAAACACACGTCCCGAGAGCGGGACGAGCCCATAAGGACGAGACCATGCGAGAGTTCAAGCAGCTATACATCGGCGGCAAGTGGGTCGATGCGACCGGAGATGGCGCGGCCGGCCCCGGCACCATCGACGTGATCAACCCGGCCACCGAACAGCCGGCGGGACGCGTGCCGGAAGGTACGGCTGCGGATGTCGACGCCGCCGTCGCCGCCGCACGCGCCGCGTTTCCGGTCTGGTCTGCCGTTCCGGTGGCCGAACGCGCCGCGGTGATCAAGGCGATCCAGCAGGGGGTGCGAGCGCGCCAGGACGAGCTGGCCGAGCTGGTGGCGCAGGAATTGGGCATGCCGATCAAGATGGCCGGCGCCGTCCAGGTGGGCATGCCGGGCGCCGTGCTCGGCTCCTACGCCCGCCTGCTCGACAGCTTCGAGTGGGAAGAAGAAGTCGGCAACTCGCTGGTGGTGCGCGAGCCGATCGGCGTCGTGGGCGCGATCACGCCGTGGAACTTCCCGCTGCACCAGGTGGTTGCCAAGGTCGCCCCAGCGCTGGCCGCCGGCTGCACCGTGGTGCTGAAGCCCAGTGAAGTGGCGCCGCTGTGCTCCTTCGTCCTGGCCGAGATCATCGACGAGGTAACGAAGACCACCGCCCTACCGCCGGGCGCCTTCAACGTCGTGGTGGGCTATGGCCCGGTGGTCGGCGAGGCGATCTCGGGGCACCCGGACATCGACATGGTCTCCTTCACCGGCTCCACCGGCGCCGGCCGCCGCGTCGCCGCCAACGCCGCGCAGACGGTCAAGCGCGTGGCGCTGGAACTGGGCGGCAAGAGTGCCAACATCATCCTCGACGACGTCGAAGACTTCGCGGGCACCGTGCGCACCGGCGTCAACAAGTGCTACTTCAACAGCGGCCAGACCTGTTCCGCCTGGACGCGCATGCTGGTACCGCGCGCGCGCCTCGACGAGGCGGCCCAGATCGCCGCCGAGACCGCCGCCCGCTTCACCGTCGGCGATCCGATGGGTGGCGAGGCCAAGCTCGGTCCGCTGGTCTCGGCAGCCCAGCGCGACCGCGTGCGCGACTACATCCAGAAGGGCATCGACGAAGGCGCCGAACTCGCCGCCGGCGGTCCCGAAGCGCCCGAGGGCCTGGACACCGGCTACTACGTGCGTCCGACCGTCTTCTCCAAGGTGCGCAACGACATGACCATCGCGCAGGAAGAGATCTTCGGCCCCGTGCTGTGCATCATTCCCTACGACGACGAAGACGACGCCGTGCGCCTTGCCAACGACTCGCCGTATGGTCTGGCCGGTGGCGTGTGGTCGGCCGACGTCGAGCGCGCCAAGAGCGTCGCGCGACGGCTGCGTACCGGCCAGGTCGACATCAACGGCGGCAACTTCAACATCCAGGCCCCCTTCGGCGGCTACAAGCAGAGCGGCAACGGCCGCGAATTCGGCAAGTGGGGACTCGACGAGTACCTGGAGACCAAGTCACTGCAGCTGTAGAGTCACTGCAGCTGTGAAGTCTCGCCTTCCGATCGAATTCCGACAAGTTGCAGCTCTCCTCGGCATCCTGACGCTGGGCCTGGCCGGCTGCAGCCCGGACGGGCGCGACTCTTCGCGCGACACGTCCCGAGTCGGGCTGCTCCACCCCACCGTCAGCTGGCTGGACGCGACCGCCCCGGCGGCCTCCTTCAGCGCCGAAAGCATCCTGCAGCGCCAGGCGGTGTTCGAGGTCGAGCCGCGCCAGGCTTCGGACCTGGACGGCTTCGACTTCGAGCCACGGCCAGCGGAGGTACGGGCGGTGGCGGAGTCGGGGGTGCAGGTCGAGCTGGCGCGACGCTCGTCGCTGATCTGGCGGGTGCCGGTGGACTTCGAGGCCGCGACCACTGCAGGCGGGACCGCCACGGCGGTCGAGGTGGAGGCGCGTGGGCTGCGCGGCAAGCCGCTCGAGCTGCGCTGGCGCACGACGGACGGCACAGCTCCTACCAACGCCCTGACCGACTTCTCGCCCCTCGATCTCGACCAGGGCCTGCAGCGCTACCGCTTCGTAGTCCGCGGCGCCGAGGGTTGGCGTGGGCGCATCACGGAGCTCGAGTTCCGCTCGGTGTCGCCGGTGGACGACCTGCTGCTGCGTCGGCTGAGTGTGTGGAGCGAGGAGCTGGACGTAGAGCAGGTGGATCGCTGGCGGCAGCGAGCGCTGCAGATCGACCTGGACGGCGACGCCCGGCGCGCGCTGCTGACGGTCGACGGCGACCTGCTGCAACGCACGGTGACACTGTCGCGCGAGCAGCTGGCCCGCGCCGAGCTGCGCGCAGCGGTCGCGGTGCCCGCGTGGTCGGCGCCGGCTCGCTTCCGTGTCACCGCGACGAGCATCGACGGGCCCCAATGGAAGGAAGAACTGCGGCGGCAGCAGATCGACGCAAATGACGGCTGGCGGGAGGTGCGCGTGCCCCTGGCGTCGCTGGCGGACCGGCTCGCCGAGGACGCACCCGACCCGTTGCAAGTCGAGCTGAGCCTGGAGTTCGAAGCGCTAGTCCTCGACAGCGGGGGCAGCCACGGGCCCGGCGATGCAGCGCAGGCCGCCGGCTTCTGGGCCCACCCCGCGATCTATGCGCCGAGATCGGACAAGGAGACGCCGACGGCAACGCCCGCCCCGCTCAACGTCATCCTGATCTCCATCGACACCCTGCGCGCCGACCGCCTGAGCCTCTACGGCCACGAGCGCTCCACCTCCCCCAACCTCGACCAGTGGGCGCGCCGCCACGCCGTCATCTTCGAAGACGCCGTCGCCGCCAGTCCGTGGACGCTGCCGTCGCACGTCTCGATGCTCAGCGGCCTCGACGCCCACCGTCACGGCGTCAACCTGGGCAGCGAGCGCGTGCCGTCGGGCCTGCCGCTGCTGGCCCAGGAACTCCGCGACGCCGGGTACGCCACTCAGGCCATCACCGGTGGCGGCTACCTGCACCCCAACTTCGGTCTCGATCGCGGCTTCGACGCCTTCCGCTACTGGCGCGACCGGCGACGTGAAGCGGTCGACGACGAGCTGCAGACGCACGCGCGCGCCGCCCGGGAGTGGCTGGAAGCCAACACAGACCGTCCCTTCTTCCTCTTCTTCCACACCTACGCCGTCCACGGCCCGCTGCGCGCGCACGAACCCTTCTACCAGCGCTTCGGCGGCCGTCACCAGCGCCACGACGTGCGCATCGACTCGCTACCCCGCAGCGCCGACACCGGCTTCGTCGAGCACAACATCGCCACCTGGTACGACCCCGACAATGCGCACGTCCTCGGCGACCCCGACGGCGACCAGCTCGTCGGTCCGGATGTCCTCGGCCCCTTCTACGACAGCGGCATCGCCGCCGCCGACCAGACCCTGGGCGAGATCCTGCGCACCCTCGACCGCCTCGACCTGAGCGAGCGCACCGTCGTCCTGGTGACTTCGGACCACGGCGAGATGCTCGGCGAGCACGGCGTCTACAACCATCTCTACCTCTACGACGAGAACCTGCAGATCCCCTTCCTCCTCGCCGCCCCCCACGAGCCCGCCGCCCGCCCCGGCCGACGCGTGCCGACGCAGGTGCGCAGCGTCGACATCGTGCCCACCCTGCTCGACCTGCTAGACCTGCCCATCCCCGACGACCTCGACGGCATCTCCCTGCGCCCCCTGCTGCGCGGCGAAGAGCAAGAGATCCCCGCCGCCTGGAGCTACGCCGCCAGCAGCAACCACGGCGTCGCGCTGCAGGACGGTCGTCACAAGGTCATCCACAAGGCGAGCGTCTGGCCCGGTGGCGAGGAACTCGGGCTGGAGGATGTGAGTCCTCGCGGCCCGGACACCGATACCCTGCAGCGCCAACTCCGCCGAAGCTTCCTGCGCGACGCCAGTGGCCTGCGCCTGCGCCTGCAGAACCCCGGCTCGACTCGACTCGAAGGCCGCTGCCAGCTCGCCCCCTTCCTGCCCACCAACGGTCTCAAGTCGACCGACCTCGAAAGCCGCTGTGCACACGGCCCGTGCATCCGCCGCGGCCAGCGCAATACCCAGGAGTTCCAGCTGCCAGCCGGCACGAGCGTCACTCTGATCGCCGAAGTCGAGGTGACGCGCGTCGAGATCTGGGCGACGCTCGATGGCGAGGAGCATCACCTGCGCCTCAATGTCGAAAACCTCTCCACCGTCCGCGCCGCGCGTCTCGGCCCCGAGGGCTGGCAGCTTCTGGATCGGCTGCTGCACCCGGACGAAGTCGGCGTGCTGCTGTGGTGGGACGGCCCTCCGTCCAGCCGCGAATGGGCGGGGACGGAGGGCGGTGCGGGTGGACTGCCCGCTGAACTCGAAGCGCAGTTACGAGCTTTGGGGTACTTGCAGTAAGTCCTGACCGGTGCCTGCAACATCGACTTCAGGGACATGCCGTGCCCGCACCGCCCTCTACGCACGGCTACATAGCGCACGGCTACATAGCGTCAGCAAGCGCAGGATACGTCGGTCTCTACTGTCTCCGGATCATACGTAGGACAGAAGCAAGCCAGCTGGACCAGAGAGGAAAGTGCAGCACAGGTCTCGGAAAAACCTCCCACGGCCTTGCTCATTTGCTCACCGCCCAAGCTCGTCAGGGTTTCGCGGTTCAGACGCAACTTGCTCGCTCGCCTTCTCATCTGTTCTCCTCTTTCTGTCTTGCGTCTCGCTGATGTATTTCAACGAGCTCGAATGGCCTCATGGCAGTATTCGCATACTAGCATGAGCGTTCCGACGCCTCGCGAATTCGGCCGGGCACACCGAAGGCCTCTTGCACCATCTTGGTGGGCCAGACTCCGCGACCACTTGGTCCGTGACCTCGATCAGGAAGTGATGGCTGATCGAACCCGCAGTACGGGCCTCGCGCCGCATCCTCCGGCGCGGTCTCGCTCCTGTGACGTGACGTGACGTTTGATGGGCGGGGACCCGGGCGCTGCGATACTCTGAACACACAGGAGGCGACATGTGACGGACTCTGCCACACCACCCTTCGAGGATGCTGCAGGTCAACTCTCCGGTATCCCCGACCGCATCGGCCCCTATCACCTGCAGAGGGTCATCGGGTATGGCGGAATGGGTGTCGTCTGGCTCGCGGAACAGAACGAACCGATCCAGCGCCAGGTGGCGGTCAAGGTAGTACGAGCCCGTGTACAGACGGGCCTACTCCGGCGGCGCTTCGAGGTGGAACGCCGTGTCCTGGCGCGCTTGAACCACCCGAACATCGCCAGAATCTTCGACGCGGGGGACCTCGACGACGGTCGTCCCTACTTCGTCATGGAGTATCTCGACGGCGAGCGCATTGACCGGTACTGCGACCGGCACCAACTGAGCGTCAACACCCGCATTCGCCTGTTCGAGCAGCTTTGTGCCGGCATCCACCACGCACACCAGAAAGCCATCCTGCACCGCGACCTCAAGCCCTCCAACATCCTAGTCTGCGAAGTCGAGGGACAACCCACGATCAAGCTGATCGACTTCGGTATCGCCCGCGACCTGGAGTCTTCAGCCTACTTGACGCGCTATGGCGTCGTCGGCACACCGGCCTTCCTGAGTCCGGAAAGCTTGTCCTTTGACCACGGTACCTCCGGCTCCCATGACATCCGCTCCGACGTCTACTCGCTGGGGGTTCTGCTCTTCGTCCTGCTGGTTGGCGACTTCCCGTGGATTCGAGAGTCGCTGGCACTCATGGACTGGCTCGAAATGATCCGGACCCAGCCCCCGGTCTCCGCGAGCCACCGCTGGCGCCAGCTGCCGCAGCCCGAGAAACTGGAATACGCACGCAACCGCGGCACGACAGCCAGTCAGCTGGAACGCGATCTGCGCAGGGATGTCGGCAAGATCCTGCTCAAAGCCATGGCCCGTGAGCGCTATCTACGCTACGGATCCGCCGCGGAATTGTCCGAAGACCTGCACCGCTATCTGGCAAGAGAACCTGTGGCGGCAATGCCTCCCGGGCTGCTCTACCGGGCCAGCAAGTTCTCGAGTCGCCACCGCGCTCTTTTGTCCGCTTTGTTGCTGGTACTGCTGGTCTTGACAGGGGGCATGATCGCCCGCAGCGTGGAGGCCTCCAGAGCACGACAGCAAGCACACGCTGCCGAAGCCGCGCGGGCGGAAGCACAAGAGGTGAGAGACTTCCTGCTCGATGTTTT
This sequence comes from uncultured bacterium, assembly GCA_965368975.1. Lineage (GTDB taxonomy): Bacteria > Acidobacteriota > Thermoanaerobaculia > Multivoradales > JAHZIX01 > CBDUPA01. Next base: position 167,935 of record CBDUPA010000012.1, on the reverse strand, counting down.
GACCCACCCTCAGCCGGCCAGTGGCGCGACCACCGAAGTGCCACTCCGGCAGGTTCTCGACCGAGGAGTGCAACAGATCGATGGGCGCTTCCTGCAACGCCCCCGGCTCCGAGCGAACTTGCTCGGCTACATGGGCCGTGCCTACCTGACTCTGGGCGACACCGAGACCGCCCGGCAGCTACTCACGGAATCCATCGCTCTTCACGACGCTCGAGACCAGCCCGATGGCATCGCCTACGGAGACAGTCTGCTGGCCTTGGGTGGCGTCTATCACCGTCAAATCGACTACGAGCAGGCACGCCAGCACACCGAGCACGCGCTCCGCCTGCACCGAGAGCACCTGCCACCAGGAAGTGAGAAGCTCGGCTATACCGAGTACATGCTCGGCTACCTCTATGCCGACATGGACGAGTTCGAGAAGGCCACCACCGTACTCCAGCAAGCCACCGCGACCTGGGCACAATCGCTACCTCCGGGCGACTCTCGCTTCCTACGCTTGCGCCGGGGGCTCGCCTCCGTCCTCCTGGCCCAGGGCCTCTACGACGAAGCCTGGTCTCAGCTGAGCGAGGTACTACACCTCGAAGAAGCACAGCCGGACCCGGACGAGATGAACATCGCCCACACCCTGCTGCGGCTCGGTATCGTGCGCATGCAGCAGGAACGCTACAGCGAGGCCGAAGCCCCGATGCGCCGGGCGGTGGACATCGTTCGCCGTCGCGTCGGCACCGAGCACCCCAACTACCATGCCTTCCTGAACAACCTCGGCACGCTCTACAATACCCTCGGGCGCTACGACGACGCCCGAGCAGCACTGGAAGAAACCCTCCTGCTCAAGAGGCGCGCGCTCGGCGACGACAACTTCCGCCTGGTGTCCACCCTGCGCTCTCTGGCGGAAACCGCCTCCGGTCAAGGTCGCTTCGACGAAGCCATCGCCCTGAACCAGCACGCCTTGCGGCTCTTCCGAACCCGTCTCGAGCCGGGGCACCCGGAGATCCGTTTCGTTCTCGAGCTGTTGGTCGAACACCACGAGCGTGTCGGAGACGCGGAAGGCCAGGCCGAGTTCCAACAGCAGCTCGATTCCCTGCCCGCTCCTAACCAAGAAAAGGATCTGCCAGGAAGTACGGTGGTCCGGTAGAACAAGCCGTCCTGGACAAGGCCCGCGGCTCGTGCTATCTTCGGCCGCAATCGAGAAAATTCGAAGTCTCTTGGGAGACCCCCTCTCCGACCCCGTAACGGCAAAGGGAGTGGTGGTCACCAGAGTGAACTGCGCGCGCTGTGAGGAGACGTCGTCATGCCCCTTACTGATTCGTCGAACAGGGTGAAGCGATTCTGCAGCCCCGCCTTCGTCCTCGTCCTGCTGGGACTCGGGGTCTTCGGACTCCACACCGGCGAGCAGACGGCTGTCGCGTCACCGGACGAAACAGCCGAACGCACCCCAAAACACCGGCCGCCAGTGCCGACGCTGAACGGCAATGTGCCACTGACGGTGAAGGTTCCGAGTTCGGTAAGCACCCCCGAGCAGGCGCGGCCTTTCTTCGACGCCTTCTCCTGGCAGTCGTTCATCGCCCTCAACTGGCCGGCATCCGGATCCCATCGGGGACAGCCGGAGCAGCCGGACGATCCGGACGTGTTCCTCTCCCAACCGCACGGGGCACACCCGGTGGTCTGGGGGGCGTACAAGGAGGAGTTCGAACTCTTCGACCAAGGGGCGAATCGACCGACACCATGGGAGTCCGTGGAGATTCCGGTCAATCCGTGCGGCGACGAGGATCCGCGGCGGCGGGTCTTTGTGCGGCACTCCAAGGGCGACAGCCTGGTCGAGGAAAGCAACCAGGCGTTCTCCTTCCCGCTGATCGACCAGAGCCGGCAGTACGCGGTCTACGAGGTGCGCTTCAACGAGGCACAGTACAACTTCGTGCGCGGCAAGGACGAACAGCCGAGTACCTGGCTGTACCTGGCGCGCAACCTGGCGCCCAAGGAGCCGATCTCGATGCCCGCCAGTCATCCGCCCTCGACGCAAGGAGCGCTGATGATCAAGGCGGCCTGGAAGATCCTGGACCCGGAGCGCGACGACCCGAGCCGCTTCTACCACATGGAAGCGTGGGTGCTCGATCCCCAGAGCCAGGACTGCAAGCCGCACAGGATCGGCTTGATCGGCATCCACATCGTGCAGAAGCTGCAGGCGTTTCCGCAGTGGATCTGGTCGAGCTTCGAGCAGGTCGACAACGTTCCTGCCGGTCCTCATGAAGAGGGGCCTCATGACGAGGGCTACGGTGACGCCGGGCGCGGCTACTCGTTCAACAATGGCACCAACGATCCTCCGACGGTCGGCGGCTGGGCGAACCGGCCGTTCGCCAAGGCACCCCACTTGCAGCCGATCGAAGAGCGAACGCCCGTCCAGGTGACGCGCTTCAACCCGATCCCGCGCAGCACGCAGGCGCTCAACCGTCACGTCCGGGACGGCATTCTGCAAGACACCGTCTGGCGTCATTACCAGCTGGTGATCACCCAGTGGCCGAGCACGCCGCACGTGTTCAAGACAATGGAGGTCGGCGGCATCTACCCGCGGGACTCGGGCGGTGCGTTTCCGGTCAACGGAGCCACCAACTCGGTGATGGAAACGTACTTCCAGTCGCCGGCCGACGCGCAGGGCGCGGGCGGCAACAGTTGTATGAGCTGCCACTACCTGGCGGCACAGGCGGACTATAGCTGGACGCTGCTGCGCGGGGCCCATTGATCGACACCGGGAACGAGGATCTACAAGGGGGGGACGAGCGATGGATCGAAGAGGATTTCTAGGATTGGCGGCCGGACTGGCGACGACGTCTCTGGCCGGCTCGGCGCTAGCAGATACGTCTTCAGCAGACACGGCGCGCGACTCGGACGCGGCGACGCGGAAGGGGCAGGACGATCCGCGCATGTCGCCCGATGGCGTCCAGAACTGGTGGATGTACCACGGTGACGCGGCGCACAGCGGCTTCACGTCGACCAGCAATATCGACACCGAGACGGTGGCCAAGCTGCGCCCGGCGTTCGACCTGGAGTTGGACGGCCCGGTGATGTCGACGCCGGCGATCGTCGACGGCTTCGTCTACGTGGGCACCGCCAACAGCCATGACGCGGCGGCTTCCAACGGCGGCTCGTTCTACAAGGTGGAGCTGGCGACCGGCGCGATCGCCGCGGCGTTCAAGTGGGCGATTCCGCAGAGTGAGCGCGACACACACGGCTTCTGCGGCATGGGCTCGACGCCGGCGGTGGTCAACGGCAAGGTGTTTTTCGGTGCCTTCAACGGCAAGGTCTACTGCCTCGACCAGGAGACCTTGGAGCTGCTCTGGGTGACGGATCTGCGCTACCAGGACCCGCTGCACAACCAGCCGGTGACCAGCGATCTGGGGACCGACCAGGGCTATGCCGTGGCGGCGCTGTGGTCGTCGCCGCTGGTGGTCGATGGGCGTCTCTACGTCGGCATCGGCGAGGGCGAGAATCCGTTTCTCTACAGCTTCGTCTACTGCCTGGACGTTGCCAGCGGCGACGTGGTGTGGATCTACTGCACTTGCCAGTTCCGCAGCGGCGAGGCCAATCAGCCCAACGTGCTGCCCGCCGATGTGCTGGAGGGGGGAACGCCACCGCCGGGCTTCAAGGTCTTCAACGGTGAACCGGTGACCCGAGGCAGCTCCGTCTGGGCCGGCATCGCCTACGACCGCAAGCTCGACCGCCTGTACTGCTCCACCGGCAACCCGGTGCCCGACAGCACCCTGCCCAGCGCCGGCTATTCGAACGGCATGCTGGTGCTGCAGGCGGGTACCGGCGCCTTCGTCGGCTTCGTCCAGTTCCCGCCCGAGTCGAGCTACCGGCCATCGGACATCGACGTCGACGTGGGCGGTTCGGCGACGCTATTCACCGACCAGGACGGCCGGCGCATGGTGGCGCTGGCGTGCAAGAACGGCGGCATGTTCACTGTCGACGCCGATACGCTCGAGATCGTCCAGCTGCGTCAGCTGCTGCCGCTGCACAACGACGGCTCGCAGATCCCCGAGGTCGACCCGCACGCTTCGAAGGCACAGCAGGCGGCCTCGACGCCCAACCCGAGGGTGAGCAACGAGTGCTCCAACGCGACGCCGGGCGAGAACTACTTCGGCACCTACAGCACCCCCGCCGTCCACCCGCCGTCGCAGCGGCTGTTCATCGGCGTCGGCGGCAAGAATTACGACATCAACGCCGCCGGTATCGACTCCGCGTCGACGCCGTTCATCCGGGCGCTGGACTGGAACTCGCTGGAGGATGCCTGGCCGCTCGACGACGGCGATCCGAAGCGCTACGTCAACGGCCGGCCGCCGCTCTACGCCAACGCCGGGGAGTCCGGGCTGTCGGTGCCGGCGGTGGTCAACGACGTGGTGTTCATGGCGACCACCAAGATCAGCATCTACGCCTTCGCCGTCGCCGACGGCACCTTGCTGTGGCACAACGACCTGGGCACGGAGACCGGTGGTTTCGCCGGTGGCTACGGCTACTGTATGGGCCCCGCGGTGTGGGGCGATTACGTGGTCGCCGGAGCGCTGGTCTACGGCAGGAAGGGCGGACTGCTGCGCATCTTCAAGCTGGCCAGCTGATGACGGGCCAGCTACTGATGGGCGAGACGGCCTGGATCCTGGTGACGCTCGGCGTGCTCGTCGGCCTCGACAACCTGCAGGTCGGCGCTGGACTCGGCCTGGTCGAGATGAGCCGGAGGCGGCGCTGGGTCTTCGCCGCTAGCTTCGCGCTGGCCGAAACAGTGATGCCGCTGCTGGGCCTGCTGATCGGCCAGAGCGTGGCTCCTCTGCTGGGCGAATGGGGCGAGGGAGTCGGAATCGGCATGCTCGCGTTGACAGGAATCTTGATCCTCTGGTTCGCGCGCCGTGGCGGCGAGGGGGAAGCCGTCGATGGCCGCGACTCGACGCTGCGCATGGCGCAGTTCGTCTTGCCGCTGTCGCTATCCTTCGACAACCTATTCGCCGGCGTCGCGCTCGGCACGCTGGGGTTCCCGGTCGTCGCCTCGGCGCTGATCGTCGGCACGGTGAGCGGCGGGCTGTGCGCGGTCGGCCTGTTCGCTGGCGCGCGGCTGCGTCCGTTCATCCCCCGGCATGCCGAGATGCTGAGCGGCGTCTACCTCCTGCTGCTGGCCACGCTGCGCCTGCTCGGGGTCGGTGCCTGAGCCACGAACCATTCATGACGGTCCCTGCCATGACTGCACCCCCAATCACCGCTCCAGCACCAGTACCGCCGAAGACGGCACCTACCTTGCCGAACCCCGGAGCGCGTCTCATCGCCGGCAGCCTGGCCTTCCCGACGTCCCTGGCCTTCGACGACGAGGGTCGTCCGCACGTCGCCGAATCGGGCCTGCCGTTCGGGCTGGCACCCGGCGAAGCACGGCCAACGGGTCGCATCCTGCGCATCGAGCCCGACGGCTCGACAAGCGTGCTGATCGACGGACTGCGCGCGCCGGTGAATGGCCTATTGGCCTGTGACGGAGCCTTCATCGTGGCCGAAGGCGGCCGGCCCGGTCGCTTGAGCCGCGTGTCGCGGAGTGGCACGCAAGAAACCCCTCGACAGACTCCTATTCGAGAGACACTCCTCGATCACCTGCCCGGGTTTGGGAACTATCACACCAACATGGCCGTCCTGGGCGCTGACCGTCGTCTCTACTTCAGCCAGGGCGCTCTGACCAACAACGGTATCGTTGGGCTCGACGCGTACGAACTCGGCTGGCTCGGCGAACTCCCCCACGACGCCGACATCCCAGGCTTCGACATCACCCTGACGGGCGTCGAGGTCGAGACCGCCGACCCCTTGCGTCAAGCCCGAGGCGAAGCGCAAGCCCGCGCCAACACCGGCGCCTTCGCCTGCTTCGGCGAGAGTCACGGACCGGGTCACCGACTGCCGGCGCAAGTACCCGCGACCGCGGCCGTGCTGCGCTGTAACCTCGACGGCTCGTCGCTGGAAGTCTTCGCCTGGGGTCTGCGCAACGCCTACGGCCTGTGCGTGCTGCCGGACGGCCGCCTGCTCGCCACCGACCAGGGCGCCGACGATCGAGGCAGCCGGCCGATCGGCAACGCCCCGGACCTGCTCTACGAGGTCAAGCAAGGCCGCTGGTACGGCTGGCCGGACTTCGTCGGCGGCGTCCCGGTCAGCGATCCACGCTTCCGTCCCACGCGCCGTAGGGCCCCCGAGGCCCCCGAGGCGACATTGCCCCCCCTGCTCGCCAACCACGACGAACTGCCACCCCCCGAGCGGCCGCTGCTGGAATTCCCCGTCAACGCCGCCGCCACCAAGCTGGCACGCATCCCCGACGTGGCCCCACGCTGGCCCGGACACCTGCTGGTCACCCTGTTCGGCGACGAGAAACCCATGACCGCGCCACCCGGCGCTCGCATCGGCCGCTCGCTGGCGCGCATCGACCCGGCCGACTGGTCGCTCCACCCGGTGCGCCTCCCTGACCAGGTACGCGAGCACCTCGAGCGCCCCATCGACGTCGCCCTCGACCCGACCGGCGAGACCGTCTGGCTGGTCGACTTCGGCGCCTTCGAAATGACCGACCACGGTGTCCAGGCGACACCCCGTAGCGGCGCCTTGTGGCGGATCCCCTTAGTGGACCTCTTCCCCTAGCGGACACATCTCCTAGCGGACTTCGGTCCCCAGTGGAACTGGAGTGAAAGGACTCGAGTCATGAAGAAATCCATCCGAGACCGCACCGTACCCGCCGAAGTCGCGGCCGCCGTGGCCTCCGCCGGCGGCTCTCCCGACTGCGCCGACCAGCCCCCGTCACCGAAGCCGGTGTCCTTCGCCACCGACATCAGCCCATCTTCCAACCCTTCCGCGGCCCCATGGCCTGGCGCCTCGACCTCACCGACTACGACGCCGTGCTCGGCAACGCCAAGCTCATCCACCACCAGATCTCGACCAAGAGCATGCCGCCGCCACCCTTCCCACCGCTGACCGACGAGCAGATCCAGCTGTTCGAGTCGTGGATGAGTCAGGGCTGCCCGCCGTAGGGCGGGAGCAGCGCTTGGCACCTTCAGGGACAGCAGTTGGGAATCTGGGCCAAGAGCTCCAAGAAGCGGCGGATTTTACGGCACAGAGTCAGGCTGTCAGGAAGCTGTCCTCGGGCTCGAGCGGCGCAGAGTTCCTCTCGAATCGACAGGAGGGTGGCGCCCTCCCGTCCCAAGGATCTATGCTTCAGAGGTACCTGGCACAGGACTGCCAGCGCTCTCGCGGGATCGGATTCCAGTACCTCTTCGATTTCCAGCATCTGGCGAGCGAATGGGTGCCCGAAGTATCTGGGTAAGTCGAAGAGTCTGGAGTCCCGCGAGCGTAGGAAGAGCGCCGGTGTTGCCCAGGCGACAGGGTCCTCAACACGGAGTCGCATCCGCCCGAGGTACACGGCCCGGTCGAGCGACTCACCTGTCGCAAGTGCATGGTAGAAGCTCCTGACGAATCGCGTGGCATAGTCCTCGCGAATCGATGCTCGTATTGCGACCACGGCCGGTACACCGCGAAGCACGAGGTCTTGAGCAACCCCGTCGAACAGGGACTGCCCAGAAGCTGCTCCTCCCTTGCAAACGATCAATACGACGAGCCGCGGCGGGTGACGACTGAGCATAGACGCCAATTCCCGCCCAGTAACCGCTAGCCCCTGAGGCAGTAGATCCTGCAGGAAGATGACACCTCGCTGCTCCGACGGAGCGATGTCTCCATGCGCGACGAGATGAAACATGTCGAGCCGACCGTCGCCCAAGATCTCCGCCAAGGTCTCTGCTCCGGCCTTCCAGAGTAGCTGGCGTTCAAGGAGCCCGTGCCTCAAGAGCGCCGCTAGCGGCTCGTCGACGGCTCGCTGGTGCGCTTGCAGGTTGAGCCCCTGCACGCCGGAACTACCCGAAGCCACGAGAAGCTTCAAGGGAAACTCCCTGCGAAGTGAACCGCCATCATCCGGCAGGTCCAGACATCTGACGATCGAAAGGCCATCGGTGAGCGCCCAGAAGCGGTGACCGGCAGGCCAGTAGAGATACTCCCAGGAGAGAGCTGCCAGCTCGGACACTTGGTCACAGAAGCGGAGGCGCACCTGAAGTGACGTCTGATCCGGGTTCACAGCACCGAAAGCGAAGAACAGGAGGTCTCGGACGGTACGGGCGAAGAAGGCATCGAAGAGCCCTTGCCCAAGCTCCTCGGTCAGCTCCTCCAGCTGGCGGGTCCCAGCTTTGGTGCCTTTGCTGGCCAGATGAAGCTGCTCTTCTCGACGGACTAGCTCTTCGAGGTTCACCACGACCCGTTCGGTGGCGAGGCGGTCCTGAGAATCTCGAGCCGTCACGCTGTAGATGCTGGGTCCATCTGGCATGCCTGGTGTAGGCGTGAACGAGATTTCGAGGTATCGAGTGGTCATCGGCACTCCCCGAGTTCCACCGGACGTCAGCATTGCCCAGTGGAACTCGAGGCTCCCAGTTCAAGCCGGTACGAGTTCGATCGCCTGCTTCTGATCGGGCAGAAGGTAGCAGCTCCTGATCCAGACCGTCACCCTGTCGCCCTGGTTGTACTCACTCGCAAAGCCATCACCGAGATGCTGCTTGTGAATCAAGCCCTTGAAGTCCCCAAGATAGACGAAGACCCCGAATCCCGGATGTGCGTTCTTGACGACACCCTCGACTCGGGCGCCGGTGAAGTCTCTCTTGAACTCCGTCCAGGAGATCTTGTTGGGGATCGACTTCCGGGGGCCTGAAGGTGGGCGTGCTGGTCGTCCTTCAGGTCGAGCCGGGGGGGGATCACGACGCGGACTGCGCGTTTCCACGACCTGCCGCTGCTTCTTGAACTCCTCCAGGCTCATGGTAAAGGCCGGGTTGGCCAGGCGATTCGAGTAGTACTGTGTCAGCAGCGTGGTCTCGTCATCTGTCCCGACAGCTTCCATCAGCGCGGCAACACAGCCGAGCGCCTTCACCGGCACCCCTAGCTGGTCCATGATGTCCGCCCACACGATGTACAACCTGCGGTTCTTCTTGTCGATACTGCGGGCACGTTCGAACAGCCCTTCGGCCCGCGAAGCCTCCTTGTCTCGGAACTCCAAGATGGCCTGCTCGATATAGACTTCGGCGCGGTTCTCGTCGAACTCTGCTTGCTGTTCCGCCTTGCCAAAGTAGTCACGGGCCTCGGTCAGATCTCCCTTCTCACGCAGCATGACACCCCACTGCAGGTGGATATACCAGTGATCGGGCAACTTCTCGTCAGCCCTTCGGAACAGCACCTCCGCGGTGATGAAGTCTCTGCCCTGGATGTTCTTGATCGCCCGCTGCACCAGCTGCCGGATGTTGAGATCCTCGATCGGTTCCACCGGTGCGCGATTCTTCAACGAGTCGTTCAGCGACGCGGCGAGATTCTGGCGAAGCTGCACGAAGTTCGTCTCGTCGTAGAGCTGGATGTCCAGGCTGCGCAAGTCGAGAGGCAGCTTGGATTCTTGGTCCTCGAAGGCCTCCCGAGAGCACAAGAGGATGAGCTTCTTCGAGTCCTTCAGGCCGCGCGCCATGCCGATCTCGCACACCACTTGCAGGTCGAACCCGGTAATGTCCGCCATCACGACCTCGGCGGTGCGGATCTTCTTCCACACCTGCTCGGCAATGTCGGTGACCTTGGTATCGAGGCTGCTGGATATCTTCACCTTCCGCTCTGCGGCGAGGTCGGCAATGCACTCTTCGTAGAGTCGACGACTGCTCTCCGGGAACAACCCATACACGGTGCCGTCGACGACTTCTTTGTTGTCGCTATTTCGAACTGCTGGTTCACTCATCTCTGTCTCCAACTGCCTGGGAGAGCGCCTCGCTCGGGAGGTGGCGCGCTCGGGTTACTGCTCTTTCGTCCGCTTCTGGCGGCACTACGAGGTCTCTGGATCGACGGGAAACGACTTGGCATAGATCCGCCTGCCGACCTCCTCGAGGAGGCTGCCTGCCGTCAAATCTTGAACTCGGAAAAAGAGCAGGGGCTCTTGCGATGCCGGAGTCAGTGCATGCCAGAAGGCCTGGTGCAAGAAGACCAGAGAGTTCGAGCGAACTTGCGCGTAGGCGTCAGCCAGCTCGGACGGCTCCAGCTGCTGCAGAGCCCGCGTCACCGCTTCGCAGACGCTCATGAAGTCTCCGGCACCTCGCACGTCTTCACCGTGAGGAAGAACTTGTGCCAGTACCTCCAGAGACTCCGCGAGGCACTCTTCGACCTCCTTGGTGAGACGAGAGCGGAGTTTCGTGGACGAGACAGGAGCCGGCAGCAGATCGAGCAGCGAACTCTCGAAGGGTAGAGGGGTGGCGGTGCGCCAGGGACCCCAGCTGCGTGCCGTGAGCAGCGCGAGATAGGCAACATCTTCGGTCTCGAGGGCATCGGAGAGCAGATCCCGAGTCACCCAGTCATTCCACAGGCGCAGGACCCCAGGTGCGTTGCGGGCAAAGAAGTGGTCCGCTGTCGAGACCTGCTCGGGAACACAGACCGGTGGCAAGTCACCGTCGCCCTGCCACGGCTGCGTCAGCTCCTGGACCAGGCTGAGGTAGTAGTGTCCGAGGTCCAGGGGCCGCTGCATCGGCAGGGCCTGCCGCAGACGCTGGAAGTACCGTTCCATGCCGTCCCGGTAGGCTTCCCAATGCTCACTGAACGCGGGATTGGCCGGGCGGAACAGGGCAAACTGCGCCGCGAGGTCAACCTCCTCGAAGCCACGCAGCCGGGACGTCAGCTCCGAGCAGCCATCCAGAACGGCACGGCGCAATTGCTGGTAGGGGCACTCGGCGATGCTGCGCAGCCATGCATCCACCTTCTTGAAGTCGCCTTGCTTCTTCTCGAAGAGGTTGGCCGGAGGTTTCAGCATCGCCTCGGAACAAGCCGTCTGGAAGACCGACATGGTCGCCCCTTCGCCGCTGAAGAAGGCGATGTGCTCCGGTGCCATCCCGTGCTGTTCGCGGAGTTGGTGGTAGATGTAGAGACCCGCTCGACGCTCGAAGTCACTGACCTGGATCGGTGGTTTCGCGACCTTCTGCCCTTCCAGGTTGATATCGAGCAGCGCTGCATCGAAGTCGAGCGCCTCTGCCTCGCTCACGTCGAGCCAGTCGTCGAAGGAGCGACAGACGACGATCTCGTGCTGGCTCCCGCCACGACCGCTGGCAGCGAACAAGCGAGGCAATTCCGTCTGGAACTCCTCCTCGGTGTCGTATTGGTCAAAGGCACCCTTCGACAACAGTCCGCTGAACATGGCTTTGGCGACCTTGCTCGGCTGGAGGCTCGCACCCCCGTCTTCTACCCAGAGAATCTTCATGGTTCTGTCTCTCCCTTCAGGAATGTCTTGTCTACCGTCAGCTTCGCTTCGAAACGGCCTTGCTGCTCCTCCTCTCCGTCGTAGTTCACGGCGATACCATCCAAGGAGTTCAGCAGGGCTCGGATGAAATTCCTGCCCTCCTTGGAGCCAATCTGAGTCGACCTGGAGCGGTCGAAGGTGTTGATGAGTGTCAGCTCGTAGGCACCCTTGTTCGTCTTCCAACGGAACTGGATCGGCTGGCGCCCGTCGGAGTACTTGAATGCGTTGAAGCAGAGTTCGGAAACGATGGCGAAGAGCAGGCTGAAGCGCAGGCCACTGCGACCGAGCCCAACCTTCGGCTGGCGCCCTTGTACGGTGACGAACTGCGGAATGTGGGCCGCGATCCAGTTCGTTGCCGAAGCTTGCTTCTCAGCTGGAGCCAGGAGAAGGTCCGCGAAGAAACGCTGTTTGAGAACTCGTGGTTCCTTCACTCCCTGGGCTGCGGCGATCCGCTTGAGGGTCGAGATCTGCGCTTCCTGGCAGAAGACCCGACTCAAGCTGGCCGCCAGTGCGGCATCCAAGACGTCGTGCAGCGACGCGTCTGTTCCGTCATCGGCCTGCCAGGCGCTGCGCAGATTCTCCGGCTCCCGCACCAAGAGCTTGTAGGCGTCGAGCATCGCGTCCACGGTGGACAGGGCTGTCTTCAAGAACGCAAGATCCGAGATCATCTGGTAGACCTGCCGATCACTGTCCAATCTCTGCGCCAGCACAGAGCTTCTTTCCAGCACGTCCTCGAGGGCCGGTCCCGCACCCGCGAAGGTATTTCTCATCGTGTGGGTCAGGAAGGACAGCATGTACCGTCGAACCTTGTGCTCCTGAGACTCTTCGAAGGCCCTATCAATGGCCTGCTGGAGAGAGTCCTGCCCCTTGCGCATGCCCTTCTCGACGTAGGCGAAGACGTTGACCCGGTAGCCGTCCACGGCCGCCTTGTTATGCTCGGTAGCCGTCACGATAATGACTTTGGTATCCGGATTGATGGCCCGAATCTCACGTGCCACCTCGAGGCCATCCTCCTCCCCGTCCATCCGAAGGTCCGTCACGACGACCGGAACTGGAGCTTGCCGAAACAAGGCGAGAGCCTCATCGACGCCACCGGCGGCGGAGACCTCGTAGCCGCTACGGGTGAGAAGCTCTGCTCGCCCCTGACGAATATCGGGGTCGTCTTCAACGATCAAGACTCTGCGGTCAGTCATCCTGGTCTCCTGCGGTTGGGAAGTACATTCTGAAGACGGTGCCCTTCGGCCCCGTCGACTCCAACTCGATCCGTCCGTCAGCGCGCTCCACCGCAAACGAGCAGAACCACAGACCGACACCAGTACCCGACGGCTTGCTCGTCGCAGCCAGCTCGAACAACCTGGTTGCGATGTCCTCACGAATCCCGGGACCGTTGTCCGCGACTCGTACGAAGATCCCGCGGCCATCGGACTCGGAAGAGATCTCGACTCGAATGCTCGGTTCTTCCGTCTCCGCTTCCAGGAGGGCGTCGTAGGCGTTGGAGATCAGATTGATGAAGACCTGCTCCAGCTCGAGCCGGTTGGCAAGAATCGGAGCCATGTCGCCCGGCAGATCTTCGACAACTGCCCACCGGATGCCCGAGTTCTCGAACTTGGTACCCAGGAGCTCGAAGGCGAAGTTGACCAGCTCCGAAACCTGGAGAACACGCAGCTCTGAGCGACCCTCACCGATCGCCTCTCGGAAATGCCTCACCAGCTTGAAGATGCGCTCCATATTGGCTTCGAGTCGATCGAGGCGGGGCTCTGTCTTCTCTCTGGCTGACGGGTCGGCGAGCAAGTCGGATAGATCATCCCGCAGCAGTTCGAGAGCTATGTTCGTACTCTCCAGAACGTTCTTGATCTCATGCGAGAGTCCGGCGATGACGATGCCCGGAGCCATGTAGCGAGTCAGAGTCTGAGCCTGCTGCGCGATCTGATTGCCCAGGTTGCGATGCCTGCGAGCTCTCCTGAGCGACTCTGCAGCCTCGTCGGTTGTACCCATCCTGTGGGCAACAAGGGCTCGCTGTGTAAGGAGGTGGGGGTTGTGTGGATTGACCTTGAGGCCCCGCAACAACCCTTCGTGAGCTGCCTCGAGTTCTCCTTGCTCCAGGTAGATCATGCTCAAGTAGTTGAGCGCATAGGGATCCTTCGGATCCGCGATGAGAATCCTCTCGAAACACTCCGCGGCTACCTCGAGTTCACCCTTGGCAAGCTGCACCAAGCCAAGCTCATTGAGAGCGCGCAAGTGTGTCGACTCGAGATCCAGAAGTTGTCGAAGACAGGAAAGCGCCTCTGCCTCGCGACCGAATATGCGGTGATGGATCGCCTCTGCAAACAGAAGGTCTACATCGACTTCCGAAGGCCGGAGAGCCGTTTCCTCGGACTGGCTCATAGGTACAGGCCTTGGAGCAGGACGCAGATAGCTATCGCATCACACTGCAGGATCACATCAAGTCCAAGTCCGGTCTTCATAGACTTCCCTCCTCCGCTGAGTCCTAATTCACACCAGCTGAAGACAGCACACTTCAGCTGTCGCAACTACGGACTCGGGTCGCCCGGAAATGTTGTTGGCACGACGGGAAGCCACGCTCCATAACCGGAGGGTTGCTACCCGCCCCATCCAACCTTGGGCTAAACTCGAAGCTGCAAAGTTCTTGATCTCATGCCGCAAGCTGATTCCATCGCCCCGGGCGCCCTCATCGAGCTACGCGACGCCGTCTGGCGAGTCCAGCGGGTGGACGTCGCGTCGCAGGATCGGCACGTCTGGCGTTGCGTCGGCGTGTCGGAGATCGTGCGGGACCTGGAGGCGGTGTTCCTACAGGAGCTGGAGCCAGAGGTGCGGGTGCTCGATCCGCGAAACACCAAACTGGTGCGCGACACGTCCAGCCAGCACCGGGCCGGCTTGCTCTACGTCGAGAGCCTGCTGCGCGACGTACCACCGCCCTTCGACGGACTGTACGTCGGCCATCGAGCCGCCATGGACGCACTCGACTTCCAGCTCGAGCCGACCTGGATGGCGTTGCAGCGGCCACGCCAGCGCATCTTGATCGCCGACGCGGTGGGTTTGGGCAAGACGCTGGAAGCCGGCATTCTGCTCTCCGAGCTGATCCGGCGTGGACGCGCGCGGCGCATCCTGGTGGCGACAACCAAGTCGATGTTGACGCAGTTCCAGAAAGAGATGTGGGCACGCTTCACCATTCCGCTGGTGCGCCTGGACTCGGTGGGCCTGGCGCGCATCCGCGCCGAGGTCCCGAGCCACCACAACCCCTTCTACTACTTCGACCGCACCATCATCTCGATCGACACGCTGAAGCAGAACAACTGGTTCCGTACCCACGTCGAGCAGGCGCACTGGGACGTGGTGGTGATCGACGAGGCGCACAATGTGGCGACGCGCGGCGGCCGGGACTCGCAGAGGGCGTCGATCGCGGGCGTCGTGGCGCGCAACTGCGACAGCCTGGTGCTGCTGTCGGCGACGCCACACGACGGCAAGGCCGAGAGCTTCGCCAGCCTGATGCACATGCTCGACCCGACGGCGATCGCCGATCCGTCGAACTACACCGAGGACGACATCCAGGGGCTGTATGTGCGTCGCTTCAAGGGGAATGTCGCCGACCAGCTGATAGAGCGGGTACCCGAACCGACCATCCTGGAGGCACGCGCCACGGCGTCGGCGGCCGAGGAACGTGCTTTCGACCTGCTCACCGACCTCGAACTGCCGGAACTCGACGCTGGCGGTCGCGGTGGCCTGCTGTTCCGCACCGGGCTGGTCAAGGCGCTGTTCTCGAGTCCGTGGGCCTGCCTCGAACAGCTGCGCTCGCCGCTGCGTCGCAAGGCCGTCCAGGACGCCCTGCCGGCAGCCGACCGCGAACTGTTGCGCGGTCGCAAGCTGAGTCCGCGCGAGGCCCTGGAGCAAGCCGCTGATCGGATCGAGGACGCAAAGCTGCGTGTCGAGTTCCAGGCGCTGGCCGAGCTGGCGCGGGCGCTGGAGGCGATCACGCCGGAACGCTTCAGCAAGTACCAGCAACTCCTCGCGACGCTCGACCGCCTGGGCTGGAAGGCACGCAACGCCAAAGACGACCGCTTGGTGATCTTCACCGAGCGCCACGAGACGCTGCGCTTGCTCGAGCAGCGGCTGAGCGCCGATCTCGGCCTGCGCGAGGGACACTGGGCGGTGCTGCACGGTCAGCTCTCGGACGTCGACCAGCAACGCATCGTCGAGGACTTCGGCAAGGAAGCCTCGCCGCTGCGCCTGCTGCTGGCTTCCGACGTCGCCTCCGAGGGTCTCAACTTGCACTACCTGTGCCACCGCCTGGTGCACTTCGACATGCCATGGTCGCTGATGGTCTTCCAGCAGCGCAACGGCCGCGTCGACCGCTACGGCCAGACGAGCAGCCCGCAGATCGTCTACCTGCGTACCGACTCCGGCAACGCGCAGATCCAGGGCGACAACCGCATTCTCGACGTGCTGAAGCGCAAGGCCGAGCAGGCGCGCGAGAACCTGGGCGATCCGTCGGTGTTCATGGGGGTCTACGACGCGCGAGACGAGGAAGCGCTGACCGCCGCGGCAATCGAGGACAAGTCGCCCGAAGCCTTCGAAGCCGAGCTCGACGCCGGCCTGCAGGATCCCTTCGCCCTGCTGCTCGACGCGGCCGCCAGCAAGAAAGGCGAGATACCGCCGACCTGTGCCCCACCGTCGCTCTTCGCCTCCGACTTCGACTTCTTCGCCACCGGCATCGAGGGTCTGCGCGAAGCCGGTGAACCCCTGAAAGCCAGGGTCGATCCGCAGCGCCGCTTGATCGAGTTGACGGCGCCCGAAGACCTGCACCGCCGCTTCCGTCGCCTGCCCACCGAAGTGCGCCCCGCCGACGGCGTGCTACTGCTCACCGCCGACCCGCAGCGCATGCAGCGAGCGCTGACCGAGGCGCGACGCGAAGAGAACGCCTGGCCGGAACACCACTACCTGTGGGCCAACAGCCCGGTGCTGAGCTGGCTGCAGGATCGCGCCCGCGCCGCCTTCGGCCGCCACCAGGCGCCGGTGCTGACCCTGCCGACCCTGGGCGATGCCAAGCGCGCCGCCATCGTCGTCTCGGGCCTGTTACCCAACCGCCGAGGTCAGCCGCTGGTGCACCGCTGGTACGTCGCCCGCTTCCGCACCGGGCGTCCCGAGGGCGTCGAACGCTTCGCAGCCTTCCTCGACGCCACCGACCTGGGGCGCCAGCCCCTGCCCAACTATGTTCCTGATGACGACAGCGACGCCGAGGCGCTGCAACAGCTGCTGCCCGACGCCCTCGAAGCGGTGGAGCGCCACGTGATCGCCGACCGCGACCGCTTCCGCGCCGACGTCCTACCCCAGCTCAATGAAGAACTCGAACGCCTGCAGCGACTCGAAGGGCGGCAACTCGACTTGATCGACCAGCTCTTCGCGCAGCGCCGGGACCCGCTCGCCACCCAGCGCCGAGCGAAGCGGGAACGGCGGGTACGAACCCTCTTCGAGCGCTACGAGACCTGGATCCAAGAAACCATGACGACGGCGGATACTCCTTTCCTGCAAGTGATCGCGGCCTTTACCGGGATGGATGCATGATCGGCATCGAGAACGTCAACGAGTTCTACACGCACCACTATCTGGCCGCCATTCTGGAAGGCGAGGTGCGTGGGCACCTGCAGCGCTTCCGTGCTTCGGACACCAGGGCTTCGGACGCCAGCACCTCCCCCGAAGACGCCTCGACGCCCTGGCGCCGCCTCGCCACCTTGCAACGCGACTACTTCCGTCATCTCGAGATCTTGCAGCGCACGCGCGCACCCGAGGAGCGGGTACAGCTGCACCGACGTATGACGTCGCAGTTACTCGACGCTCTGGGTTACACGCCGCGCGCTGGCCTGCGCCAGCTCGACCGCACCGTGTTACCGGTACTCGACGTGCTCGAACGCGCCAACGGCGAGCCCCTGCTCTGGCTGCTGCCGGCACCCCTGCCGCGCGACGACGAGGCGGTCGAAGGCGGTGTGCTGGCGGCCTCGCCCCTGCGCGCCCTGATCGAAGCTGGGGTCTCGGTGAGACAGGGCTCCGACGAACCCGGCATCGACGATACCAGCCTGCGCGCCCTGACCCGCCACAGCTACGAAGATCTGGTCGGCGAGATATTCCAGCTGCCCGAACCGCCGCGCTTCGTGCTCCTGCTGGGCGACCGCGAGTGGCTGCTGCTCGACCGTGGCAAGTGGCCCGAGCAGCGGCTGCTGCGCTTCGATTGGCCGGAGATCCTGGGCCGCCGCGACCCGGCGACGCTCGAAGCCGTGACCGCTCTGCTGCACCGCGAGGCCCTGGCGCCGGCGTCCGGCAGTAGCCTGGTCGACACCTTCGACGACAGCTCGCACAAGCACGCCTACGAGGTCAGCGAAGACCTCAAGTACGCGCTGCAGGCGTCGATCGAGGCAATCGGCAACGAAGCGATCCGCTATCGCCGCGAGGTGAGCAAGAAGAAAGTCTTCGGCGAAGAGATCGACGGTCCGGACCTGGCCATCGAGTGCATCCGCTACATGTACCGCTTGCTCTTCGTGCTCTACATCGAGGCGCGTCCCGAACTCGGCTACGCCCCGATGGGCTCGGATGCCTACCGCCTCGGCTACAGCTTCGAACGCCTGCGCGACCTGGAACTGCTGGAACTCGAAACCGAGGAAGCGCGCCAGGGCTACACCTTGCACCTGTGGTTGAAGCGTCTCTTCGAGCTGATCTACCACGGCACTCCGGAGGCGGCCGCCCAGTCGAGCCTGGACCTGCGCTCCCCCGACAGCACAGAAGCGGACGACACCTCGATCACCGCCGGCTTTCGCCTCGAACCCCTGAAGAGTCACCTCTTCGACCCGCAACGAACGCCGTTCCTGAACCGCGTGCAGCTGCGCAACGAGGTGCTGCTGCGGGTGATCCGCTCGATGAGCCTGTCCAAGGCCCCGAGCAAGACCACCGGCAGGGGCAAGGCCCGTCGACGCGGTCGCATCAGCTACGCGACCCTGGGCATCAACCAGTTGGGCGCGGTCTATGAAGCCCTGCTCTCGTTCCGCGGCTTCTTCGCCGAGGAAACGCTGTTCGAGGTCAAGGAAGCCAAGCTCGAACATCCGGACGCGGTGCGGCACGCGGCCTTCTTCGTCACCGAGGCGGAGCTGGGGCAGTATTCCGACAAAGAACGCGTGTTCGACAGGGTGCCTGTGTCCACCCCGGAGGACGTATCCGACGAGGATCCCCAGCTGGCAAGAGGCGTGCTGCGCCGCTACGAGCCCGGCACCTTCATCTACCGCATGGCCGGCCGCGACCGCCAGAAGTCGGCGTCGTACTACACGCCCGAGATCCTCACCCGCTGCCTGGTCAAGTACGCCTTGCAGGAGCTGCTCGAAGACGAGGACGGCTCGCCCAAGCACGCGCAGGCCGAAGACCTGCTGCACCTCACCATCTGCGAGCCGGCCATGGGCAGCGCGGCGTTCTTGAACGAGGCGATCAACCAGCTCGCCGAGCGCTACCTGAGCCGCCGCCAGCAAGAGCTGGGCGAGCGCATCCCGCATGATCGCTACGCCCAGGAACTGCAGCAGGTGCGGATGTACATCGCGGACAACAACGTCTTCGGCGTCGACCTCAACCCGGTGGCGGCCGAGCTGGCGGAGGTCAGCCTGTGGTTGAACGCCATCTACACCCGCGATACCGGCCGCTCGCGCCAGGTTTTCGTGCCCTGGTTCGGCGGTCAGCTGTGCGTGGGCAACAGCCTGGTGGGCGCCTGGCGCAAGGTCTTCCCGCCGTCGCAGCTCGACGCCGGCCGTCGCGGCACCTCCAGTCCCTGGCTCGACGCGGTCCCGGAACGTATCCCCTTGGGCCAGAGCCCCCCGGACGGCTCGGTGCTGCACTTCCTGCTGCCGGATCGCGGCATGGCGGTGTACGGCCAGGGCACGGAGGGCAAGCCGATCCGCGAGATGTGCGCGCAGGAGTTGCAAACGATCAAGACCTGGCGCGACGAGGTGTGCAAACCCCTC
The DNA here is from genome assembly GCA_965368975.1 of uncultured bacterium. Taxonomy (GTDB): domain Bacteria; phylum Acidobacteriota; class Thermoanaerobaculia; order Multivoradales; family JAHZIX01; genus CBDUPA01. The sequence continues at coordinate 148,579 of CBDUPA010000012.1, read as the reverse complement.
TCGAACGCCGACCGCGACGCCCTGGCCCGCCTGTCCACCGCCGCCGACCGCCTGTGGAGCAAGCATGCCGAACTGCTGGCGCAGATCCGCGAGCGCACGACGGACCCGCAGCGCGTCTATGGCCACGAGCACCCCTTGGCGGGCAAGCGACCGACGTCGACGCGCGAGAAGGACGAGATCTGGCGCCAGGAGATGGCGAGCCGGCAGGTGCGCGCGTCGAGTCCGTATCGGCGCTTGAAGCTGGCGATGGATTATTGGTGCGCGCTGTGGTTCTGGCCGATCGAGCACGCGGAGTTGCTACCGGATCGCGACGAGTGGCTGACCGACCTGGCTTTGCTGCTGGACCGCGACGTGCTGCCGTCGCTGGGTGGGGAGGGGGCGTCGGGGCAACGCGAGCTGTTTCCGTCCACGATGCCGGCGGAGGCGGCGCGGGAGATGGTGGAGGAGTATGGCTACGCGGATGTCGAGAAGCTGATCGAGAAGTGGCCGCGGCTGCGGTTGGCGGATGAGTTGGCGCGGCGGTATCGCTTTCATCATTGGGAGTTGGAATTTGCGGATGTGTTCTTGGAGCGGGGTGGGTTTGATTTGATTTTGGGGAATCCGCCCTGGGTTCCCGTGCAGTGGAAGGAAGCGGATGTGCTGGGTGACGACGACCCGAGTTTCGTCATCGGCAAGCTGTCGGCCAAGCAGACGGCGGAACGGCGCGAGGCGGCGCTGGTGCGGGAGGGGCAACGCGAGCGCTTCCTGGCGGCGCACGAGGATGCGGCGGGGACGCAGGCGTTTCTTTCCGCTGGCGGGAACTATCCGCAGTTGGTTGGGGTGAAGGTGAATCTTTATAAGGCTTTTTTGCCTGTGGTCTGGACGGTGGCGTCCGGCAACGGTGTGCAGGCGCTGATTCATCCGGATGGGCTCTACGAGGATCCGAAGGGAGGCGGTGCTCGGCGGGCTGTGTATCCGCGGCTGCGCAGGCACTATGGGTTCATCAATGAGCGTGATTTGTTCCCGGAGGTGCACCATTCGACCGCCTATGCATTCAACGTCTATGGAGCCCAAAGAAGCACTCCGGACTTCACGCACCTGGCAAATCTCTTCGTCCCCGCAACCATCGACGAGTGTCATGCCCACGATGGCTACGGCCCGGTGCCCGGGATCAAGGACGACGAGAACAGCTGGGAGACGCGCGGTCATCGTGATCGGATTCTGCGCATCACGGAGACGGAGCTGGAACTCTTTGCTCGTCTCTATGACGAACCGGACACTCCGGCAACGGAGGCCAAGCTTCCGGCGCTCCATTCTGCGACCTTGCTTCAGGCGCTCGAAGCGTTCGCTGTCAGTCCATTGAAACTGGGCGATCTGCCGGCAGACTGCTACAAGTCGGCAGAAATGTGGCACGAGTCCCGGTCTCAGCGGGATGGAACCATCCGAAAGGAGGTGAGGTTCCCGCAAGATGTACACGAATGGATTATTTCCGGACCGCACTTCCACGTCGGTAATCCGTTCTACAAGACTCCGCGCGCAGAGGTCACGAACAACAGCTGCTATGACGTACTGGACCTGACGGAGCTACCAGAAGACTATCTGCCGCGCTCGATCTATCTGCCCAATGCCGAGCCCTCAGACTATCGGACGCGATCGCCCAAAGTCCCTTGGGCCTCGGATGATGCCCCGAACGCGGTACTGGACTACTTTCGACTCGTGGTGAACAGAGGTCTGGGCCCGACAAGTGAGCGCACACTGCAACCGGCCATCTCACCACCAGGCACAGCGCACATCGACGGTGTCTACAGTTATTGTTTTTCGAATGAGACTCAGGCTGTAGCTGTAGCTGGGACGTGGATGTCTTTACCGATTGACTTCCTGATCAAATCGAGCGGCTCTGGAGACTTCCGACCAAACCTGGCGCGGCGCCTACCGATCATCCCCGAGTCCAAGATCCAGGAAGCTCTCGTCGCCCGAGTCTGTAGCCTCGTTTGCCTCACCACCCACTTCGCAGATCTCTGGAATCGCCGATCCAGGCGGGAGTGGAGTACAGAAGCGACACCTTTCCTCTCTCAATTCCTGGAACAGCCCTTCGCATCGAGCGACCAGTCTTGGACCCGCGACTCCGCCATCCGCCCCGACGCCGCCCGCCGCGCCGTGCTGGTAGAAATCGACGTCCTGATCTCCATGGCCCTCGGCCTCACCCTCGAACAACTCCAGACCATCTACCGCGTCCAATTCCCCGTCCTGCGCTCCTACGAAGCCGACACCTGGTACGACCGCAACGGCCGCATCGTCTTCACCAACTCGCGCGGCCTGGTGGGTGTCGGCCTGAACCGCACCACCAGCAAGAAAGATCCGAACCCCTGCTGGAACGACGTCCAACACATGTCCGAAGAAGCCGGCTACACCGGCAACGAGACCGTGACCCAGGTCGTGATGGACGACACTCTGCCCGGCGGCCCGCGCGAGAAGACGATCGTGTACCAGGCGCCGTGGGTGCGCTGCGACCGCGAGAAGGACTACGCGGTCGCCTGGGAACATTTCACCAAAAGATTCGCCGAACAAGGCCGTCCGCTCGCTGACGGGAAGGACCGCGCTTGATCCCCTCCGCCATCCACCGCCAGCTCGAACAGGGCTTGCAAGACTTCCTGCGCTTCTCCTTCTGGTCCTCCACGCCGGGCATGGAGAACGTCGTCGAACACCTGCTCGCGGACGACGGCATGCTGTTCAAGGGGCCCTACCTCTCCGTCAAGATGCCCTTCCTGAGCGGCGAGACCCCAGACGTCTTCCCCGACGTACCGCTCGGGTTTCCTCCCCATCACCACCAGGAACAAGTGTTCGCCCGCCTCGGCGGTCGACGCAAGCAGAGCACCCTGCTGGCCACCGGCACCGGCTCCGGCAAGACCGAGAGCTTCCTGCTTCCGATTCTCGACCACTGCCTGCAGACGGCGCACGAGCCGGGCGTCAAGGCGATCTTGATCTACCCCATGAACGCGCTGGCCAGCGACCAGGCGGCGCGCATCGCGCGGCGGATCTATGACAACCACAAGCTGCGCGGCCGCGTGACGGCGGGGCTCTACGTGGGGGACGGGGGTAGCGGTGGCAAGGGCAAGCGTCGTGGGTCGGCACACGGCGAGACGCGCATGGGGGCGGACCACGTGATCACCGATCGCGCCACCCTGCAAGAAGCGCCGCCGGACATCCTGCTCACCAACTACAAGATGCTCGACTACCTGCTGCTGCGTCCACGCGATCAGCGCATCTGGCAGCACAACGTGAAGGGCACGCTGCGCTTCCTGGTGGTCGACGAGATCCACACCTTCGACGGCGCCCAGGGCACCGACCTGGCCTGCCTGCTGCGACGCCTCAAGCGGCGTCTCGACGTGGACGACGGCTCGCTGGCCTGCATCGGCACCAGCGCCACGCTGGGCGGCGAGGCGGCGCGAGAACAGCTGCGGGACTATGCGCGTAAGGTCTTCGGCGAACCCTTCGACGCCGACGCCATCATCGGCGAGACGCGGCAGAGTGTGGAGCAGTTCTTGCACGGCTGCGAGATCCGCTACACCGAGGAACCGGACGCTGAAGACCTGGAGCGACTCGACGCGGCGCAGGCCCCGGACCCGCACGCCTGGCTGGCGGCGCAGCTCGCCCTGTGGTTCCCGGCAGACGTAGCGGCGACGATCGGCGCCGACGGTGAGGGCGAACTCACTGGGCCTGAATCGTTCGAGCGCAGCGTCGAGTTGGGGCGGCAGTTGCGCCACCATGCCGCCTTCCACGACCTGCTGCGCGCCCTCGATGGCCAGGCCACGACGCTGGACGACGCCGTGCACGAGATGCGGCGCAGGCGCGACGCTTGGCACCGGGACGCCCAGTTCGCCCGCCTCGCCGTGCTCAGCCTGCTGGGCCTGGTCTCCGAGGCTCGCGCCTGGCGTCACGAGTTGCCCGAAGTGGCCGAGCGGCGGCGCGCCGAGGGGCGACCGAGACCGGCGGCGCCGCTGCTGGAGGTGCGCGTGCAGCTGTGGCAACGCGAGCTGCGACGCCTGGTCGCCAACGTTGGACCGCAGCCGCACCTGCGGCACTCCGACGACCTCGACGAGGAGGAGCAAGACCGCCACCTGCCGATGATCCACTGCCGCGAATGCGGCGCCCTGGGCTGGGGCACTGTGGTGGAACGCGATCGGCCGTACCTCTATCGCTGCCTGCCGCGGCGCTTCTACGACGCCTACTTCGGGCGCAGCAGCCGCGTACGCTTCCTGTTCCCCGCCAACGCCTGGCCCGCCGACGACCGGCTCCAGCACAGCGCCTTCGAGCTCGACGTGAAGAACCTGATCAAGGTCGACGCGGAGCACGCCGACGAGACGCTGCGGGTGATCGAAATCTTCGAAGCTCAGTCCACCGCCAGCCGGCAAGCCCTGGTGCGCGACTGCCCCTTCTGCCGCGCACGCGAGAGCCTGGCCATCGTCGGCTTCCGCGCCGCCACGCTGACCAGCGTGCACATCGACCAGCTCTTCGCCTCGCGCTTCAACGACGACAAGAAGCTGCTCACCTTCTCCGACAGCGTGCAAGACGCGGCGCACCGGGCCGGCTTCTTTGCCGCTCGCACCTGGCGTACCAACCTGCGCATCGCGATGCTGCAAGCGCTCGAGCCCCTGGGCGAAACCACGCTGCGCGAGCTGGCCGACGGGCTCGGCCCGTGGGCTCGGCAGGCGCACGACGAGGCGACCTTCGTCGCCACCTTCCTGGCGCCCAACATGGCCTGGCTGCACGATTGGGACGCCTTGCGTCGCGACGGCGAGCTACCGCGCGCCTCCGACCTGCCGGACCTCATCGACCAGCGCCTGGCCTTCGAGGTGCTGACCGAGTTCTCGCTGCAGGCGGAGATCGGCCGCTCACTGACCCGCACCGGCTGCGCCGTCGCCGACCTGCGGCCGGGCGATGTAGAGACCGCGGTGGCGGCCTTGGTGGAGGTGGTGCGCAACGAGGTGCCCGGCCTGCGCCAGGTCGAAGCGCGGCGCGTCGAGGCGTTCGTGCTCGGACTGCTACAACACCTGCGCCTGCGCGGCGGCATCCTGGCACGCAGCCTGCCGGGCGCCTATATCGAGAGCTGCGGCAAGGATGTCCATGCCTTCTCCCGGCAACCGGCGTTGCCCGGCTACAAGAGCAGCTCGCGCCTGCCCAGCTTCCTGACCGACCGCACCGGCCGTCGCTTCGACACCTGGAGCCGCACCGGACGGGGCGGGGAATCCTGGTATGCACGCTGGGCCGATGCCTGCTTCCTGGGTGGCCCCGGCCTGGTCGCCGACGCCGGCTCGCTGTACCCGGTGGTGCTGAGCGCGCTGGTGCGAGTCGGCCTGCTCGACGAGCGCAGTGCATCCAAGGGTGAGCAGATCTGGGGTCTGCGCGAAGAAGCGCTGGTCATCAGCCCGCACAGTGCAGCCTTGGCTTGCCACGTCTGCGGTCACCGCACCCACGCCAGCCGCGCGCTGGCCGAACGCTGGCACGGCGTACCCTGCCTGCGCACGGGCTGTGCCGGCGTCTACCGTCCGGACGCCGCGCCGGCACACGACTACTTCGGCCATCTCTACCGCAGCGGTCACCTGCAGCGCATCTTTGCCCAGGAGCATACCGGCCTGCTGGAGCGCGCCGAGCGCGAGCGCATCGAGATCGAGTTCAAAGCATTCGAACCGTCGCCGGAGCTGGACGATCCCGAGGCGCGGCGGCCGTGGTACCCGAACCTGCTCTCTTGCACGCCGACGCTGGAGATGGGCATCGACATCGGCGACCTGTCGAGCGCCATCCTGTGCTCGGTACCACCCGGCCAGGCCAGCTACCTGCAGCGCATCGGCCGCGCCGGCCGGCGCGATGGCAACGCCTTCGTGCTCACCGTCGCCGCGGCGAAGCCGCACGACCTCTACTTCTTCGCCCAGCCGCACGAGATGATCGCCGGTGACGTGCCGCCGCCCGGTGTCTTTCTCGACACCGGAGCCGTGCTCGAACGCCAGCTCACCGCCTTCTGCATCGATCGCTGGGTCGGCGTCGAGGGTGACCGTGCCGAGTTACCGCCGCAGCTGCGCAGCGTGCTCAACCAAGGCAACCAGCCGGACGTCGAGCGGTTCCCGAGCAACCTGCTCGCCTTCGTGAAGCAGGAGCGTCCGCGCCTGCTGCGAGAATTCCTCGAGATGTTCGAGGACGAGATCGGACCGCCCACCGCCGCCCACCTGGAGCGCTTCCTGCTCGGCGCGGAGGCCAAAGCTGAACTCGACAGCGAGCAGCCCGAGAAGGCGCAAGCTCGAGATGCCCTGCACCACATCGAGGCGACCCTCGAAAGCCGCCTGCTCGACACCCTGCACAAGGAACGCAAGCAGCGCGAAGCACACCGCGCCAACGTAGAGACCCTGCGCAAGCAACTCAAAGTGCTACGCGCCACCGAGGCCCGCGACAAGGACCACCAGGAGCAGATCGACGAGCGCGAAGCCGAGAAAGAGGCCCTGATCGGCCTGATCAAGGCGATCAACCAGCGCTCGACGCTCGAATTCCTCACCGACCAGGGCCTGCTGCCCAACTACGCCTTCCCGGAGTCGGCGGTGCGACTGCGCTCGGTGATCTGGCGGCGCAAGAAGCACCCTCCAGCCCAGGGGAGTCCTTACGAAACCTGGACCTACGAGTACAAGCGCTCGCCGTCGAGCGCCCTGGCCGAGCTGGCGCCTGGCGCCGAGTTCTACGCTTCGGGACGACGCGTGGGCATCGACGCCGTCGATCTCTCGTCCTCCAAGCTCGAGACCTGGCGCTTCTGCCCCGAGTGCAGCCACGCCGAGTCGATCGACACCGGCGATGCGCACACGGCCTGCCCGGTTTGCGGCGCCGCCGACTGGCGCGACAGCGGCCAGACCCAGCGCCTGCTGAAGCTGGAGCAAGTATTCGCCAGAGAATCCGACCGCAACTCCCGGATTCGCGACGATCGCGACGAACGCCAGCCGCGCTTCTTCGAGCGCGACATCCTGCCCACCTTCGACACTCGCAGTTCCTCGCGCGCCTGGCGGCTGGACGACGACCGTCACCCCTTCGGCTTCGAGTACTGCGCACGGGTGACCTTTCGCGACATCAACTTCGGCGAACCCTCCGACCTGGGCGCGCGCAACACCATCGCCGGCCGAGCCATGGTGCGCCAGGGTTTCGAGCTGTGCGCACGCTGCGGCAAGGTGCAGGCGACGCGCAAGGGTGAGAAGACCGACCACCTGCTGTCCTGCCCGTCGCGACGCAAGGACACGGACGAGCAGATCGAGTCCTGCGTCTATCTCTACCGCCAGCTCGAGTCCGAGGCCCTGCGCCTGCTGCTGCCGATCACCGACTTCGCCGGCACGCGCCAGCTCAACTCGTTCACCGCCGCCCTGCAGCTGGGGCTGGAGAGCTACTTCGCCGGCAGCGTCGACCACCTGCGCACCACCGTCTACTCCGAACCGACTCCCGACAGCACGCTGCGCCGCCAGTACCTGGTGCTCTTCGACTCCGTGCCCGGCGGCACCGGCTTTCTGAAACAGCTGGTCACGCCCGATGCCGATGCCACGATACCCCTGTTCCGAGCTCTCGAGGCGAGCCTGCAACGGATCGAGGGCTGCGCCTGCTGGGGCACCACGAACCGAGCCGGCAAGCTGGTGGAAGGCTGCTATCGCTGCCTCTTCGGCTACCGCAACAGTCGCGAGATGCGCGACACCTCGGCGCGCACGGCCTCCGAGATCCTGCGCCGCATCCTGGCGCGCGCCGACAGCGTGCAGGAAATCGAACGCCTGGGCGACATCAGCCACTCCGGCCTGCTCGACAGTGCCCTCGAAGCCCGCTTCCTCGAAGCCCTACTACGCGCCGGCAACGAACAGCACCCAGCCCAGCTGAAGCGGATCCCGATCGGCATCAAAGATGCTTGGCTGTGGACGCTGGGCGACGCCCAATGGCGTATCGAGCCGCAGGTCGAACCGCCGAGGGCCGAGACCGGCGGCATCGGCGTCTCGATCGACTTCGTGCTGCGACCGGCCAGCGCCGCCACCGATCGTCGTCTGGCCATCTTCCTCGACGGCTGGCAGTTCCACCAAGATCGCTTGGGGCAGGACCTGCGCCAGCGCCAGGCACTGCTGGCCGCGGGCTGGGACGTGTGGACCTTCACCTGGGACGATCTGGAAGCCGAGCTGACGAGATCCACCGAGGTCGAGCCCGCGCCCGAACTGGCGGCGCTCGACCTGGGTGACTTCAAGAAGGCTCTCCAGCAGCTGGGCCTCACCCAGTTCACCGACCTGCCGCAACAGTCGACCTTCCGCTGGCTCTTGCAGGACCTCCAAGATGCCAACGGCTTGCCGTGGCGCGACCTGGCGGCGGCGGCGCTGGTACCTCGACTCGAAGCCACGCTGCCGAGTCAGCAACGCGCCTGGACCGAGTTCGCGCGGCAAGCGGCACCGGAAGCCCTACGCGACCAGCTCGCCGCGACGAGGCCCCGCGCCCTCGCCAGCGGCACCTGGGGCGAGCCGCGGCAGATCGAGTGGATGGCCGCCCACGATGGTCAGCGAGTGACCGTGCTCGCCCGCCTCGACGACCGCGAACTCGACGACCGCGAAGATCGGCGCGAACTGCCGCAGATGCACCGGGCGTGGCGTGGCTTCCTGCGTCTCTTCCAGTGGCTGCGCGCGATCGACGACATCGTCTTCGTCACCACATCGGACGTCGGCGACTACAGCGGCATCGCTCAGCTGCGCAGCCTCGCCGAGCACGGCCCGGAAGGCGAGGATGCAATCTGGACACAGCTCGACGAGATCGAGGACGCCTACCGAGGCGCCGCCGAGGCCATGATCGCCGCGGGCATCGTGGAGCCGGTGGTCGGTGACGACATACCGAACCAGCGCGATACCGTGTGGAGCGAGGCCGAACTGGTGTGGCACACCGCGCGCGTCGCGCTCACCTCGTACGCCGACAGCGCCTGGGCCGTCGGCGAGCCGGCGGCGGACTGGAGACTTTTCTACCTGGAAGACCTGGCGCTCGAGCCCGACGGGACGGTCGACGTCTCGCCGCTGGCCGAGGTACTAGCAGAGGCGCTAGCAGAGGAGACTGAGTGATGGCCTACGAGCAAACCTTCAAAGTCGCGATCTACGAGGAATTCTTCGATGCCTTCGCGCTCATCCCGCGCGCACAGCAGAAGAAGGTGAGCAAGTTCCTGCGCAAATTCCGTCAGGACCCCACGCAGTCCAGCATCAACTACGAGCCCATCAGCACCTTCTCCGATCCGCGTCTACGCACCGTGCGCATCGACCTGGAGTACCGAGCCATCGTACGTCAGCCCGAGAAGGGCAACACCTACCTGCTGTTGTGGATCGACCACCACGACAAAGCCATGCGCTGGGCCGAGCACAAGAGCGTCTCGGTGCACCCGGAAACCGGCGCCCTGCAGGTCTTCAGCCGCCAAGCGACGGCGTCGCCCCGGGACGGGGCAGAGACGCCGGCAGCAAGTGCCGGCACCGTCGAAACGCGCCTCTTCGACGCCATCCGCGACCGCGAACTCCTGCGCCTCGGCGTCCCCGAGCCCCAGCTCGACGAGGTGCGCGCGCTGCGCAGGGCCCACGAACTGGAGGCCCTTTCCGCGCAGCTGCCGCCCGAGGCTTTCGAAGCCCTCTACTGGCTCAGCGAGGGCGAGTCGCTGGAAGAAGTCGAACAGGCCATGGCGGTGTCCGCCGAGCCCGACATCGACACCTCGGACATCGACCGCGCCCTCGAACGCGACGCCACCAAGCGGCGTTTCGTGGTCGTCGAGGACGACGCCAGCCTGCAGGCGATGCTCGACGCGCCGCTCGAAAAGTGGCGCACCTTCCTGCACCCGAGCCAGCGCAAACTGGTCGAGCGTAGCTGGAACGGTCCCGTGCGCGTGCTCGGCGGCGCCGGTACCGGCAAGACCGTCGTCGCCATGCATCGCGCCGCCTACCTGGCGCAGAACGTCTTCGTCGCCCCCGGCGATCGCATCCTCTTCACCACCTTCACCAAGAACCTGGCCAACGACATCCGCGCCAACCTGGCGCGCCTGTGCCCACCCGAAGCGCTGCGACGCATCGATGTCGTCAACATCGACAAATGGGTGCGTGACCTGCTGCTGCGCGCCGGCTACGAATACCGGATCAAGTACTGGGATCCGAGCCGTGGCCCGCTGAAGGACTCCTGGGACTCCGCCCTCACGCTGGCGCCCAGCAGCGCATCCGATCCCGCAACCCACCTCGAAGTCTCCGAGTCCTTCTACCGCGACGAGTGGGAAGCCGTGGTGCAGGCGCAAGGCTGCCAGAGCTGGAAAGACTACAAGCGAGCCAGCCGCGCCGGTCGCGGTGAGCGCCTCAGTCGCGCCCAGCGCAAGGCGATCTGGCCGGTATTCGAAGAATACCGCCACCAGCTCGACAAGCACGGCCTGCGCGAACCCGAAGACGCCCTGCTCGACGCCTGCGTGCTGCTCGAAGCCGGCCGCGTACAGCTGGCGCTACGCTCCATCGTCGTCGACGAAGCGCAAGACATGAGCACCAACGCCTTCCGCCTGCTGCGCGCCGCCGTCCCCGAAAAGCCGGACGACCTCTTCCTGGTCGGCGATGGCCACCAGCGCATCTACCGTAAGCGCGTCGTGCTCTCCCACGCTGGCGTCAACATCCGCGGTCGCGGCCGCCGCCTGCGCATCAACTACCGCACCACCGACGAAATCCGCCGCTACGCCGTCGCCGTGCTCGAGAACCAAGAATTCGACGACCTCGACGGCACCGCCGACTCGCGTCAAGGCTACCGCTCCCTCACCCACGGCGCGGTCCCCCAAACCCTCGAACTACCCACCTTCGACGACGAAGTCGAAGCCATCGCCCAATGGCTCACCGACCGCGAGACCACCCACGCCTGCCTCGTCGCCCGCACCAACGCCCTCGCCGACCGCTACGCCGAAGCCCTAGAAGACCGAGGCGTCCCCACCCTGCGTCTGGGCCGCGACACCAGCGACGACGCCGACAAACCCGGCCTACGCGTCGCCACCATGCACCGCGTCAAAGGCCTAGAGTACGACCACATGATCGTCGCCGGCCTGAGCGACGACAACATGCCCTGGCGCACCCGCGTGCGCTACTCCAAAGACCGAGCCATCCAGCGCGAAACCGAACTCATGGAACGCGCCCTCCTCTACGTCGCGCTGACGCGTGCCCGCAAGTCGGCGCTGGTGACTGCGCACGGGAGGATCAGCGAGTGGGTGGCGTCGCGGGTTTGAGGGCCCGTCTTCATGATCTAAGCCACTCAGAAAGCCAAGCTGAATTTTTCCGCCGAGATTGAGTACAGCCGTTGGTCCGGGAATCGACGTGTTCTCGCGTTTCTTCTTAGTGGAGCCATTCCCGGAAATCCAGCACAGAAATCTACAGATCTATGGAAATTACCTATATCCTAATTCTCGTCTTGCTCGGGACTGCTATCGGCAGTTCTGTTGGTATGGTCGCTTTTCTCTCAGAAGTGAAGGAACGCAACGAACGCCCCAAAGAGTTGGCAAACTTCAGAGAAGATCTCACCAAAGCATTGAGTCACGAAGATGTGACCTGGTCTCGAGTTCGAAGCCTTGCCCGGACACATGACGTTAATACCGTCGGCCTCAAGCACTCCCTCGAGAGTCTTCTCAGCAGAGTGATCACAGGTGAGATGGATGAGACTCCTTCGACCTTCCTAGACAGAATCGAAGATTTCCTAAAACAGCTGGAGTCAGAAGAGCCGTTTCAAGGATTGCCCAAAGACATTCAATTACACCTCAAACGTCTGGACGAGAATCTGCCGAGCAATAACCATCTCTTGCAGCCCCTAACACAGCATCTAAAACAACAGATGCAAGAGCAATCTGCACAGCGCAAGCGTGAAAAATGGATTTCCTCTGCCAGCTTGTTCGTCGGTGTTGGTGGCCTACTGGTTGGACTTATCACCGTCATTTCATAGGAATCAGATAATGAGTTTCTTTACAAAGAAGGATCTATTATGGGCCTCTGTAAGCGCCTTCTTCTCACTGGTCCTGTCTGTAACAGTCGAGCCTTACCTAGAAAAGTACAGCAGCCAGTTTGCAGCCGGACCCCAAGACCCTCCAGTGGTTATCAATGATCTTCTAGATAACGATGTTGGCAGCGATGATCCTCCCGATATCGACGGCCCTGAGCTTCCACGTCCCTGTCCCTCTCCTTGTTTTGAACCAGGACATCTTCCTACTGAGGGAACGGACACAAGACGCGTCCAGGCGAACGGCCCCAATGGTGAGGAAGTTTGGATGGACATCGCCATTCTGGACCGCGAACACTACTGGCCCATCGGGCGGGCTGATGTCATCATGAATGCTGGAAATAAAGAAGCAGATGTCTTTGCGTTCCTGAATTCTACCGGACTACAAGCGAGTGTTGAACAGGCCACCGACATTATTGCCATTGGCATGGCCTCCTGTGAGATCGCGGCCATCCACCATCTGGAAGAAGAGCGCGCGCGCTCCAGAGCGGACCAGCTGATCTCTTGGGTACGCACCATTGCCGACCTGTCTGGCGGCAGGAAACTGTATTCCGTAAACCTCGGGCGCTTTAAGGATCCCGACTGCTCAAGAAAAGGTGCCGATAAAACACGGGAACAAAGGAATGTAATGCTCGTCGCTGTCTTGGAGAAGATCAACATCGACTCGCCAGAAGCACTCTCAAGACTCCTACGCAAACACTTGTACGAAAACGATTACCTCGAGGTTCCGATTGCGAACTACTCTTTGAACGAGTTCCACTTGCGTCCGCATTCTTGACTCTTCAAGCCTCTTCCGTCTCAGCAGTGGACTCTTCGGCGGTGGCTTCTTCGACGGTGGAACTTTCAGCGGTCTGTGCGTGATCGCCCGGGGCACTTGCCTCCAGGTCTTCTGCCTCTAGTTCAGTATCCTCCGTAACCTCCTCAGCAGCCGACGCTTCGGCCTCGGCCCAGGAGACGGACTCCGGATGAAGACGACTATCCAACCAGGCCAGCAACCCAGCACGGATCTCTTGCCAAGGCCACGCTTCCAGTATCTCGTCCTCTGGCTCAGCATCGTTCCCAACCGCCTCGGGACCTCCATGGGTTACCTTGACCTCCTGCAAGCTACTCTCGTGCCCATGGAGCCGGAAGATCCGCTCCACGTCCACGTCCGTGGCCAGGAAGTGTCGGCAGAAGCGCAGCGGTAGCTCGACGCCATCCCGGTACAGAGCCCGCGCAGTGCCATCTCCCCCCTGGTGCAGGTCGAAGAGGTAGAGGGCCGCCTCGGACTCCAGCTCCGAATCCCACGGTGCTGTGAACCTCTTGTCGCCGTCCTCCCCCGGGAAGATCAACGCGACCTCCAAGCGATCCTGGACGTTGCGATAGATCAGCGGCAGCACAAAGCGCAACAGCGCGGTGAGCAAGCGCGCTGCCGCCAGGTGCAGCTTCGGAGCAGATGGGCTCGATTCCTGGGGATTGGGGTGCAACGAGACCGCGATTGTCTGCAGTTCTGCCGGCGGAAACTCGCTCTGCGCTCGCTGCGCGTGAATCTCCCGCGCGCGCACCTCGAAGGTCGACCTGTCGAGTCGGAAGACCGCCAACGAATGTAGCTTCAGTTCGATCGCGACCAGGCCGAGTTCGATGCTGTGCCGCCCCAGCAGAACCGGTTCCTTTTCATACAGAGCATAGCCGTGCGCCTCGCAGTGCGCCGACGAGTCGGAGTCGGCGGCGACGGAGAGTTTCTCTCGGCTCGAGGTCTCCGGCTCGATGCGCTCGAACCAACGCCGTGGACTGGAAAAGTTGTCGTGCAATACGGGCTCGACCTCGATGGCACCCAGTCGATCTCCTCGACGGACTCGGCCGACCACGACGAAGCGGCCGCGAGAGTCCTCGAAGATGCGCCCCGGGTAGTAGATCCAGGCCGCGCTATCGGCCTCGACCGTGCGCAGCAGCGTGTGATCGGCTCGATTGCGGATCGTCACCGCCGACCTGGCCACCAGCTCGACTTGTCGCACCTTGTCCAGGGGCGGATACTCGATGATGCCGTCGTTGGCGCTGCCTCCGGCCTCGTCGATGGCCAGGGAGGCTGCAAGGGCACGTACGTAAACTTTGGCTTCGTACTCCTTCAGTGCGGCCTGGACGTCGCTTCGCTCCTCCATCAGCAACATGCCCTGCGACTGCAAATAGCGTAGACGATGCGCCACGGGGACTTCGAAGGTATCCACCAGGTCCTTGACTTCGAACCAACTCTGCACGAGATCGGAGAGCAGGTGAGACTGCAAGACGTGGCTCGATGGCGGGCGCACGACCGGCAGCGGCAAGGTCACGAGTTCCTCCGCCAAGTCTGGACGCACGTGATCGTGCGAGGCCTCGAAACCCAGGTCCGGGTCGAGTTCGCCGCAGGCCAGCGCCTCCTCGGGATCGACCAGGACGAGGAAGATGACCTCTTGCCGTCTCGATTGGTACCCGGCCCACGGACTCCGCTGCAGCTCTCTGCGTACCTCGCTCCATCGACCATCCAAGAAGATCACACAGGCATCCCGTGGCGATGCCGTGGCGTGCTCGGGCTCCTGCTCCAGGAGTAGCGGACCACGGCCTCGATGCCGACGACCGTCACCGCAGGGTCGATAGCACCAGGGCACGCCAGCGGCTTCACAGGCGGCGACGACCTCCGGCACGGTCAGTTGCCGCCCCTGGTGGCTTTGCAGGGCGCTGAACGGAAGCCATTTCTGCTGTCGCGCGCCCTCCTCGGAGGCTCTATCCCCTGATGTACTGTCCCCTGATGACCTGTCCCCTGATGGACTGCCCTCTGATGCGCTGTCTTTCGACTGGTCGGTCTCCGCCATGGCGGCGGGAAAGTTCCGCACCACGGCCTGGACACCGCACAGACTCTTGGCCCAGGCAGCCATTTCTTTCATCGAATCGACGCCCAGGATCAGCATCAACGGTGCGTTGGCCTCACCGAGCTGTTCGACCTCGGAAACTTGCCGGAAGAGCAGGCGGAGACGGCGGAAGGCCAGCTGGGCGTGAATCTCGACGGCTCCGGCGAAGGACTCTACATCGTCCACTACCACGAGCCCGACGTTGCGCAGGAAGTCGGCATAGACCTCCGCGTTGTCGAGCATGCCGGTGGTGAGTTCGTGCAGGCTCGAGATCACGATGTCGGGCACGATGTCGCGACTGAGGTCTGACGCGAAGTCTTGGCCCATGCGGCGAAACCGCAGGTTCCAGCGCACCGTGGAGGGCTCGACGACCTCCTGGAACTTGAGCTGGAGTTCGTCCGCTTGTTCCCCCGACCGCGTGATCAGCAGCGTCGCTCGGGCATGCACGAGGGTATTGTTGGCGGCGGCGAGTATGGCCAGAGTCGTCTTGCCACTGCCCTCGGGGGCCAGCACGATCTGGTGGCGCTCAGATAACCCACTACGGTCCTCGACCGCTCCTGGACCACTACTCGAAAGTTCCAGGACATCGCCGGTGGTGGGGGGCTGCAGGTGGACATAGCCAAACAGCGAAAGACTTTCGAGCACCTTCGCCTGCATCACGTTCAGCGGCGGTGTCTGCCGGATTTCCGGACTCTGCTCCGGCTCCTGCAGGAGTTCAGGAACCAGGGGCGAGAGCACCTGGAGAGCCGTTGTAGGTACGGTGAACGCGGGGGCCAGCAACGGTCGCTCGCCGCGAAACTCCGGCGGCGTCAGGCGATACCGTTCCTCCAACTTGGCCACGACACGCTGCCATCCCGGCAGGCCTTCCGACGGCACGATCGCTTCCCTTCGGGACTTGGGCTCCGGCTCAAAATGCTTGCCTTTGAGGTGCAGGTGCAGCACCCAAGACAAGGCGAGGATCAAGGCGACGGCGAGCGCGGACGGCGAAACCTGGACTGCTGGCTCCAGGCCATCAACAACACCGGCAGTGGTAGAGCCGGGAGCCGGGTTCAGCGTCATGCCAGCACCGACGGTCAGCAGGATGACCGCCGTCACCAGCCAGGCGGCCCAACCCCGGTAGGCCTCACCGGCCTCGGTCAGCTTCTTGACCCCGAACCAGGAGGTCCACAGCGGCAAGGCTGTATCGCGGCGGCCCGCCAGGTTGCGCTGCAAGTCGGTTCGATAGACGAAGCCTCGCAGCAGATTGCCGCACGTCCACCAGAGAGCTGTCCAGAAGAGCAAGCTCAGGACCAGCGATACCTTGGGATGGCTCGCCAACGGGAAGATGTCTGGCGGAGCTTCGAGGACCAACAAGGCACTGAGCAGCTTGGACTCCCAGAAAGGATATGGACCCGCATGAGAGAACGCTTCGGCGAACAGAGGCTCGCCGAGACGGGCCAACCAGTAGACCACAGCAGTGAAGACACCGGCGAGCAGAAAGGTCGGCCCCAAGGTCGCGATCAAGATCGGCTTGCCATGGTTCTTGGCGGAACTCGAGTGCTTGACCTTCCAGTCTGGTTCCTTCGAACCTCGCACCCGGCGATGCAGCGAGCGGGTGATGCCCTCCAGCACGAAGAATACGACCGTCACCGGTGCCAAGAGGGAAGACATGGCCTCCCAACGTCCCAGCGGCGCTGTCTGTTCCGGTCGCGGCTCGAGAAACTTGACGAGCCGCCATTGCAGGCCATATGCCAAACCATAGACAAAGCTCAGCAGGCCGCCCACACAGCCGAGGATCACATAGAGCGACTGGCTATCGAGCCAGACCAAGACGCCGGCAATGGCCTGCCAGATCACCTGCCAGGCAACATCAATCCACGTCGGGTCCATGATCTTCTATCTCCCCAGAGCTGGCAGTCGTAGTATTTTCGTCCTGCCGTGCGCGCGGCGCGGCATCCTCGGCGCTGATCCACTGGTAAAACTCTTTGGCTTTCTCTTCATAGCCCGTCAGGTAGTGGATCGCGTCCGAGTCCGGACCCTCGGGTCGATCATGGAACGACTCGAAGCGCTTCAGGTTGTGTACGCTGTGGGCTCGCACGCCCTGGACCAAGGAGAGCATGTAGGCGGCATTGGGTCGGACCTTGGCCGCGATCGTCTCCAGCGTGCGCGCCGCGCGACTCACCTCACGGTTGCGACGGGCATGGTCTTCCTGCTGCTCCACGGCCCAGGCATAGGCATGCAGCAAGGCCTGGTCGGCCACCAGGGAAGCATCGGCGACCAGGCGGATGCCATCCGGATCCAGCCCTTCGTAGCCCAGGAACTTGGCCCCGAAACCGATATTCGAGTAATTGCGCAGGACGAATCGCCGCAACTGCTCCCCCACCGCCTCGGTGAAGTAGTCGAGTTCCGTGATCGGTTTGTCGACCAGGGTAGTGAAGAGTTCCTGTCCCCATGCCATGACCGCCGTGGAATCGGACAGGCACGCGGTTCGGCGCCAATCTTGGAGACCACCGACCTGCTCGATGAACTCCTGCACCGGTACGTCGTCCGGACGCACGCGGGTGTGGTAGTACTCGAGCAGGTGGTCGGGATCGATCAGCTTCTCGACGCGTTCTCCGGCGCGCCGCACAAAGAGATCTCGCAGATCATCGCGCTCGTTGCCACTGGCTCCGCCGGGACGTACCTTGAGGCTCTCGGCTCGGCGCATCATCTTGTGCAGCTGGATGTCGACGCTCTCGCGCAAGCGCAGACCCAGAGCTTCATCCACCGCCGCTTGCTCGAATACGTGGAGCGAAAAGCCGCGCCGGGCCAGCGCCGCGGTCAGGCGCAGGCGGGTCTCCAGGAAGGAACGCAAGGACGCCCCGGCCGCCACCAGGCTAGAGTCACTGCCGCCGGACACCATGCGATGAACGGCCGATGCCATCGTCTCGATCGCGGCCTGCAGCTGACGATACCGATGGCGCGTCAAGGCCCAGAGCGAGACACCCGCCAATACGATCAGCAAAACAATCACCAAAGGCAACGCCCACCAGCCCAGTTCGGACTCCAACAAACGAGCGGGCAACACCGCGGTGATCGGAGCCAACAGGCCCCAGGCGAGAAGACCGAAGCGCTGCGGACCACAATCCGGCTTGGCTTTCGCTGCCTCCGTGACTGCCAGACGGGCCCGCGACAGCCTGCCACGGTTCGGCCGCTGATTCTGCTGGCAGGCCTCCTCGGCCTGGAGACGTTCTTCCTCCGCCTCCTGCAGCTGCTTGAAGGCTTGCCAGCGGCGTTCCTGCAGGCGCGAGAGTGCCGCCTGGATACCTTGCCCACTGGCCTGGTACACCTCGTCGTCACTCTGACGCCGGATGTCGGGCAGCGCACCATGCAGCTGCCGGGAGATCTGGTGTCGCAAGGAATCGACAAAGTCATCCATGTGACCTCGACGCTGGGTCAGCTGTCGCCACAGTCGCGTGATGTCCGCCCACAGTCGGCTTTCGAAACGCTCCGAGAAGTGGCTCAGGATCTCCTTGCGCGGCATGCAGCGCCGGGAGCTCTCGCCCTGCGGCAGGGCATTCCAGATGGCGTCCGTCAGACCCTTCGCCTCCCTTTCCGTCTCCTGCTGCAGACGCGAACTCGCCTCTCCGACCAGCTCTTCCATGGATGAGGGATCGGGTACCTTGACCGCCTCGCGCCCCCGCCATTCAGCTTCCACCTGCAGCTGACGCAAGCAGTCGCGAGCGATGCGATTGGCCAGGTATTCGCGCGCCCTCTCCGCCGGGAACTCGATCTCGCAGCAGGCGAACGAGGCGAAGTAGTCGTCGCCCCCCGGACCCACCGCGGTCCGACGCAGCCAGTCATCGCGCGATAGGTCATTGCGCAGTTGGAAGGATAGGAAGTCGCGCGTCTGGTTGACGCTGTCGTCCATGCTCAAGACCGCGTTGTCCGTGACCCTGCTGTTGATGAAAATCTGCGAGATCCGGCGCCGCGCACCGGGTAACACCGCCTCGACCCAGCGTCGAATACCGTGCACCGCATCGATGATCACCGCCTCCTCCAGGCGTGTCTTCAGTGGCTCCTCACCACCGAACGGATCCGCCGGATGCGGCATCCAGAGAATCGGCATGACGGACAAGGCACGATCGAAGCCATCCCGGTTCAGTTCGAACACGGAGCTGAAGGCCCGCAGCAGTTCCGAGTGAACGTCCTTGAGGACTTGCTGCATCTTGATGCGCGTAAAGGGCTCGCTCATGTCACCGACGACAAAGACCGTCAGACGTGGCGGTGTGCGAGTCAAGCGCTCGCGGTACCTTCCCAGGTAGGAAAAGTCCAACAACTCTCGGACCGTCTGGTTCAGCTGCTTGCGGAATCGACCCCGGCCTTCGCCAGCGGACTTGGGCTCTTTGGCGATCTCCGTGCATCGGGGGCGATCATCGCTCTCGCCTGGAGCGCAGCCGCCCTCGGCTTGCTTCTCGAGGATCACCTCCTGGAACAATCCCCGCCGTCGCGGCGCGGCGCGCCACGGGTCTCCCAGCCCGAGAGCTACCAGGCGTCGTTCCAAGGCGCTGTCCCGCAACCACCGCGAGTCAGGATCGAAGCACTGGTTGCGCAGAAACTGGGTCGGCTGGTCCGGCAAGTCGACCGGACAGCGCAAGAGATCGCTCAAGCACTCGCCCTCTTTCTCCTTGCCGGGAGCGTCCTTCAGCGGATCCACGACCAACTTCTCCAGGATCTTCAAGCTTTGCTGTAGTGCTTCATCGAGCAGGCGATGGCGGCGCTCACCGGTGGCGAGAGCCTGCTCTTCTACCTGCTCGCGCTTGAGATCGACCCACAACCGAACCAGCCCCCGATGCAAGAGCCTGGACGTGCACTTGAGTCGCTTCTCGAAGGCCTTTGTCAACTCGGGCTCTCTCGACTCCCGGTGTTGACAGTGGTCAAAAAGACCCAGGCGGAAATGGCTCACCTGCAGCGGTTTGAAACCCTGCTGTTTCTGCGTCTCGAGATCGGTCGCCCAGCCGGATACCTGCCAGTTCTCACGCAGCAGGTGAAAGGTATCGATCGGCGGCTCCGGATCTCCCTCCTGGGGCCGAAAGATCTTGGGAATGACGATCTCCGTCTCTTCGAACTTCCAGACGTCCGTCTTTCTCCCCTCGACTTCCCCCTCATCGACCTCGGGCTGTGGTGAGGGCTTCAGGGGTGCTGGCGCGAAACGGTCGAGAAACCTGTCACGGTCCTCGCATACCGTCTGGATGGCCTCCTGGTCGATCTTGCCTTGCGCCTCCTGTTCGCGAACCCAGCGCCACGGCGAAGGGTCTCGACCGGCGCGCAAGCAACTACAGCGCAGGATCGCAGCCATCAAGATCCACGGGCTGTGGCCCTGCCGCACCCGGTGCAGCAAGGGAGAGATGAAGAGGTGCAATACCGGCTCACGCTCGGCCTTCTTCTTCAGTCGCTCCGCGGCCTCGACGGGGTCGGGAGCCAGGTCGAGCCAGTCGAAGAAGCGGCGGCGCACCAGTCGCTTATCTTCTTCGCGATCCTTCTTGGCTTCTTCTGCTTCAGGATCTTCTTTGTCTTTGGTCTCCGGATACTCGAGATCGGCCGTTCGCACCGGGCCGCAATCGCGCGGCGAAGCCACCTGGTAGATGCCATGGCGATAGCGGATCAATCCCATGGTGCGCAAGAGCACGAAGTCGAGCACGATCGACGGCCAGTCGCCATCTTCACTGTAATTGGCGGTGTTCAGCTCGGGCAGCTCGATTTCCCGCCAACAGCCCTCGTCGTCCTGCTCTGGATGGACCCAAAACAGGCGTAGGTTCTCGCACGACGGCCCGGCCCCCGATAGCTTCAGCTGTTGCCAATCCTCGCCGAGCTTTTCGAGGACCGCCAGCCCAAAGCGGCCAACGCCCACAACGATACCCGGAGCCGGATACACCAGGTTGGTCATGACCCTTCGGTTTCAGTGGGATCTGGTTCCGAAGGCTCTTCAGTGGCAGAGTCTTCGTCTGGCTCCGCCGAGTCTTTGTCTGGCTCCGCTGAGGGCTTGTCTGGCTCCGCTGGGCGCTTGACCGGCTCCGCTGGGGGCTTGGCTGGGCCGGGGCCATCGCCTTCCTCATCGTCATCATCGTCATCAAGGATCGGCTTGTGCAACTTGTCGAGCATGCTCTGCAACTTGCCATGGTCCAGAGGCTGGAAGAGATCCACGAACGACTCGGGGGTATCCGGGACCTGCGAGCTGTCCTCGACCTTGCTCCAGGCCTCGCTGTAGTTGGCCAGCACCTTGATGCTCTGATCCAGTGCATCCTTGGCCTGCTGGGCGGTCAAGCGGCGAGCGTAGACCGTGAAGTCCTCCTTGCGGGTCCGACTCTCGAGTCGACGATTGCGCAGTTCCGCGAGCAGAGAGTCCAGCGCTTCATTGAGCTTCTCGTAGGAGTTTTTCAGATCACGCAGAATCTCTTGCTGCTCGATCGAACGCTGATGCCCATAGTGGTTGCTCAAATCTTCGTATTGCAGGCGCCACTGGAAAGGTAACCTGCAGATCTTGCCCAGCAGCCACGGGGCCATGCCATTGCGTACACCGTGCAGCGAATCCCGGTACTCGCTGAAGTTCACGCGCTCGGCATCGAGCACCTCGGGCAAGCGTTCGATGGCTCGGGCCAGGGCGTCGCCCAACAAGGTCGAACCAGGATCGTGCTCATCGGGTATCTTGCTGAGGGTCGGATCCAGCAGATAGTAGCGCCCGCGCCGACGCAAGATGCAGGTAGCCCCCTTCTCATCGATGCGCGGATGCTTGCTGCTCAGCAGCGAGGTGAAGTTGATGATCTGGTCGCGCACGGTTAGTTGACGATGCACTTCTTTGAGCGTGCCCGGATCCAGGTCACAGAGCTGGTCACCCTCCCAGTTCTTGTCGATGTGCAGCACCTTCGAGCGCCGCCTCAGACTGCGGAAGCTTTCATAGTGGTGCTTCATCTGGTCGAGCCGACCGAAGGTGTAAAGCGGAACATTCAACACCGCGCGGTAGAAGACGATCTCTTTGGCGTTGTGCCAGCTGCCGGACACCCACTTGAGATCATCGATGTCGGCATCTTTCAGCGCCTGTTCGATGTTGCTGTTCTTGAAGTTCTCATCAATCGCGGCCAGGAAGATATGGTTTGGCCGCACGCCACCATGCTGATCGCGTGAGTGGTTGTAGACACAGAGCAGGGATGCCTTCTCCTGCACTACCCGCTTGATCTTGTCGCGCAGATAGTCCTGGTGCTTGGGCTCCGCGAAATCGATCTGCTTCTCGTCGGGCAGGGCGCGGTATTCGGAGAGAATGCGACGAATGACCTTGTCCCCCTGCCCCTGGATCGCTTCGGCGTAGCTGCGATAGAGCGCTCGGTAGGTGATCTCCAGCTCCAGCGCATCCGACAGCGTCAACCCTTCGCGACGTTCCAGGTCCGGTGAGTGACGATCACCGCCGATCCGCTTGTCGAGGAAGTCCTGGGCATACTTGCGCAACGCGGTGAACAGTTTCTCCAGGCGTGACGTGCTCGTGCTGCGGCCCGTACGCTGCGATAGCTCGATGACGGTGTCACTCAGGATTTGTTGCACGCGAGCATTGCTCAGCGACAACTCGGGCAGAGCTGCGATTTTGTCCTCGAAGTAGAAGTCCCAGAAGCGTCGATTGTCTTCCCCTTGCAACGCCTCGGCGTCCAGGATGTACTGATTGGCCGACTCCTCGCCCTGGAACTGCAGGCGCTCCAGGCGACGACCGTACTCGCGCTCCAGGTTGGTCGACCCCTGCTCCAGCTCCCGCATCTCGTCGGCGATGCTCTCCAGCGCCTCGCGCAACTCGCCCAATTGGGACAGGAACTCGCGGCGGATGTCGCGGAAGGCCAGATCCCGAGCCTGGTTGATTACGTGCTCGATCAAGGCATCGTCGGCCTTGGCCGTGGGCTTCTTCTCCTGGACATCGAAGTTGGACTCGGCCTCGTCTTCCGGCGCTTGTTCCCAATCCACCGCGTCGAGCAGAGAGAGCACCGCGTAGCGCTTGGCCGCCAGCTCGACCTCTCCCGCCTCCCGGCGCAGGAAGTCCATTTGCACCAGGCTCTCCATGCCAGGCACCTGCACCGTGCCATCGCTGTAGCCATCGCGCAGGCGTTGACGCCCCTCATCCCTCAACATCGTCCGCCACGCGTCGCCGCGCGCTCGTAGTTCGTTGACCCGCATGTCACGACGCGGCTTGTCGACCTTGAAGTTCTTGATCGCTTGGTGCGCCCGTTGCAGGAGTCCGGGGTCGTCCCCCGGCAGTCCGACCAAGGCGGGCAGGATGATGCCGCCGATCGAAACGCTGAGCTTGCCACCGACCAGCTCGCGCTCGCGCTCGGCCTCTTCGTCGAACCGCTCCATGTCCATGACGGCGCTACCGTCGAGCTTCGGGATGGTTCCGAGATAGTGGCCGTGCCGGAAGATGCCGCGGAACCGGCCGTCGCGGTCAGCCCGGTACTCACACGCCGCCAGCAGGCGCACCCGCTTGGCAAAAAGCCGATCGAACAACCTTCGGCGACGCTCTTTCTGAGGCTGACTGGGGATATCCGCAGCCTGGAAGAGCTGCGCATCCTCGTCGTCGCGCTCCTTGACTTCATAGAAGCGGTCGCTGTCGATGCGCAAGGGCTCGTACATCGGATCCGCTGGGATATCCCCCATGAAGCTGGCCCGAATCAACGCCAGGGCGGCAGCCTGGCTGCAATACTCCACCAGGCCGGGAACCGGCACCAGGAGCACTGCGCAACCGTAGGAGCCATAGAAGGTCGAGAAGCCCGGAATGCCTCCCTCTTCGAAGTCTTCCGGTACCAAGAACCTCTGGTACTGCGTGTAGTTGTCGTAGTCGGAGAGCTGGGCCCCGTAGAGGGGCGAGAAGAACTGCAGATAGAGTCCGTCCGCCGCAGCATCCACCGGCTCGGGAACGCTGAACGACTCGGGTTTGTCGATCAGATAAAGGAAGTCGAAGGGACGCGCGTGAACCGTTCGCTTCGATTCATCGGCGGGGTTGTAGTGAAACTCGATCCCCTTCTCGGGAAAGAACCGAGAATCCGGGGCACCGAGCTTCATCAAATGCTCGGTTTCCTTCAGAGCTGCATAACCGTTGGCAAAAACACCATCCTTATTGACGCCGACCTTGTCCTCGAAGACCGCCGGCAACACCGCAACACCGATCAAAGTCGGCTTGCCCAGGTCGTCGGCCTGATCCCGCAACATATAGGCCACTGGCAGATGACAACCGGAGCCGGTTCCGCCGGCGACGGAATAGCAGAGTACGATCCGGATCTCGTCGGAGTCCAACCTCCGATGTCCGTTCTCGTGCGACTTCAGACTCTCCAAGAGACTGCGGAATCTGGGCACGAATTGTTTGTGCTTCATCTGGTAGTAAACACCCAGACGAGATTCGATGCGAATCTGGCCAGCCCCCGAGGTATCTCCGGAGCGGAAGCGATAGTCCGACGGCACCCACTGTGTAAAGTACTGCTGCGGTTCCAGGAACTTCTTGCCAGAGGCCAGATTGGCGTACTCCTCCTTCTCGAAGTCACTGATCAGGAAGGTTGCATTGGCCACTTCTCGATACCCTTCCAGATCATTGACATTGCTGTCGATCATGGCGAACTTGACCAGATCTTTGAAGCGTTCTTTATAATCCGGTCGACCTCGGAGATGACCGGCGATCCGCTCCACCATCCTGCAACCCGCTCCTCCCATACCAACGAACAGCATCGGACACACGCCGCTGGGCTTGGTCAGGAGTTCTTCGACGATCAACTTACGATCTCTGGCCATGTTCAACCTCGCAATTTT
Organism: uncultured bacterium; assembly: GCA_965368975.1. GTDB lineage: Bacteria > Acidobacteriota > Thermoanaerobaculia > Multivoradales > JAHZIX01 > CBDUPA01. The sequence goes on along the minus strand of CBDUPA010000012.1, from coordinate 123,929 downwards.
GCTTTTGTTTTCGGACCGGCCTCGAGCTCTATTCCAGAACCCACCCGGCCACAGCGCCTTCTTTGCGCTCTTTGATGGAAAGCTGACGAATGAATCTTTGTCCTTTGGAAACCTGCTCGACAGTCAGGTCATCGACCTTGCCGAACCAGCCTTCCGGAGTCATCTGCTGAACTTTCTTGCTCGGACCGCGCACGACAAAGAAGGAGACGGGATTGCCGGCGCGCGCGAAGAGCCTCCCCTCTTCCCAAGTGTCGATCTCCTCGCTCGTCCGGAGTCGGTCGACGACATCCCGCTCCAATACCAGGGAAATCGAGGTTAGCCCGAGATCAGTGGTCAAAAAGAGTTCGGCCGTCTCTCTGTACTCTCGCCCAGGCGAGCCAAAGACCAGGGGATTGGCTCGTAGCCAGCTCCGCACCCGCTGCAGGCTAGAGACTTCACTGTGCACAATGTCTTCGACCTCTTCTCGGTCACTACTGCGATTGCTGGCGGGTTGCGGTGCGCCGCGATGGCGAGGCCAGCGTAAGGGCACTAGACGAGCGCTCAGCTGGTCTCGGTCGAGCAAGGTGGTATGACTGAACATGCTCAGGACATAGAACACCAGCAAGCCAGCCAAGAGACCGATGGTCCCCGCGAGCACCCAAGAGCCGTAGCAGGTCCACCAGCTGGCCTCGACTTCGACGACCAGCGGTACGATGGTCGTGGCACCGACCTTGGGCCACAGGTAGACATCGAGGGCGTAGGTCCCGGACCTGCAACAGCCCGAAGCTACGAGTTGCAGAGACAGTCCCTGTTCAGCGGTCAATCCCTCGACTCGCTGGCGACCTGAGGCTTCACCGTCTTCAGAGGGAATCGGAGGCTCGCTCAGAATCTCAGCGCGCAGCAACTCATAGGTTTCGCCCTGCGCATTCTCGGCGGCGGTTGCTTGTACGTCGAAAGAATTCCAGGCCGCGGGGATTGCTACATCGACCTCTCTCGTCGTACCTGCCCGCAATTCCACTGTTGTCGGATCTCGGCGTTGGGCGTTGTTCTCCAAGCGAAAGGTTACCGGTATGGCAATCGAATCGAGTCCCGCAAGCTCCAGGCGCAGGCGCGCATCGACCTGTCGACCTTGCGTCTCGCCGCAGGCTTTGGCCGCCCGAAATTCGACCCAGTAGCCCTGCTTTGGACGAATCGAGATGGTCTCTCCAAGCTCCTTGCCGTCAAAGCTTAAGGTCACGCAGCTCGGCAGATTCTCTCCCTCTTCCAAGGAGACCACGGCTTCCGACGGCGCGAAGTTGCCATGGATCTCCAGGCTCTGACGGCTGACCTCACCGGGCTGGATTGGATCGAGTCGCAGCTCACTCGGAACCGGCCGGATCGCCAGATCTACTGCTTGCAGTGTTCGCGCAGTGCCCGTCAGAACTCGGGGATCGTCAACCTGGGTCCCCAACTGGACCTGCCCCTGAAACTCGTGGTGACCGCTCTCGAGCCCTTGTATATCCAAGCGGAAGCTGGCGAGATCCGAGGAAGCTTCCGTTGCCGAAATCAGCCGAGGCTCGGAACCACCCGGGACTGTCTGACGCAAGGAAGCCTGTAACTGCCCGGTGGTCACCTCCTTGCCCACCACGCGCCCTTCCTCATTGACTAGCTCGATCACCGCACACAATCCGCTTCCGGCTGGCGTGACGCCACCCAGGGTCTCGCCTTCCTCCTCACAGCCACCACGACGCAAGGCCAGGTTGACCGCCAGGTGATATTCCGGCAAGGCAACGACCTCCCAATCCTCGCCGGCTCCGACCACCTCCACCTCCACCGGCTGCTCGACCGGCCGATACTGCACCGAAGCGAAGCGATACCCCTGTTGCCCCGGGAATCTGTGGGTGCCCTGCTCGATCGGCACCGTATCGACTCCGCCCCCTTGACGACGCCGGACGCGCACCGCCAACGGCTCTCCCTGATCGCCGCGCGCAATTGCCAGCAAGCGGACTCGGTTGGCCCCCCGGTAGGCCGGCAGCTGCCGCACGCTCGGACTGAGGATCAGAGGTTCGTAGCCCTGCGAGCGGGCCAGCGCTTGCGCAAAGGTGTAGAGGATCCGCGTCGGATCCCCCTGTCGGACCTCGATCGCCGAACCTCCGGTGTTCTCGGCCAGCTGCTCCAGCCCCGGAGTGTACTCTTGCCCTTCGAATCGCAGAAAGTAGAACTGAAGGCGCGGATTCTCTCCCTGAGCCGAGCGCAAACCTTCAGCAAAGTCAAGGACACGATCTTCCCCTTGCGTTACCGGTGTGCACTTGCCATCCGAAAGGAAGATCACGACTTGGGAAATGTTCTGCCTATCCGACCCTTCGAGCATCCGCTTGACGGCCTGTAGAGCCCTTCGGCAAGGCGTGTACTCCCCCTCATATCGCGCCAGTTCCGCGTCCAGCTGCAGAACCTCCATCAGCCGGGTTCGGTGCGCATCTCCCAAAGGCGCCAGCGATAGCGGATCTTCACCCTCGCGAGGGCCATTGAGACGAACAACTGTCGCCCAGTCCCGGTCGTCGAGCACACCCAGTAGAGCACGCACCGCGAACACAGCCAGCCGATCGGGGTCTGTAAGCCCGTGTTCCGGCTGCCCCATGCTGCCAGAATCATCGATCACGAAGACAAACTGGGCCCCTTTCGGGGCGTTAGCAGACCCTGACTGTGCCTGTAAGCCCAGTCCCACGACAAGCGTCAGAATCGCAGCAGCTGTCACTGCTCTTCGAACGACTGTCTCCAAGAGACATACGACCACGATGCAATCCCCTTTTTGTCACCTGGTTCGTGACTCGAGCTGCCCTGTCACTCATTGACGGCGACACTCGTTACCCAACTACGAAAGAGACAAGAAACCCTTGATCTAGTACGCGGCAAACCGCAGTCAAGCAGACCAAGGACTCGAGTGCCCTGGACTGCAACTACCTCCCCCTCACACCCCCAACTGCACCAGCACCTCGACGTTCGAGCGCTCGTCTCCACCGCCCCACCACAGACCCTCTGGCCCCGGCAGCGCTTCGGTGACGTAGACATCTCCCTTCTCTGACGCCAGGCGTCGACGCAGCAGCTCGACGTGGAGGGGGGATTCGAGATCGACGTGGGTGGGCTTGCGGACGGTGGCGGTGTGGAGGTAGATGTGGCGAGGAAGGAGGTGGTGGTGGCGCCAGGTGTCGACGGCTGCGAAGTAGGTAGCGAGGTGGAGGTCAGCGTCGTCGCCGGGGCGGGACTTTGGGGGTTTGGGAATGGTGGCGCGGGGGAAGCGCCAGCGGCGGCGCCAGAGGACGATTTCGAGGTCGATCTCGTCAGTGCCTGCCTCCGAAGAAACAGCTCGGACGAAGCGGGGCCAGGTCTCAACGCCGTCTGGGAAGTCTTGTTCCAGCTCTTCTTCCGGCCAGGCGAAGCCGGGGAGCAGACCAAGGGGCTGCTGCTCTTGACGCCCGATCGCCACCAGCAGCGCCACCAGGCCTTCGGGGCTGACGCCGCTCGACAGAACGGGGAGGACCTGGCGACCGTCTTGGATGCGACGCAGGTGGAAGCGCTGCTCGGTGGAGTCGTAGCGCAGGGTGAGGTCGGCGAGGGTGAGGACCTTGCCAGCGGCGTAGCCAGCATCGGAGGCGCGGTCACCGGGGAGTTCGAGTTCCCACTCGTGGAGTCGTGGACGCAGGCCGGCGTTGGCGGTGCGGCCCCAGTGGTTGTAGGTCAGCTCGGCGACGATGGGGACTTGGGCGGTTTCGGCAGAGTCCGAGGCACGGAGTTGCCGGCGCAGCTCAGGCTCGACTTCGGGGTGCAGGTCGGCAAAGCGGGCGAAGGCAACGCCGGTGCCCGAGAAGAGGGCGTTGAGGACGAGCCGGTTCTGCTGCTTTCGGTTCGCGGAACTGGCGAGCACGGGCTGGAAGAGAACGCCGGCGGTCCACTTCAGCGTCTCAGAAGGACCGGTTGGGTCGGAAAGCGGATGCGTCAAGGCATGCCAGGCGGTGTCGTCGAGACGGACTTCGTGCTCCCCGGCCGCCCTGGCCTGTCTGGCCAGCTCGACGAGCAGGGCGCGGGCTTGCTGCCAGGCTTGGTACGGCTGGCTATCGACATCGCTGCTCGGGCACGGGAAGTCGAGTACGCGGGAATCCGGGGGTGGTGGTTGGAAGTGATGGTAGAGGTCGAGCAGGGGGATGTCGGTGTCCGCGGGCCAGTGCTCCAGGAAGGCGGACGCCAGGCGCTGACGATAGTTTGACGACGGGTACATCGAGGCGAACAGGCGCGCGTAGCCGTCGACGGTGGGCTGCAGGGCGTCGCGCCAGGGACACGGCAGGGTGGTTTGCCGACCGGGTGCCGCGTCGAGGGCCGCGTCGAGACGGAAGAGTTCATCGCGCACGAGCGGCCGGGCCAGTTCGGGCAGGGTGGCTGCCTGGGCGTCGAGACGCCGTGCCAGGTCGTCGAGGATGGCGGGCAGACGGACGGCAGCGGCGGCCTCGATGGGCGTGGCGTTGACGGCGTCGAGGTCGGCTTCGATGGCTTCGAGCTCGGCAATCCTTGGGGCCCCGTCGACAGCCGGTTCCTCAACTCGATGCGCAAACGCGCGCAGGGGGCGGCCGCAGCCGTACGGCAGCTCGATCTCGGCGTGCAGCAGGCCGGCGTCGACGAGCTGGCGGAAGAAGGGCTCCAATTGCTCGACGCTGACTTCCATGCCGTGCTCTGCCGCCGCGCTGGCGACGGCCAGGAGGAGTTCGGGAACGGAGCGACGACCATCCGCCAGTTGCACGAAGAGGTCGACGATCGGCTGTGCGCCCAGGCGCTGGAGAGCTTCGTCGTCCTCAGGTCGACGCAGCGAGGCTGTGCGCCAGAAGGTCAGGACTTCGCCGGACTCCGCGGATTGGCGATGCAGCGTCGTGGTGACACGGGGTCGCACGAGGGCATCCATCTGCGGGCCGAAGCCGAGGTGGGCGGTGAGTTTGCGCGCTTCGGTGACGTTGAGGCGCAGATCGACACGCGGCGGCGTAGCGAGGCGGTGGACGTTCAGGCGCTCGCCCCAGGTTGCGACGGCGGTGGCGCAGAAAAGGCCGTTGGGGCTGGTCTTGCTGGCGGCACGGTCGAGGTAGGCGAGCAGTTTGGCGACGGTGTGACGCGTATCGTGGGTCTGGGCGTCGCGGGCCTGAGTATGGGGTGCGGCTGCGGCCTGCAGACGCTGCAGCCGGCGGAACAGCGATCGGCTGACCAGTGCTAGCGCCGCCGCCTGGAGCGGTTCAGCGCTGGCGTCGAGAACGTGCTGACGTGCCCGCGGCAACTCGGCCTGGCAGGCCTGCAACGCCGCGGCACGGGCACGCTCGACAGTAGCCTTCAGCTCGCTATATCGCTGCAGCTGCCCTTGCAGATCACCGTCGCGGTCACTGCTCCCGAGTGTCGAGGCGTCCAACTCCCGACCATTGTGCACCGCCCGCCGTAGCGCGACGCACGCCAGGCGTCGCGCTGCCTCCACGGGACCGGCGGCGGGACGCTTGGGACCGGCGGCGGTGAACAGTGCGGCCTCGAGCGTCGGCACGAGGGCGTCGAGCTCGGCCTGTGCCTGGCGGGCCACGGCCAGGTGCCCGACGGTCGCGTCGGCGCGCAGAGCCTGCAGACGCTGCCAGGGTTGCAACGCCAGTCGTAGGAGGGCGATGCGGGGCCCTCTCTGCCAGCAGTCCGCCTCTCGGGGGTAGCCGTCCCCCATCGTTCAGGTGTCGCTGGCCGCTTCGGTGAGCAAGGGCCCCGGCAGCGAGCCCTGGGCACGGACGCGGTAGTGGTACAGGTGCATCAGGTAGCGCTGTACCGCCTCGCCGGACGGGTCGATGCCCAGGCGGTTGCAGAAGAGGTGGCAGTAGGACCAGCCGAGGTAGGCCAGATCACCGCCGATGCGCCCCGCCCTGTGCCCCTTGAGCAGCCGTGCCAGCGCTGGTTCTTGCGACGCTGCCAGGCCGGCACCAACGCGCGCCGGCTCGTCTCCGCCCCAGAGATCCGTCTCGGGCGGTGCCTTGCCACCCAGCGGAAAGAGGGAGCGCAGCCCGGCCTCCAGTTGCTCGAACCGTTCTTCTAGTGCGTCGGCATCGCTCTGGTCCCAGGTCTCGGTCTGGAAGGTCCACTGGTAGCCGTAGCGGTAAAAGCGCGAGCGGTCTTCGCCATGCAGGCCCAACCGATTGGCCAGCCGCTCGCTGTAGAGCAGCGCCAGCTCACGCCGCGAACGTTCGAGCAGGCCGCGGGCCTCGGCGGTGATCAGGTCCAAGCAGGCGAGCGAGTCGTGGTGGTACAGCTGTTCGGCGATGCGCATGCCGCCTTCACCGCCGTAGCGCTCGAGCTCACGCCCGTAGTGCCCCAGGCTGAAGTCGTGCACCGCCCGCCGGCCGCGCAAGGCGTCGAGACGCAGGCACATCACGCGCCTGCAGCGGTTCTGCAACCACTCCAAGTCTCCGACGACACGCAGGCGGACTTGCCAGGTAGGCTTGCTCATGCGCACGAAGAACAGCGACTCGAGTTCCGGATGATCCCGGATCTCGGCCACGATCGGGGCCACCAGTTCGCGCACCAATTTCTCTTGATCCTGCTCGCCGCACTCGGCAACCAGGTACAGGTCGGGGTAGTTGCCTTCCGTCTCGGCAGTAGCCTGCAGAGAAGCCGGCGGTACGGGGACCGGATCACGGTCCGGATGCTCAGATTCCGGAGACTCGGGTTGTTTCACGCCTCTAGTGTATACCGGGGCAGGGGGCTGCCCAGGCGATGGGGCGAAAACGGTGCTCAGGAGTACCGCTACCGGACCGGATTCACGGTCCGATCCGGTAGCCAAATCGCCTCAGCAAGAAATGGGACAGGTGCACAGCGGCAGCGTGGTGGAGCTGCCACAGCCCGGCTTGCAGCGGGACTCGACGGTTTCGAGTTCGAGGTTCAGCGAGACGGGCTTCTTGCTCTTGTTCATGATGTGTCCTCCAAAGGTCACGTGGTGAGATAAGGAACCGCTGGGGCTCCGGATGACCGTGATTCGAATGGCTTCGAGAAGAGGACCCGCAATAGGAGAATATGGGGAAATCGTAACCAGGCTTGCAGCCGCTGTCAAATAAGCTCTTAGCTGCAAAGATTTATTATCTCTCTGAATATTCAGTTCCGGCGCAGGCAGAGGCGGAGGAGGAGGCTCAGTTGACCAGGGGAATCTGCTGCCGTGCCATCGACAGCACATCGCGCACGGCTTCGGCGGCGGGGTCTTCGGGGGCCAGTTCGAGGAAGCGTTCGAAGTCGGCGTAGGCCTCCTCGCGGCATTCCAGTTCGAGCAGTACCAGCCCGCGATCCCGCAGCTCTTTGGGCGAGTCCGGTAGCAGCAGGAGTAGGCGTTCGCAGCAGCTGAGCGCTAGTTCGTGACGCTGGCTCTGGATGTAGATGTGCTTGAGGTTGGTGAGCAAACGCAGGACGATGTCTACGGGCGCGGCGGGATCGAGGTAGTCGTCGCGCCACTCGGCGTTGTCGCCCAAGGCGATGCGCAAGCGGCGGCGACACTCGCGCTTGTTGATCACTTCGCCGGTGAAAGGGTCGACGAGGATCTGCGGCCGCGTGTACTTGACCAGGAAGTGCGCCGGGAAACCGACACCGACCACCGGCCAGCCGAGGCGGCGAGTGAGGCTGAGGTAGACCAGGGCCAGCGTCACGGGAATGCCGGAGCGGCGGTCGAGAACCTCGTTGAGGAAGCTGTTGCGCGGGTTGTAGTAGTCGTCATCGTCGCCGATGAAGCCGAGATCTTCGAACAGGTAGCGGTTCAGCGTCTCGATGCGCTGGTGGGGCTCTTCGGCGGCACGCGTGCGTCGATCCGCTTCTTCGGCCATGGAGTCGAGACGATGCAGGTAGGCCTCGATATCCAGACCGGGCGTGGTCTCGGCCGCCACGACCAAAGCAACCTCGGCGAGGTCGGTTCTGGCGTCCAGGGAGCGGATCAATTCCACGAAGCGGTGGCGCGCGATTCGAGAGAGCATTAGTTCCAATTCTAGAACACGCCCTGGATCGACGCAAGCCCTTTTTACTCTGTGATTTGGCGACGGCGGCCGGCCGTGCCTCGGAGCACAAGTGATCCCGGGCTTGTCCTACGACAGAGGAACTTTTTGCGCCAATCCTGGCACGGCGCGGCGCGCATTTCTTGCCTGCCGGGAATCCCGGTACAGCGACGGAATTTGCCCGCAAACACCAACCCCCGCCAAGAGGCGGGGGTTGATGCATCCAGGGATGTGGCGACGCGGCAGGGCGGCCCCTACCCGGATTTCGGACGGAACGACGTACGTCCTACTTGCTTTCTCTACGCCGCGTCCGTGCTTCCTTGCTGAAGCGGGCTTCCCACGCCAGCACCACCGGCGAGGCGACGAAGACGGAGGAGTAAGTGCCGACCACGACACCGGCGGTGAGCACGAAGGCGAAGCCGCGGATCACCTGGCCACCGAAGACGAAGAGCGTCAGCACGACCAGGAAGGTGGTCATGGACGTCATCACCGTACGGCTGAGGGTCTGGTTGAGCGACTTGTTGAGCGTCTCGACCAACGGCTCCCGGCGCAAGCGTTGCATGTTCTCACGCACACGGTCGAAAACCACCACCGTATCGTTCACCGAGTACCCGACCAGCGTCAGGAAGGCGGCGATCAGGGTGAGGTTGAACTCGAAGCCGAGGAAGGCATAGATGCCGAGCGTGATCAGGACGTCGTGGAAGATGGCGACCACGGCGCCGATACCGAAGCGCAGCTGGAAACGGAAGGCGATGTAGGCCAGCATGCCGACGAGCGAGAAGACGACCGCCCAGATACCCTTGGACTTCAGCTCGCTGCCGATCTGCGGACCGACGTTCTCGACGCTGAGCAGCGAGAAGGCACCCAGGTGCGTGGAGTCCTGCAGGGCCGTCAGCTTCTCGGGACTCATGCCGTCGATGTTCGCCAGGTCGTCCCAACTGGCCAGTAGGCCGACGTCGCGACGCTGCGCGATGACGGCTTCACCGATCTGCCGGTACTCATCGGGTACAGCACCGGGGATGAGATCCAGCCCGAGCGGGTTGGACGCGGTGAGCAGGCGGGCAACGGCATCGGGGCCCATGCGGTTGAGGTCGTCACCGGCGCCGGAACCGGGGTTGTAAGCGCCGTCGAGCGCGGCGAAGAGGGCGTCGGAAGCGCCTTCTTCACTGCCTTCGACGGTGGCGGTGCGAATCAACAGCTCGTTGCGCTCAGCGAGGCCGAAGCGCTGGATCTGCGGCTTGGCGATGCCGGCGTCGTTGAGGATCGTGCGCAGTTGATCGATATCGGGCGTGTCCCCGAATTGCAGGGTGATCTGCGTACCGCCGGCAAAGTCAATGCCGACGTTCAGCTCGTCGTTGCTGTAGGCGTAGACAAGGTAGGACAGGGACGACAACACCAGCACGACGGAAAGGACAATGAAGCCCTTTCGCATGCCCATGAAGTCGATTTTCGGATCGGTGAGAAATCGCATATCAGGCTACGCCTCCGTCAAATCGAGATCGATTCCACCGCCGTCGAGCGGGAGAGCCACAGGTCAAAGAGGAAGCGGCTCACGAAGACCGCGGTGAACACCGAAGCGAAGATGCCGACGCTGAGCGTGACGGCGAAGCCGCGGATCGGGCCGGTGCCAAACTGGAACAGGAAGATCGCCGCGATCAGGGTGGTGACGTTGGCGTCCAGGATCGACGAGAAAGCCTTCTCGAAGCCGGCCTTGACCGCCGCCTTCACCGGCTTGATCCGCAGCTCTTCGCGGATGCGCTCGAAGATCAGCACGTTGGCGTCGACCGCCATGCCGATGGTCAGGATGATGCCGGCGATACCGGGCAGCGTCAGCGTGGCGCCGAGCGATGCCAGAGCGCCGAACACCAGCACCACGTTCATCGCCAGCACGAAGATGGCGTTCATGCCCGACAGCAGGTAGACGACCAACATCAGCACCACCACCAAGCCGGCGCCGTAGAGGCCAGCCTCGAGGCCCTGGTCGATCGAGTCCTGGCCCAGCGACGGGCCAACGGTGCGCTCTTCCAGGGTGGTGATGCCGGCGGGCAGCGCACCGGACTTGAGGGCCAGCGACAGGTCGAGCGCCTCGGCCTGGTCGAAGCCACCTTCGATCATGCCGCGATCATTGATGCGACCGTTGATCGAGGGCGCCGACAGCACCTGGCCGTCGAGGATGATGGCCATGCGGCGACCGATGTTGGACGAGGTCATCTCGCCGAACTGGGTGCCCTTCTCGTAGCTGAGACGGAAGTTCACCACCGGCTCGTTGAACTCGCCGGCTCCTACCGACGCGTTGCGCAGGTCGCGACCGGTGAGCACGCTGGAGGCCTGTACGGCGTAGAACTGCTCGCCGCTCTCTTCGGGTCCCAGCACGCTGGGGAAGATCTCGACGTCGGCCGGCAGGGTACCGCCGAACTGAGACAGCAGTTGCTCGCGCGTGCCGGCGCCGTTGGGAGTGCGCTCATCGAGCAGGCGGAACTCGAGGAAAGCGGTGTCCTGAATCAGGTCCTTGACGCGCTCCGGGTCGTCGACACCGGGGAGCTGGACGACCAGCCGCTCGCTGTCGCCGAAACCTTGACGCTGGATCGCCGGCTCGGCGACGCCGTACGCGTCGACACGCCGCTCGATGGTGCGCCGCGCCTGGTCGACGGTGCGGCTGCGCAGGTCGCGCTTGGCACTCTCGGTCAGGCTGAAGCGGTAGGTGTCACCGCTGCGGCTCATGTCCCAATCGTCGCCGAGGTAATCCGTGTGGATCTGATCGACCGTGTCGTCCTCGCCAGCGGGCACACCGCTGAGGGTGAAAGCGAAGACGCTACCGTCGGCCGCCGGGGCACTGCGTTCGAGCACCACACCGGTGATGCCCTCTTCGGCCAGCTGGCCCCGCATCGTGTCCATGTCCTGGTCGGTCTCGGCGCGCAGAGCGTCGTTGGTCTCGACCTCCAGCACCAAGTGCATGCCGCCGCGCAGGTCGAGGCCGAGGTTGATGCTCTCCTGCGGCGGGTAAGCGGAGAACGCCGCCCACACCAAGACGCCCAAGATCACCAGGGCGCGAATCACTAGACTGTTGTTCATTGTTGCGTGCTCCCGGTGAGTTCCTCACCCTGCTTGCCCGCCACCGCGGACTTCATCATGCGGAGCTTGACGTTGTCGGCCACCTTGACGATCACGGTGTCCGCGTCCACCGACACGATTTCGGCGTAAAGGCCGCCGTTGGTCACCACCTTGTCGCCCTTCTGTAGTTCTTCCAACATCGTGGCGTGCTGCTTGCGCTGCTTGCGCAGCGGCAGGAAGACGATGATGTAGAAGATGACGACGATGATGATGATCGGCGCCAGCTGACCGAACGCGCTTGCACCCGCTCCGCCGGCCTGCGCCAAGAACCTACCCAGCCCTTCCAACGTGCTGAAAGGACCAGCCAAAGCATCCGTGGCGAGCGGCCCAATCCACGTGGGCAGCCATGAAATCGACATGTTGTGCTCCTGAAAACTTTGCCCCGCGGGCACCGAGGCGACGCTTCTCCGACGGTCCCGAAACGGACCGTGACCGCTCGGCTCGCGGATTCTTCTGACTCGGGGGTTGTTTCGCTCCTAGCGGCGGACGTTGCCGGCGGAGGGCAGTCTGTGGCTTGTCGTAGCGCGCTCCGTCACGAAGCTCGTCACGAGATCTTGGCTACGACCTTCTCTTCGGCTTGTGAGCGGGCGCCGGAGCGGTTGTGGCGTCGGCGTATTGCGCCGCTTGTGTCGCCAACCGTTTCGACGCGGCCCACTCCTCGGCAGTCGGGCGAATCGATTCTTCTTCGAACCGTTCGCGTTCCCGCTCCCGAAGCGCCACACCCTGGCGGGCGAGTTCGGCTTCTTCTTCGCTGACGTTCAGCTCAGCCGGATCGACACCACACCAGTCGGCGATGGTTTCCACCAGCACACCGGTCGCGATAGCTTGCCGAAGCTCCGACATAAAGTCAAGGTAATGGTAGACATTGTGCACCGTCGCCAAGACCTGGCCTGTGATGTCGCCACAGCGGAAGAGATGGTGCACGAAGGCCAGCGTGTGTTGCTGGCACACCGGGCAGGCGCAGGCGGCGTCGATCGGGCCGTGGGCATGCTGGTAGCGGGAGTTCTTGATCTTGACGACACCCCCGCCGCGCTGGAACAGCAAGCCATGGCGAGCATTGCGCGACGGCAGCACGCAGTCGAACAGGTCGACACCGTGCAGCACGGCGTGACCGATGTCGAGCGGATAGCCGACCCCCATCAGGTAGCGCGGTTTGTCGAAGGGCAACTCGGGTGCCGTCACCTCGACGACGCGGCGGCGGTCGGCCTCCGGCTCACCGACGCTGACACCACCGATGGCGTAGCCGTCGAAGTCGAGGTCTTCGAGATCGCGTGCCGCGCGCCGACGCAGGTCATCGTAGACACCGCCCTGGACGATGCCGAACAGCCCGGCCTCGGCGTCGTGGCGCGCCCAGGCGTCGCGCGCCCGGCCGGCCCACGCCAGCGTGCGCTTCCAGGACGCCGCTACTTCCTCGTAGCTACCGCCGGCCGGCGGGCATTCGTCCAGCACCATGGCGATGTCGACGCCGATCCAGTACTGGCCGTCGACCACCGACTCGGGCGTCAGGCGCATCGGCGAGCCGTCAACATGGTTGCGGAAGCTGACGCCGTCGTCGTCGATCTTGCGCAGATCCGGCAGGCTCCAGATCTGGTAGCCGCCGCTGTCGGTGAGAATCGGGCCACGCCAGCCGGTGAAGTCGTGCACACCACCGGCAGCGATGATCTGCTCGAGACCGGGCCGCACCGCCAGGTGGTAGAAGTTGCTCAGCATGACGTTGGCGCCCAGGGCTTCGAGCTCCCAGGACGGCAAGCCTTTGACCGCACCGAGCGTGCCCACCGGCATGAAGGCGGGCGTGAAGATGGCACCGTGCGGCGTCACCAGGCGGCCCAGACGACCGCGCCGCTCCAGCCGTCCTTCGCGCACGGCAACCGCACTCGGGCTCTCCTCGAGCTCGCGCGGTGGCTCGCGCATGTGGGTCGGCAGATGCGTCTGCTCCCACTCCACCGGAATGCCCATGAAGCGCTGGCCGATGAAGGTGGCGAACTCCGGCGGCTCCTTGACGTCCTCCTCCGGCGGCAGGAGATCGAAACGGATCGGGCCGAGCCCGCCGCCACCACAGGCGAAAACGCCAGCACGGTAGCGGCCCCCCGGTCGGCCCAGGAAGCCGCGGCGCGACGGGAAGTCGAAACCACCCGGCGGCCGGCTCCCCGTCGGCATGCTCCTGGGAGGCGGCGTGTCCGAGACCGGCCACTTGAACTGGTCGTCGCTCATCGCAGCTCCCCCCGCTCGCGGCCAGGGCTCAGAAGTGACCGCCGCTCGCGGCGGCTCCAGAGCTGGAACTACCCAGCTCGACGTCGCGCACTTCGACGTCCGGTGGTAGCTCGACGTCGAACACGCCCTCGGGCAACTCACCGTTGACCCGGAAGTTCTCGAACTGGAACTCCGTCACGTCGCCGTCCGCCGATTCGACGATGATCTTCACCGGCCGGTACAGCTCGCGGTCGATCCACAGCGTCATGCCACTCAGACGCCGCGCCACGCGCGGGCTGTTGGCCTCCAGCTTGACCTGGTAGGGCTGGTCGAGCTGCGCGAAGCTGACCCGGGCGTCGAAGTATTCGAGCAACGCGTCCAAGGAGTTGGCAGCGTTGAGATACTTCATCACCCGCTCGGAATAACTGCCCACCTGCGCCCGCTCGGCTCGATGCAGATCGCGGTACCAGGTGAGCATACGATCCTCGCGAATGACCACCGTCATCGGTTCAGGGGAACTGTACTCCCAGCGCACCTCGTCCGGTGCACGGTAGAACAGCTCGCCGGACGACTCTTGCGGCTCGAGCAGCAGCTCACTCTGCTGCAGCAGCCGGAAGTCGGCGTGCAGCGTGCGCGTGTTGCGCTGCTCGTACTGAACACGAGCCAGCAGCCGGCGCAGTTGCTCGTCAGCGCTCAGCCCGGGCTCGGAAGGATCGGGTACATCGGACGCCTGAGCGATCAACGCAGGCGCCAGCAGCGAAGCTGCCAGAAGCAGCGCCAGCAGCGCGATCGCCCCGTAGCGGGCGACATTGGCCAGCCACGACGTCAGGGAACTTGCAGTAGAAATCGTTGTCGACATTCGCATCTTGGGGTATAAGAAGCGCTGCTTCCAGCCGAACTGGTCCCAGCGCGGACCTGCGGCATGGTATCTTCCCGCCGCGCCGGGGGCAAGCGCTCTTCGCGGCACGTCGACAGATTCCCATGTGGGACGAATCCAACGGCTGAACCGATCTACGGGGCTGATTTTCATCATGGCTGAAAACAAGCTGGGCACCAAGCACACCTGCAGTGAGTGCAGCACCAAGTTTTACGACCTGGGCCGACCGCAACCCGCCTGTCCCAAGTGCGCCACCCCGGTAGCGCCGGCGAGCGGCAAGAGCAAGCCTGCCGCGGCACCGCCACCGCCCGTCGCCGTCAAGACCGAGAAAGAGAAGGCGCCGAAGAAGGACAACTCGGACCTGCTCGAGGACGGCGCCAAAGATGACGACGAGGACGACGACGATCTCGAGGATGACGACCTCGAGAGCGAACTCGAAGGTGCCGACCTGAGCGACGACGACGACAGCGACGACGAGGACGACGACGACTGATTCCCCGGCCGTCGTCCTGGCCCTGGGCCTGGGTGCCAACCTGGGCAACGTCGCAACGACCCTGGCGCAGGCTGCCCGCGTTCTGCAGCATCGCCTGCGCCTGCGCCACGCCCGTCTCTCCGGCCTCTATCGTAGCCCCCTGTGGCTGCCCCAGTCCGAGTCCACGGACACAGCCCAGCCCCTGACTGCAACCCAGCCTCCCTACCTCAACGCCGTGCTGACCGGCGACTGTCGACTGCCGGCCACGGCCGTCCTGGCCGTCACCCAGGCGCTGGAGCTGGCCGCCGGCCGGCGTCGGCGCCAGCGCAACGCAGCGCGCCTTCTCGACATCGATCTGCTGCTCTACGGCAGCACCCACCTGCAGCGCCCGGAACTCACCCTGCCGCATCCACGGCTCCAGCAACGCCTGTTCGCCCTGCTTCCCCTGGCCGAGCTGCTGCCGGATCACCCGCTGGCGCCGGACGGTGTGACCGTCGAGGCAGCTCTGCAGGGTCAGTTGCAGGCCACTCCCGAACCGCAAGATCTACCGCAACGCGTCCCGTGGCCGGAGCGCCCCTGCTTCCGCTAGGCTCTCCCCAGAACTGAAGGGCTCAATAGCCGAGGGCCCTAAGAACTCGAGGCCCCAAAAACTAAAGGCCGGTGTAGACGAACGGGAAACTTGGCGGAAGTCTGGTTTAACTCCGACCGTTCGCCTACACCGGCCAACTCGATTTCTTAGGTTCCAGCTACCAGAAGGATGGCCATCAGGCTACTGATGGTCGCCAGGCTGGTGCACCAAGTGTAGATATCCAGAAATGTCGCGGCGATCTCCAACGCCCAGGCGCAAGGCCTAAGCGGAGACACGGCAGGCTTGCCGGAAGTCGGCTTCGATGCGTTGCAGCATCTCGATCGACAAGGCTTCCTGCGTCGCTGCCTCGCGGAAGAGCTCTAGCGCTGCAAGAGCTTCGCGGTCGACGTCCTGGATTTCAAAGAGCTTGTGCGTGTCGAGCGCTAGTTGCTTGACTTCAGCTGTTTTGCCGTGTTCGAGCAGTAAGCTAGCCAACTCCAGCGTGACAATGGCTGCATCGTACCACAAATCCAGAGAAAGGAAAGCTTTTTTTGCGCGCGCGTAGCATTTCACTGCCGCGCCAAATTCGCCAAGCCCCTGGTGGATGATCCCCTCGCACCAGTTGGCGCGGCACTGATCACTCGGCGTCCCATAGACTTGCAGGGCTTGCCGATGCTGAGACAGCTGCGCCATCGCCTCGTCGAAGCGGCCCGCTCGGGCAAACAGATCCGCAAGATTGAAGCTCGCTTGCACAAAGAGCCGCGTAGCCCCAGACTTGCCGATGAGTCGTAGGGCCGCCTCGGTCCTCTCAATTGCACTGTCTAGGTGTGCCACCTCGTAGTCCAGAGCGGCCAGCCGCATCTGAAGCATAGCGGCCGTTTCTTGCCGAAGCGGGTGCTGACAGAGATTCAAGCCTTGCTCGAAGGCCATCCGGGCGGCACCGAGTTGCCGCTGATCGTAGAGCATGGAACCCTGAATCAGGTGCAGATCCGCTCGCAGACCGGGCTCTTGCAGCGGCTCTCCTCCGAGGCGACGCAGTGCACGCTGCATGAGAGCGTCGGCCTGCTTGAGATCACCGCGCACGCGATAGACATTGGCCAGATTGGCCCAGGCCAGTGCCCTCAGTTCGGCCAAGCGCTCAGTGCCGTAGACTGCAGCCGGCAAGCGTCGCACCAGCATCAGGGCCAAACGCGCCAGGCGGCCGCCCTCGTGCACGTCCTGCGGAGTGATGCGGAGATTCTCTCGCAGCAAGAGGCGCACCAAACACCAATTGACCACCCAACTGGCATTGCGTGCCTCGCGCCACTGCCTCGCTGGCGGCAAGCAGCGCAGACGCTGCAATAGCTCGCGTGCCTCCGGGCCCTCGTAGGCGACCCGGCTCAGCTGCGGCAAGCTGAACTCTTCGCTCAGCCCCAAGAGGCGGTGGAAACTGGCCGCGAACCGCGGGTTCTCCAGCAGAACCGACACCCAATCGTCCCAGAATGAGTTGGCGTCGGCGGATCCGTCAAGATACTCGGCAATCAAGGTCAGCGGCAGCGGTTCCGGATGGGATGCCGTCATGGTGTCTCGTCCTCCTAGGTCACTGTAGCATGGTGCCAATGCGTCAACAGTCGCCCTGCGGATCACAGCGCACGGGCGTTTCCAGTATTCGGTGATCCATGAAAGACAGAATTCAAGCCGGTTGCGGGAAAGATATTACTGGATCGACGAAAGTGTAGTCGAGGTCGGTAACTGACGCAAGTCGAGGCCCCGGGCCTGCCACCCGGGGCCATATGGGGAAGTACGATGGGGGGGATTCAGCAGTTTAGACTCGGAAGGACCGAGACAGCGGGGCTATCCGATGGGATCGATCAATGACCCTCTATCAAACCCGATCGGGTCGATAAGCGATCCTCTGTAGACAGCCTTCTTCGCCTCACCATACTTCAGCATTTCGCATCTCCTTTTCACCATGTTTGGCACCGCCCTCATGACGGATACCACTGAGATGTATATAGACACTCAGGCCGACTTGCCCCATTCAGCAAGCCGTCGCCTCCAGAGAGACTATCGCAGGCGTTCTTGCGGGCTGCTCCAGCAGCCACCGAGACGGTAGACCTCCTCCCGCAACTCGTTCCTCTAGCACTACTTACGCCCTTCCTCAGCTTCTCGAAACGGCCATCCTACGCCTCTCGCACAGCGGCGACAACCCAGGGCCACCCCCCCTTCCTGCGAACATTTGATCTTGCAGAAGAAATATTCCCTTTGATCTGAGGCAACTCTGCAGTACCCAGACCGCTCCCTCCCCACCTCCTTGCCGAGGTGCGATTCGCCGTGCCCTTCGGAACTCGCCTGAACACGCTTCCTCCAGTCCAGATCGGCATCAGCCGCATAAAAATCTATGCCTTTGCGTTGCCTAAGACTTGACAAAGCCAGCATCGCATCCCTAAGCTGCCCCCAGATCGCGCATGAATTTCATTGCAATGAGCGCGAATCCAAGGAGATTGCAGCAGGAATTCATGCGCGCTACCGCCGAAACTCACCTCGAACCCACTTCATCAAGGATGACACGACCATGAGTAAAACCCATGCACGACAACGCTCCCCTCGCTCGACCGACACTCGCCGCGGCGCGGGCTCCCCGAGCGCAGACTCCGCGCGTGTAGGCCCCCCTATCGAAAGCCTCGGCAGCGTCGACAAGCTCAAAGCAGAACGCATCGGTAGCGATGCGGAGCGGCAAGCCGACAGCACCACCGTCGACGCCACCGGTGGCTGCAGCCGACTGTCCACAGCCAGCCGTACCGGGCACACCAAGGTCGGCGAAGTCGAGACGGCGCAGCTGGCGCTCGAACTACAGCGCCTGCCGGGCTGGCAGGAAGGCGAACGCGGGTTGCAGAAGCAGTACCGCTTCCCGGACTTCACCGCCGCCTGCGCCTTCGCCAACGCCATCGCCGCGGTGGCTCGCAAGCTGCGTCACCCACCGCGGCTGAGCATCGACGGCCCGAGCCTCCGCGTCGAGGTGGCGAGCCCAGCTGTGCGCCGCGGCGTCACCGGTCTCGATCTCGACCTGGCCGCTGGTCTCGAGGGGGTCGATCGCAGCCTCGCGCTGCCGGAAGCCCTGTAGGCCGCCACTCCTGGAGCTCAGGAGCCCCCCTCGAGTCGAGGCGGCCCGCACCGGTTCGCCAGCGCTGACGGTGCCTCGACACAGCCACCCACCGTGACCCCACGGGCGACGGGCGGGGTCGATGCCAGCAGCCTCGACGCCTCCCGCCGCCGTCGTTTGCCGCCCGCATCCTGTCTCTCCAGCCTACGAGGAGCCCTCTCATGCCTCAGGACAGCAGATCCAAAGAACCCAGCCTGCAAGAACTCCTACAACGCCCCGAAATCGCCGAGGTGCGGCCGCTGCTCGCCCGGTTGCTGCGCGAGACGCCCCAGCGGCGCGTGGACATCGTACGCAAGGACAGCCGTTACCACACCAGCGGCAGCGTCGCGATGCTGTTCACCGCCGCCGAGGCCGTGGTGCGCGAGAGCCCCGCCGCGGCGTCGCAGCTGACCCGGCTTGCCGTCGAGATCACGGCGCAGCTGCGGCAGACGCGTCACTTCGCCGGCGACGCGCGCGAACTGCACGCGCTGGCACTGGCCCAGTTGGGCCGCTTCCTCAGCTACACCGGCTACCATCTCCAAGGCTATCGACGACTGCACCAAGCGCTCGACCTGAGCACCGACCAGCAGCCCCTGCACCCCGCGACCCGCACGCTGATCCACTGGGCCCTGGCCAGTTACAACAGCTGGCAAGGCTACCTGCCGGCCGCCCGTGACCACGTCGAGACCGCCGTCGACCTGGCCTTCCGGCTACCCATAGCGCTTACGGGGAGAGCCGAAGACTCCGACCCTGCCGCCAGCCTGCCCGACCCCTTCCCGCTGCGGCACAGCGCACTGTTCGGACGCATGATGCTCGACCTGCGGCAAGATCGCCTGCGCCGGCGGAACCTACTGCGTGACCTGGAAGCCCTGAGCGCCCCGTCCCTGGTCGACGACAGCGCCCACGCCGCGGCCGCACGAGCCTTGCTCTACCACGGCCACCGGGAGCGGGCCCGCGAAGTGATCGAAGAAGGCCTGCGTGCCGCCGACACCGCCGGCTTCGACACGTCACCGCCGCACCTGCGCTGGCTGTGCCTGCTGCACGGCGACGACCTGGGCGTGCGCTCCCCTTTCGCTGGCCGGGATCTCGACGTCGACGACGCCACCGACCCGCGCCCCTGGATCGACCTGGCTGACGAATTCGTCCAGGTCCGTCGAGCGCTGGAAGCGGTCCTCGTTCTCAGCCACGGCTTGCAGCTGCGACTGGCACCCGCTCGCAAGACCGGCCGCAAGCTGAGCCGCAAGGCCGATGCCAGGGCGGGGCACCAAGGCGAGCAAGCTGTCGACCTCGACCTGGCACGTCGTATCGCCGCCCTCGCCGACCATCTCACGTGCAGCCCCCAAGCCGCCCTCGCCCTACGCCTGTTCGGCAATCAAGCCTCTGGCGGACATCTCACGCTGCAGGACCTCCGCCTGGTGCTGCACGAGGTCCTGCGCGCCGAGCGAGCCGGCGGCCGTCCCTTCCCCGTCTACCACCTCTACTGGCGGCTCTGACCCGGCCCCTCGGAAGCACCACATCGCCCCCATCTCCCCACCTCGGTAGAATACCCCCGCCATGACGCCCACGCCGCTCCCCACTCCCCGCACCTCGACGCCGTCCGTCTCCATCGCCCCGATGATGGATCACAGCGACCGGCACTTCCGCGTCTTCCAGCGCCAGCTGACACGACACTCACTGCTGTACACGGAGATGGTGACGACGGGAGCGGTGTTGCATGGGAACCGCGACGCCTTGCTCGGCTATGACGAGGTGGAGCATCCGCTGGCGCTGCAACTGGGGGGCGACGATCCGGCGGAGCTGAGCGAGTGCGCGCGCATCGCGGCGGATCTGGGCTATGACGAGGTGAACCTGAACGTCGGCTGCCCGAGCGACCGGGTGCAGAAAGGGAGCTTTGGCGCCTGCTTGATGGCCGAGCCGGAGAAGGTGGCGCGGGCGGTGGAGGCGATGCGCGGGGCGGTAGCGTTGCCGGTGACGGTGAAGCATCGCATCGGCATTGACGACCTGGACCGCTATGAGGACATGGCGCGCTTCGTGGAGGTGGTGGCGCGCGCCGGGGCGGATCGGTTCACGGTGCACGCGCGCAAGGCGTGGTTGTCGGGGCTGAGCCCGAAGGAGAACCGGACGATTCCGCCGCTGCGCTATGACGACGTGTATCGGCTCAAGCGGGAGTTCCCGCACCTGCACATCGAGATCAACGGCGGTATCCGCACGCTGGACGCGATCCAGGAGCACCTGCGTCACGTCGACGCCTGCATGATCGGGCGGGCTGCGTACGAAGATCCGTACTTCCTCGCGTCGGTGGACACGGCGATCTTTGGCGACGACGGTGAAGTGCCAACACGCCGCGCGGTCGTCGAAGGGCTCTTTCCGTACGTCGAGCGCCAGCTGGCGGCGGGGGTGCCGCTGAAGCGGATCAGCCGTCACCTGCTGGGGCTCTTCGCCGGCCAGCCAGGGGCGCGTGCATGGCGACGGTACCTGAGCGAGAAGGCGCATCTCGACGGTGCGGGCGTCGAGGTGTTGGTGGCGGCGGCGGGGAAGGTGGCGGAGCCAACCACCACCCAGGGCGCAATGCCTTGCGCCCCTACGACCCACCCCAACCCCCGAACGGAACGCACGGCATGAACGATTCGGACCACGTAACGTTCGGGCGGCGGCGCGGGTCTGTAGGGGCGCAGGGGTCTGCGCCCTCCGGGGCGGATGAGGGCTCCCCATGATCCTCTTCTACCTCCCCCACCAAGACGAGTCTTCCCATAGTGGGCTCCCCTCCCTCCTCCACCTCGACCCCGACCGCGACTGGACCGCCTTCCGACGCGGCGAGCATGCCTGGATCCTGCAAACCTGCCTGCGCTTGCGGCGAGCGGGCCAGTCGCCGCCGGTGGACGCGGAACTGGTGGACGCGCTGCCCGCGGTGTCACCGGAGAGCAAGGTTGTCGTCTTCCACAGCAAGCACCGCCACACGCTGCGCAAGGAGTTGCAGCGTCGCGGTACAGACGCCGATCTCGTCCTGGTCGGCGTGCGCGGCGACCTCAAGCCGGCACGGCTGGCGGATCTCGAGATCCTGCAGAACGGGGTCTATGCCGACGACTCACTGCATGCGGGTCAGCGACGCGTGCACGTGCCGCACTGGCCGCAGGCAGGACTGCAAGCGCGCGATCCGCAGCGCGGCACGCGTGTCGAGCACCTGGCGTACAAGGGCTTCCACGGCAACCTGCACCCCGCGTTCCACGACCCTTCGTGGCCGACCTTCCTGCACGACCAGGACATGACCTGGGACCTCGACTCGGTCGCCTTCCAGAAGGAAGAGATGCCCGAGACACACTGGCCCGACTACCGCGACGTCGACCTCGTCCTCGCCGTCCGTCCGCCGGATCGCCGGTTGCACTCGAAGAAGCCCGCCACCAAGCTGGTCAATGCCTGGCACGCCGGGGTTCCGGCGCTGCTGGGACCGGAAGCGGCGTACCGCGAGTTGCGCCGCTCGGAGCTGGACTACATCGAGGTGGAGGGCCTGGACGACGCCAAAGCGGCGATCCGACGCTTGCGCACCGAGCCAGGGCTGTACCGGGCGATGGTCGAGAACGGGCGCGAGCGGGCGAAGGACTACACGTTCGACGCGGTGCGCGAGCACTGGCGGCGTCGCCTGTGCGTCGAGGCGGCGGAGCTGGCGGTCGAGGCGGGGCGGTGGAAGCGGTGGCCTCTGTGGCTGAGAGCGTGGCTGCGGGGAATGTTGTGACACCAGAGGGCGCAGACCCCTGCGCCCCTACGGAACCACCCTTCCCCCGAACGCTACGCACGGCACGAACTCCGCGGCCTGGTGGATCTCCCGAATGCGTAACGTTCGGGCGGGGGCGCGGGTCGTAGGGGCGCAAGGCATTGCGCCCTCCCCCTGGAACCCCTACAACTTCTCCTTCATCCGCTCGATCACGCCCTCAGGCACCAGGCCATCCAGGTTGCCGCCGAGGAAGAAGACTTCTTTCACCGTCCGGCTGGACAGGAAGGTGTAGTCCTCCTTGGGCATCATGAACATGGTCTCGACTCTCGGGTTGAGACGCCGGTTCATCAGCGCCATCTGGAACTCGTACTCGAAGTCGGCGACGGCGCGCAGGCCGCGGATGACGCAGGAGGCGCCGGCGCCTTCGACGAAGTCGACGAGCAGGCCGGAGAAGGCCTCGACGCGGCAGTTGCCGAAGGGGGTGACCTGCTCGGAGATCATCTCGACGCGCTCGGCGCTGGTGAACAGCGGCTGCTTGGCTTCGTTGTGCAGCACGCCGACGATGACTTCGTCGAACAGCACGCTACAGCGCTCGATCAGGTCGAGATGGCCGTGATGGATGGGGTCGAAGGAGCCCGGGTAGACGGCAGTGAGGGGGGCTCCGGGGGGACGTCGATGGGGCATCACAGCTCTCCGGACAAGTCGAAGGTAATGACGTTGTGGGCAGCGTCGGTGCAGCGCAGGATCAGCAGCTTGGCGCCTTCGGGGATCGGAATCTGCAGCACTTCGCGCCGACCGTCGACCAGGGCATCGGCGGTGGGAGCGCGTTGCCATTCGCCGGCATCGACGCTGTAGACGACTTCGCGCAGGGGGTTCCAGGCGTCGCGCACTTCGACCTGCAGGGTACTGCCCTGGCGCTCGGCTTTGACCAGCACCGGCACACTGTGGTCGATCACCACCGGCTCACTGACGCGCTCGGCGCTCTGGCCTTCGCCGGGCAGGTTGGCCTCGGCATCGCTGGCTTCGAGACGGAAACGGTAGATGCCATCGGGCAGCACGGTGGCGTCGAAGCTGAGGTGGTCGTCGTCGAGCTTCTCGACCATCGGCAACCAGTCGTCTGCCGGCGCCACGTCCGCTTGGCGCTGGAACGACAGCGTGTACTCGAGGTCGTCCTGGTTGGGATCTTCGGTCTTCCAGGACAGCGAGCGGTAGCCAAGCTTCCACAGCGTCTTGAGGCGGGCATCCTCGCGCGCGGCAGGCTGCAGGGTGGTGAAGATGCCATCGCGGTTGGGGTGCGCGGGTTCGAACGTCTGGCCGTTGGGGTTGAAGGTGCTGGGGACCAGGATCTGCCCCGGTTCCAGGACGCTCAGCTCGTGGATGCGCGGCTTGGCGTTGCGCTGCCGGTAGCTCAGCTCGACGGCGTCGAGACGCGGGCTCACGTCGCCATTCTTCAGCTCGGCGCGCCACTGCACGTAGCGGCCGGCAGGCAGGGTGTCGAGGGCGATCTCGTGGCCGTTCTTGGGTGCGGTCCAGTCGGACCAGGTGGCGTCCGGGAAGGCGGAGAGGCCGGAGCGGAAGGAGAAGCTGGCAGCCTTCTCGGCCTGCGAGCCGTACCAGCGGAAGCTGCCGAAGCGCGAAACGGCCTCGGCATCGTAGACGCTGCTGGTGTAGATGCCCGCCGATTCTCGACCACCGCTGGCGCGGTAGACGGCGGCGCCGTTGGTGGTGGCCAGGACGGGGCCGTCTTCGCTCGCCAGCAGCGCCATCACCTGCCGCTCCTCGCTCTGCTTCTCGACCACCATGTCGCCGCCGCGGAAGCTGAACAGCTCGCCCTCGACGCCGGTGCCGAGCCACAGGCGGTCATCCAGGTAGAGCAGGCTGAAGACGGTCTGTTCCTGGAACGTCCACAGGCTCTCGACGACGCCATCGGCGGCGATGGTGAGGATCTCACTGCGACCGCCGCGGAAATTGCCGGGACGCGAGCCGACGGTGCCGTCGGGTGTCGGGGCGACGAGCTCGGCCTGCGAGTCGCCGTTGCTCGGGTCTTCCTGGCTTTGCTGCTGCTGTTGCTGGGCGGCGCGGCGTGCGAGGTCGACGCCGGAGGCTTCAGAGGCGATGGCGGCGGCATAC
This sequence comes from uncultured bacterium, assembly GCA_965368975.1. Classification (GTDB taxonomy): domain Bacteria; phylum Acidobacteriota; class Thermoanaerobaculia; order Multivoradales; family JAHZIX01; genus CBDUPA01. Next base: position 99,763 of record CBDUPA010000012.1, on the reverse strand, counting down.
GCGCGCACGCCGGAGCCGCTAGCGTCCGGGCCGGCGGTCAGCGCGGTGATCTCGGGCTGCGCCGCGTCGTAGAGCGTGCGCGTGGTGCCGTTGGCGGCGACGTGTAGCAGCAGGCCTTCGCCAGCGGTGCCGGCGAGCAGGCCACCACCGAAGTCGCCGTCCTCGGGAAGCGCCAGCAGGCTGCGGATGTGGATGTCCGTGGAGTCGTGCAGCAGGGTGGCTTCCTGCTCGGCCAGATCCTGCTTCAGGTCGAGGGCGAACAGCTTGCCCTGCGTACCGGTGCCGACCGCCAGGCGACCATCGCTCAGCATGGCCAGCGCCCAAACATAGGTCTCGCCGCTGTCGAACAAGACTTCGAGCGTCGCTTCGTCGCTGCCGGACGCTGGCGGCGTGTAGCGGTAGACCTTGCCGGTGGCCTCGGCGCCGGGGGTCGGACCGGTGCCGACGTAGACGGCGCCGCCGTGGCTGAGCACGCTCAGCACCTGCGGCTCAGCGACCTCGAACAGCAGCGAGGAGGTGCCGTCCTGGCGCACGTGGTACACACGCCCGGCGCTACCGGTGCCGACGACCCAGCCGCCGCCATCCTCGGACGGATAGTCCGCGGCGGCGTACAGGTACGGTTCCTCGACGGTGCTGACGCGCTCGATGCGATCCGCCAGGCGCAGGCGGCCGAGCTGATCGAGGCTGACGCCGTCGAGCTCACCAGCCAGGAAGCCGGCGCGGTCGGCGGTGCGGAAGATCTTGACCTCGGTGGCGCTCGCGGGCGGTGCCAGGGCCGGAGACAGCAGCAAGGCGGTCGTGAGCAGAGCAGCCGTGAGCGGAGCGGCGGTGAGCGGCGCCAGTGAGGCGCGGCGCGCAGGGCGGGGACGCGGGGAGTGGGTCATGGCGGCGAGCGGTCTCCGTGGCTTCGAGGTCGAGGTGGAAAGAAGAAGTGTCATCGGCGGCGACATCATCGACGGCCGGTTCCTCGGCGAACCGTCAAATCGATGCGAACGAGGCCGGCGACGGGTTCGTCCCAGGTCCAGCTGGTCTCGTCGACCAGCGCCAGATTGAGCGGCTGCGTGCTGCCGGGCGGCGCCTGGCCCCAGACGGTCTGCATCGACGCCGGCACGCGCGGCAAGGCCTGGCCGCCGAGCACCAGGCCGCGGTCGGGCACCAGGCCGAGGACGTGCACTTCACGGTTGGAGTGGAAGCCGCGCAGCATCGCCAGACTGTCGTCGATCGACGTCGGGTCTTGCGGCTCGACCGCCAGGCGCAGCGCATCGGCGCTGGCACCGTCGGCGACCAGCAGCACGTAGGTACCGTCGTCGAGATGCTCGGGTAGCGGCACCTCGACGGTGCGACGCTGGCGACCGCCGGTGTAGGACTCGAGTTCGAGGAATACCGGCAGACGCTCGCCGGGCTTGACGACGGTGCGCAGCGGGTGGGCATCGACCAGGGTCTGCAGCCGGCGGCGCGGGTGCAGGGTGAAATCCAGCTCGATGGCTTCGAGGTCGAGCGGCGCCTGCGGTGTCTGCATCAGGAAGGCGGCGTAGCTGAGCGTCGTGATGATCGCTTGCACGCCAGCCTGCGGCGCGTCGAAGCTCTGCTCGACGATCAGTTCGTCGTGGCCAGCGATCTGGAAGCGGGCGCGCAGGTCGACGCTGCCGGCGCCCAGGCGCGGGCTGGCAACGTCGAGAATGCTGACGGCGGCGGTGCCGAGCAGAGCGGGCGTGATGTCGCGCGCTTCGGCCAGGTACATCTGGTAGACCTCCGCACTGTCAGCACCCGGCCCGGCCGATGGATGCAAGCGCACCGTCAAAGGCAGGATCGGCGGCGCCTCGCCCAAGCGGCCGTAGATGCCTGCGGAGCGGTCCTGCCACACGGTACCGACCAATCGGCCGATGTTGGAGACCTTGAACGAGCTGAAGATGCTGGAGACGGTGGTGACGATGTCGGCCGAAGCCATCGGCAGGCGCACCGGGCCGGCGCCCAGGAAGGGATGGCCGAAGGCGACCACGTCGTTGCCCTGGACGTCGGTGACGGTGCCAGCGGCGGCGAGCTTGAGGTCGCCAAAGACCAGTGCCGCCATCACCGCACCGCCCGGCTTGGCAACGTCGGTGAAGTCGGGCTCGTAGAGCGCGGTCAGATCGGGGGCGTTCGGACGCGCGCTGGGCAGGCCGGAGACACCATCGTCGCCGCCACGATCCAGCAGTGTCCCCCTTTCCAACAGTCCCGCGCCGCTGGTCCGCTCCTGGATCGGCGCGCCAAAGGTGACGGGCCCGAGGGCCGAGCGCAGCAGCTGGCGGCCGCCGTCACTGAAGCCGCTGGCCAGCCACTGAACGTTGGACGTCGCCGCCTCGGGACCACCACCACCCCTCACTGTCGGCGGGCGTAGCGCGGCGAGGTGCTGCTGCAGCAGGTCTTGGTCGAAGCGCCGGTGCAGCAGGTCGTCGAGGCTGGGAACGGGCACGGCGCCCTCCCGGGTGGTCGTGGAGATTGAGGACGAGACCGAGGCGTCCGACCTCGCCATCTCGCCCGCGGGTACTTCCGCGACCGGCTCGACACGCAAGCGGCGCATGTCGCGGATCGGCGTGATGCCGGCGATGGCGCCGCGGCTGAAATTCCAGCTGAAGGCGACGGCACCGGCCAGGCGACCCTCGATGTACACCGGGCTGCCGCTCATGCCGCCGAGCACGCCGCTCTCTTCCAGGCCCTGCCCCTTGAGGTGCGCCAGGATGGCGTCGCCGAGGCCGGACGAGTCTTCCATGACGCCAATCACTTCGACCTCGAAGCGCTGCGGCTCACGCCCCTGGAAGACGGACAGGCCGTAGCCCGTCTGGCCGGCGCGCGCCTCGTGCAGTTCGAAGATTTCGATCTCGTCGTGCGGCACGGGTGGCTGCGCGGGCAACTCGTCGCGAGACAGCTCGTCCTGCGCCAGCGCCGATCCGGTCGCCCAGGAAGGGGCCAACAAGGTGGCCACGACAGCGACCCACAAGACCGGCAGCACGGCACCGCGGCGGCCGAGAAAGAAGGTGGCAAGACGTCGACGCGGGAAACGAGCAGGAGGTTGGTTCATCGCTGGGAAGGTACCATGAATGGTTGGAAGTCCGTGTCAGTCAGGTCGTAGCGCCCGGCGCGCAGCAGGCGCCAGGCGGGGGCATCGTGGTGATCAGAATCAGAGCCCGCCCAGGCGATCAGCGTCGAGGGGAGGCCGCCGGGCACATCCCCTTCGATCACTGCGACGGGAACGTGGTTCCCCGGGCTGTGCGCCAGCCGGGCCAGCAACTCGGCGGCACCGTCCGCACTGAGTACGGGAGGTTCACCGCTGAGGTTTGCGCTGGTGGCGGTCACCGGCCCGACACAGGCCAGCCAGGCGCGCAGCCGCGGGTGATCGGGGATGCGCACCGCCAAGCTAGAAGAACCGGCCGCGGCAGGAAGATTGTTCCCGGCGGCGACTTCGGGAGCCAGGGGCAAGACGGCGGTCAAGGGTGCCGGCCAAGCGGCGTCGAGCGCGCGCCAGGCCGGAGCGGGTGCCGCGACGCCGAGCGCTTCGAGCTGCGCCCGCGACGCCACCACCACCAGCAGCGGCTTGCCGGCGTCGCGCTGCTTGAGCCGGTACACCGCCTCGACGCCCGCGACGCTCGTCGGCTCGACCGCCAGGCCGTAGCTCGATTCGCTGGGGATCGCCAGCACGCCGCCGGCGTCGAGCAGGGCGCGCACCCCGGCCGGGTCGTGGTCCCAGCTCCAGCGCGCCACGGCCTCGGCCACGTCAGCTCCCGGCGGCGGCGCGCTTGGCTCGTGGGCGCTTCTTGCCGCTGCTGGAGGGCGGATCGCCCTCTGTGCCTTCCCGCTGTAGCTCACGGCCATCCCGCAGCAGCTCGCGCGCGTGCTGGCGCGACAGGTCCGTCAGCGTCTCGCCGCCGAGCATGCGCGCCACCTCGTCGACGCGGGCACTGTCGCTCAGCGCTTCGACCTCGGCGAAGGTCCGGCCGCCACGCACTTCCTTGCTCACCTTCAGGTGGTGGTCGCCGCAGCTGGCCACCTGCGGCAGATGGGTGACGGCAAAGATCTGGCCACCGCGCGCCAGGCGTCGCAGCTTGGCCCCCAGCGCCGCACCCTCGGCACCGCCGATGCCGGTGTCGACCTCGTCGAACACCAGCGTCGGTCGATCTTGCATGCCTTCGGCCCGCGCCGCGAGCTGCAAAGCGAGCGACAAGCGCGACAGCTCACCGCCAGAAGCGATCTTGGACAGCGGCTGCGGTGCCTCGCCGGGGTTGGGCGCGAAGTAGAATGCGACCTGGTCGACACCCGCCGCCGAGAAGTCGACCGCCACGCCGTCGACGAGCAGCGGACTGCTCGGCTGTGGCCTGCGCTCCAGCCGCACCTCCAGCCGCGCCTGCGCCAGCGCCAGGTCGGCCAGCTCGGCGGTCATGCGCTCGGCCAGCCCCTGTCCCCAGCGCACGCGCGCCGCCGACAGCGCCAGCGCGGCCTTGCGATAGACGTCCAGCGCCGCCGCCGCCTCGGCCTCCAGCTCCTCGACGTTCTCGGCGTCGCCTTCCAGCTCTTCGAGCTCGGCGGCGATCTCGGCGCGCCGCACCAGGATGTCGTCGGTCGTGCCATGGTACTTGCGGCACAGGCGTTCGAGCGTCGACAGCCGGTCCTCCACCGCGTTGAGGCGTCGCGGGTCGCTCTCCATGCCGTCCAGGCGCTCGCGCACGCCGCGCGCCACCTCCTCGGCGCGGATGCGCAGCTCCTCGAGTTCCGTCGTCCAGCTCGCTGCCGCGGGCTCCCACTCGCCGATGTCCTGCAGCCGGTGGCCACTCTTGGCCAGCTCGTCGACCACCGCCGTCTCGCCCTCGTACAGCCGCTCGACCAGCTCGGACAGCGCCGCCACCACCGCCTCGCGGTGGCGCAGCTGGTCGCGCTCCTGGCGCAGCTCGTCCTCCTCACCGGCGCGCACCTCAGCAGCGTCGATCTCGGACGCCTGGAAGCGCAGCAAGTCGAGACGCTGGCGGCGCAGCTCCTCGTCACCCGTCAGGCTCTCGAGCCGCCGTGCCAGCCGGCGCCAGGCGCGGTGGGCGTCGGCGACCGCGTCGAGCCGTGGGCCGGCCTCGTCGCCGCCGGCACGATCGAGCCAGGCGCGCTGCAGCTCGGGCGAGATCAGCCCCAGCTCGTCGCGCTGGCCGTGGATGCGCAGCAGCGACGGTGCCAGGTCCGCGAGCAGACGCAGCGTCGTCGGCTGGTCGTTCACATACACCCGGTTGCGCCCCTCGCGGCTGACCTCGCGGCGGATCAGCAACTCGCGCCCGTCGGCGTCCAGCCCGGCCTCTTCGAGCAGCACCTTCCAGCCGTTGCCGGCCGGTTCGAAGACGCCCGAGACCATCAGCTTGTCGGCGTCGGTTCGGATCAGCTCGGCACTGGCACGGCCCCCGGCCAGCAGTTCCAGGCAGTCGACGACGATCGACTTGCCGGCACCGGTCTCGCCGGTGAGCACATTGAAGCCGGCGGCGAAATCCACCGCCGCTCCGGCGAGCACGGCGAGATTGCGTACATGGAGTTCGCGCAGCATGTCGACGTCCTCGGCGAAGCTCGCCGTCAGCCCCGCGTATCCGCTTGCGGGTCGCGGCCAGCCGCATCCTGGGCGGCGTCTTCCTTCGCTTCGCCCACGTCGGTCGAAGACTCCTCCGCGTCGTTGCCGGAGCCGGCCTCGAAGCCGTGGCTCTCGAACCGGCGGTCCGAGCCCGGCAGCGGCGGCATGGCGCCCGAATTCGTCTCCGCCCGCACGGCGCGTCCCCGGCCGGCCAGCTTGGCCTTGTACAGCGCCCGGTCGGCAGCGGCGTAGAGATCCTCGGGCCGCTCCATGTCCATCGCATACTCGGCGACCCCGCACGACACCGAGATCGTCAGCCGCACGTCTTCATACTCCAGCGGCGACGCCGCCAGCTTGTGGCACAGCCGCTCGGCCAGCCGCTCCGCCTGCGCCGCCGTCATCTCGGGCGACAGCACCACAAACTCGTCGCCGCCCACGCGGGCGAAGATCTGCTCCGGCCGCAAGTGCCGGCGCACCACCACCGCGAAGTGCTTGAGCAGCGCGTCGCCGGCCAGGTGGCCGTGGGTGTCGTTGGTGTCTTTGAAGTGGTCGAGGTCGAGAAGGATCAACGACAACGGCCGCCGGTGCCGCGCCGCCCGCGCCAGCTCGCGCGCCGCTTCTTCTTCGTACTTGCGCTTGGTGTAGGCCTCGGTCAACCCGTCGTGCGCCACCAGGTTGTAAATCGCCTCGTGGTACGCCGCCTCGACGTCTTTCTCGTGCAGGAACTTGAAGTGCACCGACGAGACCTGGAAGCGATCGCCACTGTGTAGCGCCGTCGGTTCGTGCAGGCGTCGGCCGTTGATGTAGGTGCCATTGGTCGACCCCAGATCCTCCAGCGTCACCCACTCCCCGCGATGCTGCAGCCGCGCGTGCACCCTCGACAACGCCGCCACTTCCGGCAGACTCACCCCCGCCTTCGACGACCGCCCGACCTCCAGCATCTCCCCCGGTACCAGGCGGTAGCGCGTGCCCATGCGCTGGTGCTCCGGATGCGCGATCAAGATGATGCTCGCCTCCACCGCCGGCTCGCCCGTCATGGTGCGGAATTCGCTCGACTTGTCGCGGTGGACGGTGAGGTCCAGCGTGTCGGTCGAGGTGGCTAGGGATTCGGAGGATTCGGGCACTGGGTTTTTCCTTCGGTTTCCTTGGGCGTAGGGTCGTTTGGACGCTATCACCGGGGTGGAAGGAGGGTCAAACCTGGGACCCCGAACGTCCGCATCGGTAATGTCATCCCGCATGCGTATCGTTCGGGGGGCGGGAGGGTCGTAGGGGCGCAAGGCATTGCGCCCTCCGGATCCGGATCCGGATGCGGCGTTCCGCCGCAGGGCGCCCACATGGGGACGCCCCTACCCAGAACCTACCGCCAACCTTTCCTCTAATTCCGCAATCTCAGGCTGACGCCGCCCATACCCCGTCTCGTCCACAATCCGCCGCGCCACCGCCACGTGCCCCCGCGCCTCCTCGACCTTCCCCTCCGACAACAACAACCGCGCCCACTCCAGGTGCGCATCCGCCTCGTGCAGCCGCATCGATCCCCGCTCGGCGATCTCCAGCGCTTCGTCGAGGTCACGGCGGGCGGACGTGCCGTCGCCGGTGTGGCGGTGCAGCGCGGCGCGGGCCAACAGGCCAGCGGGTAAAAACCACTCGTGTCCAGCCTGCCGCAGCCCCGCCACCGCCCGCTCCAGCGCCAGGGCCGCTTCGCTCACCTGCTCCAGGGCCAGGTGGACCCGGCCGAGCGTCAGGTGGTCCAGGGCGACAGATAGGACGTCTTTCCCTGCCTGGGTCAACCACGCCAACGTCGTCTCCGCCCGCTGCCGCACCGCGTCGAGCTTCTCCGCCCGCTCCCCCGCCGAGAGGTCCACGGCCGAGACGTCCACAGCCCGCGCGCACTGCGTCAGCAGCAGGTCGCAGTACTGGTAGCCCTGAACCGAGTACAGCTTCGGGTACTGCGGCTGCCGCTCCGCCTGCAGCGCTTCGGCCTCGGCGAAGCGCGCCGCGCTGGCGTCGCCTGATTCGGCCTCGATTACGCCGGCCTGGTGCAGCGCGTCGGCCTGGGTGGTGCGGTTACCCATGCGTTGGAACTCATCCCCACTCCGATCCGCCAACTCGACGCCGCGCGCCCCGAACTCGACCGCATCCGCCACCCGCCCCAGCGTCAGCGTCAGCTCGCTGAGGTTGCTGGCACGGGTCGCGGCTGCTTTCCAGTTCTCCTGCTTGATGCCGAGCTCCAGCGCCGCCTCCATCGGCGCCACCGCCTCCGACAGCCGCCCCAGGGCGCGCAGCACGAAGGCGGCCTGGTTGAGCAGCCACGCCTGGGCCGCTGCCGTCAGCGCGACGGCGGGACGGTCCCAGGGCCGCTCGAACAGCGCCGCTAACGCCGTCAGCTCCGAGCCGAAGGCGCCGAGCTTCTTGGTGCTGTAGAATTCGCTAGCCCGCTTGATGCGCTTGAACAACACCTCGTGCAGCGCCTCCTGCTCCAACCCCGCCCGACACCCATGCACCACCGCCGTGTACAGCGGCAGCATCTGCTCCAGCGTCTCCGGGAACTCGTCCGTCGACGCCTGGTAATACTCGTACAGCCGCCGATTGCCCTGTCGCCACGCCTCCGCGTGCTCCGTCTGCAACCGCGCGCCGAAGCTCTCGCGCACCAGAGGGTGAGCGTCCAAGGCTCCTCCCTCCCGCCGCAACAACCCCAAGTCTTCCAGCTCGACAACCGCATCCACCCACGCCTCCTCGTCCGCCGCGCTGATCCCCTCCGTCAGCCCCGCAATCGCCGGCTCCGCCCGTACCGCCTCCACCGCCTCCGGCTCGGCGGGACGGTCGAACAGCCCGAGCAGCAACAACACCCGCAACTGCTCCGGCGTCATCTGCTCGACGTACGCCTTGAACACCCGTTCTACCGGATTCTGGAACCCCTTCTTGGTCACAAGCGACGGCACCTCCGTCCGGTGCTTGATGCCGCCGCCGTGGTACCTCACCAGGTAGGTCCCAAAGAGCTGCAACGTCAACGCATGCCCCTCGAACTCCTTGCTCACCCGCTCCAGCTCCTTCCGAGGCCCCGTCACCCCCACCGCCTCCAACAACGCCGCGCCCGTCGCCTTCTCCAACTTCTCCAACCGCAGCACCGGCGCCGTCGAAGCCTCCCGCGACGCCAGGTCGGCAACTTGCAGCCGTGTCGTCAGCACGCACAATCCCTCGGCGTTACTCGTCGCCAGCTGGCGCAAGAACGCCTTGATCCCCGGGTCGAGCAGTCGGTGGCCCGCCTCGCCGGGGAGTTCGCTGCTCTGTTGCAGTGGTTCCAGGCCGTCCAGGATCAGGAGCGTGCGTGTCGATGCCACGAGGTCGGCGAGGACTTCGCCCTTCTTGTTCGCTGAAGCGGGTATCCCTCCCTCCCATCCGAACCACTCCAACGCCTCGATCAAGAACGGCTCCCCCGACGCCGCCGTGCGTCGAGACCCTCTTTCTCCAGCTTGCGGGGCTTCCGCCGTCCCCTGAGAGTAGAACGACCACGCAAACACCCGCTCCGCGCCCCGCCAGCCGTCCGCCTGCAACTGCTGCGTCCACCGGTGCACCAGCGCCGACTTGCCGAAGCCACCCGCGGCCACGACGCTGAAGATGCGGACGTCCGGATTCGTCCAGGCAGCGTCGAGGCGGGCGAGTTCGTCCGTGCGGCCGACGAAGGTCGGGCCGGGAGTGGGGAGGCGGTGGATGTTGACGTCAACCTGCCCCTTGGGCTTCGGCCAGGCCGCCTGTTTCGCTCGAGTGGGAAACCATTCCCTGATCAGCTGCCGCAGACTCTGGATGACGCTGTTCCAACCGCTATTCTGGTTCTCCCACAGTGCCACCGGCACAATCGCCGCCTGCTTGGGCAAGGCTTGCAGCCGACCGAACGGTGAAGCCTGCCAGTCACAGTCGTCCAGAATCACTGGAATCACCAGGCATTGCTTACCGCGCGCCAACGCATCGTCGCGCTCTTTGCAGCAGTACTCCGACGCCAGCGAGTTCGCCGACACCAGGCACATCACGAACTGAGCGCTCCGCAGCTTGCCCAGAATCGCATCTTCCCATTCCTCACCAGTTGGGATCAGGCCATCGTGCCAGGCATCGATCCAGCCTTGCTGCTGCAACGTGGCGCAGTGCGTGACGAAAGCCTCACGGTAGGCCTCGTCTTTTTGTGAGTAGGAAATAAAAACAGACAGCGGCTCGGGCATGCAGCAATCCCCCGGTTGCGAAAAGTGGCGAAGGGTCGAGGGGATTGTAGCGGAGACGGTCTGGGATGTGGTCCACACAGTTCGCTGGGGGCGACGCTCGATCCGCCGAGGGACCGGGCCGGAGGGCGCAGCCCCCGGCACCGCAGTGTGGGCTCGGATCTAGTAGATGCGACCACATGCAAATGCCCCCTGGAGAGCCGACGTCTGGCCGGGGGACTTCGACAGAGATCCGTCTTGCTATAAGATTAAAGAAAGACTGATATTTATTTCCTTGGCAGGTCCTGGTCTCAACTAAGTCGGCAGCATCGAGAGGAGGGAGACATGGCCAAGGCACAGAGGGTCCTACCTGACCCATCGCAGCCTTGGGAGCCAGAGGGTCACGAGATCTTTTCCATCGCGCAGTGGAACGAGTTGGCCGAGATCTTGGCGCTGTCGCCGCGGGAGCTCCAGATTGTGCGCGGCGTCTTCGACGATGGCAAGGAGATCACCATCGCGCAGCACTTGGGTATCTCGCCGCACACCGTGCACACCTATCTCGAACGCATCTACCGCAAGCTAGCGGTCAATAGTCGGGTGCAACTGGTCGTGCGGGTGGTAGCCGTGGCCCTGCAACTCGACCGGAGACAGCTGTGATCACAGTGCGCGCGGCGCGCGCGGCGGGTGTCCCCTGGTTGGCGTCCACCGGCTGGCTGACGCCTGGTCCGACGTCATCCCGTCAACCGACTACCACAAACCTTCAGCAATTGGTAGTATTCAGCACCTTCTCTGCAAGAGACTTCTGCGGAGTGCCCGCTGTGGGCCATGTGGCCCGGGAACCGGCTGAGGAGAATTGCTATGGACGTAACTGAAGTTCGGAGCAAGGTCAAAGAGATCATTGCCAGCATCACCAGCATCGACCCCGAAACCATCGGCGATCAGGATTCGTTTCTCGACGATCTCGACCTCGACTCCCTGTCGCTGCTCGAGATCGGCATCGACATCGACTACGCCTTCCAGCTGGGGCTGCCGGAGGAACGGCTGCAGCAGTTGCGCACGATCCAGGATGCCGTCGACCTGATTCTGAAGAACGCGGGAACGGCGTCCACTGCTGAACCTGCGACGGCCGCTGCACCCGCGATGGCCGCCGAGAGCGCCGCCTAGCGGCGAGCTGGAGACTGTGGCCAGCTTCCGGGGAGTTGAGGAAGACGACGCATGAGCCAAGGCACAGCCGGTCCGTCGGTCGCCATCAGCGCCCCTCGTGGTGCCTGGCGCGACCACCTGCAGCGAGCGCTGGAAGCGCGGCAGGGCGGTAGCTGGCAGTGGTTTGCGCCCGAGTCGGCAGCGACACAGGAGGTCCCCGAGGCGAGCACCCTCGTGTGGGCGCAGCCGCCGTGCTGGGACCCCGCCGTGCTCGACGCCGCGCGCCAGCGCGGACCGCTGGCGAGCGACGAACTACCACCAGGGGTGCGCCACCTGGTGCTGATCTCGAGCACCGCCGTCCACGCTCCCAGCCACCACCACGCGGGCCTGGTGAGCGAGCAGTACCGCGGCGCGGCGCGCAAGCGCAATCCGATCGCCGACGCCTGGCGGGCCTTGGAAGCGCGCGCCGCGGAACTGGCCGCGGCCGCCGACGCGCGCCTGTCCATTCTGCGCCCGGCGCCCACGCCGGTGCCGGGTGCCCACGATCTCGTCTCCCGTCTGCTCAGCGGACGAAACCCCGGCCGCTGGGCTGTCGTGCCTGTCGGATTCGACCCGACCGTGCAACTGCTCAGTCTCGACGACCTGGCCGCCGCGCTCGAAGCCTTGCTCGAACGCCGGGTGCAGCGCGGGCAGAACGGTGTCTACCACGTCGTGCCGCCGGTCGCCGTACCGCTGCGCCAGGCGCTACGGCACGCCGGTAGCCGTCGCCTGCCGTCGCCGCTGCAGCCGCGCTCCGCCGACGCCAGCGACTACCTGCGCCACAGCTGGACCGCCGGCGGCGAGACGTTGCGGCGCGAGCTGGGCGTCGAACCGGCCATCTCCAGCGCCGAGGTCGCCCGCACCTTCGCCGGGCCGCGGGGCGACCCACAGCAGAATTCCGCGGCGTCGCCGCTGCCCAACCGGTACGACGACTTCGGCATGGACCCGGCGTACATCGGCCGCCTGGGCAAGACGCTCTTCCGCTTCCTGCACGACGCCTGGTGGCGCATCGAGGTCGCGGGCCTGGAGCACGTGCCGCGCAGCGGGCGCGCGGTGCTCGCCGGCGTCCACCGCGGCCACCAGCCCTGGGACGGCGTCATGATGCTGCACCTGCTGGTGCGCGAGCTGCAGCGCTACCCTCGCTTCCTGATCCATCCGACGCTGGTCAAGTTTCCCTTCCTGGCGCCCTACATGCTGCGCTGCGGCGGCCTGCACGCCTGCCGCGACAACAGCGCCCGCATCCTCGAAAACGACGGTCTCCTCGCCATCTTTCCCGAGGGCATCCGCGGCGCCTTCACGCCCTACCGCGACGCCTACAAGTTGGGGCGCTTCGGGCGCGACGAATTCGTCAAGGCGGCGCTACGCCACGGCGCACCGATCGTGCCCTTCGTCACCGTCGGCAGTGCCGAGATCTTCCCGATCTTCGGCCGCATCGACTGGAGCTGGTTCAAGCGCTTCAGCGAATGGCCCTACCTGCCCATTACCCCGACCATGGGCACCGTGCCCCTGCCCTCCAAGTGGCACACCCGCTTTCTGCAACCCGTGCCGGTCGCCGAGTACTTCGACGCGCAGGGCCCCGCCGCTGCCGACGACGCCGAGCTGGTCCGCCAGCTGAGCCAGGAAGTGCGCCAGCGCATGGAGGCCGCGATCGCCGAGATGCTGGAGCGCCGCAAGTCGATCTTCTTCGGCTCCATTCTGGACCAGGCTGGAGCCTGAGACGATGCGTGCCACCACCCCGCGCCGCTTCGTGCATGTCGCCGGCATCGCCCTGCGCCATGGACTGGCGCATCTCCTAGGGCACCTGCTGCATCAACGCGGACCCAGCTGGGCGGCGCGCCGCTGGGGGCCGTCCTTGCCGGGTCCCGAGCGCCTGCGGCTGGCGCTCGAAGACCTGGGCGGTACCTTCGTGAAGCTGGGACAGATGCTGGCCCTGCAACCGGACATCCTGCCGCTAGCGTACTGCAACGCCCTGTTCAAGCTGCTCGACCAGGTCGACCCGTTCGGCTGGCACGACGTCGAGCGCATCGTCGAAGAAGAACTCGGGCGCGCGCCCGACGAGGTTTTCGACTCGATCGAGCGCGAACCGCTGGCCACCGCCTCGGTGGGACAGGTCCACGTCGCCTGGCTCGACGGGCAGAAGGTCGCGGTCAAGGTGCAACGGCCCAACGTCGACAGTGAATTCAAGAGCGACATCCGCATGATGCTGGCGCTGATGGCCACCATCCGTGGGCTGCGCCTGGCGCCGCTGTACTGGCTACTCGAGCCGCTGCGCGAGTTCGTCGACTGGACGCGTGAAGAGCTCGACTACCGTCACGAAGCGCGCTGCTCCGAGACGCTGCGCCAGCGGATCCAGGGGCGCGCGGGCCAGTACGTGCCGCGCGTCTACGACCGCTACACCACGCGCCGAACGCTGGTGGTCGAGTTCCTGGACGGCGTCACCCTGCTCGACTACCTGCGCGCCCGCGAGCACGGCGACGAGGTCTTGTCGCGCCGCCTGGCCAGCCGCGGGTTCGACCGCCGGCAGGTGGCGAGCCACGTGATCGACAACTTCCTGGCCAACGCTTTCGAGCTGGGCGTCTACCACGCCGACTTGCACCCGGCCAACTTGATGATTCTGGACCGCAACGTGGTCGGCTACATCGACTTCGGCATCACCGGCGTGATGAACGAGTACGCCCGCCGCCACCTGATGCGCATGACACTGGCGCTCGCCCGCGGCGACATGGACACGTTCCACGAGCAATTCCTGCGCGTCACCATCTGGGACGACGGGTCCGACCTCGAGGGCTTCCGGGCCGGCCTCGACACGCTGTCGGCGGATTGGTATGCCGACGGCCCCGACGGGCCACGCCTGGTGGCCAACTTCACGCGCGTGATGACCGAAATGCTGCACCTGTCCCGGCGCACCAACGTCATGCCCGAGCGCAACGTCATCAAGTACATCCGCTCCTCGATCGCCATCGACGGCCTGGTCACCCGCTTCGAGCCTGACTTCGACCTCAGCGCCTACCTGGCCGAGCGCTGCGCCGGTCTGCTGCGCTGGCAGTACCGAGGCCGCTTGCTGAGCAGCGATTCTCTGCTCGACTGGACCACCGCCTCGGCGCAGCTGCTGCACGACGGCCCGGCGCGCGGAGCACGCCTGCTCGACCGCCTGAACACCGGTGACGTGCCGGTGCGCGTCCACCTGCGGTCACAGCCCGGCAAGCAGCGGCGCACGCGCGCCGTGCAGCTGGCGCTGGCCACCCTCGGTGGCGCCGCCGTCGCCGCCTCCCTGCCCGACCCGGCGCTCGGCCTCAACCTGCTCACCGCCGCCCTCACCTTCACCACCGCCACCGCCCTGGCCCTGGCGGCGAACCTGCGGAGCCTGGCGTGATCCTGCGCACGGCCGCCGCCGCCCTCGACGCCTTCTCCCTGCGCGCGCGCCGGCGCATGGCGCCGCTGCCGCAGCTCCTCTTCCGGCTCGGCGACGACTTCCAGAACGAGTGGTTCGACCTGCTGCCCGGCGACCTGTCCGCGACGACCTGGCGCCGCTTCGGCGAGCGCCTGGCCAGCGACACCCACGCCGCCCTGAGCGCCCTGGCCCCCAGCGCCGACGGCACCGCCGTGCGCCAGGAACTGCTCGACAAGCTCGAGGTCTACACCCTGGTGCGCCGCGCCAGCAGCAGCCTCGGCCCTCATGAACGGGCCGCGCGCCGCGAGGTCTTCGAAGTCGCCGCCGAGCACGCTCTCGGCCTGGACTCGAGCCACGCGCCCTGGCTGCTCGAGGGTCTCGGTCACGGCCACGCCGCCGCCGTGCTGGCCCACGACCCCGCACCGCGCGGTCTGCTGCACGACCTGCGGCTGAGCGACGGCGCCCTGATCATGGCGCACCTGGGCATGGGCATGGCACTGGCCGAACACCTGTGCACCGCTCTCCAGCCGGGCGACGACGACGGCGCGCGCCGCGTGCTGCAGGACTTCCTGGCGCTGTGCCAGGCCAACGCCGAGACCGCGCACGAGGACGCGGCGGTGGAGGCCCTCGGTCTCACCGTGCGCTGCTTCTTCCCCGAGTTGACCGCCGACCTCGGCCGCGCTTGCGATGCGCTGGCGCGCCAGGACCCGGCAGCCGCGAGAGCGTCAGTGAGTGTCGTCTACTGGCACGGCGTCGGGCGCGCGCTCTACTTCCTGCCACTGCACCTGCTACCGGGCTACAGCACTGTCGACGCCGCCCTGCGCCGCCTGCGGCACGAAGCGCCGCATCGCCTGGCGCTCGACAACGGCAGTGCCGGGATCGCCTACGCCGCGACCCTGGTCAACCTGGAGCGACCTCTCGTGCTCGAACGTTTCGTGCGCCACGACCCCGAAGCGGTCGACGCCGCCTTCGTCGAGGGTGTGGCCTCGGCCCTGCTCCTGCGCCGCAGCCTGGCCCCCGCCGGCCCCGAGGTCGACGCCTTCCTCGACCATCCAGCGGTCACCTCGAGCCCCTGGCACGTCCGGCTGATCGAGCCGGTGCGTGCCCTGCTGGCCCACGCCGAGGGTGGCGCCAGCGGCGGCAGAGGTCCGGGCGCCAGCGCGGTGGTGGTCCAGCTGGCGCGAGCGGCCCGCGAGCGCGGCACGCCAGCATATCGAGGCGCGCCAGCAGATCGGGACGCGCCAGCAGGTCGAGACGCAACCGTCGGCGGAGGTGCACCGTGAGGCGCGCCGGTCACCGCGTGCACCGCGACGACGCTCGTCACCGCGTCGAGGCCTGCCTGGCCCAGCACGGCCTGTTCGAAAGATCGAGCTGGTTCGAGCAGCAGGGCTGGTTCGGAGGGGCTGCCCCGACACCTTCCTCGGACGCGAACCCGACCGACTCCCAGGCCGCGGACGGCCTCTGGGCGCAGCGCCTGATCGACGCCGCCAGCGACCTGGGCCCTACCTTCCAACTGTTCACCGACTACCTGGGGTCGCGTCCCGACGTGCTGCCGATCGACGACGTGCTGCAACTGCGCGCCGCACGGGTTCCGGTGAGCGAGCCCCCGCCACTCCTACCACCAACACCCATCCCGCCGACGAACAGCGACCCCGTGCAACGAGCCGCGCGCGAGCTGCAGCGTCCGGCAGCCGAGCTGTTCGCCGACTTCGACCCCGAGCCCGTGCGCCGTGGCCGCAGCAGCGACGACTACCGCGCCAGGCTCCACCCGGGCGTCGTGCTCGCGGACGCGACCGCTACAGACGCTACGGCGGTCGAGGTCTGGCTGCGGCTGCGCCGCCCGGGACTGGCAGCGGCGGCGCAGCACGAGCTGCCGCAGCTGCAGTACTTGCAGCCCGCCTTCGCCAGGCGTCTCGACCCCACCGACGCGGACAGAACGAACGGGTGGAGCGTGTTCCAGGCCACAAACCCAGCCAGGGACACCTTCCAACGCCTGCTGCGCGACTTCGAGGCGCGCCTCGAACAAGACCTCGACCTGCGCACCGAGGGTGCCAGCTTGCGCCAGCTGGCCGCCGAACTGGCGGACGCGGATCTGCTGGCCGTACCGCGCGTGCTCTTCGCCACCCCGCGCCTGCTGATCCTGGGTGCGCTGCCGGTCGCCCACTTCGACCTGCGCCCGCCGTCGAGCGACGGGGACGAGCCCGCGGCTAGCTCATCACAGGCTGGCTCATCACGGGCTGGCTCATCACGGGCCAGCTCGCCCCGGGCCCGGGACCTGGCGCGCCGCCTGCACCTGGCCTGGCTGCAGCAGGCCCTGGTCACCGGTCATGCCCCCCTCGACGCCGCGTGGGCCGAGCTGCGCGACGGCCGCCTCGCCCTGCTCGCCGGCCGCTGCTGCCACCTCGGCACAGCGGCCTTGCCACGGCTCTGTGCCTACCTGCAGCAGCTCGCCGACCACTTGCCGGAAGAGGCCTATGACGCCATTGCCGGCGAGTTGACCGCCGTCGGGTCGACGCGCGGCAAGGCTCAGATCGACGAGCGTCGCGTGCGCCAGCGCCTGCGCCAGCTCGTCCCCTTCCGCGACGGCGGCTGGAGCGAGAAGCGCGACACGCTGGCCGAGTTGCTGGTGCTGCACTGGCGCCTGCTGCGCGAGCTCGGCCTGCAGCCGTCACCAGCCCTCGCCAGTCTCTACACAGGCTTGTTCGAGAGCGCGGCCGACAGCCGCCATCTCGACCCTACGGGCGACCCACTGCGGCGCGCGCTCGACGACCTGCACTGGCTCACCGGCGTACGACGACTGCGCCAGTTCGCCGGCCCCGCCGTCTTCGGCCAGGCCCTGGAAGCCAACCTCTCGGGCCTGCTCGAGATGCCCCAGAAGCTCGACCGGCTGCTGCACCTGCTGTCCGGCGAAGCCGACCACCCCCTGCGCCTCGACCTGCGCGTCGCCGACCGCGGCGAGCAGCGCAGCGACACCTTCACCACCGTACTGTGCCTGGGCTTGCTGATGGCGGCCGTGGCACTGCTGGCACCGCGCCTGCCCGACCTCGGCGTCGACCCGGCGTGGGCCGAGCCCGGGACGGCCGTCCTCTTCCTGGTCCTCGGTGCCTGGCTGCTGCGCGCGATCACGCGCCCTTAGATGTAAAGGATCCCACATGCGAGAACTCACCCGATCGATGCTCCGCTTCTCCTGGGCCATGCCGATGCTCGGCTTGGACCAGATGGTCAAGCTGGTCAAACCCGGCGAAGGTCAGCGACCACTCGAGGCCGCCACCGAGACCTTCGACGCCCTGGCCGAAGAAGCCGAACGCCACATGGGGCCGCAGCTGCGCAAGCTCTACGAGCAGGGCGACCAGCTGCAGCGCCGGGTGGTCGATGCCGCCTTCTCGGCCGTCGACGCCGGCACCCGCACCAGCACCGGCACGGACGGCCCGTAGGCCATGCGCGACCTGACCAAGGCCATGCTGCGCTTCGGCTGGACCCTGCCGCTGTTCGCCATGAAACAGATGGCGAGCCTGGCCACGCCGCAAGAGTGGACCCGCCCCGGCAAGGTCACCGAAGCCCTCGACGCCGTCAGCTCGGCGGCGCGCGACCAGCTGGGCGAAGGACTGCAGGAGGTCTACGACCTGGGCGACCGCGTGCAGAGCAGCACGCTCGACCTGGTCTTCGGTGCCATGGGCGACAGTGCCGCTTCGCCGTCGTCAGCGCACTCCGATGCAGCGCATCACGACGCCGCCCATCAGGACACTGCCCATCAGGACACTGCCCATCAGGCCGCAGCCCCTCAGGACGCAGCCGCCCAGGCGCCGCCCGAGGGCTGGGGCCCGGTGCCGGCCGGCTCCTGAGAACCGCGAGAGATCCATGTTCGAGCTCTTCCGCCACCTGATCCGCCTGCCTCTGGCCTTCTCGAGTGCCATCTTCGAGCTGGCCGGCCAGACCCTGCACGAGGTGCAGCGCTTCACAGCGGATCCCGTGGCAGAGGTGGCTCGAGAACCCCGGCCCCCGGCCGGCGTCACCCCGCCTTCCGCAACCCGCACTGGCGGCCCGGTACTGCCGCAACCCACGACTCAACCCCCACCATCCCGAGAGGACACCATCATGAGCGACCGTAACCTCAACGACGACATGGTCAAACTGGTGCGCTACAGCATCGTCTCGATCCAGCGCGACAAAGAAGAAGTCCTGGTCAAGGAGCAGGAAAAGATCTTCGACGACAAGCTGACCGACGACGCCTTTGCCACCTGGGTCATCTCCGACTACGCCAGCGAGACCAACATGGACTCCAACGACCGCAAGTACCTGCGCGTCTCCTGGTCGGTCAAGGATCGCTGGCCGCGGCAAGACCGTGAGTACGAGAAGCGTAAGCTAGAAGAATTGGAAGGCATCAAGGAAGCCATCGACCGCCTGTAGTCCCGCACTCGCTCTCCGACTCCCGGAAGGAGGCCTCGCCATGAGCGATCGGCACTCAGCCCCTGCGTTGCAACACCTGGTCGACCAGGCCGCGAGCTTCGACCTGTTCGTAGTGCCCGAGACCGCGCCCGCCGGCGGTGCGGCAGGCGGCCTGCGTCAGCAGCTGGCGATCCACCGCTGCCGCATCGACTTACTGCCGCCGTCCATGACCACCGGCGTGCAGGCGCGCAACCAGGTGGCCGCAGCCGAAGGCCGGCTCGACCTCGAGCTGCGCATGATCCCGTGGTCCACCTTGGCGCGCCCGGGCCACACGCCACCGCTCACCGAACTCGATCCCGACCGCAGCCAGCGCTTCGAACTGCGACGCGCCACGTTCAGCTTCGGCAGCGGCGACGGCTTCCACAGCTTCGGTACCGGTCGCACCTTTCCAATGTGGTCCCCCGGGGGGGCGTCCGGCGGAGGACCGCGGCTTCTGGCGGCGGCGGTGGGCAACCTCACCGAGGGCTTCGGCCGCCTGCGCGGCGTGCAGGGCAACTACACCCTGTGCGGCGATCTGAGCGCCGAAGCCGGCTTCCAGGGACACATCATGGTGCGCTTGGTCGACCCACGCGGCAAGCTGCGGCGCGGCGGCGCTGAGCTGCCCGCCCTCGACCCGGTGCCGTTCCCCGATCGCTCCGCGACGCTGCTCACCTGGGTGGCGCAGAAAGACGACGACCCGCAGCTCGAGAACCACTGGAGCACGACGCCGGAGGGCGAGCCGCGCGGCGTCAACATCCCTGTACACCTGAAGCACGCGAGTGCCGACTTCAGCAGCCGCGACGGCCTGCGCGTGCAGGAGTTCCAGATCGGCGCCCGGCTCGGCTTGGAGATCGGCTTTGGGCGCGAAACCCAGGCGCGCCGTCCGGGCGCCGGCACAGCGGCCACCCCGTTCCAATTCGAAGGCGTCAGCGAGTATTTCTTCCACGACGCCGCCGGCACCACCGTCGGTAGCCTGACCGCCAACTTCCTGGAAGGGCGCAGCATCCAGATGCAGCTACCCGGCGCCCCCGAGGCACCGGCGCTGCGCTTCGGCTACTTCGGCGCCGTGGTCGGCAGCAAGGGCTGCTTGCGCGGCGCTCAGGGCATGATCTACGGCACCGCCGGCTCGGTCTTCGGACCTCCGCCCTTCGACCACGTCATCACCAACCGCTACGTCGCCCGCCTGCTCGACCCCGAGGCGCGCTTCCGTGCCACGTGAAAGGAGGCTGCGATGACCATGACGACCCCGAGCGCCCAACCCGCGCAGCTGCCCGACGTCAACCGGCTGACCTCGCCCTATCCCCTGGTGCAACACCTGCTCGACCAGGCCGCCAACTTCGTCTTCTTCGCCGTCCCGGACCGCGGCTACAGCGAGCGGCAGGCGACGCTCACCCCCGGCCACCCCGACGACTACTTCGGCATCCACGGCGGCTACGGCCTCGATGCGCGCAGCGCCCTGCACCCCTTCGAGGCCGAAGCCAGCCCGCGTGCCGACGGCGGACTGCGCGTGACCCAGCAGGTCGGCGCGGCAACGGGCACGCTCAGCGGCCGCTTCCTGATCGGCCCCGACGACATCCCCTGGACACCGGGAAAGCTACCGCCGGCAACTCTCTTCGACCCCTGGCGAGCGCAGTCTTTCGCCCTGGTCGACGTCGAGATCACGATCGCGCCGGGACACGGCGTGCGCGGCTACGCAGTCGGCCGCACGCACCCGGTGGTGGTAGCCGGACGCCCCTACCTGCTGGCGGGCGCGGTGGGCAATGTTCGCGAGGGCTTCGGCCGCCTGAGCGGCATGCAGGGCACCTTCGCGCTCAACGGCAGCTTTACGCAGCTGGGCTTCCGCGGTCACGTCGACTGCCGCATCCTCGACCCTGACGGCCGCCTGCGCAGCGAACGCGAGCCCGAATCCATGCCGGCCGTATCCGGCGTCTTCGACGATCCCGAAGGCGGCGTCACGTACGTCCTGATGCGCGGCGAGAAAGCCGACCCAAATGTGCGCACCGAGTACGGACCACCGCCCGCACCCGGGCACGTCAGCCTGGTGACGCCAGCGCAGATGCGCGCGGTGCGCTACCGCCAGCACCACGGCCACGACGGCCCGCGCTGCGCCGCCACGCTGGGTCCGCTGCTCGCCGAGCTGGTCGCCGAGGTCCACCTCGACATCCTGGCACCGCCCGGCAGCGACCAGCAACCCAACGCTTTCACCACCCACAACGAATACACCTTCGGCGGCGGCGCCGGGGTGATCGAAGCCGGCGTCGCCCTGGGTCGCTCCTTCGGCCTCAGCTTCCCGACGCATCCCGAGCAACCGGCCATGCGCTACGGCGGCGTCGGCCCGGTGGTCGCCGGTCGCGGCAGCTTCGAGGGCGTCCAGGGCCTGCTGTCCGTCAACTCGGCCATTGGCATCACGCCGCACGCGCTGTCGATGGTCAACGTCCTGCAGCTGGTCGACCCCGAGGGTCGCTGGCGCGCCGGAGGTCATCGATGAGCGACTCCACGGCCCACCAGCCCCCCACCACGTCAACCGGCGGCGCGGCCCAGAAGTACGGCCTGCCCTCGCCCTACGACCTGGGCGACACCCAGGTCAAACTCGTCGCCTACACCCTCGTCTCGATCCGGCGCGACCACGAGCGCGTCTTGCCCCAGGGCTCCGGCACGGTGATGGTGACCGACAGCATGACCGCCGAGGCCTTCGCCGCCTGGCGCATCACCGAGTACTTGCAGTCCGACGACTATCACCAGCTGGAGCCGGCGGACCAGCTGCAGGAGGGCGAGCACAAGGACCTGCGGGTCGACTTCGTGGTGTCGCGCCGCTGGCCGCGCCAGGACCGCGAGTACGAGAAACGGAAGCTGGAGACGCTGCGCGACATCGGCGAGCAGATCGGCCAACTCTGACACCCCCACAACACGCTGCGCAGGAGAACGCGACAATGGATACCCACCTGAGCGACGACATGGTGAAGCTGGTCCGCTACAGCATCGTCTCGGTCCAACGCGATCACGAGACGACCCTGGTGAGCGGCCACGAGAGAATCTTCGACGACAACCTGGACGAGGCCGCCTTCTCGGCCTGGGTGATCTCCGACTATGCCGGGCAGAGCACCCTGCCCAAGCAGGACAACAAGTACCTGCGCGTCAACTACGAGGTTCTCGACCGCTGGCCGCGCCAGGATCGAAACTACCAGAAGCAGCAGCTGGAGCAGTTGCGTGGGATCTCCGAGGCGATCGCCCAGAAGAGCTACTTCGACATCGTAGCGCGGCGACTCGATCGCAACGTCGACCGGCTGCAGTTCCTGCGCAACGGCTTCCAGCGGCACGCCGGCCCCCTCGCCACCGACGTCGCCGGGGTGCTCGAGAAATACCGCGAGGGCGGCCACTTCGAGGCCATGGAAGTCGAAACCAAAGCACTCGAGAAGGCTTTCGCGGCGGGCAGCGATGCCCCCTTCGACCCCGCCGGCCTGGAGAGCTTCCCGGGCAAATGGCAGGGCGTCAACCGCCGCTTCGCCTTCGATGGCGGCGACGAGATGGACCCGGATCCCCCCACCTGGCACATGACTTGGGGCAAGGGCGAGACCAGCGGCGACGAGTACGTGCAGACGGTGGTCGGTTCGCAGCTGCGCCACTTCACCGCCGACAAGCTGCCACCGATCGCCGAGAACAAGGTCGACCTGGCGCTCAACGTCTACCGGCCGGAGATCGGCATCACCGGCTGGCTGACCACGCGCATCGAGTTCCGTCAGGAGCTGGCCCTGATCGCCTACGAACTCAGCCGCGGCGCCTTCCTGTGGATCGGCCAGGTGCTGGGACCCGACCTCAAGCCGGTGATGCAGGAGAACGTCTTCTGGATGTTCCTGGAGTGGTACAAGAGCCGGCCGCGCAAGTCCTACTACATGTACGGCGTGATGTTCGAGATCGACTTCGAGCAGGGCAGCGCCAAGGCCTTCGGCGACAGCTTCCGCAAGTCCCACTTCTCCTTCGTGAGGTAACGATGCAGTTGCCCGACCTCAACGCCGAGACCCACCCGTTCGGGATCGTCGAGGAGTTGCTCGACCGCAGCGCCTACTTCGACCTGGTCACGGCGTGCGTCGAGAACCGGAGCCGTGGCTTGCGGCACGGCGGCGACGTGGTCGGCTTCGAGTTGGTCGACGCGGCGTACCCCTTCGGCAGCGCGCCCGAAGGCACGCCGCTGGCAAACCTGACGCAGCGCTGGCTGTTCATGCCCGACGACTACGCCGCCCGCCCCGGCCAGCTCCCCCCGGCCACTCCCTTCCGACCGGAGCGCCCGCAGCGCTTCGCCATGGTCGGCACCGAGTGCCGCTTCGCCAGTGAGCGCGACGGCTTCCAAGCTTTCGGCACCGGCTGCACCTTCCCGACGGGCGACGGTCGCCTGTGGGCCGCCGCGGTGGGCGTGCTGCACCGCGGCTTCGGCAAGCTGGCGCAAGGCGACGGCACCTTCACCTACAACGGCGAGCTGCGTCCCGACTCCGGGTTCCGCGGTCGCCTCACCCTGCGCGTGCTCAACCCCGTCGAGAGCTTGCTCAGCAACGACCTCGGCGCCGGCCCCCCCTACACCGGCAGTCCCGACACCGGCAGTCCCGACACCGGCACCGGAACACACCCGGGCATCCACCACCTGCACTTCCACGGTCGCAAGCACAGCAAGCAGTCGCGTACCGAGTTCCTCTTCCACCCCGACGGCACTCCACGCGGCTTCCAGCTCGAGCAAGAGCTGACCCAGCTGCGCCTGCGCTGCGCGGTCGACGGGGAGCGGGGCCTGCGCACGCAGGTCGAAGTCGGGCGCGTGGTCGGACGCATGACCTCGAAGGTATTCCTGAACATCCTGGATCCGGGCGCTCCCGGCACCCTCGTGCGTCCGATCCCCTTCGACAGCCGCAACGAGTTCTTCCTGCGCACACCCGACGGCCGGCAGCTCGGCAGCTTCGAAACCCGGGGCGGCGAGGGGCGCTCCTTCGTGCTGCGCCTGCGCGGCCTGCCCGAGCAGCAGGCGCTGCGCTTCGGTGCCTTCCAACCGATCACCACCACCAGCGGCTGCTTCGACGGCCTGCAGGGAATCCTCACCGACAACTCGGCGGTCGGCGTCGCCCCCCATGCCACCTCCACCTTCTACGCCGTGCGTCTGAGCGCTTCGCCCGGCCGCCAGCTGCTGGACTTGGTGCGCTCGTGAGAGACCTGCTGCCCAGCCTCGACGGCCTGGCGCCACGCGCCGTCAGCCTGCTACCGCTGGCGATGGCCGAGGGTTGGGCGCTGGCCGCCAAGCGTCTGCCCGGGCAGCAGGCGGTGTGGCAGGAGTTCCAAAACCGGGTGCAGGCCTTCACCTTCTTCCGCCACGCCGACCCGTATTGGCGCGGCGACCTGAGCCGCTCCCTGCACAGCACCAACGAGCTAGCGCCCTGGCGTCGCTTGTGGACCTGGGAAGGGCTGGGCTGGCTGGCTGCCGAGCACCTGGAGTCCACGCCCCTGGGTCGCGACGGCCTACCGAGCGCAACCTTGGCCTGCGTGCACCCAGGTCTCGGCATGCAGCTGGCGTCGCGGACGCTGCGCGCCCCAGCCGCGCTGCCTAGCTTCGACGAGCCCTTCGAGCAACTCCTTGATGCCGCGCGACGGCACTCTCACCCCGGCTGGGCCGAGGTCACCTTCGAAGCCAGCGGCCTGGTGCTCGGCCTGCGCGCCGACGGTGACGCTCGCCTGCTACACCGCGCGGACCGCGACCTGCACCGCCTGGCCCCCCACCTGGTGCCCTACCTGTGGCACGGCTACGGCCGCGGCCTCTACTTCTCCCCCTTCCATGCCCTGCCCTACGTGGGTTCGGTCGAGCAGGCACTGGCGCGCGCACAGCGCGACGCCCCCCATCCGCTGGCGCGGCTCAACGCGCTCAGCGGCCTGGCCTGGGCGCTTACGCTGGTCAACCTGCGCCAGCCGGCGATCCTCGAACGCGCCCTACCCACCACCCTGTCCAACCTCACGCCCAACCCAACGGCCAACCGGGACGCAGCAACGGCCTGGAGCCACGGCGTGCACAGCGCACTGCACCTGTGGCAGCGCGCCAACGGCCGCGACGACCTGCTCCACGCCCTGCTGCGCCATGCCGGCGACGCGCGCTGGCGGCACTGGGGCTTGTCGAGCGCCGCGCCGGCCCTGCGCCAGGACGTCCCCGCCCCCGAACTGTTCAGGTACCTGCCATGAGCGCCTCGACTAGTTCTTCCACGGGTTCCTCGACCGCGCAAGCGCTGGTGCTCTCCGGCGGCGGTGCCGACGGTGCTTACGGAGTCGGCGTCGTCGAGGCCCTGGCAGCTGGCCGCTCGTCTGCCACCGGTCACCAGTCACTGGACCCGGGCATCTTCGCCGGCACCTCCATCGGCTCCTTCAACGCCGCCTTCCTGGCCGCCAACTGGGACCATCTGGGCAACGCCTCGGCCGGGCGCCTGGCCGACGTGTGGCGCCAACAGCTGGCCGAGCGCCCCGGCTCGTGCGGCAACGGTGCCTACCGCATCAAGGCTTCCCCGACCGAGTACCTGGACCCACGCTGCTACTTCCCCAACCCCTTCTCGACCGCCCTGCGCCTGGCGCGCGACAGCGCGTCACTGGGCTGGGAAGGCCTGCAGCGCCTAGTGCACGCGGCCAGTAGTCACGATGAGGGCCTGGTGCAACGCTCGGCGGAGCTGGTCAACTTCTCGAGCTTCGTCTCGCGCGAGCCGTGGAGCCGCACCATCCGCCGCAGCATCGACTTCGAGACCATCCGCCGCTCCAGCCGCCAGCTGCGGATCGTCGCCACCAACTGGGCCACCGGCAAGCTACGCATCTTCGACAACAGCAACATGAGCGACACCCTGGGCCCGCTGGCGATCGAAGCCTCGAGCGCCCTACCCGGCTTCTACCCGCCCGCCGACGTCGGCTCCCAGCCCTACATCGACGGCGGCGTGCTGCTCAATACACCGCTCAAACCGGCGATCCGTGCCGGCGGTCGCGAGCTGTTCGTGGTCTACCTCGACCCCGACATCAGCGCCGTGCCGCTGTCACACCTGGAAAACACGCTGGAGACCCTCTACCGCTCGCAGCAGATCGCCTGGGCCGCCAAGATCCGCCTCGACATCGCCGCCGCGCGGCGCATCAACCTCGCCCTGGCCTGGCTGCGCCGCGCGCGCGAGCTGGGCGACACCGAGGGTCCGCTGTACCGCCACATGGCCCGGCGCCACCGCGACCTCCACGCGCTGACCATCCACCGCTTCTCCCCGCGCGAGGACTTCGGCGGCGCCGTCGGCCTGCTCGATCTCGACGCCCGCCGCATCGAGCGCCTGATGCGTCAAGGCTTCGAAGACACGGTGGAGCACGACTGTGAGCGAGCGGGCTGCCTACTGGTGGACGAGGAGAGCTTCGATGAAACGCCCGAATGAATCCAACAACCTGCCCGACGGCCCCCTAGACGGACCGCTCGAGAACCTGCCCCGCCTGCTGCGCTCCGGCGGTCGCTTCGCCTGGTCGATGACCCTGCTCGGCGCGCGCGGCATGGCCAACCTGCTACGACTGCGCCCACCCGCGTCCAGCGCAGAGCTGGATGAGCTCAGCCAGCGCGCCGCCGAGCAGCTGGACGGCCCCTTCGAGCGCGCCGCCGAGCTGGCGGAGAAGGTCCAGGACTCGATCGTCGATGGGGTCTTCGACGCCTTCAGCCCGGCCACCGAGCGCCAGCGTCCCGGGCGAGGTCTCGACGCCTCGACCTTCGTCGTGCTCGGCGACGGCTTCAGCGCCGGCATGGGCCACTTCGCGCTCGAAGGCTCCTTCCAGGCCACCAGCCTGCCGGCCCTGCTGGCGCAGGCCATCGGCACCGAGCTGCGCCAGCCGCTGCTGCAGCCACCCGGCCTGGGCGACGTCATCGGCCTACCGCCGCAGCCCGCCATCGTGCCCGGCATCCGCCAGTCGACCGTGCTCGAAGAGCTACCGCGCTCCAGCGACCTGGGCAACCTCTCCGTGCCCGGCTTCAGCTTCGCCGACGCCCTCGACCTGCGCCCGCGAGCACCGCTGATCGACCGCGCCTGCAGCCGCACCACCCTGGCCAACTTCATCCTCGGCCTGCCCGACCTGCAGTTGGGCGCCGACCACGGTCGCACCCAGGCCGAATACGCCCACGACCGCCAGCCGACCCTGGCCCTGGTCTGCCTCGGCTATGACCAGCTACTGCGCGCGGCGGTCGAGCAAGACGCCACGCAGCTCCCCACCGGCCACCAGGTCGAGCAGCTCCTGACCCGCCTGCTGCAAACGCTGCCCGCGGCCACCACGACTCTGGTCACCACCGTCCCCGACCCGCTCGACAGCGCTTACTTTTCGACGCCGGAGACCGCCGCCGCGATCCTCAAGACCACGCCGGAGTTCCTGCACCGGCACTGGGGCGTCGGCGCTGACGACCTCGTCCACCTGCCCGGCCTGTGGGCCATGGGCTACCAAACCATGGCGCGCCAAGTCGGCCCCCTGGCGGAATCCCCCATCCTGCCGGCCGCGCTGGCGGCCTCCGTGCGCGCCACCATCGCCGATGCCAACACCGCCGTGCGCGCGGCGGCCGAGCGCGCCGGCGCCCACGTCTTCGACCTGCACGCGACCGTCGAGAGAGTCGCGCGTCAAGGCCTGCAGGCCACACGGGGGACGACCGGCCACCACCTCGACGCCGGCTACCTGGGCGGTCTCTACCTGCTCAACGGCGCCTATCCCGGCCCGACTCTCAACGCCCACTTGGCCGCCGAGATGGTCGCCTGGATCGGGCAGGAGTTCAGCAGCGTTGCCGTGACCGCGGTGCCGGTGGACGAGATCGCGGCGAGCGACGTCAACACCCTCACCCAGCTGGCCCCCGGCGAGCCGGCAACCGACGCCTTCCTGCACCCCCGCACGGCAGACGAGATCCCGAGCATTCCACCGCTGCCCCCGTCCGCACAGCCCCTGCAGGAGCCGCCGATCCAGACCACCTATCCGTCGCTACAGCCGGGCAAGCAGCAGTGCACCCCGGCCGTCGGCATTCCGGCCGGCGGCCTGGACGATCCGTCCTACGACGACCCCGACTTCCAGCCCCTCGAGATCCCGGCCGGCGGCTGGGAAGCCACCCTCGACGTCAACCCCGAACTGAGCTGCGTCGGCGACGCCTTGCGGCCGGTGGACTGCCCCGGCGAGCCGCCCCTGCTGCCCGGCTTCCCGCCCTTCGGGCTGTGCGAGCGCACCTTCTTCGGCGGCTTCCTGCCTACCACTAGCGCGCTGTCGGGCAAGATCCACGTGCGCATCGAGCCGCCCGACGCCGAGGGCAAGGCGCGCTTCGAGATCCGTCATCCCAGCGGCCTGCAAGGCACCGACGGCGATCTCAGCGGCCCCCAACTGTTCCGCATGCCGGTGCAGCACACCCAGGTGCAGGACCTGCCGGGCCTGGTCTCCGGCGGCGTCCTGGACACGCGCACCGGGAGCGTCTACAACTTCCACTACAACCTGCAGAACACCAACACCGCCCTGCACTGCCTGATGGCGCTCAACCCCGACCTGCCGCCGCCCGTGCGCGCGGCCCTGCTCACCTTCCCCGGCCAACCCAACGGCGGCTCCAGCTGGGCCCGCTTCACGCCGCGCCCGGGAGCTGGGGCCCAGGGTGACGGCTTCGATGTCGAGGTGGCAGCTCACATGTTCGTGCCGCTGGGAGCGGGCAGCGCCGAACAACCAGTGCGCTTCGCCCTCCCCTTCACCACCCCGGATCTGCAGGCCGCCAGCTTCGTCGCCCGCGGCACCTCCCTGCACCCGCGGATCTACCTCACCACCCGCGCCACCCCGAGCACCAACTCTCGCGTCTCGGTCGACGACTGGCCTTGCGACCGCGTCTGCGAGCTGAGCGCCTTCGGCCACGAGACCTGCTTCGGCGACGCCTTCGACCTGCACGCCCCCGAGCTCGGCGGCCCCGCCACCGGTCGCGGTCACCTCTTGGCGCGCGTGCGCGTGCAATTCGGCGCGCGCTGCGGGAACACAGTGCCCGTCGTGCTGCAGATCCTACCCGCCGGCGGCTTGCTCGACGATGCACCAGTGGTGCCACCCTTCCTGCCCCCTGGCGTCTCGCGCGGCGGCGGCGGTTTCGACACAGTGATGCACTTCCCCAAGCTGAGCTACGACCAGAGCGGCCTGTCCTCACCCGACGATCCGTTCAACGTCTGCACCGCCACCCTGCACCTGCCCAGCGGCCAGATCGCCGGCCCGTTGCTGTGGCGCGGCTACGTCGTGCAATCCCTGTTCGCCGAGCTGATCCAGGTCGAACCCTGCACCCCCGCCGACTCCTTCAACTACCAGGGGCCCGGCTGCTTCGAACGCGGCCCCGACGGCACCCTCGTGCTGCGCTGGAACGGCGACGTCTTCCTGCCCTACCCGGCCGGCTTCCACTTCCCCTCCGCGGCCCCCGGCGGCCGCCCCCCCCTCCTCATCCGCGAGCACTCGCGCCTCGACCCCTTCCGCAGCGTGCGCGCCGTGACGCCTGCAGCCGCGCCCACACTCACACACGACCCGAACGACTGCAGCCGGGGCGACGTCCAGCGCGCGCGCTCCCCCGCCACCGGCGTCGAATTCTCCTACCGCTGGTCGATTCCCCACGATCCGCGACGCGCCCCCGAAGCCTGGTTCGAGTACAGCAACCACACCCACGGCGGCACCTTCCGCCTGAGCACCCTCACCTGGCTCGACCTCAGTCACACGCTGGAGGCCAGGGACGGCAGCGAACCCGACGTGCTCAGCTTCAGCGGCTTCGGCACCTGGAGCGAAGATCCGGGCGGCATCCACCAGGTCTCGGTCCAGATCTCCCGGGCCGACGACGCTCCCTTCGTCGGCATCCAGGTCGACGGCGGCGTCACCTCCAACGTCGATCTCAAGCCGGCACAGCGCACGAAAGCGTAGGACGACCATGACCACGCCCCTGGCCCCCGAAGAGTCCGAGCTCCTCGAGCGCGTGCCGGCAGCGCTGCGCTCGGGCAGGGAACTGCTCGACTGGTGGCGCCACACCGACGCCGCCGGCAGCTACGCCCGCACCTACCCCGAAACCTACGTCTTCAACCGCCCCGAAGACCGCAGCTTCGGCTTCTTCGACCGGGCACCGCTGAGCAGCGGCACGATCGCGGTCAACGGCAACGTGCAGGAGATGTTCTACGACGAGCCCAAGACCGCGCGCGGCGGCGGCGAGAGCGTCGAGCAAGCCGCCGAGTGGATGGCCGAGCAGGTGCGCGAGTTCGTGCTGCACTACTTCCTGCGCGTCTCCGACTTCCGCCAGCCCCAGCGCACCCCCGAACCGCACGCACCGACACCCCCGGGCCTCGGCTTGCTCAGCCAGTGCATCCCCGACCCGGCCCAGCGTCAAGGCTTCGGCTTCCAGCAGCTCTACTACCGCGGCGGCCCGACCCACGCGACCCCCGGCCTGTGGCACCGGTTCCGGGAAACGCGTCGCGACGCGATCGTCGACCTGCGCACTCTCGGCCCCGGCGGTACCAGCACCAGCGATGCCAATACTAGCGATAGCGATCTCGACCTGCTGGTACTGCGCAACCCGATCTACGACTTCCAGTTCAAGCTCCAACCCTTCGGCCCCCAGGGCCCCAGCCTCAGCTTGCCGCTGAGCGAGTTCAACTACCTGGCCCTGTCGCGCGACTTCGTGGTCGACGAACACCACCCCGAGCCCGGCATCCTGGGCCGCTACGGCTTCGGCTACGCCTTCGTGCGCAAGCCCGAACCCTCCGCCCTCGGCTACGGCCCAGGCGAACTCGAACCCGCCTTCGAACTGCTCGTCTGGACCGTCCACGCCAGCGGCCAGGTCACCGTCCGCGCCACTTTCGTCGCCGAACGCCCGCGCGCCATGCTACGCCTGGCCGCCGACCCCTTCGCCTGGGGCTTCCAGTTCGCCAACACCTTCGGCCCGCCCAGCGTCAAACGCTTCCTGCAACCCTGGAAGCGCTTCTACCACAGCCTACCCGGCAGCGGCCTGCGCTTCGACCCTGTCTTCCCCGCCCTGCGCCTGCTCGACGTGGCCACCCTCGGCCAGGCCAGCAAGCGCTTCTGCATCTCCACCGAGCAGCTGGAAAAGGAGTTCCTCTTCCTGCACTTCCAGCAGCACTACCAGACCATCCTCGGCTCGCTACAGACCTGGCGTCAGATCCCCGACTGGCTCGACGCGGCGTCGCTGCCGGCGTTCGTGCTGGACGGTCGAACCGTGTGAGGACCCACGAGATGCACCACGCCCCACGCAGCTACCTCGACGCCATTGCCGACCTGCGCACCGTGCGCGAGCAGAACATTGCCCTCACCGAGCACCTGAGCCAGGAGCAGCTCGACGCCGTGCCCAAGCCCGGCCGCTGGTCGGTCGGCGAGGTCCTCGACCACCTGGTACGCGCGGACCAGATGTTCCAGCGCGAGATCGGCGCCGTCATCGAAAAGCAGCGCCAAGGCCGTCCCCCCTACGTCTACCGCAACCTACGTCAAGCCGGCGCCCCCGTCATCGGCCGCCTCCCCCTCCCCTTCCGCCTGCCCTTCGAAGGCGCCTTCTTCTTCTTCAACCTCGGCGTTCCCGCCACCGTGCGCGAAGGCTTCCTCGGTCAGCGTCAAGTGCGCGCCCAGGCCCCCGAAATGCTCCGCCCCCGCCCCCGGCGTCCCCGCGCCGACCTGTTCACCGACCTCCGCGCCAGCCTCGACCAGCTCGACCACCTGGGCCAGGACACCGGCCTCGACCTCGACGCCGGCCTCTATTACAGCCCCCTGTTCGGCTTCACCAAGGTCGCCGGCCTGCTGCGCCTGCTAGCCCAGCACGACCGCCGGCACCAGGGTCAGATCCAGGAGGCGGTAGCGGCGCTGGAGTGAGCAGCGCGGCGGAAGTGTTCGAAGCCTGATTCGACCTTCCCACCACCCCGCCGCGATATCCTAGACGCGTGACTCCCTCCCCCAACGCCGACGCTTCCGACGCCCGCGCCCCGCTCGATCTCTTCCACCCCGAGATCCGCGCCTGGTTCCGCGACGACATCGGCACCCCGACGGAAATCCAGACGCTCGCCTGGCCGCGCATCGCGGCGGGCGAGCATGTGTTGATCAGCGCGCCGACGGGCAGTGGCAAGACGCTCACGGCTTTCTTGTGGGCGCTGCAACAACTGCTCACCGGCGCCTGGGAGCCGGGCGGCACGCGGGTGCTGTACATCTCGCCGCTCAAGGCGCTCAACGCGGACATCCGGCGCAATCTCGACGCTCCCTTGGCCGCGCTCTTTGCCCGCTTTGCACGGGCGGGGATCCCGGTGCCGCGCATCCGGGCCTTGACGCGCAGTGGCGACACGCCAAGTCAGGAGCGCCAGCGCATGGTGCGACGACCGCCGGAGATCTTGATCACGACGCCGGAGAGTCTGAACATCCTGCTGACGTCGCAGGGCGGGCAGAAGCTGCTGACCGGGCTCGAGACGGTGATCGTCGACGAGATCCACGCGGTGGCGAATGGCAAGCGGGGGACGCACCTGATCACGGCGGTCGACCGGCTCGTCCCTCTCAACACCGCAGCCGGCGACTTCCAGCGCATCGGCATCTCGGCGACGGTCAAGCCGCTGGCGCGCATGGCGGAGTTCCTGGGTGGCTACCGGCTGCTGCGGGCGTCGACGCGCGGTGAGGACGGCGGTAGCCAGTCCGGCGAGGGGGAGGCTGCGTACGAGCGGCGCGAGGTAGCGGTGCTGGAGGCCAAGACGCCGAAGCGTTACAAGTTGACGGTCGACTTTCCCGAGTCGCTGCGGGAACCGGCCCCCGGCAGCTCGGCCGGGGCGGCGGAGGAGGAGGGCAACGACTTCTGGAGCCGGCTGGCGGACGAGTTGCGCGGGGTGGTCGATGACCATCGCGCGACGCTGATCTTCTGCAACAGCCGGCGCTTGACGGAACGGTTGGCGCGGTTGCTGAATGAAGGTCTGGGGGGCACCGAGGGAAAAGTGTACGCGCACCATGGCTCGCTGTCGCGTGAGCTGCGCACGGCGGTCGAGCAGCGGCTCAAGGACGGTGAGCTAGCGGCCATCGTAGCCACCAACTCGCTGGAGCTGGGCATCGACATCGGTGCCCTCGACGCCGTCGTGATGGTGCAGACCCCACCGACCATCGCCGCCGCCATCCAGCGTGTCGGGCGCGCCGGGCACGGGGTGGGCGAGGTGAGCGAAGGGCTGCTCGTGCCGACCCACGGCCGCGACTTCTTGGACGCCGCGGTCACCGTGCGCGGCATCTTCGACCAGGACGTCGAGGACTTGACGCCGGTGCGCGCGCCGCTCGATGTGCTGGCGCAGATTCTGGTGTCGATGTGCGCCGGCGCCACCTGGCAGCTCGACAACCTCTACGACCTGCTGCGCACCAGCTACCCCTACCGTCACCTCGAACGCCCCTGGTTCGACCGCGTGGTCGACATGCTGGCCGGGCGCTATGCAGACTCGCGCTTGCGCGACTTGAAACCACGCCTGCACCTCGACCGCGTCGGCGGCACGGTGCGCGGGCGCCCCGGTATCGCGCGCCTGGTCTACATGAGCGGCGGCACGATTCCCGACCGCGGCTACTTCCAGCTGCGCCTGGCGGACACCAAGGCCAAGCTCGGTGAGCTGGACGAAGAGTTCGTCTGGGAGCGCTCGCTCGGCGATGCCTTCGTGCTCGGCACCCAAGCCTGGCGCATCGACCGCATCACCCACAACGACGTCTTCGTCAGCCCAGCGCGGCGCGGCGCCAACTTCGCCCCCTTCTGGCGCGGCGAGGAGCGCAACCGCAGCTTCCACCTCTCCGAGCGCATCGGTGAGCTGCTGGCGCACGCGGATCGGCAGGTGCAAAAGGGAGCGTCGAGAAAGGCGCAGACGGCCAACGCGGCGTTCGCCCAGGAACTGCGCCAGCGTCACGGCATGACGCCCGCCGCTGCCGACGAACTGGTCGACTTCCTGCGCCGCCAAAAGGAAGCTACGCACACGCCGCTGCCGCACCGCCGCCACCTGGTGGTCGAGCACTATGCCGATACCGAAGCCGGCGGTGCCTCGCAGGCACGACCCGAGAGCACGGAGGACGCGAACGGTTCTCGTGACCTGTCGCGCGTCGGCGTGCGCCGCTTCGTCGTCCTGCACACCTTCTGGGGTGGCCGCGTCAACCGGCCCTTCGCCATCGCGCTGCAGGCCGCCTGGGACGAGGCATTTCCCTTCCCCGTCGAGATCATCCAGGACAACGACTGCATCGCCCTCGGCCTCAACGACGACATCCCCACCGACGACGTGCTGAGCCTGGTCGGCGAGCACAACCTGGAACGCCTGCTGCGCGCCCGGCTGGAAGCCACCGGCTTCTTCGGCGCCCGCTTCCGCGAGAACGCCGCCCGTGCCCTGCTGCTACCACGGGCCGGCTTCCAGAGCCGCACGCCGCTGTGGCTCAACCGCGCGCGCTCGAAAAAGCTCCTGGAGACGATTAGCCGCTACGACGACTTCCCCGTCCTGGCCGAGACCTGGCGCACCTGCCTGCAGGACGAATTCGACCTCGACGCCCTGCGCCAGGTGCTCGGCGAGCTGGCGAGCGGTGAGATCCGGGTCAGCCACGCGCACACACGCGAGCCGTCGCCCTTTGCCGGCAGCGTCGTCTGGAAGCAGACCAATCGCCTGATGTACGAGGACGACGTGCCCGAAGGCAGCGCGAAGGGCTCGCAGCTGCGCGGCGACCTGATCCAGGAACTCGTCTTCGCCGGTGACCTGCGTCCGCGCCTGCCCGTCGAGCTGGTGGCCCGCTTCCAGGCCAAGCTGCACCGCACCGCCCCCGGCTACGCTCCACGCGACGCCGACGAGTTGCGCGACTGGGTGCACGAGCGCGTCCTGATCCCGCTCGGCGAGTGGCCGGAGCTGGTGGCGGCAATCGTACGGGATCGGGAGGAAGAAGCTGAAGACGGTGCGCAGACGGCCTCCGAGGTCACGGCAACCATGGTCGAGGCGGCGCAGGATCGACTACTGCGCGTCGAGATACCCGGAGGTTCGCCAGCGGTCGTGCACGTCGAGGCGGTGGCGCGCCTGCTTGCCGCGCTGGGAGTCGAGTTGACAGACCTGGGTCCCGAGGCGCTGGTCGACGGCGGGGACGTCGAGGAGGCGTTGCGAGCGATAGAAACCTTGCGCTCCGATGTGGGTAGGGGCGGCCCCGATGAAACCGATACATCCGAGATCTTGCCGGCTATCCTGGCAGATTGGTTGCGATTCTATGGACCGGTTCCGGTCGAGATGCCAACGCGGGTGTGGGGAGAGATAGACGAAGCCCTCACCCTGCTCGCCGACGACCAGCGCCTCGTCGTCGACACCCTGACTCTCGATGAGAACACCTCCGACGCTCCCACGCCCGAAATCTGCGACGTCGACAACCTGGAAATCCTGCTGCGCCTGCTGCGCGCCGAGCAGCGGCCGCAGTTCGAAGCGCGTCCGCTGACGGAGCTCCCCCTCTTCCTCGCCCAGCACCAGGGCCTCGCCCAGACGATGCCTACCCAGACAATGCTGACCGAGCGAGGTCCCGACAGCATCGAGACCCTGCAAGCCCGCCTCGCCCCACTCTACGGCTGGTCCGCCCCCGCCGCCAGCTGGGAAACCGAGCTGCTGCCGTCGAGACTCGCGCCCTACTACCCGCAGTGGCTCGACAGCCTGTTCCAAGAAACCGACCTGCTGTGGCTCGGGACTGGTTCAAAGCGAGCCACCTTGGTGCCCGCCGCCGACCTGGACCTGCTGCTCGACGTCGACGCCAGCGCAGAACCCTCGACGGACCGGGGCGCGACCTCGTCCCTCGATCGGCTGTTCCCCAAGGCTGACTCCCCGCAACCCGACCGCCCCACCTTCGACACGCTCTTGCACCGGCTTACCAGCTCCCGAGAAGGCGCCACGACCGCCGAAGAGCTGCACGACCAGCTCTGGGAGCTCGCCTGGCAGGGGCACGTCACCAACACGACCTTCCTCGCCCTACGCAAGACCGTCCAGGCCCGCTTCCAGTTCCAGGACGCCCCCGCGCGCAGCGTCGCCAGCACCCCGCGTAGCGCCCGTCGCGGCCTGCGTCGACGCCCGCTCGCCGGCTGGCAATCCAGCTTGGTGGGAGGCAGCGCCAACGCCGCCACCACCCCCGGTCATTGGATCCGTCTGCCCACCGCCGCCGACCTCGACGATCTCGACGTCCTCGACCGCGAAGAACTGAACAAAGATCGCGTGCGCCTGCTGCTCGAACGCTACGGCCTGCTGTGCCGTCAGCTGCTGACGCGCGAACTGCCCGCCCTGCAGTGGTCCAGGCTCTTCCGCGCCCTACGTCTGATGGAACTCTCCGGTGAGATCCTGGCCGGCCACTTCTTCGCCGACATTCCCGGCCTGCAATTCATCTCCCACACCGCCTTCCGTCGCCTGCGCGAATGCCGAGAGCCCGAGGGTCTGGCGCAAGATGCCATCTACTGGCTCGTCGCCACCGACCCGGCGTCGCCCTGCGGGCTGGATCTGGAGCCACTGAAGAAAGTCTACCCAGCGCGCCGCGCCACGACCTACCTCTCCTTCCACGGCACCGAGCCCGTCGTCCTCGCCCAGCGCGGCGGCAAAGACCTGGAGATCAAGGTCAGCCCGGATCACCCACAGCTGGCAGAGTACCTGGAGTTCCTCAAGGTGCTCCTCGGCCGCGACGTCGGACCGAGAAAGAGCATCGATGTCGAAACGATCAACGAAGAGCCGGCGGCGAGCAGTCCGTTCGCGCGAGTGCTCGCGGAGATGTTCAGCGTCACGCGGGAGCTAGGGAGCTTGAAGCTGCGTCGACGGTATTAGTCGTACCTACCCCCCGAACGGCAGCTTGCGCCCCGCGTCCGGGATGGCCTCGTTGCCGGAGTCTTCCAGCAACTGGACCTTGCCCTCCTCGATCAGCTTCTTGAGCGGCGGATGATCGGCGTCGTGGACGGAAATGTTTGCGACCTCGTTGAAGCTCAGGAAGAGCGTCTTGCCCTTGGGCAGCGGTACACGGACGGGGCCGTTGGTCTTGTTGCGGATCGATTTCATACTGGACTCCTGACTTACGAACGAGCAGATGTAGCAGTGGTTTTTCGAGCAAATGGCGCTTCGAGCAAGTGGGTTCGATCAGTATACCGACCTACTCCCAGCGAAACACCTTCCCCGCCACCGCGACGCAGACCACAAAGTTGATCGCCAGCGCCGCGACGTTCCAACCGTGGTCCGCCCAGGCGCCGCCGGTCCAGATCCCCTCCAGCAGCTGGGTGGCATGGGTCAGCGGCAGGAAGTTGGCGAAGGTCTGGATTGACTCAGGGAAGCGGTCGAGGGGAACGAACAGACCCGAGAAGCCGAGCATCGGGTAGAGCGTCATCGCCCCGACCGGCTGCGCGAAGCGGGCCGTAGGCACCAGGCTGGCGATGACGAAGCCGATCGACAAGATGCTCACCATGCTGACCAGCATCGCCAGCGCAAAGCTGAGCGGGTGGACCTGCAGCTCGCCCTGGTAGAAGGTCTTGCCCGCCATCACCAGCAGGATCAGCGTGGCGGTGGTGAGCAGCAGCTTGACGATGACGTGCGCGGTGAGGATGGTCTGCGGTTGCAGCGGCGTGGCACGCAAGCGCTTGAGGATGCCGCCTTCGCGGTAGATCGAGATGATGGCGATCAGCGACAGCACGTTGCTCAGCGCGATCAGGATAGTGGCGAACACGGGCAGGCCGGTGGCCACGAATTCGGCGACCTGGGGATTGACGTCGGCACGCTTCTGGAAGAGCTTGCCGAGGATCAAGAAGACGCCGACCGGGATGGCAATGGTGCCGATGGCGCCCATCGGCTCGCGCAGGAAGACCTTGATCTCGACCCAGGTGAGTTGCAGCAAACCTCGTAGCATGGATTCCCTGGCCCTTCCCTAGTCCCGAATCGACCGGCCGGTCAGTTTCAGGAAGACATCCTCGAGCGACGGCAGCTCGGTGTGGAAGTCGCGCACCCGGATCGAGTGCTCGGACACGCGGTGGATCACCGCCGAGACGAAGTCGTCACCCCGGCCGCGCAGGGTGAAGGTTGCCCCTTCGACCGCCCGCCCGTCGAGCCCCGGGATACCGTCGAAGACGTCTTCTGCCCGCACCACGTCGCTGGTCAGCCGCACCGTCCGCTGCGGGCAGTGCGCCCGCACCAGGCCGGCCGGCGTGTCCATGGCGATCAGGCGTCCATGCTCGATCAACGCCACGCGATCGCACAGCCGCTCCGCCTCCTCCATCAGGTGCGTGGTCAAGAACACCGTCCGGCCGCGCGCCTTGATCCCGCGCACCAGATCCCAGATCGCATGCCGCGCTTGCGGGTCGAGGCCGGTAGTGAGTTCGTCGAGGAAGACGACCTCCGGGTCGTGGATCAGCGCCAGCGCAATGAACAGCCGCTGCTTCTGCCCGCCCGAGAGCGTCATGAACCAGGCGTCGCGCTTGGCGGTCAGGCCCAATCGCTCCAGCAGCACTTCGGTGTCGATCGCCGACGAGTACAGCGACGCCCACAGATCGATCGCCTCCCACACCTTGATCCGCTTCTGCAACTGCGCCTGCTGCAACTGCACACCGATGCGATTCTGCACCGCCCGCGCGTCCTGCCACGGGTCGAGCGAGAGCACCGAGACCGAGCCGCTGTCCGGCTTGCGGATACCCTCGATGCACTCCATCGTCGTCGTCTTGCCAGCCCCGTTGGGGCCGATCAGGCCGAAGATCTCGCCCTCGTAGACCTCGAACGACACACCGTCGACGGCGACGAGCTTGCCATAGGTCTTGCGCAGGTCGGTCGCCTGGATGACGGGGGTGGTGGTGGACATGACGTCGCAGCCTATCAGTCCGCGACCTCTCTCTTCACCTCGAGGCGCGGGCCGCTCCAGAGCCTCGAGAACCCGACGGTAGCCCCGGATTCAAGCGAGACTCCTTGCGCCCCCCACCTTCGACCGTCAGAGCCGTCGCTTCCGCGGTGATAGCATTCGGCTCATCTCCGTTCCAACCATCTGTCCACAGGAGGACGTCATGAGGACGAAATCGAAGCACACCAAGCTCGAACTGCACCGCGAAACCTTGCGCAAGCTGTCCGAAAACGAGCTGATCGAAGTCCAAGGCGCCCTGCCGACGACCCCGATCGGTACCTGCTCGGACGCGGAAGCGTGCATGAGCACGGTGTACTGATGTGACGCTCGGCGGGCTCCGCGTCGGGGCCCGCCGCCGGTTGCTAGCTCCCCCCCCTCCCTAGCCGCCATCCCCCCAAATCCGGTAGCCTTACCTCTCCCGAATCCCTGATTCGGCAACCACTCCTCCACCCACGCCACCGGAGCCTCGACACCCCATGTCTAAAGCCTCGACCGCCGCCTCGACGTTTCAGCCGATTCCCAAGATTCCCGACTTTCCGGAGATCGAGCGACGCATGCTCGACTTCTGGGTGCGCGAGCGGACGTTCGCCAAGCTGCGGGCGCAGAACGAAGGCGGACCGAAGTGGTCGTTTCTGGACGGGCCGATCACGGCGAACAATCCGATGGGCGTGCACCACGCGTGGGGGCGCACGTACAAGGACATGTTCCAGCGCTACCACGCCATGCTCGGGCACGAGCAGCGGTACCAGAACGGCTTCGACTGCCAGGGGCTGTGGGTGGAAGTGGAGGTCGAGAAGGCGCTCGGGTTCGAGACGCGGCAGGACATTTTGAAGTTCGGGCTGGAGCACTTCACGCGGCGCTGCAAGGAGCGGGTGCTGACGTTCGCGGCGCGGCAGACGGAGCAGTCGATCCGGCTGGGGTACTGGACGGATTGGGACGACCCGGCGACGCTGCTCGAGCTGCGCGACGCGTTGGAGGCGAATGACGGCCGTGAGGTCACGATCACGACGCCGACCGGCGCCACGGCGACGGGGACGGCGGAGCAGCTCGTGGGACGCCTGGGCAATCTGGACTGGGGCGGCTCGTACTTCACCTTCTCGGACGAGAACAACTACACGATCTGGGCGTTCCTGAAGAAGGTGCACGAGGAAGGCTTCCTCTACCGGGGCACGGACGTGATGCCGTGGTGCTGTCGCTGCGGCACCGGACTGTCGCAGATGGAGGTGGCCGAGGGACGCAAGATCACGCGGCACACGTCGGTGTTCGTGCGCTTCCCTCTACGGGGACGCAAGGCCGACGCTCAGCAGACAGGCGAGAAAGAAGCGCTGCTGGTGTGGACGACGACGCCGTGGACACTCACGTCCAACGTGGCGGCGGCGGTCAACCCGGAGATGACGTACTTGCGACTGCGTCACGGCGACTGGATCCTGTACGTCGGCAAGGAGAACTACGAGCGTCAGCGCGTGCAGCAACTGGAAGCGGCCGGCCACAAGGAGACGGCGAAGCTGCAGACACTGCAGGTGATGCTCAAGGGAACCCTGGGCGCCGACGAAGAGCTGGAAATCCTGGGCGAGGTTCCGGGCTCGGAGCTGGTCGGCCTGGCCTACGAAGGTCCCTTCGACCACCTCGATGCGGCGCAGCGCTCGGGTGGGCTCAACCCGTACGCCAAGATCGAGGATCTGCGCGATTGCAGCGCCGCGGACACCCACCGCGTACTGGCCTGGGACGAGGTGAGCGGCGCCGAGGGTACCGGCATCGTGCACATGGCGCCGGGCTGCGGTGCCGAGGACAACCGGGTCGGGCGCGACGAGGGCTTGGTGGTGATCGCGCCGCTGTCCGCGGACGGCCACTACCTCGACGGCTTCGGCCCCTACTCGGGACGCCACGTGCTCGGAGTGACGGACGACATCGTCGCCGACCTCAAGGAGCGTGGACTGCTGGTGGCCAAGGAGAGCTACCCCCACGTCTACCCGCACTGCTGGCGCTGCAAGGAAGAGCTGGTGTTCCGCCTGGTCGACGAATGGTTCATCGACATGCAGTGGCGCGACCGTATCCAGAAGATCGTCGCCGACATCCGCTGGATCCCGGGCGAGGGCGAGGCGCGCGAGCAGGACTGGCTCAAGAATATGGGCGATTGGATGATCTCCAAGAAGCGCTTCTGGGGCCTGGCACTGCCGATCTGGGTGTGCGACGACTGCGAGAGCTTCACCGTCATCGGCAGCCGCGACGAGTTGCAGCAGAAGGCCTTCGAGGGTTGGGACGCCTTCGACGGCCACACGCCTCACCGGCCGTGGGTCGACCAAGTCAAGGTACGCTGCGCGGACTGCGGCGGTGTCGCGACACGCGTCCAGGACGTCGGCAATCCGTGGCTCGACGCCGGCATCGTGCCCTTCTCCACCCTAGGCTGGGGCACCGACCGCGAAACCTGGCAGCAATGGTTCCCAGCCGACTTCGTGGTCGAGAGCTTCCCGGGCCAGTTCCGCAACTGGTTCTACTCGCTGCTCGCTATGTCGGCCATGATGGCCGATGAGCGGCCGTTCAAGACGCTGCTCGGCCACGCCCTGGTGCACGACGCACGCGGCCACGAGATGCACAAGAGCGCCGGCAACGCCATCGCCTTCGACGAGGCGGCGGAAGTGATGGGCGCCGAGGTGATGCGCTACATGTACGCCGCGCGCAATCCGACGCACAATCTCAACTTCCCCGACCTGATCGACCGCGGCGATCACGGCGACCGCCTGCAAGTGGACGTGCGCCGACGCCTGCTGACGCTGTGGAATTGCTACAGCTTCTTCGTCACCTACGCCGGCGCCGACAACTGGAGTCCCGCCCAGCCGGCCCCACCCGCCGCCGAGCGTCCCGAGCTCGACCGCTGGATCCTCAGCCGCCTGCAGCA
Organism: uncultured bacterium; assembly: GCA_965368975.1. Classification (GTDB taxonomy): domain Bacteria; phylum Acidobacteriota; class Thermoanaerobaculia; order Multivoradales; family JAHZIX01; genus CBDUPA01. The sequence continues at coordinate 58,265 of CBDUPA010000012.1, read as the reverse complement.
CCTGATCGGCCTGGCGCGTCAGAGCTTCGAGGACTTCGCCGTCTACAAGTTCATGGGCGGCCTGGAAGGCTTCCTCGACGACCTCTCCAACTGGTACCTGCGCCGCTCGCGCCGCCGCTTCTGGGGCACGGACTCCTCGGATGACTCCTCCTCAGGTGGTACAGCGACGCCAGACAAAGCCGCCGCCTATCGCACCCTCTACGACGTGCTCGAGACGACCGTCCGCCTGCTGGCCCCGGTGCTGCCCTTCGTCACCGAGGAGATCTACCAGAACCTGGTACGCAGCGTCGACGCCGACGCCCCCGCGTCGATCCACCTGTGCCCTTACCCCGAGGTCGACGTCAGCCGCATCGACGACGCCCTCGAAGCCCGCCTCGACTGCGTGATCCGCACCAAGGAACTCGGCCTGGCCCTGCGCATGGACGCCAAGGTCAAGACGCGCCAGCCACTCGGTACGCTGCTGATCCGCCCGCGTGACGCCACTGACCGTACGACCCTGGAGCAAGACGAGAGCGCGCGCCAGGTGCTCGAAGAGTGCAATATCAAGGAACTCAAACTGATCGACGACGAAGCCGAGCTGGTGCGCACCGAGATCAAGGCCAACTTCAAGGCCCTGGGCCCGCGCTACGGCAAGGCAATGAAAGCCGTCGCCGCGCACCTCGGCCAGGCGGATGCCAAAGCCGTCCAGGCGGCACTCGACGCCGACGGTCGTTACAGCTTCACGGTCCAGGCCCCGGACGGCACGGAGGTCGATGTGGACGTGGAGCGCAGTGACTTGCAGTTCGTCTTGCACGGCGACGACCACCTCGTCTTCACCGCCGACGCCGGCACCTTCGCCGCCCTCGACACCACCATCACCCCCGAGCTGGAAGCTGAAGGCATCGCGCGCGACTTCAACCGCGGTGCTCAGGACCAGCGCAAGGCGCTCGACCTGCAGGTGAGCGACCGCATCCATGTGCGCTACAGCGCCCCGGAGCGCGTACGGGTAGCGATCGAGACGCACGCCGAGAGCTTGAAGGCGGAATTGCTGGCGGAGACGCTGGAGGCCGTCGACGAGCTGAGAGAAGACGCTGTGACGGTCAAGGTGGCGGGGGAAAAGGTGCGGCTGACCGTCGAGCGCATCTAAGGAATCTCAAGAGATGAAGAAAAGCTGGGGCCACTATCTGCGGGTGGACTTTCTAGGCTTCACCGAGGACGACTACGAGGCCTTCTACCATTTGCGCCTGGCGGACCGCCTACGCGCTACCTTCGCCTTCTTGCTGTTCGTCACGGTCATGGCGGCAGCCGCGATTCCGACGGCGCTCTACTTCGTACCGCCGGTTCCTCGGGCACAACTCGCCACGATCGTGCTGATCGTCGTGTCCTCCTACGTCAGTAGCTTCTACGTCTGGTTCATCCTCTTCCCCAAGGCGCAGCGACACGCCGCCAGGATCTCTTGGATCGTGGCCGGAACCTTGTTCTCGGCCGGAGTCATCCTGAGCAGCGTTCTTGCCTACCAGCGCAAGCAGCGAGAGATGTCAGCAGACCCCGTCGAGGAGCCCCCGGCGCCCGTGCCCAGCATCGAAGTCCTGGGCAACGACGTAGCCGTAGACACCCTGCGTACGGTAGGTGCTTGGGCGGTTGCAAGCGGCCCCCTAGTGGTCATCGCCATCACGGTCAGCCTGCGCTGGATCGTCCGCATCACCCGCCGCCTGCACACCACCGCCGCCCGCCGCGAACTCGACCTGGAACTCGCCGGCCAGATCCAAGACCGCCTGATTCCGCCCGTGTCACTCGAGCACGGCCCGTTGCGCGTCTATGCCCGCAGCCGGCTGGCTCTGGAGGTCGGCGGCGACGGTTTCGATGTCGTCGAGCTGGAACCGGACGAGGGCGAAGATGTGCGCCTGATCGCCGCGGTCAGCGACGTCAGCGGTCACGGCACCGGCGCTGGCCTGCTGATGGCGCTGCTCAAGGGCGCCCTGCAGGCGGAAGTCCACCACCGAGCCAACCTGCACACTCTCACCGCCGCCCTCGACCGCAACCTACACGCGCACTCCACCAAGCAAATGTACGCCACCCTATGCGCCGTGCGTCTGCACGTCCGCGAGGATCGCACCTACGCCGAAGTCGTCGACGCCGGGCACCTACCACTGCTGCACTACAGCACCCGCAGCAACACCGTCGAGCGCGTCAAGGCTGGCGCCCTGGGCCTGGGACTCACCGGCAAGGCCCACTACAGAACAATCGAACGCGACCTCGCCCCCGGTGACGCGCTCCTGCTGCTCACTGATGGACTGGTCGAAGCGGCCAAGGCCGAGGAAGACTACTTCGGCCCCAACCGAGGCCCTGAGTTGGGCCTGGGCCGCGTCCAGAGCCACTTCCGCGACGCCGTCCGCGCCTCGAAGGGCACGCTCGATCCGGAGCAGTACGTCGAGAGTCTGTTCCAGCTGGTGCAGGAGCACCAGGGCAACGACGAGCCTCCGGAGGATGACCAGACGGCGGTGTGCGTCGTGGTAGGAGCGGCGGGTTAGTCGGCGCTGCTCAGCCCAGCACTTCGACCAGCTCGGCGACGATCGCCAGTTCCTCGGCCTGTTCGGGCCGTAGCTCGATCGGCTGGAACGACGGGTCGTCCGAGTCCGGCTTCAGGCGCACCGCCGTGTGCCGCCAGCCGCCGTCGCGTCGTCGCGTCGCAAGCGACGGTAGACCTGGGCGGCCAGCAGCCTGTTGATCTCGCGCTGGAATTCCGGAGTGTTCATGTAGCGCAGGTAGATCTCTTCGTTCTGCTCCATGCGCTCCTCGAACAGACCCTCGACGCGCTGCTGAAATACCAGCTCGAATTTGTCCTGCGGATTGACCACGGCGGCCTGCCGCAGGTGCTCATCGCCGGCGGCGGTCTCTTCGATCTGCTCGAAGAACAGCTGGTCGGCTTCGTTGAAATCGGTGCCGAAGCGCTCGTTGAGCACGTCGATCAGGCGCGACAGCGGCACGTCCTCGCGCCGTGGCAGGCCGCTGCCCACCTCGGACGGCCCGTCCAGGGGCGCCGCTTCGCCTTCGCTCAGCGAGATCGAACCCTCGGCGATCTTCTGCAGCCGGTAGTACTCCAGGCGCACCTCGTCGTCGAACTGGTAAGCCGGCCCGGCAGCGCGGCGCGGCAACTTGGACGACAGGTGACGCAGGAAGACGTAGGTCTTCTCCAGGTCCGAGTCCTGGTACGGGATCACCTGGCTCAGGAAGGCGTAGAGGTTGCAGAACGCCCCCAGCTTGCCGCGCCAGATCTCGGCCTCCTCTTCTTCCTCCCGGTAGAACCCCTCGAAGCGGCCCACCGCCAGCCCAAGCGCCGCGTTGATCGCTTTGTGGTCCTTCTCGCTCTGGCGCCGCTTGGACTTGAAGTAGACGGCGCAGAAGGCGTCCAACTCCTCGTGCAGGTAGATGCCCGAGGCGTCCAGCTCCGCCTTCAGCTGGTACATGCGCTCCGGCTCCACCTCGTCGCCGAGCAGGGCACCCTCGTAAAACTGCTTGAAGGCGGCGCGGATGTCGTCGCGCTCGTTGACGAAGTCGAGCACGAAGGTGTCTTCCTTCAACGGGTGCGTCCTGTTCAGGCGCGACAGGGTCTGCACCGCCTGGATGCCGGCCAGCCGCTTGTCCACGAACATGGTGTGCAGCAGCGGCTGGTCGAAGCCGGTCTGGTACTTCTCGGCCACCAGCAGCACCTGGAACTCGGGCGTCGCGAAGACCTCGGGCAGTTCCTTGTCGCGCACGCCGAAGTTCATCGATTCCTCGGTGTAGGTGACGCTCTCGTCGACATCGTCCACCACCGTGCCGGAGAACGCCACCAGGCTCTGGATGGCGTAGTTCTTGGCGCGGATGTACTTGTCGAAGTGCTGTTTGTAGCGCACCGCCTCGAGTCGCGAACCGGTGACCACCATGGCCTTGGCGCGGCCACCGATCCTGTGCCGGGTGGACTTCTCGAAGTGCTCCACCATGATCGCCGTCTTCTGCGCGATGTTGTGCGGATGCAGTTTCAGGAAGCGCGCCAGCGCCCGCGCCGCCTTCTTGCGCTCGACCTCGGGATCGTCCTCGGACGCCTTGAGCAGGCCGTAGTAGGTCTTGTAGGTGGTGTAGTGCTGAAGCACGTCGAGAATGAATTCCTCCTCGATCGCCTGGCGCATAGTGTAGCGGTCCACCGGCTCGCCGTCGCGGCCGAAGACCTTCAGCGTCTTGTGCTTGGGCGTGGCGGTGAAGGCGAAGAAGCAGAGATTGGCCTGACGGCCGCGCTTGGCCATGCTGCGGAACAGCTCTTCCATCGCCTGCGAATCCAGCCCTGCTTCTGACTCGACCCCCTCTTCGACCTCCTCCCTCGCCGCCCGCCGCGCCTCGGTTCGCAGCTGCTCGCCACCCAGGACCTCGCGCAGGTCGGTCGCCGCGTCGCCGCCCTGCGAGCTGTGCGCCTCATCGATCACCACCGCGCAGCGCCGCGTCGGCAACACACCGCTAGCCGCTTCGCCGCGCTTCTCGGCCAGCTCGACCAGCTTCTTGGACACGAAAGGGAACTTCTGCAGCGTGGTGATGATGATCGGCACCGCCGACTCCAGCGCCTCGGCCAGCTGCCTCGAGTCGCGGTCGATCTTCTGCACCACACCGCGCTTGTGTTCGAACTGGTAGATGGTGTCCTGCAGCTGGCGATCGAGCACGCGTCGATCGGTGACCACGATGACGCTGTCGAACACTCGTTCGTCCTGCACGTCGTGGAGCGACGCCAGGCGATGGCTGAGCCATGCGATGGTGTTGCTCTTGCCGCTGCCCGCTGAGTGCTCCACCAGATAGTTGTGCCCCACCCCCTCCTCGCGCGCCAGCCGCACCAACTTGCGCACCGCTCGCAGCTGGTGGTAGCGCGGGAAGATCATGGTTTCCTTCTTCACCTTGCACCCGGCGTCGTCGCGCTTCTCGTCGACCTGCAGGTGGATGAAGCGGGCCAGCAGGTCGAGCAGAGAATCGCGCTGCAGCACGTCCCGCCACAGGTAGGCGGTGCGATAGTCCCGGGAGTTCGGAGGGTTCCCAGCGCCGCCGTCGTGCCCTTTGTTGAAGGGCAGAAAATACGTCGCTTCGCGCGCCAGCCGGGTGGCCATGGCCACCTGCTCGGTGTCGACTGCGAAGTGCACCAGGGTGCGACGCTGGAACTCGAAGATCAGCTCGCGCGGATCTCGATCACGCTTGTATTGCGTCTTGGCGTCTTCGAAGCCCTGGCCGGTGAGCGGATTCTTCAGTTCCAGGGTGACCAGCGGCAAGCCATTGACGCTCAGCACCATGTCCAGCGAGTCCCGCGATCGCGCCGAGTAGCGCAACTGCCGCGTCACGCCCACCCGGTTCTTGGCGTACAGCTCTTCGAGCTGCGGGTTCATGCCGTGGGCGGCCTTGAAATACGCCAGGCGCAGCTTCTTGCCGTAGCACTTGAAGCCGTGGCGCAGTGTCGACAGAGCGCCATGGTCGCGCAACCACTTGACCAGCGCGTCGAGGACTTGCTTGCCGGTCTTGTCGCCGTGCAGGGCTTGCAGCTTGGACCAGGTGGTGGGCTGGGTGTCCTGGATGAAGTCGAGGACGACGCGCGGGAACAGTGCGATTTCGGCGTCGTAGCTATCGGGGCCGGGCGGAATCTCGGCATAGCCGTGGTCGAGGAAGTTCTTTTCGATCACGGCCTCGAAGGCGGCTTCAGTGTGGCGGGTCATGGTTTGTTGGTCTCTGGCGACTGGACTGCCCGGTACTTCTGCTCTGGATGACTCGGGGTTTCCGGATAGAGAACCTCGAGCTTCCCTTCAGCGTACATCTTCGACAAATAGTTCTGCCGCAGCGTCTTGGCCTCTCGGTTCAGATTGCTTGCAAGCTCGCTTGCAGACTGAAAACCCTGCTTACACAGCGTCAGAATGGCAGAGCGAACCTTACTGGCCGGCGCCCAGCCACTCGTAGCAACTTCCGCTACAGGATCAGGACGTGCCACCTCGTACTCTCTGCCAGCATCCGGCTCGGCCTGGTGCGAGTCCTGGCTCAGCTGCGGCCGTGAATCGTCCACCAAGTTCTGCCGGTACCTCGAGCTACTTTGGGAGGGGCTTGAGCCACTTTGGGGTAGGCTTTGGGGTAGGCGTGAGCCACTTTGGGTAGAGTTCAAACCGCTTTGGGTAGAGCTCGAACTGCTTTGGGTAGAGCTGGCGTCTTCCAGGGGCAGACTCAGATTCGAAGGGAAAAGAGACGCAGTCGTCAATTTTCTTCTCGAAGAGGACTTGGGCCAGTAGGTCATGTTCCTGGTCCGGCCCTGTGACTCCAGCATTCCTGACCGGACCAACTCCCGCAGCTTCTGTGTGATGTCATGAGGGTGTGCGTCGCTCAGCTCCCGGATGCGCCCATGACTGGTACTCCCTTCGGCCTCGGCCGTGACGAGAATGATGCGCCCGAGTTCGTCTTGCCCTTTGAAGTCATCTCCCCAACGCTCCACCAGAGCCTCGACCGCCACCTCCGGCAGGAGACTCTCGAGCGGCGGTTGGAGATGAGTTTCATTGTTCTCCACATCTTCCCAAATTCTCGGCGCTCGCCAGTGCTGCTCCCGCCAGACACGACGCATGGTCGGCCCACCCGAACCTTCACGCTCACCCAGGCGGAGAAGCTCGAACAACCGCTGCAGCGCCGGATTGCGCGGCTCACTCACAGCCATGGCGCTGTAGGTTTCCCACAGCGAAGCCGGAAGCTCACCTCCACCACTACGGCCACCTGCCCGCTCGGCCTCGAAGTCCCATCCTTCGCGTAGGGTTTCTAATTCGTCTCGAGTCATCCATTCGACTTTACTGCAAGCTGGCCGGTGAGGCATCAGACTCACCGAATCTCTCCCGGTCGATGGCCCTTGCCTGGGTCTGCTAGAGCCGATGTTTTTGGACGTCTCGAGCAGGGTGACCTGTTACAGTGGCTAGTAGTCCAGGAATTGAATTGAGTGCGGCCAGAAGGAAAGAGAAAGAGTGATGCGGAAGCGAGAGAAGACGATACAACTAGCAGGCCTGCTGACCCTGGTGTTGCTAGCTGGGGCCAACCCGGCCGCTGCTTGCTTCTTCGGCGACTTCAGCGTCTCTACTGTTCCCAGCCTCCCAGAGGCCGAGATGGAATTCGAGCTGGTGGTGGACTACGAAGTGAGCAGTGTGGGATGTACTACAGCAGAGGACCTCGTGGTCTCCGCTGCCGAAGTACGACTCGACATCAACTGCCACTGTATTTTCATCGCTCCAGACCCCGCGCCCCGGCAATATCGGACGACCGTTCCAGGCATTCCCGCAGGCCTCTATGACTTCGAAGCCATCCACGTCGATTCGAACCCGGCTCCGCGCACCGTCGGCAGCGCACAGTTCCTCATCGGCCACGCTCCCGCCATTCCCTTCTCCCCCCTCACCTGGACGCTCTTCGCCCTCGCCCTGGCAGGCGCCGCCGTCTGGGTGCTGCGGCGCTGAGGCTGTCGGCTCGGCGCGGTCGCGACTGCGTCAGGCCGGGTTCGCCTCGGCTTCGAAGTCTCCCAGGTCGAGCTGGCCGTTGACGGCGGCGGCGATGAGGGCTTCGCGGCGTTCTTGGAGAAAAGTCAGACTGCCTGATACCGCCGCACTTAGCCTATCGATACGCGACAACTCATCCCGTAAGCTCTCTAAGATTGAAAACTGTTCATCTACAGGGGGTACGGGAAAGTGGACGCCAAGAAAGCCTTCTGGATAGAGGCGAAGGCGTGAGGACCAAACCCCCTTGGAATAGCGCGCTACTTCATCCGCAAAGTTCTGAGTTCGGACGAGTTCATCAATATAGCCCGGAATAAAGTTGGGGCCGACTTCATACACATGGTAGGACGGGCTAACGATGCCCAAGCATGGGGCAACACCCATGGCCCCCATCCAAGCCCACATCGTATTGATCACCAAATCCCCTGGGTTACAGACTTTATAACCAACCGTAGACGCAGCTTCAAACATATTTACCTCTTTCTCGGATCTAGGGGTAACCCCTGTAATATGAGAAACAGTTAGAAGCTCTTCCTCTCCAGAGTTCGACCGAACTTCCTTAAGTCTGAAGAGCCACCTAGCCTTTTCCACGACCCAATGCGCCGGAATCTCCCCCAACCACGGCACCCCCGAGTCCTTCATCGGCACATCCGGATCGAGCCCCCGCGTGACGGCTTCGATGATCAGGGCGCGGCGCTTTTCGGCCAGCAGGTCGAGCAGGTCTTGCTTGGCGGCGATCAGGGCGTCGATGTGGGCGGTTTCGGTGTCCAGGAAGTCGGCGATGGCGCGCTGGCTGGCGAGGGGTGGAACTGGTAGAGCTGTGTCTCCGATTGCACTCTTTGGCAGACCGAATCTCGTCACGCCATTCGCTGCCAGTTCCAGAGACAGTCGGATCGGCTTGGCCTGCAAACATCTGAACAGAAACGCACCATCCAGCCGGTCTGCTCGTGGCCGAATCTGAGCCAAATGGTAGCCACAAACCAAGTCTCTTGCCGACTCACGCACCAAAGCAGGGACGGCAATATCGTCCCAAGACTCGGAATCCTTGGTGATGATCACGTCACCTCGACGTACTTTGAATCTCTGAATCTCTTCAGGAGTCGCAGTCGCCTCCATGAAATCGAGCCCGAGGTCAATGAATTCATTGTGGTAGACGTCCACGTAGTTACATAGCCTTACAGGTAACTCATCCTCCTTCTTGAGCTTGTCGACGTTGCTGACACGGTAGGCAGCAACTGCGCGTAAGGGCACTACCTGCCAGTCTGCGGGAACATCCTCCCTCCAGGATTGCCAGGTCACGAAGTCACCTCCCGCAACAACCGCAAGATCTTCTCCTCCGCTTGCTGCAGATCCGCATCGATCTCCGCCAGCGGACGCGGCGGGGTGTAGACGTAGAAGTAGCGATTGAAGTTGATCTCGTAGCCCACGCGATCTTTGTCGCGGTCCATCCAGGCGTCCGGCACGTAGGGCTGCACTTCGGTGCGGAAGTACTCGTCCACATCCACCTTCAGCGGCACGTTCTCGGTATCCCGCAAGTTCGAATCCGGCTCGAAGCCCTTGCCCTTCTCCGCCGCCACCGGCTCGGCTTCCGGGTCTACGACGGTGAAGACGTCCCGGAACAGCTTGATCTCGCCCTTCTTCCACCTCGAACCGCGAGCGCGCAGGATCTTCCGGATGCGCTTCCAGGTGGCGTTCCAGTCCAGCTGTGGGCCGGGGTCGAGTTCGGCTTCGAGAGCTTGGATGTCGTCCAGCAAGCGCGGGCAGGCGTCGAGGAAGCGGGCCTTATCTTCTAGCCCAGCTTCGCCCCCGAACTGAAAGCGCAGGCGCAACGGTCGCTCGACGGTGACGCGGGTGAAGCCTAAGTCTTCGTTGTCGAAGATCTTGCTGTGCTCCCCTTCCTCGAAAGCGCCGTAGAGGCGCACGATGTCCCGGATCTGGTCCGGCTCGCCGCCCTCGCCTTCGCCCAGCTTGCGCCGCTTGTCGCCCAGGCTGCGACGCATGGGCACCCAGCTGTCGCGGGCGTCGAGCAGCTGTACTTTGCCCTGGCGGCGCGGCTCTTTGCGGTTGGTGATCAGCCACACGTAGGTGCCGATGCCGGTGTTGTAGAACATCTGCTCGGGCAAGGCGACGATCGCGTCGAGCCAATCGTTCTCCAGGATCCAGCGCCGGATCTCGCTCTCGCCGGAGCCGGCGCCGCCGGTGAACAGAGGGGAGCCGGAGAGCACGACGGCCATGCGCGAGCCGTGTTTGTGCTGCTCGGGCTCGACCGGCTCGAACTTGCTGATCATGTGCTGCACGAAGAGCAGCGAACCATCGTTGACGCGCGGCGTGCCGGCGCCGAAGCGGCCGTCGAAGCCGAGTTTCTCGTGCTCGCGCTGGATGTCTTTCTTCTGCTTCTTCCAGTCGACGCCGAACGGCGGATTGGCCAGCAGGTAGTCGAAGCGGTCGTAGGGCGGCTCGGTGAATTGATCGTCGAGGAAGATGTCGCCGAAGCGGATGTTGTTGCTACCGCCGTTCTGGTCCACGTCTTTCATCAACATGTCGGCGGCAGCGGTGGCGTAGGCGCGCTTGTTGTAGTCCTGGCCGAACACGAACAGGCGAGCCTCTCGGTGGTGCTCGCGCAGGTAGTTCTGCGCCTCGGCCAGCATGCCGCCGGTGCCGCAGGCCGGGTCGAGCAGTTTGCGCACGGTGCCGGGGGTGGCGAGCAGGTCGTCGTCGTCCTGGAACAGCAGGTGCACCATCAGGCGGATCACTTCGCGCGGCGTGAAGTGATCACCGGCTGTCTCATTGGCCAGTTCGTTGAAGCGCCGGATCAGGTTCTCGAAGATGCGTCCCATCTCGGCGTTGGGCACGCGGTCCGGGTGTAGGTCGACGTCGGCGAAGCGCGAGATCACCAGGTACAGAACATTCGCGTCCTGCATCTTCTCGATCTCGGCCTCGAACTCGAAGAACTCGAAGATCCGCCGCACGTTGGCCGAGAAGCCCTGGATGTAGCTCACCAAGTGCTGCTCGACGTGATCGGCATCGCCCTTGAGCTTGCTGAAGTCGAGATCCGAGCGGTTGTGGAAGCGCTGACCGGCGGCGCGGTTGAGCACGCGGTCGAGGGCGTCGTCGTTGAGCTTGGGGTTGCGCCGGGCATAGTCGTCGAGCACGGCGTCTTTGGTCGGTGCCAGCACGCAGTCGAAGCGCCGCAGCACCGTCAGCGGCAGCATGACGCGCTCGTACTGCGGCGGCCGGTAGGGGCCGCGCAGCAGGTCGGCAATGTCCCAGATCAGGTTCTCGAAATAGCTGTGGTCAGGCATGGGATCTCCGGCTCGGCGAGTCTGCGCTTGAAGCGTGTTCGATGGGTCAGACCTTATCTCAAAGATCCACGCTTGCACGTGAAGGCGCAGCTGCGGTCGGGATCAGACAACGTTTCCCCATGGAACTTCCGACGGTTTGATAGTCCTGCCTTGCTCTGGAGCCTCCCGAGGATGACCAGACGGCGGTGTGCATCGTGGTAGCGTCACTGGCAAATCGACTACCTATCCATCCGCACAGGGGGACGCACAATGCCTGACTTCCAGCTGACCGCCATCATCGACACCACGGACCTCACCACCATCAGCGAGATCGGCCAGAAGATCGTGCTGGTGAAGTCCTTCGCACCCCAAGGTCCCGCCAACGTCGCCTGGGTCGCCGTCACACCGTTTGAGAGCAATGCCATCGAATGGGCGGCACAACCTTACGGGCTCTACGCTTCTCAGCAACAGGATTCCGGCGGCGTTATCATTCGCTCCGAGGCCTTCCAGGACGACGCTCAGTCCGCATCGCAGTACACGTTCCTCGAGAACGGAACGTTCCAGGGCCCGACGGCGGATCCAAGCTTGCAGCAAAACCAGTACAAGGTCTTGAACCAATTCGGCTCGACGACGACCTTCGGTATGACACAGCCGGTCCAGGCCAACGGTAACGCCTATAGCCGGGCTCTACTCAACGCGTCGACGGTACCCAACCAGAACCTCGTCATTTTCGAGCCCGAAGACCAGGTCACAATCTTCCTCAGTACCGATGTCACCGCTGGCCAGATCATCGAGATTCCGAGCATCGCCACAGCAGCCGCGGCCTCGAGCGGTGGCGTGATCACCAGTCAGGCAACGACGCTAGACTTCAGCAACTCCGTGATGTCGATTACCGTCAAGTACGACGGGCAGCAGGGGCGGTTCGTCGAAGTGAGCTGACGCGGTCGTACAGCGCATCCCGAGAATCCATGAGACTGGTTGACGGGCGAGCGCTTACGCTATCCTGCAAACATCACAACTGATTCAGGCGCCTCGCGCCGGACGCCGCGCAAGCGCCGGCATCGGCCTGTTCGGCTGCTCCATCGCTGGACCGTGGGCGAATGTGGCGGGTGGTGCGTTGATGGCGCTCGGGCCAGTTCCGAGCTTGGTGTCCCTCTATGTGCAGCAATACCCATGCACTGCGAGGAGATGGATCATGAGCAAGGTGCGGCAGAAAACGAAGACCTCCAAGGCCAGCGACTGGTGGCTCAGTTTGTTCGGCATCTTGGTGGCAGTGCTGGCGTTCTGGTTGCCCGGCATGGCCATCTGGCAGCACGGCTGGAGTGGACTCGGAGCACTGACCGTTTGGTACCTGTGCTACGTCGTCCGGCCCGCGCTGACCCTCGCATTCCTGTACAAAGCCTGGAAAGCGGGCCCCGTGTACTTCCTGGCTGCGATGGCGTTGGCTGGGATCTTCGCCTGGATCGTCTACTCGGGGACCCGCCACAGCTGGCAGCGGACGGGACTCGACCTGCTGTGCGCGGTGGTCGCCCTCGGGCTGACGTGGGGAGTGTTCGAGCTGCTCGGGCGCTGGCGACGGCGACACTGGCCACAGGCGCCGGAACTCGGGCGGGCTTGGCGAGATCTGGACGTAGCAGTGTGGGCACTGCTGGCCTGGATCTTCGTCTCGTTGGTGTCCAGCTGGTGGAGCCGACCAATGCCGGTAGACCCTGCGCGCTTCGCGACGCTCGGGCCGCAGCGCTCGATCATGCCAGAGCGGGCCGAGCGCTGGCAGGATCTGCGCATCGGCTTGGCGTTGTCCGGCGGTGGCTACCGAGCGGCCACACTCCACGCGGGGGTACTGCAGGCGCTGGAAGATCTCGGCATCCGGGTCTCGAACCTGAGTACGGTCTCCGGCGGGTCGATCATCGGCAGCTACTACGCTGGCGGTGGGGCTCCGGAGGACTTTGTCCAGGCTCTGCGCGACCGGCGCCTAGACCTCAAGCACAGGTTGATGTTGTTCCACAACGCGACCCGCCTGACCACACCCATGAAAGTACCAGGGTTGGAAGTAGAACTCTTCCCTTGGTATCGCTTCGACAGATTGGATGTGCAGGAGGCGCTGCTGGCCGACGTTCTGCTGGCCGATGTCGACACGCAGGCGCTGCTGGCGCCCGAGCAGGCAGCTCAACTGGCTCCCGGCCAACCCCACCTGATGATCGCGGTCACGGACATGAAGTATGGCTTCCAGGTTGGCATGCTGTCGGATGGCCTGCTTATTCTGGGCTCACAAGGTTCCAGAGTCTACCGAGGGCCCATCTACGACCCGGACGAGACCTGGAGCCTGTCCCGTCGCGTCGCTACCTCGGGTGCCTTCCCGCTCGCCTTCCCGCCGCGTCCATTCCGGCTGAGTGTCTCGCCGGCCACGACGACTTACCACGGTCCACGCGACCTTCTGCTGGTGGACGGAGGCGTGCGCGACAATCTCGGCCTGGACCTGCTGAATGCGGCAAACTCTTCAGCGCAGGCGGGAGCGAATAGAGAGGATCCGGCGGCCGGGGAAGCCAGCGGCGAGTTCATGCCCAAGACCTGGGACCTCGATGCAGTGCTGGTGTCCGATGGCGGGGCAGTGATCGGCGTGCTCGAAGAGCCGGGGTTCTTGTCGATGCTACCGCGCGCCTTCGATGTCGCGAACATCCAGATCCCAGGCAAGATCTCGCGCGATGCCTGCCAGTATCTCTGGCAGAGGCCACCCCGATTCTCACCGTCCCAGATGTTGCTGCCACCCGACATGCAATTCAACCGCCGCCCTGAAACCAAGCCACAAGAGGGACCGAGTCGCGAGTGGAGCGTGAGCTTCGATCCGGTGCGCTATCCGGCAGCCGTACTCGAACGCATCCTCGTCCTACTACCCGAGCCATCTCCCAAGGCGCCCGAAGTGGATGCTCTCTCACTAGCGCGATCCTTTCGGCAAACCTGGGAGCGTCATGGCATCCGCGATCACCGCTGGTCGCGGTCACTACGCCAAGGCCTGGAACGGTGCGCCGACACGAACGACCTCAAAAAGGATCTGTTGGCTGGCACCTGCGAGGCGGTAGCGCTCCGGACGCTGGTACGGCATGAGCTGATGAGGCATCTAGACATCTTCCGAGCGACATCAACGCTCGACGATCATCTGGACTCGGAAAAGATCGACGCGCTCGGAAGACTGGGGCAGGTTCTCGTCTACCTGCAGTGGAATCAGCTGTCGCGCAGCCTCGACGAAGCGGCTCGGTGCCGCGAAAGGCCGCCCGAAGTCCCTCAGTCCTCGATCTTTGAGAGTGGTGCGCGGCGGACCGGAATCGTCCCAAAGTAGGCAACAAGGACGTAGTCCCAATTGCTCTGCATCCTGAAGTATCGGAATTTCTAGCGCGAAAGAAAAGTCTCAGAGCAATAGAAAACTGAGCCTAGGGCAGCTGCGCCAGGATCCCCCGCGCCGTCTCGACGTCTGCGGCATAGCGCTCCGGCGCGCCCTCGACGAAACGCTCCAGGGCTTGGCGCGCCAGGTCGGGACGCCCCAGGTTCGGCGCGACGAGGCCGAGGTTGAAGAGGACGTCCCAGTTGTTCGGGCGCAGCTGCAGGCAGCGCTCCCAGGCTTGTAGCGCACCCGGTCCGTCACCGCTCTGGAAGCGCGCGACGGCGAGCATGTTCCAGCTCTCGGGTAGGGCGTCGTTGAGGTCGAGAGCCTCTTCTAGGTAGCCACGGGCGGTGTCGAGACGCTGGCGGCGCAGGTCGACCATGCCGAGGCTCTCGAGGGTCTTGGGCGAACCGGGATCGAGGGCGAGGCTTTGTTCTAGGACGCTGGCGGCGGCGTCTTGCTGGCCGCTGGCGGAGAGAGCGATACCAAGGGCGGTGAGGGTGGCGGGATCGGAGGAGGCTACATCGATGGCCCCCGAGTCGGTCACGGTGAGAAGCTGACGCAGCACGTCGACAGCTTCCTCCGCACGACCAAGGTCGACCAAGGTGAGAGCAGCCTGGCGGCGCAGGGAGGCGGTGGCGACGCCGCGGTGTTGGGCTTCGGCCATGACGTCGAGGGCGGCGCGCGGATCGCCGGCTTCGAGCAGGGCCTGTGCGAGCAGGGACCAGGCCATGGGCATCGACGGTCGCTCGTCGATCACGTCCTGCGCCAGCTTGGCCGCCGCTCGGGCCTCGCCAGTGCGGTAGAGGGCGACGACGCGCTGCATCTTCTGTTCGAGGTGCACCAGGGTCTTGGGATCGTCGGCGGCGGTGTAGACGTCCTTGGTGGCGGCGTCGGCAGTCATGTAGCCGAGGCTGGCCAGCCGGGCCCGCTCTTCCGCGTCCGCGCCCGTCTCGCGCGCCGGCGGCCAGACGGATTCGGCGGGCAGGCGGTCGCGCTGTTCGTGGTAGCGGCGGCGTTCCTCGTCGACCCGGTTGACGGTCTCGCCGGGGTCGCTCGCCAGGTCGTAGAGTTCGGGCAGCGGCAACTCGATCAGCTTGCTGCCGTCGCGCAGACTGCCGCGTAGGGGTGCCCAACCGTGGTTGAGGTTGGCCGTCAGAGCTTCGAAGTAGAGATCGCGCGACTCGAGCACCGCGGGATCGCTCGGGGCAACCAGTGAACGGCCCGGGAGATCGGGCGGTACGGTCAGGCCGAGGAGCGTCAAGACCGTCGGCAGGACGTCGACGTGCCCGGCTGGGTGCGCGTCAAGACCCGCTGGCAGGCCGGCTCCGGGGGCTCCCGCCGCCCACAGGACGAGCGGTACTCGCAGCGTCGCCTCGTAGGCGAAGAGTCCATGCGTCGCTTCGCCGTGCTCGCCCAGCGCTTCGCCATGGTCCGAGGTCAGGACGACGAGCGGTGCTGCCTGCTCAGCGTCCAGCCACGGCTCGAGCAGCGGTGCCAAGTACGCGTCGACGGCAGCAACCTCCCCGAGGTAAGGCGCGTCGGCGAACTGTCGATCGAACGGCGGCGGCGGCTGGTAGGGAGCGTGCGGTTCGAAGAGATGCAGCCACAGGAAGCGCTGGCGATCGGCGTTGGCGTCCCACCACGCCTTGCCGCAGGCGACGACCTCGTCTCCTGAGCGTTCCGCGAGGTGGAAGTCCCCCGGATTCGTGTCGCGACCCGTGCGGTCGTCGTAGAGATCGAAACCACGATCGAGTCCGAAGCGCGAGTCGAGGGGATACGCCGCGACACACGCTGCCGTCGTGTAGCCAGCGTCCTTCAAAGAGGACGCCAGGGTCGGCACGTCGGGCGGCAGTCGAAAGCCGGTGTTGTCGCGCACGCCGTGCTGGTAGGGATAGAGCCCGGTGAGCAGGTTGGCGTGACTGGGCAGCGTCACGACGTTGTGGGCGTGGGCGTTGGTGAACACCACGCCGCCAGCAGCGAGGCGGTCGAGCGTCGGGGTTTGTACTTCTTCGTTGCCAAGGAAGCCGAGTGCGTCGGCACGCAGAGTGTCGATGGTGATCAAGACGACGTCGCGGCCGTCGAGATCGGGCGAGCGCGGACCAGTTGCCGCAGGCTCTTCAGGAAGCGGTTCCGGCGCGGGTGCGTCCGGGGCGCAGGCGGAGAGCGTCAGGGCGAGGGCGAGGGCGAGGGCGAGAAGAATACGCATCGCGTCTGATGCTACCTCAGCGCCTCGCGCGGCAGGCCTCAGGTATGATGGATTCTCGACACGGTCCACTTGACAGGAGCCCCGCCATGCCCACCTTCGACCGCATTACCTTCGACCCCGCCATTCTTGGCGGTCGAGCCTGCATCCGCGGGCTGCGCGTTTCCGTGGCCCTGCTGCTCAACCTCTCGGCCAATAGTATGAGTGCAGATGAGATCGTCGCCGAGTATCCCTACCTGGAAGTCGAGGACGTGCACCAAGCGCTGCGCTACGCGGCCTGGCTGGCAGACGAGCAAGTGATCCCGGCTGCCGCTACGGCCTGATGCGCTTCCTGCTCGATATGGGCATCTCCCACCGCTTGACGCAAGTCTTGTCGGAGCACGGCCACGAATCCTTGCACCTAAATACTGCCGGGCTAGCTACGCTGACAGATTCCCAGATACTACGGAAGGCTCAGGACGAAGGCTGGATCATCCTCACCCATGATCTCGACTTCGCAGACTTGATGGCTGCTGGTGGATTCTCGCTACCTAGCGTCGTGATCTTTCGGCTACGAGACATGCGCCCGGACAATGTGCGGGATCACCTGCTGAAGGTTCTGGACCGGTGCACTCAGGCACTGGAGCAGGGAGTCATTGTCAGCGTCAACGAAAAGGCTCTCCGTCTTCGTAGCTTGCCGATCGGCTGAGTCGAACTAGCCTTGCTCTGAAAGCTTTGGCTCTTCCCCATTTCGCCCTCCTGACCCACCGCCCCCGATCGTAGTCGCTCGTCCTCTCTATGGTACATTCCGCGACGCTATGAACAATTCTATGGTGTTGTGCACCGCGGCAGCGCTGCTGCTCGCCGCCTGCGCGGATGCACCTTCTGATGAAACTTCAGGTTCCTCACCCGCACCGTCTTCACAGCCCCCTGCCTCACCGGCCGGGGCTGCGGATGCGGCTGCATCGGCTGCGGTAGAGGCGTTGTTCGTCGACGTCGCTGCCGACTCGGGTCTCGACTTCCACCATTTCAACGGTATGACCGGAGAATTGTACTTTCCGGAAATGACTGGCGGCGGTGGCGGGTTCTTGGACTATGACGGTGACGGGGATCTCGACGTCTACCTGGTGCAGGGGCATCTGCTCGGTCACGGCAAGACGGTCGACGACGCGTTGATCCCGCCGGCACCGGGCGAGACGTTCCGCGACCGCTTGTACCGCAACGACCTGGTAGTCCACCCGGACGGACGGCGTGAATTGCGCTTCGTCGACGTGACCGAACAAGCCGAGCTGGACGCTTCCGGCTACGGCATGGGCATGGCGACGGGCGACTACGACAACGATGGCGACATGGACATCTACCTGACCAACCTGGGCCCCAACCAGCTGTGGCGCAACGACGGCGATGGCACGTTTACCGACGTCACCGCGGCAGCGGGTGTCGACGATGACCGCTGGAGCGTGGCCGCGGCTTTCTTCGACATCGACCGGGACGGCGACCAGGACCTGTACGTGGGCAACTATGTCGACTTCAGCCTGAGCAGCCACAAGGTCTGCGTCACCGAGAGCGGTGTACCCGACTACTGCGGTCCGTTGGCCTTCCAGCCGGTGGCCGACCGGCTGCTGCGCAACGACGGCGACGGCACCTTCACCAACGTCACGCGCCGCGCCGGCATGGGACTGGCGGGTTCGACCCTGGGGGCGATCCCCAGCGACTTCAACGACGACGGCTGGATGGATCTCTACGTGGCCAACGACCAGATGCCCAACCAGCTGTGGTTCGGTCTCGGCAAGGGCCGCTTCGAGGACGAGGCCCTGATGGCCGGGGCGGCTGTGAACCGGCACGGGCAGGCGGAAGCGTCCATGGGCGTCGACGCTGCGGACTTCGACAACGACGGCGACGAAGACCTGTTCATGGCGCACCTGGCACGCGAGACCAACACGCTCTACCGCAACGATGGGACCGGCATGTTCCACGACGCCAGCCTGGAGACCGGCCTCGGCGCACCGAGTTGGGACTACACCGGCTTCGGCACCGCCTTCTTCGACTACGACCTCGACGGTCATCTCGATCTGGTCGTGGTCAACGGTGCGGTGCGCAAACGCGAGGCGCAGGTGCGGGCGGGTGACGTCTACCCGATGAAGCAGCCGAATCAGCTCTACCGCAACCTGGGCGGCGGCCAGTTCGAAGAGGTGACGGCGCTGGCCGGCGAGGTGTTCGAGCTGATGGAAGTGAGCCGCGGCGCGGCGGTCGGCGATGTCGACAACGACGGCGCCCCGGACGTGCTGGTGATCAACAACAGCGGCCCGGTGCGTTTGCTGCGCAACCAGACGGCCGCCAGCGACGCCGGCTGGCTCGGCCTGAACCTGGTCAATGCCCAGGGCAGCCCCCGCCTGGGAGCGCGTGCCGCTGTTCTTCGCTCCGGGAAGACACCGCTCGTACGGCGCGTGCGTAGCGCCGGCAGCTACGTCTCGGCCCACTCACCACGCGTCCTCTTTGGACTCGGAATCGGCGACGGCACCGAGACACCCGCCACGACGGTCGACGTCGAGGTACACTGGCCAGACGCCGTCGATGGTGCGCCGGCAGTAGAGCTGTTCCGCGGCATCCAGACCGGCGAGTATGTGACCCTCGTCCAGGGCACGGGTACGCCGGAGAGGGACGAGACGGCGGTGCCGGACTCGTAGAGCGCGCCCACAGACACGGTACGCAGGCCCACGGCGGCCAGGGCAGGAGACGACTTGATGAGATTCGACACAACTCCACGGGCAGCCTGCCCCGACTCTGGCCATGCTTCGCTCGGCCCTTCTTGGGCCGTCGGGCTCCTGCTGGTCGCCATACTGCTGGCAGCCTGCGGCCCGGGGGTCGACTTCGACCAGTTGGAGCCGATCCCGCACCCACCGCTCGACAACATGGACCAGCCGGTGCAGGAGCAGCTGCGCGCTCAGCGGCGCACGCTCGAAGAGCTGCGCAGCGGCAGCGCCGACGTCCAGCAGCTGGCCGACGCCTACGGCGAGATGGGCCGGCTCTACCACCTCTACGACCTGGTCGACAGCGCCGTCGCCAGCTACCGCAACGCTCACCTGCTCGACCCCCGCAATGCCGACTGGCCCTACTACCTCGGCATGCTGCAGCGCACGGACGGAGACTTGCAGCAGGCGGTGGACAGCTTCCGAGCCGTGCTCAGCTTGGAGCCGGACGACATGCCGGCGCAGCTGCAGCTGGGCGAAGTCTTGCTCGAGCTGGGGCAGGCAGCCGAGGCACGGACGATCTTCGCGGCGCTCCTCGACCGCCATCCGGACAACGCCGCCGTGCACAACGGTCTCGGTCGCACGCTGCTCGACCAGGGCGAAACCGAGGAAGCGCTGGAGCATCTGCAAGCCGCTCTCGACGCCCAGCCGCGTGCCGGCTTGGTCCACTTCTCGCTCGGCGAGGCCTACCGCAAGCTGGGCGACCGCGAACGCGCCGCTTACCACCTGGACCGCACCGGTCGCCAACCCGTGCGCTACGAAGACCCACGCTTCCTGGACCTCACCCGCGACGCACGCGGCGTCAGCTACTACCTGCAGCTCGGCGGCCGCGCCCTGGTCGACGGCGACCTGCAGCGAGCGCGGCAGAACCTCGAGCGCGCGGTGCGCGAAGACCCCGAGAACGCCGGTGCACGGCACAACTTGGCCTCCGCCCTGACCCGCCTGGGAGCCCTGCCGGCCGCGGTCGAGCAGTACCAGAAGGCGCTCGCACTGGAACCGGACAACGCGGTGGTGCACTACAACCTGGGCACCGTCCTGCTCCAGCTGGGTGAAGTCGAGGGAGCCCTGCAGAACCTGCAGAAGGCGCTGGAACTCAACCCTTCGTTCGACGAGACGCGTTTCAAGTTGATCGAAGCCCAGCTGGCCGCCGACGATCCCGACGCCGCCCTGGCGACCGCTGAAGACCTGCTGCGCCGCCTGCCCGACAACCCCGCCGCACGCCGTGCCCGCGCACGCGCCTGGCTGGCACAAGGGCACACCTCGCGCGCCGTGTCCGCCCTGCGCTCGATCGTCGCCGACTACCCCAGCGACGCCGACGCCATCCTGGAGTTGGGCATGCTCATAGCCCGCACCGGTGACGAAGCCGCCGCGCGTCAACTCTTCGAACGTCTGCTCGACGACGCCAGCCTGCCAGCCCCGGCGCGCGCCCGCGCCGCCGTCGAGCTGGCCAACCGCCAGCGTGCCAACGGCGACGTCGCCAGCGCCGAAGCCGGCTACCGCCGCGCCCTCGAGCTCGACGCCGCACTGCCGCAAGCGCACTTCTACCTCGCCGGCCTGCTCGGCGGCCAAGGCCAGTTCCTCGAAGCCGCCACCGCCTACCGTCGCGTCATCGAACTCGACCCCAGCCAGCGCGCCGCGCGGCTCGGCGAAGCCAACGCCCTGCTCCTTGCCGGCGACCCCGCCACCGCCCGCAACCGACTCGAGATCGCCCTTCAAGCGCTCCCCGGCGACCCCGCCCCCGCCCTCCTGCTCACCCGCGTCATGGCCACCGCCCCCCACCCCCCGGCACGCGACCCCAACCGTGCCGTGCAGCTCGCCGAAGCCCTCTTCCAAGCCCGCGCCGACGCCGCCACCGCCGAAACCCTGGCCATGGCCTACGCCGCCGCCGGTCGCTTCCAAGAAGCGCAAGCGATCCAGGAACGCCTGATCGCCCAGCTGCAGCCCAGGGATCCCGAGTTGACGGCGCGCCTCGACGGCAACCTGCAACGCTACCGTCAAAGCCAGAGCGCCGCCTATCCGTGGACACCGCCGAACTGATCAACCAGCGTAAACCCTTCTCGGTGACCGCATCAAAGCTACCTCACGATCTCTGATCGATAACCTCGATCCCGCTCAGCGTAGTCCCTCCAGGACACCCACGTTCCCGCAGCTGGACATCGGCAACCCAAGCTCGCACTCACAAACCAAATAACTTCAGCACCTTACAGAACTTCGCAGCCCTGGCACAGGACTTGCTCCTTGCCAAGGCAGCTGAAATTCATCTGTTTTGCCCGCCGCGAGCGGGACTCCAGACGAGGTGGGTCCGGAGCGTCCGGACACATCAACCTTGGTTCTGTAAGGAGATCCCATGCCTTCTCTACGACACCTTTCTATGGCCGTGCTATGTGCACTGCTTCTCTTCTGGAACAGCCCCCTGTGGGCACAGGGGCAACAAACCGGCGACCTGAGCGGCCAGGTTACGGACGGCGACGGTCGAGCGTTGGCCGGCGTGGTGGTGACGGTCGGGTCGACGAGCCTGCTCAGTCAGCGCTCGGCGGTCACCGGCTTCCACGGACGCTACGGCCTGCGCGGTCTGCCGGCCGGTGACTACAAACTGGTCTTCGAACTCGACGGCAAGACCAGCGTGCAACGAACGGCGACCGTGCGGGTCGGTTTGCTGACGCGGGCGGATGTGCAGCTGGAAGCGCGCGAGGGGGAAGAAACGCTGGTGGTCCTCGACGAGCTGCCGCCGGCACTGGCCAACACCTCGATCAGCACCAACTTCGACGCCGAGACGCTGCAAGCCCTGCCCATCCGGCGTCAACTGGAGAACATCGCCATGCTGGCACCCGGCGTGACGACGGTCGGCGAAGGGCCCGGACTGGTCAGCATCAACGGGGCCTACAGCTACGACAACGCCTTCCTGCTCGACGGCGTCGACATCGCCAGCTCCACCGGCAACGCCTACGACCTCTTCATCGAAGATGCCCTCGAAGAGGTGCAGATCCTCACCTCCGGCGTGTCGGCCGAGTACGGACGCTTCACCGGCGGCGTGATCAACGCCATCACCAAGGTGGGCGGCAACGAGTTCGAGGGCAGCCTGCGCGTCGACCTGAGCAACCCCGAGTGGCGTGAAACGACGCCGCTCGAAGACGCGGCCGGAGTCGAGCTCGAGGGCGACACCAACGAGACGCTGAGCGCGACGCTGGGCGGCTACCTGGTCAAGGATCGCTTGTGGTTCTTCTCCGCCGGTCGCGCTACCGACTCTTCGACCAGCGACATCTTCGCTTATACCGAGGTGCCCTACACCTCGACCACTGACAACGAACGCTTCGAGGTCAAGCTGACCGGCAACCTGAGCAGCAGCCAGACGCTGCAGGCGACCTACAGCGAGAACGACACGCTGCGCACCAAGCCCAGCTTCTTCTTCTCCATCGACCCGCGCACCTTCGACCGCATCGATGCCCCCACCGACCTGGCCGTGGCGCGCTACAGCGGCGTCTGGCACGAGGATTGGTTCGGCCAGCTGCAGTACTCCGAACGCAACGTGGAGCAGCGCAGCGGCGGCACCAGCACCGACATCATCGATTCGCCGTTCCTGGGCTTCTCGCCCTTCGCGCACTACAACGCGCCCTACTTCGACGAGAACGACCCGCTGCAGAGCAACAACGAGCAACTGACAGCGTCCGTCTCGCACTACCTCGACAGCGAGCGCTGGGGCAGCCACGACCTCAAAGCCGGCGCCGAGCGCTTCTCGCTCACCCGGGTCGGTGGCAACAGCCAGAGCTCTACCGACTTCATCTTCGACGTCGAAGTCTTCCTCGACGCCAACGACTTCGCGCAGCCCGACGCCCAAGGCCGGCTGCAACCGTTCTTCAACTTCCTGAGCACCCTCGAGCTGTGGTTCCCGGAACGCGGTTCGCAGATCGAGATCGAGGCCAACACGCTGTACCTCAATGACCGCTGGAACCTCGACGACCACTGGAGCTTCAACCTCGGCGTGCGCTACGAGGACGTCGAGGGCACCAGCACCGCCGGCCTCAAACCGGCCGACAGCACCACCCTCCTGCCGCGCCTGGCAGCGTCGTACGACATCCACGGCAATGGCAAGTACAAGGTCGACATCAGCTACGCCCAGTACGCCGGCAGCTACAACGAGGGCGAGTTCGGCTCCCTGGGCAAGGTCGGCACCCCCGACTCCGCCTTCGCCTTCTACATCGGCCCCTCCGGCCTCGGGCTCGACTTCGCCCCCGGTCTCGACCTGGCCAACTACCTGCCCTACAACGCCAACTTCCAGTCGCAGAGCGTCAACTTCGAAGACGGCCTGTCGTCGGCCAAGTCGGAAGAATGGAGCGCCTCCGTGGCGGCCCAGCTGCGCGGCGGGGGCTACGTCAAGCTGACGTGGGTGCGGCGCGAGCTGCGGGACTTCCTGGAGAACTTCATCGACCAGCCGGGGGATCCGCTGTTCATCGAGACCCCGATCGGCGTGCTGCCCGAAGACCGCGAGGTCTACCGCAACACCAACGTCCCCGAGCGCGAGTACCAATCGCTGCAGCTGCAGGGGCGCTACCGCCTGGCCCACGATCTGTACGTCGAGGGCAACTGGACCTACCAGTTGCGCAACCACGGCAACTTCGTCGGCGAAGCTTCGTCGCAGCCCGGTGGCGGCAGTCCCTACGGCGACTACCCCGAACTGTTCAGCGCCGAACGTCACTACCCGGACGGCCGGCTACCCGGCTACCAGCAACACCGAGCCCGTTTGTGGTCGGTCTACAACCTGGACCTCCAGCGCGCCGGCACGCTCACCCTCAGCCTGCTGCTCAACTACGACTCCGGCAGCACCACCAGCCTGGTCAGCAGCAGCCGTTTGACGGCAGCACAGCGCGCCCTCAACCCCGGCTACCTCGGCCTGCCGTTCAACCAGGACATCTTCTTCGCCCGCCGCGGCACCATCGAATTCGAGGACTCCGCCACCGTCGACCTGACGCTCCAGCACGCCCTGCCGGTGTGGCGCACGGTCGAACCCTGGGTGCGCTTCGAGGTGCTCAACGTGCTCGACGAAGACAAGCAGATCAGCTGGAACACCAGCATCACGGCCGACCCGACCAGCCCGCTGGACGACCTCGGCCTACCCACCGGCTACGTCGAGAGCCCGCTCTTCGGTCAAGCTACCAGTAACGGCAACTTCGTCAGCCCGCGCCAGTATCGGATCAGCGCCGGCATCCGTTTCTAGGAGCCGCAGCCGACGAGGGCGAAACCTCGGTCATGAAACGACCCTGCAGGACACTCCGCGTGCTGCAGGGTCGTGCCGTCACCAGGGCACAGCACCCCCGTCACTCGTGGCGCAAGACCACTGCCGGATCGGTATTGGCGGCCCGCCGCGCTGGGCGCCACACGGCGAGGGCACAAACGCCGGCGATCACCACGACGACGGCCAGCAGCACCAGTGGATCGGTGGGCGCCACTTGGAACAGCAGGCGTCGCACGGCCTGCCCCAGAGCCAGCGCCAGGACGACGCCGATAGCCAGGCCGACCGCCACCTGGACCGCCGACTCGCGGAACAGCTGCGAGAGGACCTGGCGACGCGTGGCTCCCAGGGCACGGCGGACGCCCATTTCGCGCCGCCGCTGGCCGGTCGAGAAGGCCACCAGGCTGTAGAGGCCGACGGAGGACAGCAGGCAAGCCACCAGCGAGAAGATCACGAAGAGTTCGGTGAAGACGCCGTACGACCAGGTGCCCTTGTGGATCACCTGCTGCATGGTGTCGACCCCGTAGAGCGGCAGGTTGGCATCGATGGCCCCGACTTCCGAGCGCACGCGCGGCGCCAGCGACGCTGGGTCTCCGGCGACGCGCAATACCAGCTTCAGGGTCTGCGCGTCTTCCTGGGCCAGCGGCACGTAGACGCCGGCGGGTTGCTGGTCGTCGGCGCCGCTGATGGCGAGATCGCGCACCACGCCGACGATCGTGCGCCAGGGGCGTTCGGAATCGGCGACGCCAAAGCGGATGCGTCGGCCCAGGGCGCTTTCGCTGCCGAAGTGGCGGCGGGCGAAGGATCGGTTGACCACGGCCACCGGCGGATGCTCGGCATCGTCGCTGGCGGCCAGCGCTCGCCCGTCGATGGGGGCGGCGTCGAAGGCTTCGAAGAAGCCGGGGGTGACCAAGACCTGGCGCGTGATCGGATGGTCTTCGTTGCGGCTGTAGCTCTCACCTTCGAGCGCGAAGTACCAGTTGCCGGGGTGCTGGGTCGGCAAGGCGCTGGCCAGGGCGGCCACTTCGGTCTCGGGCAGCGAGCGCACACCGCGCAGCAGGCTGTCGAAGAAAGCCTGGCGCTGGACGGCCTCGGGGTAGTCGCTGTCGAAGAGCTCGAAGTTGGCGGTCAGGATCTCTCCGGCCGGGAAGCCAAAGTCGACCTCCTGCAGTTTCAGCGTCCCCCGCACCATCAGCCCGGTCGCTGCCAGCAGCGCCACGGAGACGGCGATCTGGAAGGCGACCAGGGTGCGGCTGAAGCGACTGAGGCGACGGCTTCCCGTGCCTCGCTCATGCCCCTTCAGGGTCTCACCGAGACGCTTCGCCGAAACGCTGAGCGCCGGCAGCAAGCCGGCCAGCAGGCTGGCCAGGAAGGCGGCGCCGAAGGCGAAGAAGAAGGCTCGCTGGTCGACCTGGAAGTGGATCCAGTAGGGGATCTCCAGGCCCTCGATGTTGCGCCGGAAGAGCGAGATCCCCATTGAGGCCAGGCCGAGACCCAGCGCGGCCCCGAGAGTCGACCAGACCGTGACCTCGACCAGCAGCTGGAAGATCAGGCGTCCGCGCGGAGCGCCGAAGGCAGAGCGCACGGCGATCTCCTTGCCGCGCACCTCGGCGCGCGCCAGCAGCAGGTTGGCGACATTGGCGCAGGCGATCAGCAAGACGCCGAAGACCGCCCCGAGCATGACCTTGAGCATGGCTGGCGAGCGCGCGCCGATGAATTCCTGGATGTACGGCTTGACCAGGGTGCGCAGGCCGGAGTTGGTGTCCGGATAGGCGGCCTCCAGACGCTGGCAGATGGTGTCCAGCTCAGTGCGCGCCGCGGCCAGCGACTGGCCTTCGTGCAGACGGCCGTAGACCTCCAGCTGTGGCCCGCTTCCGCGCTCCAAGGCGACGGCGTCGACGCGCAGCGGCAGCCACAGGCTCTGGCGCTCAGGGAAGGCGAAGTCGGGCGGCAGCACTCCCACGACGCGGTGCATCTCGCCGTTGACGCGGACTTGGCGGCTCAGGATCTCGCCATCGCCGGCAAAGCGCTGCTGCCAGATGTCGTGGCCGAGCAGCACCACCGGCGGTGCCCCGAGACGCTCGTCTTCCTCACTGAAAAAGCGGCCCAGCTGCGGCTGCATGCCCAGCGGCAGGAAGGCGTTGGCGGTCAGGTAGGCCGCCGGGTAGCGCTGCGGCGGCGCCTCCGGGCCGGCCAGGTTGGCGGTGCCCAGGTAGAAGGCGACCAGCTCTTCGAAGCTCTCTTGCTGCTGGCGCCAGTCGAGGAAGTCGTGGATCGACACCGGGGCGCTCTCGATGCCCTTGGAGAACCGGCTCGTCTCGACGTGCATCAGGCGCTCGGAACCCTCGAACGGCAGATCCTGCAAGACACCGCTGACGATGCCGTACATGGTGGTGGTGATGCCGATGCCCAGTGCGAAGGTGAGGATCGCCACCAAGGCGGTCCCCGGGTGGCGCAGCAACATGCGCAAGGCGAAGCGCAAGTCCGTCCAGATACCGTTCATCCTGTCTCCCCTGCTTCTTCGATGGCTTCGACCTTGCCGTAGTCCAGCCGGATGATGCGATCCGCGACGTGGTAGTAGTGGTCGTCGTGACTGATGGCCAGGACCATCTTGCCGCGCTGCTTGAGCTCGGGCAACAACTCCTCGTAGAAGAAGCGCTTGAACAGCGGGTCTTGATCGGCAGCCCACTCGTCGAAGACGTAGAACGAGCGATCTTCGATGTAGCTGGTCAACAGCGCCAGGCGCTTGCGCTGGCCCTGCGACAGGTCGGTGGTCGAGAACACGCCTTGCTGGATATCGAGCTTGTGATCCAGCTGCAGCTTGTGCAAGTACTGCTGGGCGTGCTCGTCGACCTGGGTCGCGTCGAAGCCGAGCAGACGGTCGAAGAGGAAGAAGTCGGAAAAGACGACCGAGAAGTGCTGACGGTAGGCGTCACGCTCGGCCTCGCCGATCTCCTGGCCATCGACCCGGATGACACCCGACTCCGGCGCGTAGAGACCGACCAGCAGCTTGGCCAACGTGGTCTTGCCACTGCCGTTGCCGCCGGCCAGGATCACCAACTGCCCCGGCTCGAAGGTCAGATCGATCGGACCGATGCTGAAGTTCTCGACTTCCGGCCGATCCTCGCGGCGGTAGGCATGGGTGACGCCGCACAGCTCGATGCGCCGCCACGGCGGGACTTCGCGGCGCGGCGCATCTTCCGAGGAGAGGGCCGCCGAGGAGAGAGCCGCCGAGGAGAGAGCCGGTGCAGAGAGAGCCGCCGCCGGCTGCGTGACTTCGAGCGAGAAGCCCAGGTCGCCGAGCTTGTCCAGCGCCACGCCGGCGGTGGTGATGGAAGTCGCATTGTTGTTGAACTGCTGCACGAGATTGCCGACCACGAAGACGATGAGGATGAACAGCGTCATCTTCTCGGAATCGAACTGCAGCAGGTCGAAAGGACCAAAGACCAGCACACCGACGAGACTCAGGATCAGCAGGCGGTACCAGCTGCTGGCCACCATCATCAGGGTGACCGCACGCACGTTGCCATCGCACAGGGCCTTGGCGGTCTGGTCGAAGTCGGCGTAGAAGGCCTGGCGGCGATCCTGGTGCACCTTGAGTTCCTTGTTGCCGAAGATCAGCGCTCGGAACTGGTCGTAGAGTTCGTCCGAGACCACGCGAACCTTGCGCAGCAGTCGCGACACGGCGCGCGACGGGATGCGCTGCGTGATCATGACCAGCAGGATGACGCCGAGCATGACCAGGAAGCCTTGCCAGGAGATCCAGATCAGGTAGGCCAGCATGCCGATGACGAAGGTGCTGTTGATCAGCAGCGTCGACATCATGACGATGGAGCCGGAGATGCTGCTGATGTCCTGGGTGAGGAAGGTGATCAGGCGGTTGGCGCCCAGGTTTTCCAGCTGGCGCAGCGGTAGGTCGAGCAAGCGCCGCACCAGTTCCCGGCGCAGCGCGAGCACCGCCCGCTGGTTGGTGCGGCCGAGCAGGTACTGGGTGAGCACGGCAGTGATCGGCAGGGCGATACCGACCGCGATGAAGGTGAGCAGCTGTATCTGCTTCTGCTCCGGGTCGGTTTCGCTGATCGCCTGGGTGACCAGGGCCACGACGGCCGAGGCACAGGCACCGCTGATCAACCCCAGCCCGATGGCCGCCAGGGTCGAGGCGCGCGAATAGCGCAAGAGGAACCGGACAACTTGTCTCACGTTACTTCCTTCTCCAGTCTTGACCGGCGGCGGTCACTCGCGTGTTCCGAGGTAGCGGATCAATCTCTCGAAGAGAACACCCACGTGAGGTTCTTGCAGCAGCGTCCAGTGATCACCAGGAACCGTTTGCAACTCTACGCCGGCGGGCAGCAGCGGCCCCCAGCCGAGATCGGCTGGCGCGTCGGCGGGAGCCCCGTCCGCCGCCCGCAGCAGCAGGGCGTCGACGGTGCACGGCGCCGGCTGGTAAGCGGCTTGCGCTTCCAGATGGGCACCGAAGACACGGTAGAAGCGCAGCAGGGTGGCGGCGTCGAGGTCCGCGGGCAGCAGTCCGCGTGCCTGTGCCGCGTGGCGGATGAGCTCGAGCTCACCTTCCAGCTCGAACTCCCGCTCCAGCTCCAGCTCAGCAAGCGGGCTCAGCTCGGGATCCAGGTCCTCCCGCCGCAACCCGAGATCAAGGGCGAAGGCACGCAGCCGGCCGCGCTCGCCCGGGTCGGCGGGCAGGGCGCTGGTCGGCACCCGCGAGTCGACCAGGATCAGCGCCTTCACCCGATGCCCGGCGGCCTGCAGCTGGTGCGCCATCTCGAAGGCGATCAGGCCGCCCAGAGACCAACCACCGAGAAGGTAGGGACCTGCGGGATCGCGCTCGAGCAGCGCCTCGACATAGGCCGCCGCCATCGTCTCGATGCTCCGTCGCGGTGCGGCCTCGCCGTCGAGACCACGGGCGGCGAAGGCGAGCAGCTGGAAGTCGTCGCGCAGCCGCTGGGCGAGCGCCCCGTAGTGGAAGATGTGCCCCCCCACCGGATGGGCGAAGAAGAGCGGCGCCGCGGCGCCCGGCGTCAGCGCGATGGGCGCATCGGCGGGCGGCAGACCGAGGTCGTCCGGACCGCCTTCGAGCGCCATCTCGACCAACGCCGCCAGCTCGCTCACCGTCGGTGCGCGGAAGAGCTGGCGCAGCTGCAGTTCGACCGCCACCTGCTCCTGCAGGCGTGCCAGCAGACGGATGGCACCCAGGGAGTGGCCTCCGAGGGCGAAAAAGTTGTCGTGGCGCCCGACGCGCGGCAGGTCCAGCATTTCTTGCCACAGCTGCGCCACCAGTTCTTCGATCGGCGTCGCGGGCGGTTCGTAGGCTTCGCGCTGGCCCACCTCGTCGAGCTCGGGCGCCGGCAAGGCGGCGCGATCGATCTTGCGGTTGGGGGTCAGCGGGAACGCCTCCAGAAGCTGCAGGCTGTGCGGCACCATGTGCGCCGGCACCTGGCGCTGCAGGCGGCGGCGCAGCGTCGCAGCCAGTTCTGAGCGTGCCTCGGTGCGATCGCTGGTGACATAGGCGGCCAAGAACTGGCCGGCGCCGTCAGCGCCGCGATGCAGCACCACTGCCACCTCCGTCACTTCCGGCTGAGCCGCCAGCAGCGCTTCGATCTCGGCCAGCTCGATCCGGAACCCGCGCAGCTTGATCTGGTGATCGACGCGGCCGAGGAAGTCCAGGTTGCCGTCGGGCAGCCAGCGCACCAGGTCGCCGCTGCGATAGAGACGCTCCCCGGCATCGCCACCGAACGCATGCGGCACAAACTTCTCGGCGGTGCGCCAGGGCGAGCGGTGGTAACCGCGAGCCAGGCCGGCACCCCCGATCCACAGCTCTGCAACGACTCCCGTAGGCACGAGACGGCGTCGACGGTCCACCGCCCACAGGCTGGTCGAAGTCAGCGCCCGACCGATCGGCACGCGGTGCAGGTTCGGTAGCACCGTCGGCATGCGATAGGTGGCGGCGAAGACGGTGCTCTCGGTGGGGCCGTAGCCATTGAGCAGGCAGGTGCGCGGTGCCGCGGCGAGTACCTGGTTGAAGCGCCGCGGATCAACCGCCTCTCCACCCACCAGGGTGGCCTTCAAATGCTCGAAGGCCGCCGGTACCTGGCGTGCGATCTCGTGGAACAGGGCGGTGGCCAGGAACAGGACGCTGACCCGGCGCTGCGCCAGCTCGCGCGCCAGGGCCGGCGGCTGCAACAGCACCTCGCGCGGCAGTACCACCAGGCAGCCCCCGTTGAGCAAGGCTCCCCAGATCTCGAAGGTGGCCGGATCGAACGCGGTATTGGTGGCGAAGGCAAAGCGGTCGTCGGCCGACAGCTCGACATAGCCGCCACCCAGCACCAAGCGGCAGATGGCCCGGTGGTCGATCATCACGCCCTTGGGACGACCGGTGGAGCCCGAGGTGTAGAGCACGTAGGCGAGGTCGGTGGGGTGCGCGGTTCGAGGAGCTTCGGGCCGCATCACCGAGGCCGCCGAAGACACGGTGGACAGATCCACATCGAGCCGTTCGACCGCCAGGCGCGGGCCTTCCCCGGGACGGCCCAGGACCAGGGCCACACCGCTGTCCGCGACGATCAGTTCCAGTCGCTCGGGCGGATAGGTGGGATCGAGCGGCACGTAGAACGCACCGACCTGGAGCACCGCCAGCGCCGCGACGACAAACTCGGCCGAGCGGTCCATGCTCAGGCCGACGGCGGTTCCCGGACCCACGCCCCGTTGGCGCAGGCGCACGGCCAGGTCCCGCGCAAGCACATCGAGCTCGGCGTAGCTGAGGACCCGCTCTGGGGTGTCGATGGCCGGCGCGTCCGGCGTCGTGACCACCCAGTGCGCGACCAGCGCGGGCAGGGTCTGCTGGCGCGGCCACGGGGCGTCGGTGTCCTGGTGCTCGACCACCAGCTGGTGCAGCTCCGGACCACTGAGCAGCGAGATGGCCGACAGCGGCCGCTCGGGGCTGTGCAACCAGCGCTGCGCCAGGTGCTGCAGGTGGTGCAACCAGCGGGCGACGGACGAGGCGTAGAAGAGATCGGCATTGAAGTCCGCCTGCAGGCTGAGCCCTTGGTCGGCGGCACCCACGTCTTCGGCCAGGGCCAGGGTCAGGTCGAACTTGGCGCTGGTCACCGGCAGCGCCACGCCGCTGCCCGCGAGGTTGGACTTGCCGGTGAGACTGGACTGGCCGGCGGGCGCACGGGCGGCCTCGCCGCGGTGGTACGACAGCACCGCCTGCACCAGCGGGGCACGACCCAAGCGGCGTTGCGGTGCCAGCTCCTCGACCAGGCGATCGAACGGCAGCTCCAGGTGCTCTTGCACCGCCAGGGTCGCGTCGCGCCAGCTCACCAGCAGGTCGCTGAACCCGGGATCGTGGTGGAAGCGGCCGCGCAGCACCATGGTGTTGACGAAGAAGCCGATCAAACCCTCGACGTCCGGATGGTGACGGCCGGCCACCGGCGCTCCAAGCAACACGTCGTCTTGGCCAGTGAGACGGGCCAGCAGCGCCGCGAAGAGGGCGCTGAGCACCATGAAGGGCGTCGCCTCGTGCTGCTGACCGAAGGCTTCGAGCTGCTGGCGCAAGCTTTCGGGCCAGCGCAGGCCGACGGCGCCACCGCGCGCTTCCTCGCTGGTCGCCGAGACTCTGTCCGCGGGCAAATCCAGGTGCAGCGCAGCCCCGTCCAAGGCCTGCCGCCACCACTGCAGTTCCTGCTGCAAGCGCTGGGGCGACAGCAAGCACCGCTGCCACTGGGCGTAGTCGGCGTACTGCACCGGCAGCGGCGGCAGATCGGCGGGACGGCCGGCACGCAGCGCCTCGTAAAGGCGGGTGAACTCGTCGCGCAGCAGCTGCAGGGACCAGCCATCAGCCACGATGTGATGGAGGTTGACCAGCAGCAGATGCTCGTCGGGCTGGTGGCGCAGCACGCGCACCCGGAAGGCCGGCCCGCGCTCGAGATCGAAGGGCTGACGGGCGGCCGCGGCGGCGCGCGCTTGCCCCTCGCGCTGCCGATCGGCGGCGGCCAGCCGGGTCAGATCCAGCCACCCGAGGTCCACCTCACCCGGCCCCTCGGCTCCCTGCAGCTGCACGGGCTCGACGAGCTGCACGGGCTCGCCGTCGACTTCGCCAAAACGTGTGCGCAGCACCTCGTGCCGGGCCACCAGCGCCGCGAAGCTGCGCACCAGTGCGACGGCATCCAAGGGGCCTTGCAGGCGCACCGCCAGCGGCATGTTGTAGGTGGCGCTGGACGGGTCCAGGCGGTAGAGGAACCACAGCCGCTGCTGCGCCAGCGATACCGGGACCGGACCGTCGCGCTCGATCCGCTCGAGCACCGGCTGCGCCTCGTCGCCGTGCTGCTGCGTCTCGATCCACGCCGCCAGGTCGGCCAGCGTGTCGGCCTCGAACAGGCGCCGTAACGGCAGCTCGCCCCCCAGCTGCTGGCGCACGCGCGACGTGATGCGCATGGCGAGCAGGGAGTGGCCACCGAGGTCGAAGAAGTTGTCGCCGCGGCCGACGCGCGGCACGCCCAGGATGTCTTGCCACAGCTGGGCCAGGGCCTGCTCCGTGGCGCTCGCCGGCGCCTCGAAGGCGGCCACCTGTCGCTGACCACCAGCCGCCGCGAGCAGGGCCGCGCGATCGATCTTGCCGCTCGGCGTCAGCGGCAAGGACTCGAGGAACTGGATGTGCGAGGGCACCATGTGGGCGGGTAGCTGTGCCTGCAGCACGTGCCGCAGCTGTTCGACATCCGGCTTGCCGGCAGGGCCAGCCGTGCCCGCCGGGCCAGCCGCGGCAGAGACCGCCGCGGGCACCAGGAAGGCTTCGAGCGCGTTCTCGACCTCGGCCTCTCCCCGGCGCAGCACCACCACCGCCTCGGCCACCTGCGGTTGCTGCAGCAAGAGGGCCTCGATCTCGGCCAGCTCGATGCGGAAGCCGCGCAGCTTGATCTGGTGATCGGCGCGGCCGACGAAGTCCAGGTTGCCCTCGGGCAGCCAGCGCACCAGGTCACCGGTGCGGTACAGGCGCTCGCCCGCCTGCTGGCTCCAGGCGTGCGGCACGAACTTCTCCGCGCTCTGCCGCGCCGCGCCCAGGTAGCCGCGGGCCAGCCCCGCGCCGCCGATCCACAGCTCGCCGAGCACCCCTGAGGGCACCAGCCGCGCGCGTCGGTCGACCAGCCACAAGGTCGTGTCGGCGATGGCGCGGCCGATCGGCAGGCGCCACGCGGCAGCGCGCGGCGGCACCGGGTAGAGGGTGGCGAAGGTCGTGCTCTCGGTGGGGCCGTAGGCATGCAGCAAACACAGATCCGGACACGCCTGCCGGACACGCTCGAACAGCCGGGGGTCGGCGCTCTCGCCCCCCGCCAGCACGCAGCGCAAGCCGGCCAGGGACGTCGGCGCCTGGCGCGCCGTTTCCTGGAACAGGGCGGTGGTCAGGAACAGGACGCTGATGCGGTGGGCCGCCACCTCCCGTGCCAGCGCCTGCGGAGACAGCAAGACCTCGCTCGGCAGCACCACGGTGCAGGCGCCGTGCAGCAAGGCGCCCCAGATCTCGAAGGTCGACGCGTCGAAGGCGGTGTTGGCGGCGAAGGCCAGGCGATCCTCGGCCGACACCTGCAGCCAGCCGCCGCCCAGCACCAGGCGGCAAATGGCCTGGTGATCGACCACGACTCCCTTGGGGCGACCAGTGGAGCCAGAGGTGTACATGACGTAGGCCACCGAGGTGGCAGGAGCCGGAACCAGCGGGCCGGACGCGGGCCCCTCGGGCAAGGGCTCCTCGGACAAGGGCTCCTCGGACAAGGGCCGCTCGATCACGAGCCGCTCGACTCCTTCGAGCGAGGTCAGCTCCTGGGACGCCAGCTCACCGCCGGCAGCCAAGAGCAGGTGCAGACCGCTGTCCTGCACCATCGCCTGCAATCGGGGCAGCGGCTGCGTCGGGTCGAGCGGAACGTAGAAACCGCCTGCCTTCAGGATCGCCAGCGCGCCGACGACGAACTCCGGCGAGCGCGCGACGGCCAGGCCCACCGGCACTTCCGGCCCGACGCCGCGGCGCAGCAGCTCGTGCGCCAGATGGTTGGCCGCGGCGTCGAGCTGGGCGTAACTCAGCGTCCGCCCTGCGCTCTCCACCGCCGGAGCCTGCGGCTGGCGGGCCACCTGCTGGGCGAAGAGCTCGGGCAGCGTCCGGCCGCGCGGCCAGGCCGCCCGCGTGTCGTTCCACTCGACCGCCAGCTGCTGGCGCTCGGCCGGGCTGAGCAGCGGCACCGCGGACAAGGCGAGCCCGGGCGCGGCCAGCCAGTTGCCGAGCAGGCGGCCGAGTTGACGCAGGGCTCGCGCCAGGGTGGTGGCATCGAACAGCTCGGCGTTGTACTCGGCGTGGCTAAGGAGACGGTCGCCCTCGACCGACTGCGTCAGGATCAGGTCGAACTTGGCGACGGTGCCGGGCACGGTCAGCACGTCGCCTCGACGCGGGCCGGCCGGCGCCGGGTGCAGCGAGTACATGACCTGGAAGATCGGCGCGTAGCCAGGATCCCGCCGCGGCGCCAGCTCCTCCACGACGCGTTCGAAGGGCACTTCGAGGTGCTCCTGGGCGGCCAGCACGCGCTCGCGAACCTGGGACCACAGCCGCGGCAGATCGGGGTCGTCGCGCAGGTCGCTGCGCAGCACCAGGGTGTTGACGAAGAACCCGATCAGGTCTTCGACCTCGGGCCGACCGCGGCCGGCGACCGGCGAGCCGAAGACGATGTCTCGCTGGCCGCTGAGGCGCGCCAGTAGCGCGGCGAACACCGCCCCGAGAGCCATGAACGGTGTAGCCCCCTGGCTCGAAGCGGCCTCGCTCAGCGCCGTCCAGGAACCCGCCGGGTGCACGACCCTGACGCTGCCGCTGCGTGGACGCGTGTGGCGCGGCCGAGGACGGTCGGCGGGCAATTCGAGCAGCGGCGGAGCCCCCTCGAGACGCTGGCGCCACCAGGCGAGCTCGCGCTGGAGCCGTTCGGGGGTCAGCACGCGACGCTGCCACTGGGCGTAGTCGGCATACTGGATCGGCAGCTCGGGCAGCGCCACCGGCGTCCCGCTGCGCGCCCCGTCGTAGAGCGCCTGGAGCTCGTGATTGAGGATCTCCAGCGACCGGCCGTCAGCGATGATGTGGTGCAGGTTGAGCAACATCACGTGCTCGTCGGGGGCCAGGCGCAGCACCACGACGCGCAGCAGATCCTCGCTTTCGAGGTCGAAAGGCCGGTTCGCTGCCTCGCGCAGCTGCTGCTCGCAGGCGTGCCGCCGCTGCGCGGGGTCGAGGTCGCCGAGATCCCGCCACTCGATCGCCACCTCCCGCGCTGGTCCGATCAGCTGCACGGCTTCACCGTCCCGCTCGCCGAATCTCGTGCGCAGCGTTTCGTGGCGCGCCACCAACGCGTTCAAGCTGTGCGCCAGCGCCGCCCGGTCCAGATCCCCCAGGCGGACCGCCCAGGGCATGTTGTAGGCCGGGCTGTCGGGCGCCAGGCGGTAGAGGAACCACAATCGCTGCTGCGCCAGCGACACCGGTAGCGGTCGATCGCGCGCCACCGGCTGTAGCGGTGGCCGTGTCTGCAGCGGAGCGGCCTGCGAGGGTAGGGCCGCCGAGGTGCCGCGGGCGTCGATCCAGTCCGCCAGGACGGCCAGCGTCTCGGCCTCGAACAGCTGGCGCAGCGGCAGCTCGACACCGAGCAGTTCCGGCACCCGCGCGGCGACGCGCATGGCCAGGAGGGAGTGACCGCCGAGGTCGAAGAAGTTGTCCTGACGGCCGACGCGGGTCACCTCGAGGATCTCGGCCCACAGCTCGGCCAGCGCCTCCTCGGTCGGCGTCTCGGGTGCAGCGAAGGCCCGCGGCGCTTCTGCCTCGGCACCTACGTCCGGCAGGGCGCGGCGGTCGACCTTGAGGTTGGGCGTCAGCGGCAGCGCGTCCAGGAAGACGAAGCTCTGCGGCACCATGTACTCGGGCAGCTGGCGCTGCAGCAACGCGTGCAGGCTCTCGCGCAGCCTCTCCGCGTCGGCACCGGGGCCGGCCTGGGCAGCGACGGGTGCGGCCACCACGTAGGAGACCAGGCGGATCTGGCTCGAGGCCGCCTCCTGCTGCGCCAGCACCACTGCCTCGGCGACCTCGGGGCACTCCAGCAACAGGGCTTCGATCTCCGTCAGCTCGATGCGGAAGCCGCGCAACTTGATCTGATGATCGGCACGGCCCAGGCAGTCGAGCAGGCCGTCCGCGCGCCAGCGCACCAGGTCGCCGGTGCGGTAGAGGCGTTCGCCCATCGCGCATCCGAAGGCGTGCGGACGGAACTTGTCGGCGCTCAGCGCGGGCGCGCAGACGTAGCCGCGCGCCAGGCCGTCGCCGCCCAGCCACAGCTCTCCCACCACGCCGGTCGCGGCGAGCCGGTACCAGCGATCGACCACCCAGGCGCTGGTGTCCGCGATCGGCCGCCCGATCGGCACCCGCCGGCCCGGCAGCGCGGCGCGCACGTGCAGCGCGGTGGCGAAGGTGGTGCTCTCGGTCGGCCCGTAGCCGTTGATCAAGCGCGTCTCCGGGCACGCCGTCGCCACCTCGTCGAACAAGCTGGGCTCGGCGGCCTCGCCGCCGGCGACCACTGTGCGCAAGCCCTGGAAGCTGGTCGACTCCTGGCGCGCCATCTCGTGGAACAGCGCGGTGCTGAGGAACAGCACGCCGATGTCGCGCCGCTGCAGCTGCGTCCGCAAGGCGGCGGGCGAGAGCATCACGTCCCAGGGCAGCACCACCAGGCAGCCCCCGTTGAGCAATGCGCCCCAGATCTCGAAGGTCGAGCCGTCGAACGCGGTGTTGGCCCCGAAGCCAACGCGATCGCCGGGCTCGAAGTCGACGTAGCGGCCGCCGAGGACCAGCCGGCAGATGGCACGATGGTGCACCAGCACGCCCTTGGGTCGGCCGGTCGAGCCGGAGGTGTACATGATGTAGGCACCGGACATCGGTGCAGCGGTCGCGGCGGACAGGGTGCCGTCCAGAGCCAGGGCAGGCGAGCCGGCCTCGGCGGCGGCGACCAGCGCCTCGACATCGACGTCCACGCGCTCCCCCGGCTGTGGCAGCAGCAGCGGCAGCGCGTCTCCGGCGCGGGTCAGCAGCAACGTCAGGCCACTGTCCTCGACCATCCGCTCCAGGCGCTGCGCCGGATACGCCGGGTCCAGCGGCACGTAGACGCCACCGGCCTTGAGCACCGCCAGGGCCGCCAGCACGAAGGCCGCCGAGCGGTCCATGCACAGGCCGACCGGCACTTCGGCCGTGACGCCACGGGCCCGCAGCTGTCCGGCCAGGAAATCGGACGCGGCGGACAGCTGCGCGTAGGTCCAGGTGGCTTCGCCCTCGGCCAGCGCGGGGGCCTGCGGCGTGCGCGCGGCCCAAGCGTCGAACAAGACGTGCAGGGTCGTATCGCGCGGCCAATCGCCCTCCGTGTCGTTCCACTCCAGGGCCAGTTGCTGGCGCTCGGCGGGACTCAGCAGCGAGATCTGCGACAGCGTCTGCCGCGGTGCCTGCAACCAGCCGGCCAGCAGCCGCTGGAAGGTCGCCAGGAAGCGCAGCATGGTGGTCGCGTCGAACAGATCCGCGTTGTAGTCGGCATGGAAGCTGAGACGGTCAGCGGCGTCACCGACGGTCAGGATCCAGTCGAACTTGGCGCTCGCCGCGGGCAGCGACACGACCTGGCCGGTGAGTCGCGGCAACTCGGCCCGCTGGCCACCGTGGTGCACGGAGAGCACGACCTGCACCACCGGCGCGTGGCTCATGTTGCGTTCCGGTGCCAGTTCTTCGACCACCCGCTCGAAGGGAACGTCGAGATGCTCTTGCACCGTCAGCACGGTGCCGCGCTGCTGTCCTAGTAGGTCGACCAGGGTCGGGTCGCCGCCGAGATCACAGCGCACCACCATGGTGTTGACGAAGAAGCCGATCAGGCCTTCGACCTCGGGATGCTGGCGTCCTGCCACCGGCGAGCCCAGCACCACGTCCAGCTGACCGCTCAGGCGGCCCAGCAGGGCACTGAAGACGGTGCACAGCCCCATGAACAGGGTCGCGCCTTGCTGCCGGCACAGGCTGTCCAGGCCTTGCCGCACATCGCCGCCCGCGCGGCTGCGCACGCTGCCGGCTCGCGACGTCTGCAGGCGTGGTCGCGGATGGTCGGTGGGCAGCTCGAGCAGCGGCGGTGCGTCTTCCAGGTAGTCGCGCCACCAGCCCAACTCTCGTTCCAGGCGCCGGGTCGACAGCACGCGCCGCTGCCACACCGCGTAGTCGGCATACTGGATGGGCAACGGCGGCAAGACCCGGACGGCGGTGGCCAGACTCGGGTTCTCGCGTGCGTGCTCGTAGAGGAGCGAGAATTCCTGGCTCAACACCTGCAGCGACCAGCCATCGGCGACGATGTGGTGCAGGTTGAGCAGCACCAGGTGGCGCTGCGACTGCCAGCGCAGCACCCGGATGCGCATGGGTGCCTCGCGTTCGAGGTCGAAGGGCTGCGCCGCCAGCGCCGACATCCAGCGGTCGCCTTCGCGCTGCCGGTCTGCGGCCTGCAACGCTTGTACATCGATCCACGCGATCGGTACCCGCGCCGGCGGCCGGATCACCTGCCGGGGTTCACCAGCGACCTCGGTGAAGCCGGTGCGCAGGACTTCGTGCCGGCGTACCAGGACGTCGAAGGCGAGCTGCAGAGCCGCGGCGTCGAGGACGCCGTCCAGCTGCACCGCCCAGGGGATGTTGTAGGCCGGACTGTCCGGCTCCAAGCGGTAGAGGAACCACAGCCGCTGCTGCGCCAGCGACAGCGGCAGCGGCTGGTCGCGGGGCACCGGTACCAGGGGCGCGACGGCGGTCGCACGACCGGCGGTCGCCTCGAGCGCAACATCCAGGGCAGCCGCCAGGCCGCGCACCGTCGGCGTCTCGAAGATCTGGCGCAGCGGCAACTCGACACCGCTGGCTGCCCGCAGACGCGCCAGCACCCGCGTGGCCAGCAACGAGTGGCCTCCCAGGTCGAAGAAGTCGTCCTCGCGACCGACGCGTTGCTCACCCGGTTGGCCTTCACGACCCAGGCCCAGCACCTCTCGATACACCTCGGCGACCTGGGTCTCACGGTCGCTCACCGGCGGCACGAAGTCCTGGGACGGGACGGCGGCGGCCTCTTCCGGCGATGGCAGGGCGCGACGATCCAGCTTGCCCTGCGAGGTCAGCGGTAGCTCATCAAGCAGCACGAAGGCGGCGGGCACCATGTGGGCGGGCAGGTGCTGCTCGAGCGCCGTGCGCAGGTCGCGGCCGGAGACCGGCCCGGAACTCGGCGCGGCGGCCACCACGACGTAGGCCACCAGGCGCTGGCCACCGGCCGCGTCGCCCAGCGCCACGACCGCCGCGTGCTCGACGTCCGGCAACTGGCGCAGCGTGAACTCGATCTCGCCCAGCTCGATGCGGTGGCCGCGTACCTTCACCTGCGCGTCGATGCGGCCCAGGTGCTCCAGGCGACCGTCGGCGCGGCGGCGCAGCAAGTCACCGCTGCGGTAGAGGCGCTGGCCCGGCTCGGGGCTCCACGGATCGGGCACGAAGCGAGCGGCGGTCAGGGCAGGACGCCGCAGGTAGCCACGCGCCAGGCCGGCACCGCGCACCAGGCCTTCACCGGCGACGCCCATACCAGCGATCCCGATACCAGGGCCGTCGAGTCCCGCCAACGGTGACGCCACCACCACGCCGAGATCCGGCAACGTGTGCCCGATCGGCGGCTCGGCACCGGCGAAGTCGTCCAGGGCCAGGGGCTGGAAGGTGACGTGCACGGTAGTTTCGGTGATGCCGTACATGTTGACCAGGCACGGTTGCCGAGCCCCGCGCGCCTGCAACCAGGGCGTCACCGCCGCGGCACTCAGGCCTTCGCCGCCGAAGATCACCCAGCGCAGCGCATCGGCTGCTGATGCACCAGCTCGTGTGGCACCGCCGGCTGGACGGGCCAGGGCCGCCGGCACCGCGGCCAGCTGTTGGAAGGCCGAGGGAGTCTGGTTCAACACCGTCACCCGCTCGCGCACCAGCAGGTCGTACAACGCTTCCGGCTGGCGCCGCAGCCAGTAGGGCACCACCACCAGCCGGCCGCCGTAGGCCAGCGCGCCCCAGATCTCCCATACCGAGAAGTCGAAGGCATAGGAGTGGAACAGGGTCCAGACGTCGCCGCCGCCGAACGCGAACCAGGGCTCGGTGGTGGTCAGCAGGCGCAGCAGCTCGTGGTGACGCACCAGCACGCCCTTGGGACGGCCGGTCGAGCCCGAGGTGTAGATCACGTAGGCGAGCTGCGCCCCTCGCGGCAGCGCGGGTGGCTGCGCCGGCATCTGGGCGAGAGCGTCGAAGTCGTCGACCGCCAGCGACGGCAACGTCGCCGGCAGGTTGCCCCGCTGCTGATCCCCCTGGCCACCGCGCACCAGCACCAGCTCGGCGCCGGCATCCTCGACGATCGCCGCCAGACGCGCGCTCGGGTCGCTCGGGTCGAGCGGCAGGTAGGCACCGCCGGCCGCCAGCACGGCGAGGATCGCCACGACCTGCTCGGGACCGGGCTCCAGACCGAGGGCGACCACGCTTTCGGCCGTCACACCGCGGGCGCGCAGGGCGTGCGCCAGGCGCCAGGCGTGCTGGGCCAGGGCGGCGTAGGTGATGACGCGGCAGCCGTCATCATTATCGGCACTCGACGGCAGGTGCAGCGCCACCGCGTGCGGGCGCGCCTCCACCTGCCGGTAGAACAGCTCGAGCGCACTCGTGACGCCGGCGGCGGCACGGGTCGATGGGGCGCTCGCGCAGGGGACGTCGACGCACGAGGGCCGGCCCCACTCGTGCACCAGGGCGTGACGCTCGGCGGCGCTCAGGCCGTGCAACGTCGACAGCGGCGCGGCCGGCTGCGCGAGCACGGCTTCGAGCAGCGTCTCGTACCGCCGCAGCCAGCGCGCGGTGGTGCTGGCGTCGAACAGCGCCGGATCGTATTCGAACACCGCCTGCAGCCCTTGCTCGCCGGGCTGCGGCACCAGCAACAAGGTGAGATCGAACTTGGCGGCACCGCGGTCGACCACCAGCGGGCGCATGTCGAGACCGTTCAGGGTCAGCGGCACGGCGGCCGGCTGCAGCACGAAGGCAGCCTGGAACAGCGGCGTGAAGCGCAGGGAGCGCTCCGGCTCCAGCTCCTCGACCAGCTTCTCGAAGGGCAGGTGCTGGTGGCCGTAGGCCTCCAGGCACACCTGGCGCAGCATCGCCAGGGCGTCGGTGAAGGCGGGGTCGTCCGGCAGCTCGGCGCGCAGCACCAGCATGTTGACGAAGAAGCCGATCAGCTCCTGGACCTCGGGGCGGTCGCGACCGGCGATCGGCGAGCCGACGGCGAAATCTCGTTGCCCGCTGAGCTGGCGCAGCAGGGCGGCGTAGGCGGTCAGCAGCACCATGAAGGCGGTGGCGTCGTGCTGCCGGGCCAGGGTTTCGACGCGCTCCAACAGCCCGGCCGGCAGGCGGTGGGCGCTGTTGCCACCGCCGAGCCGGCGGCGCGGCGGGCGCGGGCGGTCGGTCGGCAGATCGAGCACCGGTGTGGCCTGCAGCTGGTGGCGCCAGTAGGC
This sequence comes from uncultured bacterium, assembly GCA_965368975.1. Lineage (GTDB taxonomy): Bacteria > Acidobacteriota > Thermoanaerobaculia > Multivoradales > JAHZIX01 > CBDUPA01. The sequence goes on along the minus strand of CBDUPA010000012.1, from coordinate 16,370 downwards.
GAGCTGCTGCTCCAGCACCTCACCGCTCAGCCAGCGCCGCTGCCAGGCGGCGAAGTCGGCATACTGGATCGGCGGCGGTGCGGGCTCCGGCGGCGCTTGCGCGTCCGCACCTGCCGTACCCTCCAAGCGAGCGTTGTAGTAATAACCCAGCTCGCGCCCCAGGATGGACATCGAGACGCCATCGCTGACGATGTGGTGCATGGTCAGCAACAGCGCGTGCTCGGCGCCATCCAGCCGCACCAGCACCGTGCGCAGCAAGGGACCGCGCTCGAGGTCGAACGGACGGCGCGCCTCGGCACGCGCCAGGCGCAGCACTTCCTGCTGGCGCGGCGCGGCGGCCAGAGCGCTCAGATCGAGCAACGGCAGCTCGACGCGCGGGCGCGACGCGATCACCTGCAGCGGTTGGTCGTCGACCTGCGTGAAGGTAGTGCGCAGGGCTTCGTGCCGCTCGTACACCCGCCGCAGCCCGTAGGCTAGAGCGGCGACGTCGAGCGGACCGGACCAGTAGTGCGACAGCGCGACGTTGTACTGCAGGTTGCCGGGGTCGAGGCGGTCGAGCCACCACAGGCGCTGCTGGGCGAAAGAGAGCACCGCCGGTGCCTCGGAAGGGCGCGGCGGGATCGGCGACGACGCCAACGACGACGACGGCCCGGAGGTCTCGCCCTCGTCAACCGGCGGAGCTTCTTGTGCGATCCGCTCGGCGAGCTGGGCCACCGTCGGCTGCTCGAAAATCCACAGCACGGTCAACGCAATGGGCAGCGACTCGGCGAGACGGGCCGCCGCCTGGGTGGCGACCAGGGAGTGGCCGCCGAGGTGGAAGAAGTTCTCGTCGCGGCCGACCCGCGACAGCCCCAGGACCTCGGCCCACACCTCGGCGACGCGCGTCTCCAGCTCACCCCGGGGCGGTGTGTACTCACCGCGCAGCGCCGTCGCCTCCTCGGGTGCGGGCAGGGCCGCGCGATCGATCTTGCCGTTGGGCGTGCGCGGGAACTGCGCCAGCGGCACGAACACCGCCGGCAGCATGTACTCGGGCAGCCGGCGCCCGAGGAAGCGGCGCAGTTCGTCGACCGTCACCGTCGCGCCGGTAGAGGCGCCGGTAGAGGCGCCGGCTGATGTACCGGCTGGGGCGTCGGTGTCTTCCGCGGGCCGGATCCAGGCGACCAGGCGTAGCTCGTCGCCTTCGCTGGTCGCTGGGTCAGCGGTAGGCAGGGCGGCGATCGCCACTTCGGCCAGGCCGGGATGCTCGCTGAGCACCGCTTCGATCTCCCCCAGCTCGATCCGGTAGCCGCGGATCTTGACCTGCGCGTCGTCACGCCCCAGGAACTCCAGGTCTCCCTGTGCGTCGAGGCGCGCCAGGTCGCCGGTACGGTAGAGACGCGCACCGGCCTGGTCGGCGAAGGGATCGGGCACGAAGCGCTCCGCGGTCTGGCGCGGCCGCTGCAGGTAGCCGCGGGCCAGACCGCCGCCCCCGAGGTGGATCTCGCCGACCACGCCCAGCGGCAGCCGGCGCAGGCGCGCGTTGAGCAGGCGCAGGCAGACACCGTCCAGGGCGCGGCCGATCGACACCTCGCGCGCACCGCGGGCAAAGGCGTGCACGGTCGACCACACGGTTCCTTCCGTCGGGCCGTACTCATTGTAGAGCACCGCCTGTGGACAGGCCTCCTCGTGCTCGGCCAGCAGCGTCGCGGGCAGCGCCTCGCCGGCCACGATCACCGCACGCAGGGTCTCCAGCTGCTGCGCGCGGGCGGCGTCCAGCACGCCGCGGTAGAGCGACGGCAGGCACAGCGAGTGCGCCACCTGGTGCCGCTCCACCGCCGCCGCCAGTCGCGGTGCGTCGCGCACCACGGCTTCCTGGACCAGCACCAGCGTGGCGCCCTGGCACAGGGTGCCGAAGAGGCCGGCGATCGAGCTGTCGAAGGCGAACGACGAGAGCAGCAGGAAGCGGCCCGGCTGCGCATCGTCGTGGCGCGCGCCGTAATAGTCCAGGCGCGCGCGTGTCGAGTGCACCAGGTTGCGGTGGCTGACCAGCACGCCCTTGGGCTTGCCGGTCGAGCCCGACGTGTAGATGACGTAGGCCAGGTTGTCCGGGTGGGCGTCATCGTCGGCAGGAGCGGCGGCTGGATGAGCTTCGGCTGGATGAGCTTCGGAGCCTGCGACCGCCGGCTCGGGCGACTCGCGCTCGATCCGCGGCCAGTCGCGGTCCAGGCACAGCAGCTGCTGGCCGCTGCCAATCAGCTGCGACAGCTGCGACGCCAGCTCGGCGACGGTCAGCAGCAGCGGGCTGTCCGTCTCCGCCACCATCATTTCCAGCCGTTGGTCCGGGTACTCGGGATCGAGCGGCACATACGCCGCGCCGGCCCGCAGAATGCCCAGCAGCCCCACCACCATGTCGGAGGTGCGCCCCAGGCACAGGCCAACGCGCATGTCGGGGCCGACGCCGCGGCGGCGCAGATAGTGGGCCAGCTGGCCGGCGCGCCGCCACAGCTCACCGTAGCTGAGCGGCGGCTGCGACGGCGTGTCGCTGCCGTCGACGACCGCCGGCTGCTCCGGCACGCGGGCCGCCTGCTCGCCGATCAAGTCGTGGATGCGACACGCCGGTCGCGCGGGCGACGTCGCGCGCTCGAGCCGCGCCAGGGCGAGCGCTTCGAGCGGGCCGACGAGTTGCAGATCGTCCAGGTCCTGCCGTGGCCGCGCCGCGGCATCGGCGAGCAAGGTCGCCAGGCTCTCGGCCCAGCGCTCGGCGTCCGCCGCCGCGTAGACAGTGGCGTCGAGGTGCAGCCACAGCTCGAGGCCGCGCGAAGTGCGCAGCACCTCGAGGCCGAGCTGGCCGCCGTGATAGTCCTGCCACACGCTGCCGGCTCGCAGGCTATCGAGGGTCACACCGCCGGCCAGATCGCGGTAGGCGAAGGTCCACGGCACGGGTGTCGCGGCGTCGCTACCAGCGTGGCCGAGCAGCGCCAGGGGCGCGAAGCATTCTTCCCAGCCGTGCGCCTCGGCGACGGCGGCGGCGGCGGTCGCCGCCAGCTCGGCGACACTGACCCCGCGCTCCAGCTCCAGGATCAGCGGCAGTACGACCGCGTACGGCCCCACGGCCCCGTGCAGCGCGTCCAGCTTGCGGCCATCGCTGCACAAGCCCAGGGCGAGCCCTTCGCCGCCGCCCATGCGGTGCAACCAGGCGGCCCAGGCGGCGAGCAGAAAGTCACGCTCGGCGACGCCGGCACCCTCGGTGGCGGCAGCCAGGGCACCTGCGTCCAGGGCGACCGTGGCACGGTGGTACCCCCCGATCCCGTCGGCGGCCTCCTCCTCACCAGTCTCACCAGTCTCACCGGCCAGCCGGCGCGGCGCGGGCAGCTCTGCGAGGCGCCGCTGCCAGAAGGCGCGCCCTTCTTCGGTCTCCTCGTCGCTCAGGATCTCCTGCTGCCATTCGCCGAAGTCGACGTACTGCAGCGCTTCTTCGTCTTCTTCACCGTCTCCAGCATCACCGGTACCGGCATCACCGTCACTGCTGAGCCGGCGCGTCACCTGCTCGGCCAGCTGCAACAACGTGGCCCCATCGGCGACCGCCGCGGCGGCGGTGAGCAGCAGGCACGGCCCGGCCGGCAGGTGCAGCAGCGCAGCGCGCAGCAGCGGCTCGTGCTCGAGATCGAACGGACGCGCCGCCTCGGTCTCGATCACCTGCAGACGCTCGGCCAGGGCGGCGGCCTCGAGCGAACGCAGATCCTGCTCCACCAGCGACAGCTCGCGCTGCTCCTCGATCACCTGCAGCGGAATCGCGACATCCGGCAGTGGGTAGAACCAAGTGCGCAGGATCTCGTAGCGCTCGACCAGCCGCACCAGCTCCCGGCGCAGCTGCGCGCCGTCTATCCCGGTAGGCACTCCGGAAGGCACTCTGGAAGGCCCTCCGGAAAGTAAGGGTACGCGGCATTGCGCCACGAAGCGCGCCCCCGGCGCCGCGGGTTGCAGACGCCAGAGCAGCTCCTGCTGCTGGGACAGGCGGAAGCCTTCGGGAGCTGGTGACACCGACATCAATCGCCCTCCAAGTATGTGCCGTCGAAATCGCGATCAGGGCCCTGGATCAAGACACCAGGTCCTCGGCGTTGAGCTGTTCCGCCATGCCGACCACCACCTTGCGCGCGCCGCCGTAGGGGTTACGCGCATGGATCGCCAGCATGTTGTCGAGCGCCAGCAGGTCGCCGGTCTGCCAGGGGAAGACCACCAGCTCGTCGAGGTAGGCGCGGCGCAGGTGCTCGGCCACCTCGGGCGAGATCGGCGTGCCGTCGCCATAGAAGGTGTTGTTGGGCATCTCGTCCTCGGCGAAGACCCGCGACAGCTGCTCGCGGGCGGTCGGTTCGAGGGTCGTCCAGTGGTAGAAGGCGGCGTGGTTGAACCACAGCTCCTCCCCCGTGCGCGGGTGCTGGAAGATCGCCGGTCCGACGCGCCGCGTGCGCAGACGATCGCCGTCCTTCCACTCGGCGTTCAGCCCTTGCGCCTGGCAGTAGGCCTCGACCTCGGCCGGGTCGTCGGTCTGGAAGACGGTGCGCCAGGGCAAGCCGAAACCGTCGCCGAAGTTGCGCACGTACATGATGCCCTTGGCCTTGAACTCGTCGCGGATCTCGGGATCGATGCGCGCCAGGATCTTGCGGCAGTCGCCCAGCGGCGTCTCACCACCGGTAGCCGCGGGCGTGACGCAGAAGAAGAACAGGCGCAGCGGGAAGCTCGGCGAGTAGGAGTGCTCGTTGTGCGGGAAGATGCTCTGGTCGGCCGGGTAGTCGGTCGAGGTGTAGATGTTCTCCCCCACCGAGGTGCGCGGCGACGACCGGTATTTGTACTCCAGCGCGCCGCCAGAGGCGATGGCGATGAAGCGCTCGAAGTCCGGGATCGAACGAACGTCGAAGCCGCGGAACAGGACACCGCCGTGCAGCAGGATCTTCTGCTCGATGAAATCGCGGTGGTGCTCGGCCCAGGCCAGCAGTTCGACGCCGGGAACCGCGGGTTCGACCACCAGCGGCAGCGACTCGCCGGGCGCCAGTTCGCGGGTCTTGATGGTGCTCTCCTGCGCCAGGCTGACGCCCTTGCGGCGACCGCCGCCGGGACCGGCGAGGCTCTTCTTGCGGGGACCAGTGAGGCTCATGATAGCGATCCTTTCTCCTGTGGGTCCGGCTGGCGGCAAGGCCACCGCGGCGGACATTCTTCGATGACTCCGTTCAACGGCCATGTCAACTGGCCTCTCAACTGCCCATCTAACTGGCCTCTCAACTGAGCGTCTCCGGCCGCGCCGCACGGCGGCGCACCTTCTGCAGCTTGCTCCCAAGCGCGGCGCCGCGTTGCTCGGCCTGCCGCGACTGGCGCTCGCGCTCGGCCGCCTGTACCTGGCTCACCAGCTCGCTCAGCGGGATCGCCGGTGCGGCGGCGGCCGCTTCGAGCACCCGGGCCAGGCGCTGCGCCAGCCCCTCGATGGTCGAGGCCAAGAACAGCTCGGCGTTGTACTTGAAGTTCAAGCTCAGCCCGTTGGCGCCGCGCAGGGCGTTGACCAACAGGTCTTCGGCCGCCGCGCGCGGTGCCGCCGGCACCACCTCGACCGCCAGTCCGCCGCCCAGCGACAGCGCCGCCGGAGGCGTGTTCTGCACCACCAGCTTGACCTGGAAAATCGGCGCGTGGTGGGCGTCGCGATCCGGATTGATCACCTCGACCAGCCGGTCGAACGGCAGGTCCTGCCGCTCGTAGGCACTCAGCGCCACCTTGCGCACCCGGGCCAGCAACTCGGCGAAGGAGGGATCCCCGCCCAGATCGACACGCAGCACGATCTGGTTGACGAAGAAGCCGATCAAGGCTTCGGTCTCGACCCGGCTGCGATGGGCGACGTCCGCTCCGACCACCAGGTCGGTAGCGCCGCTGTAGCTGTGCAAGGTGACGTCGAGCGCCGCCAGCAGGGTCATGAACAGGCTGCACTGGTGGCTCCGGCCGAGCGCGTCGAGACGGTCGGCGACCGAGGTCGGTAGCTCCAACAGGTGGCTGCCGCCGCGCACGCCGGAACCCCGCGGCCGATCCAGCGGCAGCTCGATGCGCGGCGGAGCTCCCTCCAGGGTGCGGCGCCACGAGTCGACCAGCTGGTCGAGGACCTCGCCCTGCAGCCACTGCCGCTGCCAGTGGGCGTAGTCGGCGTACTGGATCGGCAGCTCGGGTAGCGGTGACGGCAAGCCGCGGCCGAAAGCGTCGACCAGGGCCGCCAGCTCGCGCACCAGGATGCCGTTGGACCAGGCGTCGCCAACGATGTGGTGCAGGTTGAGATGGAGAGCGTGGACGTCCGGCGCCTCGCGCAGCAGCAGGCCGCGGAACAGCGGACCGCGGGCCAGCTCGAAGCGGTGCTGGGCGGCACGGGCCAGCAGCTGTTCGCCCTGCGGCCGGCGCTGCGCCTCGGGCAGCGCGCGCAGATCGACCAGCGGCAACGGTAGAGACCTCTCCTGAGACCTCTCCTGAGACAGAATCGCCGGGCGGATCACCTGCCGCGGCAGGCCGTCCGGACCGCTGGTGAAGTGCGTGCGCAGCGAGGCGTGGCGGGCCACCAGGGCGGCGAGCGCTCGGTGCAGCACCGGCACCGCCAGCGGTCCCGTGACGCGCAGAGCGCCAGGGATGTTGAACGCCGGGTCGCCCGGGCGCAGCTGGTCCAGGAACCACAGGCGCTGCTGCTCGTAGGACAGCGGCAGATCCTCGTGCTCGCTCACCGCCACCAGCGGCGGCAGCGCCTGGCCACGGCGCTGCTCGGTGGCGGCGGTCACCGCTCGCGTCAGGGCGCGGACGGTCGGCAATTCGAACAGCTTCTGCAGCGGCAGGTCGACCTCGAAGGCCTGCTGGATGCGCAGCACGGCCTGGGTGGCGAGTAGCGAATGGCCTCCCAGGACGAAGAAATCGTCGTCCAGCCCCAGGCGTTCACGCTGCAGCAGGTCGGCGAAGATACCGCTGACGATCTCTTCGGCCGGCGTCGGTTCGTCGCGCACCACGCCGGGCATCGACACCGCTTCCGGCTCCGGCAGCGCCCGCGCGTCGACCTTGCCTCCCGGCGTCCGTGGCAGCGTGTCGAGCAGCACGAAGGACGCCGGCACCAGCGTCTCGGGCAGCACCTCGGCCAGCGCCCGGCGCAGCGCCTCGGCATCCGGCCGGCCCGCGAGCAGGTGCTGCGGCAGTCGCGGCGCTGGCGGCGCGGCGTCGGTGGACGCGTCGGCGCTCCGGCGCGCGGCATAGACGTTGAACAGACAGGTCTCGTCGAGCAGCGCGTCTTCCTGCTGCACCGTGACGCGGTAGCCGCGGGCTTCGAGCAGGCGCGTGATGTCGTCCAGGCGCCCCTCCAGGTCGTGGGCTTCGATTGACAGCTGGCGGATCTTCGGCCAGTCTTCGTCGCGCACGCCCTCGAGCACGTCGAGCTCACTCTTCTCGACGTCGATCTTGAGCAGGTCGATGTGCTCCAGCCCGTGCTCCGCCACCACCTGCGACACCGTCTTGAGCGGGCAGTCGATCATCTGCCGCTGCATGCGCCGGTCGACCAGGTCGGAGAAGTAGTCGCGCGCCAGCGAGAAGGCTTCCGGATCGCTGCTCTGGCGCTCGATGATCGCTTCCAACATGTAGCGCTCTTGCGACTCGTCGGGATAGTAGCCGCTCTGGCAGGAGGACAGCGGGTAGTAGGCGAAGCGCACCGAGCCGCTGCGGTTGGACAGGCCGCAGGACTCGACGTGGGCCGCCGCACCGTAGAGTTCGAGGTTGCTGCGCAGCACCGCGCAGGTCTCCGGGATCGGCTCGAAGGCGAACAGGCGTACGTCGTCTTGCGCCAGGTGGGCATAGAGGCTGAACAGGCCGATGTTGGCACCGACGTCGAACACCACGGCCCCGGGTGGCAAATCCAAGCCGCTCTTGACGTCCACCCGATCCTCGAAGATCTGCTGGTAGAAAAAGTCGGTCTCGTAGCGGTTGAGGTGGCGGATCGGCATGCCGTTGGGCAGCTGGTAGCGCTGGTCCTGCGGGATGGCGGCCAGCGGATCCTCGGTGACCACCCAGGCGGTCAGCGAGGGCGGCGCGGTCTCGGACTCCTGGCGTGCCAGCACCACCGCGTCGCGCACACCGTCGAGCCGTCGCAGCTCGCCCTCGATCTCGCCCGGTTCGACGCGCACGCCGCGCAGCTTGATCTGCTGATCGCGCCGGCCGAGGATCGTCAGCTCGCCGCCGTCGTCGTGGCGCACCAGGTCCCCGGTGTGCAGCAGCCGGCGCCCCGCCTCGGTGGCGAACGGATCGGGCCCGAAGCTGGCCGCCGTGAGGGCCGGCTGCCGCCAGTAGCCACGGGCCAGTCCGGCGCCACCGATCAGCGCCTCACCGGGCGTGCCGGGCAGCACCGGGCGCGCGGCGGCGTCGGTGACGAAGACCTCGACCCCGGTGATCGGACGGCCGATCGCCAGCGTGCCGGCGTGCGCCGCGGGCGCGGTACCCGCGGGCGGTAGCGTGTAGGCGGTCGAGGTCATGGTGGCCTCGGTCGGCCCGTAGAGGTTGACCACCCGGGCGTCGGGCGCGAACAGACGGCGCGCCCCCTCGACATCCTCGAGCCGCAGCTTCTCACCGCTGAGCAGCAGGGTGTGCACCGCCGGGCACGCGTGCACGCTGTCGCGGCCGGCAGCGAGCAGTGCACGCAGGACCGTCGGCACGACGCTCAGCAGGGCGCTGACCCGCTGCAGCCGCATCAGCTCGAGCAGCGCCGCCGGATCGCGCACCTGCGCTTCCTCGGCCAGCACCACGCGCGCGCCGCCCAGCAAGGGCGTCCACAGGTCGCGCATCGAGGCGTCATAGATGAGTTCCGGCAGCTGCAGCACGGAGTCGCCCGGCCCCAGGTCGAGGACACCCGCCAGCTGACTCAGGTAGTTCACCACCCCACTGTGCGGCGTGGCGATGCCCTTCGGCTCACCGCGCGAGCCGGAGGTGTAGACCACGTAGGCGAGCTGCTCCGGCAACGGCGGCGGGAACGCCGGTTCTGGCGCTGCTGGTAGTGGCGCGACGGGAACGGAGGAGACCAGCGTCAGCGGGATCTCGCCGGGCGGCAGCGCCGGCACGGTCGCCTCTTCGGCCAGAATGCAGCGCGGCTGCAGGTCCGCGAGCACGCGCTCGAGCCGGCGTGGTGGCTGGTCGGCAGAGAGCGCGACGGCGACGCCACCGGCACGCAGGACCGCCAGGAACGCCGCCGCCATCTCGGGACCTCGACGCAGGCACACCGCCACCGGATCCTCGCGTTGCAGGCCGGCGTCCCGCAGGTTGGCGGCCAGCGCCGCCACGCGCGCCGCCAAGGCCCCGTAGCTGAGCGCCCTGCCGCCCTGACAGTAGGCGATGGCGTCAGCGCGGCCCTGCGTGGCTCGCAGCACCAGCTCGGCGACGCCCGGTACGCCCGAGATCGGCGGCCCCTCGGCGGCCGGCCCGTGCCCCCATTCCTGCAGCACCTGCCGGCGCTGCGCCGGGCTCAGCAGGTCGAGGTCCGCCAGCGCCCGCTCGGGCTCGGCCAGGATCTGTTCGAGCAGCGCGACGAAGCTCTCGGCCAGGCGCTCGGCGGCGACCGGGGTGAGCCGTGCGTGCTCGAACCACAGGTCGGCGGACAGCTCCTGCTCGCCAGACAGCCCCTGCTCGCCCCGGTGGACCGCCAGCCGCAGATCGCAGCGCTCACCGCAGCCGTCCTGCTGGTGCACCGCGACGCGCACGCCGGCCACGGATCGCGGCAGCGGCAGCGCCGTCGACTCGAACGCCCAGGGTAGCTCCAGCGGCTCCTCGCCGGGGGCCGCATCCTCGACGTCCCAGGCCAGGTACTCCTGCCACAGGCTCATCTCCTCCAGGCGCTCGCCCAGACGCTCGATCAGGTCGCGGGTCCGCACCGTGGCCGCGAGATCGGCGATCAGCGGCACGAAGCGGTGGTAGAGGCCGAGCGCGCGCTCCAGCTCGTCGTAGCCGCGGCCGTCGAGCGCACACCAGACGAGCGGCTGCCGGGTACCCGCGACGCGCCCGAGGAGCACCTGCCAGGCGGCCAGCAAGACGGCCTCGACGGGCACGTCGAGCTGTTCGGCGAGCGCATCGGCACGCGCGCCCCAGCCCTTCGGCAACGGCTGGCGGCGACGCGTGCTGACAGCACCGGGCGCCACCGACGGCGGCTCGAAGGGCAGCTCCGGAAGCTCGTCCGGCAACGGGCAAGAGCGCCACAGCTGCCGTCCCTCGGCGCCGTCTTCGTCGGTCAACCCGTCGTTTTGCCACTGGGCGAAGTCAGCGTACTGCAGGATCTCCGCCTCTTCTTCCACGCTCTCCGCCGGCTGGCGACCGAGGTTCGAGGCCAGTTCGTCGACCAGGCACGAGAGTCCGGTGCCGTCGGCCATCAGCGGTGACAGGCGCAGCAGCAGGGTCGCCCGGCCGGGACCGGTGCGCACCAGGTGACAGGCGATCGGCGGCGCCGCGTCGCCAGCGGGTGCCGTCGCGGTCAAGATACCGATCAGCTCCGGCAGCTGCGCCTCGCCGGCCACGGCCTGTTCCTGCACCGCTACCGGCGCCGGCGGCTCGATCACCTGCACCGGCAGCGCCATGCCCGGCAAGCGGGCGAAGCGCGTGCGCAGGATCTCCCAGCGCTCGGCAACGTCACCGAGCGCCCGCGCCAGGGCGGCCGCCTCGATCTCGCCCTCGAGGCTCACCTCGGTCCACACGCACGCCGGACCACCGGCGTCGAGGACACGCCAGGCGCGCCGCTGTTGCGGCGATAGTGGAAACCCGTCGAGACTACCCTGCGCTGGCGTCTGCGTCATCGATTCACAGCTCCTGACCTTCGAGGCCGGATTCCCCCATGGCCACCAGGACACGCCGCGGCCCGACAAAGGGCATGCGGCCGTGGGCAGCCAACATGTTGTCGACCAGCAACGCGTCTCCCTGGCGCCAGGGGAAGCGCACCATCACGTCATCGAACACCTGGCGGATCTGCGCCAACTCGGCGTCGTCGAAAGCGACCTGGTCGCCGAAGGTCGACCAGATCGGCAAGTCTTCGACCGCGTGACTGGCCAGCAGCACGCGCGCTGCCTCGGCGGTGAGGTTGGACGGATGCCATTGGTCGACCTGGTTGAACCACACTTCGTCGCCGGTGACCGGGTGGCGGCGGATGGCCGGCCGCAGTTGCTCGGTCCACAGCCCTCCGTTGTCCGTCCAGCGAAAGCGGATGTCGCCCTCGGTGCAGTAGCGCTCGACGAAGTCACGATCCTCGGTCTCGAACACGGTCTGCCAGGACAGGCCGGCGCCGCGGCTGCCGTGCAGGTTGCGCACGTAGCGCACGCCGCGCTGGCGGAAGCGTTCGACGAGGTCCGGGGCGAGCCGGCGTAGCACCTCACGGCTGTCGGCGATCGGCGTTTCACCGCCTTCGGCGGGCTGGACGTCACAGTAGAAGATGAGCTTGCTCGGCCACTTGTGGGCGTAGGACAGCTCGTTGTGCATGGAGACGAACTCCTCGGCCGGGTACTCCGTCGAGGTGTAGACCTTCTCGCCGGTGGAGATGCGCGGCGACGAACCCTCGACATAGTTGACGCGGTGCGGCAGGACGGTGCGCGAGAAGCGCTCGAAGGCTGCGCTGTCCTCCAGTCCGACATTGCGGAAGAGGATGGCGCCATGGGCCAGCAACTCGCGCTCGACCCACTCCCGGTTGGCCGCCGCCCAGCCGATCACGTCGAGGCCTTCGGTGGCCGCCTCGACCACCAGCGGCAGGGTCTGCTCCGGGGCCAGGTAGCTCTTGCGCACCATGTCCTCGGTGGACACCGTCACCGCGCGTCGGCGCACGGCACCGGGCCCCTTCTTCTTCATCGAGCCTTTCGTTTTCATCTCTCGCTCCTCGGCTGGTTGGCGGACTCTGTTGTGCGAACTTCTGGTGCTGCGGACTTCTGGTGCTGCAAGGCGTGTCCGTCGACGGTGCTAGCGAACCGTGCGACGGCGCGCCGCCGCGAGCTTCTTGCCTCGTTGCTGGCGCAAGCGCTCGGCGCTGTCCCGGCGCGACGCCTGCTCGTCGCGGCGCAGGGCTGCGGTGAGTTCCGAGACCCGCGCCTCGGGATGCTCGACGAGCCGCGCGGCGAGCGCACACAGCTGCTCGGCCATGCGCGTCATGGCGCTGGCGTCGAACAGGTCCAAGCTGTAGATCAGGAAAGAGCGCACTCCTTCCGGGCTGTCGAACATGGCGAGGACCAGGTCGTACTTGGCGTCGAACACGCTCTCGGGACGCAGCGGCGTCCAGCTCAAGCCCGCGAAGTCGAGCGCGGCGACCGGCGCGTCAGCGTAGTTGAACACCACCTGGAAAACCGGTGCGGCACCGGCCTGGCGCTCAGGGTTGAGCTCCTGCACCAGGCGCTCGAACGGCAGGTGGGCGTGGCGGTACGCCCCCAGCAGCGACTCGCGCACCTGCGCCAGCAGCTGCGGGAACGTGGGATCCTCGGCGAAGCGAGCGCGCAGGGCCAGGGCATTGATGAAGCAGCCCACGAGATCCTCCGTCTCGGCCTGCCCCCGGCCCGCGACCGGCGAGCCGACAACCACGTCGTCCGCCCCCACCAGCCCTTGCAGCTGCAGCTGGAAGAGCGCCAGCAGCGTCTGGAAGAAGGTGGCGCCCTGCGCGCGGCCCAGCTGCTTGAGACGGGCCGCGGTCTCGGCGTCGAGCAGGAACGGCCAGCGGCCGCTGCGACCGCTCAGGCGTGCCGGTCGCGCACGTGCGAACGGCAGTTCCAGCAACGGTGGCGCACCCGCCAGCTCTCGACGCCACCAATCCAGCTGGTGTTCGAGCACCTCGTCGCGCAGCCAGCCGCGCTGCCAGTGGGCGTAATCGGCGTACTGCACCGGCAGCGGCGGCAGCGGCGACGGCCGCCCGGCCACCAGCGCCGGATACAGCGCCGCCAGCTCGCGCTGCAGCAAGCCGAGAGCCCAGCGGTCGGCGACGATGTGGTGCAGGGTGATCACCAACAGGTGCTCACGCGGTGCCAGGCGCAGCGCCTGCAGGCGCAGCAAGGGTGGCTGGCAGAGATCGAAGGGTTCCAGGCCGAGGCGGGTCACCAGCCCCATCGCCAGGTCTTCCGCCGCCGCCTCGAAATGCTGGAAGTCGACCAGCGGCAGCGCCATCGGCGGCGTGACGACGACTTCCTGCCGTGGCCCCGCGGCCGTATTGGGAAACGCCGTGCGCAGGACTTCGTGGCGCTCGACGAGCCGTTCGAAACAGGTGCGCAGAACTTCGAGGTCGAGCGGCCCCTTCACACGCAAGGCACCGCGGATGTTGTAGAGCGGGCTCGCCGGATCGAGCTGCTGCAAGAACCAGTGGCGCTCCTGGGCGAACGAGAGAGGGATCGCGACGCCCTCGGGCCGGCGCTCGATCGGCGGCGCCACCTCGACTCCGCCGGCCGACGAAGCCTGTGCGCTCAGCGCCGTGGACACCGCACGCGCCAGCAGACGCGGTGTCGGCGCCTGGAACACCTGGTCGACCGCCAGCTCGACCCCCAACGCCTGGCGCAGGCGCGCGGTCAGCTGCATGGCCAGCAGCGAGTGCCCGCCGAGGGCGAAGAAGTCGTCGTCGAGACCGATCTGCTCGCGTTCGAACAGCGTCCGCCACAGCTCCGTCACCTGCTCCTCCACCGGCGTGCGCGGCCGCTCGTGCGCCGCCTGGTTCGGGCGCGGCGGCGCCGGCAGAGCCGCGCGGTCGAGCTTGCCGTTGGCGGTCCGTGGCCAGCTCTCCAGCGGCACGATGACGGCCGGCACCATGTAGTCCGGCAACTCGGCCGCCAGCCGTTCGCGCAGCTCGGCCGGCGTGCGCGCGGTGTCCCCCAGGTGAACCTCGCTGTCCAGGTGTACATACCCGACCAGTTCCGCCGGCCCCTCCCGGCGCAGCAGCGCGGCCGCGGCGCGCACCCCGGGCAGCCGGCGCAACGCGCTCTCCACCTCGCCCAGCTCGACGCGATAGCCACGGATCTTGACCTGGTTGTCGGTGCGTCCCAGGAACTCAAAAGCGCCGTCGCCGCGCAGACGACCGAGGTCACCCGTGCGGTAGAGCCGCCCCCCGGCGGTGGTGCCCAGCGCAGTGGTGCCCAGCGCATCGGGCACGAAGCGCGCGGCGGTCGCGGCCGGTCGACCGGCATAGCCGCGCGCCAGCTGCGCGCCGCCGACCAGGATCTCACCCTTTGCGCCCAGCGCCACCGGCCGCAGGTGGCGATCGACCAGCCACAGCTGACACCCGGGCAGCGGCCGGCCCAGGGACACGGGATCGCCGGGCGCCATCTCCGCCGCCGCGACGCCGACTGTCGTCTCCGTCGGTCCGTAGTGGTTGAAGACGCGGGTCCTGGGCGCCAGCTCGGCGACGCGCTCGAGCAGACGCGGCGGCAGCGCCTCGCCACCACAGACCAGGCGCCGACGCGGTAGCACGCGCTCGGCCCCCGGTGCCTCGAGCAAGGCTTGCAGGTGGCCGGGCACGATCTTGAGGTGGTCGACCGCCGCGGCGGTGCACAGCTCGGCCAGGGCGCTGGCGTCCGAGATCGTCGCCTCGGGCACCACCAGCAAGCAGCCACCACGGCACAGGGCCGGAAAGATCATCGTGTTGCCGAGATCGGCCGCCAGGCTGGACACCAGGGCGAACGTGCCGCCAGGCTCCCCTGGCGGGCCGAAGTCGAGGCGCTGCTCGGCGGCGGCCACGTAGGCGGCCAGCTGCCGGTGCTCGACCGCCACGCCCTTGGGCTGGCCGGTGGAGCCGGAGGTGAAGAGGACGTAGGCCAGCTGACGCGGATCGATCTCGAGGTCGAGCGGGCTCGAATCCCGCGCCGCGATCGCTGCCGCCTGCGCTTGCAGGTCGATGACGTCGACCTCGGGCGGCAGCGCCGGCAGGTCGCGTCCGACCACGAAACGCGCGCCTGCCGCGTGCAGCAAGGCGTGGTGGCGAGCCTGCGGCAGAGCGGGATCCAGCGGCAGGTACGCGCCGCCGGCTTCCAGGATGGCAAGCAGCACGAGCAGCGTCTCGACCCGGCGCTCGGCGGCCAAGCCAACCACGACCTCGGCTCCGACCCCCGCCGCCCGCAGGTGGCGCGCCAGGCGTCGTACCCGGCGGGCCAGTTCACCATAGGTCAGCTGGTCGCTGCCGTCGCGCACCGCCGGCTGCTGCTGGTGCAAGCGCACCGCCTGGCCGAAGCGCTCGACCACTCCGGCGGGCACCGCTGGTAGCGCCGCTTGTGCTAGCGCCGCTTCTGCTAGCGCCCCAGGGGCACCGGCGAGCGTGCACAGCTGCTGCCATTCGGCGGCGCCGAGGCACGGCAGCTCGCTCAACAACGTGGTCGCGGCCGTGGCCGGTCCGCCGGCAGGGGTGCGCGTGGCCGCCGCCAGCGCGGCATCCATCCAGCACGCCAAGGCGTCACGCAGCCGCGCCGCCGCCGCCGCGTCGAAGCGGGCGCCGTCATAGCCCAACTCGAGCTCGACCCGGCACCCCGCGGCGGTGGTCTGCAGGCGACCGTGCAGCAAGAGCTCGAAGCGCTCGGCGAAGCCGTAGTCGGCCGCGGGCTCGGGCTGCAGCCCGCCCTCGGGGGCGGGCTGCAGGGTCTCCAGGAAGAGGCACACGGGCAGGTAGCTCGGCAGGTCCAGGTCCTGCCAGGCACAGGCGTCCTGGAAGCGCACGGCGCGGGCGACGCTGTCCGCCGCACCGGCCAGCGCCTGCGCCAGCGTGCGCGCGGTGGCCGGCAGAGGCGGCAGCGGCACGACGCGGGTCAGCGGACCGATGGCGGCCTCAAGTTCGGCGAACTTGCGCCCATCGGCGGCAAAGCCGAGAACCCCCGGCTGCTCGCTGCCCAGGCCGGCGATGCCGCGGCGCTGCAACACGCCCTGCCAGCAGGCGAGCAGGAAGGCAGCGGCGTCGATCTCGGGCGGCAGCTGCAGCGGCGCTGCCAAGCGTAGGAAGCACGGCGTGAACTCGGCCTCGACCGTCGCCGGCTGCACGCCGCTGAGCTCCAGCGCCTGCCAGTGCTCTCGGCCCGGGGCGGTCTCCTCGGCTTGCAGCAGCTCGTTGAACCAGGCGGCGAGGTCGGCGTACTGCAGTTCCTCTTCGTCCGCCGACGCCGCGCTCGCCCCCGCCGCCAGTTCCTGCGCCAGTTGCGCCGCCAGCAGGCGCAAGCTCGGCGCGTCGCAGCACAGGGCCGGCAAGGTCAACACCAGCACCTCACCGCCCGCCGTCGGGTGCACCAAGTCGGCGCGCAGCAAGGGGCCGTTCTCGAGGTCGAAGGGCCGCCGACGCAAGCGCGCACAGTGCGCCGCGATGTCGTCGACGCCTCTGTGCTCGCTCCACTCGACGCCCCTGTGCTCGCTCCACTCGACGCCCCTGTGCT
>CBDUPA010000011.1:0-248154 GCA_965368975.1 uncultured bacterium | reverse complement strand
CACTGCTGCCTCCCGTAGGAGTCTGGACCGTGTCTCAGTTCCAGTGTGGCCGATCACCCTCTCAGGCCGGCTATCGATCGTAGCCTTGGTGAGCCATTACCTCACCAACTAGCTAATCGAGCGCGGACCCCTCCAGAAGTGACAGCTTACAAGTAGAGGCCATCTTTCCCCGCAGCCCCAAGGAGCCACGGACGTATGCGGTATTAGCCCAAGTTTCCCTGAGTTATCCCCCGCTTCTGGGCAGGTTGTCCACGTGTTACTCACCCGTTCGCCGCTCTACTCGCCACCGAAGTGACTTTCGCGCTCGACTTGCATGTGTTAAGCACGCCGCTTGCGTTCATTCTGAGCCAGGATCAAACTCTCCAGTTTAAATCCTGCAAAGTGACTACCCACTAAGGGGTGCCACTGTGTCTATCTCGAGTACAGTACGCTTGACCTCGTTCTCCAGAGAGAAGAGTGCCAAACGCCACTGGCGTTGGACTTGACTATCTCTATTCAGTTTTCAAAGAACCGGCCCCGTGGGCAGGAAGCGAATTATCTACATCCGCCTCATGCTTGTCAACCCCTTTTTTCTGGGCTGTCACTGGAGCACTTTCAATGAGCTTGCCGCGCTTTTCGCTGCCACCTTTTGGTGACTCCCGAGCCGCTCGGCGACCTGCGCTTACTTGCGCGAGGGTCTTTAAGCTTATGTCGCTCGCGGCTTCGTGTCAACCCCCCCTTGTCAGCTTTTTCTCTCGCCCTCTCTCCCGCCCGCTGACCCCAGACACCACGACACTTCCCTTGCAGCCAAGGCTGCCTGGGCAGCTCCGAGGTGTTCTGTCTTGGGGTTTTGGCAGCCGTCCCACCGAGGTGTTTCGTCCGCCGCGAGTTGTCCCGCCGCTCGTTCAAGCGACGAGGATGCGAAGTATAGGTAGGGTCTCCATGGGTGTCAACCCCCATCTTCTTCTTTTTTGACCAGGAGGCGCTAAGCCGCACAAGACAATGAGCTTACGGCCCGAGAAAGCGAAGCTGCCGCCCCTCAACGCACCAGTCCTCGGTCAGCAAACGGCACATGGCCGACGGGTATGCTCGGTGCTCTTGCCGGAGGATCCGCGCCCCTAGCTCCTCGGCAGTCTCCCCATCGCGCACTTCGACGCTCCTCTGTTCTACGATCGGCCCAGTGTCGACGCCCTCGTCCACCAGATGGACGGTACAACCTGCCACCCTCACCCCATACTCCCAGGCTTGGCGTTGTGCGTGCAGGCCGGGAAACGCGGGCAAGAGACTGGGGTGGATGTTGACGATGCGCTGGGGATAGGCCCGCAGCAGCTCACCGCTCAGCACACGCATGTAGCCAGCCAGGCACACCCATTCGACATCGGCGGCTTGCAAGGCCTCGACGATCTGGCGCTCGTGCGTTTCACGGCTCAGGCTTCCCTGGTCAGAAGTCTTGTGAGGTATCGCCGCGGTGGCCAGGCCTAGCTCGGCCGCCTTGGCGAGGCCGGGGGCCTCAAGTTTGTTGCTGACGACCAACACGATACGCGCAGGCAGGTCTCCTCGGTCGATGGCCGCCTGGAGTGCCAGGAAGTTGCTACCTCGGCCAGAGAGGAGGATGCCGAGCCTGGCGGGTTCCGACGAACTCCGTCGCGTCACTCGGCTTCTCCACGCTCGATGGCGGCCTGAATCTCAGGATCGAGTTCTTCCGGAATGAAGTCATAGTCCACCGCCGGCTGCTTCTTTGCGCGCCCTGATTGGACACTGCCGATCAGGTAGCTCTTCTGGCCGACACTGCGCAGCTGCTGCAGCACCTCGGCAACCGCTTCCGGAGCGACGATGAGCACCATGCCAATGCCCATGTTGAAAACCTGGAACATCTCCTCCCGCTCGACACTGCCATTCTGCTGGAGGAGCGGAAAGAGCGGGGGGACCTCCCAGGCGCCGACACGGATCTTGGCGTGGGTATCTTCGGGCAGGGCACGCGGCAGGTTGTCCGTCAGGCCACCTCCAGTGACGTGGACGAAGGCGTGGACGGCCTCGTTGCCCAGTAAGGGCCGGAGTACGTCGAGGTAGCTCAAATGCGGCTTGAGCAGCTCCTGGCCGACGGTGCAGCCCCCATTGGAGCCGCCATTTAAGCCACTGCCGGGCAGGTCATCGTCCAGCCCGAGGCCGAGAGTTTCGAAGAGGATCTTGCGCGCCAGGCTGTAGCCGTTCGTGTGGAGGCCCGCAGACGGAAGCCCGATCAGCAAGTCCTTCGGGCGGACACGACTGCCATCGAGAATACGGGCGCGGTCTGCGAGCCCAACGATGAAACCGACCAGCTCGTAGTCACCTGGCTGGTAGAAACCCGGCATCTCCGCCGTTTCCCCGCCGAGCAAGGCACAGCCGTTGGCTTTGCAGCCATCGGCGACCCCGCGCAGCAGCTGGACCATGCACTCGGGCTCGAGCACGCCAGCGCCGACGTAGTCCATGAAGAAGAGCGGCTCGGCACCTTGCACCAGGATGTCGTTGACACAGTGGTTGACCAGGTCGCGACCGACAGTGCTGTAGTCGCCGGCCAGCTTGGCCACCGCCAGTTTGGTTCCAACACCGTCCGCCGAGGCAACCAGCACGGGCTCTTCGAGGCCGCGCAGATCGGGGCGGAAGAGCCCACCAAAGCTTCCGATGTCGGTGAGGACGCCATCGGTGAAGGTGGAACGCGCCAGCTTCTTGACCTGCGCGAGAGCCCTGTCCTGAGCGTCGATGTCAACGCCGGCCGCGGCGTAGGCGCCCGGGCTCTTCTTCGGATCGCTACGGTGAACGCCGTTCTTGGTAGGCATCAGTCCTCCTGCTCAGTGCGAATCGGAAACAGCTCTCGCTGGTTTTCGTTCTGGTCATCGACGCGAACCCGGTAGTCACCGGTCCAGCACGCGGTGCAGTAGCTGTCGGCATCACCGCTGACGCACGACAGGAGCCCCTCGAGGCTGAGGTACGCCAGGCTGTCCGCGCCGATGTGCCGGCAGATCTCGTCGACGTCGTGCTGTGCCGCAATGAGGTTGTCGCGGTGCGGCGTGTCGATTCCGTAGTGGCAGGGCCAGGCGGTCGGTGGCGAGGAGATGCGCATGTGCACCTCTCTGGCGCCGGCGCTGCGCACCATGCTGACGATCTTGCGCGAGGTCGTACCGCGTACCACGGAATCGTCGACCAGCAGGACACGCTTACCCTCGAGCAAGCCACGCACGGGGTTGAGCTTGACCTTGACGCCAAAGTCGCGGATGTTCTGGCGCGGCTGGATGAAGGTTCGCCCGACGTAGTGATTGCGGATCAGGCCGAACTCGAAGCACACACCCGACTCTCGACTGTAGCCGAGCGCGGCGAACAGGCCGCTATCGGGAACCGGTACGACGACATCGACATCCGCGGGTGCCTCGC
Source organism: uncultured bacterium (assembly GCA_965368975.1). GTDB lineage: Bacteria > Acidobacteriota > Thermoanaerobaculia > Multivoradales > JAHZIX01 > CBDUPA01. The sequence continues at coordinate 244,767 of CBDUPA010000011.1, read as the reverse complement.
GCGCCAGGCGTGCTCCCATGCGCAGCCGCGCTTCGGAGACGACGTCACCGAAGACCTGACTGTCCGGCCGCGCGAAGTAGACGTGCTCGAAAACACACCGCGTGGGCCGCGGCGTCGACGGCAGGTGGAAGGTCTCGACGCGGCCGTCCTCGTGCGCCACCACCACTTCGCCCGGCTCCAACTCGCGCACCACCTTGGCACCCAGCAGGTCGAAGGCGCAGGTTTCGGAGGCGAAGCAGGCACTGCCCTGCAGATCGCCCAGAATCAACGGCCGAAAGCCATGCGGATCCCGGGCCGCGATCAAGCGATCTTGGGCAATCAGCAGGAGTGAATAGGCCCCGCTGATCTTACTCAACGCCTGCAAGAGCGCTTCCGTCAACCCGGCCTGCGGATTGCGCGCGATCAGGTGCAGGATGACTTCGGTATCGCTGGTGGTCTGGAAGATGGCGCCTTGACGCTCGAGGCCGTCCCGCAGCCCCACATCATTGACCAGGTTGCCGTTGTGCACGATGCCCAGAGGACCGAGCGACGTCTTGACCACAATCGGCTGCGCGTTCGCCACGACACTGGTGCCGGACGTCGAGTAACGAGTGTGACCGATCGAGCAACGACCAGGCAGGGCCTGCAGCGCTCGCGCCTTGAAGATGTCTGCCACCTCGCCCATGCCGCGCTCTAGGTGCATCTGCGTGCCATCCCAAGAGACAATGCCTGCGCTTTCTTGGCCTCGGTGCTGCAGCGCATAGAGCCCGAGATAATTGAGGTTTGCCGCGTCGTCCTGGCCGGTGATCCCGAAGATGCCGCACATGGACTCAGCCTCGCTTTCGTGGTTCGAAGAAGGTCACGGCTACCGCCGTCAGAAGCTCGTCGTCAGAGACTCGATTGTCCGAGGACCCCGTCTCAGAGGCCCAGCGCTCGTGGCAGCGCGGTGCTCCACGCATGGTGCAAATCGTCGAGATGTAGGCGAAACCCGCCACCGTCCGTGGCCTGCACGATCACCTCGCTACCCCCGACCTCACCCAATTCGACCGCAGTCACGCCGGCTTCCTGTGCCGCACCGAGCACTCGCGCGACGTTCACCGGCGGCGTCGCCACCAGCGCGCGCGCTTGACTCTCGGAGAACAGAGCCTTGCCACCGTGCTCGACGCGGACACGAATGCCCTGGCCGGCACCGAAGCAGGCCTCGGCCAGGGCCACCGCCAGACCACCTTCGCTCAAATCGTGGGCGGTGCGAATCGAGCGGTCACCGTTGAGCCGACGTAGCAGGAGCGCCAGCCTGGCTTCGGCCTCCAGGTCCACCTGGGGCGGCAGGCCCTGCTCGATGTCATACAGCAGACGCAGGTAGGCGGAACCACCAAACTCGCCGTGGTCGTCGCCCAGTAGAACTATGCGATCGCCGGCTTCCAGGAAATGGCTGCGCGCATGCTCCAGAGCGTTGGTGATCAGGCCAGCCATGGCGACGGTCGGTGTCGGGTGGATCGCGCTCTCCTCGTTCTCGTTGTAGAACGAGACGTTGCCGGAGATCACCGGCACCGTCAACGCGCGGCAGGCTTCCGACATCCCGCGCACGCACTCGCGGAACTGCCACGAGACCTCGGGGCGCTCCGGATTGGCAAAGTTGAGACAGTCCGTGAGCCCCACCGGTTCGGCTCCGACGCAGGCCAGATTGCGCACCGCCTCGGCCACGGCTTGCGCGCCACCGCGCCGCGGATCGAGATAGCAGTACACCGGGTTGACATCCGAGGTCAGCGCCAGCGCCTGCGGCGTGCCCTTGACCAGAATGACGGCCGCGTCGCCGCCCGGCCCGACGCGCGTATTGGTACGCACGGTGTGATCGTACTGGCGCCAGATCCATTCCTTGGACGCCAATTCAGGCGTTGTCAGCAAGCGGGTCAGGGCGCGGCCGGGATCGTCAGCTTCGGGCACGTCCGGCGCCGCTTGTCGCTGCGCTAGGTCCGCCGGCTCGGCCACCGGACGCTCGTACATGGGCGCCTGGTCCGTGAGCGGCTGCACCGGCATGTCGGCAACGACCTTGCCTCGGTGCCGGATCACCGTCCGCCCACCCTCGGTGAGACGACCAATCTCGGCGAACTCCAGATCCCAGCGCTCGAAGATGTTGTGGAGCTCCTTCTCGCGCCCCTGCTTGGCCACCAGCACCATGCGTTCCTGCGACTCGGAGAGCATCATCTCGTAGGCGGTCAAGCCCTCAGCGCGCAGCGGCACGTGGTCGAGATCCAGCTCCATGCCGCACTCACCGCGACCGGCCATCTCGAAAGCGCTGGAAGTGAGACCGGCGGCACCCATGTCCTGGATCGCCACGATCGCGTCTCCACGCATGGCTTCCAGGCAGGCTTCGAGCAGGATCTTCTCGGTGAAGGGATCGCCGACCTGCACCGCTGGCCGCTTGGCCTCGCTTTCCGCGTCGAAGCTCTCGGACGCCATAGCGGCGCCGTGTATGCCATCCCGGCCCGTGCGACTGCCGACGTAGAGCACCGGATTGCCGATGCCTTCCGCCTTGGCGCTGAAGATCGCATCTTCGCGCGCCAGGCCGAGGGCGAAGGCATTGACCAGGATGTTGCCGTTGTAGCAGCGATGGAAGCCGGTCTCCCCCCCGACGGTCGGGATGCCGACGCAGTTGCCGTAGTCACCAATGCCGCGAACGACACCGTCGACCAGGTACTTCATGCGCGGCGCGTCAATCTCACCGAAGCGCAGCGCATCCATGCAGGCCACCGGCCGCGCGCCCATGGTGAAGATGTCGCGCAGGATGCCACCCACGCCGGTCGCCGCGCCCTGATAGGGCTCGATGAAACTCGGGTGGTTGTGGCTCTCCATCTTGAACACCGCCACCCAGCCGTAGCCGATGTCGACAATACCGGCGTTCTCGCCCGGCCCCTGCACCACTCGCGGGCCCTCGGTAGGGAACTCGCGCAGATAGATCTTCGACGACTTGTAGGAGCAGTGCTCGGACCACAGGGCCGAGGTGATGCCCAGCTCAGTGAACGTCGGTTGACGCCCAAGCAGGCCCTGGAGGCGTTCGTATTCTTCGCCGCTCAGCCCGTGCGCCGCCGCCAGCTCGGCGTCGACCGTCGGTTCGGGCGGCATCTCGGTAGCAGGCTTCGACTCAGCAGAGGGTGCGCTCACAGCAGGAAATCTCCGAAGACGGTCGGTCGTTTCTAAGGGGCCTTGGAAGTCGAGGGAGTACTACAGCGTCACGAGGCGATGGCCCGCTCCGCCGCGGCGTACGCGAGGCCAGCGAACAGCGCCAGACCGTCTGTGTTGCCCAGAATCTCTTCGGCACAGCGCTCCGGGTGCGGCATCATGCCCAGTACGTTGCCCCGTGGGTTGCAGATGCCCGCAATCGCCCGCGCGGACCCGTTGACGTTGGCCTTATCGGCCTCGAGTCCATCCGGGTCGACGTAGCGCAGGACGACTTGGTCGCTCTGCTCCAACCTGTCGAGAGCAGACGCCTCGTCCTGGTAACAGCCCTCGGCGTGGGCAATCGGCAAGTGCAACACCTGTCCCTGACGGTACTCCCAGGTGAAGGGAAGATCGTTGCGCTCGACGCGAACGTGGACTTCGCGGCACTCGAAGCGCAGACTCCGATTGCGCACCAAGGCACCGGGCAGCAATCCAGCTTCGCACAGGATCTGGAAGCCATTGCAGATGCCCAGCACGAGACCGCCCGCCTCGGCATGCCGGCGGACCGCGGCCAGCACTGGTGAGCGAGCCGCCAGGGCACCACCGCGCAGGTAGTCGCCGTAGGAAAAGCCCCCCGGCAAAACGACCAAGTCGCAGCCCTTGAGGTCGTCTTCTCCGTGCCAGAGAAAGGTGGCCTCCAAGGCCAAGACATGAGTCAGCACATGGTAGACATCGTGATCGCAGTTGCTACCCGGGAAGGTGACGACACCGCACTTCATGCTGCGCCCTCCTCCGACGCCAGCAGCGCGATCTCATAGTCCTCCACGACTGTGTTGGCGAGCAGCTTGCGGGCCATCTCGTCCAGCTGCACCCGTGCCGCATCGGCGTCAGGAGCGTCGAGTTCAACCTCGAAACTCTTGCCCGCGCGTACACTTTGAACGGAGTTGAAGCCCAAGCCGGTCAGTGCATGGCCGATGGCCTTGCCCTGCGGATCGAGCAGCTCGGGACGGGGATAGATCGTGACGCGGGCTTTCAACCGGATACCTCCAGCCAGGGAGTCGACCGATCCTGGTAGGTCATGACGGTGTTGGCGCGGCACCCACAGGTATCCAGCGCCTCGTCCACCGCCGCCGCCGCCAGGGCCGGTAGGTTGTTGGTCTGCGAGAGGTGGTAGAGAACGACCCATTGGAGCCGGTCGTTGACCAGCTCCGGAATCCCTTCCGCCGCCTCTCGGTTCGACAGGTGACCATGACGACCAGCCACCCGCTGCTTGAGATACCAGGGATAGGGCCCCCGGCGCAACAGTTCCAGGTCGTGATTGGTCTCCAAAATCAACACATCGAGGTCGCGCAGCTTGCCCCACGCAAGTCGGCTGCGCGCCCCCAGATCCGCCACCAAGCCGACACGGCGGCCGTAGCCGTCGCGCACCACCATGCCGATCGGTTCGCGCGCGTCGTGCGGAATACCGAACGGCTCGACCTCGAAGCCGTCGCTCACCTGGCAGATCTCGCCGGACCGCAGCGGCCGTCCGGGCTCAGCCAGTTCCGTCTCGGCCAGCGTGCCTTCGGTGGCGTAGACCGGGACGTTGTGGCGGCGCGAGAAGACCCGCGCGCCGCGGGTGTGGTCCCCGTGCTCATGGGTCAACAACAGCGCCTCGAAGCTGTCTGGATCGACTTCCAGCGGCTCCATCCGCCGCGCCATCTCGCGCGCGGAGAACCCAGCGTCGAGCAAGATGCGATGCTTCCCCGATTCCACGACGACCGCGTTGCCCTGGCTACCCGAGCCCAGGATGGCAACGCGCAGCGGGGGGAACAAAGAAAGGGCCGTCTGGTGCACGGCCCCTAGCCTACGACGCCGGACGTGTGACGGCAAGCTATCCCCCGCCGGTTCAGCCCATCGTCGCGACCATCACCGCTTTGATCGTGTGCATGCGGTTTTCGGCCTGGTCGAAGACGATCGAGTGCTTGGACTCGAACACCTCGTCGGTCACTTCGATGCTCTCCAGCCCGTAGTCCTGGAAGATCTGATCTCCCACCTTGGTCTCCCGGTTGTGGAACGCTGGCAGGCAGTGCAGGAACTTGACGCGCGCATTGCCCGTCTGTTCGAGCATCGCCATGTCGACCTGGTACGGCTTCAGCAGCGCGATGCGCTCCTTCCACACCTCCGCGGGCTCACCCATGGACACCCACACGTCCGTGTAGATGTAATCGACCCCCTTCACGCCCTCGTCCACGCTCTCGGTGATCGTGATGCGCGCGCCGGTATCCTTGGCGATCTCGCGGCAGGTCGCGACCAACTCGTCTTCGGGCCAGAACTGCTTCGGCGCACACAGGCGCACATCCATCCCCAACTTGGCGCCCCCCACCAGCAGCGAGTTGCCCATGTTGTTGCGCGCGTCGCCGACGTAGCAGAAGGCGATCTCTTCTAGTGCCTTGGAGCAGTGCTCTTGCATGGTCAGCACGTCGGCCAGGATCTGGGTCGGGTGAAACTCGTTGGTCAGCCCGTTCCACACCGGCACTCCGGCATACGCACCCAATTCCTCGACGATTCGCTGCGACGAACCCCGGTACTCGATACCGTCGTAGAACCGACCGAGCACCCGCGCCGTGTCCTTGATCGACTCCTTGTGCCCCATCTGCGAGCTGTTCGGGTCGAGATAGGTGACGCCCGCCCCCTGGTCGTAGGCCGCGACTTCGAAGGCACAGCGCGTGCGCGTCGAAGTCTTCTCGAAGATCAGCGCGACGTTGCGGCCCGCCAGACTCTTCTGTTCGTAGCCCCCCGCCTTGGCACTCTTGAGTGCTGCCGAGAGGGTCAGTAGTTCACGAATCTCTGCTGGCGTGAAATCTAGCAGCTTGAGGAAGTTACGCCCTCTGAAGTTGGCAGACATGGGAGCTCCCTTGTGGTAGAGGTTCAAGATCGCAGGCGGGGCCGACAGCATCGCCCGGAGCATCGCCCGGTAGGCGGGCGCAAGCCTATGCTGACGTCCTCATTCGGGGCAACCCTCCGCGGTCAGTGACCCAAACTCTCTCGTTTCCCCGCTTACTTGATTGAGGGGCAAGAGAATCCTCCTAGACCCCACCCTGGTCGGTGGGCTCACCTGCCCGTGTGTGAGCCTGTCGTCCAGGGTTCTTCATTTTGTCCTCCGGCCCCGCAGCTTCAAGAGCTGCTCCAACCTTTCCCGCAACCCTGCCTCGACGCCCTCCCCCCTCGGCTCATAGAAGCGCGTCCCCTGCAGCGCCTCCGGCAAGCAGTCCAGCCCACCGACCCCCTCTTCCGTATCGTGGGCGTAGACGTACCCCTTGCCATACCCCAGATCCTTCATCAGCGACGTCGGCGCGTTGCGGATCACCGGCGGCACCGGATCGGCTGGACGCTCCGCCAGCGTCTTCTTCGCCTTCTTGTGCGCGACGTACGCCGCGTTGCTCTTCGGCGCCAGCGCCAAGTAGATCGCGGCTTGGATCAAGGCCAAGTCGCCTTCAGGTGAGCCGAGACGGTGATAGGCGTCCCAGGCGGCTAGGGTCTGCGGCAGCGCTTGCGGATCGGCCAGGCCGACATCCTCACTGGCAAAGCGGACGAGACGGCGGGCCAGGTACTTGGGGTCTTCGCCGGCTTCGAGCATGCGCGTGATCCAGTAGACAGAGGCGTCCGGATCGCTCTCGCGCAGGCTCTTGTGGACGGCGGAGATGAGGTTGAAGTGTTCCTCGCCGCTCTTGTCGTAGAGCAAGACCTTTCGCTGCGCCACGCGCTGGACGGCCTCAATGTCGAGGTGATCGCGCCCCTCCTCGGCAGCATCTTGGACGACCAGTTCCAGCAGATTCAGTGCCTTGCGCGCATCGCCGGACGCGAGCTGGGCCAGGTGGGCCAGGGCGTCGTCGGCGGCATTGACTCGGTGCTCGCCCAGACCACGGTCGGTGTCCGTCAAGGCTCGGCGTAGTAGGGACGTCAGAGCGTCGAGGCTCAGGGGCTCCAGCACGACGACCCGGCCGCGTGACAACAACGCGGCGTTGAGTTCGAAGGAGGGATTCTCCGTCGTCGCGCCGACGAGCACGATGTCTCCCTTCTCGACGTACGGCAGGAAGGCGTCTTGCTGCGCGCGATTGAAGCGGTGTATCTCGTCGACGAACAAGAGGGTTCGTGCTTGATTGGCCTGGCGCAAACGCTCGGCGTCCGCCATCACCTGGCGCACTTCCTTGATACCGGAGGTGACCGCGCTGAAAGGCACGAAGCGACTCTGCGTCTCGGCGGCAATGATGCGCGCCAGGGTCGTCTTGCCGCAGCCGGGTGGCCCCCAGAAGATCAATGACGGCACACGGTCGGCGGCGATGGCGCGACGTAGGAAACCGTCCGCGCCGACCACCTTGTCCTGGCCGACCACCTCGTCGAGGGTGCGGGGACGGAGGCGCTCGGCGAGGGGAGAGGAGGCGTCGAGCTTGCCAGAACCGGCCGCTGAACTCGGGCCCGAAGACCTCTGGTGCTCTGGCTGGGGCTCTGGGGAAGCAGGAAGCTGATCGTCGAAGAGGGTTCGCATATGGCAATTGTAGCCGCCCGCAAAACCTCTATCGTCCTACCCCTCCAGCGCCGCCACCACCGCCTCGGTGAACTCGGTCGTGCTCGCCTTGCCACCCAGATCCTTCGTGCGAATCCCCTGGTCGACCACCGTGCGGTACAGCGCTTGGCGAATGTTGGCCGCGACGTCCGTCTTGCCCAGGTAGTCGAGCATCAACAGGGCGGAGCGCAGCAGCGCCATCGGATTGGCCAGGTTCTGGCCCGCGATGTCCGGCGCGCTGCCGTGGACGGCTTCGAACAGGGCGATGTCGTGGCCGAGGTTGGCGCTGGGGATGACTCCCAGGCCGCCGACCAGGCCGGCACACAGGTCCGAGACGATGTCGCCGTAGAGATTCTCGAGCACCAAGACGTCGAAGCGCTCGGGGTGGATCACCAGCTGCATGCACAGCGCGTCGATGATGCGGTCGTCGGCTTCGATGTCCGGGTAGTCTTCAGCGACCTTGCGGAAGCAGTCGAGGAAGAGGCCGTCGGACATCTTCATGATGTTGGCCTTGTGCACCGCAGTGACGCGCTTGCGGCCGTGTTGGCGCGCGTACTCGAAGGCGAACTGGGCGATACGCGTGGAGGCGCGCTCGGTGACAATCTTCAAGCTCTCGACGACGCCGGGCACGACCTCGTGCTCGATGCCGCTGTAGAGACCTTCGGTGTTCTCGCGCACCACGACGATGTCGACGTCGCTGAATCGATTGGGCACGCCGGGCATGCTGCTGGCCGGACGTAGGTTGGCGTAGAGGTCGAGCTTCTGACGCAGCTGGACGTTGACCGACTTGAAGCCCTTCCCCACGGGTGTGGTGATCGGACCTTTGAGCGCGACTCGGTTGTCGCGGATGGACTCCAGGACGGATTCCGGCAGTGGCTCACCGGAGAGGGCCATGGCGTCGATGCCGGCGGCATGCTTGTCGTAGACCAGGTCGGCGCCGGCGGCGTCGAGGATGCGGACGACAGCGGCGGTGACTTCGGGGCCGATCCCGTCACCGGGAAGGAGGGTGATCTTGGTGCTCATCTGGAAGGCTTCTTTCGGGCAAGAACGGGTTTCGGGCGAGAGGGCTATCTGACTTGAGGACGGGCTATCCGTCGAAGTGGACCCAGCTGACTTCGCCGGAACCCGTGAAGACGTGCTCCAAGGGTCGCACGGCAGCACCGCGGGCGAAGTCGAAGACCAGGTCTTGGCGGTCGAGGATGCCAGGGGTGGTGTCAGGAATGACGGCGCCAGGGTTGCCTGCGTCGGCGTCGCTGGGCGGGATATCGCCGGGTTGGGCGTCACGGTACAGGATGACGATGCGGTCGAGCACGCGCAGCAGGTCGCCGGGGGCGACGGCAGGAACGGTCGATCCATTACGGGCCCAGGGTAGACCGGCATCGAGTTCCAGTGGCTGCCAGTCGAGGTCGTCCGGCGTGCTGCCGGTAGCTTCCAGGAGCTGGTTGACCACGGTGAGGCGGTTGAAGGCCAGGTGCTGGTCGTGTAGCTGATTGACCTGACGCAACAAGCTGGCAAACTCTTCGCTGTCGCCCTCGATCTCGATCTGCGTCAGATTGAAGATTTTGGAAGCGGGTGCCAGGTGTCCGGGCAGAGCGACGGTCAGCGTCGGGAACTCGGCCGCGCGTGCCGGCAGCTGGTCGGCCCCCCAGGACTTGACGCGCTGCTCGGGCACCAGCTCTTTTTCCCGCGCGTAGACCTCGACGCGAACGTGGTACCGCTGAGTGCCGAAGGCGTCCTGGTCTTCACCGTAGAGGAAGCGCTTGTTTGGGCTCGAAGCGGGGCCCAGACGAGCAGGAATGCTCCACGCTTCCGGCCAGCGGCTGCGGAAGTTCTCGCGGAACTGGAACTGCTCCAGGTCCGGCGTGCTCGTCGCCCGTAGGAAAGGAGCCCCGCCCTCGACGGAGAACCACAGCACCTTGACGACACCCGCGAGATCCCAGGAGCGCAGCGACTCGGCTGGTATGTCCTCGCCGTGTAGGCGCAGCGCGGGAGCTTCGGTGTAGTACACCGTCTCTCCGCTGCGCGTGGTGGCCTCGACCACGGCGTGCAACCGTACGGGCAGGGGCTCGCCCGGAGCCGGGGCTTCGAGTTGGTGCGGCGCAACCTCGGCGATGCCGGTCCCCTCAACTTCGAGGGCGACCCAGGCGGTCACCAGCTCGGGCTGCAACTCCTTCTCCAGACGGGGATAGAAGTACAGCGCCGCCAGGGCCAGGACGATGACCAGGATGAGGACGGTCGTGGTGTTGCGTTCTCGACTCATGGGAGATGAGACTCTCGATCCTGGGTGGCGGTTCCCGCTGCTACCGCGAGGAGAACGGGATCGCGAGCCTGCCATCCGCAAAGCCGCCAGAGCGGACAGCGCAGACTAGCCACCGCTCGGGATCGAGGCCAGTTTCGCGGAAACGTCGCGATAGTTGGAGTTGATGCCGTAGACCTCGACGAACGTCTGCCGTGCTTTCTGCGTGTCTCCGGTGGCCAGGTAAGCACTACCCAGGTCATAGAGCAGTGCCAGGCTGTCGTTCTCGCTGACTCCCGGCGCGGCCAGGCCACGCGTGTACCACTTGATGGCCAGCTCCGGCAGTCCCTTCTCCTGGAAGCACATCCCGAGCATCGAGCAACTCTGGACCAGGTAGCTCTCGCCCTTGGCGGCCACCTGGAACTCACCGATCGCTTCGTCGAGCAAGCCCATTTCGCGATAGGCAATGCCAAGGTTGAAGTGGGTATCGACATCCTCGGACCCGAGATTTTCGGCCACGCCGCGCTTGAATCCGGAAATGATCTCGTCGAGACTCTGCTCTTCGGGGGGCTCCGCCTGCGCTTTGGGGTCGAAGACACCGACACCCAACTCGTCGCCCAATTCGTTGGCGAGATCGAAGAAGCCTTCTTCGTCTTCGAAGATGTTGTCATCCGCCGCCTGCCCCGGCTGACCGTCGGCGACCTCGTCGAGCCAGCTCATGCCGGTATCCTCGAACGTCGCCGGCGACGTGTCGTCCATACCGCTGGCCGCCGTGTCGTTGAGGTTGGTCTGCGCCGGAGCTGGGGCCGGGGCAGGGTCAGCGGGAGCCATCGGCTCCAGGAAGGAGAGCGCATCGTCAATGTCACTGACGTCGTCGGCGTCGATCGCTGGTCGCGCTTTCACCTTGACCGGCGCACCCGGTTCCGATGTCCTGGCGGCTGCAGGCTGGGCCGGGGCCGCCGGAACAGGCGCGACTGGCGCAGCTTCAACTGGCGCGGCTTCAACTGGCGCAGCTTCAACTGGGGCGAACTCAGGCTGGGCTGCCGGCTGCACCGGCGTGACGGGTGCCGTACTGTCCATTGATCCGGCGGCAGGCGCGGCGGCCGGAGCGGCCGGCGGCGCAGGCGCACTCGAAGTCGCGGTGGACTTGGCCTTCGGCCGTGCCCCGAGCGTCTCGGAGAGCATCTCTTCCAGCGCCTTCTCTGTGGCCGATTTCTTTTTCTTCCGGCCGGAGGTTTCCTCCAGCAGGTTGTCGAGCAGGCGGGTGATCCGATCCGAGCGGCCACCCGACTTGACGGGCTGTTCGGCTGGCAACTCGACGACGACACCGGAGGCCGAATTGCTTTCCGCGAAGAGCTCGGACGCGGCGACTTCGCGTTCGATCGAGGCGGCCGCTTCCTCGACCGAGGCCGGTGAAGCAGCCGGGCGCGGGACGACACCTCCAGCAGCATCGGCCAAGGCGGCATCCAGGGCGTCGGTGGTCGGCGTGGCCGACTCAGCGGTCAATCCAGCAGCCATGTCAGCGGCAGGTTCCGTAGCAGGCTGTGCGGCGGCGGGCACGTCCGCGATGACGGGCTCATCGTCGGAAAGGTCGCCGAGCGAGAAGGGGGCGGGTGCTGGTTCCTGGGCAACCGGCTCGGCGGGCTCGCTGGGTATGGGCCCGCTGGGTGCTGGCTCGCTGGGTATGGGCTGTACCTCGACCTCGACGACTTCGGCTTCCGCCAGATCGGCGGCTTCGACCTCGATCGGCTCCACTTCGGCTGGCACAGCCTCGCCTGGCACAGGCTCGTCTGGTACAACCTCGCCTGATACAACCTCAACTGGCTCCTCTGCTGGCACTTCGGCCAACTCGGCGATACCGTAGCCGGCCGCCTGCAGCATCTCGCGAACCTGTGGCCACTCCGTCTGGTCGCCGACCTCGACGGCAATGCCGGCCATGCGCTCGGCCACCACTTGCACTTCTTCGGCATCCTCGTCATCCAGATGCATCTGGATCAGCAGCCGATGTGCCATGAGGTTACGGTCGTTGTGACTCAATACTTGATGGATGCGCTCCAGGGCCTTTTCGCGCAGACCATACTTGGTCATCACCTCGGCTTCGGACAGGATGTCGTCCTCGGCCAGGGCCGGCGTCTCTTCCTCGTCCTCCGGCTCATCCGTCGCCGGCTCACTGGTCACCGCCGGCTCTAGCTCGAAGCTGGTGTCCTCGAGTTCGATCTCGAGCTCGATTTCTTCCTCCAGATCCGCGACGTCGACGGCTGCCGGAGCAGGCTCCTCGGCTGCCACATCGTCGAGATCCAGGTCGAAGGCGTCGTCGGCATCAGCGAGACTGAAGCCGGTCGTTTCCATGCCGGCCTTGAACTCTCGGTTGAAGCCCAGACCGGTGACCTCGTCATCGGCCATGTCTTCGGGCGGTCGGATCAGGCTCTCGGGCTCGTCTTCGTTGAAATCCTCGAGTTCCAGGTCCAAGGGCGAGGCATCACCGTCAGACTCGTCCACATCGGCAGCTTCGTCCCCGACGCTGGCGGCTGCCGCTGCCATGGCCGCCTGGAGATCGTCGCCGACAGCTGGGCGGGGGGCGACCCGATCCTCGACACCCACGTCCTCGACCCCTGTTGCATCCCCCGGCTCGTCGGCCACGGTCGGCGCCGGGGTTGGCGGCACGGCGGTTGGAGTTGGCGGCGCGGGCTCAGGGGGAGCGAGATCCCCCGACAGCAGCGAACGTGCCTCGGGATTGTGCTCCATCGCTTTGGCCAGCACGCGGGCGGCAATGCCCTGATGGCCCGCCTCCCGCAACTTGCCGATGGCGCTGGAGACGAAATCGATGCCGGAATGGACATCGAAGGCGCGCTCGAAGACTTGCCCGGCCTGGTCCCCCTGGCCGTGACGGAGCATGATGTCGGCGATCGTCTGGTAGCGCTCGATCGCCTTCTCGGGCAGCTTCTGCTGATGGTACAGCTCAGCCAGCTTGGCGTGGTGGGACGGATTGTCCGGCTCCAACCGCACCATGTTCTGGTAGATGGAGATCGCCGAGGCCGCGTTGTCGTGCTTGAGGTAGTAGTCCGCCAGCACCTGGTACTGAGTGCGCGCCTCGTTGATCAGGCCCTGCTTGTGGTACAGCTCGGCCAGCTTCTCGTAGATCTCCAACCGCGATGGGTCGAGCTTGATGATCTTTTTGTAGATCGCGATCGCTTTGACGAAGAAACCCTCGTCCGTGTACTGCTCGGCAATGCCCGTGAACAGTCGTGCCGCTTCGTCGGTACGCTTGATGCGCGCGTGCAGGTCCCCGAGACGGTTGAGGATATTGATGTCCTTCGGGGTCTCTTCGAGGACCTTGGTGTACTCCTTGATCGCGGCTTCGATCTTGCCCTTGGAGACGTACTTTTCCGCCGCCTTCTTCCGCTTCTCGATCGACGTCGCCATTGCTCAGACCTCTCCCCGAGGGAGCACGGACTTGAACGTCAATCGGTGCGCCGGGCACGGACCATAGTCCTGCAGCGCTTGCCGGTGGTAGGGCGCGCCGTAGCCCTTGTGCTCGGCAAAGCCGTACTGTGGGTAGCGCGCATCGAGGTCGACCATCATGCGGTCGCGCGCCGTCTTGGCCAGTATCGACGCCGCCGCGACAGCGTAGGAGCGCGAGTCTCCCTTGACCAGGGGCAGGCACGGGCAAGGGGCTCCGCGCAGGGGAACCGCGTCGATGATCGCGCAGTCCGGTAGCGGCCGCAGACGAGTCAAGGCCTGCCGCATGGCATGCCGTGTCGCCTCCAGAATATTGATCCGGTCGATTACCGACGGCGCGACCGCGACGACGGCGTGGGCCAGGGCTGAATCTCGGATCGCTCTCTCCAGCTTCTCCCGCTGAGCGGCGGTCAATCGCTTGCTGTCGTCTACCCCCGGCAGGCATCGAGAGGGGTCAGGTATCACCGCGGCAGCCACCACCGGCCCGGCGAGACAACCTCGCCCCGCCTCGTCGACGCCCGCCACCAGAAGGTAGCCCCATGTACCGAGGAGGGTTTCTAGCCTCCGCAGTATACTGAGTCGATAGGTCTCGGCAAAGAGTTGTTCGACGGTGGCCACGCGCCGAATCTATCGCGCGGCCCACGGATGGCAAACCCACCGCGGGCCGGTGGTGTCACTTGGTGGCCTTGTGGAGATCGTCGCGACGCTCCTCGATACGCGCTGCACGACCACGCAGACCACGAAGGTAGAAGAGCTTCGAGCGACGCACTTTGCCGCGCCGCATCAGTTCGACCTTGTCGAGCGAGGGCGAGTGCAACGGGAAGATACGCTCGACCCCGATACCGCTCGAGATCTTGCGCACCATGAAAGATTCCCGCGTGCCCCCGCCGCGGCGCGCGATCACGACGCCCTGGAACACCTGAATGCGCTCCTTGCCGCCTTCACGGACCTTTACGTGAACCTTTACGGTGTCACCAGCGCGAAATTCCGGTACGTCGTCCCGCAGATACGGGCTTTCCACATGCTGTAAGTTGTTCATGAATCCAGACCTCGATTACTTGGATTGGCCACCGCTTCGAGCGGGGGAACGGAAATTATCACGGATCCGCGACGTGCGGTGCAACCTCGAATTCCAGGTCGGCCACTCAGTGGGTCCGCGGAGTGCTGTTGGCTACGTTGGCCCCGGTGCCGTCGATCGGCTGCCCCAGGCGCGTGAGTTCTTGCAATTCGACAGAGGTCAGCTGGCCCGGGTCGAGGTGTGCGATCAGGTCGGGTCGCTTGTCGACGGTCGCCCGCACGGCCTGCAATCGACGCCAGTGCTCGATGGCAGCATGGTCGCCGGACAACAAAACGTCCGGTACCGTCATACCCTGCAACTCGCGAGGTCGCGTGTAGTGCGGATAGTCCAGCAGACCGCGCCGGAAGCTGTCTTGCTCGACGGAATCGGTATGCCCGACGACCCCGGGTAGCTGCCGCGACACGGCTTCGATCAGCACCATCGCCGGTAGCTCGCCACCGGAGAGCACGAAGTCGCCGATCGAGACCTCTTCGTCGACGATCGCTTCGCGCACCCGCTCGTCGACACCTTCGTAGCGACCGCAGAGCAGTAGCAGGCGCGGCTGGCGCGACAGCTCGCGCACCCGCTTCTCGTCCAACCGGCGCCCCTGCGGTGACAGCAAGACACAGTGCGCGGGTTCATCCTGGCGCCCAGCCTGCAGCTGGGCGTGGGCATGGAGGAAGGGCGGCGCGGTCATCACCATGCCGCCGCCACCGCCGTACGGCTCGTCGTCGACGCTCTTGTGTCGATCTTCGCTGAAGTCGCGCAAATCGTGCACGCTGACATCCAGCTGTCCACGCTCGATCGCCTTGCCGATCAGGCTGGTGCCCAGGAACGGCTCGAACAAGTGCGGGAAGATGGTCAGGACTTGGATGTGCATAGCTCGACGAGACCGGGCGGCAGGTTTAGCTCGATGCGGCCTGCCTGGATGTCGATGTGTTCGATGAAGCGATTGACGAAGGGGATGGGCAATTCGCGGTCGCCATGGCGAGTCAGCAGCAACAAGCCGCCGCCGTCCTCGAGAACGTCGACGATTTCACCCAGGTCGCCTGCCTGGCGATCGTGGCAGCGGCAACCCACGAGTTCGAAGTAGTAATACGTGCCGTCCTCGGCAGCAGGCACGGACGCGCGGTCGACCTCGAGTAGCGCACCGCGCCAACCCTCGACGGCGTCGCGATCCTCGATGCCTTCGAAGTGCACGAGCAGATCGCCCTTGTCTGGGCGGCTACGCTCGATGGTGACCGTCCGCGGGGTTAGTCCCCGGGATAGCTCGCTGGGCACCAGCTGCAGCTCGACACCGGCGACGAAACGATCCGCATTGTCGCTCAGCACTTCGATCCGGACCTCTCCGCGCACGCCGTGCGGCTTGCGGACCCTGCCGACAATGACCGTGTCCGGCCACTGCCGGGCGGAGCCGGGATCTGCGGTAGACCCGGGAGCCTCAGCGGAGCCGGAGCGCGGCGTGCTAGTCGACGATCTCGAGCTCATAGCGCTGCTCGTCCACTTCACCGCGGACTGCGAGCAGCGTGCGCAGAGCCCGCACCGTGCGCCCCTGCCGGCCGACGATCTTGCCGATATCCGAGGGTGCTGCCTGCACCTCGAAGACCGTACCGTCCTTGTGCGTGCTCAGGGCCTCGATGTCGATCTCGTCCGGCTCGTCGACCAGCAGGTCGAGAACATCGCGCAGCTCGTGCTCGACGCTTTCTGGATAACCGTCCACGATCAGGAAGCGCGCTGGACCAGCTTGCGGACGGTCTCGGACACCTGGGCACCCTGGGCCACCCAATAGTCGAGGCGCTCGCGGTTGATGTTGACAGTCGACGGCTGCGTGCGGGGATCGTAGTGACCCAGCTCTTCGACAGCGGGACCGGTGGGCACGCGCCGCGAGTCCGAAACGACCACTCGATAGAAAGGCCGGTTGCGGTGACCCATACGGCGAAGACGAACCTTCAGCATGTTGGGATGACCTCCAAGAGTCTCGAGCCTCGCCGCGACGATATTGTCTCGAGACGGTGTTGTCAGTAGAACGTTTGCGAGCAGACGAGGGCTTTGCCCGCGGCCGCAGGAAGTTGCAGACTATAGCACAGGCCGCAAACGCGGCCTAGCCCACCCATCGAGTCGAACTGCGTATCGCAGCACACGCCGCGGGTATGGCATACTCGCCGTCCGTTATGAGCCTTCAAGCAGATTCGGGAAACCACGCCAGAGAGGTCGAACGAGGCGAGCGCTTCGAGTTCGGCCGCAACTGGAGCGACTTCTTGTCCGTGCTCGACGACGGACGCATTCTGGAAGCCGAGCGCAGCCTGCGCCAAGCTCTGGGCGTCGAGTCACTGGCAGGCAAGCGCTTCCTCGATGCCGGCTCGGGTAGCGGCCTGTTCAGCCTGGCTGCCCGCCGCCTCGGCGCCGAGGTCCATTCTTTCGACTTCGACCCTCATTCCGTCGCCTGTGGCCGTGAACTGAAACGCCGCTATTTCGACGGCGACAGTCACTGGACGATCGAAGAAGGCTCGGTGCTCGACCCCGGCTACCTCGAGGCTCTTGGCAGCTTCGACATCGTGTACTCCTGGGGAGTACTGCACCACACGGGGGCCATGTGGGATGCACTCGACAATGTTGGACGCCGTGTCGCCGATGGTGGCCGCCTCTATGTCGCCATTTACAACTCCCAGGTCTACTGGACGCGCATGTGGACTTTCCTGAAGCGCGCCTACAACCGAGCACCGCGTCCCGGAAAATGGCTGATTGCCGGCGCTTTCATCGCCGTGCAAGTGACCAAGGGCGGTGTCAAGGATCTCGTTCTGCTGCGCAATCCAGCACAACGCTACCGCGACAAGCGACGCTCGCGCGGCATGTCGCGCTGGCACGACTGGATCGACTGGATCGGCGGCTACCCATTCGAGACCGCCAAGCCGGACGAGATCTTCGACTTCTACCGTCAGCGGGGATTCACGCTCGCCCACCTCTCGACACGCGGGGGTGGCCATGGCTGCAACGAGTTCGTCTTCTCGAAGAACACCGACTGAAGCCACGTCCCGCTTCCGCGGGCGTCACAGCAGACGGCGAGCCAGCGACGAACCCAAGACGCCATCAGGGTCGGTGCGGCGGCGCAACTCGGCGAAGCGCGCCAACTGATCGTCGGCAAGACTCGCGCGGTAGAGCTCGCCGGGCAAAGCCGCATCCTTGGCCGGATAGAAGCGCCCGCCCGCCTCGACGGTCAACTCCGCCAGCTCGGCCACCAGACGCCACAGTCGCTGCCGATTGCTCTTGGTCACCGGAAAGTCGAGCGCCAGCGAATAGCCGTCGACGGCATGGGTGAGCAGGAACGGGTCCGGCTTGTGACGCTTGAGGACCGCCAAGTAAGACGGTAGGCCGCGCTTGCGACACAGCCGTAGCTGCTTGCCGAACACCTCCGCCGCCGCGGCCGCCGGCACGAAGCTCTGGTGCTGGATCAAGCCGCCCGGCAGGTAGGCCCGCTTCCAGCCCGGGATGTAGTCGAGCAAGAAGGAGAAGGCGGCGAGCGACTGGAGGTAAAGCTTGTCATTGCCGAGCGTCGACGACAGCCGATACTTGGCGGCATTGACCAGGCGCATGCCAGGCCGGTGCAGCATCGGCTTCATGAACCTCCACATCAGCGACTTGGGCAGAGCGCCGAAGAAGACGTCCGGCAGATCCTGAGCTTCGACGCGCAAACTCGCTGCCGGTGCCGGGTCCTCGCCCGGCTCCAGGTGGCGCGCCAGGTGTACTTGCCCACGCCCACTGCTGCGACCTCGCCCCCAGGTTCCAGCGAACGCATCGAGCCAGCCGACCACGTACTCGTAACGATCTTTCGACTCGTCGACCAGCGCCAGCATCTCTTCCAGATTCGGCGCAGACAAGGCGCGTACCTCGAGCAACCCGGAGTGCACGCGCTTGAGCCGCATGCGGGCCCGCGTGATCAACGCAAGCTGCCCGAACGAACCGATCACGCCATGAAACAAGTCTGGATCCTGCTGTGGCGACACCGTCACCGACTCACCCGAAGGCAGCAGCAAGTCCAGCTCCTGGCAATGCTCACCGACGGTACCGCGCGGCCAGTTGTTCTTGCCGTGGACATTCATCGCCAGACAGCCGCCAAGCGTCGGGTGCATGGTGCCCGGCACCACCGCCGGCCACCAGCCGTCACCGAGCGCAAAGCGCCACAGGTCGCGAATACTCACCCCCGGCTCGACATCGACGACACCCTCCGCTGGATCCCATGCCAGGATGCGTCGCATCCGCTCGAGACTCAGCACCATCGCTTCCGGGTAGAGCGCAGCATCGCCGTAGCTGCGGCCAGCACCACGGAGCACCAGCGGAACGCTGCGCCGACGGGCCTTCTCGACCACCGACCGCAGACCCTCGAGCGTCGACGGCCGGTAGACGTACCCCGGTGCGGATACCGCCATGCCCCAGCCCTCGACCCGCTCCAGTCGGTCGAGCGTGCAGCGATCCTCGGGCGTCGGGTCCATCACACCTACAGACGCCATCAGACGTTCAAACGACGGAACAGCCACGACGGGATCGATCGGATCACCCAGCTGACCAGTCGCCAGCGTGCCGGCACATAGGCGCACACCGCCCCCCTAGCCGCCTTCTTCAGAATGATCTCGGCCGCGCGGTCAGCGCTGATCAGCCAGAACAGGCCGCTCAGCCCCTGGGTCATGGGGGTATCGACGAAGCCCGGCTTGATCGTCACCACCCGCACACCGCGCCGTGAGACACGGTTGCGCAGCGCCTCCAGGTACGTGTGCAGCGCCGCCTTCGACGTGTTGTAGATCGGCGCCCCGGTGCGTCCGCGGTCACCGGCGATCGAGCCGATACCCACAATGGTCCCGGCACCGAGAGCGGCGAAACGTTGCGCCGCCGGATTGAGCCAGGCGACCGCCCCTTCCGTGTTGACGCGCAGCATCGCCAGATCCTTGGACGTGTCGTACTCGTCGAACGCCACCGGCAGCATCAGGCCGGCAGCATAGACCACCAGGTCGAGCCCACCCAGGCGGCGCGGCACTTCTTCGAACAAGGCCGGCACCGCGGCACAATCAGTGACGTCATGCACCTGGTAAATCGCCCGATCGTCACCGCACAGATCGTTGATCTCGGCCGTGATGCGCTGCAGGTCTTCCTCCCGCCGCGCCACCAGTGCGACACGCGCCCCCGCGGCCGCCAGACGCCGCGCCAGAGCCTCGCCCATACCCGAAGAAGCGCCAACGATCAGCGCATGGCGGAAGACCCTCTTCGCCATTACGGCGACTCGTCCTTCCAGATACGTACTTCGAAACGACCATCCGCATCTGCGGCGCCGCGGAACATGCCTTCAGTGTTGAGACCGAGGACGATCGAGCCATCAGCACCGACGGCAATCAGGCCTCCATCGTCGACATCCAGGACATCGTCGATCACGTGGTCGACCGCTTGCTGCAGCGTCTCGCCACCGAACTCGACACGCGCCGAGACCTGGTAGGCCACCGTATTGCGGATGAACTTCTCACCCCAGCCGGTACACGAGATCGCGGCCGTGCGGTTGTTGGCGTAGGTACCGGCACCGATGATCGGCACGTCGCCGACCCTGCCAAAGCGCTTGTTGGTCATACCACCGGTCGAGGTCGCCGCCGCCAGGTTGCCGTGCTTGTCGAGCGCCACCGCACCCACCGTGCTGCGATCCTTGGTACCGTCCCGCAACCGCGACGCCTCTTCGTCTCGCCGCTCCTTCTCCTGCGCTTTCTGCAGCGCGTCGAAGCGTCGCTGCACGAAGAAGTAGTCCGGCTCGACCAGCTCGATGCCCGTGCTCGACGCAAACGTCTCGGCCCCGGCACCGCTCAGGAAGACGTGCCGCGACTCCGCCATCACCTTGCGCGCCAGGCTGATCGGATTGCGCACCCGGGTGATGCCCGAGACCGAGCCGCAGTCGAGGTCGCGTCCGTCCATGATCGCGGCGTCCAGCTCGTTGGTGCCGGCACTCGTGAACACCGCCCCGCGGCCGGCATTGAACAGAGGATCGTCCTCCAACACGCGCACCACCTGCTCCACCGCGTCGAGCGCCGTACCGCCGCCCGCCAGGATCTCTTGCCCCTGACGCAGCGCCGCTTCCAACGCCTCCCGGTACGCCGGCTCCTCTTCGGCAGCAAGCCCTTCACGCCGAACGCCGGCACCGCCATGGATAGCCAGCGCCCACTCGACCACGGGCTGTCCGGCCGCTGCCGGCGCGGCGGTCGCGGAACTGGCTTCCGGATCCGCGGGCGGCGCAGCGCACCCCCAGAACATCGTCACCGCCAACAGGAGTCCGCCCAAGCTCCGCACTGCAATTCCGTTCATCGAATCTCCTCAAGAGAGCTATCAGGTGAGCTAGTCGGCGCAAGGCTATCACTCGGTGCGTGGCGCGAAACCGAGCAGCATAAAGGGCCCAAAACAACAACCTGATGCACAAACACTCAACCCTTGCGTCGCCCACTGTAGTCTTGTACACTAACCTCCTTGAGACCTGCACATCTAGCCTGCAGATCTCCCCCATTGAGTCCACAACGTCAAGCACGACGCACCGCGGACCCCGAAGTGCGCGTCCGCGGATTCACCAGCCGAGGAGACCACCCCGATGAGCACCAGCACCAAGAAGCCAGCGGCTGACGAGCCCGCGGCCGCGGACAAGAAGCCGCCCACCAAGAAGCCAGCAGCCAAGAAGCCAGCAGCCAAGAAACCAGCAGCCAAAGCCGCCGCTTCGACCGCCAAGAAGGAGCCCGCCAAGAAGGCAGCGACCAAGAAGCCAGCGGCTACGAAGAAGCCGGCAACTGCCAAGAAGGCCGCCGCGCCCAAGAAGCCCACCGTGTCGAGCACCGGCGAGGCCTTCGAGTTCAAGGCCGAGACGCGCCAGCTGCTCGACCTGATGATTCACTCCTTGTACACCAACAAGGAGATCTTCCTGCGCGAACTGATTTCCAACTCGTCCGACGCCCTCGACCGCCTGCGCTTCGAGGCACTGACCAAGAAGAGCCTGCTCGACGGCGACGAGAAACTCGAGATCCGCCTCGAGAGCAACAAGGAAGAGCGCACGCTGACCATTCACGACAACGGCATCGGCATGAGCCGCGACGAGGTGATCAGCAACATCGGCACCATCGCCAAGTCCGGCACCCGCGAGCTGGTCGACAAGATCAAGAAGTCCAAGTCGCCCGAGGCGGCCGCGCAGCTGATCGGTCAGTTCGGTGTCGGCTTCTACTCCGCCTTCATGGTCGCCGACAAGGTCACCTTGACCACCCAACGCGCCGGCGAGGAGACCGCCGTCCGCTGGGAGTCGATCGGTGATGGCAGCTACGTCCTGGAAGAGACCAAGCGCGACGGCCGCGGCACCTCGATCACCCTGCACCTCAAGCCAGTCGACAACGAAGCCGGCATCGAAGACTGGACCGAGTACTACCCGGTCAGCAAGGTGGTCAAGCAGTACTCCGACTTCGTCAACTACCCGATCATCTTCAAGGACGAACGTGACGAGATCGAGCAAGACGAAAACGGCATGCCGAAGAAGGACGGCAAAACCAATCGGGTGATCGAGTACAAGACACTCAACTCGCAGAAGCCGATCTGGACCAAGCCGGCGTCCGAGGTCACCGAAGACGAGTACAAAGAGTTCTACAAGCACATCTCGCACGACTGGAACGATCCGCTGACCCAGCTGTCGTTCCGTGCCGAGGGCCGCATCGAGTACCAGAGCCTGCTGTTCATCCCCTCCACCGCACCCTACGACCTGTACTACGTCGCCTACGAGTACGGTCTGCAACTCTACGTGCGGCGGGTGATGATCATGGACAAGTGCGAGGACCTGATCCCGCACTACCTGCGCTTCGTCAAGGGCGTCGTCGACTCCGCCGACCTGCCGCTGAACATCTCCCGTCAGCGCCTGCAGGAAGACCGTCACATCACCCAGATCCGCCGCTGGCTGACCAAGAAGGTGCTCGACGCGCTCACCGAGATGAAAGAGGACAAGCCCGAGGACTACGGCAAGTTCTGGGAGCAGTTCGGCCGCGCTATCAAGGAAGGCGTCAGCGCCGACTACGACAACCGCGACAAGATCGTCGAGCTACTGCTCTTCGAGTCCTCGCACGACGCCGAGAAGCCCACCACGCTCAAGGAGTACGTGGAGCGTATGCAGGAGGATCAGAAGGAGATCTTCTACCTCACCGCCGAGTCGCGCGCCCAGGCCGAAGGCTCACCACACCTCGAAGCGTTCACCGAGAAGGGCATCGAGGTCCTCTACTTCGTCGATCCGGTCGACGAACTGATGACCCAGACCTTCACCGAGTACGAGGGTAAGCACCTCAAGCCAATCGCCAAGGGTACCGTCAACCTGGGTACCGAGGAAGAGCGCGAGGAACAGAAGAAGACCCTCGAAGAGAAGGAAAAGACCGTTCGCGACCTGCTCGATGCGATGCAGGTCAAGCTCGACGACTGGGTCAAGCAAGTCCGCCTCACCAACCGCCTCACCAGCTCGCCGGTGTGCCTGGTCGGCGCTGACCACGACTACAGCCCGCAGCTCGAGAAGCTGCTGCAAAAGGGCAAGGGCGGCGGCCCCAAGCAACGTCGCATCCTCGAGATCAACCCGGAACATCCGATCCTGCAAGGCCTGCAGAGGGTCTACGACAAGGACAAGGAGGATCCGGCGATTGAGGACTACGCCCAACTGCTGTTCGGCTACGGCTTGCTCGCCGAGGGTTCCGAGCTAGAAGATCAGGTGCGCTTCAACAAAGCCATCGCCGGCCTCATGGCCCGCTCGCTGTCCGTCGCGGCCTGAGCCTCGGCGGCATCACTGAGATGAGGGTTGCGACCCTCTGAGCAGCAACAGCCCGGTGGAGGTCCACCGGGCTGTTGGTTCTTGCGCTGCTTGTCGTCGAGCCCCGTCGGTCCCGAACGGCGCTTGTTCCCCGAGCTATGGAAAGCTCAAGTCGACGCGCACCTCTTGTCCGGCGTGGTCGATGACCACCGTTTCCTCGACAGCTGGCCAGTCCGACGCTCCGAGAAGGATGGCAGTTAACGTCCAGATTCCGGGCAGCAGACTGGCACTCTCGAAGGTGCCATCCTCGTGTACGCGAGCTCCACTCGTCTCTCCGTTATCACGCGTCAAGGCGAGTTGCAGGCGCCGCAGCTCCGGTATCGTGAGTCCAGAGATGCGGCCCGAGAGGCTCGCAGCCCGGATCAGCTCGAGAGTCAGCTCGTCCATGCCGACCGTCACCTGGACCTCCAGCTGCGGCTGGAGGTAGCCTTCAAAATCGGCGTAAAGCAGGTACCCGGCCGCGGCAACTTCGGAGAAGGCAAAGGAGCCGTCGACATGGGTCTGTGTCTGGCGCGGGACAATCGGACGTCCATGGGCTGTCAACGTCAAGGCAACACCAGACAGCGGGGTTCCGTCCTGGTCGACGACGTAGCCGAAGACATCTTGCAGCTCCTGCGAATCCAGCTGTAGGTCGATCCAATTGTCACCGGGCTGGACTTCAATCCTCTGGAGCAGGCGCGGATGGTCAACCAGGTTGACTTCGATCAGCTGAGTTCCGGGTCGCACGCCTTGGATGCGGAAGTATCCGTCGCCGTCAGTGGACTCGTAGTGGAGATTCCGTTCCGCCCACTCTTGTTCAGAAAGTGCAAATGTTCGGATAGACGCCAGGACCGCTGGATCTCCTGATCCGTCCAGAACTCGGCCTTCGACAACGGCAGCAGCTGGCAAGACGAGTCTCACTTCTTCGGCAACGTTGTCTTCTCTCGCTTGGAACTCGGATTCAGCCTTCAGGAATCCAAACCCGGTGGCTTCCAGCCGTACCTTCCCGACTCTCACATCGTGCAGGACGAATCGACCCGCTTCGTCCGTCCTCGTACTCGGAGGCAACTGCCTTCGGAGCGGAGGCAAGGGGTCCTCTGGTTCCCCGATCTCGCGGGCCAGAACTCTTGCATGCTCGACCGGTCTGCCCTTCTGATCGACAACCTCACCAGCGATCCGGGTCGTACGGGTCAAGGTGAGAGCCAACGGCTCATCGAACGGGCCGGCAAAGCCCGTCAGCTGCTTCTGGAAGTAACCGCGACAGCGAACATCCAGATCGAGCACCGTTCCGGGAAGCAATCCTCGGACCGTGAAACTACCGTCCGCAGCGCTCACCGCATCCACGGCCTGCTGCGGATAGCCGCTGCCATCGTAGGAAACGCTACTCCCGGTTCTCCAAGCAAAAATCTCCGCTCCTTCCGCGGGTTGCCCTACTTCATCGAGAACGAAGCCGGTCAACAAGGCTTCCTCCTCAAGCCTGAGTTCACCAATATCCAGCAGTTCCCCTCGCGGTGCCCGGAATCTGTAGTCGATCTCGGCAAAGCCGGGCTCCGCAACATGCAGCGTCCCCCCGTCCACTGCTACGCTGGTAAATGAGAATTCTCCTGAATCGCTCGTCTTCCCGACGGCGATTTCAGTGTTGCCACTTTTCAACTGCACGGCGGCGGTTGGCAGCGGAGCCCCATCATTCCCTCTCAACTGACCTCGAATTTCGAAGAGCGGCTCAGCTACCAGGATGAGTGAATCCGACTCGGCACTGGCAACATCGACATTGCGCAAGATCCTACGGAAGCCTTCCGGATTCGCTCTCAAAGTGGCGGTACCTAGACCAGGCAGCCCTGTGAACGCATAGCGGCCATCAGACCCACTCGTAGCAACCCTGGAGACAAGGTGCATTTCCAAGCGGATCTGGACCCCTACCACTGGCTCCCCTTGCCAATCCACAACCCGTCCAGTCAAGTTCTTCTCTGCCGACCTGAGCACCAAAGTTGGACCCTGGCGGTCTTCCGTGTCTCGGAAGACCGCTCTTGCTTGGGAATACCCTGGTGCCACAGCCACTAGTGGCCACTCCTGCTCCAGGCACCGGTTCCATGCATACTCACCGCGCTCATTGGTCTGGACGAAGCGATCCTCTTTGCGCACTGGCCAAACTAGGGCACCTGCGACAGGCTGACGGGTCTCGAAATCCAAGACTTCGCCGTAAACCACACTCCGTCCCGGCAGGACGACTCGATTGATCTTCGATGCATCCAGATCCGCTGCTGCTAGTTGCAGGCACGAACCACTGGTACTTTCCAGGATCAATTGCTCGTCCCCGCGCAAGAAGAGCTGCATTTCTCCAGACTTGTCGCTACTGGCAACCGTTCCACCATGGCCGATCGCACGAGCGTACACGCCCTTCGGTACGTTGCCTTGGTCCTCATTGTCGAAACGGAGTCGGTACCCCATCGCTGCGTCGAGCGAGATGACTTTCTCTCCAGCGGGGACATGTTCAACCGTCTTCATGGCGTAACCATCCGCCACAATCGTCAGGTCCGCCGCCTCGTTCTCGCGAAGCAGGATCTCGGCAAAACCACCTGTATTGGAGATCTCCACTTGATCAGCGACGGTCCACCCGCTGCTCTCGCTCGCGGTGGCAAGAACCTGGGCTCCAACAATTGGCTGCCCCTGCGAGTTCACCAACCTGAGGCTCAAGCGCGCAGCTGGCTTGAAGTCCAGTGCGGGCAACTCCACCGAAGAGACTAGCGGCGCGAGTCGAAAGAGGCTCGGTGCGATGCCGACAGCCTCCACCCGAACAGCCCACATGCCAGCCTCTGGAGCAGTGAGAGTCACGGTCTCGCCACGGCCACTGCGTAGAATGTGCGCATGAGCCAATTCTCTAGTGACGTCTCTGGCCGATCCATCAGGCGTCAAGGGCATCAGCTGTAAATGAACGTCTTCAGCTGGCCCTACCAGAGGTACCTGGATGCGAACCTCCGCACTCACCACTACCACGCAGGCGAGTCCGAGATACAAGGCGGCGGCAAGCCCCCGCCACCAAGTGATCACTGCCAAGGATTCAGCAATCCGTCGCACTCACGACACCACTCGCATCTCGACACTGTACATAGCTCTTGATGATGTTCCCTCCATTGTCGTACACGTAGCCAGCCCATGCCTCTTTGACCGTGCCGTTGCCGCACCCAATGGACCCTCGAGGGCAGGTCGTCTGTGCAGAACAGGCCTCGCGGAGAGTTCCTGTTTCCACCGTGGAGAAGCAAGTCACAACCAGTGAGTACCCAGACTCCGACTTCAGACAAGTGCCTTCATCGCCTGCCTTTCCATGACACCGGTCCTTCCCACCATCGTTGTCGGAATCTTCGGTTTGAGGAGATGCACCTGAACCATGACTACCTGTTCCTGTGCAACCTTGAGGATAGGAGACAGCCCATGCAGGCAAGCTGACTAGAAGTAACAGTAGCAAGGCAGCGCGCGGAAGCAGTAACCAAGAACGCTTGAGCATCATGTCTACCTCTTGTAAGTCTGACGATTGTCGAGAGCGAATCTTTGTCTACATCTACTCCGCGTCGACGTCCTTCTCCCCCTCTGACCGCGCGATGATCGCGGCACCACAGGAGTCACTGAAGACATTCGTGGCGGTGCGCAGCATGTCGAGCGGGCGATCGACGGCGAGCATGAGGCCGACCATGGCGGTGACCTGGTCGCCGCGCATGCCGACGGCTTCGAGCACCAGGAAGATGATCACCAAGCCGGCAGACGGAACCGCGGCGGCACCGATCGAAGCCAGGAGGGCGGTGATGACGACGGTGAGCTGGGCGGTGAAGTCGAGCTGGAAGCCGATGGCTTGGGCGATGAACAGGACGCCGGCGCATTCGTAGAGGGCAGTGCCGTCCATGTTGACGGTGGCGCCCATGGGCAGCACGAAGGACGACACCCGGTTCGAGACACCGGCTTTCTCCTCGACCGCGCGCATGGTCACGGGCAGCGTGGCGCCGGAGGACGACGTGGAGAAGGCCATGGTCAGCGGCTCGATCATGTTGCGGAAGTGAATGCGCGGGTTGATGCCGCCGAGGAAATAGAGCAGGAGCGGCAGCGTCACCAGGACGTGGATGGCCAAGCCCAAGGCGATCGTCACCATGTAGACGGCCATCGGCTTGAAGACTTCGATCCCCGAAGTACCAACGGCGGTGGTGATCAGGCCGAAGACTCCGATCGGAGCGACGCGGATCACTCCCTGGGTCAAGCGCATCATGGCCTTGAAGGCGGCGTCGAAGACGTGCAAGAGGACACGTCTCGGACGGCGCGGTAGGCCGGCGATGGCGATGCCGAAGAGGATGCAGAAGACGATCAGGGATAGCATGTCCGGCTTGGCGGCGGCGGCGAGGACGTTCTCGGGCACCATGGAAAGCAAGAGGTCCGCCACCGAGCTAGGTTGCTGCAGGTCGGGCAGCTCAGCACTCTTCGCGTTGACGATGTCCGCGCCTTCACCCGGGCGAATGACGTTGACCAGAAGCAGCCCCACCAGGATTGCTAGCGTGCTGGTGAGCACGTAGTAGCCGATCGTCTTGCTGAACAGGCGTCCGACGCCACGACCGCCGCCGACCGATGCCACGCCCGTGATGATCGAGGTGAAGACCAGCGGCACGATGATCATCTTGAGCAAGGTCACGAACAGCGTGCCCAACCAGGACACCTTGGGCACGATCCACTCGCCACCAGCGACGCCCGCGATGATGCCCAGAGCCATCGCGATGAAAATCTGCCAGTGAAGTTGCTGATACCAGGGTAGCGTCGCGTTGTTTTCCATGATGGCTCCACACGCTAAGGGATGACGGCCCGATCTGCAAGAGCGCCCTTGGACACGACGCGGGTCCGAGCAGCGCGGAGACGACGGCGCCGGGGTAGAATGCAACCGTGATGTATAGCCGTGAACCCCGCATGATGCGCACGATCAGCTTCGGCAGCGAAGCCCCCCTGAGCCTCGATATCTGGGTGCTGCTGGCCGTGGTCTTCGCGACCTTCTCAATGCAGTTCTTCGACGCCACAGCGCAGCTTCTCTACTGGCTACGCTTGACGCCGGGGGTCGTCGAGCACGGCCAGCTGTGGCAGCTGATCACCTACCCCTTCATCGGCTTCGGCAGTCCAGACCTGTGGTTCCTGTTCAACTTGTTGATCCTCTTCTGGTTCAGCCGCGACGTGTTCTGGGCCCTCGGTCGGCGCCGTTTCTGGCGGCTGCTGAGCTCGGCGGCCCTGGTCGCGGGAGCCGTTGCCGTCCTCGGCTACCTTGTGGGCCTGGGATCCAACCCGCATCTGCCCCCACTGTTACCGCCCTTCCTCATCCTGCAGGGGCAGCACACGCTGCTGGTGATCCTGATCGCCGCCTTCGCGACCCTGCACCAGCATGCGACGATCTACCTGTTCTTCGTGCTGCCGGTGAAGGCCCGCTGGTTCCTGTGGCTCGAGATTCTCTTCGCTTTCCTCGCGTTCCTCTCCAGCAAGGACTTCGCCGGTTTCCTGGGGGTGTGTGCAGCGGTGGGCTTCACCTATGCGTCACTGCAGCCGGGCGGTCCCTTGCAGGAACTCAAGCGTGGCTGGCTACGTTTGAAGTACCGCGTCTACCAGGGGAAGCTACGAAGCCTGCAGGATCGACGGCACTCCGGCTCCACTGGACCACGGCGCTGGCCCGGAGGTGGAGACGACGACAACCTGCGACAGGGACCATGGGTCAACTGATGGCGACGATCGCGACCCCTTCCGTACCTTCGCGCGACGACCTGCTGGCAGCCCGGCAGCGGGTGGAGGGGCACGTGCACCGGACGCCGGTGCTCACCTGCTCCACCTTCGACGACCTCACCGGTGCGCGCCTGTTCTTCAAGTGCGAGAACCTGCAGAAGGTGGGTGCCTTCAAGTACCGCGGCGCCACCAATGCCGTGCGCTCCTTGCCCACTGAGGCCTTGGAGCGCGGCGTGGTGACCCACTCGTCGGGCAACCACGCGCAGGCCCTGGCGTGCGCCGCGGCAGCGTGCGGCACACGGGCGGTGATCGTGATGCCGAGCGACGCACCGCGCGTCAAGCTGGACGCCGTTCGTGGTTATGGGGCGGAAGTCCGGCTGTGCGAACCGACGCAGCAAGCGCGTGAAGCCGCAGCGGCGGCAGCGGTGGAGGAAACTGGCGGTACCCTGGTGCACCCCTTCGACGATCCGCGCATCATCGCTGGTCAATCCACTGCTGTCCAAGAACTGCTCGACCAAGTCGACGACCTCGATCTGGTGCTGGCACCGGTCGGCGGCGGCGGCCTGCTCAGCGGCACCGCGCTCGGCTGCTACTACCTGTCTGCGCATACCGAGGTGTGGGGCACGGAGCCCGAAGGTGCCGACGACGCCTACCGCTCGTGGCAGCTGAACCGGCGGGTCGGCAATGAACAGGTCGACACGATCTGCGATGGCTTACGGACCTCGATGAGCGAGCTGACCTTCGGCATCGCCCGCCGTCACGTCAGCGGCATTGTCACCATTGATGACGACGCGGTGGTGGCTGCCATGAGGCTGCTCTGGGAGCGGATGAAGCTGGTGATCGAGAGTTCCGCCGCGGTGCCGTTGGCGGCTGTGTTCGCGGGCAAACTGGACGTGCACGGCAAGCGTGTGGGTATCATCTTGTCCGGCGGCAACGTCGACCTGGGGCACCTTCCCTGGCTACATTGACCTGGCTGTATCCACCTGGCTGTATCGAGCCGTCTGAACCACTCCGAGGAGAACTCACCATGCTACGCAGATTTCTACTCGGGAGCCTCGTGCTCCTGCTCACTGTACCCACCCTGACAACTCCTTCCCTGGCCGAACCCACCGATGTCACGGTGCGTGTGCTCAGCAAGGGTGCCAAGTTCGTCGGCACGTCGATGGGCGGTGTGCTCATCACCCTGCGCAACGCGGACACGGGTGAATTGCTGGCCGAGGGCGTCACCGCCGGCGCCACCGGCAACACCCAACGCATCATGATCGACCGTCACGACCGCCACGGTGTGCGTGCGACAGAGGGCTCGGCCCAGTTCACTGCCACCCTGGACATCGACGACCCGGTGCACCTCGAAGTCACCGCCTTCGGTCCGCTCGGGCAACGTCAGGCGGCGGTGACCGTCAGTGCGACGCAGTGGGTGGTGCCGGGCAAACCGATCAACGGCGGCGACGGCTTCCTGCTCGAACTACCAGGCCTGGTTGTCGACGTACTGGCACCCGCGGCTCACTCGGTGCACGCGACGTCCAGTACCGAAGAAGGTCCGCTGATGCTGCAGGTCGACGCCAACGTCACGATGATGTGCGGCTGCCCGCTGACACCGGGTGGGCTGTGGGACACCGAGACCTTCGAGGTGCGTGCCCGCGTCAAGCACAATGGCGAGCGCAAGCCCGCTCTCGACTTCGATCTCACCTATGCCGGCAGCGCTAGCCAGTTCAGCGGCCAGCTGCAAGCCAGCGAGGGTGGTGTCTACGAGGTCACCGTCTACGCCTACCAGGCGGAGAACGGCAACACTGGTCTCGACACGGTCACGGTCATCGTCCGCTAGCGCAGCAGGAACTGCACCAGGAAGATCCCGCCATCAACGATGGCGATGGCCGCGAAGGTCAACTTCAGGCGCTTGGGGCTCACCCATTGACTCAGGTAGGGCCCCAGGCGTGCACCGAAAACACAGCCCAGGATCGTGAATACCGCCAGATCCCAAGGGATGTCGCCCGCGAGCAGTTGGTGCAACAGGGTCAGATAGATGGAGCTGACCGCCAGCAGAACGACACCCAACCCGATCGCGCGGTCCGGACGCAGCCGGTAGCGCAGCATCAGGTAGGCCGCGATGACCTCCCCGATGCCGACCGCGACCCAGGCGGTCAGCACGCCGCCCAGCACCGCGACCAGTGCCGTGGACAACCGTGCCTGACGCGGAATGTCGTCGGCATTGAAGCTGTGCCGCAGCAACCACAGCATCGAGAGGCCGACCAGGATCGAGGTCGGGCCGAACAGTCCCTTGACGAGAAGGGAACTCGGCTGCACCACCACCGTCCCGAACGTGCAGCCAACCAGCGTTGGTAGCAAGGTCAGGCGAACCAGGCCAAAGGGGACGACCCCTCGGCGCAGCCAGCCGAAGGCACCGCTGGTCATGCCGAACGCCTGGCTCGCCAGCGCCAGCTTGAGCGCCGGCACGGCCCCCAGGTGATAGACCAAGATCATCACCGGTACAAAGACCAAGCCACCGCCAACCGCCGTCGCGTTGCCCAGCAGGGCACCCACGAAGCCGACGAGGATCAGGGGCCAATTCTGCTGGGCCAGGGCAACGGGATCCGGAAACCACCAGAGATAGCCGAGTAGCCAGACGACAGCGAAGAGCGGCAACCCCCAGGTCCAATAGCGCAGTTGCTGCGCTCCGGACGCTGAGGGTCGCGGCTCACCGGTAGTGCCGGCAGGGGAATCGTCGGTGGCGGAAGGGTCGACCGTCGTCATGACGGCCGACTCTATCGGCTCCAGGCGCCACTGTGGCGCTTACGGCTGAGTGTCGGTCGTCTCCAAGTGAAGTGTGTAGCGACCGACCCCGCCAGCTACGGCATCAACCTCCAGCACATAGCGTCCCGCGGGTAGCTGACGCTCGAAACGGAAGCCGAGCGCGGGTCCGCCATCGTCGTCCATCGCCAGCATGCGACCGGTGGCCTCGTACAGACGGCCGCGCAGATCCGGTTCTCCGGTACCTTCCAGGACGATATGAGCAGGCGCCGCGAGCGTGAACGCGTGGAGGCGCCGCTCGTCTGCAGGGCGCAAGTCTCCTTGCGTCGAACCTCCCTGAACCATCGGTGCCGCACACAGATGCAGTAGAGACGTCGAGCTATCGCAGAGGGCATAGACACGGGCCTGTGACGAGAACGGTAAACGCAAGGCCCCCTGCTGCTCGACGCGCATCCAAATACCCGCCTCGGGAAGTTCGACGAGAACGTTGTGTAGGTGCACTGTCGCAGACTGCGTCCCCGGTTGACCCTCCGGCTGATTCGGTACCCAGCGCACGGTGACTGGATCCTCATTGTAGGTTTCACTGGTGCCACCACCCGACTGCTCTCCACTGTCCGGCGAGGTCGGCTCCAGGGAGCCATCGACGGGTTCTTCTACGGTTGGCTCTACGGCGGGCTCCGTGGGCGGCAGCGCCGTCGGCGACTCTGGTGCGTTCAGCGCGCTCTCCGCGAACCACGGCTGCACCGTGCGCCCTCGAAAGGCTTCGATTCGAACCTCGAACGGGCCAGAGGCCTCCACCAGGAGCTCGTAGTCTCCCGCCTGCGGCAGTGCGACGAGCCACCTTCCCAGCGACGCTTCCAGCACCTCGACTTCTGGCAGAGAGTCCGCACGCAGTCTCGCGATGGTCTCGGGTGTGCGCCCCGAAAGCTCTACCACCACAACCTCTCGCCGCTCGGCCTCGAGGATCAACGTGGTCGACGAACTGGCCCGGAGGGTGTAGCTCGCGTCCGTGAGAGATATGTGTTCCGTCACAACTCCTCGGGCACTCTCCGCACCCATGACATCGATCACCGACAATCCAATCAAGACAACAATCATCGATCCAACAGCAGCTGCGTTTCGCAACTTCATAATCCTGACTCCTTCGTGTCCGGATGGACAGAGCGACCCCTCCAAACCATCCGTTGTTCGACGTTTCAGCACACGCCGTCCGGCCGGCACAAAGGCCGATACTCAGGGGGGGTAGCAGCGTGGGCTGGGAATTCGGGGGCAGGATCCGGCCCGTTGTAGAGAACTAACAAACGGCATTCTGCGAGTGGCACGGAAAGATCAAAAAAGGGTCACGGGGACGATGTTCGTTCGAGGTTCCAACAGGAACCGAGTGGACTGCTAGAATCCTTAAGCCAAAGATTGCTGAGCTGAGATTTAATCTACGGGGGCACAAACGCATGTATCGCGGTTCCGGCGAAGGACACTTCACCGACTACTTAGAGGCCTTGGCCGTTTCGAACGAACCTCCACCGGACCAGCGGGTCGAGGCTGTCCTGACTGCGCTTTGGCGTCTGATCCAAGCGGAGCTCCGGCGGCGCGGCTTGTGGCTCCGGCAACCGGGATACTTAGGGGTGTACGGGGTTTCCTCGTGGTCGCAAGCGACGCAACCTCCGGACATCTTCCGCAGCGAGGCCTGGGAACTGGTCGCCGAGTGCTTCCGGTACATCTTCTTGGACCGCTATGCCTACCTCGTGCGCCAGTTGCAGGCCGGAGCCAATGTGGAAGGCCTGGTGCGGCGCAACGTGCGCAACTTCGTGCACGACACCCAGAAGAAGCACGACCCTCTCGGCTTCCGCGTCTTCAGTGTGTTGCGCAAGGCGGCGCTGGAGCTGATCAACACCGGTCGACTCTTCGTGCTCGATGGTGACGAGCGCCTGCGCAACATCACGCTGGTGGGTTTCGACCCTGCGATCGACGGCCCCACCGAAGCAGAAGAGGCAGAGATTCGCGCGCGCCTTACCGAACTCGTGCCGGCCTGGAACGACCAGCTACTGCCGGACTTGCTGACGGCACAAGGCCGTGGCCTGGTCGAACTGCAGGAAACGGCTCGCGGCCTGTTCCAGCAGCTTCCCCAACAGCACGTCGCATTGTTCCGCTTCCGCGACCTGATAGAGCCGATCAAGCTGGACGTTCGCCACCGTTGGGGCGCTCTCTTCGACACCGAGCAGGGCGAGAGCGCCTTCGAGGAGGGTGAAGAACCCGGCCTCCTGCGCCTGGTCCGGCGCGTGCAACCCGACACTTCGCTGGCCGAGCGTGAAAGCTTCGCGTTCCTGCTGCGCTGCGTCGACCAGCACCTGGCGGCTGCCGACTTGAAGCCCAAAGTGCGTGAACACCTAGAGAGGCTCTGGCAGTTCCTGAGCCTGTACGCGAGCCATCCAGAGACGCGGAAGGTACCGTCGCGCCGCGCGCTGGCGGAACAGCTGGGGATTCCGCGCAACTCCATGGGAGCCCTGTACGATCAGCTGCGAGAGTTCAGCCGCCTGTGTCAAGAAAGTGGCGAAGCGACCACGGCACCCGAACCTCCCGACGAGGCCGCTCAGAAAGGCTCGACGATGGTCGACGACGAAACGAAGCTCGCAAGCCTCAGTGCTCACCTCAACAGGGCTGCGATCCTTCGACACCAGCGCTTTCTGGCTGAGGGGGATGCCCAAGAGGGGGCTGCGCGCCCACTGGAGACCGGCGACCTCTTACGACGCCCCGAGACGGCCACCCTCGGTGTCGACTGGCTGGTGCTGCACGCTGAAGAGGCAGGTGTGGAGACTCTGTGGCTGGTACCCGTTGACGATGCGCCCTTGTTCACTTCGGCTGACGTCGACATCCCCGCCTCCGAAGGCGGCCCGATGACACTGCGCTGCGGCCTGGCGCTCCAGGTGCCTTCCCAGGCGCTGTCGGCTGAACATCGCTACGCTACGCTCGAGCCCGCTCACCTCGAGCGCGTGCGGGCGTGTTGGCGGGCCAGCAGGAGCCACGGCAATGAAGACGTCCCGAACGCGGACCCAGAAGTTGACTTCTGGCTTTCCGACGCCGTGCTGCCAGCCCGTGCCGCGCTCGAGCGAGCGGTCGGCGCTTCGGCAACGGTCCATCCGTTCCCCGCACCGAGCAAAACGGCCGCGCAAGGCTCGCGCGCCTGGCAACAACGCCTGGCCTGGGCTGCAGCCGTGCTACTCACCGTCAGCCTCGGCCTGCTGAGCACGGTGATCGGGCAGCACAACCAGCTCGGAGAGCTGCGCCATCGGTGGCTCCAGAGCACCGGCGATGCCATGGCCATATACGGTCTCGAGCGCACGGACTTACCGTTGCCTTCAGTGACCAGGAGTCTCGATGACACGTTCCCGGTCGTAGTCCGTCAGGGCGAACTGACTCTGAGCATCAAGGTCGAAGAAGCTAGCGAGCCCTATCGCATCGACCTGGTTGACGCAAAGCACAAACGCCAGGAGCGGTTGCACGCGGTATCGGACGGGCATGCAGAGATCCTCTTCAGACTCACTGGCGTCGAACCGGGGACCCGCCTCGAGTTGCAGGTCTTTCGATTACGCGACGCCACGCGCACCGCCACCTACGACCTCGAGCTGATCGCCCCCTCCACGGAGTAGCCTATGGACGACGACACCCCAGCTCCATCCCGCGACGCCACACCGGAAAGAACCGGCAGTTCGCCACGCGGGGACATCACCGTCCTGCTACACGCCTGGAGCGACGGCAAACCCGACGCCCTGGAGCGGTTGACGCCACTGGTTTACGACCAGCTGCAGCGGATCGCGCGTGGGTACTTCGTGCGCGAGAACCAGAGCCATACCCTGCAACCGACTGCGGTGGTCAACGAGCTCTTCCTCGACCTGATGAACCGGCGCCGCGTACAGTGGCATGACCGTGCCCAATTCTTCGGCTTTGCGGCACGGCAGATGCGGCGCATCCTGGTCGACCACGCACGCCGGCGCACCGCCGTCAAGCGCGGCGGTGACAACGTGCCGATTTCGCTGGACGCCTTGGCTGACGATGGCGTCTTGCTGCAAGCCGAGATGAGCGACCACGAGCTACTGCGCCTCGACGTCGCGCTCGAAGACCTAGCACGCTTCAACCCCGAAGGCAGTCGAATCGTCGAGATGCGTTTTTTCGCCGGCCTCACCCATGACGAGATCGCTACCGTACTGAATATCTCCACCTCGACCGTCCGCTACAAGTGGCGGGCAGCCAAGAGCTGGCTGCACCGTGCGCTGCAGCCGTCCTGAGGAGGCTCCGCGATGCCCCCGGAATGCGACAATCCAGCTCCCACACCAGACGCTGGAACCGGTTCGACCCCGATGACGCCGGAACGCTGGCTGCACATTGAGGACCTACTCAACCGAGCGCTCGATGTCGACACCA
This sequence comes from uncultured bacterium, assembly GCA_965368975.1. Taxonomy (GTDB): domain Bacteria; phylum Acidobacteriota; class Thermoanaerobaculia; order Multivoradales; family JAHZIX01; genus CBDUPA01. The sequence goes on along the minus strand of CBDUPA010000011.1, from coordinate 208,619 downwards.
ACCAACGGCTCGGCTGGCTGCGCAGCGCCTGCGCCGAAGATGAAGACCTGTTCCGTGAAGTCTCGTCGCTGGTCGCTTCCCACGGTGACATGGGCGAGTTCTTGGAACAGCCGGCGGTCGCCGGCGCGCCTCGCGGGGAGGTGAGCCTCGAGGGAGGCGCCCTGGTGCCGGAACTGGCCTCCGGAACCCAAGTCGCGGGCTGGCGCGTCCTACACGAATTGGGGCGCGGGGGAATGGGGACGGTCTACCTCGCCGAGCGGATCCATGAGGATTTCATACAGAAGGGAGCCCTGAAGCTCCTGCACGGCGCCAGCGCCCAACAGACCGTGCTGCGTTTCCAGCAGGAGCGGCGGATCCTGGCCCAGCTCAACCACCCGAACATCGCCCGCCTGCTCGACGGTGGCAGCACCGAGGACGGCCGTCCCTACCTGGTCATGGAACATATCGAGGGCGAACCGATAGACCAGTACTGCGACCGCCACCGTCTGAGCATCACGCAGCGGCTGCACCTGTTCCGCAAGATCTGCTCCGCCGTTCACTTTTTCCACCAGAGCCTGGTTCTGCACCGCGACCTCAAGCCGAGCAATATCCTGATCACGGCCGAGGGCGAACCGAAACTCCTCGACTTCGGGGTCGCCAAGTTGCTGGCCGGCGACGTACCCGACCGGACCATGGCTCCGACCGCTCTGCATACCGGCGGTCCCGCCCCCCTGACCCTCGACTACGCCAGTCCCGAACAGCTGCGGGGTGAGGCGGTGACCACGGCGAGCGATGTCTACGCCCTTGGCGTCTTGCTCTACGAGCTGCTCTCCGGACACCGTCCACACCGTCCCACCACGTCTCTGCCCGCCAAGCTCGAGCGCCTGTGCAACGAGGAACCGGAACCTCCGAGCCAGGCGATCGATCGTGACGAGACACGCGAGCGTGCGGACGGCTCGGTGCTGCATCTCGATCCCGCGTCGGTCAGCACCAGCCGTGACCTCGACGCCCCCAGCCTGCGGCGGCGGCTGAGTGGCGATCTCGACAGCATCGTGCTCATGGCGCTAGAGAAGAAGCCCGTCCGGCGCTACGCCTCCGTCGAGCAGCTGAGCGAGGATGTGCAGAACTACCTCCAAGGCCTGCCGGTCAGGGCGCACCAGAGCACGCCCATCTACAGAGCCTGGAAGTTTGTGCGCAGAAACGCCCTGGCTGTGGCCGCAGCGGCAACCTTCATCTTCCTGCTCACCAGCTTCAGCGTCTACGCGGAAGTCTTGCGACAGCGAGCCCGCAAGGCTGCCGTGCAAGCGCAAACGGAACAGCGGGTCGCCAGGGGCGCCCTGAACATCACCACGCGGATCCTTGAAGGCGCCAGCCCGGACACCGGCGACCCAGGACTCACCGTCGGTGAGCTGATCCAGCAGGTCCTGGACGAACTCCCAGAAATGCTGGGCGAGGACCCGGAGATCCGCGTTCACCTGCTCGACGAAGTTGGCAGACTTCTCAAAGACCTGGGCCGGGGCGCCGAAGAAGTCCTGCCTCTCTACCGCGAGGCCGTCAACCTGGGACGTCAGCTGGACCAGCCGCACCAGCTGGCCGAAACGCTGCTCAACCTGGGAGGCAACCTGAGTTACTTCGGTGACCACAAAGCCGGCGAACCGTACATCCTCGAAGCCATCGAACTGCTCGAGAAGCATCACGGAAGTCGCGCGCAGTTCGCCGAAGCCTTCAACCACCTCGGCGGTATCCGCCGCCGTATTGGGCCGCCGAGCAAGGCTGAAGTCAATTTTCGCAAAGCCCTAGAATTCGGACTCGCAGAAGCCGACGTGGATGCCGAGTTCATCGCGACTGTTCGGCACAACCTCTCTACCTTGCTCCTCGAACTCGGCCAGCTCGAGGAGGCCGAGGCCCTGGGCCGCAAAGCGCTCGAGACGAGAATCGACCTCCAGGTTTCCCCGACGGCGCTTGCCACGACGCACAGCAATCTAGGTCGGATCCTGCAATACCAGGGACGGCTGGCAGCGGCAGAGGAAGAACTGCGAAGGAGCCTCGAACTGCGACAGAAGGTCTACGAGAAGCAACCGCTCCATAGGAAACTGGCCCCCGCACACAACAACTTGGGCTACGTCCTCTTCCTGAGACAGGATCTGGCCGGTGCGCAGGCTCACCTCGAGGAGGCTCTGCGGATTCAGCGGTCCCAACAGAGAATCGGCAGACCGAACCTTGGCGCATTCCTGCGCAACTATGCCGAAATCTTGCTCGCGCAAGGAAGATTGGACGAGGCCCTACAGCAAGCGCGGCTGGCCAGGCAGACCCTGGAAGAGGTCTACAAACACCCTCAGGTGTCATTGGCGGAAGTCGATAGCGTCCTGGGAGCTTGTTTGCTGGCGCTGGGCGACACCGAAGCCGCGACCCTGTTGCTCCGACAAGGCTACGAAAGCCTGCTCCAGGCTCTGGGGCCCGACGCTCCCAAGACTCGAAGAGCCTGGCAGCGCTTACAGAAGCTGGAGCCCCAGAGCCCGGAACAGGAACGCTAAAGTGCCGACCTCGAAAAATTTCTGCGCCGCGTTTGACACTTTTCCGCGCTGCTTGCGCGTCTAAGTACAGAGCCGCCACTCACGTGGTGCTCCGCGACTCAGAAGGGTCGGACAACAAGGTACTTCTGCTCCCCAGCGTCCACAAGGACGCTTTTTTTGTTTCTAGCAGCAGCTCCCCGGGCTGACCGCAGGGGCTCCCGTGTCGGTCAGCGGACACGATGCCTTGATACTTGCCGCGGCAACCTGCTTCAGGTGAGCGTCCTCGAGCCGCACCAAGGTCTCTCGGTGCAGTCGAATCGAATAGCGCTTCTTCGTGAATCTTCGCATTGTGACACCTCTTGGATACATGCATCCATATGTTTGTGCTCCTTGTCTGACACTTCCTGCCCCAGATTGCGCGTCTACTTGTAAGGCAGCCACTGGCCCGAACACGAAAACCAGCGGCCGACGCACCGATTAGACGTCGATGGGAAATGTATTCATCCCACATTGCGGACAGGAAAAGATCGCCGTGGAAGACGGATCCTGCGTAGCTGCAGCCGTAGCCGCAGTCAGCTGCTGAGCGTCTAGAAGCGTCAGCCATTCTCGATGGAGTTGTAACTTGGACTTAGAACGGGAACTTCGCTTGCGCATTGCAAACTCCTTTCAGATTGCCAGACGCCTTACGGTTTGGACCCTCCTTTCGACAGCACTGCTCCTGGCCTCTGGCTTGGCGAGCAGGCAATTTGACGCATGCACAATACCAAATGTTTCTACCAGCTCCATTACGGCAGCCTCCCAACCGGACAGCCGTTTTGATTCGCGGATCGCCGCAGCTCTCTGGCAGCATGCCGAGCAGCTCGAGACCTTGCCTCCGGGCACTGCGGATCCAGCGGTAGAACAGGCGCTGTTGGCCGCTCTCCGCTATAGCAGTGCTCCCCAGACCCGGGCCCTCCTCCACCTCACACTCGGGCGAGTTCAGCAGAAGAACCGGCGCTTCGGTCCCGCAGCTGACCACTACGACACTGCGGTGAGCCTCCTCAATGACGCTGACGATCCGTGGCTGCTGGCCCAGGCCTGGGCCCGCCAGGGATCAGTCCGCTTCGCGGTCGGCAAGTGGCAGGAAGGAGAACTCCTGTGTCGCAGGGCACTGGCCACCCAGCGGACGCTGCAACCAGCCGGCGGCCTCGAGGAGGCGGAAACGCTGAACTGCCTTGGGTTGATTCTCGGTCAGAAGCCCGAACTCGAGGAGGCGCGGGCACTGCTGGAGTCCGCAATCAAGCTTCAGCAACGCCTGGGCGACGGCAGAGCACTGGCCCATTCCTACATTCAGCTGGGTGTCGTCTACCGCATGCAGCGTGCCTACGAGACCGCGGACCGTCTCTTGGAACGTGCTCTCGAGATCTTCGAAGACAACCAGGCCCCCTTGCCGGATCGTGCCTTCGCGCTGGTTCAGCGCGGCAAAAACGCACATTGGGCGCGTGACTTCGACAGTGCAACGGACTACTTTCAACAAGCCCTGAAAAGCTATCAACAGGCTCGTGCGGGCACGGCGCAACTGGCAGCCTTGCACGAACGACTCGGCAAGATGGCTCTAGAGAGTGGCGACTTCGAAACGGGGCATCAGCAAGCACAGGCAGCTCTGCGCCTGCGCGAGGAGCAGGTCAGGGTCGACGGGGATCTCGGAGCGACGGCCAACAGCCGAGCCCTGCTCGGCAACTACTACGAGCAGAAGGGGCAGCCGCGGGACGCGCTCGCCGAGTACAGCTTGGCGCTGGAGGTCCTGCGGGAGCATGCAGACGACTTCTGGATCGGGTACACCCAAGGGGCCATTGCCCGCGTGCAGGCGGACCTTGGAAACTTCGAGGCAGCCCGCCAAGCTTCGGATCAGGCACTCGCCCACTATCGCCGCGACAGGCGCACGAGCTTCTGGTTGATCGAAGGTCTCTCCGAACGCGGTCTGTTGGAAGCCAAAGCCGGCCGGCCCCTAGTCAGCCTGCAATGGCTGCAGGAAGCCGCGGACATGCTGGAGATCCAGACCGCCGAACTGGGGGGCTCTCGCCAGATCCAGGCTGGCTTCCGCTCCGAGTTCCACAGTGTCTACCACCACATCTTGGAGACACAGCTCGAACTCGGTGCGCAGGAGAGCGCTTTCCTGACGCTCGAACGTTCGCTCGCACAGAGCTTCCGGGCCATTGTCGCCGAGCATGCAGCCGTCTCCGGCGACAGGCTGCCACCCGCGCTACACGCACGCAAGGAAGAGCTACAGCAGTACCGCGACCGGATCCAGTACGACCTGCTGGACGCCAAGCGGCGCAACGACACGGACGCCATCGCACACTACGAAGACGAGACGGTCGACGCCCTGCTCGAGTACGAGAGCTTTCAGCGGCGGGTTCGAGAACACCGGCAGCAGACCATCCTGGATACTCAGGCTCCCGTGCTCGACCTGACCGCGGTGCGCCACTCTCTGGACCCAGGCACTCTGCTGATCTCCTTCAGCACGCTGACGCACAAAACCCTCGTCTTCTCCGTCAGCCGAGACGAAGGTCTCGACGTCCACACCCTCGAGATAGGTTCCGAGGAGATAGAAGATCGAGTCGACGCCTTCCACAAGCAGATTTCCGAGGCCCGCACAAGCATGCCACGACAGCAGCAGGCCCTGCGCAATCTGGGCCCGGAAGCTTTGCGTCTCTATCAAGCCCTGCTCGGGCCACTGCAGCCACGTATCGATACCGCGCGGCGCATCCTGATCGTGCCCGACGGTCAGCTGCACGAGCTCCCCTGGTCAGCTCTGCAGTCCTCGGAAGATCACTTCCTGATCCAAGACAAGCAGCTCCACATCGCCCCGTCCGCCTCCGCCTACGCGCAGCTGAAGAACCGCCATCGTCCAACAGCGACTCCCGTCATGCTGGCCGCTTTCGGTGGTCCTGAGTATCCACAACGGCTCATGGATACCGACAGCAACAGCCTCCGCAACCCTCAGCTGCGCTCCGTGGTCGAGCGCAGCTTCGCGCTGCAGCTGTTGCCCTACAGTGAGCTGGAAGTGGAAGGCATCTCCCGCCTCTTCGGCAGCCGCTCGCGTGCCTACCTCGGTGCAGCAGCGACCGAGGAGCAAGCCAAACTGACGACACAGGCACGCTATCTCCACTTCGCCACGCACGCCATCGTCGATTCCCGCATGCCCCTGCACTCTGCCCTGGCACTGAGCATTCCGGAGCAGTTAGAGGATGGGCAGGAGAACGGCCTGCTGGAGGTATGGGAAATCCTCGAGGGCATCCAGCTCAAGAGCACCGAGTTAGTGGTGCTGTCGTCCTGTAAGTCTGCCCTCGGCAAGGAGCTGAGCGGCGAAGGCATGATGGGGCTCACACGAGCCTTCCACATCGCCGGCGCGCGCTCGGTCGTTGCATCCCTGTGGAACGTGCAGGACGACTCGACGGCAGAACTGATGCGGCGCTTCTACCAGCACCTGGACGCAGGGCTGCCCAAGGCCGAGGCTCTGCGTCAGGCACAGATCGAGTTGCTGCGTGGCGACGCTGGGGAAGCGTCGCGGACGCCGTTTGCTTGGGCTGCCTTTCAGGTTTATGGGGACTGGCGGTGAGCTGACACCGTCTGAACACGTCGACTATCGCCAACTGCTCACGCCCGGCCCTAGCCCATCTCTAGGAATGAAAGGCACACTGGCGTGTCGCTTCAGGTTACGACGACTAGCGGTGTCGGTTTAGGAAACGAATGAAGCAGCCCTGCATGATGTCCAAGCACCCAAGGTTCCCTGACCTGGGCTTGATCTGTCTCCTCTTTTTGTCGTTATTGCTGAAGCGAGGAACATCACAGGGATTCACAGCAGCACAAGGAGCAGAAGCTGTAGTGCCTTGGCAGGAGCTGTCTCCACTCTATACGCGAGCCAGTTTTAGCCTACCGCTGGCTCAAGCATTGTGGAACCAAGCACAGGAAATACTGCACCCTGAAGAATGGACGAATGCAGAAAGTGAATATCAACTGGCCGAGCGGGTACTTCGCACGACTCTAAACTGGACCGTCTACCCATCAGAGAAGGCGGAAGTACAAATTGCCCTCGGCAACCTAGCAGAAGATCGCGATGACTTCACAGGTGCACGCTGGTACTACGAGCAAGCTGTGCTGCTCTCTGAGAGGCAAGAAGAACCAAGACTAAGATCAAGAGCATACTTTCGACTTGGTATCATCCTCTTCCTGCAGGAAGACTGGAATCAAGGTGAAGCTCTCTGCCGGCGCGCACTACAGTCCATTCAACAGGTCAAAGTAGATAGCGTTGAGAAAGCTTACACCCTCGGCTGCCTGGGACTCATCTTGGGACAAGAACTCGCATTAGAAGAGTCACAGACATATCTAGAATATGCGCAAGACATCCTTGAGACTAGGGCACCGAAGAGTTATCTACTCGGAGGTACTTACCTTCAACTGGGCGTCACTGCTCGCATGCAAGCAGAGCACGACCGAGCCGAGTATTGGCTTCAGAGGGCTCTTCGTAACTTTCAAGCGGGCAACGCCCGTCCAGTCTTACTTGCAGAGACTTTCCGGCAACTAGGAAAATTGGACGAATGGCGAAGAAGGCCGGTTTCAGCTTCGTCACACTACACAACTGCACTAAGGATCCTGCAGCAACACCACCCAGAAAGCCACCGAACAGCCGAGCTACTAATGCGCTCCGCTAGAATCTGTCTATTAACCAACACTATCGAAGAAGGTATCCGCCTTGCGACTGCATCACTGGCTCTAAGTAGAAGGTCGGAAGGTACAACAGAATCACCGCGTATTGCTAACACACTCGTCTTACTGGCTCGACTGCATCAAGCTCAAGGTAACTTGGAGATGGCAAGAGCCCTGATTCTTCAGGCTCGCGAGATCCGACTTCAGGAAAGTCGAAACTCGTATTGGACCGCCGAGACGGAAAATCAGCTCGCCAAGATTTTGTGGGAATCTGGAGAACTTACCGAAGCCCGGAAAGCCTCTGATCGTGGCATTGAGATCGTGCAGGAGCTAGCCTCAGAAACCTTGTGGCTAGCAGAGTTTCAAAGAGATCGAGGACTCCTAGAGGCCAACGGCGGAAACCCTACCGCTAGCTTGAGATGGCTACAAGATGCAGTTAACACACTAGAGCATCAGATCTCTCATCTGGCGCAATCGAGGGTCGACTATCGTTCATGGCACCATGACTATTATCAGCATCTGGTTCTAGCCCTTATTCGGGGAGGGCAGCCAACCAAAGCATTTGAGACTTTGGAGCGATCTAGAGCCCAGGGCTTCCGAATCATGCGAGCAGAGCATGAAGCTTCAAAGGAGCTAATGGATGTTCCTGCCACTGTTCAGCACCTGAAACTCAAGTTGGAAGAGCAACTGAACTCGCTTCGATTCGAACTCCTAGTCGGTAGAACTCAGAACCAAGGGCAGCAAGAACAGTCTCTCAGGGATGAGCTATTCCAGGCAAAGCTTGATTACGAGAAACTTCTTCGCCAGTTCACTGTACGGCCCTTACAACTCAGCCCCCGTAGCAGTGCCCAAGATCAAGGCAAGCAAGTCAGCGATATGCAGAGTTCCCTCGACCAAGAGACGCTCTTGGTTTCATTCTTCGTTGCGGAGCAAGAGTCCTTCGTCTTTACTCTCGGCAACAGACAGGAACTGGCAACCTATTCACTGCCAATCAACCAAGGCGAAGTACAGAGAAAAGTTCAACAAATACGATCTCTCATACTCAGCGCGCACCCGCAACATCCGCAGTGGCAACAGAAACTCGACAGACTTCGCGTCGTTGGTCGAGACCTCTTCATCGCTCTCTTTCCACCCGCGTTGCGGCACTCACTAAGCGATTTCGAAAGACTGCTGATCCTCCCTGACGGAGCTTTGCATTCCCTGCCTTGGTCCACTCTACGCACTGACGACCACTACCTGATCGAGAAAGTTGCCCTTTTCTTCGGCCTGTCTGGATCGTCCTATTCAGAGCTGAGATCAAGAAGCTCATCAGAGTTACCACCGGTAGAGTTTACGGCATTCGGCAATCCGTCGTTTCCCATCCATCTTGAGTCCGCCGACGGTCAGCTAATGGACAACGGGCAAGTATTTGCCGCCCTGAATCGCGGCTTCAAGCTGCGCCAACTGCCATTTAGTCAGGCAGAAGTCGAACAGGTCGGAGCGCTCTTCGGTTCTAGAAGTCGCATTTTCTTTGGACCTGACGCCATCGAAGAGCGTGCCAAGGGTACCCTTCGAACTCGGTATCTGCATTTTGCAACTCACACGTTATCGGATTCACAATGGCCACTGCATCCAGCGCTCTTACTCTCACTACCCGAGCAAGTCGAAGTTGGCAAAGATAACGGCATTCTTGAGATGAGGGAGATTCTCAGCGAGACCCGTCTGCAAGGAACAGACCTTGTTGTGCTGTCATCTTGCGAAAGTGCTCTAGGCAGAGAAATGCGAGGCGACGGGCCCCTCAGTCTAGCTCTAGCGTTTCAGGTAGTGGGTGCCCGCGCAGTGATCGGTTCCTTATGGCCGATTGCTGACAGATCGACGGCCGTAATAATGACAAGGTTTTATAAAAAACTCGCTTCGGGAACACCGCCGATCCTTGCTCTCCAACAGGTACAGATCGAGATGATAGGCAGCGGGGATCCAGAACTCTCTGCCCCCTATGCATGGGGAGCATTTCTGTTTTACGGAAACTACGCTTAAAAAGGAATATTCGCCACGCCAGCGCGAGCTAAATAGCACCAATACAAACAGACGTACACGACATAGTGCCAGCGCTCCTTGTTATTGTCGACTCTTCTCCCCCGCCTTTCACGGCCGTAACTAGTCTCCCATTCTCTAGTTGAACTAGCGTGTCACGGTGCAACACGAGTTTTTCGCTGAACTTGTTCTTTTTCATGATTCACTTCCTATTCGTTGATGGCAGCCATTTGTTGCCCAAGATACCGGCACTGTAGAAGCCGGGAGCACCTCAATTTCTTCACTTCACATCAAGGCAGAAGTGGGACACGAGGGGCAGGAAACCCAAGCACCACTATTTGTTGACACTGCCACCTACAGCCAACTGGAGATCGGGGGCTTCTAGCCTTTTCAAGGTTTCCTTGCTCAGGTGAAGACGCTGCTCAAGCCGTTTCAGGTTGCGCATAGCTCCTCCAGAACCGCGAAGCAATAGAAGTTGCGCTCCGGCACGAAGTGCAAAGCTCGCTCAACCGAGGAGTGCGGAAATTCGACATTTCGTGACACTGCCGCCCCAGAAAGTACAGCGCCACCATCTTCAGGGGCGCTCCCAGGACATCACCTCGACGCCCATTTCCCGATTCTGCCACACAATCTCAAAGGCAACCCGCCACTGGCGGAAGAGCACTCGGTACGCTTCCCACTGCGAATTCTGCGGATGGTGGATGTCCGCCAACTCGGACGTAGTGGCGTTCAGTTCCAGGAATCGCGGCCGGAGACGTACTCCTGAGCAATGATCGGACCGGGCTTGGCGGCCAGATACTCCCCGGCCTCTAAGGCTATGGACAGAAACGGGGCAGGCATCGCTTGCGTTTGCGTCTCTTGGGGACAGCAGGACTGCCCAGGGCCACGGCCCTACGCCAGGCACAAATTTGAGTTGCTGCGTGGTACCGCTGGGGAAGCGTCGCGGACGCAGTTTGCTTTGGGCAGCGTTCCAGGTCCATGGAGACTGGCGGTGAGTCGGCCGGCCTTCGGGCATAGTGCGTAACAGGTTTCAAATACCCAGACTGAAGCAAGTACAAGAGTCACCGTCGTCGATGGTAGGGATAGACAACTGTGAGCTGTGGTAAGCGCCACGCACCTTGGGCAAGTCAGCGCTCTCGAGTGCCTTGAGGGTCTCACGAACCAACCTCAAAGTGCGCTTTTCGGTTACTTTGCGCTTCATCTACGACTTCCTTCCGTAATTGCGCATAAATACGATTTTTTTGCATTTAACGCCCCTCAGCAATGGGACAACAGCCCGAGAATAGGGCTGGACAAGATTCGATGGCCTGGGAGGAACCGCTTTGGGTACAAAGCACGGTACTTCCACCCTTCGCCTGGCCTAGCTCTTGTTCCACCAAAGAGCCGAGCATCTCCCGGTGCAGCTTCAAGCGCTTCTTGCGACTTCGCCGAATCATTGATTCCTCCTATGCTGCATAAATTGGCACGAGCAGAGCGCCGCCGCACCATCCTAGGAGTGCTGTGGCCCGCGTCTTTCGTGACACTACCGGCTCAGAAAGTGCCGCCCCACCATTCCCAAGAACGCCCCCAACGACATCACCTGCTCCCCCGCATCCCGGTTCTGCCGCCCGATCTCGAAGGCATACCGCCACTGCCGGAACAGCACTAGGTACGCTTCCCACAGCGAGTTCTGCGGATCGTAGATGTCCGTCGACTCCGACGTGATGCCGTTCAGTTCCAGGACTCTGAAGCGCCCCTGACGCAAGTCTTCCTCCGACGGAGTGCGCACATCGTAGCGCCCGAAGTAGAAGCCTTCGAAGCGCTGACTGACACGGTCGATGGCGGTTTCTAGGTCCGGGGTGATCAGGTGGCTTCCTCTTAGAAAGACGGCGCCGCGGCAGTGGGTACCGAGTTGTACCAGGGTCAGCTCCTCGCCGGCCGGCAACACCTCGTCGACGCGTGCTTCCTGGACGCGTAGGTAGTAGCGCGCCATGGCCAGAAGATCCTTATCGGCCAGGATCAGCTCCTCGACGGTGCGTTCCCCATCGCCGACGATGGACGGTAGGCGTTTGTCGGTGATCGAGAAGACGAAGCCCCTCTCTTCTTGCGGTAGACGCATGTAGAAGACACCGAACTCGCGGCCGGGGATGTACTCCTGAACGATGACCGGATCAGGCTCAGCTTCGAGATACTCGGAGGCCTGCTGCCGCGACGCCACCACCTGGACGCCGGCACCCCGCTCACCGGTGTCCGGCTTGAGGACGACAGGGTAAACGGAATCGATCCGCTGTAGGAAGGCCTCCAACTGCTCGACGCGGGCATCTGTCGATGCCGTGGCTTGCAGTACGTCGAAGCGGGCCAGCTCCGGAGGTTGCGGTTGCTCAACGCCGCCGCACAGGCCCTGCATGATCTGTGACTTGGACTCACCGACCATCCCTCCGCCGGCCGGAATGCCCGGATTGGCGGCGGTAAACAGGGTGAAGCCACGGAAGCGCATACCGAGCCAGAGGATCCAGAGAACCAGCGGTGGGTAGAAAACCCAGGGTGGCCAGTACTCCCAGCGCAGTTTGCGACGCAGCGACCCGCGCAGCAGGCGGCGACCGCGCCAGGTGGCGGCGGGGAGCAGGATGCGAGTACCGATCAGGATCAACAGCACCAAGCCCACCCCCGCGACCCAGACGTAGTCTTCGAAGAGCTCGAAGTAGTGCCACATCTCTGCTCCCAACCACATGGCTAGACCCACCAGCACCGGTGTCCAGGCGATGCAAGCGAGCAGGAAGTAGAAGACGAAGCGCAGGGCGTGCGTACGGAAGAGGCCGGCGGCGAAGTAGGTAGGCAAGCGGGTGCCGGGCACGAAGCGGCTGAGGATGATGACGGTGGGGCCTTTCTCCTCGAACCACTTGGAGCTGCGTTCGACATCGGCTGGACGCAGCATCCATTTCAGGGGAGCACGGAGGAGGGCAGGGCGCCCAATGAAGCGGCCGGCGGCATAGAGCAACATATCTCCGACGAAGATGCCGACCAGGCAGGCCAGGGTGCCGGGCAGGAAGGAGATACGGCCGGCGGCGACGAGCAGGCCAGTGGCGATGCAGGTGAGGTCTTCGCTGACCAGGGTGGAAACAGCGATGACGAAGAGCAGCATGACCAGTGCGAAACCGTCGAGCGGCGGAAGGTCTTCGGGACGAAAGGGTGCGGTGGCTCGCGCGATCCGTTCGGGTGCTGCAGTGGCACGGGTGGCGACGTCGCTGGCATCAACACGCTGGAAGAAGGCTTCGAAGGTAGCAGCCAGCCGCGGCCCTTCCGAGAAGACGAAGAAGTGATTGCGGTCGAGCAGCTGCAGCTCGCTCTGCGGCACCAGGCGTGCGTGCTCGATCGCTGCCCCGACCGGCACCAGCATGTCGTCCTGGCCGTGCACGATCAGCATCGGTCTGTCGTAGCGCTGCAAGTAGCCTCGTAGCGGACGCTGGTCGCTGTCGTAGAAGTTGCGAGCGTAGGGGATGCCGAAAAAGGCACCATCCCAGGCACCAAAGTGCGGCACTCCCTCGCCCAAGAGCCAGAGAAAACCGACTTGCAGCCCATGCACGACGTGGTTGAGCTGGTAGTTGCCCAGCAGCTCCATCTCCTGCACCCCGATAGCGGCCAAGAGGGTCAGAGAGGCGATAGCGTCGGGACGCTGCTCGGCCAGCTCCAGGACCACCCCACCGCCCATGCTGAAACCGACGGCATGGACCTGCTCGATGCCGAGGTCATCGAGCAGCTGCAGGCAGTAGCGCGCATGCGCGCGGAAGGAGTAGTCCGGAATGTCGAGCTGCGAGTCACCGAAGCCGGGCAGGTCCGGCACCAGGACATCGTAGCGACGCCGCAGGTCGGGCACCATGCCATCGAAGTTACTGGCGCCGCCTGGACTGCCGTGGATCAGCAGGACGGTAGGACGCTCGGCGCTGGCGTCGATATCGGCTGCAGGCGAGGCCTCCTCCGCACGCCAGTAGCGGTAGGCCAGACGTACCTGCTTGCGGGGCAGCAGATCGGTGTCGTCGACGGCAGCGGCTTGCAGAACCGCGTGCCCGGGGAGCTGGATCGGCGGCCGTTCGGGTCCGGGCTGCGGGAACAGCAACCGCACCACGTGCGACGCCCCCAGCAGCAGCAAGTAGACAACGAGCAGGGCGCGAAGCTTGGTCGACACGATCGCGGACGGCTCGGCAGGGGACGCGGGTCAGAAGACGCCGGGCGCTAAAACTGCCAGCGTCAGGAGGCTGCGGCGGTCTGCTGCCAATGGTCGAGGGTGGAGGGTGCGACGCCGAACTCCGCACCTGGATCGAGGCCTCGGGAACGCAGCAGAACGGCAATCAGAGCATAGTGGTGCACGGTGTGGCTCACCAGCATCTGCAGTTCACGCAGTAGGGTCGAACGGCTCCACTGCAGATGGCGCAGCTCACGCTCCGGGCTGTCGACGCTGACTTCCAGCTCCTGAGCGGCATCGAGCCTCGACACGGCTCGGAGACGTTCGATCAAATCATCGATGCACGCTTGGGCATGCCGGCGATCCACCTCGACCCGTGGGTCGCGGTGACGCGCGTCGTAGTCGACTTTGCCACTATCGACACCGTAGAGGAAGCAGCGATAGTAGTCGAGGCAGTGCCGGAAGTGTGCGCCGACGCCGCTGTTGCCGAGAGGGGGTGTCGGGGCAGAGTACACCTCGTCATCCAACTGTTCGATCAGGGCAGAGCCCTGCTTGAGAAACTCGATATTCTTCAACGTCAAGAGTTCTTGAGGTTGCATCCGTCCTCCGACCCGGTCACCGGGGTGAACTTGGCGAGAATTGCCGTGTGCAAACGGCGAGCAAGTCGCTTGCGATCCGAATCTTGGATCGGTGCTTCGGCAAAGTTGACGCTAGCACAGAACGATGGCAAGCGGAAAAGGCCGAACAGGTGCGGAACCAGCTGCATATCTGCCCACCAGCACACGGAGAGGCGAGCCGGCGGGACGTCCGCCGGGGTCTGATAACTGAGAGCCGCGCCGTAGACCGGCACCTCTTGCGCGGCCGCGGGAGCGAGCAACGACGCCTTGAACGGCTCCACGGTTTCGCCGCCGGAGGTCGTTCCCTCGGGAAAGACCACCACGCTGCGCCCAGCAGCCAGCGTTTCGTGGATCTGCGTGCCGACGCGCAGTGCATCGCGGCGGCTCTGACGGTCGACGAAGATGGTGCCAACGGCGCGACACAGGTGGCCGATCAGCGGCCAGCGCGCGATCTCCGACTTGGCGACAAAGACACAGCCGAACAGGCCGGCGAGCAAGAAGATGTCGACATAGCTCAGGTGGTTGGAGACGAGCAGAAATGGTCTGGGTGGCGTGGGACCACGCACGTCGACACGGATCCCCAACAGACGCGTCATGCCAGCGCCCCAAAGGCGATAGATCTCGTCGGACCAATGCTGCGACGAGCGCCGCACGAGCCATAGCAGGGCACGTCCTACGATCAGCGTCAGGTAACAGCCGAGTGTGTAGGAAAGTACCAAGACAACGCGTAGGGCGAGGAGCAGCCAGGTCATGGAAGGCGCCGGTTACACGAGACGTCCGATAGACTGACCTCGAAGGCCGGCAAACGGGCCACAACGGCGACCTCCTCCGCGGTCGCCGAAACTCAGCGCTGTGCGTCGAAGTAGATCTGGTATCGCCGGTCGTCGAGGCCACCGAGGTCGAACAGCATGAAGAAATCGATGGTCTTGAACTCGCGATCGATAGCCGGTGCACCACAGATCTTGGCACCGTAGCGCAGGTAGCTGCGGAACAACCCGGGGACCTCGACGTCGTCAGAGACGATCGGCGGAGCGTCGGCGGGTAGTTCGCATTCGAACCCGGGTAACGGCGGCACGACCAGCGTCGGGTGCAAGTGGCCGCGATCGGACAGGTACTGTAGCATTTCCAGCCCGTCCCGGGGATCTTGGCTGGTCAAGGAGGAACAGCCGAACAAATAGCGCTTGCGGTTCCAGGTCAAGTACAGCGCCAGCCCCTTCCACAGCAGGAACAGAACCTGCCGGTTGCGGTGCGACAGGGCGATGCAGGCACGCCCCAGCTCGACACACTCCCCCGCGATGTCAGCGGGAAGCACGGACAGATCGAACTCTCCCGAGGAGTAGAACCCCTTGTGCGCGGCCGCCATGTCGTGGGTCTGCAGGCGGTACGTACCGACGATCTCACCAGTGGTCTTGTCCTGCACCATCAGGTGATGGCAGACGGCGTCGAAACCATCCACATCAAGGCCCAAATCGCGCGACGACTCCAGGCCCTCACCAAGCTCGAGGTTGAACACCTGGAAGCGCAGATGCAGGACGGTCCGCACCTCCGCGGGCGTGCGGGCGAACCGCAGTAGATAGCGACCTTGTTCGAGCGTCGTTTCTGGAACTTGCTCCGGACAGCACGGGTAACCCGCCTCGATCGCGGTCAGCTCGTCGTCCGTTTGCGAGGGCTCTGGCTTGGAGGGCGCGGCGGCGTGGGCTTGCATGACGACTTGTTCCTCTTGGCTTCGCTCTTGAGCTCGTAGAATCCTGGTGTACTCCAGTTATCAGGAGGTCTTTATGGGTGAGCCACCCTTACAGTGTACCTGCAAAACCGCGGACTTCGCAGCACCCGACCCCGGCGTTCACAGAATTGCCATGAGTGTTGCCGCCGTGCTCGTGACCCAGGAATTGGACTATTCATGACTAGTTTGATCAAGTATTCTACTTGTCGGCCGGTCCACACGCGGAACGAACCGCAGCGAATCCGAGAATCCAAGGAAGGTTGAATCCTATGAGCGATATTGCACACCGCGGCTATAGCCAGCCGGACGTCCTGGTCTCCACCGAGTGGGTCGCCGAGCACCTCGACGACCCAAACGTACGACTGGTCGAATCCAACGAGGATCCACTGCTCTACCCGTCCGGGCACATCCCCGGCGCGGTGGAAGTGGACTGGACGCGTGACCTCAACGACCCGCTACGCCGGGACTATCTCGGTCGCGACGCTTTCGAGGCGCTGGCGCGACGCATCGGCATCGGCACCGACACGACGGTTATCTTCTACGGCGACAAGAACAACTGGTGGGCGACCTATGCCCTGTGGGTCTTCCAGCTGTTCGGCCACGACAAGGTCAAGGTGATGGACGGCGGGCGGTTGAAGTGGCACCTAGAGGGGCGCGAGCTGACCCAGGAAGTACCGGCCTACGCTACGACCGACTACGCAGCACCGGAACGCAACGATTCCAAAGTGCGGGTGTTCCGGGACGACGTGCTCGGACACGTTGACCGCAGTCTACCGCTGGTCGACGTGCGGAGTCCGGAGGAGTACAGCGGCCAGCGGCTGCACATGGAGGCGTATCCCAACGAGGGTGCCCTGCGTGGCGGGCACATCCCCGGCGCGCGCAACGTCCCGTGGGGCAGAGCAGTGAACAGCGACGACGGCACGTTCAAGAACGCCGACGAGTTGCGTGCCATCTACGAGCAGGAGCAAGGCCTGGCCCCCGACGATGACGTGGTCGTCTATTGCCGCATCGGCGAGCGCAGCAGTCACAGCTGGTTCGTGCTCAGCTACCTGCTGGGATACCCTCGGGTGCGCAACTATGACGGTAGCTGGACCGAGTGGGGCAACCTTGTGGGCGTCCCAATCGAGAAATGACCGCCGATCGAATCATGATGAGCGAGGGTCGAAGATGAGCGAGAAGCAGCACCCGGAGAAGCTACAAGAAGTGCTGGACACGCTGGCGCTGTTTCCCGACCGCGCGGATCGCATCCAGATGCTGATCGGCATCGCGGAACGCTTCCGGTGCGTACCCGACAGCATCGCCAAGCCACCCTTCAGCGCTGACAATCGGGTGCCGGCTTGCGAATCGGAGGCCTACATGTGGGCGGTGCCGCGCCCGGACGGCACCCTCGCCTTCCATTTCGCGGTCGAGAATCCGCAGGGGATTTCGGCCAAGGCGATGGCGGTGATCCTGGAAGAGAGCCTCTCCGGGACGCCGCTGGAACAGGTCGAGCAGGTGTCGGCGGACGTGGTCTACGAAATCTTCGGCAACGAGTTGTCGATGGGCAAGAGCATGGGCTTGACCAGCATGGTGTCGATGGCGCAGAACGCGGCCAAGCGGCTGCAACGTGCTCGTTCGGAGCCTCGTTCGCAGGCCCAGACGGCAACGGGTACGGCGACCAACTAGGCAGGTTCAGTGCGGTACGACGCCCGTCACCAAGCTCGACCAGTGGTAGCTGGCCAATAGCGGCGAACCTTGCTCACTGCCCAAGAACCAGAGCACCGCCGGGGTCGGCTTGAGACCACCGAGGCGCATCTGCCCCTCGCGGTACCCGGTGATCAACATGGACACTGCCAGCGGTTCGGCGTCCGCCGCCAGATCGGTGACCACCAGCACTCCCTGGACGCCCTGCGCCGGCTGGCCCGAGCGCTGGTCGATGAAGGCCGGGTAGGCGTCGTCGCCGACCTCGAACAGGAAGTCGTCGTTCATCAGGGTCACCAGACTGCGATCCTGCAGGTAGATCTCGTCCAGCGGTTCGGTGGTGCCCGGCAGTACCGGCAGCAGCACCGGCCAGCCGCGGCCTTCCGGACCACTGCCCAGCGCTCGGCGCACACGGCCGATTTCGACCCAGGCATTGGTCACACCGTGGTCGCGCAGCACATCGACCGCGCGATCCACCGCGTAGCCGCTGGCAAAGCCCCAGAGGTCGAGCTGGCTCTCCTCTTCCAGGATCACGGTGCCTTCGTTGAGGTTGATCCGCAGGCGATTGCACGCCGCCCGGCGGGTGCTCTCGAAGACCTTGCTCGGCCGCGGGTGGCGCGTCAAGCGATCCTTGCGCAGCCCCCACAGCTCGTAGAGTTCCCCCGCCAGGGGCCCGTGCGCGTTGCGGGACCAAACGCAAAAGTGCCAGCCACGCTCCAGCATGGCGCGCAGGCGCGGATCCACCCGCTGGGCACCGTCACCCGCATGACCATTGAGCCAGCCCAGGCTGCCTTCTACTCGCCGCTCCGGGTCCACCAGGTACTGCACCTGATGAATTTCCGCGATCGCCGCGTGGATCGCCGCTTCGGCGTCCGTGCTCGGCAGATCGCGCACTTCGAGTTCGACTCGGGAGTCGAAAGCCCGGGTCGCCATGCGTACGGGCTCTGCGGGTGCCTGTGCCACCAGGGACGGCAGCACGAATTGGAGTAACAGACTGGTGATCCACATAGAGTGGATCCTATCGCGTTCCTGACCGTCAACCCCACCGCGGGCGCTCATTGGCGTCCGCGGCCTCGGGTAGCAAGGTGCCGGTGGCCAGCAAGCGAGCATCACCGGTGAGAGACCAGCGGGTCACTCGACGCTGGTCTGCGGTAGCCGCGGCGACCCGCATCGGGAAACCGCCGCGCGTGTGGACGTCGACACTGACGTCGAGGGCAGGCAAGTCGAGGGCGTCCAGGTGAAGCCCCACGGCAGCGGCCGCGATAGCCCCGGTGCCACAGGCCAGGGTCTCCGCATTGACGCCTCGCTCGAACGAACGAATCTCGATCAAATCGCGGCGGGGGTAGCGCACGAAGTCGATGTTGGCGCCAGCCGTGGCGAAGACCGGATGGTGCACCAGGCGCTGACCGAGATCGTGAACCGGCGCGGTCTCCAGATCGTGCGGCCATAGGAGGACGAAATGCGGCACGCCGACATCGAGATGCCAGCCCTGGTACTCGGTCGCTCCGTGCGCTCCAGCCGAGGTGACGGCTGCACTCACCTGCTGCAGCGTCGTTTGCAGCGGCGGGATGGTCAAGGCGATCAGGCCGCCGGCCGCCGCCTGGGCTCGGATCGGACCTGCGCCGGTACGCACCTCGACCTCGGACTCCGCCCAGCGCAGGTGGAAGGCCAGGCGGGCGGCGCAGCGGGTGCCGTTGAGACACAATTCGCCACTGCTACCGTCAGCGTTGACGTACTCCATGGTGACGACAGATACGCCGTCGGTCGCGGGCGCCGCCCGCTGCAGCAGGAAAATGCCGTCAGCACCCAGCGAGTGACCGCGTTGGCACCAGGCCCGAATGGTGCTCGGGCTGGGACGAGTGTCCGGCTCCGGTAGGGCAAGGAAGTCGTTGCCACCACCGGAGACCTTGAAGAACCGGCTCATTCTGTTTCGGCAGCGTTGACCCACCGGGCTCAGCGGACGGTGGTCAAGACCTCGTTGCTGGGCGCGCTCTCGTTGCCCAGAGCGTCGACCGCCGTGATGCGGTAGGTGTACGTGCGGCCGGAGGTGACGTCTTCGTCGACCAGCTCTCGGCGCGTCTGCGACTCGGCGTTGAGCCGTCGGAAGTCGCCTTCTCCGCCACCACGCCGGTAGACGTAGTAGCCGGCGACGTCAGCGGACGGGCTGCGGTCCCAGGTCAAACGCACGCGGCCGATCTCGGCCAGCACCACCAAGCCGCCGGGCACCGCGGGCGGGAAGCGGTCCTGGTAGCTGACCTCGGCTTCGCCGGATAGGCGGCTCTCGATCAGTGGTGTGCGCTGCGTCACGGTGGTCACGGTGTAGATGTAGCGGTTGCCGAAGCGGGCCGAGGTATCCATCGCCTTGGGCTGATCACCCTCGACGCGGATCGGCGTGCGCGGATAGGCACGGCTGCGAGCGTCGCGACGATAGACGTGGAAGCCCTCGACCTCATCCGCGGGGGGGGTCCAGGTGATCTCGATACCTTCGGGCCCCGGCACCAGGTTGATGCCGGTGGGCGGTTCCGGCGCCGTCGTCGGCACCAGGAGAGCGAAGTTCGACAGCGCCGACTCCTCACCAGCACCGGTGATCGAGCGCACAGCGAAAGCGTGCTGCTGCGGCATCGCTGCAGCACCTTCATCGGACGCGGTCGGTGGCGCCGCAAGTGCGGGCACAGGCAAGCGCACGTAGAGGCGGTCGCCGCTGGTGGCCAGGCTCAGGTCATTGCCGCCCAACACGCGCAGCACCTCGGCACTGGTGTTGAACTCGAGCGCGTCGACCTCGGGCTGGAAACCCTCGGCGGGCGCAGGACGCAGCAGTTGCAGCACCTCGACACGATCAAGCGCGGGCAATGCCATGCCGCTGGTGGTGACCTTCGGGTAGCTCATCTCGAGCAGGAAATCCTGCCCCTGCTGGCGCACGGCCAGATCCTGCACGGCGGCCGGTACGGCACGGATCGGGGGCCGCGGATCTCCCTTCTTGCCGCAGGCTGTCAACAGCAGCGGCAACGCCAGCGGCAGAACGAACAACAGGGCGCGACGCGGAGAGGTGTTACAGCACATAGCGGCTCAGGTCCTGGTCCTTGACGATTTCGCTCAGGGTCTTGCGTACGTAGTCGCCGTCAACGTTGAAAGAAGTGCCACCCATGTCCGGGGCCTCGAAGGAAATCTCCTCGAGCACACGCTCCAGCAACGTGGCCAACCGGCGGGCGCCGATGTTCTCGGTCCGTGAGTTGACCTCCACCGCCAGGCGGGCCAGCTCGTGGACACCCTCTTCGGTGAACTGCAGCGTCACACCTTCCGTGCCCAGCAAGGCCACGTATTGCTTCGTGAGAGCAGTCTCAGGCTCGGTGAGGATGCGCACGAAGTCTCCCTCGGTCAGCGAATCCAGCTCGACACGAATCGGGAAGCGGCCCTGCAGCTCGGGAATCAGGTCCGAAGGCTTGCTGACATGGAAAGCGCCGGCAGCGATGAACAGCACGTGGTCCGTGCGCACCATGCCGTACTTGGTCGACACCGTGGTGCCTTCGACGATCGGCAGCAAATCGCGCTGCACACCCTCGCGGGAGATGTCCGGCCCGCGACCGCCTTCGCGGCCCGCAACTTTGTCGATCTCGTCGAGGAAGACGATGCCGCCCTGCTCGACACGGCGGCGTGCCTCGCGGGCCAGCTGCTGGCGGTCGATCAACTTGTCGACCTCCTGCTGGATCAGGATCTCTTTGGCCTCGGACACCTTGACCCGATCCTTCCGGCGACGCCCGAACAGGCCGGGCAGCATGTCGCGCAGGTTGAAACCGACCTCTTCCATGCCTTGCGGCGTGAACATCTCGAGCGTCGGGTTCGTCTGCTCCTCGACCTCGATCTGCACTTCGCGGTTGTCCAGCTTGCCGGCGCGCAGCTTGTCGCGGAACTTCTCGCGCGTATCCGCCAGGTCGTCCATCTGGTTGAGCGTCGAGGTGCTGGGGTGCATCGGTACCAGCAGCGCGAGTAGACGCTCCTCGGCACGGGCCTCGGCGGTCTTGAGCACCGTCGTACGCCGCTCCTCGCGCACCATGGCGACCGCCGTCTCCAGCAGATCACGAACGATCGACTCGACGTCGCGGCCGACATAGCCGACCTCGGTGAACTTGCTGGCCTCGACCTTGATGAACGGTGCCCGCGCCAGCTTGGCGAGACGGCGCGCGATCTCGGTCTTACCAACACCGGTGGAGCCGATCATCAGGATGTTCTTGGGATAGATCTCTTCCGCCAGGTCATCGGCCAGCTGCTGGCGGCGCCAGCGGTTGCGCAAAGCTACCGCGACGGCACGCTTGGCCTGGCCCTGGCCGATGACGTACTTGTCCAGTTCGGCGACGATCTGCCGAGGTGGCAAGTTCTCCAACCCTTCTTCGGGTTGTTCCGCCACTACGTCCTGGTTGAGGTCTGAGCTTTGGGACGTCGGCGTGTCCGGACCGTCGCTCAGGAGATCGGACATGCTCAGAGCTCCTCGATAGTCAAGTGATCGTTGGTGTAGATGCAGATACTGGCAGCGATCTTCATCGCTTCTTCCACCACCTGCCGGGCGCTGAGATCAGTATGACGGACCAGAGCTCGCGCTGCCGACAGCGCGTAGTTGCCGCCGGAACCGATAGCCATGATGCCATCCTCGTCCGGCTGCATCAGGTCACCGTTGCCGGAGACGAAGAAACTCTGGCGCCGGTCAGCGACCACGATCAGCGCTTGTAGCTGGCGCAGCGCGCGGTCCATCCGCCAGTCGCGCGACAGTTCGACAACGGCGCGCTCGACATTGCCGACAAACTCTCCCAACTTCTCTTCGAAGCGGTCGATGAGCGCCAGGCCGTCGGCGGCACCGCCGGCGAAGCCGACCAGGACATCGTTGTCCTTGCCAACGCGCTTGACCTTGGCGGCCGAACTCTTGGCGACCGTATCGCCGAGGGTCACCTGGCCATCGCTGGCCATACACAATCGACCGTCGCGACGCACGACCAGCACGGTCGTGGCGCGGGTTCGAGGGTAGAAAGGGCGGTCCTGCTGATCTGCGTCTTGCGCCTGCATAGGTCGGGCATTGTAGTGCATAGAGGCCGGATTGTAGCAGCTCACGAGGAACCGCGGCGGGCACGGGGATGGGCTTCGCGGTAAACGCCCAACAGACGGTCCAGATCCAGGTGGGTGTAGCGCTGCGTGGTGGACAGCGAGCTGTGGCCCAGCAGTTCCTGGATGGTGCGCAGGTCGGCTCCTGCCTCCAGCAAGTGGGTGGCGAAGGTGTGGCGCAGCGCGTGCGGATGCACACCGGCGGTCAGTGCCGCTTCCTGCACCCGTTTGTCCAGCACGCGGCGTACCGAACGGTCGCTCAGGCGGCCACCGCGGTGATGCAGGAACAGTGGATCCCCGTCCTCGGGCAGATCCTGCGCGCGACGCTGGCGCACCTGGTCCCAGACGTCGAGCCAGCGACTCAGCGTCTGCGCCGCCGGCCGGCCGAAGTGGACCTGCCGCTCTTTGCTGCCCTTGCCAACCACGCGTAGACGGCGCCCGTCGAGGTCGAGGTCGCGCCAGTCGAGGCTGACCAACTCTCCCACGCGCAGGCCGGTGGCGTAGAGCAGTTCGAGCAGCGCCCGGTCGCGCAGCGACAACTCGTCCTCACCGTCCACCGCCGCGAGCAGCGTCTCGATCTCGGCCGGACGCAACTGCCGCGGTAGCTTCTTGGGCAGCTTCGGCGTTCTGACCGCCTCGGCGGCATTGGCGTCCACGATGCCGAGGCGGCAGCCGTGACGTAAGCAGCTGCGGACCGCTGCCAGCGCTCGTGCCTGTGTGCGCGCGCTGCGCTTGCCGCGCGCCAGGTGCGCCAGGTAGGCCCGCACCGCCGCGGCATCGACATCCGCCGCCGCGGCATCGGCGACCTCGACCCCCAAGTACTCACCGGCCAAGAAGTCGAGAAAACGCCGCAGGTCACCGCCATAGGCGCGCACCGTGTGCTCCGACAAGCGCCGCTCGTGGCGCAGGTGGTCGAGAAAGTCGTCGATCAGGCCGCGCACAGATCTGCTTCGAGGTCGACGCCGTGGCGCTGCGCCCAAGCCAGCAACTCGGCATGCGCCCGCTCGGCGTAGGCCTGCTTGCGGCTCTTGCGTGGTACGCGACCTTCGAGCGACAGGAACAGGCCGTAGTTGATGTTGGCGGGCTGGAAGTGCTTGGCCATCGACTCGACCAGGTGCCGGTTCATGGCGCCGAAAGCCGTGGTCGCCGGGAAGGGCTCGAAGTCGACGCCGCGCCGTTCCAGCATCAAGTAGAGCGCGATCGCCAAACCGGTGGCAGCGGATTCCAGATAGCCCTCGACGCCAGTGATCTGACCGCCCAGGCGCAGGTTCGGCCGCGGCCGTAGCTGGTAGGTCGGCAACAGGTATTGCGGCGCATTGATGAAAGTGTTGCGGTGCACCTGCCCGAGACGCACGAAGTCGGCGTTCTCGAGACCGGGAATCAGCCGCAGCACGCGCTTCTGGTCGCCCCACTTGAGACGCGACTGGAAACCCACCAGGTTGTAGTGACTGCGCGCAAGGTTCTCTTGCCGCAGCTGCACAACGGCGTGTGGCCTGGAGCCGTCCGGCGGCCTCAGACCGACGGGCTTCATCGGGCCGAAGCGCAGGGTGTCGACACCGCGGCGCGCCATCTCCTCGACCGGCAGGCAGCCTTCGAAGAAGGGATTCTTGCGCTTGCTGCCGTCATCCGGTAGTTCATCGAAGGCGGGCAAGGGTGCTAGCTCGGCACTGGTCAGCGCTTCGTAGAACACCTGGTACTGCTCGGGCGTCATCGGCGCGTTGAGGTAGTCGTCGCCGTCGCCTTTGTCGTAGCGCGAGCCGGCGAACAGTTTGGACATGTCCAGGCTCTCGGCGTCGACGATCGGCGCGATGGCGTCATAGAAGTAAAGGTAGTCGTTCCCCAGCAGCGCTTGCAGCCGCGCAGCCAGCGCGTCCGAGGTCAACGGCCCGGTGGCCAGCACCGCATCACCCTCGGGCAACTCCGTCACCTCGCCACGGCGCAGCTCGATGCGCGGATGCTGGGCAAGCGCTTCGGTGACCGCCGCGGCGAAATTGTCGCGGTCGACCGCCAGAGCGCCGCCAGCAGGTACCGCATGACGGCGAGCGGTGGCGATGATCAGCGAACCGAAAGCTTCCATCTCGCGCTTGAGCAAGCCCGCGGCGTGGTGCGGATCGTCACTGCGCAGCGAGTTGCTGCACACCAGCTCCGCGAAGTCACCGGACTTGTGCGCCGGCGTCGAGCGCTCGGGGCGCATCTCGTGTAACACGACGTCAAACCCGCGGCGCGCCAGCTGATAGGCGCACTCGGAGCCTGCCAGGCCGGCACCGACGACATGGACGGGAGGTGAATCGGAATGATCTCGCATGCCATGAGTCTGCATGCCGCGAGTCTATACGCCCAGTGGTATCCTGCGCGGCGATGGACGGACCAACCAGCACGGAAAGACGCGGAATCCTGATCGCCGTCGAAGGTATCGACGGTGCTGGCAAGACCACGCAAGTGCACCTGCTCGCCGACGCCCTGCGCGCCGAGGGTCACGACGTGGTGACCTCCAAAGAACCCACCGATGGTCCTTGGGGACGCAAGATTCGCGAGTCGGCGAGCCGCGGCCGACTCCCCCTGCACGAGGAGCTGGAAGCCTTCGTGGAGGATCGGCGCCAGCACGTCGCGACGCTGATCCGGCCATCGCTGGAGGCCGGCAAGGTCGTCATCCTCGACCGCTACTTCTATTCCACCATTGCCTACCAGGGCGCCCGTGGTGCGGATCTAGACGAGCTGGAGACGCAGATGAAGGCCCTCGCGCCGGAACCCGATATCGTCTTCGTGCTCGACTTGGATCCGGAAACCGCAGTGCGCCGCGTCACCGTCCGCGACAGTGCACCCAATAGCTTCGAGCGTCAGGAGGCGCTGGAAGTGTCGCGCCGTATCTTCCGGCAGCTGTGCCAGCGAGATCCGATCCTGGTGGAAGTCGATAGCAGCGTGCCGCCACAGGAGCTGCACCGTAGCATGCTGGACCACTTGCGCGCCCGCGATCTGTTCTAGCTCGTCCAGGTCATCTGCCTGGCTGGCTCACCTGCGCGATCGATTACCCGCGGCGATACAGCTGGCCGGGCAAACGTTGCACCCAGCCGTTCAGTTCCAGCTCCAATAGGGCCCCGAGCACAGCGTCCGTGGTACTGCCACTGGCCGCCACCAAGTCATCCGCGGTCAGCTCGGCACCCACCGGCAGAGCCTGCACGAGACGGCCGGCGAGTCCGTCTGGCAGGAGGCGGCTGGCACCGGTGCCGGCCGCTGCAGACGACTCCTCCGCGGACGCGCCAGCAGACCCAGTGGCCGGGCTCTCGAACAGCTGCCGCTGCTGCCCAGCCGGGGCCAGCCCGAGAGCGTCCAGAATGTCGCGCGCGTCCTGCACCGGCGTCGCACCGTCGCGAATCAGCGCATTCGGCCCGACCGCCCCAGGATCAAAGATGCCGCCCGGCACCGCCAGTACCTCGCGCCCCAGCTCCAATGCCTGGTGCGCCGTGATCAGCGAGCCCGACTTCGCCGCAGCCTGCACGACCAGCGTCCCTTGCCCGAGTGCCGCGATGACGCGATTGCGCACCGGAAAGCTCCAGGGTCGCGGCTCCATGCCCAGCGGGAACTCGCTGACCAGCGCACAGTCCGTCGCTGCCAGCAGCTTGTCGCGCAGCCGCTGATGAGGTTTCGGGTACGGCACGTCGACGCCGCAGCCGAGCACCGCCACCGTTTGTCCATCAGCGTCCAGGGCGGCCTCGTGGGCCACCGCGTCGATACCAACGGCGAAGCCAGAGACGATCACCACCCCCTCCGCGGCAACCGCGCCAGCCAGGTGCCGCGCGGCCTCCCGGCCGTAGTCCGAGGCGCGTCGAGAACCCACGACCGACAAGACGGGACCGCCGCGCAGACACGACCGCGGCCAGTAGCCCCGCAAGTAGAGCACCGGCGGCGGCAGGTGTAAGTCGTGCAAGGCCGGCGGGTAGGTCTCGTCCAGCCAGGTGACGATCTCGGCCTCCTGGTGCTCAGCACTCCTTCGTTCCTGCTCGACCCGGCGCTCGGCATCCCCTGCCACGTCGCGCGCCCGGCGCAACTGGGCTACCGGCACACCGATCCGTACGGCCATTGCCGCCACGGAAGCATTGTTGGCCGTGCGCACGGCTGGCCACCAGGCGTCCAACTCCTGAGCCAGCCGGCACAGCGCTGCCCGCGACAGTTTGAGCTCGGCATTGAGCGCGATCAACAAGTCTTGAGGACGGATACGAGACTCCCGAGTACCCCGCCCGCCCGCGCGGGAGATTCACGATGCCGGCGCGCGGAACGCCCGCGCTGCAGCCAGCGGAATAACAGCTCCGAGGTAGACGTTTAGGTCTCGTGTATAGTACACCCAAGCCGGGTTTTTCACTTCCGGAGCATCCGAAGACCAGCCCTCGTCGTAGGGACCCTCTGAAGGGGATCTTGCAGGATCCTGCCAGGAAAGAACGCCGAAGGGATAACGAGCCGAAGCCCCGCAGCACGGCTATCGGGGCCCCCGTCAGCGGGGGATCGAGCCGTACGACCCGGATAGCGGGGCCCGTCGTCACAGGACCAGCCGTCGAGGAGTCTAGCCCGATGACCAAACGCCCCAATCCGGACCACCCACCGGTCCTCCGACTCTCTCTCTCGCTGCGGCAGCGGCTCACCGCCATGGCGGGAACTGCACTGCTCAGGCCTTTGCTGTTCGGGCCACTGCTGCTGGGGCCACTGCTACTGGGGCCGCTGCTCTTGGGGACGGCAGCCTGCAGCGGCAACGCCTCGAGCGCGGTGTCGACCGCCAAGGCCGAAGACCAGATCGCCTTCGGCGTCGAGATGGCCCGACGCCAGCTGTGGAACGAGGCGTTGTTCCGCTTCGAACAAGCTCAGCGCATGGACCCGAGCAATCCGCGTGTCTACAACAACCTGGCGGTCGCCTGCGAAGCGACCGGTCAGTTCGACAAAGCCCTGGAGTACTACAAGGAAGCGCTGCGCCGAGAGCCCGGCAACCAGGAGCTGAAGAAGAACTACGCCCGCTTCGTCGAGTTCTACCGCGGCTTCACCCCCGCGGAAGAAGAAGGAGAGTCGCCATGAGCCCGCATCCAGCTCGATCCATTCCTGAGCACCAGCGCCGAACTCCTTCGGCCGTCGAGCCCGCTCTAGCACCCGTCGTCGCATCGGCACTCGGCGCTGCTCTCGCGCTCGGCTTGCTGGTGCTGCCCGGCGTCAGCCAGCCTGTCCACGCCGCCTCCGTCGAGGTGCGCCTGGAACTGCCGCAGAAGTCCAAGCTCGACCTCAAGGACCGCGAGACTATCGTCATCGCGCCCTTCCTGGTGGTCAGCCGCGAGGGCGAGCAACAGTCGCGCGGCGGTCGCAATATCGATGTCCAGAGCGAGTTCGAGCGCTATCTCGAGAAGGTGATGCGGCGCGAGACCGAACTCAAGGTGATCGAGAGCGGCCCGATCGACTACCCGACCTACGATGTCGAGGCACTGGGCCGCGAGACCGACTTCTGGAGCGTCATCGGCGAGCGCACCCAGGCCGACCTGATCGTCGCCGGCAGCCTCGACTTCGACATCCAGGATCGCACCGGGTACCGCACAGAGCCATACGTGTCGCCCTACAACGGTCGCACCTACTACCGGCAGGTGCTGGTCGAGCAGACCGGCTTCGAGTACGACATCTTGATGCAGGTCTACGACGGTCGCAACGGCGAGCTGATGTACTCCGACAACTTCAAAGACTTCCAGAGCTACGAAGGCGAGGAAGCCGACCCGCTGCGCGGCATGTTCGAGAACCTCTATGCCCTCGAGGACCGCATTCTCGGATTGTTCACCGAGAAGACCATCGAGGCCAGCCGTATTCTGTTCACCAAGTAACTCGTCACCTCGATCATCGAAGGTGTAGCTCGGAGGAGACCTCGTGTTGACCGCCCAGACTCCCAAAGCTCCCACCCTGGCAGCACGCGTGGCCGTGGGTCTCGCCCTCTCGCTGCTGGTTGCCACCCTGCTTCCGGTGACCCTCGAAGCCCAGTACTACAACAGCTTCGGCAAGAACAAGATCCAGTACCGAGACTTCGACTGGCAGATCTACCACTCGCCGCACTTCGACGTGTACTACTACACCGAACAAGATGCGTTGCTGGAGAAGGTGGTCTCCTTCGCCGAGAGCGCCTATGACGAGCTGTCGCAGGCCCTGGACTACCAGATCCAGGACCCGACGCCGCTGATCTTCTACGAAACACACTCTGCCTTCGAGCAGAACAACATCATCCTCAACTTCATCCCCGAGGGTGTCGGTGCCTTCGCCTCGCCAGTGCGCTACCGCATGGTGCTGCCGGTCGACATGCCGGATCCCGAGCTGCTGGGTCTGATCAAGCACGAGCTGACCCACATCTTCCAGTACTACATGCTGTACCAGGGCAGCCTGGCCAAGGGCCTGGCGAACAATGCCCCACTGTGGCTCACCGAGGGTATGGCCAGCTACATGGCCAAGGACGAGCAGACCACTGATCGCATGTTCCTGCGCGACATGGTGGTCAACGACAACATCCCGCCGATCACACAGAGCAACATCGGCGGCTTCTTCGCCTACCGCTTCGGCCACGCGGTGTTCGACTTCATCGAAGAGCGCTGGGGGCAGGACGGCTTCCTGGACTTCATCTATGAGTTCCGCAACACCATCGGCTCGCGCGTCGGCCGTGCCGTCGAGCGCACCTTCAAGATGGACTCCGAGGACTTCGACCGCGAGTTCCGCCGCTGGCTACGCCAGAAGTACCTGCCGCAGCTGGTCGAGACCGGCGAGCCCGGCGACTTCGGCCGGCCGTTCCGCATCGAGGACGCCCCTTATAGCTCGGACATCTCGCCTGTTGCCTCACCGTCCGGTGACTTGGTGGCGGCGCTCTCGACCTACAAGGCCGGGCAACTGGACGTCATCCTCTTCGACGCCCGCAAGCGCCGCTTCCTGCGCAACCTGACGCGCGGCTTCGAAACCGAGTACCAGTACATCGCGGCCAAGTTCGTCGCCTCGCCGCCGGGCATGGGCCGCGACCTCACCTTCTCACCTGACGGCAACACCCTGGCCACCTTCGCCAAGCGCGAGCGCGGCCGCTCGCTGGTGCTGATCGACGTGATCAAAGGCGGGATTCGCCAGATCATCGACCTCGACGTCGAGCAGCCGTTCTCGCCCACCTGGCATCCCGACGGCCGCACCATCGCCTTCGGCGGCAACCAGAACGGCTCGTTCGACATCTTCGCCATCGACCTCGAGACGCTGGAAGTGCGCAACGTCACCAACGATGCGCTCTACGACGCCGCCCCGACCTTCTCCCCGGACGGCGAGCGGCTGGTCTACAGCTCGGTCGTGGGGGACTACGCCAAGCTGTTCAGCCTCGAATGGGGCAACCCGGACCGCCGCTTCCAGCTGACCTACGGCGACGCCAACGACAAGGACGCCACCTTCAGCAGCGATGGCCAGACGCTCTACTTCGCCTCCGACCGCGGCAACGGCATCGACAATATCTACAGCCTCGACCTGGGCGAAGGCGACATCCGCCAGTACACCGATGTCGTCACCGGCTGCTTCATGCCCACCGTGCTGTCCGACAACGAAGGCAAGGATGAGTTGGTTTATGTCGGCTACTGGAAGAACCGTTTCGAGCTGTTCGTCAACGAGCTCGAAGAACCGGTCGGCGAACCGACGCGCGAAGAGCTCGACACCGAGCCGGTCACCATGGCCGACCTACCGCAGTTCGAGCCGGATATCCAGGTTGCCCTGGATGACGCCAATAAAGAAGGCTACGGCGGCGGCAAGTTCTTCCTCGAGAACGCCGACGCCTTCATCGGTGTCACCGACAACCAGGATTTCCTCGGCCAGGTGATCCTGACGTTCTCTGACTACCTTGGCGATCGCCGCATCATCGGCGTCTTCGACTCCCAGAACAGCCTGTCCAACTTCGATATCTACTACCTCAACCTGGAGAATCGCCTGCAGTGGCAGGTGCACCTGTTCGACGATCGATACTTCTACACAACCTTCGACAGTCGACGCAACGAGATCAATCGCAGCGAAGAGGCCTACCAGCTGACCGGCCTCGAAGGGTCGCTGATCTACCCCCTCTCCTTCAACACCCGTTTCGAGGCCGGAGTTGGGTATATCTACCGCCAGTTCCGCTTCCAGGTCCCGAACTTCAACCCCGACAGCGGCTTCCTCGAATTCAACTTCGTCGATGTCGAGGACGACTACCCGTTCGTGCGCACCAGCCTGGTGCACGACAACGCGGTCTACGCACCGTACGGACCGGTCAGCGGTAACCTGATCCGCGCCGACGTCAGCTACGCTCCGGACCTCGACGACAGCGGCACACTGACCAGCTACGTCGCCCTCGACGCCCGCAAGTACTTCAGCGTCAGCCAGCGCAGCAACGTTGCTCTGCGGCTCTACGCTGCGGCAGCCGAAGGCAACACGCCGGTGATTCTGGCGATTGGTGGTCTCGATACTTTGCGCGGCTTCGAGTACCGCGAGCTGACCGGAGATCGTGTTTTCTTCGCCAACATTGAGTACCGCTTCCCTCTGATCGACCTGCTGGCCACGCCGGTTCTGGTCTTCCAGGGTATCCGCGGCCGTGTCTTCCTGGACATCGGTGGCGCCTGGTACAACGACGCTGAAGACTTCGACTTCTGGAACAGCGACGAAAGCCGCCTGGAAGATGCCCTAGCCGCCTACGGCTTCGGTGTCAGCGTCAACTTCCTGGGTCTCAACCTCAACTGGGACTTCTCCAAGGAATGGGACTTCAAGGACAGTGGCAGTAGCTTCCGCACCGACTTCTACATCGGCGCGCGCTTCTGATCGCTGCCTGACGGAGACAAGAAACGGCGCGGCGGGCACAGGCCAGCCGCGCCGTTTTCGTTTCCTGCGCCGAAAGCGTACAATCGCCCCAGGGATGGACCCCACTTGACCCAAGTCGTACGACCCCACTTTCATGGTCCTGGGTTGTGCCCGTTGATCTATCCCGCATAGAATCGGTCAACTTATGCGCATTCGAGTATTAGGTGGTTACGGCGGCGAGAGTCTCAACACTCGGATGACATGCCTTCTGATCAACGACCGCATCGCACTGGACGCCGGCTCGTTGACCCAGGCATTGTCCGTGGAAGAGCAGGTGCGCGTGCACTCCATCGTGCTCACCCACTCGCACATGGACCACACCAACGCGCTGCCGTTCTTCATCGAGAACGTCTTCGGCAAGCGTGACGGCGCGATCGACATCCACGCCTCGCCAGCCACCATCTACGCGATTCGCAAGTACCTGTTCAACAACGAGGTGTGGCCTGACTTCTCGCGCCTGCCCAACCACCTGCTACCTTCGGTGCGCTTCCTAGACCTGCACGAGGAAGTGCCGGTCATCATTGATGGCGTCCGCTTCACTCCGGTTGCCGTCGACCACGTCATCCCGACCTTCGGCTACCTGATCGAGGAAGGTAGCAGCGCGGTGCTGTGGTCCAGCGACACCGGCCCCACGCACCGGCTGTGGGAGCTGGCCAACCGGACGCCGAACCTGAAAGCGATCTGCGTCGACACCAGCTTCGACAACTCGATGCAGCAGGTGGCGGACGTTTCGCTACACCTGACACCGCACTCGCTGCAGCAAGAGTTGCAGAAGCTCGAACGGCGCGTCCCGATCCTGCTCCACCACCTGAAGCCGCCGTGTATCGAGAAGATCCACCAAGAGGTCGCGGCGCTGAACAACCCGGACTTGAGCTTCCTAGAGCAAGGTCGAACCTATGAGTTCTAAGACCACTTCTCCGTACTTCTCCAGCTTGGCCGGGCCGACACCTTTGACCTGAGCCAGGGCGTCCAGGTCGTCGGGGCGCTGGGCGGCGATGGCGACCAGGGTCTTGTCGTGGAAGACGACATAGGGTGGCTTGCCCTGGTCCCGAGCTTCCTCCGTGCGCCACTCCTTGAGGCGCATCACCAGGTCGGGATCGGCGTCCGCTGCATCGTCCCCGGCGCGGCCGAGAACGGCCAAGTTGGGAGCGCGCAACTCGGGGGCCATTCCGGGCTCAACGGCGGGCCCAGAAGCCCGGCCCGTGTGCGAGGGCCGCGGTGACGAGGAGACCGAAGAGCCACGCCGAGGGGGCAGTGGCAGCTCGGGCCGTATGTCGCCACGCATCACCGCTCGCCCCTCGTCGGTGAGGGTGAGCACGAAGGCACCCGGGCCGCCGCCGTGCACTTCGGTACGGTCGATCAGGCGGGCGTCCAGCAGCACGCCGAGCAGCTCCTTGACCACGGCCTGGCTGAAGCGGCTCAGCTTGCCGTAGGTCGGCAACTTGTCGAGACCGCGGCGCAGAACTTCCTGGTTGCGGCTGCCGACCAGCATCTGGGCGATGCGCTCGACCCCGAAGCGACGGTCCAGACGGGCGACGCCGGAGAGCGCGATGCGCGTGGCCAGTACCTCGTCGTCGTCCAGCGGCCGTCCCCGCACCTCGTGCCAACCTTGGCACACGTCGCAGGTCCCGCACGTCGGAGCGTCCTCCTCGCGCGCTTCGTCGCCCGCGAAGTAGAAGTAAATGGCACGGGTTCGACAGGTGTCGCGTTCGGCGGCGTAGCGCACCATCGTCGTCAAGCGCTCGCGATCCCGGCGCGCCTTCTCCCGCACGGCGCTCAGATCGACGGGCAGCTCCTCAGCACCGGGGGCGCCGCCACCCGGACGGATACCGCGGGTTTCCGCCGCCTGCAGCAACAGGCGCGCGGCCGTCTGGTACGCCATGCGCGACGCGGCATCGTTGCCAGCGGCGGCCTCGATCTCGCCCTCGCCGGCACCGCGGCCGAGCAGCTCCCACACCACCCGGAAAGCAGTCGCGGGAGGGTTCGAGCCGTGGAGAAAGAACTCCTGCGTGCGAATGTCGACCGGCGCATAGAGCAAGGCACAGCGCGCCGGTTCGCCATCGCGGCCGGCACGACCGGCCTCCTGGTAGTAGGCCTCCAGACTACCGGGCAGGTCGGCGTGGACGACGAAGCGGATGTTGGCCTTGTCGACGCCCATGCCAAACGCATTCGTGGCGGCGATGGCCTCCAGCTCGCCACCGAGAAAGGCGTCCTGGACGCGGTGCCGCTCCCTGTCCGAGATGCCGGCGTGATAGCAACCGGCCTTCAGTCCGAGCTCGCGCAGCGCGGCACCCCAGGCCTCGACGCCGCGCCGCGTCGCCGCGTAGACGATACCCGGCGCACCCACCTCCGCCACCACGCGCCGCAGAGCTTGCAGCTTGGCTGCCTTGCCGCGGCATTCTTCGACCGCCAGCGTCAGGTTTGGCCGCTCGAAGCCGGTGACCAGCTGCAACGGATCCTCGAGCCCCAGCTGACGCCCGATATCGACCCGCACCTCCGGCGTCGCGGTGGCGGTGAAGGCCGCGGACGGCACACCGAGTTCGGCCCGCAGCTTGCCGAGGCGCCGATAGTCGGGCCGGAAATCGTGGCCCCACTGGCTGATACAGTGCGCCTCGTCGACCACCAGTCGCGCCACGCGTGTCTGCTGCAATTGCCGCACGAAGTATGGATTCGCCAGCCGTTCCGGCGCCACGTAGATCAGTCGCAGCCGGCCGGCGCGCAAGTCGTTCTCAGCCGCCGCCCGCTCCACCCGCGACATGCCCGAGTGGATCGCCGCCGCCGGCACCTTGTACCGCCGTAGCGCGTCGACCTGGTCCTTCATCAGCGCGATCAGCGGCGACACCACGACGGTGACACCCTCGAGCAGCATGGCCGGCAGCTGGTAGCACAGCGACTTGCCGGCACCCGTCGGCATGACGGCCACCAGCTCGCGACCGTCGAGCACGGCTTGCGCGGACTCGCGCTGGCCGGGACGGAAGCGATCGTGACCGAAGACGCGGGCTAGAGTTGCTTCGAGAGTGGAAGAAGACATCGACGCACGAGTCTAACCGAACTGCCCAGCGCAAGTGGCCTCGGCAGGGCGACCGGAGATTCACCGAGCCAGCGGCGACACGTAGTGTAGGATGCCCTCAAGAAATCTCATTCGAAGCACCGCATCCTCGGGAGACATGGCGTGTACGTGCAAGAAGAGCTGATCAAGAAGCTGATCTTCGGCAACCGGAGCGATCGCCGCTACACCCAAGACTCGCCTGTCCTGCCCGATGTCTGGCTCGCCTTCGCGCGGCAGGTCCTGGCCGACAAAGACGCGCGAACCAGCAAGCGAGAACCGATCGACCTGTTGATTACGCCACACCGGGCCTCCTACCCGGCGCGCGTCGCGACGCTGTTGCAGCAGGCACTCGAGGTCGAGCGTAGCCGCGAGCGCTGGCAAGAGATGCACAGCAAGGTCCTGGTGCGAGATCGCATGCCGGACGTCGCCTTCAACCAGGCCATCGTCGTAGCTCGTCTCTACTTCGACGAGGTGGTGCGCATCGTTTTGCCGATGTCGTCGTGGTGGCATCGCTACGTGCGGCGGTATCACCGAGATCTGGAGGCAGCCCTCCTTTGGCGCCCCTTCCGCAAAGCGCTGTCGGATCTACTGAGCGGCCAGAACCAGGTACTGATGCGGGACGATCAGGACAAGGCGATTCCACCCGACCTGCTGTGGATGACCCTGGTCGTCGGTACGCTGAATTTCGCTTTCGTGAGTCCAGACCGAAGCCATCTACAAACGCCGCAGGACGTGCGCGAGAACCTGGACGAGATCCTCCAGGAGCTGCTCCTGCTGCTGCAGGATCCCCTGCCGTGGCGCGATGGCGACACCCAAGACGACACCACCGAGGGTCGAAGTGAGCAGCAACCCCTGACCGTGGACCCCGACGAAGTCGGACGCCTGATCTGGCTGCTCAACTGCAACCGGCGGGCTGCACCGGCGATCTCGCACTCGGTGAGTACGATCAAGGCCGACGCGGCCCGCCGCGTCTTCGACATCGGCTGCTCGAGCCTCACCTGGGCGGTCCTCGACAGCGGCATTGATGCCACCCATCCTGCCTTCCGCGCCCGTTCCGGCGACGAGTGCCTGCAAGCAGAGGCCTTTGCCAAGGACGAGCACGGTCGACGCTGGCACAACCACACGCGCATCGTCGGCAGCTATGACTTCACCCGCGTGCGCGACCTGCTACGGCCTGGCGGCCCGGACCTCGATCGCCTGCCCCAAGGCCTGCGCGAGCGCTTCGAAGAGGACCGGCTCAGCCGGCGACAGGCCCAGGACCTCCGGCGCAGCCTACAGAGCGGACGCGACATCGACTGGGAACTGCTCAAGCCGTTCCTGGAGATCCCGCACCGCTATACCGATCCCAGCGGCGGGCAGAACGTCTACAAGCCACCGCGCCACGAACATGGGACCCACGTTGCCGGGATCCTTGCCGCTGACTGGCAGCAGAAGGACGGCGAGCTGACGCCAAGAATCGGCGCACCGCCGTTGCGCGACAGTGACCTGCAGGGTGTGTGTCCAGATCTGAAGCTATACGACCTGCGCGTCCTCGACGACGACGGCAACGGTGACGAGTTCGGCGTCATGGCAGCACTCCAGTTCGTGCGCTACCTGAATGCCCACAAGGACTACATGGTCGTCCAGGGCGTCAACCTCAGCTTCTCGATTCCGCACGCGGTGGCCAACTTCGCCTGCGGTCGCACACCGGTGTGTGAGGAGTGCGACCGCCTGTTCGGTGCCGGCATCGTGGTCGTCGCTGCCGCCGGCAACGCCGGCTACCAGCAGTACCAGACGCTCAGCGGCATCCTCGACGGCTACCACAGCATCAGCATCACCGATCCCGGCAACGCCGACTGTGCCATCACCGTCGGCGCCACCCACCGCTACCGTCCGCACACCTACGGCGTCAGCTACTTCTCCAGCCGCGGCCCCACCGGCGACGGCCGGCTGAAGCCGGACCTCGTGGCCCCCGGCGAGAAGGTCGTGGCACCGATCCCGGACAAAGGCACCGGCCGCAAGGACGGCACTTCCATGGCCGCACCGCACGTCAGTGGCGCCGCCGCATTGCTAATGGCACGGCACAAGGAGCTGGTCGGCGAGCCCGAGAAGATCAAGCACATCCTGTGCTCGACCGCCACCGACCTCGGGCGCGAGCGTTACTTCCAGGGTGCCGGCATGCTCGACATCCTGCGCGCCCTGCAATCCGTGTAGACCCCGAGGAGGCCAAGATGCTGCAACTCGAAGCCCTCGCCGCACGGTATGGCGACGCCCTGCTGCTGCACTACGGCGATCCCGACGACCCCAAGCTGATCGTCATCGACGGGGGTCCCGGCCGCATCTACGAAGAGGCCCTGCGCCCGCGCCTGGAAGAGCTGCGAGACGAGTACAACCAGCGGGCCGGGAGCCGTCCCGATGCACCCTTGCCGATCGAGCTACTGATGGTCAGTCACATTGATGACGACCACATCAACGGCGTCCTCGACCTGTTCGAAGACCTCGACGAGGCCCGTGCCGACGAGACACGCGAACCGCCGTTCGACATCCTCACCCTGTGGCACAACGCCTTCGACGACGTCATCGACAACCGCGTCGAGAGTCTGTACGAAGCGGTCGGCGACGCAACCGGCGAAGCCATCGCAGCAGCAGCCGAAGGGAACATGCCCGCCGACTTCCCGCTCAGCCAGCCAACCTCCTTGGTGGTCGCCAGCGTGCGCCAGGGCCGCAAGCTGCAACAGCAAGCCATGGCCCTGGCGATCGAGATCAACACCCCGTTCGACGACCTGGTCGTCGCGCCCCCGCGAGAAGCCTTTCGGGTCGATTGGGGTGACGGCCTCGAGTTCGTCGTGCTCGGTCCGCGCCTGCAGCGCGTCGAGGAACTGCAGCGCAGGTGGGACAAGGAACTGAAGCGTCTCGAACTCGGCACTACGAGCGAGCGTGCCCAGGCTGCCGCTTACATCGACAAGAGCGCCTTCAACCTGGCCAGCATCGTCGTGCTCGCCGAGGCCGAGGTCGAAGGGGTGCCGCGGCGTCTCCTCCTGACCGGCGACGCGCGCGGCGACGACGTCCTCGAAGGGCTGGAGAACGCCAAGCTCGTCGAAGCGGGCGGCAAGATCCACGTCGACCTGCTCAAACTGCCCCACCACGGGAGCGATCGCAACGTCGATCTCGACTTCTTCCAGCGCATCACCGCCGACCACTACGTCGTCTCCGGCGATGGCCGTCACCACAACCCGGAGCTGCACACCTTCGAACTACTGTCCGCAGCACGTGGCGACGCCGAGTTCACGCTGCACCTGACGTATCGTGAGAGTCGGCTGGACGGCTACTTCGAGGCCGAGAAGGCGGCGGGCAAGCAGTACCGGGTGGTGTACCGAGAAGAGGGAGCGTTGGGGATGACGGTGGGGTGGTGACGACCCAGAAAAACCCTGCCTGCGAATATTGTGACCAACGCTAGGGCACGTACATACCGTATGCCCGCCCCAACAGTCCCCGATCCGCCGGCCCCTCGGCCAACAGCTTGGCCACCGCAGCACGCAGATGCCGGTCGACATCGTCGAAGATCGCCTCGGCATCCGTGCGGGCACCTTCGGTCATCAGGTAGGCAAAGGCGCGAGCGATGCCGCTGTTGGCGATGAAGTCCGGGATGACTGCGAAGCTCTCGTCGGCCTGACGCTGGATCTCTGTCTTCCCGAGTTCGGCGTCGAAGGGATTGTTGGCACCGCAGGCAATCACCTTGACGCCGTTGCGCTGCAGGGTCTCCAAGCGATCCGGGTTCAGCGAGTGCGAGGTCGCAGCGGGCACGAAGACATCCGCCTCGGCGGCCCAGAACGGATCCGCGTTGTCGCCCTCCGGGCTACCCGAGGGGAGGCCGGCGAGCTCGCGCCGCTGCATCAGGTCGGCCACATCGAGTCCCCGTGGGTCCACCTGCCAGCGGAACAGACCCGTGTCACGGCTTCGCGTCACCGCGGCGACCGTCGTAGCGCCCAGCTTCTGCAGATAGTAGGCTCCCGAACCACCCACCGCACCGAAGCCCTCGATCGCCACCCGCTTACCGCGCAGGCTGTCGCCAGCATGCTGGAAATACGCGTCAATCGAGGCGGCCAGACCATAGCCGGTGATCAGGTCGGCCAGCTTGAACTGCGCGTTCGGCATGTCGCTCAGAGGTACGTCCAGCTCGATGCCCTGCTTCATGCGTTCGAGTACCACCGTCACGTCCTCGCCACTGGCCAGGCCGCGTACCACGCCCTCCTGCGGATGCTGCAGCTGCAGCTCGACGGTGGTCAGCGGAATGACCTCGGTGATCTCGTCGACGCCCAGGTCACCCGCCGTGCCATAGCACAACTTCAGGTAAGGCCCGATACTGCGGAACCAGCGTCGCAGCACGCCTTCCTTGCGCGGATCCCCAGGATCGAAGTCGATCACCGACTTGGCTCCGCCCATCACTGGCCCACAAACCCGGAACTTGATTTCCATGGTCTTGGCCAAAAACACAGCCTCGTCGCGGGTCGCGCCCTTCTTCATGCGCGTGCCGCCCCCAGCCGCCCCGTTGAGCAGCGAGTTGATCGCCAACCAGCCGACCGCGTCCGTCTCCGAGTCGTGCCACTCCACTACCAGTTGGGGAGGGCGCTCAAAGAAGCGCTGGTACCGCTCGTATCCTGCATCCATAGCCATGTGCTCCGAGTCCTGCGCGCGGAGGTCCGAATCAGACCAGCCGCACCAGGTGATAGTTCTTCTTGCCCTTGCGCAGCACCAGGAGCTGCCCTTCGACCGTGTCGTCCAGCGTCAGGAACTGCCGTTCGTCCGCCGCGCGCCGGTTGTTGACGTACATGCCTCCGCCGCGCAGCGAGCGCCGGGCCTCCCCCTTCGACGCCGCCACGCCCGTCTCGGCGAGCACGTCGATCAGACCCATGCCGTCTCCCTCGAAACGATCCTTCGCCAGTTCCGTCGAAGGCACGTCGCTGAAGACGTCGAGCAACTCGGCTACCGGCATGTCGTCCATCTCGCCGCCAAACAGCACCTGCGTCGCCCGCTCGGCACTCGCCAACCCGTCCGCACCGTGAATCATCCCCGTCACTTCCTTGGCCAGCCGCTTCTGTGCTTCGCGCCGCTGCGGCTCCGACTCTACCAGCGCGTCGAGCTCCTCGACTTCCGGCTGCGTCAGCCATGTGAAGTAGCGCAGGTACTTGCCGACGTCACGATCGTCCGTGTTGACCCAGAACTGGTAGAAGCGGAATGGCGACGTCAGCTCTGGGTCCAGCCACACCGCACCCGCTTCCGACTTGCCGAACTTCTCACCCGTCGAGGTCGTCACCAGCGGTACCACCATGCCATACGCGCGCTGCGAGCGCATGCGCCGGATCAGATCGATACCGGCCACGATGTTGCCCCACTGGTCACTCCCACCCGCCTGCAGGGTGCACTCGTAGCGGTCGTGCAGCACCAGGAAGTCGTACGCCTGCAGCAGCATGTAGCTGAACTCCGTGTAGGAGATCCCGTCCTCACTCGCCAGGCGCCGCTTGACCGACTCTTTCGCCATCATCGCGTTGACCGAGAAGTTCTTGCCCACGTCGCGCAGGAACTCCATGAATCCCATCTCGCCCATCCAGTCCAGATTGTTGACCATCTGGGCCGAATTCTTGCCACAGTCAAAGTCCAGGATAGCTTCGATCTGCCCGCGAATCCCCGCGAGGTTTTCCTCGATCCTGTCGCGGTCGAGCAGCACGCGCTCCTTGCTCTTACCACTTGGATCCCCCACCATTCCGGTCGCGCCGCCGACCAGCCCCAGGGGCCGATGTCCCGCCCGCTGCAAGCGCGCCATCGCCATCATTGGCTGCAGGTTGCCGACATGCAAACTCGCGGCTGTCGGATCAAAGCCCACATAGAACGTCCGCATCTCACCGCTCGTGATGGCTTCTTCCAAGCCTTCGGTGGCGTCGTAGACCAGACCTCTCCATGCAAACTCCTGGTATGCGTTCATCGCGCGTCCTTTTCCTGCCCGTCTTGTTCGGGGAGACTGCCGCCGGCTGGCAGCGTGGTGAGGGGTCGAGTTTACAACGGGGAGGGGGACAGGGGAAATCCGACGCTGGCTGCCGATCAGGCGTCCAAGTCTGCTTCCCCAGCGAGCCGAAGCGCTTCGTGCACAAGCTCTCGTCCCAAGTGCAGGCCAGCTTCATCCAGAGCGGCAAGGCAATGTCCTACCGAGTGAATCTTGCCTCTCTCCTTGCCCAGCAGGAGGATGCCGACCGTGCCGGTTATCGGGAGCTCAAGACGCCGAGCAAATCGTCGAGCCTTCCGTTCGTCTAGCAGAACCAGACCGGCATCAACTTCCTCGGCCAAAGCCAAGACTGCCGCTTCTCCCTCATCCAGGCCCGTGTAAGCGAGAATCCGTCTCGGGTACTTCAGCTCGCGGATCTCGATCCAAGAAGCCTGATCGAGAGCAGCCTGCCGGACCTGTGATTCGGTGGCGACAAACTCGGAATGAACCGCAGCTGGAATGAGTACTGTGCCGTAGAGGTCGCGTAAGAGATCTAGGCGGCGCAGCACCCACAACGCCACCAGCGGTGTGTTGTTGCTGATGACTGGCTTACGGCTGACTGACCCTACGGGCATCTTCCAGGTCCTGGGTTAGCTCGGAAGGCTCTTCCGAGAAAGGGGACAGGCCGTGTTGCCCCAGGAGGAAGAGGAATGTGACTCGCGGTACCCCCGCGAGCTTGGCAGCCAAGCCCGTGGAAAGCTTGCCGGTCTCGTAGAGCTTCAGGGCGAGCATGAGCCGCGCTTGTTCACGGAACTCCTCAGGCTCTTGCTGCAAGGCCCAAAGGATCTCGGATGGGTATTCGATGGTCAGGGTGCTCATAAGTTGTCTCTTCTAATCTTCTAGCTCATTGTATACCCAACAGTTGCCCGCCCGTCATGTACCACCCATTCTAGAAACTCAGAGCATCTAAACCACGAACGGAGGCAACTCGCCCTCTCTCGAGCCCCCCCTGAGCAGGTCTCGACTCTGCGAATGGTAGCTCTGCTGTTAGAGCACGTAGAGAACCCACAAGTCTGGAGCGCGTCTGTAGGCGCACTTGGGTCAATACGTACTCTAAGGCTGGGCGCGAGGAATAGGGCCGAGCGCAAAGATCAAGCCCTTGCTGCCGACCTAGACCATAAGGCCAGTCAGCGCTCTGACCTACGCTCTGCGCGCTTAGAAGCGCCCTTTGCGAGAGATTCAAATACCAGGACAAGGCAGCTCTTGCCGCGCCCAGTGCAGCAGCCGCACAGGGTGTGCATCTAGCAGCAGAGCGGGCCAGGGCCCTGACCCGCCCTGCTCAACCTAGCGGAGGTGCTACATGCATACTACCGCTCAACAGATCACGACCTCGTTAGCCGTGCTTGCAGACCCCAGCACTTGACTTAGCCTGACACTCGTTATCGAACTCTCCCGAAGTCGGCCTTGTACTACGAGAAATGTAGTCGATTCCTGGACGCCCAACTGGCCAGCTCGAGCAGTTCTTGCAGAAGTGCCAAGTATCAGATCCAATACGCTTTCTGTATTCCATAGTTTCCCCTTCCGCGCACTGCGCGGCATAGGTGTTGAGACTAAAGGGGATTCAGTGGTACGGTGCTAGAGCACTGTATGAACCCCCCAGGGTTATGACCAGTGCGACTTAGCCCGTGTTCTTGGTACCCTTCAAGCTGCCAGAACACGGGCTTTCCTTTCTACCGGCTCCTCACCGCCGCCACATGAGGAGCCGCAGAGACTAAAGGCATTGTTCCCTCCAAGGTTCAGTCATGGAGTGGCTCAAAACTTCTTTGGCTATTGGAAGATTCACTCGGTCCGATGTCTACACTCTCAGCCGAGGTGGTTGCATGGGATGCGTTCCAGTGTTCATCTCCGCTCTCTTCGTCTCGGGTCTTGGATCGCGGCTTATATTTCCTGCCTACACGGACGCACGGGTCAGCTAAGCAGGCACCAACAATGCCATGACCGTAGTTCTTAGCCCGATAGCGGCGTGCGACCGCAGCATCAATCCCATAGTGCTGAACAAACAGTCGGCCAGAGACAAGGTACACCTCGGAGCCTCGCTGCTGCCGAAGTAGATGCGGGTTCATGGCATTTGGGGCTGCCTGTCGAATTCCGACGATCTTATTCTCGGGATCATAGAGAAGATCTATCTTGATGACCCGGGGGATCTCTACGTCGTCACCCATAAGCAATCGCATGGCAGGTCCGCTAAGACTAATCACGCCCTTCCGCTGAACAGTCAGGGTTGGCTCAGTAGTCCTGCTGGCAGTGGTCCGATCGAATGTCTCAAAGCCCATCTGGAATCCTCCATCAAGTTGACTTCGCCACGATACTACAACTAACGCGCCGTATCAATGTCGTCCCCAATGGCCCCTACAATAGCGTCGCCAATCACGCGCCAAGCGTTTCAAGCTTCCAAAACATCTCAAGCATTTTAAGCATGAACTGGGTCAGCGGTTGCGGGTACAATGAGTAGCCATGCGCTACCCAAGAGGCGAGTATCCCAAGAACGGTCGAACAACAATCTCTCTCAGCCCACCGGCACACAAGCAACTTAAGGCCATAGCTCAATGGTTCGATTGGGATTACGGAAAGGTCATTCGGCAGGCCTTGCCTGTCTACATCGATCAACTGGATCCAGAGGATCGGCGCTCTGTCGAGCATCTAATAAACCGAGATGCAACGGCTGAGTCTGAGCCGCAGAGTGGCGAGCCTTCCTTCGAAAAGTTCAACGACAAATAGATGGGGAGTCCAGTCTGCTTGCTGATCACCCTACAATCCCTGTAACCGAAGGCCCACAAAACCATGCCTAGTCCGACACCCCATGCCACCTACACTCAGAACCGCGACCACCATCGCGACGATGCGACCGCGCTCGAACAGCAGAGCCAGCGCCTCTCCGTGATGCGCGCCGCCGTCTTCCTGGTCGCCGTGATCGTCGGCTGGCTCGCGTTCCAGAATGAGCTCTTCCACCCGGCCTGGACGCTGATCCCGGTCGCCGGCTTTCTCTACCTCATCCGCCACCACGACCAGGTGATTCGACGCCAGAGCCAGGCCCAGCGACGCACCGCGTTCTACGAAGCCGGGCTCGCTCGGCTCGAAGATCGCTGGGCCGGCACCGGCAATCTGGGCGACGTCTACGACGATCCCAAACATCCGTACGCCGGCGATCTCGACGTATTCGGCAAGGGCTCACTGTTCGAGCGTCTGTGTACCGCTCGCACCGCCGACGGCGAGCGGACCCTGGCGGCTTGGCTGCTGGCTCCGGCGGCGCCCGAGGAGGTCACGGCGAGGCAGCAAGCCATCGACGAACTCCGCGACCGGCTCGAACTGCGCGAGGACCTGGCGCTGGTGGGAGAAGACGTGCAGGCGGCTCTGCACGCGGACACCATCACCGAGTGGGTGAAGATGACGCCGTGGCGACCGTCGTGGTTTCTGCGGCCTCTGACGATCCTGCTGACCACCGCTTCGATCTGGACCCTGGTCGGTTGGATCCTGTGGGGTTGGGGGCCGAGCCCGTTCCTGCTGACACTGCTGGCGATTTTCGGCTTGCAGAAGCTGCTGCATCCGCAGGTGGAGCCGGTACTGGAGCACGTGGATCGACCGTCGCACGAACTGGAACTGCTGGCGCAGCTGCTGGCCGTGCTCGAAAAACAACCGATGAAGTGTGCGCGGCTGCGACGCATCCGGGAGCAATTGCAGGCGGACGGCAAGGCGCCCTCGACACAGATCGACCGCCTGGCGCGACTGGTGCAACTGCTCGACGCGCGGCGCAACCAGTTTTTCGCTCCTTTCGGCATCCTGATGTTCTGGGACTTTCACGTCGCACACGCGCTGGAGAAGTGGCGCACCACCTGCGGGCCGGCGGTGCCGGGATGGCTGCAGGTGATCGGCGAGTTCGAGGTGCTGTGCGCGCTGGCCGGATACGCTTACGAGCGACCGGAGCTGCCGTTCCCGACCCTGCGCGCGGAGGGTCCGCCAGCGTTCGAGGCGATCGGTCTGCGACATCCGCTGCTACCGAATTCCCAAGCCGTGGCGAACGACTTGCGCATCGGTGGCGACCGCTACGCTCAAGATGCGGCACCGACGGTGTGGATCGTCAGCGGCTCGAACATGTCTGGCAAGAGCACGCTGATGCGCGCGGTGGGCACCAACGCGATCCTGGCGCAAATGGGAGCACCAG
This sequence comes from uncultured bacterium, assembly GCA_965368975.1. Classification (GTDB taxonomy): domain Bacteria; phylum Acidobacteriota; class Thermoanaerobaculia; order Multivoradales; family JAHZIX01; genus CBDUPA01. Next base: position 164,084 of record CBDUPA010000011.1, on the reverse strand, counting down.
TGTGCGCTACCTCCTTGGCCTTGACGCCGCTTTCCGTGGGTGCCTCGATCCAGGTGCGCGACTCGCTGCACGAGGGCAAGTCCCGCTTCTACGCCGAGATCACGCGTATCCAGAGCGTCCTCGAGCTGGGCAAAGACAACACGCGCCCGCCGCTGCTCTTCCTGCTCGACGAGATCCTGCACGGCACCAACTCGCACGATCGCCGCATCGGCGCTGAAGGCATCGTGCGCAGCCTGGCTGGCGGCGAGGCGATTGGGCTGGTAACAACCCATGACCTGGCCTTGACGCAGCTGGCCGACAGCCTTCCACAGGTGGACAACGTCCACTTCCAGGACACCATGGTCGACGGCAAGATGCACTTCGACTACCAGCTGCGTCCCGGCGTCGTCACCAAGAGCAATGCGCTGGAACTGATGCGAGCGGTGGGGTTGGATGTCTAGGCCGGATAAGATGGGCCTCATCGCAGAAACACCCCTTCCGAGGAGATAGATCCCCATGACCGACCGCATGCCTCAAGTCACCATCGTCTACGCCCTGCTGCTAGTCCTGCTGGGCGCCATCGGCTACTACGCGACCGGACAGCAGAGCGTCACCGCCCTGATCCCCGCCTTCTTCGGCATCGCGCTCCTGATCTGCGGCCTGATCGCCCTCAAGGAACACCTGATGCGCCATGCCATGCACGCGGCGGCGATGCTGGGCTTGCTTGGCATCTTCGGCACCGCCAAGGGCTTGCTCAAGGGCATCTCGATGCTCACCGGCACCGAAATGGAACGTCCCGCGGCGGTGATCTCGCAGTCCGTGATGGCTGTGCTGTCGGTGGTGTTCGTCGCTCTGTGCATCAACTCGTTCATCCAGATCCGCAAGCGCCGCGAAGCTGCGGCCGACAGCTGAGCCCCGCGAGATGGGGTACTACGACGGCAAGGTCGTCCTGATCACGGGCGGCTCGTCCGGTATCGGTGCCGAGTTGGGTCGTGAACTGGCGCGCCGCGGCGCCAAGGTCGGCCTGCTGGCGCGGCGGGAAGACCGGCTGCGGGAAGCGACCGAAGCCATCCGGAGCGAGGGCGGCACGGCCGCCTGGGCAGCGGCGGATGTGAGCGACGAGGCCGGTCTGCACGCGGCCATGGACCAGCTCGACCAGGAGCTGGGCGGCGTCGATATCGTCATCGCCAACGCCGGCTTCAGCCGCCTGGAAACCGCCCGCAAGTTCACCTCGGGACGCGCGGCCAAGATCTACGACGTCAACCTCATGGGCTTCGTCCACACGGTGGACTGGGCCTTGCCACGCTTCGCCGAGCGCCGATCCGGCCACATTGTCGGCGTCGCCTCCGTGGCCTCGTACCTCGGCATGCCCAACTTCACATCGTATTGCGGTTCCAAGGCGGCGATGCGCGTGCACCTGCAGGCACTGCGGGGTACCTACAAGAGAAGGAATGTCGCGGTAACGACGATCTGCCCGGGCTTCATCGAGAGCGAGATGACCGAGGATCTCAGTTTCAAGACGCCGTTCCTGTGGCCCACAGACAAGGCCGTGCGCGTGATCGCCGACTCGATTGCCAAGCGCAAGGCGGAGGTGGTGTTCCCTTGGCAGTGGCGCTGGGGGCTGGTGGGCTTTCTCTATCGCTTACCCCGCTCCTGGGCCGAGTGGGTGCTCGGCAAGATGGGGTAGATCTGCGAGAAGCTCCCACCACCCGGGGCGTCAGCCGCATCCATCTCAATTCTCCGAGTGGGGATGCTGGGGAGCCGCCTCGACTTTCCCTCGACATTCACCGAAGCCGATGCGCGTGAAACCTTCGCGCTCGCAATAGCCACGCAGGATCAGCTCGTCACCGTCCTGTAGGAACTTGCGCTCTTCACCGTTGGGTAGCTGGATCGGCTCTTTGCCACGCCAGGTCAATTCCAACAGGCAGCCACGGCTGTCCTTGTCCGGGCCCGAGACGGTACCGCTGGCCAGCAGGTCACCGGCCTGCAGGTTGCAGCCGTTGGAAGTGTGGTGCGTGATCATCTGCGCTGGGGTCCAGTACATGTGGCGGAAGTTCCCGCGACTGAGGCGAGCGGGGTCCAGGCCCTCTTGTCGCATGCGCGGAGTGAGCAGGTAGACCTCGAGCTGGACGTCGAAGGCACCGGCCTGCTGGTCGTGCTCGCTGTGCAAGTGCTGCAGTGGCGCCGGATCCCCCTCGGGACGCTCGAATGCCGATACACGGAAGGGCGCCAGCGCTTCGGTAGTGACGACCCAGGGGGACATGCTGGTGGCGAAGCTCTTGGCCAGGAAGGGGCCGAGCGGCTGATACTCCCAGGCTTGCAGGTCGCGGGCTGACCAATCGTTGACCAGCGTGAGGCCGAACAGGTGCTCCTCGGCACCATCGATACCGATATAGCGGCCGCGGCCATTGCCAGGGCCAACCAGCAGGCCAACCTCCAGCTCATAGTCGAGTAGCCGGCTGGGACCGAAGCTGGGCGGAGCGTCCGGATCGGGACGGCGCTGCCCCAATGGGCGCCGCACGGGGGTGCCACTGACCACGACCGACGAGGCGCGGCCGTGGTAGCCGACCGGGATGTACTTGTAGTTGGGCAACAGCGGATTGTCGGGCCGGAACATCGAGCCGACGTTGGTCGCATGGTGCACGGAAGCATAGAAGTCGGTGTAGTCACCGATCTGCACCGGCATCACCAGCTCGACCTCGGCCAGCGGGTAGAGCGCGCGGGCAACTGTGTCGCGCAGCTGCGGTGTGGCATCGGTGGCGAGCAACTCGAACAAGCGGTGCCGCAGCGGCAGGCGCTCTTCGCGCGGCAGGCTCATCAGGAAGTTGAGGCTGGTGTAGCCGTCGACCGCGCGCGCTGCCGGTAGGCCCTCGAACAGCCCGAGGCGGAAACAGACTTGCAGATCCAGCACCTGGTCCCCGATCGCCACGCCGATGTGCGGCACCGGCCCATCGTCGTGACGAAAGACGCCGAACGGCAGATTCTGCAGCGGAAAGTCGGTACCGGGCGCGTTGGCACTCTCGACCCAGCTGCGGCGGGCGGCGTCATGGCTCGCATCGAGCCGGGACTGTTCACTGGCATGTGTGGCGGAAGAAGAGGATTCCACGGGACCTCCGATAAGCAAGTTGAGATGTTCCAAATCGTCGAGTGGCTCCTCGAAGGAGCAGGAGCCGTAGGAAATGGCGAAAGCACCACGACCGGCCTCCAGGTCGGCGTTGCTCAGCTGCAAGCCGTTCCAGCTCAGACCCTCGGCTGTCAGTTCCAGGCCTTCGGCGTCCCGCGTTTCGAGCAGGCTCACGGCCGCGTCCTCGGTCTGCAGCTTACCGGCCCGGATCAGGAGGGCGGCAAGGAAGAGATTGAGAAAGCCGTGCATGGTGCCGTGAGGGCTGTCCGGCTCGTAGGTCAGCCTGTACTTGCCACGCAGAGCGTGGTGCAGGCCAGCCGTCGCCTTGAAAGGGACGCCCGCTCGGTGGACCGCCAGCAGAAAACGCGCCACCTTCGCTGAGGAGGGCAGCGCGTCCTCGGTGACGCCACCAGTGCGTGCTTTGGCGTGCACCCGTTCGCCCCCCAGCCCGGCTCCGCTCGTCTCGGAGCGAGCTTGCCGGAGAGCGTCTAGCAACGCGGGCCAATCGCGCTCGCTGTCCAACGATAGCTCGAAGAAGAGCTGCAAATCGCGCGGCAAGACCTCCAGAGCCTCGCGAATGCGCTCAGGGTCGGGCGCCAGTAGCTCGACCGCATCGATCAACACGCCATGGCGGTGACGCTCACCGAAAGCGCGAATCGCTTCGCGCGAGGCGCGTAGGTCGGACGTAGGCAGCACACTGAGACGCCAAGGTACCTCGGTGGGCCCCGGCAACAGCTCTGCCGCGGCAGCCTCGAACTCCTCCAGACGCGCGACCGGCACAATCAAGCGTCCCAGCATCCACGCGCGCGGACCACGGCTGTAGGCAGCGTAGTTGTGGACGGTCGCTTCCATGTCCAGCCGGGCCGGCGGAAACAGACCAGCGTAGTCTATGAGCCCTTGCAGCAGGGCGTGAAGCGGTTGCATGTAGGGTTTCTCCAAGTGACTTCCCAAACAGCACGAGGGACTGTTTCTCGGGGACTTTCTATCTTAGCAGCGCAGGAACTAGTGGCAGGAACCTGGTAGAGGGGAGCCCACCCTCGGCAGGACGATCAGAAGCGCAACAAAACCAGCTCCGAGCAGAATCCGGGCCCCATGGCCAGCATCAAGCCAAACGATCCCGGATCGAGCGGCTGCTCGCCGGATTGGTGGCGCTGCAAGGACTCGCGCAACACCAGCAAGACGGAGGTTGAACTCAAGTTGCCGACTTCGCGCAACTGGCGCCAGGTGACGTCAAGCGCGCCAGCCGGCAACTCCAAGGCCAACTGCATCGCCTCGAGCACCTTGGGGCCGCCCGGATGACAGACCCAGCAACCGATGTCGTCACGCGCCAGACCGTGCTCGGAGAGGAAGGCATCGACGTCCCGGCGCAGGAAGTCCCGCGTCACCTTGGGCACGTCCGCGGAGAGCACGATCTGGAAGCCGCGCTCCGAGATGTTCCAGCCCATGACATCCTCGGTGTCCGGGTAGAAGACGGAACGGCTGTCGACAATCATCGGCTGAGCGCTGGACGCCCGCGGATGCTCGGCGCCGACCACTACGACGGCCGCGGCGCCGTCACCGAAGAGGCCGGAGGCAATCAGGTTGGGAATCGACAAGTCCTCCCGCTGCAGCGTCAGCGAGCACAGCTCGACGGACAGCAACACTGCGACTTGGCGCGGAAAGGCGCGTACATAGTCGGCGGCACGAGCAACTCCCGCGGTGCCGGCAACGCAGCCGAGGCCGAAGATCGGCAGGCGCTTGACCTGCGGCTTGAGGCCCAGGCGGTTGACCAGTCGGGCGTCGATCGATGGCGTCGCGATGCCGGTGACCGTCACGAAGATCAGTACATCGACATCGTGCGGCTGTAGGCCGGCACGCTGCAGAGCATCACGAACCGCTCGTTCGCCGACGTCCTGGGCGACCTCGATCCAGGCGTCATTGGCTTCCCCCCAGGTGGCCAGGGCTGAGTAGTCCTCGAGCGGCAAGGCCAGGTGCCGACCACCGACCAGTACGTTGCGGTGCAGGCGTTCCAGGCGCTCGGGATTGTAGTGCCGCTGTGTCCACAGCTCGCGCAAGGCATCGAGCAACTGCTGCTGGTCGTAGTAGTGCCTCGGCAGCGCCTTGCCGACCGCCGCAATCCTCATGCCCAAGTTCTCACGCCGGAGCAGTGGGTTCTTCGACGGTGGTCTCTTCGGTAATGGAAGCGGGACGATCGAGGAACGCCAGCGCCAGACCGCACAGCGTGTAGAGCACCAGCCACCCAACCGAAATGGACCACCAGTCGCGGCGCAAGTTGGGCAGAATGCCGGCGACAGTGATCACCAGCAGCGGGCCCCGGAACACCCAGGCGATCCAGCCACTGGCCAGACCGCTGAGCCAGCGGTTACCGGCTCTCCCCTGCACCAGCAAGAAGAGCGCCGTCAGCCCCAGACTTTCGAGGATCCAGACGCTGACCAGCGTCCTGCCCGGTAGGTTCTCGGACGTGGCATAGCCGAGCTGCTCGGCAGTGAAATTGAACACCGCCATGACCAACACGAGCAGCGGAACCGCCAGCACGACGAAACGCGTCACTTGGTGCCTTACTACCTCAGAGGTTCCAGGTCAGTTGTCGTAGGCCAGGGCGCGTACACTACGCTGATACCAGTCCGCTTCCACCGGCTCGAAGACCCGGCATTCGCTCATCTCACGACCGTAGACGTGCAGCGTGATGGCCGGGACCTCCGACTGAGCGTTGGCGATGGTGTGGTACTCGTAGGGCGGAATCAAGCTACCAGCCGTACCGACACCCGTGCGCGAGGATCCCATACAGCGGAACCGGCAGCGGTCGCCCTGGTTCTCCAGCATGTCGTACTGGATGACCTCGATTTGACCTTCCAGCACGCCCTCGACACACCACGTACCGTCGTGGTCGTGCAGGGCGGTACCCTGCTTCGGCCCCCAGATCATGGCGACCACGACATAGCCCAGGTCGTCACTGCGGTAGAGCAGGCGCCGGGCGTAGTGATCGCCGCACGGCTGACGCAGTGCCTCCGGAAGGCGTACTGTGCCGTCGGCAATCAGCCGGCTCATGCCATCCGTGAGGTTGGCGGTGATGTCTTCCGGTGACGGCTGTTGCACAGCGTGGTCCAACATCGTCACCATCTCGCGGTGACCGGGAAATGCGGCTTCCAGTCCCATACTCTGCTCTCCTTCACTCGGGTGTATGGAGTACCCGAGTCTCTAGCTCAATGCTTTTCGTGGGCGCCCAGGCACGGCGTAGGGATTCGATGGCTTCGGGGTCGCGCATCGAGAAGTTCGAGTATGCCACGGATCCGGGCATCCATTTCCACCAGAACAAACCTCGAACCATCGGTTCCTGCTCGGCCAGATCAAAGGCAACGTCCATCAAGCGCTGCCGCAGCGCTCGATTGCGGGTCGAATCGCGGACCTCGTAAGCCCACGGTTCGAGCGCCGCGGTGTCGGAACGGTTGTAGCCGATCTCGGTGAACAACACCGGCTTGTCGCCGTAGCGCCGTGACAGCGAACGTAGCTGAGCGAGGTGCTGGCGCCAGCCGAATTCCAGCGCTCGCTGGTCCGGATCCGGGTCACGGCTGAGCGGAAAGTACGCCTGCACACCGATGTAGTCAACAGCATCCCAGAAGGGCACGAGCGCAAGTCGATCCCAGTTGGCAGCGTAGACAATACGCCCCTGGTACACCTGGCGGACGTCGGCAATCAGCTGACGCCACTGCGCGTCATAGAAAGTGGTCCTTTCCAGCTCGACCCCGACAGCCAGCAGCGGAATCCCGGCGCGCTGGGCGAAACGGGCGTGATCGAGTAGGAACTCTCGATAGTCCGCGAAAAAGCGGTTCCAGGCGGCCTGGTCATCACCAAAGGTGATGGCCCCTCGCCAGTCGAATTGCCCCCAATAGGCCAGGTGCGGCTTCCAGAACAGGTTGACGCCTTCCTCACGTGCGATGTCGATAGCCCGATCCAGGTAGCCGGTGCGCCCGGCCGGCGTCGAGCGGATGGAGCCATCGCGACGGATGCCGGCGTAGGGATGAATCGCTACCCACTCGACGCCCAGACTCTTGAGTTCGCGCAGCGCCTCGCGCATGTGTCCGCTGCCCCAGATCTGTCCACTGCGCGGGCAGGTGACCGTCATGCCGCGCAGAAAGGGCAGCGCGGCCGTGCCTGTAGCGGCCTCGTCGATAGAACGGCGCGCCTCCGGCGCAGGCGACTCCGCGGTGGCCGGGAGCAGCAGGTACGACGCGAGCAGCAGGCCCAGCAGCCTGAGAAACCGTGCCCCCTGAGACGGCGTCACGGCCGCCCATCGCTGGGCCTTCGAGGTGGTGAACGAATTCCGCATGACCTTGAAGTGTACCAAGGCTTGCACGGTGACAGTGCTATGACAGGATTGTCCGAGTTCCAGGCTGGATCGGAGAGCCGCACATGTTCCTCACTACGACCAATCTTGCTCACTACCTGATGGGCTGAGGCCACCTGGACGCCGCATCGATCATCGACGGTACCTTCCGCGTCATTAGCGTCGGTGGCCGCAACCGCAACTTCCGGGTGCACCGCGGAAGTGGTGGCAGCCTGTTCATCAAGCAGCCACCAATCCTCGACGACTTCGAAGCCGCCTACCTGCACCGCGAGGCGGCCTGCTACCAGCTGGCACACAGCGGATCCGCACCCACCTTGGCCCGCCTGTTACCACGCTGGCTGGACTACGACATCGCCCGTCCTTGCCTGGTTATCGAGCTACTACCTGGCTCTTCGCTGACCGAGTTCCTGGAGCAGCTCGACACCTGCCCGCCCGACCTGTCCCGACTCCTGGGCGAAGGGCTCGCGACCTACCACGCGGTCAGCGTCTTCGAACTCGCCCAGCAGGTCGAGCCTCCGGAGAGTCCGATCTTTCCGCGCAAGACGCCGTGGATCTTGCGCCTGCACCAAGCCGACAACGCCGGTCCCGTCACCACCGGCGGCACGATCGCGATGGTGGACTTCCTGCGCTCCCGGCCCGAGCTCACCGCCCAGATCGAGCAGCTGAACGCCAGTTGGCGCTTCGACAGCCTGATCCACGGCGACATGAAGTGGGACAACTGCATCATCCTGCCAACCCAGGAGGACACGGCCCCGCAGGGTGACGCCGCCCAGCAGGGTGACGCCGAGCCGCGGCTGTACTTCGTCGACTGGGAGCTGGCCGACATCAGCGATGCTGCCTGGGATGTCGGGTCCCTGCTACAGGCCTTCCTGCTGTCCTGGATCCTGTCGATGAAGGCTCCGACCGGGACCAACCCCGACCAGCTTCCGGAATACGCCCAGGTTCCGTTGCGCCAGCTCCAGCCGTCGGCCCTGGCGTTGTGGCACGCCTACTGCCAGGGCCGTGGCTGGAACGTCGCGGACGCACGGCCGCAGCTGCAACGCACCTTCCGCCATGCCGGTGCACGCCTGCTGCAGAGCGCCTACGAGCACCTGATGCAAGTGCCGGAGATGACCGGGCAGGGCATCGTCATGCTGCAAACGGCGGCCGACATGCTGCACGACCCCGATCAGAGCGCAGCCGAGCTACTCGCTCTCTGAACGCTCCAGGAGACCCCCATGAGCCTTCCACTCTCCCCGGTACCTCCCAGACAGACCTCCGCGCGGGGAGCGGCCTTCCTGCAAACCCTGTCGCAGGCCAACCGCAGCCGTGAACGCTGGGACAAGGGATGGCGGATCGAGAGCATCGACGAATACAACGACCGCCTCTCCGTGACCAAGGGCGACCGCCAGCGCGTCCCGCTTGCCGGTGAGTTCCTCAACCCCATTGATGGGCGGCCGCCACAGGTGGGCGACGAGATCTACCTGCGGGCGGGGTACGAGGAGGTCGACGAGCCCAACAGCCGCTACGTCGCCTACGGCGAACGGCTCGGGGACGGGCTCGAAGACGCCCTGACCGTGCACTTCTCCTTCCACGTGCCCGCGACGCACGCCGCCGAGCTGGTGGCCTCGGTGACCGACACCTTGAACCAGGCCCTGGTTCCCTTCCGCCTCGAGTGCCTTGCGGATCCGGACCGCTACGGCCGCCCCGACGCCGCGGTGCTCTGCGTCAGTCGCCGCTTCTTCACGACCACCGTCCACCTACTACAGCTGCACCTGTCCGACCAACTGCGGCGGGCACTCGTGCCCGAGGTACCGCCGCTCACGGAGGCACTGCTGCCCGGGAGGAACGGCCTGACGGAGGAGTCGGAGAACGCCCCCTACTTGCAGGCCGTCAGCCACCTCGGCCGGCGCCTGTGCCGCGACGCGATCTGGCACCAGGGGCGCTGCAACTGGCTGGGCTGGCTACCGCAGCCCAAGGGCTCAGGGCCCACCTACGGCGCCTTGGGCCCCGACCTCGCCAACGGCACCGCCGGCATCGCCATCTTCCTGGCCGAGTTGTGGCGCCTCACGGGCGAGCCGCAGCTGCGCACCACCGCCGAAGGTGCGATCCAGCAGGCCCTCCACAGCCTCGACCACCGCAGCTCCCTCGATCGCGACGAACCCAGCCTCAAGGACGACGACCCTGGCGCGGGCATCGCCTGGAGCCTGTTGCGCCTGGGCCAGATTCTCGACCACGAACCCTGGATCGAGCGCGGCCGACACGACCTGCAGACAACCTCTCGTCCCCCCGCTCGGCCGGCGACGCAAAGGCAGGCCCCAAACCCAGAGACCCCAAACCCAGACACCCCAGACCAAGAGACCCCAGACCAGATGCCATGGGTGGACGCGGCGGCACAGGCCCTCGACCAACACCTCCACGACGACCAGCCCTGGCCCTGCGGCGTCCCGGACGGTGCCGAGACCCCCGGGCTCCAGTTCGGCCTGGCCGGTATCGGCTACGCTTTCCTGCGCCGCCTCGACCCCCACTCGGTGCCCGCTGTACCGGTGGGATAGATAGGCCCGGATGAGCGCATTGATGAGCACACTTGCGCGCCCGATTCAGGGCACCGGAAAAATCGCCAACTCATCCGGGGTGTAGCGCACACCTCCCTTGACCACCAGCTCGACGGAGTCGGTGTTCTCGATCTTCTCCAGCGGGTCGGCGCCGAGCACCACGAAGTCCGCCAGCTTGCCGGCCTCGAGGGTGCCGATGTCACCGTCCAGGCCGAGGACTTCGGCGGGTAGGCGGGTGGCGGCGGCGAGAGCTTCGGCGGGGGTCATACCGCCCTGGACGAAGCTCCAGATCTCCCAGTGCGCGCCCAGGCCCTGCATCTCACCGTGGCTTCCCAGGCACACGCGGCCGCCGGCGCGCAGAATGTCGCGCGTGTCGCGCGCGGACAGGACGAGGTGTTGCCAGTCTTCGTCCGGCGCCATGACGTCGCGGATCCGCGTTTCACGCTGCAGCACGTCTTGAGGCACGAAGCGGGCGAGATTGGCATCGCGGAAGACGTCGTAGTGTTGGAAGAACCAGTTGAAACCGGACAAGCCCCCATAGACGACTTCCAGTGTCGGCGTGTATGCGGTGCCGCTCTCGGCGAAGAGCGTGCGCACGTCCTGGTACAGCGGCGCAACGCTGACAGCGTGCTCGATGGTGGTGTGACCATCGTGGATCATGGTGATATTGGCTTCCAGGTTGCCGCCGCCCTCGGGCATCACCATCATGCCGGCTTCGCGGCCGGCCTGGATCAACCATTGACGCTGCTGACGCTGCGGCTGTTCGTAGGACTTGACGCTGATCGCACCCAGCTGCTGCAACCGGCGCACCTGCTTGCGAGCGTCGTCCAGGCTCTTGATGCGGATGTTGTGGGCGTCGGTGGCGCCGTAGATGACATAGCCGGTGGAGAACATGCGCGGGCCGGCGACTTCGCCCGCCTCGACCATCTCGGCGAGGGTGAAGACCTCGTGGTTGGGTGCCGACGGATCGTGGATGGTGGTGACGCCGTAGGCGAGGTTGGCGTGGTACTGCCAGGGACGGCGCGGCAGGATGTCGAGCGTGGCGTAGTGCGGGTGACCGTGGATGTCGACGAAGCCGGGAATGACAGTCTTGCCCGTCAGGTCGACGATTTCGGCGTCCGCGGGAATCTCGACCTCGCTGGCGGGACCGACAGCCCTCAAGCGGTGGCCGTCAACCAGCAGAACGGCGTCTTCGATGATCGGCGTCGTGGCGGGGTCGTCCGAGCTGGCGGTCATCGGTACGACGCGAGCGCCGCGGTAGGCGACGACGCCACGACCGAGATGCCGCGGAAGGCGGAGCGTGATCTCGGTTTGGTCGACCTGCAGAGCCGGCTTGTGCGTCTCCTCCTTCTCCGCTTCGCCTTCCAGCTCGGGCGCGGTCTCTTCCGGCCGGGGCTCGTCGGCCCGGTTCTCATCGGCCCGGTTCTCATCGGCCCGGTTCTCATCGGGCTGCGCAAGAGCTCTCGCCAGCGGCACGCGCGAGTACATCGGACCGTGGATCCAGGTCAGTGTGCTGCCGGCCTCCGCCCAGTTCAGCCACAGGGCTCCTTCGCCATCGGTGAGCTGGACGACCGGCAAAGGACCGCCCTTGGCCTTGACCTCGACCGGCTCGCTACCGGCCAGCGGCAAGGGCACCAGGTAGGCATCCTGCAACTCGCGATAGAGCACCCAGCGGCCGTCCGGCGACGGGATCGCTTCTTCTGCCTTGGGCCACTGTAGATGCTCGCGGCGGTCGCTGCCGTCCAGGCGCACGGACACCAGCTGGGTCGGCGGTAGTTCGCGGCGGCTGAAACCGCCCTCGGCGCTGTCGACGAAGAAGACGCGCTCGCCATCGGGCGAGAACACGGGACGCGTCATGGCTCGGTTGCTGCCCCGGTTGGAGGTGTCGACGATGAAGTGAGGCTCACTGAAGCCGGCGCCCGAGTCGGCACCATCGGATTCGACATCGATCCAAAGCAATCGATGCCACAGCTCCGCTTCCAGGCTGCGGCCGCGCTGCGGACTGCCGCTGCCCGCCAGGTACACCAGCCTTCGGCCGTCCGGCGAGAAGGACGGATTGGCATACTGGCCCGGGTACTGGGTCAGACGCCGCGGCTCGCCGAGCTGGCCTGTGGCGGCATCGAGATCGACGAGCCAGAGGTGGCCACCCGCCATCGAGTCGTCCCAGCTCGTGTAGGCAAGACGGCGTCCGTCCGGGGACAGGGCTGGTGCGTACTCCAGCTGCTCGGCGTCCGTGAGCCGGAAGGGCTCGCCCTGCACCTGGCCCGTAGCGTCCAGACGCTGGCCATAGAGGTGACCGACCGCGGAGAAAAGCAGCAGCTTGCCGTCGCCGGCCGCCACCTCGACCGGCCAGCGCAACAGACGCGCACGCACCTCGTCCGTTCCGGGACCTTGCAGGCGGCGCGGCCAGCGCAGGGCGTCGTGCACTTCCTGCTCCACCCGTGCCTGGAAGGGAATCGCCGTACGAAGGCCTGTCGCAACGTCAAAGCGCCAGATCTTGCCCTCCGCGGTAGCTACGATCGAGGCTCCATCCGGCATCCAGGCATAGCCCGGGAAGTTGCCATGAACGGCGAAGCCCTGCATTTGATCGCGCGTGACACCACGCGCTAGCTGCCGTACGGTGCCGCGCTGCAGGTCCAGCAGCTGCAGTTCTGTGGCGGCGTCGACGCGGCGCACGAAAGCGACTTGCCGGCCATCCGGGCTCAGGCGCGGCGCGGCGGCTCCGCCGAAGACGTCGGTCAGCGGCTGCACCTCGCCGTTCCGCCGGTCGAGCCGGGCAAGCTGCCAGATACCGTCGTAGACGTTACGGTCGTACCGGAAGCCGCCGGCGCGCCCGGCGAAGTAGACGAAGCGGCCGTCCGGCGACACCTGCGGCGCAGCGGCATCGCGCAGCTTTGAGGTATCGGTGAGGACCACACCCTCGCCACCGCGCACGTGCCACAGCCGCAGCTCGACGACACCGATGCTCGACTGGCCGGTAGTGCGTTTGCGCCCGATCAGGTAGTCACCGTCCGGCGTCCACTCAGGACCGGTGACCTCGTCTTCGTCGCTCAGCTGGCGCGGCTGGTGCAAGCTGTAGGTGCCGTCCTCGCCGCGCACGAAGTCGGCCAGCCACAGGTTCTCGGAACCCTCACCGTCACTGGCAAAAGCCAGTTGACGACCATCCGGGCTGAAGCGCGGCTGCGTGTCGAACGCCGGTCCCTCGGTGAGCCGCACCGCCTCGCCGCCCTCGATCGGCAGCAGGTAGAGATCGCCGAGCAGGGCGAAGACCAGGTGGCGGCCGTCGGGATGCACGTCGAGCGGCATCCAGGTGCCTTCGTCGGTGGTGAAGGTGACCGTGCGCGTGGAGCCGTGCGCGGCATTGACGTCCCAGTCTTCCTTCTTGGCGCGCTCCTCAGCCGCATCCAGAGGAACCGAGCACCAGGAAGACAAGAGCAGAACCAGCGACGCGACACAGGCAGTAGTCAGAGAACGGAGCACGATTCACCTCACGGTCGGATGGAAGAGTGGACGAGACGAGCGACCCTATGACAAGACCATCCGGTAGATCTTGCCGAAGTGGTGGGCGTTCATCGCTGCGAAGCCTTCCCAATTGACCTCACGGGCGGTAGCTTTGTGCAAATGCCCCCTTCTGTGCAACTCAACCCGTCGCGCACTCCGCTCAGCAACCGCGAGATCGGCGCCGTGTTCGCCGAGATGGCGGAGTTGCTGGCGATCCAGGGCGGCGAGCCGCACCGCGTGCGCGCCTTTCGCCAGGCGGCCAAGGCGATCGAGTACCTGCCGCAGCCAGCTGAGCGGATGCTGCACCTGGGCGACCTGCAGAAGGTACAGGGGATCGGTGACGGCACGCTGCACCGCGTCAAGCAAATTCTGCGCACCGGCACCACGGACGACCTCGAACGCTTGCGTGCACGGCTACCGGCGGGACTGCGCGACCTGATGCAACTCAAGGGGCTGGGCCCGCGCAAGGTACGCATGTTCTACCAGCACCTCGGAATCGCCAGCATCGAACAGCTCGAGATGGCCGCGCGGACCGGACGCCTGCTGCAGCTGCCGCGCTTCAGTGTCGACGCGGCGCACAGCGTGTTGCAAGAAATCGAGCACTTCCGTCGCCGCCGGAGCAAGACACCGCTGGTCGAGGCCCTGCGCATCACCGGCGCCATTGCCGAGCAGCTACGCGAGACGGGAGCGACCCTCGACGTCGTCGCGGGCGGTAGCTGCCGGCGGCGCAAAGCTCTGATCGGCGACCTCGACATGCTCGCCTGCGCCGAGCATCCAGGTCCCCTGGTCGAACGCTTCGCCAACCTGGCCGAGGCAGCCGAAGTTCTGAGCGCGGGAGAGGAAAGCGCCAGCGTGCGGCTAGTCAACGGTGTCCAGGCCGATCTGTGGGTGTTCCCGCCCGAGAGTTGGGGCGCCGGCCTCCACACCTTCTCCGGCTCGCAGCAACACGTGGTAGCACTGCGCACGCGCGCGGGTCGCATGGGCCTGCACATCAGCGAGCACGGGGTGAGCCGGCGCAGCGATGACGTGCGGCTGACCACGGGCCGGCACGAAGAAGAGATCTTCGCCGCCGTCGGCCTGCCGTTCATCGTCCCTGAGCTGCGCCAGAACCTGGGCGAGATGGAGCTGGCCGAGCAGGGACGCCTGCCCCGCCTGATCACCGCCGAGGATCTGCGCGGCGACCTGCACCTGCACACACACGACAGCGACGGCAGCGGCAGCGCGCAGGATATGGCGCGGGCAGCGATCGAGCTGGGCTACGAGTACCTGGCGATCACCGACCACTCGGCGGGCCTGAGCGTCGCGGGCGGTCTCGACGCGGAGCGACTGGCACGTCAGGGCGAACAGCTCCGGCGGCTGGAGCAACAGCTCGGCGGCCTGCACCTGCTGGCTGGCATCGAGGTCGACATCCTGCCCGACGGCGACCTCGACCTGCCGCCAGCGGCTCTGCAACGCCTCGACTGGGTGGTCGCCAGCGTCCACGACCATCTCGACCAACCACGCGAGGTGATGACTGCCCGCCTGGTCAAGGCCATGGAAAGCGGCCTGGTCGACTGTATCGGCCACCCCACCGGCCGCAAACTCGGCCGCCGCGACGGCGCCGACCTCGACTTTGAACGCGTGTTCAGTGTCGCGCGGCGAATGGGCGTCGCGATGGAGATCAACGGCAGCCCGGCACGGATGGACCTGCCGGACCTCGCCTGCCGTCAAGCGCGCGAGATGGGCGTGATGCTGACGATCGACACCGATGCCCATTCCCCTGCGCATCTGGCTCGGCGCGAGTACGGCCTGGCCAACGCGCGGCGCGCCTGGCTGGAGCCGCAGCACGTCTTGAATGCTCAGCCGGTAGAGACAGTCCGGGCATGGCGGCGGGATCGTCTGCGGCGTGGAGGGATCGCCGTACCGGCGCGGCTGGAGGTGGTGGAGGCCGAGTTTCGGCGGGTGGAGGTGGAGGTCGTGGCAGAGCCGGAGAAACCCGCGCCAACCGATAAGCCGATTCCGAACACCATCTCAGAGTCGGGATCGGGCCTCGATTTGGGTAGCATCGCAGCCGGTTCATCCTTGCCGAGAGACCTGAGGGAACGGCTACAAGCCTTCCTGGCTCAGGGGCAGGATCTGGAACTGGAGGAGGCGCTGGAGAGGTTGGGTCAAGGGAATGCGGTGCAGGCGGCGTTCAACTTGTTACAGGGTTCCTGAACGACCTATTTCGGATCCAAGTCCATCGTGAGCAACTTCTCCAGGAGATCCTCATACGTAGACAAGAACAAGCGATCCTTGTCTCGATTCGCTACTCGTTTCGAGTCGACAATGTCGACCAGCCGGGCGACGGGAACCTCTACTTCATCTACCTCGAAGAGACGCCTACGCTGCCAAATCTCGTCGAACTCGAAGCCTGACATCTCATACGACAGGTCGATCCAAAGCTCAGAACCTCGAGCTTGCACGGTTGCTCGATGCTGAACTACGCGGTCAGCCAACCACGAGTCCAAGGGTTCACCCAAAGGCTCACCAAGGCTCAATAGATCGAGACCGCAGGACTGACAAACCTGCCAAGTCTTCAAGGTATTCTCAGAATCGAGAGGGAGTAGAAGATCTCGGTCTTGCGTTGCAAAGATCGGACTTCCGGTAGCTGCCGCATAGTAGTTCGCTCCAGCAGCTCCGATGAGTACGAAGCGCACTCGCTCCTGATTCAAGCCGCGCAAGAGAGCGGAGAAAGACATGATCACTCACCGCCAGCCGGCAAACGCTTACCACTGATCCGTCGATAGTGCTGCTGGAACTCCACCATTGCAGCCTCGACATGCGTCTTGTCTGCTCCCGGCTGGTTCAGGGGGTGCTGCTCCAGCCACTCAGTAACCCGGTCGATCGCGCTCTTGGTCATCGCCATAACACTTCCTACTGTACCGCTACCTCGATCTTGGTCAGCGCCGTCACCAGATCCTTGAGCTGATCGAGACTCTTGAGCGTGCGGTCGAGGTAATGCCCCAGCTGCTTGCCAGCATCACTCTCCCCCAGCTCCCTACGCTGGCGATCGAGCGCGCGCACGGCGGGCAAGAAGGTCTCTTCGATCGAGTCGACCATCTGCTCCATGAGGCCATGGACGCCGGCAGGCAAAGTCTGCACGATGTGGCGGGCTTTCGGCGACTCGGCGAGCGTCGAGAGGGCTTCACCGAGACGATCGAGATAGGGGGTGAGATCCGGCCCAGCGGCGGCTGGAATGGCTGCTGCTGCTCGACCGGCAGCTTCGGCGGACGCGGCGGGGACCGGCCGCGTGACGACCGCTTCGGCAGCGCGGGCGATGGCTTCGCCGATCTGCTCCAGACGGCCGGCCAGTTGGCTGACGTGCTGAGTGATCTGCTGTGCGGCAGGCTCACTCGCGGCCGTGGCGGTGGGACTCTCTTGGGCGCTAGAGCGAGCTTGGGCGAGGGTGCTGAGGGCGCTCTGCAGGCCTTCCAGATAGGGCTTGAGTGCGCTGGTCAAGCTGGCGGCATCGCCGTCCGTGGCGGTCGCGGCGGCCAGGCTCGACGCTGCGGCATCGCGGATGCCGGCACCCAAGTCGCCGAGACGGTCAGCCATCAGGCCGAGCTGACCGACAACGCGCGCCACCGGGTCCTCGTCATCGCCACCCATGGCCTGGACGCGGGCGTAGCTGCGCTTGATCTCCTGCCAGCGTTTCTTCTGCTCGTCGCTCATGCGGCCGCGCAGCTCGGCGAGCTTGAGCAGGTTGTGCTCGGCACCGGTGGTCAGAGTCTGTGCTTCACCGACGTAGTGGTCGTCGATCAGAGCCTGCAGTTCGGCGTCGTTCATCACCGGCACGACCTTTTCGGCCAGGCGATTCATGTTGCGGTAGCTGCCTTGCAGCTGGAAGCGCGGCTCGGTGCGGAAGGCGTCGTCTTGAGCGGCGGAGTGGATGTACTGCTGGTTGACTTGGAGCAGCACCTCTTGGACGGTGATCAGCTTGCGCAGGACAGACAGGATCTCGTTGAGTTCCGCCGCCGAATAGCCGTGCCCCAGCTGGTCGGCCTGCAACGCCTCGCCGCGCGCCATGCGCACCAATTTGTCGACATCGCCGGCATCGCGCGTGGTCAGCGGTGCCAGTACCGGGTTGGAGGTGAGAGCGTTCTCGATGTAGCTGAGGGCGAAGAGGTTGCCCTTGCCTTCGAGGATGTCGCCCAGGTTGTAGACGTCGGCGCGGTTGGCCAGCATGTCCGGGATGCGGAAGGTCTCGCCGGACTCGGTGTAGGGATTGCCGGCCATGCACACCGCGAAGCGCTTGCCGCGCAGATCGTAGGTGCGCGTGCGGCCGTTCCACACACCTTCGACGCGGCGCTGGGCGTCGCACAGAGAGATGAACTTCTGCAGCAATTCGGAGTCGGTGTGCTGGATGTCGTCCAGGTAGAGCAGCACGTTGTTGGCCATTTCGAAGGCCAGGTTGATCTTTTCGACTTCCTGGCGCGCGGTGGCGTTGGGCGCTTCGGCGGGGTCCAGGCTGGTGACACGGTGGCCGAGCGACGGACCGTTGACCTTGAGGAAGACCAGGCCGAGGCGGTGTGCCACGTACTCCATCAGCGTCGTCTTGCCGTAGCCGGGCGGTGAGATGAGCAGCAGCAGGCCCATCTGGTCGGTGCGCTTGCCCTCGCCCAAGGCGCCGATCTGCTTGGCCAGGTTGTCGCCGATCAGCGGCAGGTAGACCTGGTCGAGCAGCTGGTTGCGGACGAAGGCGCTCATCACCCGCGGCCGGAACTCGTCCAGGCGCAGGCGATCCCGTTCGCGCTCCAGCACCTCGTGGCGCAGCTCCTGGTAGCGTCGGTACCCGGGCACGCGGCGGTGGCGGAAGGCTCCGAGACGGGCGAGGAATTCGTCCAGACGCAGCTGCATCCGGCGGTTCTCGATGCGACCGTGCCGGCCGAGCAGTTCTTCGACCACTGCGGTGCCGAGCGCACTCGAGACATCGCGATCCAGACGGTCTTCGGTCAGCAGCAGGGCAACGGCGCCTTCGAGTGCCGGTCGGAGCTGAGCGATCTTTTCGGCATCCGCGTTCGGGTTCGCACCGGCCTTGGGGTCGCGTGCGTGCTGATCGCAGAAGGCGGCGAGCCACGCTTGCGCCAGACGCGTGCGGTTGCCCAAGTCGTCGGCCAGCTCCCGTAGATCCTGGTCGAAATCGCGCCGCGAGCCAGCGGCCTCCAGGAAGTCCAGGAAAGCGTCGCGCAGCTGTACCGCCTCGGCACTGACCACGAAGCGCAGCGGATCCTGGCCGAGTTCTTCGAACAGGTAGCTGCCGGCAGCGCGGGCGTCTTCGAGGTCGAGATCGAGATCGAGGCCGGCGTAGAAGGCGGCGATCTGCTCCGCCAGCTCGTTGGTGAAGCGGAAGATCGCCGGACTGTGGGCGAAGGTGGCTCGCAAGCGTGCCAGGCTACGGGCGCGACGCTGCCAGAGGGCACGGCGTGTCTGGTCCGGGAAGTAGACCCAGAACAGCACCGCCGCGGCGCGCGGTTTGGGCGCGAAGCGCAGCAGGCCGGCGCTGTTGTAGAGGGTGAGAAGTCGCTCTAGGATGCGGGCTGTGTCGTGGTCGTGCAGGCCGCGTTCGTAGCCTTCGTCGTAGCGCTCGGAAGCGAACTCGCGCACCAGCTCCAGTAGCTTGCCATCTTCCAGTGTGGCCTGGGTCAGCGTCTCGACGGACAGGCCGTCCTGCTCTTCCTCGGCTGACGCCAGCATGCACGCGGCCAGGTACTCACCGCGGTACACGCTGTCGGTCTCGGACACCAGGTGCTGTTGCCAGTAGGGCTGCGTGGCGGCGAAGTCGTCGTCGCGCAGCGGCTCGTAGAAATCGGTGCCGGTGAGATGGACGTTCATCTCGTCGTCGCGCACCAGTAGCGTCAAGTCCAGAAGCTGCGTGTTGACGCTGAAGCGGTGCCGGCCCAGCTTGATGACGTCGGCACCCTCTTCGAAGATCTCCTGGCGGTCGCGCAGAGAGCGCGCGGCATCCTGCTTCGACGCCTTGAGCCGTGATTCGAGCTCATCGGCACGCACGTTGTCGTGCGCCTCGCGCAGGCGTGTCACCAGGTCGCGCAGACGCGTCACCATCGGGTCGGAGGCGAAGTAGGTGTTGAGGTCGTCGACGTCCTTGAAGGCGGCTGTGCGGCGACCAACACCCTGCAGGATGCGCTCGGCGGCCTGCATCAGGTGGTCAGCACGGCGCTTGCGGGCGTCGAGTAGCTGCTGTTTCTTGGTGTTGAACGCCTCGTAGACGTCCTCGCGCTTGGTCGCCAGCTGCTCGAGGAAGTCGTCGAACTCGCTGAAGCGACTCTCCAGGTCTTCGAGCTGTAGCATCAGCTGACTCAGCTCGTCGTCGCAACGCTCGGGCGAGTCGACCCGGTTGAGTGCACTGGTGACGCTCTGACCGAAGAGCTTGAACTGGGCGCCGAACTCGGCGACGCCTTCATGCTGCAGCAGCTCGCGGCGACGCGCTTCGAGCACCGCGCGGGTGCGGTTGAGGCGGCCGAGGACTTCGGAGATGCCTTCGAGGATGCGCGTGCGCACCGTCGCATCGTCGATCGCCAGACCGCTGACCACGTCGGCGAGCAAGTCGAGGTCGTCGCTCAGCGCGTCGATAGCCTGGCGCAGAGGCTCGCTCTCCGTGACCTTTTCGACCGCTTCGATCTTCTCATCCAGTTCGTCGATGCGCTGATGGTACGGAGCCAGTGCCTCGTCGCCGTCGAGGAAGCCGACGGTGCGTTCGGTGAGACGATCAAAGTGCTCGACGGTCTGGGCTTCCAGCTCGTCGAGACGTCCGAGATCGACGTAGCGTAGCTCGCGCAGGGTCACCAGGCGGCCGCGCTGGCGGCGCAGCTTGCCCAACGCTTCGACAAAGGCATCGACGCGGGTCCAGCTGTCGGGCCGCAGACTCAAGATCAGCTGGCGCAGGTCCTTTTCGGCGGCCTGCACCGACTCGACGGCCTGAGCACGAATGCTCTCGACTTTCTCGTACTCGTCGATGATCAGCTCGCCGGTCTCGCGGATCTCTTGCACTGTACCGGCCAGCGGACCCGACAGCTCGCGCACCGACTTGTGGTCCAGCCAGTAGTAGCTGTCGAGCACTCGGCCGGCAGCGAGGATCAGATCTTCGTAGGCGCGACGACCGCCGGCTTCGCGGCCGGTCTGCTCGTCGATGCGACGCGCCAGGCTGAGTAGGTCGGAGATACCGCGCACCAGGTCAGCGTTGCCGATCTTCTCCAGGTACGAGCCGGTCGTCGGCGCCGCGGCGGCATGCTCGTCGCTGACGAAAGGCGTCTGCCACACCTGCATGGGATGCACGCGTGTCGGCTCTTCGCTCTGGCTGCGGAAGATCACCATGCGGCCATCGGCGAACAAGCTGTAGCCGTTGCACTCGATGGGGTTCTGCACCTCTTTGCGGATCAAGTTGTACGGCAGCAGGATGGTGCGCCCTTGTGCACGGTGGTGGAAGACGTAGAACACGTCCTCTCCATTGGGCGAGCGAATGGAGCGCACGAACTCCAGTTGGTCGATGTCTGCTGGGAACGTCTTGGTGGCACCGCTCTGGAGGTAGTAGCCGCCCGGAAAGATCAGGCCGTGGTCTTCCGGCAGCTGCACACACGCCTGGCCGATGGCGTCGAGGCGGTCGACCTGTTGGGTGCGCGTGTTGAACACCAGGTAGCGCCAGGTCTCCTCTCGGTACGGCAGCACCTTCATCAAGATCAGAATGCCGACCTTGGCGTAGTGGACCTCAGCGTCGTCGAGACTCTGGTTGGCATCGTCCACCGGTTCGCGGTAGATGCCCAGACCGTCTTCGGTGTTGTCCTCCACCTTGACCGTCAGGTCACCACCCACCGTCTCGACGAACACTTCGTCCAGGATATTGACGTGGGGGTGGCGGCCCGAAACGTGGTGCTCGCGGCCGGTGATCGTCCACTCGAAGTCGTGCGAGGGAGCGAAGACGTGGTCGCGTTCGCCACGGTTGTCCAGGTACTCGACCTCGCCATCGGCATCGACCAGCCAGCGGAAAACCTTCAGGTCGGCCAGCGTCGGGCCGGTCTGGAAGACCGCCAGCAACTTGCCCTCCGGGCGGCGCAGCTGCAGCAGGCGCGTGCTCTTGTAGAACTTGTAGAGTTCTTTGAATTCGGCGACGAAGCGTGGATCCTCCAGGAAGGCCCGTTCTGGCGCGCCCTTGGACGCGCCCTTAGGCAGAGCCTTGAAGGTGAAGCCGTCTTCGGTTTCGGCAAAGCGATGCAGACTGAAGACATCCTCGACCTCGATCTCGCTGCGCAGACCGAGGAAGACGTTGTAGCCGAACAGCAGCAACCCGCCGACGCTGACGATGTCGCGCGGCAGGCAGTTGTTCTCGGTGCGGATGCGCTCGTTGCCGACGACCGTCAGCTCGGTACCGCCGAACAGTTCCAGGCGCTCCTGGTTGAGCTTCTCGGCTTGCTGCCGTAGCTGACCTCCTTGGTCGAGGAGGCGATCGCGGATGATTTCGTAGGTGCCCCGTTCGAGATCCGCGCTCGCGGCCTCGCTGGCACTCTCAGAAGTGTGCTCTTGCTCGGTACTCATGGCTATGCCTAGTTAGTCGCGGTGATGCCCACGGCGACGCTCACGGCTCACCCTGAGGCCTCACGGGGCCTCGGGGTGAGCTGGAGCGTGGCCGTGCACGGACTCAGCTGCGCGTCTTGTCGATGCCCAGCGCCCGAGCCTGGCCGAGCAGTTGCTCCAGCTTGTCGCGCTGCTCGCCCGACGTTCCGGACATCAGGCGGGCGATGAAGGCCGCGACGGTGAGGTTGGAGACGTCGCTGGTGGAGATCCCGCCCAGCGCTTGCTTGAGATCCGCTGGCAAGCTCGCCTTGCCACTCAGGTAGTCGCCTAGCACCGCCTGCGCGTTCTCGCTGCGGTCGACGAAGCTGTCGACCGACTTGCCCCAGGCGATCGACTGTACGAGGCGATCCACGAAGATGCTGTCGCCACCGACGATGTCGATGTTGGCCTGCTCGAGCGCCTCGCCGAGGATACGCGCCTGTGCTTCGGCGACCTCGCGGCGGGCGTTGATCTCGCTGAGCGCCACGTCGCGGTCGATTTCCAGCCGCAGACGATACTCCTCGTGCTGGCGGCTGGCGTCGTCGAGCTGGCGCATGGCCTGCGCCTTTTCGGTGAGACCGGCGGCCTCGGCTTCCAGGTAGGCACGCTTGGCCGTAGCCTCCGCCTGGCCGGTTTTCTCGATTGCGGCTGCGTCGGCTTCCTTGACCTTGATACCGGCCAGGCCCTTTTCTTCGATGCCCTGCGCCTCGGCGGTGGCCTTCTCGCGCAGCACGGTGGCTTCGGCGCGGCCGACCTTCTCGGCGGCTTCGGCGTCGGCTTCGCGGACGCGCTTTTGCGCCATGCCCAGCTTCTCGACGGCCACGGCGTCGGCTTCCTTGACCTTGACCTCGGCCAGACCGGCAGCTGCCGCCTCGGCCTGATCGCCCTCGGCCAGCCGGATCTTGGCCCGCGCGTGCTTGTCTGCTGCTTCCAGCTCGGCTTCAGCCAGGATCAAGCGTTCCTTGGCTTTGTGCTGCGACGCGATCTCGGAGGCCTCCGCCGCCTTGATGTCGCGTACCAGCAGCTCTTCGGCCTCCGCGGTGGCGGTGATCACCGCCGCCTGCTTGTTGCGCTCAGCCTCTTCGACCACGCGCAACGCCTTGATGCGTTCCTCTTCCTCGGCCACGGTGCGATCGACGGCGATGCGCTCGCGGATCACGTCCGCGATCTCGCGCTTTTCTTTCTCGAGTTCTTTTTCCTTGGCGATGCGCTGCAGCTCAACCTCACGCTCACGGACAATCGCCTCCAGTGCGCGATCCTTCTCGACCCGCTCGGTTTCGACAGCGACCACCCGCTCGCGGTTCTTGACCGCCACTTCCACCTGGCGCTTCTTGTTTTCTTCGTTGACCGCGATCTCTTCTTCAGCCTTGATCCGAGCATTCTCGGACTTCAGCGTCTCCTCAGCCTGGATCTTCTGCGTCTCGGCGGTCTCGCGAGCCTTGACGCTGTTGATCTCACGCTGCTGCTTGGCCTCGGCGTCGGCTTCCTGCCGTTCCAATTCCAAGATCGCCTCGCGCGCCTCGACGTCTTGCTTCTTGATCAGCTTTTTCTCGTCGTTGCGGTAGGCGTTGGTGCGCACGTTCTCACCGGCGGTCAGCTCGGTGATCTTGCGGATACCCTGGGCGTCCAGGATGTTCTTGGGGTCGAGCTTGTCGAGCGGCGTCTGCTCCAGGAAGTCGATGGCGGCGTCTTCGAGCACGTAGCCGTTGAGGTCGCGGCCGATGACCGCGATGATCTGGTCACGGAAGTCGTCACGCTTGGTGTAGAGCCCCTCGAACTCGAGCTGCTTACCGACGGTCTTGAGCGCCTCGGAGAACTTGGCGCTGAACAGCTCTTCGAGCGTCGACTGGTCCGAGGCGCGGGCACAACCGATGGCCTGCGCGACTTTGATCACGTCATCCTGCGTCTTGTTGACGCGCACGAAGAAGGTCACCTTGATGTCGGCCCGGATGTTGTCCTGGCAGATCAGGCCTTCATAGCCACGACGGTCGATTTCGATCGTCTTGACCGAAATGTCCATCACCTCGGCCTTGTGGATGATGGGTAGCACCACACCACCAGTGAAGGTGACCACCGGCTCCTTGCCCATCTTGTTGATGATCAGCGCCTTGCCCTGGTCGACCTTGCGGTAGAACCGCGCCACCATGACGAGAATGCCGACCACGACGATCAGCAGTACGAATCCGCTCAGGAACGCCATTTCCATCGATTGCTATCCTTTCTCGGCTGACTGGGCGCCTTCGCGCCTCAGGAGTCGGCCGGAATCACGTAGTACACCTCATCTTCGGCGTCGTACTCGTAGACCAGGGCATTGTCGCCCCGATGCAGCTCAGCCTCGTCCCGGACTCGGATCTGTACCAGCAGGACGGAACCGCCATCGGCGATCTCGCCCTGACCGAAGTCACTACTGACCCGGGAGGTGGTGACCGTGCACAACTTGCCTACGAAGTCTCGGCGCCGAGACGCCTGTTGGGTAACGAATACGGGTTTCAGAGGGACAACTGCAAAGCGAGTTACGGTCAGGCCGGCCACCAAGGCCACCAGACCGACCCCGCTACCCAGGATGATTTCGAGAATACCGCCCTCGGCTGTCGCCGGTAGCAAGCCACCGACCAGCACCATGCCGTAGTAGCTGACCACCCAGCCGACCAACACGACCAGACTCAGCGAGATGGTCAACGGCACGCCGGCCAGGCCCAGTGCGTACAGGATGCCTGCGATGCCGCCCGGACTGTCGGCGTCGAGGTCCAGATCCGGCTCCTGCAGCGCATCGGCACCCGCCCCTTCCGCGACTTCCAGGGCTCCCTCGGCGGCCCCCTCGGCGACACCGTCGATGGCACCATCGAGCGCGCCATCCACCGCTCCGTCGAGGCCGACGTCGAGATCAGCGTCGAGATCGAATAGATCGAGGTCGAGAAAACCCAGGATGACCGTGAACCAGTAGAGCAAGCTCAACCCCATCAACGAGGTATAGATCACGGTTGGATAGGCAAGCAGGGCGTCGAGGAACTCGCGCATGATTCGGACCTCGGCTATTTTCAGACCGGCACAGTACCCAAGCCGGTATTCGTATGTGGGGGTCGGAAGCCTACCACAGCTAGGAGTATTGGCTGTTGGAGTTAGGTTTCAGGGTCGCTGGGATCCGCTTCCGAAACGGGATCTTCTAGTCTTTCTACGATCTGCAGCACTTCGAGTTCTGCTTTTCGGATCTTGGACCTGCAAAGATCCAGCAATTCGGAGCCGCGGCCAAGCTCTGTAGCAAGGCTGTCAATGTCGATTTCCTCACCTTCGATGCGCTCGAGGATGCCTTCGAGTTCTTCCAGCGCTTCGTTGAAGCTGGGGCCGTCCGTATTGTCTTGGCTCATGATTCCTCCGTCACTCTTCACGGTCACTCTTCCGTCGTTACTGGCGGTGTCGTCTCAGTGGCTTCCAGCTGCTGATCTTGTAACTGCCGATCTAGCAACTGCCAATCCAGCAACTGACTGCGCAGTTCGCCGTGCGCCAGGCGGGTTCTCAGGGTGGCTCCCGGCTGTACCTGGTCGGCTGACCGGAGCAGGGTGCCATCGGCGGCGCGGGTGATCGAGAAGCCACGCTCCAGGGTTCGCTGAGGAGAGAGACCTTCCGTCAGCCGCGTCAGGCCGTCGACGGTGATCTGAGCGCGCCGTACGTGCGCCCGGCCGAGCGCGGCGATGCGCTCGGCAGCCTGGCGCGGCCGCTGGCGCTGGCGGCCCAGATAGCGGGGAGTTTCGGTGCGCAGCCGCTGGCGTAGACGGTCGCAGGCTCGCTCGGCGTCGCGCAGGTTACGGCGACCGAGACGGTCGAGCAAGCGAGCCAGTTCGGACAGCCGATGCGCCGCCGCACGGACGCGCACACCGGCTCGGCGCAGACCCTGCTCAGCAGCAGTGATGCGCTGGCGCGCCGCGCGCAGTGGTTCGGCCGCCTCGCGCCGCAGGCGCCGCCGCAGGTCGTCGACTACGGCCTCGACGCTGGCGACTTGCTCGATCAGGAATTCAGCGGCCTGCGTCGGCGTCTTGACCGCGCTGTGGGCCACCACGTCGGTGATCGAGCGGTCGATCTCGTGACCGAGACCGCTGACCACAGGGAACGGTGCACGAGCCACCGCTTCAGCGACCGCACGGCTGTCGAAGACGGCCAAGTCCGAGCGCGCTCCGCCGCCGCGGATCACCACGACGGCGTCCAGGCGTCCGCTCTCGGAGCTGTCGATCTCGACCCGAGCCAGACGCTGCAGCGCCTTCACCAGCTGCCGCTCGGCTCCCGGTCCCTGCACCGCTGCATGGGCAAAGAGCACGCGGAAGCCGTAGCCACTGGCCTCGAGGCCACTCAGGAAGTCGTGGTAGGCGGCGCTACCTTCGGAGGTCACCAGGCCGATACACAACGGGACCGGTGGCAACACCAGCTGGCGGTTGCGCTGCAGCAACCCGGCTTGCTGCAGGGTTTCGAGCGTCTGGCGACGGCGCTGCTCGAGCAGACCGAGAGTAAAGGTGGCGTCCACTTCTCGTACGACCAGCTGCAGCCGGCCGGCGGGAGCCCAGAAATCGAGATTGCCGCGGCAGCGAATCTCCAGGCCATCGGTGAGACGTTGACCAGCCTGGCGCAACAACCGCTGGACGCGCTGATAGTCGGTGCGCCAGATGACCCCGTCGAGCTTGCCGACGATCTGATCTCCCTGGCCCTTCTCGACCAGCTCGAAGTAGAGATGGCCCCGGGCACTGGCGCGCACGCGCTGCAGCTCACCCGTGATCCAGACGGAGTAGAACGCTTCATTGACGAAGCTCTGGATGTCACCGCACAGCTGCGAGACGGTGTACGTCGGCTCCTGGTGATTGGCCCCGTGCAAAACTCAGCACCCTCTACCGAGGGAGCAACCCCCGGACGGCGGCAACGGATCGCGTAACCATGGGCGACGCGCCCATGGACAGCACATCAGTGGAAAGAAGCCAGCTCGGTCGACGAGTTCAGCTGCATGCCTTCGACCCACTCCATCGCCTGGTGGTCGCCCATGAACAGCTTGGTCATGAATGCGCGCGCCTCTTCCTTCTCGTGGAAGACCCGCCAGATGAAGGTATGGCCGGCGGGCGCGGTGAAGTAGGTGTACTGCTTGGCGCCCTTCTTGCTCAGGTCGAAGCCGAGGTTACTCTCACCGTTGACACCGACACACGCCATGCCGATGCCACGGTGTGCCAGGACCAGGGTCTTCAAGGAGTCCTCGAAATTCTCCAGCTCTTCGCGCGACAGCGCCGTGTGGTAGAGCGCGATGCGCGAGCCATCTTCCTTGGCCAGTAAGTTGTACGGGATGTCGTTGCGGTCCATGGCATCCTTGGTGTCGCTGGTGGCGACGAAGACGTCCTCGGTGCCCTTGACCTTGTAGGTAATGGCGAAGACGTCGCTCTCGATGCGGTTGAAGGCCTCGGAGAGAATTCCTTCGTCTTCGATCGTGAAGTAGTAGATGTTGTTCATCAAGCGTCGGGCACTCATTGCGGGATCGTCCTTCCTGATCGTGCTCGTGACGGAGTGGGGGGTGGCTGTTACGGCGCGCGGAGGATGTCGAGTTGCCGGTGGCTGCAAGCTGGTGCCCACGGGCTGCGTACCCGGGCGCACTCCAAGTAGCAGGCAAGCTCGGCGGCACGCCTGGTGGATCGATCAATATACCACGCGGGGCCTTTCGGTCCCTGCCGTCCGACAGCCGGCCAAGGCCCAGGCTCAGTCGTCTTGCCCGTCCTGGCCCTCGGGTGGTTTGCGGGTTCGACGCCGCGGCGGTGCCGCGGTGCGACGACGGCGCACGGGCTTGTCAGCAGGCGCTTCGTCACCACCACCGGCAGCGGCAGTCCCTGTCGAGGACTCCTTCGACTGTCCCTTCGAAGGCTCGGCCGCCGAGGTCGAGGCATCTGACGCCGTTTCGCTCTTGGGGCGACGGCGCACGGGGCGGCGACGCGGTGGACGCAGACGACCCTCGCTGCTCGTACCGCCATCTTCTTGCGGCTCTCGGGCTTCGGGCGCGTCTTGGGCTGCCGGCTTTGGTGCAAACAGCCTCACCGCGGACTCGCCAGCGGCAGGAGCGTCCGCGGACACGGACTCGGACCTGGACGAGTTTTCTTCTGACCTGGGTGCTCGGTCTGACCTAGGTGCTCGCTCGGATCTGCGGGCGCGCCCTGACCGTGCGCGCTCCGACTGGGGTGCGCGCTCCGACTGAGGTTCACGCTCTGACTGCGGTGCGCGCTCTGACGTGGAGGAACTTTCGGAGTCGTGCGAGCCTTCCGTTCCGGCTCCGTTGTCCGCCTCTGTAGGGCGGCGGCGCGCGCGGCTGCGGCGGCGAGGCTTGCGCTCCTCGGCCGTGGACGGAGAATCGCCATCGTCTGCCTTTTCCTTTGGCCTGTCGCGGCCGTCTTCGGGCTGGTCGCCACGGGACGGCGTGTCGCGGCTCGATCTGTCCCTGGTAGGCCTATCCCTGGTGGGCCTGTCCCGCGTAGGCCTGTCCCGCGTAGGCCTGTCCCGAGTGGGCCTGTCCCGGGTAGGCCCGTCATCGGTGGGCCCGTCACTGGTGGGCCTATCACTGGGGGACCTATCACTGGCGGACCTGTCATCGGGGGACCTGTCGGACTCGCGTGAGCGACCACCGCGGCGGGACCGCCTGTCCTCGGTATCCTCGGTGGGAGCGTCGCCGGCTTCTCCGTCCGTGGTCTGGCCGTCTCCCGGCGAGCGACGCGAACGTCCGCGACGCGAGCGACTGCGGCGCCGGCGACCACTCTTGGCAGCATCCTGCTCGTCACCGTCCTTGTCACTGGCTTTGTCACCGTCGTGGTCCGGCTCGGGCGCGCGCGACTCGACATCGTCGGCGGTCGACGCGGCACCAGTCTCGGCCTGCTGGCCCGTTGCCTCGTCCTGATCCCCGCCCCGCCGACGACGACGACGGCGGCGGCGACGCGACTTCTTGCGCTCGCCCCCAGCCTCGTTCGAGTCCGAACTTTCGTCGTCGTCGCTAACCAGGTCGGACGCGGTGATCGCCGGGCGTACCGGCCGGCTGGGCTTGGGGGCGTCTTTACCTGGCTCGCGGCGTAGCCACTCGACTTGCTCCTCCGAGCGATGTAGGCCGGCACCCGAAATGATCTCGATGCGGATGCCGAACTCTTGCTCCAGCGCCGCCAGCTCGCCACGCCTGCCGTTCTGCAGGGAGTCGGCCAGCTCGGGGTGCAGCGCGATGCGCACTGCCTTGAGCCCACCCGCGGCGGCACGCGCTTCGATCCGACGTAGCACGCTGAGACTGACGAAATCCCGGCTGGCGATGACACCGGCACCACCGCAGGTAGGGCAGGCGCGGTGCGTCTGCAGCTGTAGCTGCTGCTTCATGCGCTGCCGGTTGATCTCCATCAAGCCGTTGGGGGACAACCGTTCGAGCTTGATGCGCGCGCGGTCCGGCTTGACCGCCTGACGCATGACCTGCTCGACCTTGCGCTGGTTCTTGCGGAAGCGCATGTCGATGAAGTCGACGATGACCAGGCCACCGATGTCACGCAGCCGCAGATGGCGAGCGATTTCTTCCGCGGCCTCCAGGTTGGCGCGCAGCACGGTCTCCTCGTGCCCTCCGCCCTTGCTCGACTTGCCGGAGTTGACGTCGATCGCGGTCAGCGCTTCGGTGCGGTCGATGACGATGGCACCACCGCACGACAGAGACACCTCGCGCGCGTAGATCTTGTCGACCTCGGATTCCAGGTGATAGCGGGCAAACAGCGGAATGCGCTCTTCGTAGCGCGTCACCTTGATCTTGGTGCGCGGCAGGAAGGCCTTGATATAGCGCTCAGCCTTCTTGAGGACATCGTCGCTATCGACCACCAGTTCGTCGATCGTGTTGTCCAGGTGGTCGCGCAGTGCCTGCACCACCAGGTCCTGATCGCTGTAGAGCAACCGTGGACCGCGGCCGGACGAGGCTTCTCCGCTGACCCGCTTCCATAGCCGCAGCAGGGCATTGAGGTCGCGGTTGAGAGTCGCCTTGGTCTGCTGCAGCGCATTGGTGCGCGCGATGACGCCGCAGCCGTCGGGCAGGGTGAGACCGTCGAGACGCTCGCGCAGCTGTTTGCGCGACGCCTCGTCGTCGACCTTGCGCGACACGCCGATGGTCGGGTCGAAGGGCGTCAGCACCAGGTAGCGGCCGGCCAGGGTCAGGCTGGTGGTCATGGCCGCGCCCTTGCGGCCCAGGGCGTCCTTGACCACCTGAATCAGCACCGGCTTGCCCCGCTCCAGCACCTGCTCGACGCGCGGCCGACGCTCGTCCTTGGGCGGCTTGCGGTGGTAGGCGTCGGGCACCAGGTCGTCGCCCGAGAGGAAGCCGTGACGCTCAGCTCCGTACTCGATGAAGGCAGCGTTGAGGCTGGGTTCAATGGAGGCGATGACACCGCGGTAGATGTTGCCGCGGCTGACACCGGACTCGGCGACCTCGATCTCGTAGGCGTCGAGGGCAGTTCCATCCACGACGGCGACGCGCAGCTGCTCGGGATGCTGCGCGTTGATCAGCATTTTTCGGCTCAAGGTTGGTTTCCTTGTCTAAGTCGGAAGCGTTTGTCGCTTCACTTCCTAGTACACGCGGGCTGGTCCGGTCACCGAGCCCAGTGGTACGCATAGCGGCCACCGGAAAGAGGTGTCGGATGCAGGCTGAGTGGTACTAGGGTGAGGGAAGCTTGTCAGGGACAGGGACGAAGAGGAGGGCTGAGGGCTGGACGCGCGAGCGCCGTGCCTCACCTCGACTCTCCTGCTCCGGCCTCGGTGGCCGGAGAGCCCTGCTTCGAATCCAGATTGTGTGAATCTCTTGGTTGTGAATCGTTCTGGGTCTGGCGGCTGACGGCGGACTTGGCCGCTTGCAGACGCTGTTGCCGTGCCCGATAGCGCATGTTGAGCAACTCGATGAACAGAGAGAAGGCCATACCGAAGTAGACGTAGCCCTTGCTGAGATGTTGCCCGGTACCCTCGGCGACCAACAGGACACCGATCATCACCAGGAAGGACAGGGCCAGGATCTTGATGCTCGGATGGCGCTCGACGAAATCGCCGATCGGTCCCGCAAAGATCAACATCACGATGACCGCCAGAATGACGGCGGTTGCCATGATCGAAAGGTGCTGCGCCATGCCGACCGCAGTAATGACCGAGTCGAGCGAGAAGACCAGGTCTAGCAGCATGATCTGAAACAGGATCGACCCCATCGAAACAGCCTTGCCAGCGATCGCACCCGCGTCGCCGACACCGGGATGTGCTGCCTCGACCTTGTCGTAGATCTCGTAGGTGGCTTTGGCGATCAGGAACAAGCCGCCACTGAGCAAGATCAGATCGCGGCCCGAGATCTCGTGTCCGAGAACGTTGAACAGCGGCGCCGTCAAGCCGATGACCCAGTTCAAAGAAGCGAGCAGTGCCAGCCTCGAGACCAGGGCAACCAGCAATCCGATGCGCCGAGCCTTCAGCTGCTGTTCTTGCGGTAGTTTGGCCGCAAGGATCGTAATGAAGACGATGTTGTCGATGCCCAGAACGATTTCCAGGGCAGCGAGTGTGATCAGACTGATCCAGGCTTCGGGCGACGCGAGTAAGTCCAACACGGCATGAGGATACTCGCTTCGCTGCTGGCGTCGCAAGCCTCGGGCGGATGGTCTCCACGCTAGCGGCCGAGTTCGGGGGCAAGCTCCACCAAATAAATCGCTTCCTGGCCCCCACGCCGCAGTTGTGAGACCACCTGCACCGCTAGTACCCGACCGTCTGGCGACCAGGCGACATCCGCCACCGCGGCACCGCCGACGGCTTCGGGCGCCGCTGGATCATTGAAGTACGTGAGACGCTCGGCACTGGCGAAATGAGTGCCCGCGGCGGCGCTGGTGTCCAGGGCGCGCAACCAGAGATCCCGCGGCTGCAGCGGCAGGCCACGCGTGGCCGCGCCACCGACGCGGCGCTGGTTGCGTGTCGACGCCCAGGCGATCACATCGCCGCGTGGTGAAATACGGGCGGCCGTGTTGGCCTCGCCGGTCGCCCGGGTCAGCGCCTGGGGCTGGCGCGCCTGGGACTGGCGCGACTGGGGCCGATCACCCGCCAGCGGCATCAAGTAGAGGTCGACGAAGGCAGCCGACTGCCCGTCCAGACCGCCGGCCACCAGCAGAGCACGATCATCGGAGCTGAAATCGAGTACCTGCAGGAAGGTGCGGCGCGGCGGTTCGTGCGTCTCGACATCGACCAGCCGGGGAACGCTGCGATTGCGGAATTCCGCGACGCGCACCACCCAGTCGCTCCAGGCCCCTTGAGAACTGGACGCTCGCTCACTCCAGGCCAGGTGCCCTCCCTCGTGCGAGAAATGAGCATCGAGCACCGCGGTACCCCGTTCACGACCGGGGCCGAGCTGAAAGAATCCCTTACCGTCGCGGCTGATCACCCACAACTCGGCGTGCAACCCGCGATCCGGCGACGCCATGCGCACCGTGTCCAGATCCAGGCGCGATGCACGCGGCTGTGCCAGGAAAGCGATCCAGTCCCCGGAAGGATGCCAGGCGGGAGCGTAGGCGTGGGCGCTACGGAATTCGAGCAACGGGCAGGTCAGGCAGCGCTCGGAGGCCCCGTCTGGATCGGTCAGGTAGAGATCATAGAAACCGTCTCCGCCGCGCCGGTCATAGACGATGCTGTCGCCCTGCACCGACCAGTCCAGCCGCCCCCCGCCAGGGATCAGCTTGCGCACGCGCACCACGGACGGACTGCGCGGCAGCGAGGCGGAATCCCCGTTTGTGACCAACGGCGGCGTGGTGGACGACGTAGCGTCGACCACGGGCGGCTGTGCGAGTAGCGGCTGTGCGAGTAGCGCCAGTCCGCAGGTGCTCAGCAGTGTGGTGGCAAACAGAAACCTCAGGGCTGACCGGAGCCGCCGTCGCCCAAGGGACCGTCCGGCGTCATCAAGAGATGTCTGGACTGACTCGAAACCTTCCATGTGTAGGTCTCCGTTGTCTCCGACTCCGACCAGAAGAAGCTGAGGAAGTGCTCGCCTTCGACCACCCGTAGGCTGAGAGGGGCCGGCCCCAGGTTATTGTCTTCAATGCCCACTCGGGCGCCCGCGGGATCGGTCTCGATCAGGATGTCGACCAGCGGTGGCGCGGGGAACAAGGCTAGGGGGCCTTCGCCAACGCGTACCGTGAAGGTCTCCTTGAGGAACACATCGCTCGCCTCCAGCTGGATGTTGTGCTCGCCGGGCGGCAGCTCGACGACCGGATTGCGACCGGGACCGAAGGTCTTCCCCGCGGCCCGCACGGTCACGTCGTACTCGGCTTGAACACGGATTCCGGTCGCGGTCGCCCGGCTCTCGCGGGCATCGCCGCCCGGCGGGCCGAACCACGCTAGCCCGGCCCACACTGCCAGCAACAGCAGCAGCACCGCCGCGATTCCCACCCACACGCGGCGGCGCGGGCGTAGCGGCAAGTCCATGCGCGAGGTCGGCTCGTTGTCGTACTCCTTGGCTTGCGCCGCTTCCGGCCTGGACGCCAAGGGTGAGCCGAGCGCATCGGCAAGTGCCACCACCAGCGCTCGGCAATTGTCGAAGCGGTCGCTCGGTGCCTTGGCCATGCCGCGCAGCAGAACCGCGTTGACCGCTTTGGGCAGGTTCGGATTGTGCTGGTGCGTCGGTTCCGGCGTGTCGTGGACGATCTGATACAAGACGCTCGAGGGATTGTCGCCACGGAACGGCTGTTCACCGGTGAGCATGCGATAGAGCATGACCGCGAGCGAGAATTGGTCACTCTTGCCGGTCACCTGCTTACCGGCCACCTGCTCCGGCGACATGTAAGCAGGCGTGCCAAGGACCGTACCGGTGACGGTCAGGTTGGAGGTCGACACCTTGGCGATGCCGAAGTCGACCACCTTGACGCGACCATCCCCAGTCAACAGCACGTTGGCCGGCTTGACGTCGCGATGCACGATACCGTGCGCATGCGCATGATCGAGGCCGTCAGCGATCTGCTCGGTCAGGCGCAAGATCTCCGCCATGGTCAGCGCGGGCTCTTGACGCAGCCGCTGGCCCAAGCTCGTGCCCGGTACGTACTCCATGGCGATGAAGTACGTGCCGCTGCCTTGACCGACGTCGAAGACCGTGGCGACGTTGGGATGCGACAGTTTACCGGCGGTGCGGAACTCGGTCTCGAAACGACCCCGTAGCTCCTTGCGTTCGGCGTCCGAGAGATCCTCGTCGACCTTGATTTCCTTGATCGCCACCTGGCGCTCGATGAGACGATCGAGCGCCAGATAGACAGTCCCCATGGCCCCCCTGCCCAGAACGCGCAGAATCTGGAAGCGTCCCAGTTGCTTGGGGCTATTCGGCCCGAGACTGGATGGGTTGGAAGTGGGAGTGCTCACAACAAGGGCACCGAGAATTCGCAGCTCAAGGCCGCATGGCGAAGCCCGCGACGATGTAGCTTCCGGACCGCTGATCCTTCTTCAGTCGGATGACCTTCTTGCGTTCAGCATCCTCCAGCAGCTCGGAAAAGGTGCTGTAACCGTAGTAGCCCTCGTTGAAGGAGGGCATCTTGCGCTGCATGGTCTGCTTGATCATCGATCCCCACAGCACATCCTTGTTGTCACGGATCAGCGCCAGGATCGCGTCGCTCATCAAGCCGAAGACTTCCTGGTCCTTCGGCGTCAAGCCATCCATGCGTGGGGCCTTCTGGGAGTCGCGCCAGAGATCCTCATAGAAAAGGAACTCGTCGCAATTGTCGACCAGCAGAGCCGACGACGAGTCCTGGACGCCGACGCCGATGACGTACTTGTTGTTCTCCTTGAGCTTGCCGACCAGCGGCGAGAAATCGCTGTCGCCGGACATCACCACGAAGGTGTCCAGGTGCTCCTTCGAGTAGCACAGATCCATGGCATCGACCACCATCTTGATGTCGGCGCTGTTCTTGCCCGAATAGCGCTTCTGCGGGATGTCGATCAGCTCGATACCGGCCTCGTGCAGCGTCTGCTTGTACTCGCTGTAGCGATCCCAGTCGGCATACGCCTTCTTGACGATGATCTTCCCCTTCTCCACCAGCCGCTTGAGAATCACCGCGATGTCAAACTTGCTGACTGATGAGTCGCGCACGCCCAGCGCGATATTCTCGAAGTCACAGAACAGCGCGATCTTGCGCTCGGCGCTGATCGACAGCTCGCGGTCCGGTCCTAGAGCCCCTTGCAGCACTTCGCGCAGCAGCGACTCGAGTTCGCCCGAGCCGCCAGTGGCAGCACCGGCCAGCGGAGCTAGGACTGGAAGCGATGAAGCCGGCGATGCTGAAGACGGCGGCGCTGACGGTGGCGCTTCGGCCACCGGGGCGGGCGGTGCTTCGGCTTCCGCAGGGTCAGCCGAGCGATCCGCGCCACGGCGGCGACCTCCGCGGCTGCGACGTGGGCGGCCGCCATCGTCGTCCGCGCGCGACGGACGTTCCCTGCTGCGCGAGCCACCGCCTTCCGCCACCGTCGGCTTGGCCTCCGGCGTCGTGGCCTTGCTCTCAGCCGAGACGGTCTTGGCCTGCGCTGGCGCAGTCTTTCCAGGTTCGGGCTTCACCTTCTCCGCCGCAGGCTGCTTGTCGGCAGACTTTGGCGACGACCTCCTGGGCGGAGTCATTTCCTGCGCTTCTACCAGCAGTGAGTCCGCGCGGCGCGACGGCGCCGGAGACGATTCTTTGTCCTCGGACGCCTTCGCCCTTTCTTCGGACACCTTGGCCGGAGCTACTGGCGCTCTCGACTCCTCGACCTCGCTCTCATTCCCGTCCGACGTTGGGCGTTTCCACCAGGGGCTCACTTCGATTCCTCCTTGCCGCGCAGCGACTCGACCAGTTAGATATGCGGGATGAATTATAGCCGCATCCACACTATACTGCCGCCGGGATGACACTGGCCGCCGAGACCTCTGCTTCGACCTCCGGAAACTCGATCCGGCAACCTACCGCAATGCACCAACACAGCGCGGTCCGAGCGCGCCGCGGGAGTCGCCCTTGAGCGGTAGCAGCAAGCCACCTGCATCCGAGAGCACAATGTCCGCATCGCTGCCGTACCGGCACATCGCGGTCGACGGACCGATCGGTGTCGGCAAGACGACCCTGGTAGAAATGCTGACCCGTCGCTATGAAGGCGTAAAGGTGCTCGAGGATGTCGACAATCCTTTTCTCGAGCGCTTCTACAAGGACCGCCCCGGCGCCGCCTTCCAGACCGAACTCTACTTCCTGCTGTCGCGCTACAAGCAGCAGCAGGCTGCAGCGCAGATGAGTCTGTTCGACCGCCTGATGGTCACCGACTACACGTTCCAGAAGAACCGCATCTTCGCCTACCTGAATCTCACCGACGACGAGCTGATGCTGTTCGACAAGCTGTACAACCTGCTACAGCCGCAGATACCAGTACCCGACTTGGTGCTCTACCTGGTCGCCGACCTCGAAACCTGTATGGACCGTATTCGTCGCCGCGCCCGCGACGCCGAGCGCGCCATGTCCAAGGACTACCTGCGCGAGCTGATCGACGCCTACAACCACTACTACCATTACTACGAGCAATCGCCGCTCCTGGTGGTCGACA
Source organism: uncultured bacterium (assembly GCA_965368975.1). Taxonomy (GTDB): domain Bacteria; phylum Acidobacteriota; class Thermoanaerobaculia; order Multivoradales; family JAHZIX01; genus CBDUPA01. Next base: position 127,444 of record CBDUPA010000011.1, on the reverse strand, counting down.
CGCGCAGCCTCAACTTCCCGGACCGCGAGGAAGACTTCGAGCAGCTGCTGCAACAGCTGTCTCGGCCGATCAAGGGCACGCAGTACTATGTGGTTCGCTGATACGTGCTTCCGTGGCCAGCCCTTCGATGAAGCACCCCGGTGATATGCCGCACCCTGTCCGCATCCACCTACCAAGTACCCCTTAGGAAGACTCATGACCGCCGCCGATACCCAGCTGCCCCCCGAAACCGCACTCGCACACCAGGTCGAACCACTGACCATCGGCGACCGCACCTTCCACTCACGCCTGATCCTGGGCACTGGCAAGTTCCCGGATCTCGACGTCATGCAAGCGGCGCACGCCATCTCCGGCACGGAGATGATCACCGTCGCGTTGCGCCGGGTCAGCTTCGACGACAGTGGCAAGAGTTCGATGATCGAGGCCATCGACCCGGACCGTTACCTACTTCTGCCCAACACCGCCGGCTGCTACACCGCTGACGAAGCGGTACGCACCGCTCGCCTGGCCCGGGAGCTGGGCGGCTGGAACTGGGTCAAGTTGGAAGTGATCGGCGACCAGAAGACGCTCTTCCCGGACAACTTCGAACTGCTCAAGGCGACCGAGATCCTGGTCAAGGAGGGCTTCGTCGTGCTGCCCTACACCAGCGACGACCCGATCACCTGCAAGCGCCTGGAAGAAGCCGGCGCCGCCGCCGTCATGCCCCTGGGTGCCCCGATCGGCTCCGGCATGGGTATCCGCAATCGCGCCAACATGCGCATCATTGTCGAGCAGGCGAACGTGCCCGTGATCGTCGACGCCGGCGTCGGCACCGCGAGCGACGCTGTCATCGCCATGGAACTGGGAGCCGACGGCGTCTTGATGAACACCGCCATCGCGCTGGCCAACAATCCGGTACGCATGGCCTATTCGATGAAGCTCGCCGTCGAAGCCGGCTGGCTCGCCGCGCACGCCGGCCGCATCCCGATGAAGCTCTACGCGTCGGCGTCTTCGCCGCTCAGCGGGCTGATCGAGTAGCTTCTTTTCCAAACTCAGGGGTTGCACCCGATCCCCGCCTTCGTCTACAATCTCCGTTCCTCGGACGGCTCACACCGTCCACAGCCCGATCCCTTCGGGCGCTTTGACAGAGAATGCAGCCATAGCTCAACTGGATAGAGCATCTGACTACGGATCAGAAGGTTGGGGGTTCGACTCCTCCTGGCTGCACCACTCCCCCTCTCACACCCCCCCTTTTCAGCTGCAAACAACCCTCCGAGGTCACCTCGGTTGATGTCCCCTGGAGACGCTACTCCGAGGTGGTCGCCGCTTGTCCCCGCAACCACTCCAGGACAGGGATATAGACTTCCTCGACAGCCCGCGCTCCGACCAGCACATCCAGGTGGCCTTGCTCTTCGAGCAGGCGGATCTCGGTCTCGTTGCCGCCGCAGTGGACGGCGGAGTGGATACCGTTGAGCAGGAAATCCGCGCCGAAGTTGCCGGAACCGACGAAGAGCACGGGGACGTCGCAGCCCGCCCAGTGATCGTCCAGGGTGGTGAGGGGGTCGTCAGCTTGCAGGACGAGCGACATGGTCTCGACATCCTGGATGGCCGGAAAGTAGCGATCATAATCGGCCAGGAGTCGGGAGAGAGTGCGCACCGACGAGTACCCTTCGAGCGCGTTGGCGAGGGCACCACCACCGCCCATGGTCTGGTACAGCATCAGCTTGACCTGCTCGCCGACGTTCTCGGCCTGGCCGGTGTCGCGGCCGTCCTCGACCGCCTCGAAGGAGGGATCCTCCGCGGCACGCAGAAAAATCTTCTGGCGCACTTCCCAGCCGCGCGAGCCACCGACATCCTGAGCATAGTTGCCACTGGCTTCGAGCTGCGCTAGCACCGCGTCGCGCTGGAAGCCGGCGGCTTCCGGGCTGGGCGGTTGTTTATGGGCTTTGAAGAAGCCATCGAGCGCGACGACGCCGGCGACGCGGTCCGGGTGGCTGGACGCGTAGGCGTAGGCGTAGAAAACTCCGCGGCTGAAGCCGGCGACGAAGATCTGGCTCTGACCACTGATCGTGCGCACCTGGTCGGCGGCGGCGGTGACATCGGCGACGAAGGCTTCGGAGGTCCACGCGCGCAGCTGGCTGGGATCGTCGAGGGCTTCGCCGCGCGGCAGGAAGTGGGTGCGGTAGTCGAGGGTGTAGACGTCGACGCCGCGGCGAGCTAGGAACAGCCAGAGGTTGTAGTCCTCGTCGGTCAGCGCGACCTGGCCGTTCATGAAGGTGCCGGGTAGGTAGAGCAGCGCAGGGCCGCCGGGCCAGTCGGGGGATGCGGGGCAGTAACGGTTGAGCTGGACGCGGTCGGTTGCACCCTGGGTGGGACGCTCGCTCTGCCAACGCTGTACTTGCAGACCAAGAACGCCGGGCAGGGCTGCCGGCGCGCCCTGCGAGGTCCAGACGACCGCCTTGGCGGGAGCCGGTGGCGCCGCAAGGGCAGGAGCAAGGCTGAGCAGCATTCCGAAGCAGCTTGCCCAGGCAATAGCAGTGACTCGACGAACGGCGGAAAGCGGCATGACCGATCCTCCTCTGCATGTGAAGCGCGCTCCTCGGCAACGACCCAGGAGAGCCAGATACACGAAAGCCCCGAGGCGGAACCTCAGGGCCTTGTTTGCCTGAACCCCAAGGGTGAACCTCGGTGTTCGAGTATGTCATCGCCGTGTGCCGTGTCGTACTAGGGTACCGGCTCGGGCGGATCGTTGCGGAAGATGGCTCCCCGGGAGGGACTTGAACCCCCAACCTGTCGGTTAACAGCCGAATGCTCTACCATTGAGCTACCGGGGATCACAGATCCAGGGCGGAGATTGTACGTATCCCCGCCCTGGTTGTCAACGCCGAAGTGCCTTTGTGGCTCGGCTCTAGGGCAGACGCTTCGATAGGCTCAAGCCGAGTTGTCGAGAAACGGCCGGAGCTTTCCGGAACGGCTCGGATGACGCAGCTTGCGCAGCGCCTTGGATTCGATCTGCCGGATGCGTTCGCGGGTGACGTTGAACGAGCGGCCGACCTCTTCCAGCGTGTGCTCGGAGCCCTCGCCGACGCCGAAGCGCATCTTGAGCACAAGCTCTTCGCGCGCGGTCAGCGACTTGAGGACGCGTCGCGTCTGGTCCTTGAGGTTGGAGAAGATCACCGCCTCGATCGGCGAGACGGCGTTCTTGTCCTCGATGAAGTCACCGAGGTGCGAATCTTCCTCTTCGCCGATCGGCGTTTCGAGAGAGATCGGCTCCTGGGCGATCTTCATGATCTTGCGCACCTTGGAAGCGGGCAGATCCATGCGCTCGCCGATTTCCTCGGCGGTCGGTTCACGGCCCAGCTCCTGCACCAGCGAGCGGCTGGTACGGGTGAGCTTGTTGATGGTCTCGATCATGTGCACCGGGATACGGATCGTGCGAGCTTGATCCGCGATGGCGCGGGTGATGGCCTGGCGAATCCACCAGGTGGCATAGGTCGAGAACTTGTAGCCGCGGCGGTACTCGAACTTCTCCACCGCCTTCATCAGACCGATGTTGCCTTCCTGGATCAGATCCAGGAACTGGAGACCGCGGTTGGTGTACTTCTTGGCGATGGACACCACCAAGCGCAGGTTGGCGACGATCAGCTCCTCTTTGGCGCGTTCACACATGTACTCGCCCTTGCGGATCTGATTGATCGTCGTTGACACCTGCTTGTGGCTGGTGCCGTAACGCTGCTCGAGCTCTTCGAGCTTGTCCTGGTACTTGGAGATGCGGCGCTCGTGAAGCTCCTTGAGCTCCTTGTTCTTCTCTTTCTTGATGACGTCGCGCGAACGCCGGATGTCCATCTCGTAGCGCGAGAACTGCTTGTCGATGTCCTTGAGGAAGTCGACGAGCCGGTTGCGCGCCTGGACACTGAAGTCCACGGATCGGATGTCCTTGGAGATCTTGGCCACCAGGCGGTCGATCTCGCGTTCGATCTCGCGCTTGCGGTCGGAGTCCTTCTCGCACTCCGCCTGCTCTTCGCGCAGTTCTTGGATCTGGCGGTCATTGCCAGCGATCTGCTCGAAGATGCGCAAGTTCTTCTTGATCCGCTCCGCAGCCTTCGGATCGAGCGGCTCGTCGGGGTCGCTGGAGAGCAACTCCTTGAGCACGCGCTTGTCTTTTTGCGCCAGCTCATTGAGGCGTAGTAGTTCACGCAGCACCATCGGGTTGCGGCACAGCGCTTCGTAGATCATCCATTCGCCGCGCTCGATGCGCTGGGCGATCTCTACTTCGCCCTCGCGGTCGAGCAGCGGGACGGTCCCCATCTCGCGCAAGTACATCCGAACGGGATCGTTCGTTTTCTCGTGCGCGGTGAGGGTGAAGTCGGACGAATCGTCGTCCTTTTTATCGTCGAATTCCGATAGAACGGATTCAACTTCGTCGCGGTTTTGATACCGCTCCGGTCGGTCGATAACATCGATTCCGAGGTCGGAGAAGCGTACATAGACCTCCTCCAGCTCGTCGGGCAGGGCTACCACTTCCTCGGGTAGCATCTCGTATATCTCGTCGTACAGCAGATAGCCCTTGTTACGACCCAACTCGATCAGCTGTTTTACGGAGGTGTACTTCTCCTCGATCGGTGTTAAAGTGGTCGTGGTCAAGTTGGTTCCCCCACGTTTCGCCTAGTGGCTTCCGCTCCGTATCCGGTGCGGCTCTCGTTCAGGGGAAGCGGTGTCGAGGATTCTCGGGTGTGGGGTCCGCAACCTCCACGAAGGAAGGTTGATCGGTTTCGGCATTCGATGCCGTGTTCGTTGAGAATCCCAGATCGCAGTCGAACGGAGCTTGGCGCTCGGAGCTGCCTGTTCATTGCGAATCCGAGGCAGGCCGTAGCCTCGGCACTCGCTGGTTTTTCAGCTCTGGCTTTCGTCGATTCAGCGTTTCCAGTTTCGGCCGTCAACTCGCGCTGTATTCACTCGGGGCAAAGCCCTCTGTTGGGATCAAGACAGGGCCTCGCGATGGAATGAGATTTGGTCCTGTACGCAATGTCGTCGAGGTTCCTGTTTGGGGATTGGAGACACTGCGCCCGAACCAGAAGACTTTCTTAACATAGATCTGCCCTCTGGATCAAGAACGAAGCTGCAGATATCGCCAGAATAGTGGATAGGGTTTCTCCTCCCTGTCTGGTAAAAATGCGTGGGAGGCGGCAATTGGTCCCATCCGCGAGCGTCTAGCTCTTGCCGCCAGTGGAATCACCCGTGTGAATGTAGCTTTCGCGTTAATTGACGCTTTTCATCGATCAACCGCTGCAGGGCTTCGCGGTCACCACGTTGGTCGGCATTTTCAATTTCGCGCGCCAGCTCGCGCTGCCTCTGACGCCCCCAACGGGAACGTAGAGTCTCCAGTAGCTCTCCGAGCGTGCGCGTCAGCCCGCCGGATGCATCGGTTTCTCGACCCTCTACCAGGATACGCGAGAGATGCTGCATCTCGGTACCACCCGGCGGCAGCTGCGCGGGTAGCTGCTGTGCTGTCGGCGGCTTGCCAGTGGTGGCGTAGGACTGCAGAAAGGCGCGGTAGAGGTCACGGCTCGCGAGTTCGAAGAAAGCTTCGGCCGGCGGCAACCGTTCCAGGTCCGGGACGGCATCACCATTCAACAGTCGACTGAGAATCTGCGCTTCCAGGCTACGCGTTTCGCGACGCGGCGGTCCGGCGGAAGATCTTGCAGATGGCGGAGGCGGACCTTCGTCTCGGCCGCCGGTCGTCCCCAGCCGGCGCGTCAGAAGCGCTTCCGGAATGTCCAGCTCATGAGCGGCACGCCGGCCGTAGCCGCTGCGCTTGATGGAATCGGGGATGGAGCGCAGCAGGTCGACGACTTCGTTGGCGGCGCGCGCTTGCTGGTTCGGGTCGTGCCGCACCTGCCCCGACGCCAGACGCCGCACCTCCAAGTCAACGGAATCGCGCGCCTGCTCGATCGCATCGACCACCGCCGCCTCGCCGGCCTCCAGGCGTAGCGAGTCGGGATCGTGTCCATCCCCGAACTGGGCGCGCCGAACTTCGAAGCCCGCGCCCAACAGCAGGGGCAGTGCACGCTGGTGTGCGGTCTCGCCGGCGCGATCGCCATCATAGCCGACCACGACGACGTCGACGTAGCGGCTGAGCAGGCGGGTCTGCTCTTCTGTCAGGGACGTGCCCATGCTGGCGACGGCAGGCAGCCCGACGGCAGCGCAGCTGATGACGTCAAAATAGCCCTCGACCAGCACCGCGCACTGGCTCTCGCGCAGCTCCTTGCGCGCTTCGTGAAGCCCGTAGAGCAGTCGACTCTTGTGGAACTGGTCGGTTTCGGCGGTGTTGATGTACTTGGCCTTGTCGTCGCCCAGGGTGCGCCCCCCGAAGCCGACCAGGCGGCCCGAGGCGGCACGGATGGGGAAGATCAGACGGTGGCGGAAGCGATCGTAGGGATCGCGGCTGCGCTCGGAGGTCGCCACCAGTCCAGCCGCCAGAAGCTGCTTGGCCGGGATCTGCGGCGTCAGCGCTTGGAGCAGGTTGCGCCAACCGTCCGGTGCGTAGCCGAGGGCGAACTGCTCGACCAGTTCCGCTGGCACGCGACGCTCGGCCAGGTAGCGACGTGGCAGCTCTTGACGCTGCAACTGCTCGCGGTAGAAGTCGCAGGCCGCCTCCAGCGCGGTGGTCAGGTCCGGAGCCTCAGGAGCACCACCCGGGCGCCGCGCCGGAGCCTTGGGCAGTGGGATGCCGTAGCGACGAGCCAGCGTCTCGATGGCGGTCGGGAAGTCGTCGCCGGTGACTTGCATGTGCAAGCCGATGGCGTCCCCACCGCTGCCGCAGCCGAAGCAGTAGTAGACGCCCTTGTCCGGATCGATGCTGAAGGACGGCGTCTTTTCCTTGTGCATTGGGCACAGGCCCTCATACTGCCGCCCTGCTTTGCGGAGCTTGGTGTGGTCACCGGCAATGTCCACGATGCTGACCACGTCGCGCACCGCCTGGATCAGCTGCGGCGTCAAGTGGACGTTGCTCAGCGACACGATCTCGTCCCCTCAGCCACGCAGAGACACGACGGTGGCTCCATCGCCGCCTTCGTTGCCCTTGCCCGGCCGCGACGTGGCAACCGCTGGATGACCGCGCAGGTGTTCGCGCACCGCCCGGCGTAGACGGCCGGAGCCGTGGCCATGGACGATGCGAATTTCCTCGGCGGCACCGAGCAGGGCTTGGTCGAGATAGCGATCCAGTTGCTCCAGTGCCGACTCGACACGCTGTCCGATCAGGTTGAGTTCGGGTGGCCCGGAGGCCATCGCCTCGAGGTCGCGGCCGGGGCGAGAGTTGGATTTCTTCACCTTCTGGCTCGGTCGACCGCTGACCTTCGTTTTGGCGCTCTCCACGTTGGCAGCAACCGGGACCAGGTCTCCAGCCGAGCAGCGGAGCCGCTTGCCCAGGACGCCAACTTCGGCGCGATCCCCATCCACGCTCTCCAGGCGACCGCGCCAGCCGAGGCGGCGATGCCGGACTTGGCTACCGACAACCAGCGGCCCTTCGGGTTCCGGCTCCGGCTCGTGCAGCTGGGGTGCTTCCTCGAACAGTCGCTCGACGGCTTTGGCCTCGAGCCCGCGTCGGCGGCCGGCTTCCAGCTCGCCGCGCAGCTGTTCGACCTCGTCGCCCAGGCGCTGGCGCACGTGCTGACGAAAATCTTCCAGCTCGCTCTGCAAACGTTGACCGACCCGCTTGCGCTCGCGTCGCAACTCGGACTCTTGCTCGGCGAGGCGCCGACGTAACTTGTCTGCATCCTCGCGTTCCTGGCGTAGTTGGTCGCGCTCTTCGGCAACCTGGTGACGCAGGTCCTCGAGCTCGGCCAGCAAACGTCTCAGGTCACGGTGCTCTTCACCCAGCCGGGCCTCCGCGCGATCGAGCCAGGCGGTGGGCAATCCCAAGCGACGTGCCAGCGAGATCGCCTCGCTGCCGCCAGGGGGACCAGGCACGAGATGGAAGGTCGGGTCGCCCTCGGCACTCATCTCCATGGCAGCACAGCCGGCGCCGTCGAGTTCCATCGCTGCCGCGGCAACCGGTGTCAGGTGGGTGGTGATGAGGGTCAGCGCCTGGCGCTCGAGCAGACCCTCGAGCAGCGACGTTCCGAGCGCCGCACCTTCCGCAGGATCGGTGCCGGAGCCCAGTTCGTCGAGCAGCAGGAGGGCATCAGGGCCGGCCGCGGACCAGGCCTCCTTCAGGCGCAGCAAGCGTCCGCTGAAGGTGGAGCGGTCCGCCAGCAAGTCTTGATCATCACCGACGGTCGCGACCAGCGCGCGCAGAAAGGGAACACGAGTGCCGGTCGCGGCCGGAATCGGCAGACCACACAAGGTCGCGGCGGCCAGCAGACCGACGGTCTTGAGCGCGACCGTCTTGCCGCCGGCATTGGGACCGGTGACCACCAGGGACGTACAGCGCGGCGTCATCTCGAAGTCGAGCGGCACCACGGCACCGGTGTGTCCACTGGTTCCCAGAACCTGCTCGCGCGCCGCGGCAAAGACCGGATCGAGCAAGGGGTGGCGCGCCGAGCGCAAGCACAGTTCGTGGCGACCGGCCAGATCTGCCTGGCGACCATCGCACAACTCGGCGAAGCGGCCGGCGGCTTGCTGCAAATCGAGCTCAGCGAGGAAATCGGCATGCTGATGCAGGTCCGGCAAGACCGCCCGCACGTCCTGCAGCAACTGCGCCAGGATGCGCTGGCGCTCGGCCGCTTCGTCCTCCACCGCTTGCTGCAGCTGATTGTTGGGCTCGACCACGGAGAGCGGCTCGAAGTAGAAGCTCTTGCCGGTACCAGAGCGACCGTGCGTCAACCCGGGCTGACGACCGCGGGAACCGGCTTGCAGGGTCAGCACCAGGCGACCGCCGCGCATCGGGATGGTGTCTTCGCTCAGCAGGTCCCGGTGCTCGCTGACGTAGCTCGTCAGCTGCTGGTAGAGACCGTCGCGCACCTTGCGGATCTGGCCGCGCAGCCGCACCAACTCTGGACTGGCATCGTCACGCACCTCACCACGACGATCCAGCGATCGGTTCAGACGCCGGCTCAGGTCGCTGAGGTCGGGCAACGGCTGCGCCCACTGCGCCAGCGCCTCGCACGCGGGGTCGGCGTCCAGGATACGCTGACAGGCGCGCTGAGTAGTCTGCAGCAGGTTGCCCAGACGCACGAGATGAAGACCCAGGATCTGACCACGGCCAGCATCGAGACCATCCAGGATGTCGCGGTAGACGTCCTCGGAGGAGGGTACCAGGCGGCCGTCCACAGCCTGCAAGCGCTGCACCTCGGCATAGCGCTGCCGCCGACGGTGCAGGTCGTCTTCGTCGACCGCTGGCAGCAGGCCCGTGGTGCGCTCGCGGCCGAGGTCCGTGGCAGCATAAGTGGACAGCACCGCCAGCAACGAGGGCAACTCGAGTGAGTTCAGTGTTGCCGGTGAGAGTGTGGCCGGCGAGGACGGAGTCGCGGTCTCGGTGCTCGGGGAGATCGGGCTGGGTGAGGCGGGGCGCATGGGCGGTACCTTGTGGGCGAAAAAGGAAAAGGGAGCCGAAATTTCCGGCTCCCCCAGACCCGGCGACGCGCTTGCGTCGACCGGTACCGGTGCGAACCGTCATTGAAGACGGGTTCCGCCCGGCTCGTACGTGTAGGCCTCAGGGGCCTACATAGCTCAGGCTAGACCCGCCCTTCGTTCTTCCATGAGTTTGCGCAACATCTTCTTGCGCGCCTGCATGGTCTTACGCTTGCGCTTCACGGACGGCTTCTCGAAGTGTTGACGCTTGCGAAGCTCGGTCAGCACACCGGCCTTCTCGACCTTGCGCTTGAAGCGGCGCAGAGCGTTCTCGAAGCTTTCCTCATCGCGCACTTGCACTACGGGCACTGGCTATTCACCTCTCTTTGTGCTGGATTTCGTCGCAGCCTCTGCTCTCGCTGAATCTGCTCGATCTTTGCCGCTCTTCACGACCTCCGCATGGAGACGTGGAGAGCAGGACTGACGATTATAGCCGGCACCGACTCGGAGTCAAGGACGCCGGCCCCACCGCCGTAGCCGTTACTCGGACTCTTCGTCCTTCACAACGGCGTCGAAGTCGAAACTATAGACAGCCTGCTTGCCGCGCCTCTCGCGGAAGTAGACGCCGGCAGCATTCCCATCCTCGCGTAGGTACAGCCACAGGGTGACGCCGCGATCCGTATACGGACGGATGTTGCGCAGGTTGACCGGTCCAAGGATTTCCCGGACCTCGTCTTCCGACATCCCCTTCTTCAGCTGCGAGAACCGCTCTTCCGTCATGAAGCGGTCCGCCTCGGCAGCCTCGAGCGCGGCATTGACCCGCTCGTTGTCAGGATCGAGAGGCAGCAGGGACTGGTAGATGTTGATCGCCTTGGCGTAGTCACCGCCCTTGTCGATCCACTCCTGCGCCGTCATCAGATCCTCGTCGACCTTGATGTCGATCAGACGCTGCTGGTACGGGTCGAGTGGCTCACCCTGAATCGGCGGATTGGCGTTGACCTTCTCCGCGATCAGCGCCCCTAGCTGCTCGGCCGCTTCATCGATCTTGAGATCCAGAGCGTCAATCTGCGCTTGCAATCCCTGGCGGGCCTCGTCGGTCAGCTCTTCGACCTCTTCGGCACCTTCTTCGACTTCGCCTTCCAGCTTGGTGCGCAGCTCGGCCTGCTCTGCACGCAGGTCCTCCAGGGCCTTCTTGGCCTGTTCTGCTTCCACCACGTCCGCGTCGCGGGCGGCGGCAATCTCTTCCTCGGTCGGCCCGCTGGGGCCGCAGGCCAACACAGAAGCCAGGACCAGGCAGAGAGAGGCCGGGGCTAGGACGTTCATTCGGCTCAAAACGCGGTACATATCGATTCGCCTCCTGTCGCTAATCAAGGCTGTCAAGGTACCATAGGCGCAGGGAACGCGACAAGGCGTGGCCGACCCTTCGCCGGGACACCGCACGAGTGGTGCGCAAGAGACGAAATCACATAGACTTGGCAAGGTCGGCCGGGTGGTAGGCTCCTTGACATGAGGCGTCCGCTCCAAAATAATCCTTTGTCTTCGCGCATTCTTTGCGAGGGAGACTGAATGTCACTGGACCAAGGCGGTAGGATGGAACTCGAAGAGCAGCAATCTCACGATCTGGACCAGCGCATCGCCGGGCTGGTGCGTCGCCTTGTCGGCGACCTCCAGAGCCGGCTCAACGATCAGCTGGAACACAGCACGGACGAGATCCACCAAGCCGTCGACGAGCACCTGCGGCACAGTGTGGAAGATCTGCGCCAGAACGTCGGCAAGCACCTGCGGCAGGGCATCGACGCACTGCGTGAACACCTGGCACAGACCTCGGCCACGGTTCCCGAGAACCTAGAGGGCAGCGAAGAGCTGGCTGCGCTTGCAGACAGTGCCCGGGCCGGTAGCGCCAGTGGTGATGCAGACGAGGGTCGAGCCTCGGCACGACTGTTGGCCGCCGTAGCCGCCATCGACAGGGCGCCCACGGAAGCCAAGAAGCGGCAGCAGCAGATCCTCGACGCCCTGATCCACGAGAGCGCCCATTTCTCGGGTCGCGCTGCCGTTTTCCTGGCGCGCGGCGATGGCTTCATGGGCTGGAACAGCCGCGGCTTCAGTGACGACGGCGCCAAGCTGCGCAACCACTCGATCGCTGCCGGCAGTGACCCGGCGCTCGGCGAAATCCTGAGAGGGGACGCCTGCGTTGGTCTGACCGGAGAGGGTTGCGGCCGCTTCGCCACTCTGCTGGACGTCGACGCCGGTGTCGCCGGTGTCTTGATTCCGCTTGTGCTGCGCGACAAGGTCGCCGGCGTCGTGTACGCCGACCGTGCCGAAGGTGGAGTTCTCGACGTCGCCGCGCTGCAACTGCTGGTGCACATCTCGGCACTGGCGATCGAATCACTGCCGCTACGCAAGCGCGAGCAGACTTGCACGCTGCAGGCGCCGACCGTGGCCGTCTCCGAGCGCGACGATGCCGGCGCCAAGAAGCCGGCCGCCGCGGAGGTCGTGACGGCGGAAGCGATCGTCGAGGAACCACCCGCTGCGACACCGGCTGATGTCGTCTCCGAGGAACCGACTGGACTGCTGAGCCCGGAAGACCAGCCGACGACCGAACTGGAAGCCTCGTCGCTACCGACCGCGGAGGTACCAGAAGTTGCGGCACAGGCAGTCGTTCCGACGGAAGGCGGCGAGGGTAGCTCTCCGGTAGTGCTGGAGCCCTCGGCCGACGCGGCTCCAACCGCGCCCGCGCCGCCGCAGCAGGAGAGCAGCGTTGCACCGCCTCCGGACGACTCGCTGGCAACGATGCGCTGGGATCAGGCTCAGCTGCAGGAGCAGCTGAAAGCAGAGCGTGACAAGCTTGCAGGCGGAGGAACCGAAGAGCCCGCGGTGGCAGAACCCGCCATCACGGAACCAGCCGCTACGGAGCCAGCCGCTCTGGAGACCAGCACCGTCACCCAGCCTCCGGCACCTCCCAGTACCGATGAAGGCGACGAGACCCACCCCGGCTCCACCGCTGCCGCAGAAGCCGCCGCAGTTGAAGCCGCCGGAGTAGATGCCGCCGCCGAAGTTCCTGCCCCTCCAGAACTCGCACCTGAAAAGCCAGTCCCTGCAGCGGCCGAGAGTTCCGCGAGTGGAGACGGAGCTCGGGCCCTGGTCGCACCTCCGGAGGACATCGACGGTCCGGGCCGCGCCTTTGCCGCTGGCTCCGTGGAGGACAGCGAGTTGGAAGCGAAGAAAGAGCGCGCACGCCGTCTGGCTCGACTCCTGGTGAGCGAGATCAAGCTCTACAACGAGGAGCAGGTAGAAGCCGGGCGGAGCCAGGGCAATATCTACGCCGCCCTGAAGGAAGACATCGACCGGTCGCGGCAGATGTACGTAGAGCGCGTCGATGAGCAGATCCGCGACAGCACCGACTTCTTCCACGAGGAACTGGTCCGGATGCTCGCTGGCGGTGACGCTGCCGTACTGGGCATCTGAACGCCTCGCCGAGGAATGCCTTGCCGGGACTGAGGCGCCGACGGGCTGCATGGCTGGCTGGCTGGCTGTGCTGCCTGGCTGCCAGCCTGAGTAGCTGCACTTCGTCGCCACCGGCAGCTGCAAGGCCACCGCATATTCTGCTGATCTCGACGACGGGCTTGCGCGCGGACGCCCTCGGCCCGCGTCTGACCCCGCGGCTCGATGCACTCGCCAACAGCCCGGCATGGTCGGGCACTGCGGTCGCCGCCTCGAGCGCTACGGTGCCGTCTCTGGTGTCCCTGCTCACCGGCCTATCGCCGTGGCAGCATCAAGTGCTGTTTGGCGGCAGTACCCGCCTGGATCCACGGTTGGTCACCCTGGCGGAAGCCCTGGGGGCCGAGGGCTACCACACCGAAGCCTGGGTCGAGGGCTATTGGATGCAGCTGCGGCGCGGTGCGCACCAGGGCTTCGACGACTACAATCGGCTGCACCGCGACCAGCGACTCTTGCAGCACCTGGCCGAAGTCGGCGATGACCCCACGTTTCTTTGGCTTCACCTGGACCAGCCGCAACCTCCTTTCGTCAAGCGACCGGCCTTCGCAGCCGGCACGACGCTAGAGCAACTTCGAGATCTTCCCAAGCAGTTGAACGAGGCCCAACTGGTGCCATACTGGGACCCGGCCGCGACGATGTCCGATGTGCGTGCTGCCGAGTTGAAGGCCTTCTACCGGCAGGCGGTGAGCTGGACGGACCACCGCATCGGTCGCTTCCTCGACGCGCTGGGTGACAGCGGGCAACTCGATCGCTTCATCATTGTCGTCACTTCGCTGCACGGGGAAGCCCTCGGCAGAGCGGCCCAGCACGAGGACCCCCAGCACGGCGAAACCCAGCTGGCAGGAGCGCAGTTCGGCCATGGCCACAACCTTGATCGCGACTCGATCCAGGTGCCCTTGCTGATCCAGCTGCCGCAGGACCAGGTGGCTCACGAAGTGGTCGTGCCGACCGAAGAGCCCGTGTCGCTGATCCGCCTGTGGGCCACTCTGGTGGAGAGTGCCGGTGGCAGCGTACCTCCGTCGGTTGCGCCCAGCCTGTTCACACAAGCACCCGGCGGGGCCCTGTCCGAGTTGTATCTGACCAATGGCTTCAACCTCTTCTCCTGGGTCGACGCCGATGGCTTTCAGCTGCTTCGCCGCGTGCCCTTCAGCTCCCCGGAACCCAACTACCATGCGGCCCGGATACGGATACGCTTGGACGGGCAGCGAAGTCGCAGAAACTCCGCACAACTGAGAGAGGCACGCCGGACCACCCGGCGGCTGGATCGGGCTTTTCAACGGACGCCACCGTTCACGGGCAACGGCGATCCCGTGCGGCTAGAGTTGCTACGCTGGTCCCGCGACCGCTCCCGGCCTGCGACGCCGGTCACCGACGCCAACAAGCTACAGCAACTCGACGCTCAACTCTCCTCCGGATGGCACGCCTTCCTCGACCGGGAGCGTACGCCCGCGCACGAGGCCGCCCACTGGCGCTAATCGCCACTGGGTCCCCAGATCCGCCGGTCGCGATGGTATACTGGAAAGTCCGGACATCAGGGAGGCTACGCTCTCCCACCCCGACATCTTGGGTCCATAGCTCAGCGGTCAGAGCATCCGGCTCATAACCGGCTGGTCCCAGGTTCAAATCCTGGTGGACCCACCACTGATAGCGGGAACTCTACAGATCTTGGGATTCAGCCAGTTGTCTTCTGCAACCAGCACCTGCTCGCCTTTCGCTCGGACCTCGACGCGAGTCCTGGGCCCCCATCCGAACCTCCCGATCCCTACTACACCGAGCCCCAGCGTCTCGAATCTCTCAATCTCGAAACCCAGAGCCTCGAAACCGCCGATCTCGAAGCCCAGAGTGCCGTTCTCCACAGCCCTTCTCTGTCTCTCGGAGCCTGCAAGATGAGTCAGCTTCTTCCGCTAGTCGTCGAACTTCAAAAATCCCTCGATCTGCTCCGCGATACCGAGCGCCGCCTCGAAAACGTGCCGGACTGGATGCTCGAGCTGCACGAAGAGTACAGCGAGCAGAAGGCTGAGATTGACCAGTTGGAGCAAGCCGCCGAAGAGGCTGCCAGCGAGCGGCGTCAGGCTGAGCTGCAGATGCAGGAGCTGGATGAGCGGTTGAAGCACTATCAGCAGCAGATGAACGACGTCTCGACGCAGCGCGAGTACGGTGCCCTGCTGCAGGAGATCGACACCACCAAGACGAGTCTCGATGCCCTCAGAGAGACCAGCAAGGACTCCCTGGAGCGCAAAGAGACAGCGGAGTCGGCCCTGGAGGAGAAGCGCGAGACCTTCGTAGAGCTGGAGAACCGCTACCAGACCGAGTACGCCAAATGGGAAGCCGAGAAACCCAAGGTCACCAAGGAAGCGAACAAGCTGCACAAGCTGGTCAAATCCCTGCGGGGCGAGCTACCACGTGGCACGCTGCGCCAGTTCGAGCGTATCCTGGAGCGCCAGAACGGTCAGGCCACTGCGGCTGTCCTGCGCTTGCAGCGCACCGGCGGCAAGGGTCCCGACATCTACCACTGCGGCGCCTGCAACTACCGCGTACGGCCGCAGACGGTGGTCGAGATCAACGGTGCTGGCGGCATCAACCTGTGTGAGAGCTGCAAGCGGATTCTCTTCGTGCCTGCGGAAGACAACGAAGGGGACGTCGACGCGTGACCTCGGACGCTTCCACGCCCGGCTTCACGACGGCGGATGGCGGCCTGGCCGAGCGGCTGGCAGCAATCCAGGGGCGGATCGGTGAGGCTTGCGAGCGCGCGGGCCGCGACATATCGCAGGTGACGCTGGTCGGCGTCAGCAAGGCACAGCCGCTGGAGAAACTCCAGCACGCGTATACCTCTGGGCTGCGCGTGTTCGGCGAGAATCGGGTCCAGGAGGCCGAGGACAAGGTGCCGGCCATGCCGGTAGATGTCGAGTGGCACTTGATCGGGCCGTTGCAGAGCAACAAGGCCAGGCGTGCTGCCGCGCTCTTTGACACCATCCACGCCGTCGACCGAGTCAAGATCGCCCGGCTTCTCGACCGCGAGGCGGCGGCACAGAACCGCCGGCTCCGCTGTTTCCTCGAGGTCAACCTCGGGGGCGAGGATAGCAAGCACGGCTTCCCCGCGCACGGGTTGCTCGACCGCGTCGCACCACTGACAGACCTCGAACACCTCGACTTCGTCGGCCTGATGGCGATCCCGCCGTTCAGCGACAACCCCGAGGCGAGCCGTCCCTGGTTCGTGCAGCTGCGCCAGCTGCGCGATGACCTCGCGGCGCATCCGGCATGGCGCGGTTTTCCGGGACTTCTCTCGATGGGCATGAGCAACGACTTCGAGGTCGCCATCGAAGAGGGCGCAACACACGTACGCGTCGGCACGGCCATTTTCGGACGGCGCCGGCCCCCGATGGCTTGACCCTGGCGGCTGGACAGTGCCCTACCCCGCACAGACGCCCCGCCTCTTCCCCCTGCACAGCGTAGGCGTACTGCCAGGGCCCGCGGAACCCGTCTCCGACTTCGTCATCGGCCGCGTACTAGAAGAGGGTGAAGAGGCCGATCTACGCTGGCTGACGCAGCGCGTCTCCGAAGCCCGGCTCGGAGAGTGGCTGGAGCAACGCGGCAAGCGACAACTGTCCCGGCGCAGTTACCTCTTCTGGCAACGCTTGCTCGACCTGCCACCGTCGTTCTCGGACTCGACAGCTTCCAACCCGACGGCTTCGGACCACGACGCTTCGACCCGTGACGCTCTCTGGCCCCTGTGACTCTGCCCCCCTTGTCGCTACCTCCTGAAGAACCGCCTGGAGCCGACCCCTTGCAGCATGAACAGCAGATCCCCACCGACCTGCGCGCCTGGATAGAGCGCCTCGCCACGCGTCCCTGGGCAGAGGATTTCTACCTCGCCGGTTCCAGCGCGCTGACACTGCACATCGGGCACCGCGAAGCTCACAGCCTCGACCTGATGTCGCAGTTCAATCGCCTGGCAAGTCCAGACCGACGCGATCTGCTCTTTGACCTGCTGGAGCTCGACCCCGACCTCAGGGTCGAGACCGCGCGCGACGGCTTCCTCTACGTGCGCACCGGCGCCGGCATCGCGCTACGCTTCTTCTACTATCCGTACCCGCTGGTCGACCCGGAGGAGTTCTTCGATGGCCTGCAGGTCGCCTCGCTGGTCGACCTCGGCCTGATGAAGCTGGGCGCCATCATCAGCCGCGGCACACGGCGCGATTTCGTCGACCTCTACCTTCTGTGCCACTTGCTACCGCTGGCCGAACTTCTGCAGCGCTCCGAAGACAAGTTCGGGCACGTACGCGACTTCCCGCTACAAGCGCTCAAGGGGCTGGCGGACCGCTCGCTGATCGGCGGCGAGCCCATGCCTCGGCTGTCCGCTGCACGGGTGGCCGAAGTGGGCACCTTGAGCTGGACGCAGGTCGAGAGCTGGCTCGACACGCAGATTCACGACCTGGGCCGGCAGAAGGTCGGCCTCGATACAGCGGAGGATTAAGCGAATGGACACCACACGGCAGCTGTTGATCGAGAACCTGGGTGAGGTGGCGAGTGCCGAAGGAACGAGCTTGCTGAGCGGTGCTGACCAGGCACGCGTGCGGCGCCGCCAAGGTGTCGAGGTGCTGTGCAGGGAGGACCGCATCATCTTCGTCGGAACTCCCGACGAGCGCGGGCAGCAGTTCGGTGACCTCGACGGCACGGCACGACTGGATGGTCAGGGCGGTACACTGGTGCCCGGTCTTGTCGACAGCCATACACACCTGCCTTGGGGCGGCAGCCGCGAGACGGAGTTCGGGCAACGACTCGCCGGCAAGACCTACTTGGAGATCGCCGCGGCTGGCGGCGGCATCCTGTCGACCGTGCGCTCGACGCGCGAGGCCTCAGAGCCCGAACTCGCCGCCCTGACCCGCACCCGCCTCGACCACATGTTGCGCGGGGGCACGACGACCGCCGAGGTCAAGAGCGGCTATGGCTTGAGCCTGGACGACGAACTCAAACAGCTTCGCGCGACCCGCAGCGCCGCTGCCGAGCACGTCATCGACGTCATACCCACGTTGCTGGCGGCGCACGAGTTCCCTCCCGAGTACCGCGACGACCGCGACCGCTACGTGGACATCGTGTGTGAGGAGATCACCCCCGCCGCCGCCGAACAGGGCCTGGCCCACTTCTGCGATGTCTTCTGCGAACAGGGCGTCTATACCGTCGAGCAGAGCCGGCGCGTGCTCGAAGCCGGCCGCCGCCATGGCATGGTGCCTCGCCTGCACGCCGACGAGTTCGTCGATTCGGGCGCCGCGACCCTGGCCGCCGAACTCGGCGCCGCCACCGCGGATCACCTCGTCGCCGTCTCGGATGCCGGCATCGCCGCCATGGCCGAAGCTGGCGTCGCCGCGGGGATGCTGCCGGGCGTCAGCTTCTTCTTGATGAAAGACGACTACGCTCCCGCCCGCCGCTTGATCGAGGCCGGCGTCCCGTTGACTCTGGCGACCGACTGCAACCCGGGTTCCTCCCACACCGAGTCCCTGCTGTTCATTCTCTGGCTAGGCGTCTTCAAACTGAAACTGTCGATCGAGGAAGCCCTGGTGGCCGTGACGCTGAACCCAGCCTGTGTGCTTGGCAAGGGTGCAGAGATCGGCACGATCGAGGCCGGTAAGCGTGCCGATCTCGTGCTGCTCGACGCCCCCAACCTCGACCATCTCGGGTATCACTTCGGTGTCAACCCTGTGCGAACGGTGGTCAAGGCAGGCCGGATCGTACTGACGAGCTGACCCGGCACAGAAGACATCCCTCGAGAACCGCGGGACTGTGCCCTCCCCACGAGTTGGAAGTCTCCTTGTCTTGGTAGATTCCCTTCCTTGACATCAGGGTAGCATAAATTTATGCTACTGACATGGCTACCCTCGAGACACTCCGTGAACTCGGCCTCAATCAGTTGGAAGCCGAGGTCTACACGCACCTTCTATCCCAGGCGGAACCCGAGACGGCCTACCGCGTCGGCAAGGCGCTCGGGAAGGCGACGGCCAACGTCTACAAGGCGATCGAAGCTCTGGCGCTCAAAGGTGCGGTCACCCTCGAACAGGGCGAACCACGTCGCTGCCGCGCCGCGCCGGTGGACGAGTTCCTCGGTCAGCTGGAGCGTCAGTTCCGAGAGCAGAAGCAGCGGGCGGCCGAGGAGCTCCGGGACCTCCAACCAGCTGCCGCACAGGAACGCATCTACCAACTACGGACCGTGCCGGCGGTGCTGGAGCGGGCCAGTGCGATGCTCCAGCGGGCGAGCAAGATGGCGGTCGTCGATGCGTTCCCCGAGACCCTTGAGGGTCTTCGTCAACAGCTCCAGGAAACCGCGGCACGTGGGGTCGAAGTCTACGTACAGGCCTACGATCCCGTCGATCTTGCTGGCTGTCAGGTGACACTGACCTGGCAGCACGAGCGCGTGCGCAGCTTCTGGCGAAGTCAACAGCTCAACGTCGCGGTGGATGCCAGAGAGGCTTTGCTAGCCCTGTTGCACGAGGACCTGAGCGAGGTCCATCAAGCTCTCTGGACGGACAGCCTGTATCTCGCCTGCTTGCTCCATGCCGGCCTGGGCATGGAGCAGACGTACCACGCCATCGCCGAGTTGCACGATCAGCACCCCTTGCCTCCGCCGTTCGCTGAGTTGCTCGAACGGCAGCGCTTCTTTCACAACACCGAGCTACCCGGCCAACGACAGCTTTTCCGACGCCTGGGCATGGCTCCAGAAAGGACCCGGTCATGAGACCTTCGCTGCATCCGGTCACCGCTTTCGTACTGGCTCTCATGCTCTTCGGTGGGCTCAGCTGGGGACTCGGCTCGCTCGGCCGCGACCTCGATACCATCGATCAGCACGCTCTGCTCAAGGCCGCAATGCTGGTCGTCAGTCTGCTGCTGATGGCGGTCGACAAGCGCAGCTTTGCCGAGTTCGGCTTTCGCGCCGCCCCGGGCACGGCCTGGCGCAAGATCACCGGGATCGGCCTGCTGCTGGGAGCCTTGACCACCGTCGCGATCCTGGCCACACCCGCCCAAGGTCATCCCATGCTGCAGGGCTTCACGCTACCCCAACTGGTCTTGTGGGTCTGGCTCTGGTCCAGCTTTACCGAAGAGATCTTCACCCGCGGCCTGATCCAGAGCTGGGTTCGGTCCGCGAGCGATGGAAGCCGCCTGGGGACAGCTGTTCCGACCAGTGCTCTGGTCTTCGGTGCCATGCACCTGTCGCTCTTCTTCATCGGCGCCGATGTCTGGACCTGCGTGATCCTGGTCGTCGCCACGACGGCGCTCGGCTTCGCCGCGGCGTACTTCCGGGAAGTCAGTGGTAGTTTGCTGCCAGCCGTCGTGGTGCACGTGGCGTTCAACGTCGGCGGCCTGATCGGTGGCATCGTCTACATGATCGTGCGCCGCATCGTGACCGGAGCCGCACCCGGTTGACGCTCAGGGACCACTCGGCCCCAGCACCACTGCATTCAGGAACAGGCGGTCGGCACCGCGCCAGTAACCTCGGAAGTTTGGGTCCTCTGCGAAGGCCACGACGCGACCGGCACCGACGGACTCGACGTAGACACCGACGGCGCCCGGTAGACGTTCGTCACTCTCGTCCCAGGTGTGGCCGGCGAGCACCAGCTCGCCCTCGTCCGCCTGGGGGAAGGTGACCACGGCGCGACGACCCCCATTCGGCGGACCGCTGGGCGCCTGGTAGATACGGCTGGAAAACACCAGGAACGGTAGCTGCTCGTCCTGATAGCCGGCGGTGAGCCAGGAGGAGGTGTCGAGCTGGCCGTTGAGGAAGGCGCCCGGAACCGTGAAGCGCCGGGGCTGTTCAGCGTCCTCGCCATCAGGCCCGGAGTCTCCCGAAGGGTCCGGGTACCAGGAGCGCAGCTGGATCAGCTCGAGATCATTGCGCACGAATTCGACGGCACCGCCGAGAGCAATCAAGGTTCCACCGTCGCGCACCCAGCGGCGTAGGCGGTCCATGCCCCCCTCACCCAGGACACGTGCCGGTGACCCGAAGGTGTCCGGGATCACCAGGACTTCGATGTCTTCCAGTGAACGCTCCGCCAGCGAGCGGGAGCGTAGAACCAGGGTGGGGATGCCGTACTGACGCTCCAGGGTGTACCAGGCCCAGCCAAAGGAATAGCCGCTGAACGGCTCTTCCGCCAGGAGGCCGACCTGGCCGGGCCGCAGGCGCACCGTTTCGCGCGAGCCGAGCGCCAGATGACTTGGGCCGTCCGGACGCCCGGTGTCGAGGCCGAGGACGCGCAGGCGATAGCGGCGGCTGAGATCTCGAATGGCGGCCGGCAGGGCAGCGGTTTGCGGTTCGGCCTCCTGACGCACACGGACCACGACGCTGCCTCCAGGGATATCTTGGCCGGCAACGCGGGTCGCGGTGGGACCCGTGACCATGACGCGGTAGCCCTGACGGCGCAGATGCCAGGCGGCGGCGATCGACGCGGTCTGATCGCCGGGCAGCACGTACGCGTAGCGCGGCGTCGGCATGTCCTGGACGACGCGCGAGCCGGTGTCGACGTGCTCGGCCGGCAGGGTGCGACCGTCGGTGGAGCTGTAGCCGTCGAGATTGAACAGCAGCGGCAGCGACCAGGCAGTCATGTCGTAGA
This sequence comes from uncultured bacterium, assembly GCA_965368975.1. Lineage (GTDB taxonomy): Bacteria > Acidobacteriota > Thermoanaerobaculia > Multivoradales > JAHZIX01 > CBDUPA01. Next base: position 105,860 of record CBDUPA010000011.1, on the reverse strand, counting down.
AGCGGGCGCCTTCACCGCGGTCGATCCGCTCGCGGGCGGCGGCCAGAAACTCGGCCGGTGTCTCGACGGACGGTTCGAGCAGGTTGCGGACTAGGCGGCTGCGTGGCTGCGCGGCCTCGATCACGAAGGTACCGGCGGCGAAGGTGTGCTCCCCCGTCTCACCACCGATGCGGTCGCGCACGCCGCTCAGGCGCACGTCCTCGGTCAGGCGATGGACCTCGATGCCATTGCGCTTCAACAAGCCGACCGCCTCGGCCAGCAAGTAGGGGTCGGAGTCCCCGCTCAGCAGATAGCGACGTACGCCCTGGGCGCCATCTGCAAGGGCTTCACGATGGCTCTGGTAGTACTCCTGTAGCAGCTCCTGGCGACGCTCGGCGGCCGTGCGGACGGTGGTCCAGGACGCCTCGTACTGCTGCTCGGTAGCATTCAGCAGCGTGCGCGTGGTGCCGTCACCACGGGTCAGCGCCAGGCCGCGGCTGGAGCCTTGCTCGAATAGCAGACCGACGGCTCCCTGGTAACTACCCCAGGCGGTGCTGTAGCCGGGATAGAAGTAGTTGAACAGATCGCGCGTGGTGTATTCGAAGCCGGCGGTGTCGAACGCTTCGGCATAGGCGGCGCCGAAGATCTCGTGCCAGCGGCTGGAGAAAGCCGGGTAGAGAGGGCTCACCGGCTCGGTGGGCGGATCGAAGAAGAACTCCATGTCGGCACCCATCTCGTGTGCGTCAACGATGACTTGCGGGCGCCATTGCAACCACGTCGGAGCCCGCCGCCGAGTCTCCAGCTGCGTCTGAGCGAACCAGTCACGGTTGGTATCGAAGAAGTAGTGACCGGTGCGGAACCCCAGCGCTTCCCAGGAGGTGAAGTCATTGGACCAATCGTTCGGATGCGGATTTGGATCGCCGCCGAGACGCGCGTGGTTGAAATGGGCGAAGGCATCGCGGCCGTCAGGGTTGAGCATCGGATCGATCAGCACCACGGTTTGGTCGAGCGCCTTCAGGGTCGCCTCGTCGTCAGCCGTGCTCAGGCGTTCGAGCAACTTGAGCAGCCCCTCACTGCCGCTCAGCTCGAAGCCGTGGATCGAACCGCCCAGCCAGACGATGGCCGGCTGGCTCTCGATGATCTGCGCCGCACTCTCGGCATCCAAGGCGCGAGGATCTGCCAGGGCTTGTGCGTTGGCGCGGATCTCGTCCAGTCGGGCATGGTTCTCCCGCGACGTCACCACGGCCACCAGCAAGGCGCGACCTTCCCAGGAGGCACCCTGGTCGATCATTTGTACGCGGTCCGATACCTCGGCCAGCCGCTCCAGATAGCGCACCATCTCGGCGTGCACAGTGATGCGCTCACCGAACGCGTGGCCCGAAACCTCGGCGAAGGTGGGTACAGACTGGGCGGCGAGCCGGGGCGCAAATCCAGCACTGCCGACAACCAGGGCGAGAGCCAGGACGACACGCGGCCACAGCGGGGCGTGCCGGCATAGAGATCGGTGCATCGGAAGCCTCCTTGGGTCCAGGGGGACGAATCGGTGAGCGGAACGGTCGGGTCGAGCGACACGACAACAGTGCGCGGGCGCTACGGGACGCCGAGCTGAGCGTTGGCCTCGCTCGGTTTCTACATCTTCTCCGGACATTCGATGCCCAACAGTCCCAGGCCACGCTGCAGCACCTGCGCAGTGACGGCACACAGGCCGAGCCGGCTGAGACGCAAGGCCTCCCCTTCAGCTCGCAGCACGGGCACCTCGCGGTAGAAAGCGCTGAAGTCTTTGGCCAGGGCCAACAAGTAGTTGGCGATCAGGTGCGGCAGGTAGCCGACTGCGGCCTGCTGGATCGCCTCCGGAAAGCGGGCCAGCGCTTCGAGCAAGGCGGTCTCTTCCGGCGTGGTGAGCAGATCGGCGTCGATCTGAGCCGCCGAGATCTCCTCGGCGTGACCCTGCTCTTCGCGACCCTGCTCGGCGGCGCTGCGCAGCATCGAACGGATGCGTGCGTGCGCGTATTGCAGGTAGGGCGAGGTATCGCCCTGCAAGCTGAGCATCTTGTCCCAGTCGAAGAGCACGTCTTTGGTGCGGGTCTGCGAAAGGTCCGCGAATTTGACGGCGCCGAGGCCCACCTTGCGCGCGATATCGCGTTTCTCTTCGGCGCTCAGGTCGCGGTCCTCGATCACCTCCTCGGCCCGGCGCACGGCTTCCGCCAGCACGTCTTCGAGGAAGATCACCCGCCCCTTGCGGGTGGACATCTTGCCCTCGGCGAGACGGATCAGACCGAACGGCACGTGCACGCACTGGGTATCACAACCGAGCATGCCGGCGACCAGGAAGAGTTGCTGGAAGTAGAGCTTCTGCTCAGCACCGACAACGTAGAGCACCTCGACCGGCTGCCACCGCTCGCAGCGGTAGCGAATCGTCGCCAGGTCGCGGGTGGCATAGAGAGACGTACCGTCGCTCTTCTGGATCAGCAACGGCGTGTCGATACCGTGCTCCTCGAGGTGCACCAGCGCCACCTTGTCCGCAGCAGCGGGGTCTTCTTTCGTCTCGATCTCGCCCTGAGCGTGGCCCTTCTCGGCGTTGTCCTTCTGGGGTGGCACACTCCATTCGGCCAGCCCGCGCTCGAACAGTTCGTCGACGATTGGCTGCAGGCGGTCGTTGTAGAAGCTCTCGCCCAGCACTTCTTCGAATTCGACACCGAGCAGGCTGTAAATACGCTGGAAATCCTGCCAGCTGACCTCCGCCACCCACTTCCACAGCGCGACTGCTTCCGCGTCACCGTCTTCGAGACGACGGAACCACGTGCGCGCCTCTTCCTCGAGCACGGGGTTCTGCTCAGCCTCGTCGTGGAAACGCACATACAGCGCCAGCAGCTGGCGGATCGGGTCCTTCTCGACCTCGCCGCGATCGCCCCACAGCTCGAAGGCACGCAGCAACTTGCCGAATTGGGTGCCCCAATCGCCGATGTGGTTGTCACCGATGACGGTGTAGCCGAGGCAGGTGAGGATGTTCTTGATCGACTGGCCGATGACCGTCGAGCGCAGATGGCCGACGGAGAACGGCTTGGCGATGTTGGGCGACGAATAGTCGATGACCACCGTCTTGCCGTGACCGATGTCCGAGCCGCCGTAACCGTCACCCAGGCGGCGGAAGTCATCGACGACACTGCGGCGATAGCGCGCGGCGTCGAAGCGGAAATTGAGGAAGCCACCGGCCACCGAGACGTCGGCGAAGAGTGTGTCCGCGAGCTTGGGTGCTAGGCTGTCGGCAACGTCCTGGGCCAGCTGTTTGGGATTAGTGCGCTGTTCTTTGGCGGCACGGAACAAGGGCACCGCCAGCTGGGCATCGACGTTTGGCGGCGCATGCTTGATCTCGAGCTGGTCGCCGCACACTGGCTGCAGTAGGTCTGCGATCTGCGCCTTGGCAGTCTCTAGCGTGGTCGTCATGTCGGAAGTGTTCCTGGTTGCTGTAGGTGGGCCGGATCTCGCCAGCCGCATGGAGGCAGGTCGCCCGTCGGCTCAGCCGTGACTACTCGCCGAGTTCGAGCAGGCGGGCACGGGCCCGCGGTGCGACCAGCGGGCCGTCGTTGTGGAAGAGGCGTCCGCCCGGGGAGGCGGCGGCCCGTTCGAGGGCTTGCCGGGCTTGGTCCTGGTAGGCGGGACTGGCGGCGCGCAGCGCGATCGCCAACCAGTAGTCGACCGCAGCCTGACCGAGTCCGGCACCCCGCGGCGCCTGCACACCGCGCAGCACGCGCACGGCTTCTTCCCAGGCCGACCCCTGCAGGAACACGGCGGCCTGGTTCAGATCCAGCAGCCAACCAGGGACGTCTTGCCCTTCCAGACGTGCACGCGACAGCGCCGCGGAGACGGTGGCGTAGATCTGGTCGGGGTCGTCCAGCGGGACGACCGCCGGACTGGTGCCGAGCTGGAAGTCGACGACCCGGCGGCCGCTCGAATTCTCCAGCGTGATACTCACCGAGGCGCCGGGTGCCAGGTCCAGTTGCTGTTCGACCTCGAGTGCCGAGGTAACGTTACGGTTGAACACCGCCACGACACGCTCCCCCAGGCGGACGCCCGCGGCGGCGGCCGGGCTGTCGGCAACAACTTCGGCGATCACCGGCCCGTTGGCGGCATCCGAGTCGATCAGCAGCGCGCCGAACCAGGGGCGCACCAGCTGTACCGGTTGACCCGCGGCGCGGATGACACGCGCCAGGGCGTCGCCGTCATCTCCACTGTCACTTCCGCTGGCACCACGCAGGGCGACGCGAGTATGGTCGGGGCGCGCCGGACCTGGGGCCGCGGGCCAGAACCAAAGGTCGGCGTGCGACGCCATGAGATCGTCCGAGAGAACCGCCATCAGGTAGACGGCACCGGGCATTGCCTGGTCGGCCGCAGCCTGCAACCGGCCCCAGTCGGCGCCCGTACGGTTCGGTACTGCCGGGTCGGCGGCGCGGCGCAGGTTGGCAGTGTCGACGCCGAGCCGATGCAACAGGTCCAGCCCGGCCTCACTGCGGTCCAGCAGCGCCCAGCCGTCGAGCGCACGGCCGACGGTGAGGACTATCTGGGTCAATTCCTCCGCCGCCACGCGGTCGCCGCCCTGGACGCCCAGAAAGACCAAGCCCGGCTGCAGCCGGACGGTAACTTCCAGCGTCTGCCGGTCTGCCAGCTGCAGGCCCGCCTCGAAGACGCCGCGGGTTCCATCGGTGACGTTGAGACGGAAGTCGCCCGGAGCCAAGCGTAAGCGACCGGCATCTCGACCGAGGCGTTCGACCCGGACCTCGCGTCCATCGACTTGCACGCGGGCTTGAGGGCCCAGGCCTTGCAGCAGCACTTCAGCTTCGGTGCGTTCCAGCGCCAGCGTTCCGGTGGCGTAGTCGCGCAGTTCGGGCAGCTGGATGCGTGCACGGTAGGGACGGTACCCCTCCTTGGTGACTTCCAGGCGATAGGCACCGGTCTGTAGACCTTCGAGCCGCAAAGGCTCGGACTCCGCCGTCGTGGATGCCGGGTCCCCGGACGCTGGGCCCTCGGAGGCCGGGCGCTCGGAGGCAGCACCCTCGGAGACAGGGCCCTCGGCGACCGGGGTCGTGCCCATGTCTTGTCCCTCGATCGTGACGCGGGCACCGGCCGGTTGGGTAACCACCACCAGGACAGCGCTGGTGCGCTCCAGCTGCACCTCGATCGGCGTCCGCTCGCCGGCCGGGATCTCGACCTCCATCTCGATCGGTGCATAGCCCAGGCGTGCTGCGCTGAGCGTCCAGCTACCGGCGAGCACCGACACCGGCTCACCACCGGTCTCGACGAGCCGGCCGTCGATGCGTACCTCGGCATCAGCCGGCGTAATCAGGACGTCCGCGTGTCCCACCAGTTGGCGGCGCTTGCGCTCCAGCAGATCGATCAGCTTGGGGGACACGAGATCGGGATCCAGCTGGTGCTCGGGCTGCACTGCTAGCAAATGTTCCAGATCCTGCCCTACAGCATCGTTGGCCCCGAGGTTGAAATTGATGCGAATTCGGTAGCTGAGACTGTCGGCCAAGAGCACGCGCTCCACCGCCGGCAGGCTACCGGCCGCCAGGCGTTCCTCCAGGATGCGGATCAAGTCGTCGAAGGCAGGCAGGGGCGACGCCAGATCCTCGGCGGCGCGGAAAGCTTCTTCGGCGGCACGGAAGCGCTGCTCCAGCTCTTCGAGGCTGAGCCGCTCGTAGGTCAGGCGAGTGAAGGTGTCCGGCGGCAGGTCTTCTTCTTCGATCTGAGCGTTCGCCGGTAGAGCCGGCAGGAGTAGGGCCGGCAGTACGAGTGCCAGCAGTAGCAACGCCGGAGCGAACAACCACGCGGCCAGCTGGAAACAGAACTTGCTCAGGATACGCATGCTTTCGCTCACTCCAGGACCACCACTGCCGCCAGGCGCGAATCCACCAGCCACAAGCGACCGCTACCGTCGACGCTCAAGTCCATTGGAGTGCGCAGCTCGATACCCCCCGGCAGCTGAGGACCAAGGGTCTGCAGACGCTCTCCGTCTGGACTGTAGAGGTGAATTTGCGACTCGCCACGGTCGAGGACATAGATATTGCCCAGGAAGTCGACCTCCAGCGCTTGTGGGCGACGCCAGTTGCCGCGCACCACGACGCCTTCAGAAGTACCCTGCACGTCGAAACGAGTTACGGTACCGGCATCGCCGTCCAGCAGGTAGACGCGGCCGCGGCGATCCGTGGCTACATCGATCGGGTCGCCCGAAGCCAACGTGCCCGGCCGGCCACCGACCGGTGGGTAGCCGAGCAAACGTTCGACATCGCTCTCGACCAGGTACCACTGGCCGAACAGGCCACGGCTGCCGGCGGTCAGTTCTTCGGCCGGCTTTCGATCGCTTCCCTTCATCACGATGAAACTCTGCGCCGCGCGGTCGAGCAAGCTCTGCACTCGTGACTTGGTGGGCAGGTAGGCTTGATCACCGCTCCACCAGGGCTTGCCCGGGTCGTCGGCCGGCATACGCGAGACCACCGTGAAGCCGGCACCCGTCGAGCCCGCACCCTCTGGACCCACGCTCACGAATGCGGTCGAGGCTCCGTCGTCGGCGATGGCCAGGCGGCCATCTTCATGCACCGCGATGCCCACCGGCTTGTCCAGTGCCAGACCGACGGCAACTTGGCGGGCGGTCTGCCAGCGCGGCTGCCCGGCTTGTGGCCGGATGCGCAGCCGGTGAATCAGTGTCAGCTGGCGGCGCGCCATGACGGCGAGCTCGACGTCTCCTTCCGGTAGGCCCAGCTCCGAAGTACGGATCAACCGCTGCAGCACGTCGGCGGCCGCGGTCCACTCGCCCTGGCGTAGCAGGACTTCCGCCAGGCCCAGGCGGGCGCGCGCGGTCCAGCGCGACGGCGCTTCGTCTTCGATCGCACGCACGAATGCGGCGGCCGCGGCCTCGGTCTCACCCAGGCGCAGTCCAATGTCGCCGGAACGCACCCGCGCTTCACCGCGCCAGTCCAGCTCCGGGAAGGCATCGCGGCCGAAGAGCAGCGGCACGCGTCGGAAGTTGGAGCGCGCCTCTTCCAGGTCGGCCGGGGTGGACGGCTGGTCGCTGCGGCTACGACCGAGGATGACGAAGGCACCAGCGGCTTCCGACGACGACGGATAGGCGTCGATCAGCTGCTGCGCGGTGTCACGGCCGTCCTGGGGATTGCCCAGGCGCAGCTGTAGCTGCGCACGTTCCAGCAGCGCCTGCCGTGCCTCGAGGCGACCGGCGAAGCGCTGGGCCAGCAAGCCGTACTCGCGCACGGCCGCGGCCAGGTCGCCGTCCTGCGCCAAGCGCCGCGCCTCGAACAACAGGCGCTGCGCGGCTAGTTCGGCTTGGGCCTCTTCCGGAGTCGCCGCCGACGTCTGAGCCAGGCACCAGGATGCCCCGAACAGCAGACTACAAAGGATCCAGCCCGCGAGAACCCACTGGCGCCAGGCCAGTTGTCTCCGGGCTAGGAGGTTTCGGTCACGATTCTTGCTTTTCTCACGCCACACGCTGCCGAGCTTATCGTACTCACTGCGTAGAAACACAGCGGTGCGGTACGACTTCAGGGGCGCGCGAAGAAGACCGCGTTGCTGGCCGAGATGGTCTCGCGCTGCTCGCTGGTTTTGCCTAGAGCGGGCCAGAAGAAGGTCAACGTGTGCGCCCCGGCGCTCACCGGCAGGCCCCGGATGGGGGTGAAGTCGACCTCGCGGCCGTCGATGCTGATCTTGCAGTTCGACGGGTTGGCGGTGATGGTGATGGGCACCAAGGGCGGCAGCGAGACTTCTGTGTCGTTGCCGGTGGTGACACGCACCTGTCGGCGCAGGTCGAGAAAGACTTCGGCGGCGCTGATCGCAACGTCGTAGTCACCGGGCGACACGGGGATGCGGTGGTCGCTGCGCGGCCCGTAGCTGCGGCCGGCGACCGAGACGCGTACGGGATAGCCGGGCGCGACGACCACGAAGCCTGGACGGACCAGCGGCCGCAGCGTCACCTGAAGGCCGTTCTCGAGCAGCTGCGGGGTCAATGCCGAGACTTCGCTCGACCAGCCACCGTAGCCGTCGAGGCTCAGCTCCAGCTGCTGCCCGCCACCGGGCCGCAGCTCGATCGCCGCTGGCGTCGTGTCCAACAGGTCACCATCGAGCCGAATCTGGGCACCCGGCGGCTGCGAGTCGACGCGCACCCGCAGCATCTCCTGCGGCGCCCAACGCGGCTCCAGATCCGGTGTCAAGACCAGCTGCTCTTGCGCCGTCACTTGGTCTTCGCGCCGCAGCTCGAGCGCAGCGGGAACTCCTGCATTGCCACTCAGGCGCACTTCCGCCGGTGTGCGTTCGCCGGTGTCGGCACCGTCGACCCAGATCTCCGCGCCCGGGATCGTCGTCTCGACCTGCACTTGGCGCTCGAGGGTCCAGAACTCCTGGGGTTGCCAGATGTCCGGCATATCCTGTGCCAGCACCAGCTCGTCGCGCGCCGTCACCTGGCCTTCACGCCGCAGCTCCAGCTGGCGGCTGGAACCCGGCAAGCCGTAGACCTCCAGCTGCGCCGGTGTACGCTGGCCGCTGTCGCGACCGTCGATCCAGATCTCGGCACCGGGTACGTCTGTCTGGACCTGCACCAAGCGCGGATTCAGCGGCGAGCCACCGCGGCTCAGCCACCAGCCGAAGCCGGCCAGCACGGCGAGCACCACTAGAGCCACAAAGCCCTGCATCAGCCGCTTGCGACGCCGGCGCCGGCCTTCGACTACTTGTACCTGACGGCGACTGATGATGTCCGTCGGGCTGCTCACCAGGGTCGGCTCAGCGTCTTCACTGGCCGCCAAGTCCTCGGGCGGTAACAGTTGCAGCGCCTGCCGCAGCGCACGCGCCATCTCGGTACACGAGGCGTAGCGCTCTGCCGGATCCTTTTTCAGCGAACGCAGCAGCACCCGGCCAACTTCGTCCGGTAGCTCGCGGTTCAGCTCCTGCGGTGGCAGGGGTTCCTGGTGCACGATCTTGTACAGCACCGTGGTGGGATTCTCGCCGCTGAATGGCCGCTCGCCGGTGAGCAGCTGGTACAGGATGACGCCGAGCGAGAACTGGTCCGAAGCACCACTGATGGTACCGCCGGTGACCTGTTCCGGCGCCATGTAGGCTGGCGTGCCGATGATTGTGCCGGTGCGCGTGACCGTGCTCGACGCCAGCTTGGCGACGCCGAAGTCAGTGACCATGGGACGGCCGTCCCAGGTGATCATGATGTTGGCCGGCTTGATGTCGCGGTGGACAATGTCGCGCTTGTGCGCGTAGTCCAGCGCGCTACCCAACTGCAACGCCAGATCGGCGATCTCGTTCGGCGACAGATTGCGCTCGGAGCGCATCACGGACTCGAGCGTCTCGCCCTTGACGTACTCCATGGCGATGAAGGACGAGTCGCCCTCCTGCCCGACGTCGTAAACCGTGACGATGTTGGGGTGCGACAGCGTGCCAGCGGAGCGGAATTCGCCCTCGAAGCGGGCCCGCATTTCCTGCACCTCGGCCGCTTCCGCGCCGGTCGGGTTGCGGATCGCCTTGATTGCCACCTCGCGGCCGATCACCGGGTCCTCGGCCAGATACACCAAACCCATGGCACCGCGCCCGAGCACGGATCTGACCTCGAAGCGACCGAATCGGGTGATGTCCTGAGCCAAGCTCCTGCACTCGTGGTTGGGGGTGAATCAGCCGGGTGAATCTTGTCCAAAAAGCGGCACGAAGTCAAAGAACCGCAACCACAAAGCTGCGACGAGCGACGAGCGACGACGACCGCGACAGCGCTCAGCCCTGGTAGGATCAGACCCGTGAGAGGAGCCCAAGCATGATTGACGTCCACGATCACGGCGCCGTACGCCTGCTGCGCATGAATCACCCGCCGGCCAACGCCCTCGGCCCGGCCTTCCTCGACAGCTTCCTGGCCGCGCTGCGCGAGGCCGAGAGCAATGGTGACATCGGTGCGCTGGTGCTCGCCGGACGCCCGGGAATGTTCAGCGCCGGCCTCGACGTGCCGCGGCTGTTGCAGCTCGAGCGCGACGCTCTGGCCACGGTGTGGCGCTGCTTCTACACCATCTTGCGAACTCTGGCCGCATCGCGCCTGCCGGTAGTGGCAGCGATCGGAGGTCACAGCCCCGCCGGTGGCGCGGTGCTGTCCTTGTTCTGCGACTACCGCGTGATGGCCGGCGGCCGTTTTCGCATCGGCTTCAACGAAGTCCGCGTCGGTTTGCCACTGCCGCAGGTGATCCTGGAAGCGCTCCAGTACACCGTGGGACACCATCGTGCCGCGCATCTCGGGAGCGGCGGCCTGTTGCTGCCGGCAGCCGAAGCCCACCAGGTCGGCCTGGTGGACGAAGTCGTGGACGTCGAGAACGAAGACGCCGGGAGTGAAAGCATTGCAGGCGCCGTCGAAGCCAGGGCTCTGGCCTGGGCGCAAGATCGTACCCAGCTGCCGCAGATCGCCCAGGGTCGCACCCGGCTGCTGGCGCGCCGGCACCTGGTGCAGTTGATCGACGAGGGTGTCGAACGGGATACCGAGACCGTGCTCGAAGACTGGTTCAGTGAAGAGACGCAACAGCACCTGCGAGCGCTGGCCGAGAGCCTGACTCAGAAGCGTTGATGGGCAGCTGTCGAATTTGTGCGGCTCTCGCCTGGAGCCTCGGCCTCATAGTTCTGGCGTCGATCGGTTGTGCACCCCCGGAGGGTGGGGCCGGAAGTGCGGCGAGCGAACCACCGAGTGAGACCCCGCGCAATGTACTGCTGATCGTCGTCGACACGCTGCGTGCCGATCACCTCGGCAGCTACGGCTATGCGCGCGATACCAGTCCCAACCTCGACGCCCTGGCGGCGAACAACTTCCTGTTCGAGAACCACAGCAGCCAAGCCGCCTGCACCTACCCGTCCGTCAACTCGATGCTCACCTCGCGCGGGCCGGCGCTCTTCTTCACCGGTAGCAAGCGCTACATGGGTATTCCGGATCGCCTGCTGTCACTGCCCCAGGTGTTGCAGCACCACGGCTACCGAACCCTCGGTGTCTCGGCCAGCCCGATCGTCCGGGCAACGCCCTCCAAGCACAATCCCGACGGGGGGTTCGGCGGGGGCTTCGATGTCTTCGACGAGCACTGCGAGTGGAATCACGCGATCTGCGTCAACAATCGCGCGCTGCACTTGCTAGATACGGAGCGGACGCCGGAGAACGCCGAGGAAGACGACGTCCCCTTCTTCCTCTACCTGCACTACATGGAGCCACACGGCCCCTACCGTCCGCCAGCGATCCACCAGCCGCGCTTCCTGCGCCCCTACGAGGGGCACGACTTCGTCGCCATGGGCAACCCCAACCCGATCGCCCGCATGCTCTACGACGACGGTGAGGAAGTCGAGATCAGCGGGCGGGACCTGGAGCACCTGGTCGACCTCTACGACGAAGAGATCGCTTTCTTCGACCAGCAGCTGGGTGCCTTACTCGCGCGGCTGGACGAACGCGGCCTGCTCGACGAGCTTCTGGTAGTCGTCGCCTCCGACCACGGCGAGGAGTTCCTCGAGCACGAACACATCAAGCATTGTCGCTCGCTCTACCAGGCCGTCATTGGCACCCCCTTGGTCGTCAAGCCCCCGGCATCGCTGCGCACAATGGACACCGGTTCCCGCGTTGACGCGATCACGAGCAACCTCGACATCGTACCGACGATCCTCGATTACGTCGGCGTGCGGATCGAGGCTGCGCCCTTCGAGGGCAACAGCCTGCGTCCGTTGATCGAACGCGGCATGGCAACCGAGCCGGGCGTCGAGGGCTTCGAGATCTCCCACAGCGTCCAGAACGTCTACCGCTCGATGCGCGAGGGTCGCTACAAGCTGATCTACAACCTGCGCGAGAACCAGGGACGCCTGTTCGACTTGCAAGCCGATCCGGACGAGCAACGAGAGCTTCAGCAGACCCAGCCGGAAACCTACCGCACCATGCGCCGAGAACTCATGCGGTGGCTCGACCGTCAGGGCGAGGATCGACGACAGAGCATCCAGGCAGCGGAAGAAACGACGGCGCGGCTGAAGGCTTTGGGGTACTTGCAGTGACAACCATCAGAATGGCGACTGGGTGCCGAAGACCGATGGGCGTTGAAGAAGCGACCCAGCGTTGAAGAGGTCGCGACAAGAGATGGATGTGATGCGAGGTCGTGTCCTAACAGCGTGTTGGCGGGTTCCTTCGGAACACGGGCGGAGAACTCCACCGTAGACTGCACCTGAAGCCGGGGCTTCCGAGCCCCAAACCAGGAAAGCGGCTCGACCGAGTGCTGACACACAACGGCCGAGCCTGACGACCACAGGAGCTAGACCTATGGCCGCTGAAACGCAGTCTACCCGCTTCGACCCTTCCCAATGGGAGGACTTCCCGTTCTTCCGGGAAACCTTCCTCACGCTCCACGTAGCGCCCGAGTACCGGCAAGCGTGGCGCACCGTCGGACGCTCGCTCTACCTGATGGCCTTGGAGCTGCCACAGCGCGAGCTGATCGAGGCCACCGTCACCCGTTCGGAGATCCGCGCCGGTATTCGCGACCTGCGGCACCTGCAAGGCTTCTTCGCCACCGTGGGCCGGTCCTACATCGAAAGCCAGCTTGGGGCCGATGGCGTGCGCCTGTCGCAGCTTGCCGGGCAGACCGCGCCGCGTGTCGGAGCCATCGCCGACAGCCTCGAAGTGGCTCTGAGCTGATCCCGCCTCCCTTCCTGTAGAATCCCCTCAGATTCAGTTTCAAGGCGCGGCTAGGAATGGCCGCCGAAAAGCTGGGAACCCCACACCCCAGCCTGCCGCGCCGCACTTCCTCCGGTGTGGGTGCACTGTGGGGGTGCTGTGGCGAAACCAGGGCCAAAGCCGGGCGATTACTCGTTCTACTGGTACGAGATGGGCGAGATCATCCGCGAGGAAGGTGGAACAAGGCGCCTCTCAAACACCGAGCTAGCTCAGCGCATCATTGCTAGACACAGGCTGAAGCCAACCCTGGAAGGGACGTTACGAAAGGGCTTCCCCGGCTTCTTGGCGTCTGGTGGCATGAAGAGGCCAAAGCCGCTCAAGCCATCCACTGAACGCCGCATTGAAGCTCACTACCAGCGCCGAAAGCAGGTAGAGAAGCAGGCCCTAGCCAAGCTGGAAGAGCTTCGCCCCGCAGCTGAGGAGCTGGGCATAAATCTGTCTGCATCGGCGGATCGCATCAAGAGCGATCTTGCAGCGGTCAAGCGGCTGCTTGAGAGGCTGATCTGGGTTGAAGCTGATGACGAAGCCTTGCTTTCCGTGCTTCTGAACAGCAAAGAGCTGCCAACTCAGGAGGCTGCAAAAAGAGAGCTTCAAGAGCGCATGCAGGAGCACCAAGCGCTCAAACGCAAAGAAGCCCTCCTCAGAGATCTTCGCGAAGCGAAGCGGGATCTGGCCTGGGCATCTATGCCAACAACTGGAAAAGATTTGGGGAAAGCTGGAAAAGATCCGGATTGAGCTGGAAAAGTTAATTTTGATGGTGGCCCGCCTGGAAAAGTTAGTGCTCACCAGGTCAAATTCTCGGACCTCTTGATTCGCTTCGTCTGAGCCTTCAAGCTCTCCCCCAGACAGCAGAAAACCCCGGTTGCAGCCGGGGTTCCCTTAAACCTGACGCGGAGTCAGGGCGCTTATTGGAAGCAGCCCCATCCTAGACCCCTGGGGTCCCCGCGTCAATACAGACATCGGAGGTCCCATGAGACCAGGAGGCACACGGGAGCGTGTGCAGCGGTGGCGCCGTTGGTGCCCGCTGCTGGCGCGCTCCCTGATACCACGCCGTGGGCGGTCGAGGTCCGGCCCCTACGCGCCGCCCTGCCCCAACTCCTCCCGCGCTGCCTTGAGCAGCACCAGCCGCATCCAATCCGAAAGACTGACCCCCGCGTGCTCCGCCGCTTGGCGGATCAGCTCGTCATGCTCTGGAAGCAGTCGAACCCGAACGGAGGCCGAGTGAGCCCGTTTCTCTTCTTTCTCGCTCATGCAGTGAGTGTAGTCCCATCGGGGCAACAAAATCAACCTCTACCCCTTGACTATGTAGTCCCATTGGGGCTACAATTAAGACAGTCGAGAGAACGAAGCCATGACCACCGCGAACCACACCCAGACAGCCCGGCCAAGCTGCCCGCAGTGCAGCGGCTCGACGGTTGTCCGTTGGGGCAAGGATTCGAGTGGTCACCAGCGGTTCCGCTGCAAGGATTGCGGCTCGACCTTCGCCGACCGCCCCGCGCCGCTGGTGCCTGGTCACCGGCTGCCGGCGGAGCGCATCATGCTTGTGCTGTCGCTGCTGGTCGAGGGGTCGAGCATCCGCAGCGTCGAGCGGATCACCGGCACGCACCGCGATACCGTGTGCCGTCTGCTTCGCACGGTCGGCGACCGCTGCGCCGATCTGCTCGAACGGATGGTGCAGGGTGTGCAGGTCAGCAACGTGCAGGTAGACGAGCAATGGGGCTTCGTGGGCATGAAGCAGAAGACCAAGAAGCGCAAGCAGCTTCAGACGCCGTACCTCGGCGATTCTTGGTCTTGGGCCGCCGTCGACCGTGACAGCAAGCTCGTGCTGACGCACCACCTCGGCCAACGCACTGCCCGCGACGCGGACGCCTTCGTCGAGCGCCTGAGCAAGGCCACGGCCGGACGCTTCCAGCTGTCCTCAGATGGCCTCGAAGCCTACACGGAAGCCGTGAACTACCACCTCGGCACCCGCGTCGACTACGGCCAGATCATCAAGGACTACGCCGCTGCTACGAAGGAAGACCAGCGCCGGTACTCCCCGGCGTCGATAATAGGCGTCACCCGGATCCCGGTACACGGAGCCCCTGAGAAGTCCGACATCTGCACCAGCCACATTGAGCGGCTTAACCTCACGACGCGTACCCACATGAAGCGGATGACGCGCCTGACCTGCGCTTTCTCCAAGAAGTGGGAGAACCTGCGCGCCGCGTTCGGCCTGCACTTCGCACACTACAACCTGTGCAAGTTCAACCGCTCGATCCGGATGACTCCCGCAATGAAGGCGGGGGTGGTGGCAAGGCCTTGGAAGATGATGGATTTGCTGACTGCGGCGACTTCTCAAGCATCGGTAGCGTAACAGGCAGTTTGAGTAGCTTCACAATTTTTTCTTGACCGACGATCTCAAGCGTCAACCGAACATGGAGCCGGCCCGACCTGGCTAGTCGCTCCATATCTACATTTGACCAGCAGACGCCATACTCAAAGTTGGTAGTCTGGCGTGGATGCAAGATCATCTCGTAGCCCTGCGTCAGCAGGTCGCCTAGACCCCGACTGGTTAGCGGTCGGCTCCGTAGGCTTGCATCGATTGCTTGCACCTGGATGGTCTTGGTTGCTTTGGATGGCGAGATAGAAACCAGTTCGACCAACGGGAAGGAATGGGCTACTTCGCCAGAAGTATTGAGCAGTTGATAGCTAACAGTGCATGCGAGGATGTTACGAATCTCCCCTTCTGGGCTGAATTTCAACATCTCTACATACCTTGCCTGTGCGGTTGCAGACTTCAAACTGACACCATCAAGGCCAACAAGGCGTGCCTGGAGGTCGTATGCATAGGCCACAGCGGCGATCGCGAAAAGTCCGAAGCCGCTTTCAGTCGGGTGACTCACGAGAAACTCCCTAGTCTCGCTCCAAATCCCGGCGCCTACCAAGCCCAGCAAGATTGCCCATCGCACGGGTGTGCCAGTCCTCTTAGGCGCCTGAAAAATGGTCGTCAGAAGACCGGATACCAGACGAAATGCTACCTTGCCACCGCTTGCCATCCTGTACCCCCCACAGATACCCAGTCCCGGCCCCACACCGAGCTGTGTAACTGTAGAGTGTACCGAAACGACGTGAGACGGATCCCGCGCTACTCTTGGCCATCACGACTCCCTCCGCCAACAGCTGTTAGGACACGACCTGATGCGATGTGGACTTGACGCGTCCCCCATCCTGTGAGATTATCTCCCTTCCGGCGGCGCACGGGTTCTCTCGATTCGCCGCCCTTTGAAAACGGTGACGCGGGGTGGAGCAGTCCGGTAGCTCGTTGGGCTCATAACCCAAAGGTCGCAGGTTCAAATCCTGCCCCCGCAACCAATTTCAACCCTGCGAAGGCCGCGCTCGACAGCGCGGCTTTTTTGCGTGTACCCTGCGCTACCTCTGCCTCGGCTACTTCCCCTACTTTCGTTGGTCTGCATGCCGGCTCGCGTGCTTCTGAACGAACAGCGTGCCGACGGCGACCAGCACCATCACCGCACCGGCGAGGAAGAACGGGGCGCCCAGGCTGACGCCAGCGTAGTCCGTGCCGACGTAGGCGTCGCGCGATGCCTCGTAGACGGCACCGGCGACACCCGGCCCAAGGATGCCCGCGATGCCGCGAAAGAATTGCTGCACGCCGAGAGTCTGTCCGACCAAGGTCTGGTCCGAACGCTGCGACAACAGCGAGGTCGACACCGGGAAGAGCATCGCCGTACCGATCGGGATCAACGGAATCACCATCAGGAAAGCGGAAACGCTGGATGCCAGGGGGGCTAGTAGAAAACCGACGGTCATACAAACCGCCCCGGCGCGCATCGCACGCGGTTCACCGAGGTGGTCGACGATCGGACCGAGCAACACGGCACGCATGACCACCGAGATACCGCCAAGCAGCGTGTAGAAGAAGCCGATCTGCTGCTCGGTGATATCGAAGCGTTCCATCAGGTACAGCCCCATCATGGCGCTCAAAGCCATGAAAGCCATCATGGCCACGGTGTAGATCCAGATCAGCGAGCTGACCGGATGAGTCGGATGGGCCACGACCTGGCCAGCCGAGCGCCACAGGGACGTGCGCTCCCTCGTGCCCCCCTTGGCCGAAGACTCCGGCAGCAGGCGCCAGGCAAAGGCGAGGTTGAGCAGGCACAGGCCGGCAGCGAAGAGGCCGGGGGCTTCAGCACCCAGAGGCGACAGCGCGGAACCGATCAGCGGCCCAATGGTGACACCGGCACTGGCAGCGGCAGTGGTCCAGCCTAGAGCCTTGGAGCGTTCAGAGGCTTCCACCGAGTCGGCGACGTAGGCCTGTACGACGCCGATGGTGCCGGCTCCCGTGCCCTGCATGACACGGGTGACAAAGAGCATCCACAGGCCGGTGGCAAGGCCGAAGAAAACATAGGCGATCGCCGAGGCGATCAGGCCAACGAGCAGAATGGGACGGCGGCCGTAGCGGTCCGAGAGCTGACCCCAGAACGGGGCACTGAACATTTGCGCGGCGGCGAATACCGATGTCAGCAGGCCGATCGTGAAGCCGTCCGCCTGGAAATTCTCGGCGTAGTACGGCAGCAGTGGCATGACGATCAAGGCGCCCATCATGTCGACGAAAACGATCATCATGAGCACCCACAGCTGCCTGGGGGCGCCACCGTTGCGCTTCTTGCCTCCAGAGCTCTTTGGGGTAGCAGCAGCCTGCTGGTTACCAGAGACTGGGGCGGGCTTGGGGCCGGAACTCATTCGACGCGCTCCCCCCGGCCCCAGAGTACGAAGGCAGTGGCGCTGACGAACATCAGCACCACACCGTAGGCCGCGGCGAGGCCGGTATCTTGCCGCCGCAGACTGTCGAGGATCTCCATCGAGATAGGTCGATTGGAGAACGTGTAGAGCACGATCGAGGTGACGAAGTCCCCGAGCGCGGTAATGAAGGCAAGACTGCCACCGGCAGCCAATGCCGGCCGCACCATCGGTAGCACGACACGCAACAAGATACGCCAACGGCCGGCACCCAGCGACGCCGCGGCCTCTTCGAGGGTGGCGTCGAGCTGACGCAGGCCGGAGAGCGCACTACGGCCGGTGAGCGGCAGATTGCGCAACAAGTAGGCCAGCGGCAGCAGCCACGGCGTGCCAATTAGCAGGAAGCGCCCGACCTCCGGGGCGTCGACGTTGAAGGTGGTGGCCAGCGCGATAGCGAAGACGGTACCGGGGATCGCCCACGGCAGCGCCACCAGGGCTTCCAGCGCGCGCCCCAGGCGGCCGCGTACGGTGACCGCCAGACGCGCCGAGGCAAGACCCAGGGCCAGCGCCCCGACCGTCGCGGCGGCGGCCATCCACAACGAGTTGACCAGCGGCCGCAGGCGATCGGCATCGGAGAAGAGTTCCGAGTAGTTGACCCAGGCGAGCTCTGGCGGCAACGCCTGGATGGTCCAGGTGCCGGCGGGGACGAAGGAGAGCAGCAGCAGCGTCGCATGCGGCAGGAGGAGTAGCAACGCCAGGCCCCAGCCCGTGACGGCGGCGCTCCAGCGCAGCCACGGCCGGCGCAACCTTCGGCGCACCGGTGCCACACCACGTACGGTGCCGCTGAGGTCATCCCCCGGATCCAGCTTGCGGATCAGCGCCAGAGCCAGTAGGGCCAGCAACGCCAGCATCACCGTCTCGACGCGCGCCATCTCGATCTCGCCGTTCAGCTTCGAGGCGACGATCTGCGTCGTCATCAACCGATACCCACCACCAAAGATGTAGGGTGCCGAGAAGGACGCCAGCGAGGTCATGAAGGTGAGCAGTGTGGCGCCAGCCAGCGCCGGGCGCAGCATGGGAAGTGTGACGCGCCAGAGGGTACGCCAGCCACCGGCACCGAGACTGGCCGCAGCTTCCGGCAGGCTGCGGTCCAGACGCGCCAGGCCGGCACGGGTGAAGAGGTAGAAGTAGACGTACATCGAGTACGTGTGCACCAGCAGGATGGCCACCGGACCACCGAGACGCCAGGGCGTCTGCTGGAGATTGAAGAGCGCGCGCACGCCGTGCGCCAGGAAGCCGCTCTCGCCGTACAGGAAGAGGAAAGCGATGACGCCGACCAGCGGTGGCAACGCGACCGGCATGGCGACCAGAGCACCGATCACCCGGCTACCGGGGAACTCCGTGCGCTCGAAGAGAAAGGCCAGTGGCACGCCGAGCAGCGCAGCCAGCACTACCGACGCCACCGACACCCACAGGCTGCGCCACAGAGCCAGCCATTCGTCGCTGCGCTCGAAGAAAGCGCGCAGGTACTCGGTGGTCCAGGAGCCGGCACCACCGAAGGCTTCGGCGATGGTGATCAGCAGCGGGTAGCCAACGAGCCACGCCAGGAAGGCCGTCAGCCCCCAGGCCGCCGGACGCACCCAGCCGGCGGTGCGCCAGCTAGCGGCATGCCCGCTCAAGCGGTGTCCTCCGGCGTGAACAGCCGCGGCCGTACCGCATCGTCGATCTCTGCCGCCAGCACCACACCGACTCGGTCACCGGCTCGGGCCGCGACCGCCGGCGCCAACACTTCGACATCTTTCGTCGCTCGTGCCGAGCCTCCCGGCGAAGACACCCAGGGGTCCAGACGCACGTGGAAATAGGAGATCGGCCCCGCATAGCGCCGGTGCACGACTTGACCCGGCAGTGCATTGGGGGCATCCACAGCGGCGAAGCTGAGCGCTTCGGGTCGCACGACGATATCGACTGGGCCTTTGACGGGGATCTCTTCCGGACCCGCTAGGCCCGCGGGGGGCGCGTCGCGAGGCTCTTCGGCCGGCACCTGCCAGGTCCAGGTGGCATCTCCCAGGGCCACCTCGACCCTGCCACCCGCGGCACCGTCCGGCCGGGCGCGCAGCTGCCCCGGTAGCGTGTTGGAGCGCCCGATGAAGGTGGCGACGAAGCGGGTCGCCGGTCGGGTGTAGAGTTCTTCGGGAGTCGCGACCTGCTGCAGGCGGCCCCCGTGCAGGACGGCAACGCGGTCGCCTAGATCGAAGGCTTCTTCTTGCTCGTGCGTCAC
Organism: uncultured bacterium; assembly: GCA_965368975.1. Lineage (GTDB taxonomy): Bacteria > Acidobacteriota > Thermoanaerobaculia > Multivoradales > JAHZIX01 > CBDUPA01. The sequence continues at coordinate 86,136 of CBDUPA010000011.1, read as the reverse complement.
CAGGACGGTGGTGATGCCGACGCGGTCGATCGTACGACGCAGCTGCAGACGGGTGCGCTCCCGCAGGGAGGGATCGAGGTTGGACAGGGGTTCATCGAGCAGCAGCAGACGCGGCTCCGGCGCCAGCGCGCGCGCCAGGGCCACGCGCTGCTGCTGACCGCCCGAGACCTGACCCAGGCGCCGATCCTGGAAGCCGGGCAGGTCGACGACCTCCAGCATCTCCTCGACCCGCGTGGCGATGCGTTGGCGGCTCCAACCGCGAGTCTCGAGGCCAAAGGCAACGTTCTCACCCACGCTCAGGTGCGGAAACAGCGCGTAGTGCTGGAAGACCATGCCGAACGCCCGCTTGGCTGGCGGCAAGTTGGTGACATCCTCACCACCGACCTCGATGCGTCCGTGGTCCGGCGTCTCGAAACCAGCGAGCAGACGCAGGCACGTCGTTTTGCCACTGCCGCTGGGGCCAAGCAAGGCCAGCACCTCGCCCTCGCGGACGTCGAGCTGGACGCGGTGCAGCACGGTGAGGTCGCCGAAGCGCTTGTCGAGCTGCTGCAGACGGACGAACTTGGTAGTCACGAAGTAGAACTCCTGGACGGAAGCGCCGACACGATGCGCACCGCACCCGCGAACAAGGTACGCACGCGACGCGTCAGAGGTTCCCTAATAGGCGGCGACACTTCAGCTGCGACACTCAGCTGCTACACAGGCTCGGCGAGGGCTAGGTGGAAGGCGGCCGTCGGCAGATACCGAGAGACCGGTGTGCCGAGAGACCGGTGTGCCGAGAGACCGGTGTGCCGAGAGACCGGTGTGCCGAGAGACTATTGTGTCGTGGAGGGAAAAAAGCAAGCAAGCCCAGCGGGGGCTCCCACCGGGCCGGCTCATCTGGCGAGCGTTTCCCAGCTTGCTCGCGGTTCTGTCTTGCGCTGGGCTCGGTCGCGCGGTCAGGTCAATCGTCGCCAGCACCAGCAGCGTCTTCAGCACTGGCTGCTTGTAGCTGTTGATGCACGGCATCCAACCATTGTTCCTGGGTGATCCTCGAGGAGTAGCCCACCGACTCGGCGCGCAGCGTCCCCTGGCCGTCGATGACCCAGTTGCGCGGAATGCTGCCACCTCCGATCTGGTCGAAGTACGAAACGCCGAGAAGCACCGGGAAGTCGTACTCGTTCTTCTCCAGGAACGGTGCCACCAAGCCCGCGTTGTCGTCGACATTGAGGGTGACGAGCACCACGTCATCCCGCTCTGCCAGCTGCTCGTTCAGCTCCTGGACGAGGGGAAGCTCCTGCACACAGGGAAAACACCAGGTTGCCCAGAAGTTGACGAAGATAGTCTTGCCCTGCAGTTCGCTCAGGGTCCACTTGTGGCCGCTCACATCGGTGAGTTCGAATGCGGGCAAGGGCTTCTCCTGCGGGGTCCACTCCGTCAGTTCTGCCAGCTCGGCTAGTGGATCGCTCTCGGGTGCGGCGAGATCGCCGAGCTTGTCCAGTGCGGTCCACGCTGGCTCGCTGCCGCCACCCTGTATCCACAACTCCTGGGCCCGCTCCGCCACTTCGGCCTGTGGCCGTATGGCGTGGACTCGCCGCAGGTAGACAGCAGCATCGACGAAGCGCTCTTCGAGCTCTGCGACATCGGCGAAGGTGGTCCAGACCATCTGCTCATAGTAGGTGAGATCGAGGGCGGGCGATGACTCCGGCTCGGCCTCGGTCTGCGCCGCCGCTGCCGCCTGTTCGACCTTGAGGCGACGCTGTAGCTGCTGCAGCAGTTCATGGCTCCGCGCGAAGTTGCCGAGCTGTGCCCACTGGCGCGCCAGTGAGCTGCGCGCGTGCCAGCCGATGCGCTCTTGCTGTGTCAGCAGGCGTTCGCGCTGGTACTCGGGAATGCGCTCCAAGTCGAGCTCGGCGAGCAACTCCTCGGTGCGCTGCAACTTGCTCTCGCTCGTGCGCAGAAGCGCCGGCAGTCGTTCTTGCTGCACACCTTTGCGCTGCCACATGGCGGCAACCGTCAGTTCCACCAGAGTGGACTGGTGGGCACTCAGTTCTAGCAGCCGCTCGCCCAACTCCACCAGCAACACTGGCTCTACGTCCTCCAGCTGACTCAGTGGGGCCAGGTACTCGCGGAGCACGATCGGGCTGCTCGGACAACGTTCCAGCCAGTCGCCGAAGTACTCGCGGTCGGCGCGCAACTGAGCGTCCTCGTCGAAATCTTCCTGCTGCCGAGCCAGCATCTGCTCACGACCTCGCCCGATAATGGCTTCCATCAGAGGCTTACCACAGGGTTCGCGCTCGGCGAGGGTGGCTTCGATGTCTGCGGATCGTTCGGTATCTCCGGCGAGTTCGTATCCGACCTGTAGCACGTGCCACCAACGGTCATCGTTTTGCAGTTCGAGGGCTTCGAGCTGTTCAACGTCGCCGCGGATGCGTTCGCGCAGCGCCGGATGCTGGGCCGCTCCGGTAACCTTGAACTGCAAGTGCCACAGCGAGTCGAGGCGCTGCCAGTGACGCGCCGGCTCGGCGCTGAAGATCCCGCTTGCCGCCTCGATCGGTCTGCTCCAGAAGTCGACCTCCGGTAGCTTGCGATAGAGGTGACCCACAACATCCAGCCGTGCCGGACACAGGTCCAGGAACCGCCGCAGCGCCGTCCGCACCATATCGAGGTCCGGCTCTTCACTCTCGTCGACCCGCAGCGCCAGTTCCACGAGCGCCCGCTGCGCCCACGGCGAACCCGGTGCCAGCCCGGCGGCTCGACGCAAGAGCTGCTCGCGGTGAGGGTCCTCCAACGGCAATATGTGGGCGTAGAGGTCGAGGAACACTGCATCGTCCGGACGCTGCTCGGCCAGGTCAGCGTAGCGCTTCTCGAGCTCGGGCAGCCGCGCATAGGCCTCCAGCGGCATGCCGAACGGAAGGTTGAACAGGCTCTGGTAGTGACGCTGCAGGAAGTAGTCCCTGGGCAGAGCCTCGAGCGCTGGACGGAGCATCTCTTCTGCCTTGCGCCAGCACAGTTCCCGGCCGCCGATCACGCAATTCTCTTGCAGCGCCTCCGATCGTTCCAGCAGTGCCTGGATGGCCGGCTCCGGCTCACAACGCAGGTAGGCGTCGTTGGTGCTAGCCTCGGCCACATCGGTAGTTGCAAGAATACTCGCTAACAGTACCGCCGCCGAAGCCAACGACAGCAGATCACGGATTGGCCTGTGGATCTTCATCTTCAACTCCATCAGTTCTCATCACGCCGGAGGTTGAGGCGAGCCTGAGCACGCGGTCGTGATGAGGCTACTCCTCACCTCGGCTTGGGAGCGCTCCAGAGATGACCACGGCGGGTCGAGCCTGGGTCTCTCGACAGCTGGTGATCTCCAGGTACGCTGGTTCGAGGAAGCGTCTGGTCACCTAAAACACGAACGACGGGATGTTTCTTCCCGTCGAATCGTCCGTGCTCGCCCAGGGCTGCCGTCAGGTTCGCATGCGGCGGCGCAGGAAGCGCAACCAGCGATAGTAGCCTCGGATCATCTCGCTGAGCGCGGCTTCTTCCCGCGGATCGAGCCCCGGTTCACCGAGGATGCGGCGCGCATCGATGTCGATGAAATCGTCTCCAAAGTAGTCGTCGGTCCGCTCGTCGACGACTGCACGACGGTAGCGCATCTGCTCTGGACGCTCGTTGACCACCTGCAAGGTATCGAAGAGATCTCCGAGGTCGACCTCCAGGGCCGCCAGGATCTTCTCCAGCGTGTCGAGCGTTGGCTTCTGCTTGCCGGTCTCGTAGGCACTCAGCATTGCCTTGGTGATGCCCGCCGACTCGGCGATCTCGTACTGCTTCTTGTGTTGCTTTTCACGCAACCACCGTAGCGCCTTGCCGAGGCCCTCGAAGGCTGGCGGCCGCGAGGTGCTCGATTCCGTGCCGTGCTCGTGTTCAGTCATGATACTCAGCGAACCCTCAGATCGACGAGATTCGGATGTGTGCCCAGGGCAGAAGAAGCGCGAGCATGCCACCTTCCACGGCGTCGCAAACAGTCGCGGGCGGCGACAGGTTCAGAGCAGACGAAGCGCTACTTCGTTTTGGACTCTTTGGCCTTGGAGTCAGGCAGAGTCTTGCCGAGACTGAGTGGAAACAGCTGCATGATACCCCGCAGGATCGATCCCAGGCCGCGCTCGATGTCGGCACCGATGGGGCCCGAGCCGAGGATCTTCTCGAGGCTGGCCTCTGCATCGGCGATGCTCTGCGGCTCCGTGACACCGGTCTCGTACTCGTCGCTCGCCAGGATGATGCGCCAGTTCTCACAGTGAACCGGGAAGTGGTCGCCCTGGACGAACCGCAGTGCGGCTTCGAGGTCGATGAGCGTGCAGTTGAGCGCCGTGAGGATCTTCCACAGAGAGTCGAGGGAGGGCTTCTCCTTGCCCCGCTCATAGTTGGAGATCATCGAAGCGGTCACACCCGCGGTGGTTGCGACTTGCTCCTGCGTCTTGTGCTGTTTCTCGCGCAGGCACGCCAAAGCTCTACCCAAATAATCTACTGGAACCATGCCGCGAAATGTAACGGCTTCCGACGCTTTTTGCAAGTCTAAGTCTTTTGTTTTCAGCAGTTTGCGCAAAGGAAAGAAGTTGCCTAATGGGGCAAAAATGATATCTCATTGAAAACCATCTGCATGCACAGAAATACCGACTTCAGACTTATTCATACTGAAATCGGCAAAATCGACTTGCGGGAAATTTTTTGATCGCCTACCCTCACTTCGCTGCAAGAGCGAACTAAGGCATGCCTGAAGGACTCACCAACTGTCTGACAGGCATCAGAAAGGAAGCGCCGCGCAAGGCCGGGGCTGGCCGGCCTCAGTCCTCTTGCTGCAGAGACTTCAGGAAGTACACGACCTCACGGATCTTTTGGCGCACGCGGGCTTCTTCCTCGGGACCTGCGTCAACGGCACGCAGAGCATCGCCCCAGATCGGCATCTCTTGCATTCCATGCGTCCGGATCGCGTCGCGACCATCGATCGCGCGCTCGACGGCATCGAACGGAAATTGACCGTCGTTCTGCTGGCTGAGGCCCGTCAGGTCGGACGGGGGTACGCGCAGGTACTCGGCAACAGGGCCGTCGCCGTGAGCTTCTTCGCCATGACAGTTGCGACAGTACCGTTGGTAGGTAGCCTTCCCTTCCAAGCTCAACGCCAGCTCTTCCTGCTCGCTCAGGGCTTGCACTTCGCTCAAGCCCTGGGTGGGCTCGTCGCTGGCAGATGCCACATCCGACGCCCACGCGGCAACGGCCATGGAAACCGCCAGTGCCAGGAGCAGAACCTGGGCACACAGCGTGGCGTGGACAATGGGGCGGATACGAAGGATGGCTGAGAGCTTCATCGGTTTCCTCCAGCTCGGTACAGTAGGTCTGGTTCGAATATAGCCACCTGCCGCTGGTCTGTCGCCGCGTCTGAGGACAGTCTGCTGCCACCTCTTTGGGTGGTGCCCACCGTGGAGTCGTACGGGCGGTTGACCGGCAGCCTAGCCGGCACACCGGCCAGCTGTGTCAGACTCGGCGCCATGGGGATGCCTGCCGATCGTTCACGCGTCTCATCGTGGTTGTGGCCATCCTTGCTGACGCTCAGCATCGTGCTGGCCTACGGCTGGACCTTGGGGCGCTACTTCACGGGCGAGGACTTTCTCATTCTCGGCCGCCTGCTGTCTGCCGACGGTCCGGCATGGGTCGCGGATTCGTTCAGCGGTCCTTGGCTGGGCATCGAGCTGGTGCAGTTCTACCGCCCGGTGGCGACGCTGCTACTCGGTCTGGAAGCCTGGCTCTTCGGCGCCCAGTCTCTGCCCTACAACCTGGTCCACCTGCTGGTGCACGTCGTCAACACCTTGCTCTTCTTCCACTGGCTACGGATCGGCCCCCTGAGCCCCGTGCAAGACAGGGACTCGCAGGACCAGGACTCGACATCGACGCAGCTCGCCGGCAGTGCGGCGCTGCTCTTTGCGCTCTACCCGCTGCACCCCAACACCGTGACCTTCATCGCCAGCTTCGCGACCCTGTTTGCGGCGACGTTCGCGCTGCTCGCGCTGCTCGCCTACGAACGCGGCAAGTCCGGGTGGACGGTGGTTGCGTACGGGCTGGCGCTGGGCTGCTACGAAGGCGTCGCGGTATTGCCCGCACTCCTGCTGGTTCGCGACATGTTGCAGCGTTGGAGCGGTGTGACCTCCTTGCGCCCGCGAGTCTGGGTGCACCTCCATATCGCGACCTTCAGCTTGCTAGGAGCGTACTTTCTGCTACGCCGAAAGATTTTTGGCGTCACTCTCGGCGGCTACGCGCACATGAGCGAGCGACTGCGCTGGCCCTGGCCCTGGCTGGGCGATCTGTCCACCTCATTCCAACGCCTGGTCTACCCGTCGTATGAGCAGGCCGCCGGCACAGCGACTACCACAGTCCCTGCCATCACGGCTGCTGTCCTCCTTGCGCTGTTCGCCCTGATCGTCGTCGCTTGGAGATCGAACGGGGTAGCGCAGCGAAGAGGAGCAGCCGCACTGACGCTCGGGCTACTGTGGATCGTCATCGCCCAGGCTCCCTTCTCCTTCGTGCCCGTGGTACCGGGGAACGGCCGCTACTGGTACGTTGCCGTCATGGGGCTGGCGCTGGCGGTCTGCAGCCTGGCAGACCTCGTGGCGCGACAATTGCCGACACGCGGAAACCGTAGGGATGTCAGCCAAGTGCGAGCCCGCTGGTGGGTGGCGACCACGGTAGCACTGCTCCTGGTGTGCTGGTTACCGATCCTGGGTCGCGACCTGGGGCGCTACCTCGAAGCCGGCAGGCTGGCGCGACAGCTGCAGAGTGATGTGGTGCGCTTGGCCGGACACGGTACGGGCGACGCCCCGCAGGCACCGCTCTTCCTCTTCAACTACCCCCAGTGGCTCTCCAGCGCCGGAGGTGCACCGGTAGCCAAGGTCTTCCACTGGGGTCTGCACGACGCTCTGCGGCCACCGTTCGTCGCCGCCGAGCACCTCATCTACCCGCTGCCGGCTCCGGAGGCAGCGCCGTGTGCCGGCGACCTCGACAGTGCGCGAGCGCTGCGGAGCACTGACCTAGGTGTGCTGCGCTGGACCAAGGCGGGCCTAGAGCGGTTACCGCCACTCTCCCTCTCGGTCGGCCCGCCGCTACCTGGACTGTCGCCCCCTGGACAGCCAGCCCCCGATGCCGAGGCTCAGCGGCGCTTGTTGGTGGTGATTGCCGCCGGTAATGTGCGCTGCCGCGCCCTGCCGGCGCAGCGGGATCCGGTAAGCCAGCCGGAGCCGCCGCTTCCTGCGGACTTCTTGCGCGCGATGCACATGCTGTACGCGGCACCGATCTACTGGTGGGTCGAGACCCGTACCGCCGACGGTCGCTGGCTCGGCTCGACACCACCGCGAGCACTCAGCCCCGAGCAGGTGGCGCGGCAGCTGGCTGCGCTCCCGTAGGCTGGTGCCCTGCATGGACGCCTTGCGTCGGTGCCCTTCTAGGGCTGACGACCACCGAGCAGAGCCAGCGTAGTCTCGACAACGGCGCGCAGCGGCCGCGCGTCGGCGAGACCGCGACCAGCGATTTCGAAGGCAGTGCCGTGGTCGACCGAGGTGCGCAGGTAGGGCAAGCCGAGCGTCCAGTTGGTCGCCTGGCCGAAGGCCGCCGTCTTGACCGCGATCAGGCCCTGGTCGTGGTAAAGCGCCAGGACCCAGTCGAAGTCGCCCTGGCGCGCCCGGGCGAACAGTGAATCCGCGCTCCAGGGACCGGAGACATTCAGCCCGGCGGCGCGCGCCGCGGCCACCGCCGGCACCAATTCGGTGTCGTCCTCGCGGCCCAAGAGTCCGCTCTCACCCGCATGCGGATTGAGACCGGCGAGCGCGATACGACCGCTGACGTGACGCCCTAGGCACGTCAGCGCCTCCACCACCGTCTCCTGCCGCACGTGGTCCAACGCCTGACGTAGCGGCAAGTGTGTACTGAGCAGGGCGACCCGCAGGCCTGGAGCCAAGAAGGCCATCAGGTAGTCCCGGCCATAGCGCTCCAGGCCGCAGCCAGCGGCCAGGTACTCCGTGTGGCCGCGAAAGTCCGGCAGGTGCTGCCGAGCGATCGACTCCTTGCTCACCGGTGCCGTCACCAAGGCCTGTGCCCAGCCGCGGCGCACCAGATCGACCGCGGCGTCGAGGGCGGCCAGGGCACCGGCGGCATCCGCGGCCGAAGACGTGCCGAGCACCACCTGCCGCCGGCTGGCGACGGGATCGAGCACCAGGATGTGCCCTTGTCGACGCGCTTCGGCCAGCACGGTCTCAACACTGTCGTCCTGCGGATCCAGCGGGCCCTCCGGAAGCGACGTCAGGTAACGCAGGCGGCCCCAGAAATCTTGCGGCAGGCCATCCGACGACAGTGTTTCCGGCCGACCTTCCGGCAAGGAATCGCGTACGGCCTCCAGGGCCGCACGCTCCGCCACCAGTACAGGCTGCCAGGGCCAGGAAGCCGACTCTGCTTGCGCAGGGGTATCGACCAGCAACCGAAGCAGGATCTCCGGACCGATTCCGGCCGGATCTCCTTGGGTCAGGGCGAGTACGGGGACCGACGAAGCTTCAGGCGGCGCCAACCCCGCGCTTCCCTCTCCGCTTCAGCTCCTCTTCCTTGAACATGTAGCGGATGTTGTGCTTGGGAATCAGCAAGTTCGGGGCGTTGTTGCGGTTCAGCTTGATCGCCCCCTTGTCGTACCACTCGATCCAGCCGCGCAGTTCTTCACCATCGGTAAGGACGACCACCATGGACGTCCGCGCCGCCATCTGCTTGAGGTAGTAGTACTCTTCCGCGTTGGTCTGCTCGGGAGGTGCCTGCTTGCGCCGCACACCTCGACCGGATTCCTTCTTCAAGTCGTTGACGTCTGGTCGGATCAGTTTTCGATTGCTCATGTCTTCTTGCGGCGCGAGTAGCCCGGTTCAGGCCTCGGCGCCGGATCGCTCAGCTTGGCTAGGCTTGCGGCTCCCTCGGGAGCGGCGGCCGGAGCGCTTGTAGTTGTCATCTTCATAGGCCAGGCAGCACAGTAGGCGGCCGCATTGACCCGATATTTTCGACGGGTTCAGGCTCAGGTTCTGACGTTTGGCCATCTGGATGGAAATCGGCCTGAAGTCCTTCAACCAAGTCGAACAGCAGAGTGTTCGGCCGCAGATTCCGATGCCGCCGAGCAACCCGGCTTCGTCGCGAGCCCCTACCTGGACCATACGGACCCGAGCCGAGAATCGCCTCGACAAGTCGCGCACCAGCTGCCGGAAGTCAACGCGGCCATTGGCAGTGTAGTAGAAGACCGCCTTGCGGGCATTGAGCGAGAAGTCGACCCGGGAAACCTTCATCTCCAAGCCCAGCTCGCGCGAGCGTTGCTGGCAGTACAGCTTGGCGGTCGACTCGTTGCTCAGCTGCCGCTCGTGGGCTTCGTGGTCCTGATCGCCAGCACGTCGCACGACTTTCTGTGCGCTCGACTTCTGACAAGGCTTGAACACCGGCATCGGGCTCTGCTCGACACGACCGTAGGCCACGCCTTCACCGGTATCGACCACCACGCGCTCACCGCGCGCGAAGATCTCCCCTCCGGTGCGGCACAGAGTGAGATTGGTCTCTTCCCGAAAGCGCACGCCGACGTAGGTATCTTCCACTGCCGTGGACATGCCTTTGAACTGGCAACCTCCACATCCGGTCATACTTCGGCCTTCCCGGCTCGATGAATCTGGTGGTAGCGTCCGGCGTCACTCAAGATAGCTCCGTCCGGGTACCCGGCGCGGCGCGTTCCCAATCTATGTACATTCGAGGGTGGTCCTCATAGGAATCGTATCTGGATTATGGCACTACGGTAGTGAGAGGTCAACCGGGCTTCTGCCGCAATGCGGCTCGATCTCTGCCGCAGCGCGGCTCGAGTCCTCGAGAGACGCGGTCGGACTCTCGCCACCGTGCGACCCTTGTCCCGGCCTGGTCGCGGCGGCATCCTGCACTTTGAGTAGCAGAGTCAGCGGGAACCGGATTCCAGGACCCGTCGCCCGATGTCGCGACGCAGGACTCTGCCTGGCCAGCGGATGACCTGGCTCGCCGCGTAGGCTCGCTTGAGGGCATCGACCAGTTGCGTGCCCGTGGCACAGACATTGACGACGCGTCCGCCGGTGGCGATGATGCGCCCCTGCTCGTCCCGGCCGGTGCCGGCATGGAACACCTGCACGCCTTCGATGTCCGCAGCTTCGTCCAGACCTTCGATCGGCTGCCCCTTGACCGGCTTGCCAGGATACCCTTCGCTGGCCAGCACCAGGCACACCGCGGCTTCTTTGCGGAAGGTGAGACGCGAGGTACGGAAGGCACCGGCAGCGCCGGAGGCAAGCACCTGGAGTAGGTCATCTTCGAGCCGCATCAGCAACGCCTGACACTCTGGATCGCCGAAGCGCGCGTTGAATTCGAGGACCCGCGGCCCCTCGGCGGTCAACATCAGCCCGGCATACAGCACACCGACAAAGGAGCGGCCTTCCTGTGCCAGACCGTCGATGGTCGGCCGCATCACCTTTTCGACGATCTCTGCCGCCTGGTCCGAGTTGAGAACCATGGACGGGCTGTGCGCCCCCATGCCGCCCGTGTTGGGACCGGTGTCCCCCTCGCCGACACGCTTGTAGTCCTTGCTGGCCGCCATCGGTAGCAAGTTGCTGCCGTCGCTGAGCGCGATGAAAGACGCTTCTTCTCCCTCCAAGAACTCCTCCACGACCACGCGGTCGGAAGCAGCGCCGAAGCGACGCTCCTCGAACAACACGCCCAGGGCTGCTTCGGCGTCCTCCTTGCTGCGCGCAATGATGACCCCCTTGCCGGCCGCCAGCCCCTCAGCCTTCAGTACCACCGGCAGCCCCAGGTCCTCGATCGCCGCCCGGGCTTCCGTGAGGTCGTGCGCGACGTGGAACGCGGCAGTCGGGATGCTGTGCCGCTGCATGAATTCTTTGGCGAAGACCTTGCTGCTCTCGAGTTCCGCCGCTTGCTGGCGAGGCCCGAAGATCTTCAAGCCACGGCGACGGAATTCGTCGACGATGCCCAGCGCTAGCGGTAGCTCGGGACCAACCACCGTGAGGTCGATTTTCAGATCCGCCGCGAAGTCGGCCAGCTGCTGGATCTCCTCCGGGGCGATCGGAACGATGTCGGCCACGGCGGCGATTCCGACATTACCCGGCGCGCAGTAGAGTTCCTTCAACAACGGGCTGCGGCGCAGCGCCCAGCACAGAGCGTGCTCGCGGCCTCCGCCGCCGATCACCAAGACCTTCATACCGATCTCCCCTGAAGCGCTGTCACAGCCATGACAGCCTCGATATCTTCGACCGAGCAACCTCTGGACAGGTCGTGAATCGGCCGTGCGAGACCTTGCAGCAACGGGCCGATGGCTCGTGCCCCGGCCAGCCGCTCGGTCAGCTTGTAGGCAATATTACCGGAGTTGAGATCGGGAAAGACCAGCACGTTGGCCCGGCCTGCGACTTCACTATCCGGCGCCTTGCGGCTCGCGACACTGGCAACCAGCGCCGCATCGGCTTGTAACTCGCCATCTACGGCAAAGTTGGGCTTGCGACGGCGCAGCTCTTCCAGAGCCTCCACCACCCGGTCGACAGAGGGATGCGACGCGCTGCCATGCGTCGAGAAGGACAGCAATGCGACCCGCGGCTCCTCGCCCAGGAGGGTGCGGCAGCTGTCCGCCGCGGCCACGGCGATGTCGGCGAGCTGCGACGGTGACGGTGACGGCACCACCGCGCAATCGCTGTAGATCAGGCCTGCCCCCCCAGGATTCGGTAAAGCCGTATTCGGCGAGACGACGTCCGGCAACACCATCAGGAAGCACGACGAGACGACCTTCAGACCGGGCTTGGGGCCGATCGTGTGCAAGGCGGCGCGCAGCGTGGCCGCCGTGGTGGCGACAGCACCCATGACCGCACCGTCACAGCGGCCGGTGGCCACCAGCAAGGCCGCGTAGTAGAGCGGGTCCAACACCAGACGCTCGATCTCTTCCATCGCGACGCCGCGCGGTTCCAGGCGCAAGCGCAGGCGCTCGACCAGTTCGGGCAAGCCCGGATCGGCGTGCGGATCGGCGATCTGGAAGTCGGCAGCGACCCCGGCCTCCGCAGCCACGCGAGCCACCGCCGAAGGCTGCCCCACGACTACCGGCCGGCACAATCCAGACCGCTGCGCTGCCGCCGCCGCTTGCACGACGCGCGGATCATCTCCCTCGGCCAGCACGACGGAGGCACCGAGCTGACGAGCACTTTGGCGCAACCCTTCGAGCAAGTCGGGGCGATCAGACAAGTCGGGCCGCTGAAGGAGGTCGGACAACGGGGGGGTTCTCCTTGGAGGGTGCGGTGAGGGTCGAGGACGAGTGTCAGTCTACGAGTCTAACCCAAAAATTCTCTGTCCCGGTCCTGATCTACCTGGACACCATACATAGTGAAACCGTTGTTCTGATTTCACTTGTCACCGCCGGGTCCAAGGGGGGCGATCAATAGAAGAGAGCGTGTCCATCTGGGCATGTCTCGCTGGGGAGCTGCCCGCCAGCCCGGTCGGGATGGAGGAGAAGACCTTGCAATCCATTTCCATAGTTTCAGGCGGACCGTTGCACATAGAGCAGCGGTTGGCAGAACTGGAGGACTCCCTTCAGCGCCTGCGCCAGGACCTGGAGACAACCGAGTTGCTATTGGGCCGTGATAGCCCACTGCTCGACCTCCTGGTCGCACCTCGGAGGGGTGGCGCCTCGCGGCAACAGCAGCTGCGCCACTTGTTTTCTGATTCGGGAGCTGCATAGCTCCCACTCTCTGCCCGGGCGGGTCGACCGACCCGTTGCCCGTCCGGGCGGACTGCTTTGTTCGCCGTCCCAGGTGACGCGGCTCACAAGCTCTCGCCGCGCAGGCTGTCTACCGGCACGGTGACCGCCCGCAGGCGCGCAGTCTCGCCGGTTTCGCGCCACACCACCAGCACGGCTTCGTCGCCGGGTGCACCCACCAGCTGCAGGCGCGGCACGCCGCTGGCGCGCGCGCTCGAGGTTTCGCCGAGCAGAGCCGTCGCTCCGCGGCGTCCATCTGCATCGAAGTAGGCCAGGGCGACTCCGGCACGCTCCGTCTCTTCCGCCCCGTCGCCTCCACTCAACCAGCTGACCACGGCGCCACCGTCCGGCGTCAGCGCCACGTCGACGCGACCGGAGGGACGCTGCCCAGCAACGGCTGGCGCGACTTCGATAGGCGCGCCAAAGCGGGCTCCAGCATCCTGCGACAAGGCCAGCCGGACGCGCGGCCTGTTCTCAGCCGCGGTGAACCAGGCCAGCACCACGCGCTGGTCGCGAGCTGCGACCGCCGGTCCGTTGACCGGGCAGGCTGGAATACGCCAGCCCTCCTCCGCGAGGGTACGGGGCGGCTGCCAGCGGTTCCCCGTCGAGCGCACCACGACGTTGTCGCGGATCTCGGTGTCCGAGCGGTCTCGATAGGCCACCAGGAAGCCTTCCGCTGTCTGCGCGGCCTCGGTCTGGCAGCACTCGCAGGTGCGCGCATCGAGAACCTCGGAGGGTCCGATGTCGCTTCCAGAGACCAGCGCCGTGCGCACCGCCATGTCGCCGCCGGCCCCATGGTGGCCGGTCATCTCGCGCCCATCTAGCCAAAATGCACGCACTCCGTCCGGGGCGGCAACCAGGGAGACGAAGCCGTGCTCGGTCGGCGTATCGTCGTCGTGCAGCCAGCCCAGGTCTTGCCAAGCCGCACCACCATCGGTCGAGCGACGCAGACGAATACCGTACGCGTACGTGGACTCGCCGTTTTTCTGCAGCCAGTGCGCCAGCAGTTCGTCGGACGTCACGGCCAGCACCGAAGGCACATCCGCCCAGTTGGCGAAGAAATCCGCTCCAGAGACGACATCGTACGCCGCGGACCAACCAGTGAAATCACCACCGTCCGAGGTGGAGCCGTCCGAGAAACGGGCAAAGCGCAGGACGTGATGACCGTCGGACACGTCGAGCCAGCTGAGCACCACACCGCCGGGGCCGGCGGTCAGCTGCGGGGCCAGGGCGTCTGCCGCGGCGGGTGGGTCGAGGCTCCGAAGCCCTTGCGGGGCGACGAAGGTGACAGGCGCGATGGCGAACTCATCCCCGACGGTCCCATCCGCGACAGCCTCAGCTACTGGAGCGCTCGGGCCCTCTCGACCGTCACTACACGCAACGAGCCCAGCACTACACGCAACGACCCCGGCCACCCACAGGGCGGCCAGGGTCATCCGTATCGACGAATGTGTCACACAGGCGATCCTGCTCAGTGCACGTTCTCGCCAGAATCTTCGGCTTCGTCGCCATCGGCTTCGTCGCCATCGGCTTCGTCGTCTTCCGTGACGGCGTCGCCTTCCGCAGCATCACCTTCGGCGCCTTCGTCCTCGACCGCCTCGCCTTCTTCAGTAGCCGTCGCTTCGTCGGCGCCAGCCTCGGTGCTCGCCGGAGCAACAGCGGGTTCTTCGGTGGTCGCAGCACCGGTGTCAGTTCCCTCGTCAGTGGCACCGCCACCACAAGCACCGAGCACCAGAACAAAGACCAAGGCACATCCCATCATCCATCTCTTACTGTCCATAACGTGACCTCCTACAGGTTCTCTCAGGTGAAGTCCACCGCGCAATGTATCGCTCATCTAGCATATCTTTCCCGGGGAGCGCGTCAAGTCAGAGGTTCGAAGCCAGCCGTGAAGTGGCGCAAGGCCCGTGGTTGGCGCACGATGCGTAACCCGCGTAGTTGCTCCCGGCGCGCGAAGACGTCAATGATCGTCTCGACCACGTAGTCGATGTGGCTCTGGGTGTAGACCCGGCGCGGGATGGCCAGGCGCACCAGCTCTTGCGGCGCCAGTAGCTCTTCGCCGGTCTCCGGGTCGCGCTTGCCGAACATGACCGAGCCGATCTCGACACTGCGGATACCGCCAGCACGATACAGCTCCACCGCCAGGGCCTGTCCCGGATACTGAGACGATGGGATGTGCGGCAGCATCGCCTTGGCGTCGATGTAAATGGCGTGGCCACCCGGCGGCTGGACGATCGGCACGCCAGCCTGCGAAATCTTATCGCCCAGGTAGCCGGTCGAGGCGTGACGGTACTGCTGGTAGTTGGGGTCGAGTGCCTCGTAGAGACCGACCGCGATCGCTTCGAGGTCGCGGCCGGCGAGACCACCGTAGGTCGGAAATCCTTCGGTGAGAATGAGCAGCTCTTCCTCGTGGCGCGCGGCCTCGTCGTCGTTGGTGCACAGGAAGCCACCGATGTTGGCCATGCCGTCCTTCTTGGCGCTCATGGTGCAGCCGTCGGCGTACGAGAACATCTCGCGCGCGATCTCGATCAGGGTCTTGTCGCCGTAGCCTTCTTCCCGCTGCTGGACGAAGTAGGCGTTCTCGGCGAAGCGGCACGCGTCGATGTAGAACGGAACCTTGCGCTGCCTGCAGATCTGGGCGGCGGCGCGGATGTTCGCCATCGACACCGGTTGCCCACCACCGCCATTGTTGGTGGCAGTGACCATGGCGAAGGGCACATTGCCTTCTTCGTCGTCCAGCGTGCGCTCTAGCGCCTCGAGGTCGATGTTGCCTTTGAAGGGGTGCGACGCGGAGACATCGGCAGCCTCGGCACACGGCAGATCGAGCGCGGTCGCGCCGGCGGCTTCGATGTTGGCACGCGTGGTGTCGAAGTGGGTGTTGTTGGGCACCACGTGGCCGGGCCGCACCAACGTCTGCGCCAGAATGCGCTCGCTGGCGCGCCCCTGGTGGGTCGGAATGACGTGCCGGAAGCCGAAGATGTCATCGACCGCCTGCTTGAAGCGATGGAAGCTGACACTGCCGGCGTAGCTCTCGTCCCCGCGCATGATGCCAGCCCATTGCTCGGCGCTCATGGCACCCGTGCCGCTGTCAGTCAGCAGATCGATCAGGATGCGTTCCGCTGGAATCTGGAACAGGTTGTAGTCAGCCTGGCGCAACGCGTCTTCGCGCTCCTCGGGTGTCGTCATGCGGATCGGTTCGACAACCTTGATACGAAAAGGTTCGATGATGGTCTTCATGAGGTCCTCGGAATGGGAAGTCTTCGGAAGAAGTGGGGTGTCTTCAGTGAGTGGAGTGTCTGCAGTGAGAGGTGGGATGGATTCGGCACTCAGCCAACTCGGCCTTGCGGCCCGGCCTCATCGGCGAGCTTGTCCGCGACCGTCCTCTCGTCGGGGTTCGGCGGCAGATTGCCCAGCAAGACGGCCAACCAGCGGAGGTCATTGGTGTTCTGTAGCAGAATCTTGACCACCATCGTTAGCGGCACCGACAGTAGCATGCCGACCGGTCCCCAAGCCCAGCCCCAAAAGATCAGCGACAGGATCACGACCAGCGTCGAGAGCCCGAGTCGGCGGCCCAACCAGGAGGGTTCCAGGAAGTTGCCGAAGGCGAAATTCACGGCGAGGTAACCGGCGGCGATAATCACCGCGTGCGTTGGCCCCTGCTGCAGCAAGGAGAGCAGCACCGCGGGAATCGCGGCGATGATCGAGCCGATGCTCGGGATGTAGTTGAGCACGAAGGCGACCAGACCCCAAAGGATGTAGAACTCGAGATGCCAGAAACCACACCACGTACCGATCAGTAACCCGGTGCCGAGGCTGACCACGGTCTTGATACCCAAGTACTGCTGGATCTCGCGCAGCATGTTGGAGAACGGGTGCGGCTGGTCCGGCGGCAGGCGAAACGCCAAGCGCAGCTTGCTCTCGAAAGTCACTGCCTCGAACAGGATAAAGACCATGGTCAGCAGTATCAGCGTGACACCCGAGACCGCCTCGGCCACCGTGCTCAGACTGTTGACCAGGTACTCCATGGCCTGGCGCGGCCGGATCAGTTGGCGCAGGCCCACGGACTCGCGCGGCATGCCCTGCACGACCAGCCAGTCTTCGACCGAAGTCGTCAGTTCGACGAGACGCTCCTGGTACTCCGGAGCTCGGGCCGTGAAAGAGGCCACCGAGCTACCGACCAGCGCGATCATGCTCGACAACGCCACCAGCACCACCAGCAGGGTCACCAGTACCGCAGCTGGCACCGGCAAGCCCTTGCGGCGCAGCCAGTTGAGCACCGGCATCGAGACTACGGCCAGGAACAGCGACATGATCATCGGCCGCAGCAACTCGGCACCCAGTTTGAGGCCGGCGACAATGATCACCACGCTGGCCGCGGTGAGCAAGAATTGGGCGCCGGGATCGCGTGTCGATCTCGTACGGGACTGTGCGCCCGCGGGTGTCGGCTCGGAGGGCTGCGTCCTGACCATGGCCTGACGGCTTCAGCCGTCTTCGGCGGCCAGAGCCTGATGCATGCCTGCGAGCAGTCGTTGAGCCGCCGTCTCGGTCAGGCTGCTGGAGTTCCAGCCGATGCCGAGACCTTCGCTGCCGAACTTCGGAATGATGTGGAAGTGCACGTGCATGACTACTTGGTGCGCTTCGCTGCCGTTGTTCTGCAGTACGTTGTAGGCCGTGGCGCCGGTCGCCTTCATCACCGCCCGGCACAAGCGCGGCAGCACGCGGCCGATGGCGCCAGCAGCTTCGTCGCTCAACTCGTGCAGGTGGGCTTTGGCTTCCTTGGGGATGACCAGGGTGTGGCCCTCACTCAACGGGCCGATATCGAGAAAGGCATAGACGTGCTCGTCTTCGTAGACGCGGTAGCTGGGAATGTCGCCACTGAGGATCTTGTCGAAGATGGTGCTCATAATGAATTGATTCTACCAGCCCTCACCAGCCAGACGTCAGATCCGCCGTGCGCTCGGCATCTGGCCGGCAGTAGGGCACCGAGCCATCGTGCGGCAAGGGCGCCCAGCTCCACGCCTCGGCAACGTCGACGCCGTAGCGAATACGCCGGGGCGCAGCCGCGGCCGCAGTGTGCAGACCGTGCTCGGCCAGGAAGGCCGGGGCGTAGATCTTGGCGCTGTAGCGGTCGCCACGATCGGGCAGCAGGGCAACGACGTCGCGGCCGGGCGGCAGCTGCTCGGCCAGCCACGAGGCAGCGACGTACACAGCTCCTGACGACCCCCCGCCGAAGATACCTTCACGCCTGGCCAGCTCACCGCAGGCCAGAAAGGCTTCGCTGTCGTTGATCCAGTGCACCTCGTCGATCTGACGGTAGTCCAGGTTGCCGGCCACCACGTTGTTGCCGTGCCCGCTCTGCAGCCGCTGGCCGGCGGGCTGGTGGAAGAGCAGTGAGCCGGTGGCGTCGACCGCAACCACGCGCAGCTCGGGCAGACTCCGCCGCAGCGCGCGTGCCGTACCGCACAGCGAACCGCCGCTGCCAACCGATCCGACCAGGGCACCAATGGAGTCCCCCAGGGCCTCCCGCAGCTCTCGAGCCAGGACGTCGTAGGCACCGGCGTTGTCCGGATTGTCGTACTGACGCGTCCAGAACGCCTCGGGGTGCTCGGCCAGAAGCTGCCGCAGCCGTTCGAGGCGCGACTGCTGCCAGCCGCCGGTGGGGTGGTAAGTCTCCACCACGTCGACCTCGGCCCCCAGGGCACACAGCTTGAGCCGCGTCATGTCGTCGATGCGCGGATCGGTGACGATGATCACCCGATAACCCTTGACGGCGCCGACGCGCGCGACACCTTCGGCCAACGTCCCGGACGAGCTCTCGACGATCATGCCCCCGGGCTGCAGCTGTCCGGCCGCTTCGGCGCGCTCGACGATGTGGAGCGCGACACGGTCTTTCATCGCCCCGGGTAGCGCCAGCTCCAGCTTGCCCCACAGATCAGCCCGAGGCGTCGACACCGAGCGTCCACGCAGAGCCACCAGCGGACTGTCGCGCATCAGCTCCAGCACGGAGTCGACCTTCTTCGCTGCTGTTGCCTTGGTTGGTGTCGGCATCATGTCTCCCCCGCCTTGAGATCCGGTGTCGTGAGAACTGGTGTCGTGATATCCGGGGCTCGGCGCACCTCGATCCAGCCACCGGGCGCCAGGTGTTCGAGCCGTGTTCGCAGCTGCTGCCGGCTGTGCTCGAAGTCCGTCGCGCTGGGGTCGAGCAGCAAAGCGGCCAGGGAACCGCTGTGCGCCACCGTGACACCGCAAGCCCCCAACTCGCGACCCAGCTCACTCAACTCCGCGAACCAGGGATTGGGCAACAGACGCTGATTGATGCCAGCACTCAGCTGCGTCGCCTGCGCCATCAAGCGTAGATCCTGCCGCCGCGCCGCATCGCGCACCAGCTGCCAGGCACGGTGCAGATCCTCCTGCTCGCTCGGGTGATAGTGGAAGTGACGCCGACGTTCGTCGAAGGCCACAGTATCGACACTGTCGCCATCGACCACCACCAAGGCTACGAAGTCGGGCAATCGACCGAAGCGCTCCAGGACGCGCCCCTCGCGGTGCGCGTAGGCGACCGACCCCTCGTACATCGAGCCGTCGGTGGGTTCGATGGCAATGCACAGGCGCGAGATCTCGTCCGGGCTGATCTGCCGGCCCCAAGCAGCAGCGGTCGCGCGCAGCCCGGCGGCAATGTCGGCCGTGCTGGTGCCGAAACCGAGGCCGGGCCGCACCGGCGTGTGCAGCCGTAGATGTCCGCCCTGGGGCAGGCCCTGTTGCTCGAGGTAGCGCTGGCTCGCCAGCAAGGCTTTGGCACAGCTCGCCGGCTCGACGAAGGTCTGCGTGCAGCTGGCGTCGACCTCGAATTCGGCGTGCGAACAGACGTCGATCGGCAGGGTGATCAGAAAGTGGGTACCATCCGCGAGCTGGCCCTGGACGCACTCACCGAGCACCAGGGGGCACGCCCCCTCGCCACGACGGAAGCTCTGCCCTCTGGCCGGCCCCGGCGGTGAGATCTCGGGATTGACCTCGATCTGCACCTGCGCCAGGGCTTCCCCCGCGACGCGACGCACGAGCGCCGCTTCTGGACCGCTGGTAATGACGTGACCGAGCCGGTCCGTCGCCTGCGTGGCGCAGCGCACCGGGCTGCCCACGGCCTTGCTCACTGTCACCTCTCGCACCTCGAGACGCGCCCGCACCGCGTCGAGTCCGTGCACCGCCACCAGTTCGCCATCGCGCGGCGCGGTGAGGAAGCGGATCGACGCGTGTTCCGAGCGCTTGGGACGCAGATCGAGATCCCGACCGCGCAGCAGATCGAGCAGCGCCTGCAGCAGATCGAGTCCCAGCGCGTGACGGATCAGCTCCGGGATCATGCCGCCCGCCAGGCGCGGATTGATCTCAACCACCGTCGGACCCTCGGCGGCCAGCCGTACCTCGGTGTGTGCCGGGCCGAAGTCGTAGCCCACCGCGTCGAGCGCGGCGACCGCGGCAGCAGCAATGTCCTCGGCCAGGTCCGCCGAGATCGGCGCCGGAACGTCGTGTCCCAGCTCGACGAAGAGCGGCGGATCGCTCAGGTGCTTGGCCACCACGCTGACGATCTCAGTCGTGGGCACTGGGGTCTGGGTCAGATCGCCAGCGCCGCGACCCCGGGTCACCGTCTCGACGCTGTACTCCGGACCGTCCAGTAGCTGCTCCACCAGCACCTCGCCTGCCAGCTCCTGGCCACGCGCGTTGCTGCGCCAGCCGTGGATCAGCTCGAAGTGGCGCAGCAGGGCATCCGCATCGTCGACCCGCAGCACACCCTTGCTGGAACTCTCGCCAGTCGGCTTGACGACGCACGGGTAGCGTAGCTCCGGCGTCCGCCGGGCCACCAGTTGCCGTGCTTCCTCCACGCTGCGCACCAGCTCGAAGTCCGGGGTCGGCAGCCCCGCTTCTCGCAGCACGCGGCGCAGCTGGTGCTTGTCCCGGCAGACGTTCGCCACCTGCGGGTCCAGGCCCGGCAGTCCGAAGCGTGCCGCCTGGCGTGCGACCAGCGGCACGTAGTACTCCGAGAAGGTCAGCAGGACGGCCAACGGCTGCTGCTGGTGCAGAGCCTCGAGGCGACGCGCCACCAGGGCTTCGTCATTGGTCTCCAGGGTCTCGACCCGCAGCCGCGCCTGTGCCCCCTCATCGAGAAACGGGTACAGCTCGGGCCGGCGCGCCAGGAAGGTGACGGCATGACCGTCGTCGAGCAGACGCTGAAGCGCCAGGGCGCCGGTGCCCGTGGTATTGCTCTCCAGGAAGACGACGTGCCCCGCGCTCACGGCGATCCCCCTGAGACCTCACGACACAGACGTGCCACCTCGGCGTCCAGCTCTTGGCACGCCTCGAGCCAGACCTCGCGCCGCCGCGCCACCGCCGCGCGGTGAGCGTCGACGCGCTGCTCCAGCTCCCGCAGCTGCGGCGCCACCACGGCCGGCGCCGGACCACCGCCGTAGGCCGCGGCGTGCAGGCTGTGCTCCGGCTGCAGCAACTCGGCCAGACCCGCTGCTTCCAGCGGCCCTCCTTCCCACGACGCCGGCAGCGACGCGTTCAACAGCTCCGCCAGGAGCTTCGGGTCGGTGAGCGAGCCCTCGCCGTGCGCCTCGAAGGCCCGCTGCACAGCCTGGCCGACCAGATCGTGCGCGCTGCGAAAGGCCATGCCATGGACGGCCACGAGGTGGTCGGCGACAGCGGTCATGGTGGTCTCGGCGTCGACGGCGAACTGGCGCATGCGCCGCGGCCGCACGCTCGTATTGGCGATCAACAGCGACGCCAGCCGTAGCGCCTTGACGCTCGCCCGCACCGCCGGCCACAGGGTCGAGACCGCGGCCGTCCCGGCCTCGACGCTGTTGCTGAAGGGTGTGTTCTTGGCGCCCATCAGCGCGTCCACCAGCGCCCCCGCCGGCTTCACCGCCAGACCGCGGATGTCCTCCCACACGTAGGCGTTGCGCTTCTGCGGCATGATCGAGCTCGTGCTCACCAGGTCGTCCGTCCAATCCAGGAAGCCGTAGGCGCGACTACCCCAGAGCTGGAAGTCGAGCGCCCAGCGACTGAGCGTCGCGCCGATCTGCGCCAGTTCGGCGAGCGTGCGCACGGCAAAGTCCCGCGACGCCACCGCGTCCAGGGAACTGGCGATCACGCCCTTGAAACCGAGCAGATGCGCCACTTGCTCACGGTCGATCGCGAAGGGTGTGCCGAGACCCGCGGCGGCCCCCAGCGGCGAACGGTCGATGGCGCCGAGCAGGTCGACCAGCCGTGCCACCGCGCGCTCCAGCTCACAGGTCACACCCACCAGGTAGTGCGCCAGGCTGGTCGGCTGCGCTGGCTGCAGGTGCGTGAAGCCACTCATCACCGTCTCGACGTGCGCGTGCCCCAGACGCGCGGCGGCAGCGAGCAGGTCGAGCGCGGCGTCCAGATGCTCGGTGAGCCCCTCACGTAGACGCAAACGCACGAGCGCGGCGTTGATGTCGTTGCGACTGCGCGCCAGGTGCGCCGCACCTCCGCGCTCGGGACCCAGGCGGTCGATGTACTGCTGCTCATAGAGCAGGTACAGGCCGCGGTGGACCGGCGGCGCCGGCAGAACCGCCGCCGCGCCCTGCCGCGCGCAGCGGCGCGCCAGATCGCGGTTGACGCCGAGCAGGTCTGCCACCGTGTCCGCCGGCAGCAACGACTGCTGTCCCAACATCACCAGGTGCGCGGCATCGATGTCGAGCAGCCACGGCAACGTCCGCTCGCGATCCGCCTCGAAGGCAGGGGCGTAGAGCAGCTCGAACAGCCGCGGATGCGGAGGTCGGGTCAGCCGGCCGGCGACAGCCTTGGCTTCGCTCGTCTCCACGAGCTTCAGGACTCGGGATCGGCAGCGCGGACGCGATGGACGCGCAGCAGATTGGTGCGCGGACGCTCGGAAATCGGATCACCCATCAGCAGGATGAGCGCATCACCGGGCTGCGCCAGACCGGACTCGCGCAGGTAGCGATCCACCAGCGCCGCAACCTCGTCGTGGTGCTCCACCTTCTGCTCCAGCACGATCGGCTGCACCCCCCACAACGTTTGTAGCCGGCGCGCCAGACGCACGGAAACGGTGAAGGCGAGGACGGGCACCTGCGGTCGGTAGCGGGTCACCAGACGCGCCGTGAAGCCGCCCTGGCTGAAGGCGACGATGTACTTGACGTCGATCATCTCGGCGGCGCGCGCAGCGGCGGCCGAGACGGCGTTGGAAATGTCCAGGTTCTCTTCCAGCGCGTCGCTGGCGACCTCCATCGGGCCCAGGCTGTAGTCCGTGACACCCTCCTGGTACGCCTCGGCCTCCTGGATGATGCGCGCCATCGTCTGCACCGCCTCGACCGGATACCGGCCGGCAGCCGTCTCCCCGGACAGCATCAGGACATCGGCCCCGTCGAAAACGGCGTTGGCGATGTCCGACACTTCGGCACGCGTGGGCCGCGGCTGCTCCATCATCGACTCGATCATCTGCGTCGCGACGATCACCGGCCGCCCCGCGCGGCGACCGGCGGCGATGATCTTCTTCTGCAGCACCGGTACTTGGTCCAGCGGCACCTCGACCCCGAGATCACCACGCGCCACCATGACTCCATTGGCGGCTCCCAGAATGGCGCGAAGGTTGCTGTCCTCCACCGCCGCCGCGCGCTCCAGCTTGGCGATCACCGGCAGGTCTCCGCCAGCCGCCACGATGCGTGCCCGCACGTCGTGCACGTGCTGCGCGCGACCGACGTAACTGGCCGCGATCAAGTCTGCCTCGATCGCGATCGCGAAGCGAATGTCGGCCTCATCCTTTTCCGAAATGTGGAACGGCAGGTCGGTGTCCGGCAGATTGATGCCCTTGCGCGTGGTGACCGAGCCGCCGTGCACCACACGGCACAGCACATGCTCGTCCTGCCGGGACTCGACCCGCAGCTCGATCAGACCATTGTCGATCAGCACACGCTCCCCAGGCTGCAGATAGCCGACGATCTCGGCATCCTCAACCGGCAGGTCGACCCCCGTCTCCGGCGGCCCCAGCTGCACGGTGTCCCCAACGTCGAGCACGCGTGGACCGTCGATCACCTGTCCCAGGCGGTAGCGCGGTCCCATCAGGTCCACGACCACTGGCACGTAGCGGCGCAGCTCCTCTGCCAGCGCCCGCACCGAGCGCACCACCGCGGCATGCTGCTTGTGGGTGCCGTGCGACAGGTTGAGACGAACGATGTTGACCCCAGCCTGGATCAGGCTGCGCAGGACGTCCGGCGTGTTCGAGGCGGGACCGAGAGTCGCCATGATCTTGGCGCGGCGCTCGGCGGTATGGACAGTGGTCGGCAAGGAACTCATGGCGCGGCAGTATAGCGACTTTCCCTGGTCCCCGGCAGCTACAAGCATCCCGACTGTCACCGCTTCCGGACATGTTGAGGTAAGCTAATGAATTCAACATCGAGAACCCGCTTCGCCGGAGGAAACCCCCATGCCACAAAACACCTACCCCAGCCAGCCCCTGCTGCTTCGCCATATCGTCCCAGGTCTCATCGTTGTCGCCCTGATCCTCGCTCTGCCTGCTCAGGCGCAGGGCGGCTTGAGCGCCACCGTGAGCACCACGCCCGCCGGCGTCGACGCCGCTGCCGAGCAGAGCACCGACGTCAGCGACAGCCAGCGCGAAGCCGCGCTCGAGATGATCAAGATCATGGGCATGAACGACACCCTCGACCTGTCAATGCGCCAGATGATCGACGTGCAGGTGCAGCGCAACCCGCAACTGGCACCGATGCGCGACGTTCTGGAAGATTTCTTCGAGACCTATCTCAGCTGGGAGCAGCTGAAGAACGAGTTCGTGACTCTCTACGCGCGCACCTTCTCCGAAGCCGAGATGCGCGAGATCAGCGCCTTCTACCGCACCCCCACCGGCCAGAAGATGCTCGAAGCCCTACCCGGCCTGATCACCGAGACCAACGGCATCGGCATGAGCCGGGTGCAGGCACACTACGGCGAGCTGCAACAAGCCCTGGCCGAGCGCCAGCAGCAACTCCAGACCGAAGCCGCGGCGGCAGCCAATGCTGCCGCCAGCGCAGCTGCCGAAGCCGAGATGTCACAGCCCGACGGTGCGTCCGCAGAAGAAACACCACCGAATTGACGAGCTCGCGGACCTCCGAGAGCTCTTGCAGCAGAGGCTCCGCATGACCTCCTTGCCGGTGCACACGTGCCGGCAAGGCTTCTCGTCCAGGTGGTCTAATTTGCGTAAAGATGATATACTTCTGCCTTGGCCCCTGCAGACCAGCCCTCAACAATGTTGTTACACATCCGCTAAATGTCGCTAGCGCAAGCCCTTCATAAAGACTTCGCGCCGCAGGTTCGCGCTCGTGGTCAACACCACTTCCGCTCGGGCCAGGTGCGGCTATTGGTCACCCGTCCTGCGCTACTCATGGCCGAGGTCACCGGCGACGAGATCTGCCGCGTCTACCTCAACCCCGACAGCGGACGTGAATACGGGGCGTTCTGTACCTGCAATAGTTTCGAGCGCAACGACTCCTGCCGCCACCTGTGGGCAACCTTGCTCGAGCTGGACTCCAAGGGCCTGCCGTGGCTGCGGATCGAGCCCGGCGGCTTCTTGCGCCCCCTGCAGCTGGCCGACTTCCTGGAAGAAGAAATCGCCAGCCTCGAAGAGGAAACGGTACCGCGCTGGCAGACCCAGCTCAGCCGGTTGCGCACCCGGCTGCAAGAGTCGCAACCCGCCTACCGTCCCCTCGATCGCGGTGAGATCGTCTACGTGCTCGATGTCGACGGTGCCGTCGACGCGGGCACACCCGTGCTCGAGCTGCACAGCCGCCAGCGCAAGAGCAATGGCAACTGGGGCGTACTCAAGGCGTTCCGAGCAGCGCCGGAAGAGATCCTGCAGCTGCCCGACCCGCGCGATCGTCAGATCCTCAGCGCACTGCGCGGCGCCCGCTCGGACGAAGACCGCTTCTTCGGCGTGTCGCAGGAACCGTCCAGCCCTAGCTACCTACTCGACGACAGCAACGCTGGCCTCCTGATGCCGTTACTGTGCCGCACCGGCCGTTTCCACCTGCGGCGCAACGGTGAGTTGGGCGAGACACCGCTGGAGTGGCACGACGGCCCGCCGTGGGTCCTGGGCTTGCGCATCAGCACCAACGACGAGGGCTGCCAGGTTCGTGGCTTCCTGCGCCGCCCGCGCGGCCCCGAAAACAGCAACGGCAACGACAGCGACGAGTACATGGACCTCGGCGAACCAGAGTTGCTGCTGATGTACGGTCAGCTGTTCGCCGACGGCCACGTCGCCGCCTTCGACCACCGGGGCGCCTTCGCCTGGGTCACGCTGCTGCGGCAGGAGCAAGTACTGGAGGCCGGCCCGAAAGAGAAAGAAGCACTGATCGAGGCGATCCTCGACCTGCCCAGCCAACCCCTACTCGAGCTGCCCGACGACTGGCGGCTGAAGCACGACGTCGAGCCGCAGCCGCACGTGGTCGCCGAAGTCGACACCCGCGACGGCTCGGTGCGGCGCCGTGTCGGGTGCCTGCTGTGCTTCAACTACGACGGCCAGCAAGTCCGCCTGCGCGACCCTCGGCCGCTGGTGCGCCGCGAGGACGGCCGCGAACTGCTGGCCCGTCAGCCGCAGGCCGAGGCCAAAGCACTGCAACACTTGGCCAACATGGGCGCCCGGCTGGGCGCCGAGGAAGACCCCTACGACGCCTACTTGACCCCGCGCCGCTTCCCGGAGCTGGTGCGCGACCTGCTCGAGGAAGGTTGGCGCGTCGAGGCTGACGGCAAGATCCACCGACCGATCGGTCAGTTCCAGCTCGCCCTGTCGTCTGGAGCTGACTGGTTCGAACTGCGCGGTGAGATCGAGTTCGAGGGTGAACCCGTACCGCTGCCGCGCCTGCTGGCCGCCGTCCGCGCCGGCCACAACACCGTGCAGCTCGGCGACGGCTCCGTCGGCCTGCTGCCCGAAGACTGGCTCAAGCGCTGCGGCCTGCTGGCAGCCCTGGGCGAAGAAGAAGACGGTCACGTTCGCTTCAATGCCTCCCAGGGCGCCCTGCTCGACTCCCTGCTCGCCACGCTGCCGGAAGTCCAACAAGACGGCCGCTTCCACGGCTTCCGCCGCCGCCTGCAGAAATTCGAAGGCGTACGCGCACGTCGCGAGCCCACCACGTTCCGCGGCATGCTGCGCGAATACCAACGTCAGGCCCTCGGCTGGTTCCAGTTCCTGCGCGACTTCGGCTTCGGCGGCTGCCTGGCCGACGACATGGGGTTGGGCAAGACCGTGCAAGTACTCGCCCTCCTCGAAGAGCGTCGCCGGGCCCGCAACACCACCGGCACCAGCCTGGTCGTCGTGCCCCGCTCCCTGGTCTTCAACTGGCTGCGCGAAGCCGCCCGCTTCACCCCGCGCCTGACCACCCTCGACTACACCGGCATCCACCGCGAGGGCCTGCGCAAGCAGATCGCCGAACACCACCTGATCATCACCACCTACGGCATCCTGCGCCGCGACGTCTTGGTGTTCCAGGAACACGACTTCGACTACGTGATCCTGGACGAAGCCCAGGCGATCAAGAACCCTTCCAGCCAGTCCGCCAAGGCCGCCCGCCTGCTGCGCGGCCGCAACCGCCTAGCCCTCTCCGGCACGCCGATCGAGAACCACCTGGGCGAGCTGTGGTCGCTGTTCGAATTCCTCAACCCCGGCATGCTGGGCAGCGATGGTCGCTTCAAGGACGTCCTCGGCAACGGCAACGGCACCGACGCCGCCAGCCGCGAGCTCCTGGCCAAAGCCGTGCGCCCCTTCATCCTGCGCCGCACCAAGGAACAGGTGGCCCCGGATCTACCGGAAAAGATCGAGCAGACCCTCTACTGCGACATGAAGCCGCGCCAGCGCGAGCTGTACGACGAGATGCGCGACTACTACCGCGGCTCGCTGCTGCAGAAGATCGACAGTCAGGGCCTCAACCGCTCCAGGATGCAGGTCCTCGAAGCCCTGCTCCGCCTCCGTCAAGTCGCCTGTCACCCTGCCCTGGTCGCCGAGGACCATCGGAGCGAGGCGAGCGCCAAGCTCGAAGTTCTGCTGCCGCAGCTCCTGGAAGTGTGTGACCAGGGTCACCGCGCACTGGTGTTCTCCCAGTTCACCAGCCTGCTGGCTCTGGTGCGCAAGGCGCTCGACCAAGCCGGGTTGCAGTACGAGTACCTGGACGGCCAGACACGCAACCGTCAAGAGCGCGTCGAGAACTTCCAGAGCGACGACGGCCCGCCGGTCTTCCTGATTTCGCTAAAGGCTGGTGGGCTGGGGTTGAACCTGACGGCGGCCGACTACGTGTTTATTCTGGATCCGTGGTGGAACCCGGCGATCGAAGCCCAAGCCATCGACCGTGCCCATCGGATCGGGCAGACGCGTCATGTGTTTGCGTACAGGTTGATCTGCAAGGGAACGGTGGAAGAGAAGATCATCGAGCTGCAACAGCAGAAGCGGGATCTGGCGGATGCGATTATTCGGACGGATAGTGGGCCGTTGCAGGAGTTGACGCGGGAGGATTTGGAAGTTCTGTTGAGCTGAGAATATCGATACGAATTCTTGGCTCTCGTCGAGAGCGTGCCGGGGAGGCGGGATTTCACCATGATTCTTGGATCGATCTTCTTTGGGCCAGGAACAGCGAACTGGAAGTAGGGGGCCTTTTCTACTGCTAGCCCCGATCGCCAAGCGCACTCACCACCTTCGAGATGTCCGGCGACACCGCATCGAGGCGGTTGAACTGCTGGCTAGCGAACCGATAGGCCAGCGCAACGGCAGCGAGCACGAAACCCCACAGCAGCAGTGTGCGGCCAGGCTCCTGTGCGGTCAGTTGCGACGCCAGCATGTGCAAGCGGGCGGTTGGCTCTTCCATTTCCATGACGCCGGCCAGGTCGGCAACCGGCATGCCCACGAAGCCCAGCAACGAGACTGCGAGCAGCGACCACAGACAGACCGTTCGCTGCAGCTTGCTGACGTCGGAGCGGAAGGTGCGGGCCAGAATCGCCACCTCGAGCAGCCAGGGCACCAACATGACCAGCACGAGCAACGGCAGGAAGCTCTGCTCGTCCCCTGCCCGTGCCGTCTCCGAGGAAACGAGGCGGCCGAGGGCGTAGCCGGCTACAACCATCAACACGACGGGCACCGTCCACAGCGCCAGCACCAGCCGCCGGGACACCGGCAGAGCAGAGAAAATCTTGAGGTTGTGTAGCACCGGCCAGACGAAGACCAGTGGCAGGTACCAGGCCATCAAGGCGTAATTCAGGCGTAGGTCTGCCTCGCTCAGGCCGAACCCCTGCGTGCCCGACTGCAGCACACCGAAGAACATCAGGACTGGTAGGAAGAGAACCCAGCAAGGCATCGCCCCCTTGACATAAGGAGTACGCCAGAAGGTGAGGAGCAGCAGCCAGAAGCCGCCCGTACCGACCCGGCCAGGAGTGTGAAACCGCCCAGCTGTAGGAAATACCGGCACGGCCCCGGGCAACGCACCGTCAGCCGGGGGTACGCTGAGCGCCGGCTCAGAGGCTGGTGCCAACGGCAGCATCGAGAAGGTGGCTGGCAAAGCGCGATAGCTGGCAACACCGACGGTAACTGCTAGGACCAAAGGTACAAGAGATGCGGCCAGAGGCAGTGCCTGCAGCAACAGGAGTCCACCCAGCCCTGCGATCCAGAGGACCAGCATCTCGGCGGTTCTCATCGGTCCATCCGGACACCGGAAAGCTAGTTCAAGGTGCCGCGCCGCAAGCAGCACAGTGGCGAGGATCACAACGGTACCGAGGCGGAGAGAAAAAGCCAGGATATCCATCTCGGGCACGAACGGTCCGTGAGCCAACAGGGTACGTACCAGAACGAGACACAGAATCGCAGTAGCAGTAACCAGAGCTGTGGCCAGGAGCACCGAGAGCAACCGACTCAGCCAGAGTCTCCGGGCCGACAGCGGCAAGGCGAGCTCAAAGGCCAGGCAGCGACGGTGTACGCAGCACCACAACAGAGAGAGTACAGGTGGTCCCCACAGTCCGACCAACCACAGGATCTCGCGCTCTGGCGGTGGACTGAATCCCAGAAGCTGACAGAACCGAAGTAGCGCGAGCGTCAAGGGCCAAGACAGGATGACGGTTAGCGGCACGCTGGCTACTAAGCTGAAGGGTAACAACAAGGGTAGCGAGCGTAGGGAGGCGTCGTTGACAATGCGTCTCAGCATGACCTCAGCTCCGGTCGCCAAGCAACTCGACAAACATGTCTTCCAGTGTGCTTGGAGCACAGCTGAAGTCCGTCACACCGAACTCGGTGCGCAATTCTTGCTGCAACGCCTGCGGCTGGCGCTGGAAGAGAGCTTGCAGGGTGTCGCCGCGCTGGCGCACGGTCAGGCAACCGGGGAGTTGCCGGAGGTGTTCGTACGTGCCCCTGTTTGCCGGCAGCAAGGCCAGTGAGCAGTCCTCCCGCAGTTGCTCCAAGGAACTGTCCAGCAGCACACCGTGATCCCGCAGCATGACGACGCGATCAGCCATGCGCTCGACATCGGATAGGTGGTGAGACGAGAACAGGATGGTGGTGCCACCGTCGCTGAGCATACGAATCGAAACCTCTAGAAACTCGCGCCGTGCCGCAGGGTCGAGGCCGCCCGCCGGTTCGTCTAGGATTAGCAGTTCCGGCCGGTGCGCCACGGCGCAGAGCAGCGCGACCTGCCGCGCCTGCCCCTTGGATAGCTGTCGGATGCGAGCCCGCGAATCGAGCCCGAAGCGCTGCTCCAACTCGGCTGCAAGAATGTCGTCCCAGGTTGCGAACAGGCTGCGGTGCAAGTCGATCACCTGCTGCACGCGCATGAAGCCCGGTAGCACTTGGTCCTCGGCCATGTAACCGATGCGCCGCTTGACCTCGACGGCGTCCTTCCGCGGATCCAGGCCGAAAACGCGCACCGTGCCTCGCTGTGCTTCGAGCATGCCCATGGCGATGCGCAGCAGCGTCGTCTTGCCCGCACCGTTACGTCCCAACAGTGCCACCGTTTCGCCCTCATCGAGTATCAAGTCGATGCCGCTCAGGACATCCTGCCCACGCACATAGGCGCGGTGGATATCTTGGAATTCAAGTACATTCATGAAGACACCTCCTGTTCCAGAGTTGGCGCTTTCGCTCCGCTGCGGCGAGCTCGTTCAGCACGCAACTCGGCGTCCGTTTGGTGAAGCAAAGCGAGGACTTCTTCCAACGGCACGTTGCCCAGATAGGCCTCAGTCAAGAGCCGCCGCACGCTGCTTTGTAAACGCCGGCGCTGAGCTTCCAGGTCGGCGGCACTGGGGGCAGCACGTACAAAGGTGCCACGGCCACGGCGTGTTTCGATCAATCCCTGGTGTTCCAACTCGTCGTAGGCCTTTTTAACCGTCAAGGGTGCGATCACCAGTCGTTGCGCCAACTCCCGCTGCGACGGCATCTGGTCACCCGCAACCAAGCGGCCACCCGCGATGGCGTCACCGACCTGGCGCATTATCTGGCGGTAGATCGGGAGTTCGGCACCGGGGTTGATGTGGAACTGCATGGGTTTTCCTCTAGCCTACGCTTATCTTCCTGCTCAGACTCAGTGCTATACAAGACTGTAGCACCATAGGCCTTAATGTCAAGACGTACCTTCACAACCTGATGAACCACGGCTCTCACCACTCGGTGCCGGAGGTTGCAGTGTCTTGACTCCACTTGACCAACCGAGTCCATCTCTACCACCAGGGTTCGACGGTGGCTTGAACCGCTTCGGACTGCCCGCCGCATCGGGAGTTCTGTGTGGTATAGTGTTTTCTTGTTGATGGGTTATCTTGTTGGACTCCGATTCCCTAAAGCTGCTGGTGTGATTTCGAATTCTTTCCTAAGGGGAGTTCTGCCATGCTCTCAGAGCCTTCTGAAGAGACCCATTCTGATGCCTTCCGCAACTCGATTACGGAACTCCAAAGCGACAAACCCCTTCTCCTCCTTGTCGATCACGACCCAACGCTCCGAGCATTAGTCCGCGAGAGCCTGAATCGCAAGGAAATTCGTGTGATTGAGGCGAGGAACTGCGCCCAGGTTGAAAGGATCATCGCCGACCAACCTCTTCACGCAGCCCTCCTGTCCTCCCGACTCGAAGACGGCACGGTACTCGATATCCTCGCGATGTTTCGCAATGTTGGCCGTCAGATATCCGTGATCGTCCTGACGGAACCTGATGCTGTCGGGCTCGCCATCGAAGCGATGCAACAGGGAGCCGACCACTTCCTGACCAAGCCGATAGCTCCTACCACCCTGGTTGCAGCACTCGAGCGTTGTCTGGCCGAGGTACAAGCACGCCGCCGTAACGCTGGCTATGACGCCAATCGCAATCAGCACCAGCCCGACCCCTTTCGCGGCCAGAGCCAGAGTATCCAGAAACTGGAGATCCTGGCCAGAAAGATCACCAGCACCCACCGCCCAGTGCTGCTTCTGGGTGAGACTGGCACCGGTAAAGGGCTGATGGCTCGCTGGCTACACGATCATGGTCCCCGGCGCGACGAGGCCTTTGTCCAGCTCAACTGCGCCGGACTCAAGAGTGAGCTGCTGGAAAATGAGCTGTTCGGTCACGCGAGAGGAGCTTTCACCGGAGCTAGCAGCGAGAAGAAAGGCCTGCTGGAAGTAGCTGATCATGGCACCCTCTTCCTCGACGAGATCGGCGACATGGACCTTGGTATCCAGGCCAAGTTGCTCAAGACCCTCGAAGAGCAAACCTTCAGGCGCTTGGGAGATGTCACCGAACGCCGCGTGAATGTGCACCTGCTCGCAGCCACCCACCAGAAGCTGGCCAAGATGGTCAAGAGTGGCACTTTTCGCTCGGATCTCTACTTCCGGCTCAGCACCTTCAAACTCGAGCTTCCCGCGCTCCGGCACCGCGCGGAAGACATTCCGATTCTGGCCGCGTACATCTTCGAGCAGCTTGCCCGTGAACTCGGCCGCTCCAGGACGAGGCTCTCGCAAGGCGCGATCGACGCACTGATCAACTATCGTTGGCCCGGCAACATCCGCGAGCTGCGCAATGTCCTAGAACATGCCATGCTCTTGGGTGACAGCATGATCATCGAGCAGAGTGACTTCTCGTTCGAGAGTGTCTTCGGAGAGGCCTCCGGACAACTCGACCTGAGCCTCGAAGAACTCGAAGCCCTGCATATCGAGCGGGTCCTATGGCGGCATGAAGGAGCCGTGACCTCGGCAGCCAAGGACCTCGGAATTCAGCGCAGCACGCTCTACGAGAAGATCAAGAAGTACGGCATCAAACGACCTCCTCAGTGAGCAGCAGATTCTAGTTCTGCGAGCCGCTGTGCGGCCACGTGTTGAGGTTGGATCGCCGCAGCCCTGGCAAACACCTCGACAGCTTCCTCGGTACGGTTCTGATTCTCGAGTGTCACCCCCAGATTGTAGAGACTGTCCGCGGATGCCGGGTTGAGTTCGATCGCTTTACGAAAGTGAGGCTCGGCTCGTGGCGAATCGCCCTGGCGCAAGAGTACCGTTCCCCAATTGTGCTCGATCTCAGGATCCCGCGGTGCCAGGCGGGCAGCGCGCTCGAACTCCAGAAGCGCCGACTCGAAGTCGCCCTGGAAGGCATATTGATTGGCCAATAGCTTGTGCGCAACACCCAGCTGCTCGTCGGCAGATGCACCGGCACTCTCGGCGAGGAGCGTAAGAGCTTCAATTGCCTGCGGGTAGTCACCTCCTTGCATAGCTCGAGCAGCCCGATCACGCAGACTGCGCGGATCGACCGCAAGGCTCTCCATGTCGAAGAAGATCGGGTCGGGCAGCTGCGCTTCTTCGTCCGATGCCTCGGCCTTGCGGGCCGCATCTTGCGCCTGCTCTCGACGGCCAGCCAGAGCATAGGCTCGGGCCAGTGCCGCATGCACGATTCGGTCTTCCGGCTCCAGCACAGCGGCTCGCTCGAGCGCTTCGACAGCGCCCGGCCCATCTACCAGTTGGAGAGCAGCCTGACCGAGTCCCCGGTGAGCTAAGGCCAGTTCGGAATCACGCTCGACCGCCTGTGCATATACCTTCCTTGCCTCGTCCCACTGGCCGAGCCGCATCAAGGCGTCACCGTAGCGCACGTAGACCGGTGGGTAACGCGGAGCCAAGCGAATCGCGGTGCGAAACAACGGCCGGACCTGCTCACCGTCGGCACCCCGGATCTCTTCGACACCAGCGAGTAGGTAGACCCAGCGAACGTCCCGCGGTGCAAGCTCGCGAGCGCGTTCATAACAGGCGGCGGCCTCGTCGTAGAGCCAATGGGCATGGAATATCTGGGCCAACCGCCCCAGCGCATCGGCGGACTCCGGCTGACTCAGCGCCGCTTCCCGAGCATCGTGGATCGCCCGCTGGACCGGCGCCGTCATGTTGGACGTATCCGGGTCGGGCAGCAGAATCGAAGGCTCTACGGTCCCACGCTGCAGGAACCAGAGCGACAACACCGCAACAAGCACGATCACCGCACCGATTCCCAGGACCATCGATGTGCGGCGCAGGCGGGCCACTTGTGGAGGCGAAGGGTTGAGATCCTTGCTGCGGGTCTCACGATCTCGCTTGCGTGAGCTGGCCTTACCCATTCGCGGCTTCTCCCTCACCTCGCCGCAGCAAGATCTTGCGATCAGCTGCACCTCCGGGAAAGACCTCTTGGCTGCCGTCCGGCCACCGTACTTCGATGTGATCGAACTCCGCGACCTCGCCCAAACCAAAATGAACCCATGGCGAATGACTCGCGAGATAGCCGAAAGATCGCGAGACATGGCGTACCACGCGCAACTCTCCCAGCACCAAAGTCACCCGCGCCCCCAACGCGTCACGGCGCAGCCGAGGGTCAACGGCCCGGATGGACAGCCAATGCCCCTGGTGCGGAGCGTCGTTCCGGTACAGCCGGGCTCCGTCCAGCAGATTCGCGACTAGCAGGTCGACGTCTCCGTCGCCATCAATGTCTCCGCTGGCAACGGCACGGCTGATCTCACGCGACGAGCTGAGGGATTGAGCCGGTTCAACAAGCCGAGTGAAGCTGGCGCGGCCATCGTTCAGGTAAAGAAGATTCGATTCGGGCAGGGTATCCCAGGGCGGCGGGTAGCTCGACCCTGGAACCGGGCCGGCGATGTTGACCCTGCCGTTGGCGATGAAAAGGTCGAGATCGCCGTCGAGCTCGGCGTCGAATGCAGCAACACCGAAGCCGGTATAC
This sequence comes from uncultured bacterium, assembly GCA_965368975.1. GTDB lineage: Bacteria > Acidobacteriota > Thermoanaerobaculia > Multivoradales > JAHZIX01 > CBDUPA01. The sequence continues at coordinate 51,153 of CBDUPA010000011.1, read as the reverse complement.
GGCATGCTCGAGGGACCGAGACCGCTGCTACCACTCACATCCTGGAAGCCAGACATGCCACCGAGATTGCCGTATAGGGTGTTGGCCTCGTTCATCAGGTGGGTCAGGAAGAGGTCGAAGGTACCGCTTCCATCGAAGTCCTCGGCGAGAACTCCCATCCCTGCCTGCGCCTGGCCATGAAGATTGTAGGCGGCTCCCAAGACTAGCGAGTCATCTCGGAAAGTGGCGTCACCCTGGTTGATCCACAACTGGTTCGGATACGCATCGTTGGCGACGTACACATCCTGCCAACCGTCACCGTCGAGGTCGAGGCAAGCAACGCCGAGACCAGCGGCGGCAACAGACGTGATGCCAGCTTGTTCGCTGACATCGGTGAATGCGACCGATTCGCCGTTCTTGCCAGCACCCTGGTTGTGCAGCAGGATGTCGTGAACGGGTTGAAAGGACAGGGGACCACAGAAGTCCGGCGCACCATCTTGGCCGACGCATGTCATGCTCGCACGATAGTCGACGTAGCGCGTCACGTAGAGGTCCAGGAAACCGTCACGGTCGAAGTCGAAGAAGGCGGCCGAGCTCGACCAGCCCTCCACAGTCAATCCAGCAACCTCGGTGATATCGCTGAACGTCCCGTCGCCCTCATTACGGAAGAGGCGATCCCGGCCGTAGTTGGTGACGTAGACATCCACGTCACCATCGTTGTCGATGTCACCCGTCGCCACGCCCATGCCATAGCCGGCATCGCCAAGGCCGGACACTTCGGTGACGTCCACAAAGCGGCCCGCATCGTTCCGGTAGAGATGGTTGCGCGGTCCGTCCTCGGTCCTCGCTGCAGGCAGAATATGGTTGCCGTTGGTGAAGTAGATATCCAAATCACCGTCGTTGTCGAAATCGAAGAAGGCAGCACCACCGGCCATCACAGCCGGGGTATGAAACTCATCCAAGGGACTTGATTCGTGCACAAAGTCGAGCCCGGTTTCACGGGTAATGTCCGTAAACCACTGAGGTACCCCCGTGAGGTTGGCGACCTTTTCGGGGCTTTCGCCAGGTGGCGACACCGATCCTTCGTCACTGCAACCAGCGCTCAGCGCCAACGCCACAATGTTGACCAGAGTTCGAAATACGCGTGTTCTTTGCATCATCGCAAGTGTCATGTTGCCACATCTCAAGAACCGGGGTCGCCAGACGTAGCGGCGACCCCGGTGGTTGTGTCTCACTGGACGAGCCGTGCCCACGGCATCGTCGTCCGGCGAGAACCTACGGACTAGTCAGAGGTGCAACCACCTCTACCCAGTCTTCCATCGCACTGATGCTGCAGCCGAACTTCTCGTGCCCCTTGCCGAGTCCCAACTCAGCGATGATCTGCTCGCAAGAGCAACCTGCGGTGTCCTCGATGCTGAAAGTCAGACGGGGGCCCCTGCCCTGTGGCGACGTGGTGTCGAAGATACCGTTGTCGTCGACCAGCGCAAAGCGGTTGACGCCCAGCCGAGAGGTCGGCACCGACTCCGGAATCACGGTGTCGGGGCAGAAGTCGACCGGATCCGCCACACCGTCACCATCGCTGTCGCCGGGCGGACATTCCACATCCGCCGTCGCCGGCACGCCGTCGTCGAGAATCGCCAGATCGAAGTCGCCCTGACTGCCGGCAAAACCATGCACCAGGATCCGGTACTTGGCCCCCGGCTGCGAGGTCCAGGAGGCGGTCGAGGTGAAAGCAAAGCCACAAGCACTGTCATCATCGTTGCCAGCGACACACTTCAAGTCTTCACAGTCGTCACAGAAAACACTGATCTTGGAATCGAAGCCGGCGTTACCACCACCAAGGCAGGTCGAAGCCGACATCGTGTTGCCGGTGCCAGTCACCGTGTACCAGACCCCGGGTCCGTTGATAGAGGTGCCACAGAAATCCGGCGCGGGAGGTGCATCTAGAGTCGCACCGGTACTCGAACCGGAGGTGACGGTGCCGACAGCGAGATCACCGAACGGATTCGCGCACTCGTCATTGCCCGGGAGGGATTCGGTAGCGTCCGCCATGAGCTCCACCCGCAGTGCAGCAGCTTCCAGTTTCATTTCATCGTAGACGTCTGCCGAAACAGCCGGAGCCAGAGTAAGAGTGGTGAACGCCGCGAGAGCGGCCAGGCAAAGCAAGCGGATCGACTTCTGCATTTCGTACTCCTCGTTTGGGAAACCGTTGTGAGAGTTGTGCCATTTGCCGTCCAGAGCTGAGAAACCCAGAACTGCGGGCAAGGTTCTTTCGAACTTCTCTTGCTCCTATTGCCAAGTCCGTGCCAGGCATGGAAGCAGCGTTACGCCGCGGAAAAAGAACTTATTTTCAGTAAGTTACAGACGCTCGCGGCAACTCGGGAATGAACGCGGCAGCAACAAGTGTTGGATTTCCAGACAGCGTGTTCGAAAATCAAACAACCCAGAAAGCATTCACTAGGGTGATTCGGGCAACGTGGTCGATCGTGCGCATCGGATCGGGCAGACGCATCATGTCTTTGCGCATCGCCTGATTTGCAAGGGAACGGCGGAAGAGAAGATCATCGAGTTGCAGCAGCAAAAGCGGGATCTGGCGGATGCGATTTTTCGGACGGATAGTGGGCCGTTGCAGGAGTTGACGCGGGAGGATTTGGAAGTGTTGTTGAGTTGAGCCGTGGCCGCATGCGCAGGCAACCTCAGCCCAGCCGGTGCAGCAGGAACGCACGCGACGACCGCCACTGCCGGACCACGGTACGCGCACTGATACCCAGCACTTCAGCCGTCTCCTCGCAGGACAACCCAGCGAAGAAGCGAAGCTCGACGATTCGGGCTCGTTGCTCGTCGAGAGCAGACAGCTCTTCAAGAGCCCTGTCCAGAGCGAGCAGGTCCAGCGTCTGCGGCGCTGTTCCGAGTAGGCCCTCTTCGAGCGTCACCGCTTGCCCTTGCCGCTTGTCCGCCTGCTGCCTGCGCGCGCTATCGATCAAGACTTGACGCATGGCGCGCGCGGCCAGCGCCAGGAACTTGCCCCGATCTGGGATGTCGTCCGCCGAGGCATTCTGGAGCCGGAGGTACGCCTCGTTGACCAGTGCCGTAGGCTGCAGCGTATGCCCTGCTCGTTCGCGGCGGAGATACGATCCGGCGAGGGCTCGGAGGTGGGAATAGACCTCGGCGAAGTAGCGATCACTCACGTTGTTGTCGGGGGGATGTGTGCTCATGAGCCTGGCTCTAAACGATTCGTCGCTTCTAGGATTATCCGCCGATGCAAAGGCGTTCCCTGTTCGAACAGGACGTTGAGCATCGCTCGCGCCGACTCCGCCAGTTCATTGGCTCTGCCCCGATCTCCGGGCAGCCCCCGAGCCTGTAGACAGGCTGCCATGGCGGAGCGTGCCTCGGCCAGGTACCAAGTAGGCCCTCTTGACCAGCGCTCTTCCGCTTCCAGCGCCGGCTCGACTCGAGCTATGCACAGCTCCGAATCTCCGTCGAGAACCAAGGCCAGTCGACCACTGAGGACCTGACCTTCGAGGAACTGGGCAGCAGTGTTCTCCAAACCCTCGAGCCAGTGCCGGGACTCCTCGAAGCGCCCCAAGTCGAAGAGAACCTGAACTCGCAAACGAGAGCTGCGGCCGGAGGATGGCTCGGCCGTCATCTCCAACGCTTCTTGAGGATCATCTCCAAGCCAGGCAACGGTAGCCCAGCTAATCCGCGCATTGCTACGCAGAGACTCGGCCTCCGGGCTGGCTGATTCGAACCACCTCCGAGCTTCTACCAAATCTTGCTCGGCAAGTCTCGACTCGCCGCGTTCCGCACGGTGCCAAGCGCGCAAAGAAAGAAGGTACCCCTCGAGGTGCGGTTCGGACTCTTCCACCCGGAGCAGGGCCTCCCGGACCAAGATCTCGAACTCGGAATGGAGGCCGACCCGGGCAGCGGTTGTGGCTGCTTCACTCAGAGCGTAGGGGAGATTCCTGCTCGGCGTGGGCAAGCGCTGCTCGATCTCGAGGGCGGCCCGGTAGATCTCTAGTGCTTCGTCGTAGCGCTCCTGGCTCTTGAGCGTCGCGGCCAGGTAGTACGTCGACTCCGCGACGGCCGGGGCGATCTCTCCGAGTTCACGCTGTCGAATCTCCAGAGCTCGCCGTACCTGATGCTCCGCGCGGTCCGGCAGCCCGAGTGCGAGATACGTGTCGTTCAGGGTCTGGTGCAGGGTTGCCCGCTGGAGGGGTGCTCCGTCCAACTCGTGCTCGAGTCGAGCCGCTGCCTCGTCGATCACGTCGATGACGCGGGTCTCCGGTCCTCTGTGCTCCAGATCTCGCCACCAACGTCCACCGGGGGCGGCAAATAGATCCACCAGGAAGGCGTTGACCATCTCGGTGCGTTGAGCGTGATCGTCGGCCCGGAAGCGCTGCTTGCGGGCTTCATTGGCCTTCCACGTGGCGACGCCCATTCCAATCGCCAGGGCCGCGAACACGAGAGTCGCCGCCGTCAAGATGAGCCAATTGCGGCGGACGAACTTGGCGCCGCGGTAAGCCAGCGAATCCCCTCGCGCCTCGACCGGAAACCCGGTCAACCAGTTCTGGATATCCGCTGCAAACGCATCGACGCTCGGGTACCGGCGCTCCGGCTCGCGCTGTAAGGCCCTGAGCGCGATGTTGTCGAGGTCGCCGCGGAGTTCGCGGCGCAGCTGCTCCGACGTCGCAGCGCCACGGGCTTCGAGAGTAGCTTGCACATCGGCTGCGTCTCGGGAGGCGCTGCGCGTCAGTACTGAGCTGGGAGGAGATGCGTCCTGTTCGACGACCGAGCGTCCAAGGTCCAGGGGTGAGTTCGCCGAGTTGCCGAACGGTGTCTGTCCGGTGAGCAGCTGATACAGCAAGGCCCCCAAGGAGTAGACATCGCTTGCGGTCGTCACCGGCATTCCCTGGACCTGCTCCGGGCTGGCGTACTCCAGCGTCATGGGTCCCGGGCCCTCGACCGTCAGGGCGGCCTGCTCTCGGTCGCTGTCCAACAACTTGGCAATGCCAAAGTCGAGGAGTCGGGGCTCTCCCTCGTCCGTGACCAGGATGTTCGCGGGCTTGAGATCCCGATGAACCACCAGGTTGCGGTGCGCGTGGGCAACGGCGGCGCAGATCTTGACCACGAGCCGGACACGCTCCCGGATCGACAGGATCCGCTGATCGCAGTACTCGTCGATACGGAGCCCCTCGACGTGCTCCATGACCAGGTAGGGGATTCCCGCCGCCGTCTGACCGGTATCGAGGATGTGGGCAATCGTGGGGTGCTGGAGCCTTCCGAGTACCTCACACTCGAAGCGGAAGCGCCGTTCTCCTCTCGAGTCGGCTACCACGTAGCGCAGGAACTTGACGGCGACACGCTGCTCGAAGCCGCCCTCGACACGCCGTGCCTCCCACACGGTCCCCATGCCGCCCTCACCGAGAAGGTGGGTCAATTCGTAGGGGCCCAACCGATCTCCGGCGCTCGGACCGAGAACCCCTGGAAGGCCGTTGGCCGGCTCGAAAGGAGCATCGAGGCCCGGCTCGCTATCGGCCGCAAGCAGAGCAGACACCGCGGTCGCGAGGTCCGGATCTTCGCGCTGCAGCTCGACCAGCTGGCGAGAGCGCTCCTCCGTCCGCGCCTCGACCAGGCGTTCAAACCATTCCAGGGCGTTTCGGGACTGCTCGGGTGACGTCAAGGGAAGCTCCCTCCGGGGGTGATCATCCAAGTCTGACACGGACCAAAGCATTTCCCACGAAAGTCTGTCCTCTGTTTCGCGATTCTACGCAGAAGGAGATGAGGGGCTTGGTTCACAGCCTCAACCCAGACGACGACACCACACACGCGACACCGCACAAAGCTCATTCGCACGAGGGATTCGATTCATGTCTGATGTTGCACGGAGACTCTCTTCCGCTCCCTTCGTACTCTTGCTACTCGGCATCCTGGTGACGCCAGCGGCGGTGGCGCAGCCGAACCTGATCGGGCTCTCCGCCGAGGGTGCCCCGGGAAGCGATGTGTTGGTCGCCTTCGACTGGACGTCGGGCGCAGATGGCGCGGCGGTGCAGTTCGATCTGACCTGGGACGATGCGGTTCTTGACGCGGGGACACCTACCGCCGGCAGCGCCCTCGTAGACCACAGCCTGGACTGGACCGAGATCAGTCCAGGCCGCCTCCGCGTCACCGTGGTGACCGGCACGCCCTCCGCTCTGGCCGATGGCGGCTTGATCGTCGTTCCCTTCCAGATCGCCGCCGACGCCCCGGTCGGTACCTGGCCGGTGATGGTGGAGTCGTTGCTGGTCGCGTCCACATCCGCGCTGGCAGTGTCGCCTACCGAAGTCGTAGACGGCCAGGTGGTGGTTGCGCTGGCCCAGTCCCCCCTGGAGATCCCGACGCTCGGGGGTTGGAGCCTTGTATTGTTGATCTGCGTGCTGCTCGGATTCGCGCTGCACAGGCTGCGTCGCGGCACCGTGGCCCTCGTCGTGCTCGGGCTCGGTCTTGCTCTCGCACCCCTGGCGTACGCTGCCGTCCAACCCGGTGACGCCAACGGTGACGGATCCGTCAATGCCGCCGACATTGCGGTCATCGTCGACCAGATTCTGGAGCGCGGTGTCGCGCCGGGTGATCCAGACTGCAACGGTGACACGCTGGTCGACGTTCGCGACACGATCTGCATCGCGCAGACCGCGCCCAACAGCGCGCCGGTGTTGGAGCCGCTAGCCGACCTGCAGGTACGCGAGCGCGAGATCGTCGCGCTGGTGGCTGCAGCCAACGATCTCGACCTGCCCGCTGACACGCTCAGCTGGAGCTTGGTGGAGCGTCCGGCCGGCGCCAGTATCGATCTGGCGAATGGTTCACTCCTTTGGGTGCCCAGCAGTGCCCAGATCGGTGCTCACACCTTCCGGGTCCGGGTCACCGACCGGGCGGGCGCAAGCGACGAGCGAACCTTCACGGTCGACGTGCGGGATCTAGGCGGGCCTCCCACCCTGGATGCCATCGCCGGGCGGCAGGTCGTCGAACTCGCGACCCTGAATCTCAACACAACCGCCACCGACCCCGACCTGCCCAACGACACGCTGACGTTCTCCCTGCCCTTGTCGCCGCCAGGCATGACGATCGACCCGGCGAGCGGCGCGGTCTCCTGGACGCCCGGCACTCACCAGGTCGGCATGCACGATGTCACCGTACAAGTGGACGATGCCGACGGCCACCTCGACTTCACCCACTTCGCGGTCGAGGTGCTGGAGATCAACGTCGCGCCGCAGGCTCGGAACGATGTCTTCGAGGCGCGTCTTGGCGACAGGCTCCAGGTCGCCGCGCCGGGCGTGCTGACCAACGACTCGGACCCGAACGGAGACGCCTTGACCGCGGTGCTCGCTACCGACGTGGCCCAGGGCGATCTCTCCCTTGCCGCCGATGGCTCGTTCGAGTTCCTGCTCGAGCCTCCGGATCGGACGACGCCGGTCGAGCTCGAGCTGCTGTGCCAGACCGGACCGTCTACCCCTGAACGCGGCTTCTCGACCCGGGGAACGCTGGCGGTGGGTGACGTCGACGGCGACGGCGACCTCGAGATCGTCGGCGTGGATCACATGGCGGGATGCACCTGCAACGGTGAGTTCTGGATCGTCGATGCCGATACCTGCATCGAGGAGCGGGACGCCGTTGGGAACCCGGTCATGGACTACAGCCTGGTGGCGAGCCACGGCGGAGTGTACACCTCGTCCAAGGTCGCTCTCCTGGACATCGACGGCGATGGCGACCTCGAGCTGATCGGCGCTCGAAACTACGATCCAGCGGCCAGTATCGACGGCGAGCATCTGATCGCCGTCCACCACGACGGCAGCCTCGCCTGGGTCACGGGGACCTCGCACTACCTCTCGACCACCAACGGTGGCAGCGGCAAGCTGCACAGCGCCGGTCTCGAGCTCGTGGACATTGATGCCGACGGAACGGTCGAGATCGTCGTCGGCATCGACATGGGCTTCAACCACAACGTCTACTCCGGCGTCATCGTCTACAACGCCGAGGACGGCACCATCCAGTGGGAGTACATGTCCGATTTCCGGCAGGGGGGCAGTAACGACCAGAAGATGGCCACCGTTGCCGATCTCGACCTCGATGGCACGATGGAGGTGATCGTCCACAACACCGTGCTCGACCATGACGGCATGCCGGGGCCGGTCGGTGGACCAGCTCAGACGGGAGAGGTCGAGTTTCGCCTGCCGACACCCGTCTCCGTCGGCACGGTGACGGCAGGTCACCTCGTCCTGGCCGTGGCCAACTTCGACGACGATGCTTTTCCAGAGCTTCTGGGCCGCGACCGAAGGAACCGCTATCTCTTCGAGCACGACGGCACGGTCAAGTGGCAGGAGGCGATTCCCAACGTCGTCGAGAGTCAGATCGTCGTCGCCGATTTCGATGGCGATGAAGAGCTCGAGATGAGCGACATGCCCTGTGACGCCGGTGAGAACCGCTGCTTCCTCCAGGTTCTCGACATCGGAGCCGCCGGTACGTCCCTGCTCTGGAGCCACGAGGGCAACGCGTCCCTGGACGTGGCGAACCTGTTTCGGGACGACGAGGGCGCCATCGCCTTCGACGCGAACCGAGACGGCGCACACGACCTGGTCTTCCGTCACACTCCGAGCACCGCTACTGACGGCCAGGTGTACGTCATCGATGGCACCGACGGAAGCGTGCTGGCGATGGCCGAGGCACCGAACCGCAAGACTGGCGAGCACAATCTCACCGCAGTCGCCGACGTCGACCAGGATGGGGATGCCGAGATCATCATCTCGTGGAGCGTGCTCGGAACGGACTACCTGAGGGTCTGGACCGGAAGCGCGGCCAATCCGCTGCCGGCGGCGCCGCCTTATCGCAACCAGTGGAACTTCAACGAGGCGATGGTCAACCCGGACCTGACCATTCCGACGAATCCCGTGCCCCATTGGCTGCAGCCGGGCCGCAACGGCTATTTCCTGCTCGAACAGGAGCCGGATCCGCTGATCGGGACGATGCAGACGTTCACCTATCGCGCCAACGACGGCGTGCTCGATTCGGGCGGCGCCACCGTGACCCTCGACATTCTGCCCGCCGGCAATCCGCCCCGTTTCCTCACCGAGCCGGACGCGCTCACCACCCGCGGTTTCCAGTACACCTACGCGCCGATCGTGGTCGACCCGGACCTCGGCGACACCGTCACCTTCCACCTCACCGCCGGACCCGACGGCATGACCGTCGATCCAGTCACCGGCGAGGTGCGGTGGTTGCCGGACACCAACGGCATCTTCCCGGTGAGCCTCCTGGCGACCGACACCATTGGTTTCGCCGTCGACCAGTCGTGGGATCTCGAAGTCGGTGATCCCGTCACCACCCCCGACGTCGTGGGCCTACCGAAGGCGGCCGCCGAGGCGGACATCCTGGCGGCGAATCTCCTGGTGGGCAAGGTGTCGGAGACCCTCCACCCGACGGTTCCGGCGGGTGCGGTCAGCGCCCAGACCCCGATCGGTGGTTCGGTCACCGAGTTCGGCAACGCGGTCGATCTCGTGATCTCTCTTGGTCCCGCGCCGGAGGATGTCGACAACGATGGCGACACCTTCACCGAGAACGGCGGCGACTGCAACGACGGCGACAACACCATCTTCCCCGGTGCTCCTGATCCGGCGGGCGACGGGATCGACCAGGACTGTGACGGTTTCGACGGAAGCGAGCCGGTCGCCCAGGTCGTCATTCGACCCGACATGCTCGACTTGCTGGCCGGGGAGACCTTTCAGCTCCAGGCCTACGCCATCTTCGCCGATGGCACCAGCCAGATAGCCACCTCACTTGCAACCTGGCAGAGCCTCAACAGCACCACGGCGACAGTCTCACCCGGTGGCCGCTTGATCGCCATTGCGAACACCGGACCCGCGCAGATCACGGCCACCGTGGATGCCGTCGTCGGTACAGCCATGGTCAATGTGACCGACTTCGACGGCTCGGACGACGACGCACCGACGGTGGAGATCGCCTCGCCGCAGGATGGGGAAAGCGTCTTCGGTCCGATCGAGGTTCTCGGTACGGCCAACGATCCCAATCTGGTGCGCTACGAGCTGGCGATCTCGCCGGCGGGCGAGGAAACGTTCACCGGCATCGGCGGTGGTACGGCACCGATCGTCGGCGGCAAGCTGGGGGATCTCGATCCGACGCTGCTGCTCAATGGTCTCTACGCACTCCGGCTCACCGTTCTCGACGCCGGTGGCAACCAGACCATCGACCAGGTCACCGTCCAGGTCGACGGTGAGCGGAAGATCGGCCACTTCACCCTGGACTTCACCGATCTCGAGGTACCGCTCTCTGGCATCCCGATCACGGTGTCGCGCACCTACGACAGCCGCGACAAGCGTCAAGGCGACTTCGGCGTTGGTTGGCGCCTCGGACTCCAGACGGTCGAGCTCACCTGCACCAACCCCCTCGGCGAGGGCTGGTTCGTCGGTCGATCCGGGCTCGCTTTCAGCCTGGTGCCGACTCGACTGCATCGGTGTGCCGTGCAGATTCCCGGACAGCGTGCCGAGAGGTTCGACTTCGTGCCCAGCGTGACCGTGTCGCCACTGGTGCCGTTCTCCTTCGTCTCGGGCAGCTTCCAACCCCTGCCGGGAACCCGCGGTCGCCTGGAGGTACCTGACGGTATCTTCCTGAGGATCGCGGACGCGCAGCCGGGCGCCGTATCGCTGCTCGACGACAGCGACTTTTCGCTGTTCGTGCCGGAACAGTTCCGCTACACCACGGAAACCGATGTGCGGATCGAGTTCGGGCCGTCGGGTGTCACCCTGATCGAGGATCGCAATGGCAACAGCTTGGCCTTCGATGCCGGCGGCTTGACCCATTCTTCCGGCAGCAGCGTGGCCTTCGAGCGCGACGCGCGGGACCGTATCGTGAAGGTGACCGACCCGCTGGGCAACGAGCGCACTTACACGTACTCGGCTGTGGGTGACCTGAGCACAGCGACGGATTTCCGTGGCAATACGACGCGGTTCTTCTACGGAGCCCGGCATGACTTGCTCCGCGTCGAGGATCCCCTGGGCAACCGCGCGCTGCGCAACGAGTACGACGCCGACGGCCGGTTGATCCGCCAGTTGGACGCGGATGGCAAGGAAGTCGTCTTCACCCACGACATCGCGGGCCAGCGCGAGGAGGTCACGGACCGGCTGGGGAACACCACGGTGTTCGAGTACGACGCCTTGGGCAATGTCACCGCCGTCGTCGACGCACTGGGCCACCGGTGGCTGCGGTCGTACGACACCTTCGGCAATCAGCTCTCCCGCACCGATCCGCTGGGCAACGTCACCAGCTGGACCTACGATGCACAGGGGCGTCCACTCACGGTCACCGACCCCATGGGTAGGGTGAGCTCGACGACCTACGACGACCTCGGCAATCCGCTGACGGTCACCAACCCTCTGGGCGAGCAGATCGTGAACACCTACGACTCGCGCGGCAATCGCCTGACATCGCGCGACCCCGAGGGTAACGTCACTCGGTGGGGCTACGACGGGGCCGGAAACGTAACCGAGATGCGCGATGCCAGTGGCGCCGTGGACGCCTACACCTACGACGGCCAAGGTCGCCCCCTCTCCTGGACCGGCCCTGAAGGGGTGACCGTCACCCTCGACAACGACGCCCGGGGTCAGCTGATCGGCGAGCACCGCACACTGGTCACGGATGCCGGTGTGGTGCCCGTGGATTGGGCTTACAACTACGACGAGGAAGGCAATCTGCGGCAATTCGACTCACCGCTGGGCGAGATCGCCACCACGTCCTTCGACGCCAACAACCAGCTGATCGGGGCGGTCAACCCGGTGCGAGCGTGGTCCCTCCAACGCGACGCCCAGGGCCGGCCCGCGAGCGCCGTCGTCGCCGGTCGAACAGCCACGCAGGTCGATTATGACGCCGAGGGCCGGGCCCTCGAGGCCACCCTGCCGGAGGGACTTATCGTAACCCGCGCCTACGATGCACTGGGCCGCTCGGTCACCAGCACCGTGTTGGGAGGCGGGACCAAGTCCCAGACCTGGGACGCTGCCGGCCGGCTGCAATCGGTGAGCAACGGCGCCGGCAATACCCGGACCTACACCTACGACGCCAACGGCAGTGTCATCGCCACCGAGCTGCCCGGCGGAGCCAGGATCACGACCAACTACGACGCGGCAGGGCGGATCACCTCGGCAACAGGACCCATCGGCACCACCTACGCTTTCGACCATGACCGCAACGGCCAGGTGACCCGCGTCACCTTCCCCGACGGCGCTACCCGATCCCGAACCTACGACGCCAACGGCCGACTCGAGACCTTCACCGACTTCTTCGGTCTGCCATGGAGCCTCGAGTACTCGCCGGGGGGCAGAATCTCGACGATCCATGCACCGGATGGTTCCGTCGCTCACTACAGCCACGACTCGGACGGCTCCCTCGACCGGGTCACCGACCCGCGGGGCAACACTACGCTCGTCCTGCATGACGCCCGTGGACGCGAGATCGGCCGCACCCTGCCCGGGGGGCAAACCGAGCAGTGCACCTACGACAGTGACGGGCGCCCGGCGAGTTGTACCGACTTCAACGGCACGACGACGACATGGAACTACGACGACGTCAACCGCACCAGCACCCGCAGCGCCCCGGACGGTTCCGAAGTCTCGACCTTCGACGACATGGGTCGCCTGCTCACCAAGACAGACGTCAACGGCACGACCGAGATGACCTACGACGCAGCGGGCCGGTTGGTCAGCTGGAGAGAGCCGGCCGGGGGACCGGTCACCAGTTACGGCTTCGATGCCGCCGGACGCTTGGCATCCATGACCACGCCGCGCGGCACGACGACCTACCTCTACGACGCGCGTGGCTTCTTGGCATCGAAGACCGGCCCAGAAGGCACCACGACCTGGACGCGCGACGACGGCGGCCGCCCTCTGCAAGTGGACATGCCCGACAGCAGCAGCGTCCTGCGCAGTTACGACATCGCGGACAGAGTCCTCAGTCTCGACTACCAGTCGCCTTCGGGAAGCTCTATCCGCCGGATCACCTACAGCTACGACACCAACGGGCAGATTTCGGGCTTTCAAGAATCCCCGGGCCGAGCCGTTTCCTACGTCTACGACGCCATGGGGCGGCTGCAGGAGGAAACCACATCCAACGGCGGTTCGACGAGCGTGAAGCGCTACGCGTACGACGCCGGAGGCAACCTGATCTCGCTCACTGCTCCCTCCGGTACTCACGCCCTCGCCTACGACGCCAACGACCGGCTGCTCCAGGATGGCACTTGGACCTACGGTTGGGACGACAACGGCAGCCTGACGTCTCGGAGCGATGGCACATCCACCGAGTCGTTCATCTACGACAGCCAGAAACGCCTGACGCGCTTCGAACGGTCCGGCCCATCGCCGACCGTCGTCGACTATCGCTACGCCATCGACGGGCTGTTGCTCAGCCGAGAGCAGGACGGTGTTCGAGTCGACTTCGTCTGGGACCGCGTCAGCAGCCAGTTCCCACGCCTGATCGAAACGCGCGACGCCGCTGGCGCTCTCCTGCGCCACTACGACTACGGTGACGACGGTCCTCTGCAAATGTTTGAAGCAGGGTTGGGTACCCGTACTCTCATGGCCGATCACCTGGGCACGGTCCAAGCTCTGGCGAGCACGGGCGCGGTCGTCGACGACACCCCTGCTGGTGCCTTCGGCGTGCGCGACGGAGAGCTCGGCACGGACCTCGACTTCCTCGGTGCGTATCGGGACGCGGCCACCGGCCTGGTGTTCCTACACCACCGCTGGTACTCGCCGGAGATTGCACGCTTCACACAACCCGACGGAGCGGAGGCCGACCTGCAGGACTCGCGATCGCTCAACCGGTACGTATATACCTACGGTGACCCCATCAATCGAGTCGACCGTGACGGTCGGCTCACCACGATCCAGAAGATCACCGTCGCCTTCGCGATCGTGGGCACCATTCACGTCGCGCTGGCGGTCAGAGCCAGCGCCAAGAGCTTCGGCAGCTTCTCTGCCGCGCTGCACACCGGGTTTGGTTTGACCGTGGCCTTCCAGGAGCATCAGCGGCTCGATGCATTCTACTCGGGCTTCGCAGGGGAGACCGGCTTCGGAGCGGGAGCGGTGGGACTCGGTATCGGGGTCGAGAGTCTCAAGTTCAGAGGCGGGGCTGGCACTGCCACCTACGGCTATTTCTCGTCTTCCCTGAACAGTGGGGTCAGCAATTTCAACCTGACCGGCGGCACAGCGTTGGGCCTGGTGTGGGACACGCCTTCACCCGACGACTACTCTGGCTATTTCTTCGGTGTCAACTTCAACGGCCCTAGCTGGCTCGGTACGAAGATCAACCAGGCTTTGACCTCAGGCATCAACAAGACGGCCGCCTTGGTTGGCAGACGCGGAATCGGAGGTTTCTACCGTCTCATTGCCCCTGGACCAAAGGGCTATGGGCGGAAGGGGCGGAGCTCGGCGTCAGGCTCCTCCCAGGCAGAAACCCAAGTCACCGCGGCCTGGTCACCGACGATCACTTACTGTGCTGATCCGAGTACGGGCAGGCCGGAGCGAAGTATTCCTCCTCCGTGCAGGGGGGCCGAACCGCACGTCAGTCATGGGCTGCGCGCCTACACTCCAAGGTTCGTAGGTACCATCGGCCGGCCGGAGAGCAAGTACTCGTTCGGCATCTCGGTGAGCTACTACTGGTGGCTGAACGCTCCGTGATCCTGGGGCGTGAGATGGAGGCCGGGCCCCCCTGCTACGCTATGCTGTGCTCATGGACCGCGCATCGTTCCTACTCACCTGCGCCCTACTCCTGCCGCTCTGCCTCGCCGCCAACGATCAACCCGGCGAGGAGCCCACCCCTTCGCCAGAGGCGCCAGCCCCGGAAGAGGCCGAGCTGGAGCCGTGCACGGCAAAACCACCTAGCCGCGACGTGTGGCTCGATACCTTCCGCACCGGCCTGCACCGCTCCGCCTGCCGTACCGGCCGCTGGTTCGACGGTTTCTTCGGTGACGAGCGCTACGACTCCGAGCTGGAGCAAAACTACGGCCGCTTGACCGCCGGAGTCGCCTGGGACGAGGACGACAACGTCGACCTGGACATCGATCTCGACGCGCAGCTCTACCTACCACGGGCCGAGAAGCGATGGCGCGCGTTCATCAATCGCGACGACGAGGACGACTTTGCCGCCAACCGTGGGCGCGAAGAGCTGGAGCAGCTGCCCGACTTCTTCGACGCGAGCCGCGAAGAGGAATGGCTGGTGGGTCTCGGCTACAGTCCGGCCAAGCGCAAGAATCGGACGCTGGACGTGGATGCCGGCGTGAAGCTGGATCTGCCGCTCGATCCCTTCGTGCGCGTACGCGGGCGGCGGCAGTGGTTTCTCACGGACTATCGCCTGGTGCGCATGCGCAACACGCTGTTCTGGCGCAACCAGAAAGGGTACGGCCTGACGCACAACACGGATGTCGAGCAGGTCTTGACGCCGAACCTGCTGCTGCGCTGGGCCAACTATGGCACCTGGTCCGAATCGACGCGCGGTGTCGACTGGTTGACCGCCTTCACGCTCTACCAGAACCTTGGCGGCGAAAGGGCGATGGCATACCAGGCTTCGATCCGCGGCGAGACGGATGTGCCGGTGAACGTGGGGCGCTACACGGTGCGGGCAATTTACCGCCAGCGTTGGTTGCGGGAGTGGTTTTTCGTCGAAGGCTACGCCGGCATGACCTGGCCGCGCGATCCAGACGAGGTGCGGCGCGAGTCGTTGCAGTTCGGGGTCAGCTTCGAGATGCGGTACGGGGACCGCCAGAAGTAACTCTCGCTCAGCCGAGCGGCTGACCGATGGTGAAGTAGAACTCGTCCTCACCGCTGTTCGTGCGGCCATAGCCCAGCAACAACGGCCCCATGACGGTATCGGCGCCGATGAAAACACCGGTGCCGGTACGCAGGTCGTTGAAGTCGACGGCGTCGTGATCCGACCAGTAGTCGCCGATGTCCAGCAACAGACCCGTGTAGACACCGCGCCCGAAAGTGGGAGACAGAGAGAACAGCCGGTAGTAGTAGAGCAGCCTCGCCTTGGCATAGACCCGACCGAGTAACTGGCCCTGGGCGAAGCCGGCGAAGTCGCCAGCGCCACCGCCCGAGAACCAGTCGTAGAACGGCGTGCCGCTGTCGAAGTCACTGCCGCCACCGAGGATCAGGCTGAGGGTGTGATCCCCCCTGCTGGCAAAGCTCGCAACTGCGACCTCCAGGGTCTCGTACTCGTCGTCGGCGCCCAACTCCGAGCGCGAGCTGAAAAAGCGTCCCGACAGCGCCCAGCCTTCCCCCGCGAAGGTGGGACGATCCAGGTCGTCGATGCTCAGCCCGAGCCGAAGGCCGCCGACCTGGACGTCGAAGGCAGGTAGATCGACGGCGCCGGTGGCCGCCTTGGCCTTGGCTCTGCCACGCACCAGGCCGCCCCGCACTTCGCCGATCGGGCCCAGGCTCAGGCCGGCGTCGAAGCCCGTGAAGTAGCGCTCCAGGTCGTACTCGGCGATGCGCTGATCGCCCTCGAAGATCGGCACTAGCTGCTGCGAAACCTCGACCCAGGGAGCGACGAAGAACGGGCTGCCGTAGCCCAGAGGCTGGTGCAACTCGCTGAACAGGCCGTGGGTGTCGCCGACTTGCAGATCCGTGCGCCACTCGGCGTCGTACCGGTTCACCCGTGTGCGCGTGACGTTGAACGTCGCGGTGACGCCGGTCTCTCCATGCAGGTCACTGTACATCGCGACACCAAACTGCAAGTAGGCGGTACCCAGTTCCTTGTCCTGCAGCTCGAAGACCAACCCCACCTCGCCGGCATCTTCTTCCACACGGAACGTGACGCGCTGGAATTCGTTCAGGTTGTAGAGGCGTCCCAGGTCATCACGCAAAACCTCCAGGTCCAGCGGCTCCGCGACGCGACTGCGGATCTGCCTTCGCAGGGTGCGTTCGTCGACGCGACGACTACCTGCAAAACGGATGTAGGACGGAACGATACGCGGAGGAGGCGGACGGCGCTGCCCGAGGCGGTGAGCGGCGAAGTCCGGTTCCGACAGGCTCAGCTGGGCCAACTCCGGTAGCTGTGCCTGCGCCGCTGCGACGCCCGCGGCGACAATCGCAGGCGCGTCGGGAAAGCTGAAGAGGCCATAGGCTTCGACCTGCGGAGCGATCACGATATCCGCGTGCTGCAGTTGGCGGTCTACCTCGCTCCGGGTGAGGAAGGCGAGCGTCTGGGACGAGATCTCCATCTGCGTGGTCAGATGCTCGCGGTCGGCCAGTGGTTGCGTGACGTCGACGGCGATCACCACGTCGGCGTCGCACAGTCGCCGCGCCTCTCGCACCGGCAGATTGTTGGCCACGCCGCCATCCACCAGCAGACGACCTTTCCATTCCACCGGCGAGAGAAGACCGGGGATCGACATGCTGGCACGCACCGCGGTTGCTAGATCACCGCCGGTCAACAGCACGGCTTCGCCGGTTTCCAGGTCGGTGGCAACGGCCACAAACGGGATCGGCAGGCGTGAGAAGTCGTCCACCTCGACCACCGGCAGGCTGTAGCGCTGCAGCAGGAAGGTCAGATCTTGGCCCGTGATCAGACCGCTGGGCAGGGTCACGCCTTCGCGACTCAGGCCGAGTTGTAGATCTACCAGGTACCGGTTCTCGTCTTCTTTGCGGCGGAAGGGCAGATCCCGATACTCACTGCGATCGCTGAACATATCCGCCCAATCCTGGGCTCCGATCAGGCCTTCCAGACCAGCCGCGGGGATGCCCGTCGCATACAGTCCGCCGACCAGGGCACCCATGCTGGTACCGGCAATGCAGTCCAGCGGTATCCGCAGCTCTTCCAGTACCGAGAGAACACCGACGTGAGCCATGCCCAGGGCGCCACCGCCCGAAAGCGCCAACGCGATCCGAGGCCGAGGCTCTCCAAATTCGCGGCTGGGTTCCGCAGATTGAGCGCGGAGCCCGACGGCGCTTATCGTCACGAGCAGAACGACGGCGATCGCGAGGCCGCGCAGGCTATACCACTGGGACATGTCGAGTCTCCGCTTGTCTGGCGCCTTGCCGTCCGCTGCCTCTGGCAGGTCGGCTAGGGCAAGTACGCCGCCTTGCGCAGCTCGGCGACGCTCTCACGGATCGCCGCGTCAACGCGCTGGAAGTCCTCCTTGGTGTGGGCGGTCGAGAAGAAGCAGTTGCGCCACTCCCAGACGTAGATGCCCTTTTCCACCAGGTGGTAGAAGAGCAACTCAGCGTCCGCCGTGTAGGTGAAGCGGAACAGCGAGCTGCACTGTGCGATGTGGATCGGGTAGCCCTCTTGCTGGAAGAACTCGTTGAGGTCAGCGGCAAAGCGGCCGGTGCGCTCGTTGAGTCGTGCTTGCAGCTGCGGCCCCTGCTCGCGCAGGTAGAGCAAGGTCGCGCGGCCGCTGGCCATGGCCAGGGGGTGCTGGCAGTAGGTGCCGCCGAAAAAGGTGGTGTCGCGCTCGGGCACCGAGTCGTCGCCGTAGTGCCACATGCCACCGTCGATACCGTCCATGAAGTCGGCCTTGCCGGCGACCGCGCCGAGCGGCAGACCGCCGCCGATCACCTTGCCGTAGGTGGCCAGGTCGGCGTCGATGCCGAACCACGCCTGGGCCCCGCCCAGGTGATAGCGAAAGCCGGTGATCATCTCGTCGAAGATCAGGGCGATGCCGTTCTCGCGCGTCAGGTCGCGCAGTTGCTGCAGGAACTCGCGCGGTTGCAGGTCCGGCCGCCGGCTCTGCACCGGCTCGACCAGCACCGCCGCCAGTTCGCCCGCGTGCTGGCGGATATCCTCCAGGGCCTGTGGCTCCCCGTAGTCGAGTACCAAGACGTCCTCAGCGACGTGGGCCGGGACGCCCGGAGCCACCGGGAAGGAGCGCAACTGGCCGTCGATCCGCTGGCTGCGGATGAGGGTGCCGTCCGAGTGGCCGTGGTAGGAGCCGGCAAAGAGGGCGATTTTCTCGCGACCGGTGGCGGCGCGCGCCAGACGCAAGGCGGTCATCACCGCTTCGGTGCCGGAGTTGGTGAAGGCAGCGCGCTCCATACCGGTGAGGCCGCACAACAACTCGGCCACCTCGCCGGCCAGCTCGGAGCGCGGGCCGAGCTCGAAGCCGGCCTCCACCTGCTGCTCGAGCACCGGCTGCAGGAACTCGGGTTTGTGACCGAGCAGGTGCACCCCCATGCCCATGGTGATGTCGATGTACTCGTGGCCGTCGATGTCCCACAGCCGCGAACCCTCGGCGCGCTCGCGCGCCAGCGGGTAGAGCATCTCCTTGAGCGCCGGTCGGAAGCCGACGATTGCACGGCTGTCCGCCAGGTAGCGCCGCGACGCCTCGGCCAGCTGCTTGGACTTGGCCGTCTTGCGCGTGTAGCCCTCGATCAGTGCGTCGAGGTGCGCCTGGCGCCGGCGCTTCTCTTCCTCGGTCGGCGGCTTGGGTATCGCGGCGGTACCTTGCCGAGGTGCGGCGGTAACCATGCTCAGACCAGCCCTGAACTCCTTCTTCGTCGCGGGTGCAGCCGCGGGCTGGGAAGCTGCTGGCTGCGCAGCTGCCTGAACCGGCGGCGCGGCGGGAGTCGTAGCTACAGGAGCAGCGAGGGCCGGGAGCGCCCCGGGACGCAGCCAGTTCATCTGCTGCAGAATCATATGGTTGAAGGCAACCAGTTGCGCCTGCATCACCAACTCCAAGGAGCTACCTGCCAGGCTGCCCCCGAGGTTGACGGGCCCGGCGGGCATTCCAGCTGTCGCGGGAGCCGCCGCCGTGGCAGACGGCTGGGCGACCGGCGCGGCGGCCAAGGCGGCGAGCGGCGACTCGACGGCCGCGGACGGGGCAGCTGCTGGCAGAGGTGCTGGCGCGGGCGCACTCATCGTCGGCGCAGCGGGCGTGGGGGCCATCGCGGGTGCAGGGGGCGCAGCGGCGGCCGGCGGGGCCGGCAGCTCGTCGGGCATGTTGGCCTCGACGTATTGCGCCAGGGCTCCGATAGTCGGGTAGTCCTCGAAGAGCTGGCGCACCGCCAGCGTGACACCGAAGCCTTCGTGCAAGGCTCGCAGGACTTCGACGAGGGCCAGCGAGTCCGCTCCCAGCGATAGGAACGGAGCTTCGTCTTCGAGAGCGGCCGGCTCGATGCGCAGCACGCGCCCGACGATGTCGCGCAAGCGTGCGGCGATCTCGGCCCGCCCCAAAGTAGGTTGGGCAACAACGTTCGACATGGTAGATCTCCTCCTCGGACTTCGAGGCTATATCAACGAAACGACAAACAGATGGTGCCAAGCCTATCGCAGTACCTGTCGAGCTATCAGAGCGCTTCGGCTTCCAGCGCCTGCAACTGCTCGTGCACCATGCGCTGGAACGCCTGGAGCTGACGGGCGAGCACAGCTTCCGCCTCGGCGTCCGGCACGCTCGTCTGCGCGGCTGGGGCTTCGGGCGAGGCGGGCACCGGGGCGCTCGGGAGGTGGCTGGGTGGCTGGACGCCGGAGCCCTGCTGTTCTGGCAACGTGGCCTGTCCTGGCAACGTGGCCTGTCCTGGCACAGTGGCCTGTTCCGGCAATGCGGCGGCTCGGTCTTGGGGGGTCGGCACCACCCCGTCAGTCGGCGCGTCTTCCGGTGTCAACCAGTACCTGCGTCGCTGGAAGGCGTAGCCCGGCAACTTCACCAACCGCCCCTCGTTCGGGAAGACCCCCGGCCAGTGCACCTCGCAGCCACGGGCGTAGAGCTGCGCCAGGGCCTGCAGCAGCACTTCTCGACCGTCCCGGCCACGGCGCAGCGAGGGCAATATGGCCGGCATCGACGCCTTGTCGTCACCCGCGTCCGCTGACTGCGCCGCCGATCGAGCTGCCAGGACTTCGCCGGTGGGCACGGCGAGCACTGGATGCGGCCCGATCTCGACGAATGCGTCGACCTCCTCTGCCAGCGTCTCTACCGCCGCCGCGAAGCGCACGGACTGCCGCACGTTGCGGCTCCAGTAGTCGGCGGTTAGCTCTTCCCCGGCCAGCGCTCGGCCGCTGACCGAAGAGACGAAGGTGCAGCCGCCGAGTTGCTGCGCGCCGGCGTCACCGCTCTCAGGACGCAGCAGGGCCTGCATCTCGACGCCGACACGCGCCGCGGCGGCCTCCATGCCGGCGGCGTGGAAGGCGTAGTCGACCGCCAGGCGGCGCACGCGCACGCGCTGGCTTTCCAATTTCAGCAGGGCCTCGGTGAGTGCCTCCGGCTCTCCTGACAGCACCACCGAGCGCGGCGCGTTGATCGCCGCGACGCTCAGTCGCTCGCCGTAGGGGGCGCAGACTTCCAGTGCCGCCGCTTCGTCCACCTCTACGGCCGCCATGGCACCCCGGCCGCGCTCCGCGTCCATCGCCGCGCCGCGGGCGACGACCAGGCGTGCCGCGGAGTCGAGACTGAGCGCGCCGGCCGCCCAAGCGGCCGCGATCTCGCCAACGGAGTGGCCCAGGACGGCGGCGGGCTCGATACCCCAGGCACGCCATTGCTCGACCAAGGCAACCTGCAAGGCGAAGATCGCCGGCTGCGCCAGCGCCGTGCTGCGCAGAACGTCTTCGGCATCGTCCGCCAACAGCGCGTCGAGGACCGGCACGCCCAATGCTCGCAAGCGCCGATCGACGTCGACCAGGGTTTCACGCAGCACCGGCTGCTGCAGGAGCCGTGGGTCCAGACCGCTCCAGCGAGCCCCCTGGCCAGAGAAGAGGAAGACCAAGCGCGGTTTGTTGATGCGCCCCACTGCGATGCCCGGCAACGGCGTACCCGCGGCCCAGGCGTCCAGCTCGTGTGCCAGGGCCGCGTGCGACGTGCCGGTTAGCGCCAGGCGGTGTTCGTGGTGCGTCCGGCGGACCGCCGCGCTGTAGCAGACGTCTGCCAACTCGTCGGACCGGCGGCGCAGCTGCCCGGCGATGTCCACGGCATTCTGGCGCAGCGCTTCCGGCGATCGTGCCGATAGCACCAGCAGCTCGGTTCGAGCTTGCCCTCTGGCCGCATCCGGCTGGCTTGCGACCAGCAACGACGGCAAGACGCCGCCCGCGGCGGCCGGGAAGATGCGCTGCCAGTGAGGGTGCGCCAGGCCGGCCTCGTAGAGCCGTGCCAGCGACTCGAGCATCGTAGTGCGCACGTCATCGCCGCGGCGCATGGACACCAGGGCTCGTGCGTCGGTGATACCAGCGGCGGCGAAGTTCTGCCGCAGGACCGGACCCAGCACCGGATGCGGGTCGATCTGCAGCCAGGTGCGGTAGCCCTCGTGCAGCAACTTGGCCAGAATGGGTGCCAGGCGTGGCGGCGAGCCGAGCTGGCCCAACCAGTGCTCAGCGGTCAGCTCACTGCCCTTGAGCACGTCGCTGCGGTAGGTCGAGTACAGCGGAATGCGGGCACGGCGCGGTTGCAGACCCTGCAGCACCTCGCGGGCTGTGTCCAGGGCGTCGCGCATCGGCGGCGTGTGCACCAGGACGTTGACCTTGACGCGGGCGCGGAACACCTCGGTCGGCAACTCGGCGAGGAATGCCGCCAACGGCCCATCCGGTCCGCTGACGACGCAGGAGTTCGGGCTCAGCTCGCCACTGAGCCACACCTCGCGCCCTTCGAGCATCGGTTCCAGCTGGGCCGCTGCCAGTTGCACGACGCTCATGGTCCCCGGCGCGCAGGCGTGGAGCGAGACCTGGTAGGCGTAGAGCACGGTCATCGCCTGGCGCAGATCGAGAGCACCGGCAGCGTGGGCGGCAGCGATTTCGCCGATGCTGTGGCCGATGAGGGCATCCGGTTCGACGCCCCAGCTACGCCACAACTCGATGAGCGAGATCTGGAAGCAGGTGAGAATTGGACCGGCGAACGAGGCGCTGTCCCAGCGTTCGTCGTCCGGGGTGGTAGTCATGGTGCGCAGCAGGTCGCGACCGCCGCTGATCTCCTGGTAGATGCGGGCGCAGCGCCGGAAGGTAGCGCGGAACACCGGCTCCTCACGCAGCAGCTGATCACCCAGGCCGCCGAAGGCGGAACCGCCAGGCGACAGGACGAATACCAGGCCCGTTCCGTCCGACCTGGACAGCACTGGAGCCGGCGTCTCGGCCTGGAGCCAGGCATCGAGTTGAGTTTGCAACTCAGCGCGTGTCGAGCCCACGATGGCCAAGCGCTCGCCGCTTGCCGGTGTCTTCTCACCGGCCGCCCGGCACAGCTGCGGCAACGAGCCATGGCTCGCCGGGGTGTCCAGGAAGTCGCGCCAGTTCTGCGCTTGGCGCCGCAAGTCGGCCGGACCAGAGGCCGCCAGCGCCAGCAGGCAGGTACGACTGGAAGGGACTTCGTCGAGCACCATGTGGCAGTTGCTACCGCCCCAGCCAAAGGAGCTGACCCCAACGCGGGCCAAGTCTGGCGTCGGCCACGGTTCGAGCGACGTCTGCACGCGCAGCTTCCAGTCGTCGAACGGAATGTGCGGATTCGGCCGTTGGAAGTGCAGGTTGCCCGGCATGGCGCGATGGTGCACCACCAGGGCCGCCTTGATCAGGCCGGCGATGCCGGCGGCGGTCTCCAGGTGACCCAGGTTGCTCTTGACCGCGCCCAAGCGTAGCGGGCGCTCGGGCTCACGCTCGGCACACAGCACGGTGGACAGCGCTTGGGCTTCGATCGGATCGCCCAGGGACGTGCCGGTGCCGTGCGTCTCGACGTAGCCGACGCTCGACGGATCGACGCCGGCTCGCCGGTAAGCCGCTCGCAAGACTTCGATCTGGGCTTCCGGATTCGGCGCCGTGAGCCCGTTGCTGGGGCCGTCGTTGTTGGTCGCGCTGCCGCGGATCAAGCAGTAGATGCGGTCGCCGTCCTCGAGCGCGCGCGACAGCGGCTTGAGCAGCACCATGCCGGCGCCTTCGCCGCGTCCGAAGCCGTCAGCGCGATGGTCGAAAGACTTGCAGCGGCCGTCGCCAGAGAGACCACCGAACTTGGTCAGCAAGCGCGCCGAGTGCAGCGAGAGAATCAGGTTGACGCCGCCCGCCAGCGCCATCTCGGCCTCTCCGTCGCGCAGGCTCTGGCAGGCCAGGTGCACGGACACCAGGGACGACGAGCAGGCGGTGTCGACCACCAGGCTGGGACCCTGCAGGCCGAACAGGTAGGAGATGCGGTTGGCCATGATGTTGAGCGACTGGCCGACGCCAGTGTGCGAGGTGTACTCCGCGTTCAGGCGCCGGTGCTCGAGCGCGTACTCCTGCCAGGAGCCGCCGATGAACACGCCCGTCTTGCTGCCGGCCAGCTCCGGCGCCGGCTGGCCGGCGTCCTCCAGGGCCTCCCACACCACTTCCAGCAGCAGCCGCTGCTGCGGGTCCATCTGCTCGGCCTCGCGTGGCGAGATGCCGAAGAACAGCGGATCGAACAGGTCGATGCGATCGAGGAAGCCGCCCTCGCGCGTGTTGACGCCACCGTGGTGCAAGGGGTCGGGGTGGTAGACGGCGTCGGCGTCCCAGCGATCCGCCGGTACCTTGCGCACGGCGTCGACGCCGTCGCACAGCAGCTGCCAGAAGGCGTCGAGGTTGGCTGCGCCGCCCGGCATCCTGCACGCCATGCCGACGATGGCGATCGGGTCGGGACGCGTACCGCCGGCACCACCGGCATCACCGGCCGCGGCAGACGGCGCCCACGGGTCGGCCGTCACAGCGGCGGCCGGTGCCGCGGCGATCCCGGCCAGGTGACGACTGAGTGCCGCGACCGTCGGGTGCCCCCAGACCACCACCGGTGAGATGTCACGCCCCAGACGCTCGGCCAGCACCTCGACCATGCGTGTCGCCTGCAACGAGTCCAGTCCTTGACGCTGGAAGGGCTGCTCCGGGTCGATGTCGGCAGCGGCGACCTCGAGCGTGTCGGCCAGCCAGTCGATCAGAAAAGAGCGTAGCTCCTGCATCGGGTCAATCTCCTTCCCAATCCCAGAAGTAGTCCTTGTTGGTCAACTCTTCCTCGGTCTCGGCGCGGCGCTGGACGACGCCGGCGGCAGCTCCCGCGGCGGGGACCTGCTCGTGCACCAAGCGCAGGCACTCTTCGAGGTCTTCGGTTTCGCGCAGCCAGTAGTCCTCGGTGCCGAAGTGCGGCCAGGTAGCCGGGAAGACGGGATCGTGCCAGCGACGCGCCAGCCAGGTCGCGTAGTGCACGAGGCGCAAGCCACGCAGCACTTCGACCAGGCGCAGCGTCTGGTGGTCGAAGAGACGGAACTCTTCGTAGGCATCCAGGAACAGTTGGCGCTGGCGCACGGTCTCCGCATCGCGTCCCGGAAAGGCCAGCCAGACGTCCTGCACGGCCGGTCCCTGCACCGAATCGTCGAAGTCGAGCACGTGCAGCAGGTCGTCGCGGACCAGCAAGTTGCCGAGGTGCAAATCGCCGTGCAGTCGGTGCATCGGCACGTCCGTCATCAGCTCGTCGGCCAGGCTGGCGAGGTCCTCTGCGGCATCGAGATAGCGACGCTGCAGGTGACTCGGAAGTACGCTGTGCTGCACCAGGAAATCGACGTTGTCGCGCACGTAGGTGTCGCCGCAGAGGTGGACGCGGTGTTCTACCGGTCGCCGCACCGCCACATTGTGCAGACGCGCGACCAGGCGTCCTAGGCGCACGGCCAGCTCATCGCTCATTTCGTCCGGCGCACGGCCGCCGCGCCGTTCGGCCAGGCTGTAGAAGATCTCGTCCTGACGCTTCAGCGTCGAGCCGTCGGGAAAGGGTCGCACCGGGCACACCGGAATCTCGTCGGCTTCGAGGTCCGCCAGGAAGGTATGCTCTTCCAGGATCTGCCGCTCGCTCCAACGGCCGGGACGGTAGAATTTCGCGATGATCCGGCTGCGATCCTGCAACTCGACTTCGTAGACGCGGTTCTCGAAGGAATTGAGCGGATAGCAGACCGGGTTGCACTGCAGACCAGCAGCCTCGACCGCCTCCAGGACCTTCTCGGGGGTCAGGGAGAGAAAGAGGTCGGTCGGCGCGGCGCCGATCTGGCTCATAGAAATGCCGTCCGGTTCATAGAGATGCAGTTCGGTTCATAGAGATGCAGTTCGGTTCATGAGATCGATCTCGATTCCTGGCCAGACTCGTCCGCCGAGTCTAGCGTAACCCTGGGGAGCAGCGATGGGCATTCAGTCTCTTTGCGTGTATTGCGGCGCCAGCGCCGGGCAGCAGCCGGTCTATCCGGAAGCGGCACAGCGGCTCGGTACGAGCCTGGCGCGGCGCGGCGTGCGCCTGATCTACGGCGGCGGCCGCATCGGCATGATGGGCCTGCTGGCCGACGCGACGCTGGAAGCCGGCGGCGAGGTGGTCGGCATCATCCCCGAGTTTCTGCATGATCGCGAGGTGGCGCACCAGGGGGTCACCGAGCTGATCATGGTGCGCGACATGCACGAGCGCAAGCGCCGCATGTACGAGATGTCCGACGCCTTCGCGTCGCTCCCCGGCGGTCTCGGCACGCTGGAAGAGACCTTCGAGATGCTCACCTGGCGGCAGATCGGCCTGCACGCCAAGCCGATCTACTTGATCAACGTCGAGGGCTACTGGCAACCCCTGGTCAGCCTGATCGAGCACATTGTCCACCGCGGCTTCGCGAAACCGTCGGCGCGCAAGCTGGTACACGTCGTGGCCAGCGTCGACGAGCTGGTGCGGGAGCTGTGAAACGGCCTCCGCGAGCGCCTGTGGCACAAGCACCAGCGGCAGATCCGGTGCCGCTCTACCACGAGGTCCATGGCGCCGAAGACGGAGAACCACTGCTGCTCGTCCACGGCCTGGGGTCGAGCTGCCGCGACTGGCAACACCAACTCGACGCCTTCACCGCCGCGTCGAAGCGCCCCTTGCGCATCGTCACCTGCGACCTGCGCGGCCATGGACGCTCACCGCGTCCGAAGCGACGCTACCGCCTGGACGATTTCGTGGCCGACCTCGAGGCACTCTTGGGACATCTAGATCTCGAGCGTGTACACCTGCTCGGGATCTCGATGGGGGCCATCGTCACGGTCGAATTGGCGGCGCGGCGTCCTGACCTGGTGCGTTCGCTGGTGCTGGTCAGTTGCCCGCCCACCCTGACGCTGCACGACTTCCGGACCCGCCGCATCTACCTGCAGCGGCGCCTCCTGATTACAGTGCTCGGCATGCCCGCCGTCGCCTGGGTGCTCGCGCGACGCCTGTTTCCGGGCGCTGAGCAAGCCGACCTGCGGCGCCAGTTCCGGCAGCGCTGGCAGGGCAACGACCGGTGGAGTTATCTGCGCTGCGTGCGCGCCCTGATGGGCTGGCAACCGCCGGCGAACTTGCGCCACGTCACCGGTCCCGTTCTCGGGATCTGCGGCGATCACGACTACTGGACTCCTGCGCAGCAAGAAGCTCTGATCTGCCGGTTCCCACACGGCCGGCTAGAGGTCATGAGCAACGCCGGACATGCTGGCCATATTGAGCGGCCGGATGTCTTCAACCGGTTGGTACTCGCGTTCCTGGACCAGGCCACTCCTGAGAGCTAATCGCCCTCGCCGTTGACCACCACCCGCGCTGGCCGCACCAGCTCCCCCTGGTAGCGATAGCCCGGCAGCACCTCGGCCAGCACCTGCCCCACCGGTATGTCCGGCCGCTGCTCGGTGCGTTCGATGCGGTGGACCTCGGGGTCATACGGCTGTCCAATGGACGGCACGGGTTCGAGCCCCATCGAGCGCTGCAGGTTGCGCACCCGGATCTGCAGCATGTCGAGACCCTCGCGGATCGAGATCGGAGCATCGTCGACGGCGGTGTCTGGTGACACGCTGTCGTCGTCCCCGGCCAGGGTCAAGAGTTGGGCCAGCGACTGGTCGAAGGTCAGCAACGCGCGCAGTTGGTTGGGACCGAGCTGCGCTTCCGTGACCGTCTGCGTGATCTCGCTGCGCGGCGGCTCTGCATCGTCCGCGGCATCCCCACGCAGCTGGTGTCGCACCTCGGCCATCCCCTGCTCCAGGCGCTTGTGCTGCTGCGCCTGCTGCCGCTGCTGATCGGCCAGGTTCTTGCGCAGCCGGCCGATCTCTTCGGCCAGTGTCTCGACGATCAGCACCAGATCGCTGGCGCGCCCTGGATCTTTGGGTCGTCCTTGGGCAGCCGTGCGTGAATTGGGAACCTGAGTCAGGGGCGCGGGGGACGCTTTTTGGGCCAACATCTTGTTTCTCGCTGCGTGCGACGGCAGGGTGATCACCACGGGAAGCGGCGTCGAGGGGGTCGAAACAGAGTACACGATCGCGGAGAAATGTGGGAAGGCTCAGATCAGCTTGAATCGTCCCGTCGCGCGATGCGGAATGACGAAGCCGATGCCTGGCTCGTTGTTCTTGACCTGCTCGATAATCCGTGGCCACCATCTGACAAGCTTCCACGCTTGCTCATAGAAGCCCTCGTTGATCCAGCCCTTGGCCAAGAAGAAGGCCGTGAGGCCGGACTGCCTCCAGATTCTCTTCTCGTGTGGATTGCGAGTGATCCGGAGATCTCCGGACAAGATGACCCAATCGCCGGAAGTGCCGAGTTTTCGGAGCCAGATCTCATCCGGCGTCGCCCGATCGAATCTATCCTTGAGGTGGAAGACCTGATAGCCCTCGTAGACAGCCAAGGCATTCAATACCCTCGCAAGTGCTGGGGCAAGGTTGTTGTCGACAAAGAACCTCACGCTGCCCGCTCCAAGAACGATTCGAAATCGATAGCCGCCCGTACCGCAGCGGCTCCGACTTCATACCATCTGGCGACGCGTTCCAGGTTCTGCTCGGCCTTGAAGGCCGCTGACAACACCGCGGTGGGGACACCCTCCTCCTCCACGATGGGTTGACCAAACTGGCGTTCTGGGTCCAACACAATGCGCCGGTTGCCTGGCATCGGTCGCCACCGGATGGGTACTTCCTCTTCGAACTCCAGGCCCTCATAGAGATAGTCCTCCAAGACTTCTTTGAGAGCGTATTGGTTGTGCACCAGATCGAGTAGCTTGGGCTCGTCGTTCTCCTGGGCGATTTCCGCAAAGATGCTCTGGCCATCGGTACGGAAGCGGTGCCGGGAGAAGGGGTGCCGGGCCTGCAGCAACCCTCTTGCGGCTTCCGCAGCTCGGCGAATCGCCTGTAGGCTTAGGCCGTAGTCGCGAAAGGCATCGATGAATCGAGCTTCCATCAGATCCAGAAAGCCGAGCGCGATACGGCCATCGATCTCGGGAAGTTGGCCCTGGATCACGGGTGGTTGTGCGTGCTGGCGACCCTCGAGGTCGTAGTGGTACCCACGGATCCAGCGACTGAGACGCTGGCCGGGAATGCGCGTCAACCGTCGGGCGTCGGACAACGAGTAGACGCCGATGCCTAAGTACTGCTCTTTCATCTTGGTGAACTCGACCTCCGATCCAACTGCGTTCAGGATACCAGAGGCTGGTCCAGCAACTCGCCGCAGGCCTTGCAGAACTTGGCGTCGGCATCGTGACCCTCGACCCCGCACTGACGGCAGCAGCGAGTGGATACGGGCTGCGGACGCCGACTCATCTCGACCGTGACGATGCCGGTCGGAACAGCGATGATGCCGTAGCCGATGACCATCACGAACGAGGCCAGCAACTTTCCCACCAGCGTGCCAGGAGCGATATCTCCATAGCCGACGGTGGTCATGGTGACGATGGCCCAGTACATGGATTGCGGAATGCTCGTGAAGCCGTTCTCTTCACCCTCGATCAGGTACATCACCGAACCAATGATGACGACCAACGTGAGCACCGTTCCCAAGAAGACGATGATCTTGCGGCTGCTGGCGCGCAGAGCGGAGCCGAGCATCTGAGACTCGCCGACGAAATGTGCCAGCTTGAGCACACGGAAGACGCGTAGCAGGCGGATGGCGCGGATGACGATCAGCGACTGCGTACCAGCTACTACCAGGCTCAGGTAACTGGGCAGGATAGCGAGCAGGTCGACGACACCGAAGAAGCTACGGGCATAGGCGGCCGGACGACCGACGCAGAGCAAGCGCAGCAAGTACTCTAGGGTGAACAGGATGGTGAACACCCACTCCAGCAGCCGCAGCTCGCGACCGTAGTGCAAGCGAATTCCCGCTACGCTCTCTAGCAGAACCGCGAAGACGCTCAGCAGAATCGCGATCAGGAGCGCGACATCGAAGGCCTTGCCGGCCGGCGTGTCGGCCTCGAAGATCACTTCATGCAAGCGCACCCGCCAGTGCGCGGCGGAGGCTTCCGGCCGCTGATCCGGCAGGTCGGGATGCTGAAAGGGCTTCATGACGGCAACATTGTAGACCACGCCCCTCGAGACTCTTGACATGTACACGCTGAAGAGGACGACAGAGGTGGACTACAACGCTGAAGCCGAACGTACGTAGATACAATCAGGCTTCCCTTCCACGAGCAGGACCGGCACTCATGAACATCCGACTGAACGACATCCGGAAGGTTTATCCGGACGGCACCCCTGCCCTGCGGGGCGTCGATCTGGAGATCGGCGATGGAATGATCGGCCTGCTGGGTCCCAACGGAGCCGGCAAGACGACACTGTTGTCGATCCTGGTGTTGCGGCTGGAACCGACCACCGGCGAGCGCGTGTACCAGGATCTCGATGCCGGCCGCCGACGCGACCGGCCGCAGATTCGACAGTGCATCGGCTACCTACCGCAGGATTTCGCGCCGATCGGTCAGCTCAGCGGACGCGAGTACCTGCGCCACTGCGGACAGCTACGCCGCGTGCCGCTCAGCCCTCGGCGGCTGGAGGAGCGCGTGGAGCAGCTGCTCGACGCCGTCGACCTGCAGACCGCGGCCGGCCGCCGCGCGGGTAGCTACTCGGGCGGCATGAAGCGGCGGCTGGGAATTGCGCAGGCCCTGATCCACCGCCCCCGCCTGCTGGTGGTCGACGAGCCAACCGCCGGGCTCGATCCAGAAGAACGCATCCGCTTCCGCAATCTGATCACCGAGGTCGCCGAGTACACGGCGGTACTGCTGTCGACCCACATCGTGGAAGACATCGAAGCGACCTGTGCGCGCATCGCCGTCATTGCTCGCGGGCGCGTCCTGTTCGATGGCGAGCCCGGTACCCTGATGCGCCGTTTCGACGGTCAGCTGTGGCAGCTGGCGGCAGACGCCGAGTTGCCGGCGGACGCAACGCTCGTCACCCGGCGCCTGGTGGACGGCGAGACCGTGCAGGTGGTGCACGCTGTCGAACGGCCGGCCGCGGCAAGGCCGCGCGAGACCATGCTCGAAGAAGCCTACGCCGCCTTCCTGGCCCGCCAGACCCAGGCCCCGGCACAGCCGCTCGAGGACAGTGCATGACGCTGTTGCGCGCCTTCATCGCGCACGAATGGCGGACACAGCTGCGCAGTACGCGCTACCGGCTGCTGGTCGCCCTGTACCTGGCGGGCAGCATGCTGCCGGTGCTCTACCAGCTGCTGCTGCGCGACCGTAGCGACGTGTTGGTGGGCACCGTCAGCTACCTGCAGCCGACTTTCGAGCTGCAGGTGTTCCTGGTTGCCGTGCTGTCGGCACTGGTCGCCATGGACGCCATCGAGCGCGAGCGCTCCGAGGGCGCGTGGGCGGTGGTCGGCCTGACCGGGGTGAGCAACGCCAGCTACCTGCTGGCACGCTGGTGTGGAGTGGTCTCCACCCTGCTGCCCTGGACCCTGCTGCCGCCGCTCCTCACCTCCTTGCTTCCCGTGACTCTGGGGCTACCCGCGGCCGAAGTCGGTCATTACTTCTTGCCCTGGCTGCTATGGGTGCTGCCGTCTCTTCTCGCGGCTTCCGGTGGCGCCCTGGCCATCGGCACCATCACCGGTAGCTGGATCGGCTTCTTACTCTTCTACCTCGGCCTGACCCTGGTCGCCTCACCGCTGCTGCTGCAACTGTTAGCCCGTTTCCACACCACCTGGGAATCCGCCGAATGGCCGCATTCGACAACCTTCGCCGTGTGGTTGAGCCTGGTGCTGCAAACCAACGCCCCGGAGTCGCAGCGCTTCGGCTTGGGTCAGATCAGCTTCAGCGAGGCACCGATGGACCTGCAGCTCATCCTCGACACGCTGCTCGCGCACAGCCTCTTCGTACTGACACTGGCCGTCTGCCTGCTCGGTCCCGCGACCCTCTTCCTACGCCGCACGGCTCCGGATGTTCGCCCCTGGCGCATCTCGCCCAAGCATCCTCTGCGCACCTATCTCAACTGGCTGAGCAACCTGCGCATGCGCTACTGGCCAGACCCCAAGCCGCTGGCGGCAGATCTGGCCATGCTGAGCCTGGCAGCGCTACTCCTGCTGGCGGTGTCCGGCTATCGGCTAGCGCGCAGCGAGCACTTCCAGCAGTTGGCGGCCGAGCGCTTCGCCGCCGAGATGGATCAGGAGGCTCTGGTCAATCCACGCACGCTGGTTCCCGAGCGCTACGCGCTGCGCGGACGCCTGGTGCCAGACGGACAGCTGCAGGCAGACGTCGACCTCACCTTCCGTAACACGGGCGCCGAAGCGCTGCCAGCCCTGATGCTGCAGCTCAACGCTGGTCTCGACGCGCAACCCGTCGACGAGGGCGTCTCGGTGCACCGGCAGTGGGATCGACTGCGGCTCGACCTGCAACCGCCTCTGGAGGCCGGCGAGTCACGCACGCTACGCCTGCAGCTCGAAGGGTACTCCGAGACGGTGGCTTTCCGCTTGCGCGGAGTCGGCAGCATGCCCTTCAACATCCGCTACCAGAACTTCCTGAGTGGGACCCAGCCGCAGGATCTCTCCGAGCTGGGACACAGCAGCCGCCACCGCAACGCACAGACACGGAGTGTCTTCCTGACCGGTGCGTCCCTGCTGCCGCTGCCTCGCTACACGACCTGGCAGCTGACCCCTCCACCGACATCGCCCGGTGGCCCCGGGAACGAGGTGCCCGAGGAGCAGATCTTTCCGCTGGCCACCTTCGAGCTGGACTTGGGCGTGCCGGCACGATGGCTGCTGGCCAGTGCTTGCGGTGAGGTCGTGCCTGCCGAGACGGGTGCACGAACGGGCGACCGGGCGGACGCGCGGGCGCTGCGCAGCTCGTGCCGTCTGCCCCTTGATCGCATCGGCGTGCTCGGAGGCCCCTTGGTGCTGGTTGCCGACGATCAGCCCAGCCGAGCCTCTACCAGCTTGACGGCCAGCGATACAGCCGGCGCTACGACCGGCGAAAGGCTGCAGCTGGCCGTCCTGCCGCAACACCGGCACCAGGCCGCTCTTCACCGACCAGCACTGGACAACGCGCGCAAGAAATTGGATGAGGCGTGGCCGGGCGTCACTTCTGGTCAGGGCCTGATCTTCCTCGAGCAGCCCATGTCGGCTCGCGGCTTTTCAGGCTGGTGGCTGTCGTTCTTTCCGCGGCAGGAACGAGCTACCTTCGGCAAGGTGGTCCTGGTCAACGAAGCGGAGCTGGTGCGCACCAAGGCTCTGCGCACGAGTGCGCTGGTGTCCGAGCTGGCGCGCGCGCAGATTCGCCACACACGGACGATCGCCAGCGACCAGGAGATCCTGATGGCCGCGCTGCTCGATCAGCTGGTACGCCAGCGGCTGGGGGAACTCGAGGAGCCGAGCGCCGTGGTGCACGCCAAAGCCTGGCTCAAGGACGGTCTACGCGCGTCGATCCTCGACGCCAGGTCGCCGTGGAGTTCTTCCCTGAGCAGCCGCCTGCCAGCGCTGCTGCACTACCTGCAGTACCTGGTCGGCACCCCTAACCTCTACGAGGCCGTCGATCGCTTCCTGGTCCCATCGGAGGACCATCCGATCGACCAGGCCGGTCACCTCTCCGAACTGATGGACCTGCTCGAAGAGATCTCCGGCGTCGACCTGCAAGACTTCCATCAACAGCTCCTCACCGGCTCCGCGCTGCCCGAGCCGGTGCTGCGCGACGTCCGCTTTCAACGCCAGGGAAATCGCTGGCTGGCGAGCGGCCGCGTGGTGAACGAGGGCGATGGCGCGGTCCGCTGCCCGCTGGTGCTGTTCACCGACCTGGCCCCGGCCGAGACGGTGATCGAGGTCGGCAGTGGTGGCAGCAGCGGTGGCAGCGTCTCCTTCCAGCTCAGCACCAGCTATCCGCCCCAGGCGCTGGCCCTCGACCCCGGCGGCAAGTGCTTCCGCTTCGCCCGCGACGGTCTGACCCGCGTGGAGTACCAGCTGTGAATCGGCCCGAGCCCAGGCCCTCCTGGCGCCAGCGCCTCCTGGAAGGACGTCCAGGCGCCGAACTGCGGCGCCTGCGGCTGTCGCTGGGCTTGTTGTTGGGACGTCGAGAAGTCCTGTTCCTGATCCTCGACGCCGTCCTGGTGATCGGCCAGCTGCTGCTGATGTGGATTGCCGGGGGTGGCCTGAGCCAGGTCTACCGTAGCGTCACGCTGCACCCGTTGCTGCTCCTCGGGGTACCCGCCATGGCCAACCTGGTGGCGCTGGAGCGGCAAGCTGGCAGTCTCGACCTGGCGCTGACCACGGCCAGCGTAGAGGCGTACTTCTTGCGGCGCATCGGCGCCGTGCTGACGATTACCGGCGCCCAGGCGCTGCTGGTGCTACTCGGCTTCTGGTTCTTCGGTACCGACCCGTTCCCGCTGGTGTCCGTGGTGTTGCAGGTGCTGGCCGCCAACGCGCTGCTCGGCAGCGTGGTGCTCTTCTGGGCGGTGCACGTGCACTCGGCCGGAGCCGTGTGGAGCGCCTCCGTGATCACCATCCTGCTGTTGCAACGCTGGTTCTTTTTCGATCCGATGCCCAACCGCTATCACTCCAAGAGCGGCATCTTCTTGCCCAGCGCCGAGGAGGCACTCGAGTGGTCGACCCACTTGGCCGTGCTGATCGCGGCCATCGTGCTGTTCTTTCTCTATGCCCGGCGCCGACTGCTGCGCCCGGAAACCCTGCTGAAGTGAGTCCCCCTGAATTGAGCCCACCGGAGACGACCATGCCTCGACTTTCTGCCCACCGCTCGACTGCCCGCCGCTCGACCGCCCGCCGCTCGACCGCCCGCCGCTCGACCGCCCGCCGCTCGACTGCCCGCGTTGCCTCCATCCTGCTGCGCGCGGTGCTGTTTCCCGGTCTCATCCTGAGCCTGACGGCCTGCCAGCAGCCAGAGCCCTTCCAGCCGCAGGAACCCGCGGTCACTGTCACCACCGAGGTGCTGACGCGCGCACCGCATCGGGCTACCCTGACCCTGCTGGGCTCGGTACAGCCAGCGGCCACGGTGGCGGTGGTGAGCCCGGCCAGCGGCATCGTCAGCTACCCGCGGCGCTTCCGTGCCGGTCTGCGCACCGGCGAGGCGGTCCGCGACGGTGAGATCTTGGCGGTGGTCGAGAACCAGGATCTGCAGCTGCGCCTGACCGAGGCCGAGCTGGAGGCACGCTCGGCGACGGCGGAGCTGGAGCGCATGCAACGCAGCTTCGACGAAGGCTTGGTCGCCGAGGCCGAGCTGGAGCGCGCCCAGCTACAAGCCGAACTGGCAGGCAAGCGACTCGACGACGCCCGTCAACGAGCACGACGGCTGGATGTGCGGGCATCGGCCTCGGGGCACCTGATCGTGCAGCGGCTGCTGCCGCCCGGCTCGGAGATCCTGGCCGGCGGCGTGCTGGCCGAGATCGCCAGCCAGGGCGCGCCGAGGGTCGAGGGTTGGGCCGCCGCTGCCGAGCGCGACAACTTGAAGCCCGGCTTGACGGTACGCTTCGCGCCGCCCGGCGGCACCACCTATGGCGGCGAGGGAACGATCCGCGAAGTGGCACCGGTGGTCGACGCGGGCGGTACGGTGCGGGTGGTGATGGAAGTCTTGGATGTCACCAACCTGCCGGCACCCGGCGAGGGCGTGCAGGTGAAGGTCGAGATGAGCGAGCGGCGGAACGTGCTCACGCTGCCCGAGCAGGCCGTGCTGGTGGACGAGGGCAACGCCTCGGTCTATGTGCTGCAGTCGACCGGCGGCGGCTACCGCGCCGAGCGGCGTGGCGTCGAGCTGGGCGGCCGTGGCGAGGGTCGTATCGAGATCCTCTCGGGCGTGGTGGCCGGCGATCGCGTCGCCGTCGACGGTGTGTCGTTCCTCAGCGACGGAGCTTTGGCGCGCAGTGCCGATAGCGACCCCGGCCGCAGCAGCGAGCAAGGCGACAACTCCGAGAATGGCGACTCCGAGAATGGCACGGACGGTAGTGAAGCGAACGAGGGCCAGCCGTGATCCGTCTCGCCGTCGAGCGGCCTGTCTCGACGCTGATCGGTGCCCTGACGCTGATGGTACTGGGCTTGTTCTCGCTGCTGCGCCTGCCGGTGTCGCTGCTGCCGAATGTCGAACGGCCGCAGCTGGTGATCACCGCCCGCGCCGACGACCGCTCGCGCGAAGAGTTGCTGCTCGGGGTGACCGAACCGCTGGAGCGGCGCTTGGCCTCGCTGGCGGGCGTCACCTCGATCCGTAGCGAGACGGGAGACGGCATCAGCCGGGTGGTAGTCGAGAGCGAATGGCAGACCGACCCGGACCGCCTGCGCATCGAGACCGAGCGGCGGCTGGCGGCGCTCGAAGACGCGCCGCGCGACCTGACCGTCGAGCTGGCGGTCGGAGACAAGGCGCCGATCGTCGAAGTGGCGGTGCTCGGTGGTTCTTCACCAGGGGCGCGCACCGCCTTCGTGCGCAAGGTACTGGCGCCGGAGCTGGCCCGGCTGCAAGGCGCTGGGCGCCTGGAATTGCTAGGCCTGGCACCACGGCACGTGGTAGTCACGCCGCGCTCGGCGGCTCTCGCCGCCCGTGACCTGACCGCCGCCGACTTGGTGGCCCGGCTGAGCCGTATCGGCCTGCCCGAGAGCGCCGGCCGCGCCCGGGCGGGCGGCACCGTGCGGCCCTTGGTCGTGCGGGAGGCCGTCTACTCGCTGGAACAGCTGCGCTCCTTGACCATCCCAACCAAGGGCAGCACCTCAAAGGGCAGCATCAGCGGCCCCCCGCGCGCACTGCTGCGCGATGTCGCGGACGTCAGCCTGGAGACCCTGCACGACGGCTCCTGGTTCCGACTCGATGGCGAAGACGGTGCGCTGGTGCGCATCTTCCGAGCGCCCGGCGCCAACGCCGTCGCCTTGGCCGAACGAATACGCGAGCGGGTGGCGGAACTGAGCCGGCGCGGTACCAGTGAAATGACAGGGAACACTACCGGAGACGGAACACTAACCCTGCGGCTGGTCAGCGACAGCAGCGGCGAAGTCGTCGATGCGCTGCGGCAGCTCGGTCTCGCGGCGCTGGTGGGCCTGTTCCTGGGCACGCTGGTGCTGCGCGCCCTGCTCGGTCGTTGGGCGCCGACGCTAGCACTCGCCGTCGTCATCCCGGCTTCGATCATCACCGCTTTCGCCGCCTTCTACCTGTGGAACATCTCTCTCGATGTCGTGTCGCTGGCCGGACTGGCTCTGGCCGCGGGCATGCTGGTCGACAACTCGATCGTCGTACTGGAAGCGATCGAGAGCGCGCGCGAACGGCAACGCCAGGGCGGCGACCGCAACATGTCTCCGGCGTTGGCCGGTGGCCGGCAGATCGCCGGAGCGGTCGTCGCCGGCTTCGTCACCACCGCCGTCGTCTTCCTGCCCTTGCTCTACCTGCACGGCCTGGCGCGCGCCTTCTTCGGCACCCAGGCGTTCGCCATCGTCAGCTCACTCGCTGTCTCGCTGCTCTTCTCCTTGACCGTGACGCCCGTGCTCAGCGGCGGACGCCAGCGTGGCCCACGGCAGGAAGTCAGCGCTGCTACGACGGGTGGCTCTCACCCTGGCCGGCGAGCCTACCTGCGCCTGCTGCGACCGTGCCTGCGCCATCCCTGGCTCGTGCTGTTGCCGACCCTGATCCTGCTCGCCGCGGCAGCGCAGCTCGGCAGGCAGCTACCGCGCGAGTTGATGCCGGATGCGGCGGCCCGCACAGTGCTGGTGACCTGGCAGGCACCCCCAGGCTTGACACTCGACGACCTCGAGGCGCGCGGCGGCGCGGTAGAGGCGGCAGTGCGGCGCGCGGCCGGACCTGGATTGGTGCAGCTCGTCTCGGCGCGCGGTGCCGACGAAGAACGCAGCCGCACATTGCCTGGCAACGATCTCGGTCGTCGCGATAGCGCCGGTACGGAGACCGGCATCGGCCACCTGGAGCTGACCTTCGGCGCCGAGACCGCCGATACTGCAGAGCGATTGTCAGCACTGGAAGCTGCCGTGCGCGGCGTCGCCGGTATTCGCGCCCAGGTCGACCTGCGCCAGAGTGCCTTCGTCGAGGTGCTGGAGCGGGCGCGCAGACGGGTCGAGATCGAAGTCTCGGCGGCGGAACCGGCACGCGCCGAAGCCCTGGCCGAGC
This sequence comes from uncultured bacterium, assembly GCA_965368975.1. Lineage (GTDB taxonomy): Bacteria > Acidobacteriota > Thermoanaerobaculia > Multivoradales > JAHZIX01 > CBDUPA01. Next base: position 12,937 of record CBDUPA010000011.1, on the reverse strand, counting down.
GAGTCCGCGCACATGTCGCCGAGCGGCTGGGAATCTCTCCTTATCGCGAACAACTCAGCCGACCACGACCGGCGCTGCGCCTGAGCTGGGACGAGGCACGGCTGAGCGAATTGCAACTCGACCGAGCGGCGCTCGAGAGCCAGGTGCGCGCCGCACTTGGCCCGCAGCTCGCCGGCCGCGTGGACATGCCCGGCGTGGAGCCCGAAATCCGGGTTGAGCGCAGTCAGCCGGCCGACCTGGCGACCCTGCCCATCGGTCCGGTGCGCACCCCGGGAGACAACGACGCCCGCGTGCTCCCCCTGGCCGCGCTGGCGCAACTGCACGACGATTTGCGGCCGCCGCGCGAGCAGCGCTTCGACGGTCGTCCGTCGGTGCGGTTGGTGCTCGATGTCGACCCGCGCGGCCTGGCGGCTCGCCGGCTACAAGCCGTGCTCGACGAGCTGCCCCTGGCCGCGGATGAAGCCGTGCGGCCTGGCGGCGCGGCACTGGAACTACAGCGCTCGTTCGGACAGCTTCTTCTGGCGTTGGCGCTGTCCGTGGTGCTGGTCTTTCTCACCCTCGCCGCCACCTACGAGAGTCTGCGCCTGCCGGCGGTGGTGATGAGCACGGTGCCCGTGGCGGCCGCGGGTGCCGTCGCATTGCTCACCGTGGCCGGCCAGACGCTCAACGTCATGTCCTTCCTGGGACTCATCCTGCTCACCGGCATCGTGGTCAACAACGCCATCGTGCTGGTGCACCGTGTCGAGCAGTTGCGGCGCGCGGGAGCCGCCGCCCTCGACGCCCTCAGCGGTGCCGCGGCGGAACGCTATCGACCGATCCTGATGACCACCATCACGACCCTGCTCGGCATGCTGCCGCTCGCCCTGCTAGGCGGTGAAGGCGTCGAGCTGCGACGCGCACTCAGCCTGGCGGTACTCGGCGGCCTCGTGACCTCGACCTTCGCGTCACTGCTGCTGGTACCGGCTCTCTACCGGCTAGCGACCCACCCCGAGAAGGAGCAGACTTTCCGACTTCCAGAGCGCGGCGACGAGGATTCAGCGTGACGGAAGGGCGCCCTCTCGCGCGCGCGGTCGTAGCCGCGGCCATCTTGCTGCTCGGCGGCCTGGCAGCTTGGCGGCTGCCCCTGAGCTTCCTGCCGGAAACACGTTTTCCCGAACTCTCGGTGTCCCTGCGGCTGCCCGACTCCAGCGACCCGCTGGAGGTTTCCCGCCAGTGGATCGTGCCGCTGGAATCGGCGATCCGCTCCCTCGGCGATGTGCGCGGTATCGCCGGCCAGGTGTCGGCCAGCGGTGGCTTTCTGCGCGTCCGCTTCGCGGCTGGAACCGATCCGGAGCGCAAGGCCTCGAGGCTCGAATCCGAGCTGACCAGTCTGCGCCGGCAGTTGCCCCGGGGCGCAGTGCTGCAGGTGGCTCCCGCGTCTTCGGCTGAGGGCGATCTGGCCGTGGTCGTGTGGCTCGGCCAGGTCGACGACAGCGCGGCGGTCGAGCTGGCCGAGCGCTTGCGCGCGGTCCACGGCGTGCGGCGCGTGCAGATCCTCGGTCGCTGGCCTGAGGAAATACGCGTGCAGCTGCGCCCCCGCGCCCTGGCCCTGGCCACGCCGGTGCGCGATGCGCTGAGCCGGACACTCGAACGCCGGCCGCTGGGAGACCCGGTTGTCGAAGGTCGTCACCGGCCTCTGCAGGCCGCGCCTCTGCGGGCCGCACCCGTGCAGGCCGCACCCCGGCAGACAGCAGACGGGTCCCTGACACCCAGCTCCCTGGCGCGCTTGCCGATCGTCGCCGGTCCCGGTCAGACGGTGCCGCTCGGTGCTCTGGCAGACATCCAGGGGCGGCGACAACCACCAGGTTGGCGGGTGCACTACCAGGGGCAGGAGGGCATGGCCCTGCAGGTGTGGCGGGAAGCCGACGTCTCACCGCTGCTGCTCGAACACCGGCTGCGTGCCCAACTCGGTCCCGACAACGACCTGGTGTACAGCGAAGCCGAACCGCTGCGCGCGCTGCTCAGCCGGCTCGGGCTGGGTCTGCTCCTGGCCAGCTGCCTGGGAGCGCTGCTGGCCATGGTTTCGACGTGGAAGACGCGGGCTTCCGGCGGCACGCGCCGAGCACGGGTGCTGCGCAGCGGACTGGACATGCTGTTCGCGGGCCCACTGGCGCTCGCCGCGGCACTCAATCTCCTGTGGTTGGCTCGCCTCATCCTTTTCTCCGAGGGACAGACCGCCGGAAACCTGGCGCTCGACATCCTGTCGCTGCCGGCCCTGATCCTGGGGGTGTGCACGGTGCTGCCGATGGCCGCCTGGCGCTTGGCTCGGCAACGCGAGTATTCCTGGGCCGGCAGCGCGCTCAGCTGCCTGCTCAGCGCCGCCGCACTGCCGATCGCCGTGGCCCTGGCCTCCGGCGGCCTCGGCCCCATGCTGCGCGACGCGGCCCTCACCTTCCTGCTCGGCGTCGCTGGCGGTCTGGCGATCCTGCCGCTACTCTCGCCGGCAACCCACACTCGCAGAGGCTCTGGCAGGCACGACACGCGGGAGCAGCCAGCCCTGCCGCTCAGCCGTCGCCTACTGCAGACCCTGGTGCGACAAAGCGCCACCGTCGTGCTGTTCGCCGTCACGGTCGCCGCCTCGCTGCTGATCGTGTTCGGAGACGCCCTCGACCCGCGAGCCGGCACGCTGAGCCCCGACACGGGGGAGCTGATCGTCGAGGTGACGATGCCCGAGGGCTCGACCCTGGCCGAGATGGAAGCGCGTGTGCGTGAACTCGAAGCGCGGCTCGATGGGCTGGCCGACCGCAGCCAGCTGTTCGGCGAGGCCTCCGCAATCGCCGGCCACTGGAGCCTGATCGGGCCGACGCGAGCGACCCTCTACGTCGAGCTGCAGCCGCGCCACCGCCGCCCCGATCGGCGACGGCGCATGTTGACACGGCTGAGCTACGAGCTGGCGCAGAGTGGCCAGGCCGTCACCGTCGACAGCGGCTTCGCAGGCCGCGAGGGTGGGGCACTGCGCTTCGACGACAGCCTGGAACAGCGACCGGAAGCCGACGAGGACGCCTTCGGCTACCGCTTCCTGCTGCGCAGTACCGACGGCGAAGCCCTGCGCACCGCCTGGCTGCGCACGCGCGACCAGCTGCTGCGGCACGACACACGGCTCAGCCACATCCGGACGGACTGGGGCGTGCCCAGCCAGTACCTGGAACTGCAGCCACACCCATACCTGGCGGACCGGGGCAGCACGCTGGCCGCCGAGTTGCGCCGGCGCAGCTCACCGCCGCGGCGCTGGCGACTGCCGGGGACCTTCGAGCGTTGGCTGACGCTGCAGCTGCCCGGATATCCGCTGCGCGCCGACGACGTGCCGGCACGCGCACAGCTGCTGGAAACTCCGTTGCAGCCAGGAGACGATGCAAATGGGGAGCCGGTGGTCGTGGCGGCCCAGTTCCAGACCCGCGAACGACTGGTGCCGCCCGCCCTGCCGCGGCGCTCTGGCCGCTTCGAACTCACCGTCGACGTGCGCTTCCCCTTCAGCGGTGAAGACATGCGACGCGAAAGCCGCGACAAGGTCCATGCCGCGCTGGCGACCGTCGAGCTTCCCGCAGGCAGCGACCTCGAACGTCCCAACCTGTCGCCACTGCACTGGCAGCAAGAACGCCTACGCTTGCTCGGCCTGGCCCTGGCGCTGCCGCTCTTGTGGCTCGCCACCGCCGTCCTGCGGCTCAACTCGCTACCCGCCGGGCTGGCGGCCCTGGCGCCGGCCACTCTCGGCCTGGCGGTCGCGACGCCCTGGATCGCGCGCGGCGCCGGGCAGGTCGACGAGTTCCTGCTGCTGTCGCTGGCCGCGGCCCTGTGCGCCATGCAGCCGGCGGCGCTGGAGATGGCGGCGGCGATCCTGGGGCGGCCTGCGGCCGACGGCGCTGACAGTGGTAGATACGGGGGCCCTCATGGGGTGGGCGTCCAGGTCTACCGACCTCTGGCGGCGAGCGCCGGCTGGTGGTGGTGGAGCGTTCTGACCGTCGTCCTCGTGCTCGCCGGCCCGGCGTTGATTCCGGGTCTCGAAGCCACCTTCTCCGCAGCGGCACCCGGTCAAGCCTGGCGTCTGCCGCTGGCGGTAGCCGCCCTCGCCGCGGGCACCTCCCTGGCCACCACCGCGACCGTCTTACCCGCGCTGCTGCTGCTGGGCATCGCCTGGCGCCAGCGCGACACGGTGGCCCGCCAGCAGCGTCGCGACCCTCCCGCCTGGCACCAGGCCGACGCGCCGCCGAGGCTCAGCGTACGACGCCTGACCAAGATCTACCGGCAGCCCGGACCGCGGGGCCTGCTGGCCTCTCGGGGCAGCGGCTTCCAGGCACTGCGCGGCGTCAGCTTCGACCTCCGGCCCGGCATCATCGGCCTGCTCGGCCCCAACGGGGCCGGCAAGACAACCCTACTGCGCCTACTCACCGGCCTGCTCGAACCGAGCCGTGGCGGCCTGTCCTTCCACGGCGTCGAGGTCGAACCCGAGAACCGGGCGCACTACCGACGCCGTATCGGCTTCCTGCCGCAAGAATTCAACGCCTACCCCGACTTCACCGCCGAGCAATTCCTCGACTACTGGGCGCTCGAGAAAGGCATCTTCGAGCGCGCCGAGCGACAGCGCCAGATCGAGCGCCTGCTGCGCCAGGTCGGCCTGGAAGAGCACGCCGGCCGACGGGTGCGCGACTACTCGGGCGGCATGCGCCAGCGCGCCGGTATCGCGCGTGCCCTGCTCGGTGATCCGCCGATCCTGATCGTCGACGAACCGACCACCGGCCTCGACATCGAGTCGCGCGACGCCTTCCGTCAGGCCCTGCTGGCCATTGCCGGCGAGCGCATCATTCTCTTTTCCACCCACATCGCCAGTGATGTCGACGCCGCCGCCTCGCGCATCCTGCTGCTGCACCGCGGCCGCCTGCGCTTCGACGGTCCACCCGCCGCCCTGGTCGAGCGGGCGCGTGGGCGGGTGTTCAGCGCCCTGGTGGACGACCAAGAGCTGCGCGACTTCGGTCACCGCTACCGGGTCACGGCGCGCGTGCGCACCCTGCAGGGGCTGCGCCTGCGTGCCGTCGCCCGCCCCGGCGAAGCTCTGGCCGGCGACGCCGTCGAGCCGAATCTCGAAGAGGCCTACCTGACCGAAATCGACCGTGCCGATACCGACGCCGGCCGGCAGCTACGCAGCGACCGCTTCGCTTTCCTGGAAGAGCGATCCGACGATCCATCTTTCCAGAATTGATACCCCTTGCCGGTGTGCGGAGGCACTCGACCATCGCTGTCACGCGGCTGTAACTCCTGTGACGACAGTTACTTGGCAGGGGTTTTATCCGGACGTCGTTTTTTCTGTGGAAAACTCAGCCGCCGGTTCCCGATTCACGGACCTTTCCCGAATTCGAACACTCCTGGCAAATCACCTATTCGCAGACACTTAGCCCGGCTGCACTGGAATCGGTGCAAAACGCCGGAAACGCCCGAAAGATCGGAGTTTCCGGCAGTTTTCCAGAGGGTTTTCCACAGGCTTTTCGACACCGACTGTGGATCTCTGTCAGCGCTCGCAGTAGGCAAACACCATGCCAGAAGCAGAGTCCTCAAGCGCCCTCCCGTACCTCCTGGTGCGCGACGCGCAGGCAGTTGGGAATCGCCACCTTCCAGCTCTCCGCGTAGTGCTCCTCGAAGCCCGGCAACTTCAGGGCACTCGCCACCTCATCTTCGGACTTACCGGCCTGGATACCCTTCTGAGCGTACTCCAGCAGCGCACCCAGAAAGTCACGCATGTGCAGCAGGTCGGCACGGCCGCCGGTGACACCGAACTCGGGATTGCCGTGCCCGTGGATGAACAGAGTGTCGTCGCTGAAGCGGGCGTGAACCTTCTCCAGCAGCTGCATCCAGCCCTCGATCGTGGCGCCGGCAGGGCGGTCGATGAAAGCCGGATAGCGGTTGAACACCAGGTCGCCCATGTGCACCACATCCGCTTTCTCGAAATGGATCACCGAGTCTCCACTGGTATGGGCACGGCCGTAATAGTCGAGGCGCACCTTCTCGGAACCCAGGTCCGACTGCCAGTGGTCCTCATAGGTGGTGCTGGCGTAGGCCTGCCCCTCGGTGTTGCCGCGCGCCTCAGTCGCCTTCTTCTGCCAGACGGGTACATTGGCGTGCGCCACGAAGGTCTTGGCGTGCGGCTGGAACACCGCATTGCCGGCGGTGTGATCCCCGTGGTGGTGGCTGTTGATCAGCAGGTCGATCTGACGCTCGGAACGCTCGTCGAGCCCCTGCCAGCAGGTCGCGGCGGTCGCGGGGAACTGGGTATCGACGACCACCAGGGCATCGTCGGCCACCAGCCAGCCGATGGTGCCGCCCTGGCCGTTGAAGATGCCGATGTTACGGCGCAGCGTCTCAAAAGAGCCGCTGGCCTCCTGCGCCAGCGCGCTGGACATCCAGGATGAGCGGGGATTCCAGGGCAACGCGGCCGCGGCCGTGACAAGCGAGGTGGTAGCGAGGAAACGACGGCGAGTCCAAGTCATCTTGAGGCCTCCTATTGCGCGACAGTTTCGAAGGATTGGAAGGTGAGGTCATGCTAGCATTTCGCTGCATTCCGGCCGCCGGACCGCACTTTGGCTCGACCTACTCATGCTGACTCATCACCCTCGTCGACTGTTTTCCATCCATAGCGGCCTCTGGCTGCTCTGCTGCAGCTGCTTGTGGGCCTGCTCGCCAACCGAGCCAGCGGCGAAGCCCGAGACCCCCGGCAGTTCCGAAACCGCGGACGCGTCCTTCCAGCCGGGGCCGGACGACCTGTTCGTCGATGTCGCCGCCGAGGTGGGTCTCGAATTCGTGCACTTCAATGGCATGTCGGGGCAGTACTACTTCTCCGAGATGATGAGCGGCGGCTGCGCCGTCTTGGACTACGACAGCGACGGTGATCTGGACGTGTTGCTGCTGCAAGGCCAGCTGCTCGACCCCGGAGCGACCCTCCAGCAAGCCACCTTTCCCCCAACACCATCACGCGCCAGCCAACCGCTCGGCGACCGGCTGTACCGCAACGAACTGATGGAAACCGGCGAGCTGCGCTTCACCGACGTCACAGCACAATCCGGCCTCGGTGCCAAGGACGCTCAGAACGGTGACCACTACTCGATGGGCCTGGCCACTGGCGACATCGACAATGATGGTCATGTCGACGTCTACATCACCGTCTTCGGCGGCCCGAACCGACTGTGGCGCAATCGGGGCGACGGCACCTTCGAAGACGCGACGCGCAGCTCGGCCAGTAATGTCGGTGATCCGCGCTGGAGCGTGCCGGCGGCGCTTTTCGACTACGACCGCGACGGTAACCTGGATCTCTTCGCCGGCAACTACGTCGACTACTCGATCGCCACCCACAAGCTGTGCACCACCGAGCTGGGGCGCCCCAACTACTGCGGACCGCTGTCCTACCAACCGGTGAGTGACGCCCTGTGGCGCGGCCGTGGCGACGGTACGTTCGAAGATGTCACCGGTCGTAGCGGTTTGCTCAACGCCGAGGGCGGGGGTGCGCTGGGCGCCGTGACTGCCGACTTCAACCTCGATGGCCGTCCCGATCTCTACGTCGGCAACGACGGACTGCCCAACCACCTGTGGATGCAACAGCCGGACGGCAGTTTCCGCAACGAAGCTCTGCTCGGTGGCGTGGCCGTCAACAGCAAGGGGCAGCCAGAAGCCAGCATGGGCATGGATGCCGCCGACTTCGACAATGACGGCGACGAAGACCTCTTCATCACCCACCTGACGCGCGAGACGCACACCCTGTACGCCAACGACGGTAGCGGTCAATTCGACGACGTCACCATGCGGGCGGGGCTAGCCGCCCCGACCTTCGAAGCCACCGGCTTCGGCACCGCCTGGATCGACGTCGACAACGACGGCTGGCTCGACCTGCTGACCGTCACTGGCGCGGTCAAGATCCTCGAAGAGTTGGCGCTGGCGGGCGACAAGCTACCCCTGCACCAGAAGAATCAGCTGTTCCGCAACCAAGGCGACGGTACCTTTCGCGAGATCACGGCCGAAGCCGGTGCGGTCTTCCGCCGTTCCGAGGTCAGCCGCGGCGCCGCCTTCGGTGACCTCGACAACGATGGTGACACCGATGTCGTGGTGAGCCAGAACAGCGGTCCGGTGCGCCTGCTGCAGAATCGGGTTGGCCAGGACCAGGGCTGGATTGGCCTGCGCCTGCTGACCAGCCCCGCCGGACGTGACGCCCTCCGTGCAGAACCCCGAGACGCGCTCGGTGCCTGGGTCGAAATCACCGTCGGCGACACGACCTACTTCCGGCGTGTGCGCACCGCCGCCAGCTATGCCTCCGCCAACGACCCGCGTATCCTGGTCGGTCTGGGGCTGCCACTGGATGCAGCCGCCCTGCTGACAGCACATGTGCGCGTCCACTGGCCGGACCTCACAGGCCCGGCCGTCGAGACCTGGGACGACGTGCCGGTCAACACCTACATCGAGCTGCGACGCGGTCAAGGTACACCTTGAATTCGATCCCAGCAGGGCTCGAGACCCGACCTCCTGTGGAGACGCTGCCGTGACACCCACCCCCTCCACCTCTCTGCCCACTCCTCTGTCCGCTCCTCGGCTACTGGCCGCGGTGCTCCTCACCTCGCTCCTGCTCGGGCTGACCGCCTGCGGCGCCCCGGACGAAGCACCACCACCATCCCTGACGCCGGCGGTCGACATCCCACACCCCGACCTCGACCAGGTCCCCGAGGGGGTACGAGCGTCGCTGCAGCAACAGCGCCAGGACCTCGAAGCCCTGTTGAAGACGTCGTCGACCCCGCCACAGGTGGCCGCCGCCTACGGCCGTCTCGGCAACTTCTACCACGCCTACCAATTGCACAGCGCCGCCCTGGCCTGCTACCAGAATGCGCTCGAGCTGCAGCCGCGCGACTTTCACCTGCACTACTACACGGGCCTGCTCCACCGCGACGCCGCCAACCTGAGCGCCGCGGCGGACGCCTTCGAGCAAGCGCACAAGGTCCGTCCCGACGACCCGCTGACGCACCTGCGACTGGCACAGGTCCAGGTCGAGCTGGGACGCTTGGACGAAGCCGCCGAACACCTCGAAATTGCGGCCAACACACCAGCACTCGCTGCTGCCGTTGCTCTCAGCCTGGGCGAGATCGCCGCCGCGCGCGGCAACGACACGGGCGCTGTCGAGCACTTCCAGGCGGTCCTGGCAGCACAGCCCGATGCCGCCGACGCGCGCTACGCCCTGGCTCAGGCTCTGCGCCGGCTCGACCGCCGCGGCGAAGCCGAAGCCTTGCTGGCCGCCGCCCCCGTGCCGGCCAGCGGTGCCGTCCGCGTGCCCGATCCATTGGTCACCAGCCTCGCCGACCTCGCCACCAGCGCCGCCGCCTTCATGAAACGCGCCGGTGAAGCGATGCTGGGCGGCCGTCTCGACGAAGCTGAAGCCCTGTACCGCAAGGCGGTCGCTGCCGAGCCGAACAACGCCGAGGCACGCCGCAACCTGGCCCTCGCCCTGACCCAACGAGGCAACCACGACGGCGCCCTGGCCGAGCTACGGCGCGCCGTGCCGCTGGCGCCACAGGATCCTTGGGTCCACTTCGACCTCGGCAACGCCCTGCTCGCCACCGAGCATCCCAACCAGGCCGAAGACGCCTTCCGTAAAGCGGTCGACGTCGCGCCTGACTTCAACGACGGCCACTTCAACCTGGCCAACCTGCTGCTCGGCCAGGAGCGCTTCGCCGAAGCCCGCGGCCACCTCGACCAGGTGCTGCAGCTCGACCCCAGCAACAGCCGCGCCCGCTACCTGCAAGCCGTCGCCGATCTGCAAGAAGGCCGCAGCGCCTCCGCCGTCGACCGTCTGCGCCAACTCTTGCGCGACGAACCCGACCACATCCCCGCGCGCAAGACCCTCGCCTCCCTGCTGCTGCAGCGCCAAGACCCGAGTGGCGCCCAGCGTGAGTACGAAGCACTCCTCCGCCGCGCCGAAGAACCCCGCGACCGCGCCGAGGCCCACGTCCAGCTCGCCACCCTCGTCGCCGTCCGCAACGACGTCGACGGCGCCATGAACCATCTGCGGCAAGCCATCGAGACCGACCCGACGGTCAAAGAAGCTCCGCTCAACCTGGCCAACTTGCTGGTACAACTCAAGCGCACCGAGGAAGCCGTCAGCTACTACCGTCAAGCCGTCGAACTCGACCCCGAGAACGGCGACCTGCGCGACCGCGAAGCCACCGCCCTGATCCTGCTCGGCCGCTACGCCGATGCCCGCGACCGCCTGGAAGCCGGCGTCCAGACCGTCCCCGACGACCCCAAGGTCAACCACACCCTCGCCCGCTTGCTGGCCACCGCTCCGGACGAGAGTGTTCGCGACGGTCAACGCGCTCTACTGCTGGCCCAGCGCGCCTTCGCCAAAGAAAGCTCCATCCCCCACGCCGAAACCATCGCCATGGCCTACGCCGAACTCGGCAACTATCAACAGGCCGCGCAGTGGCAACAAGGGCTCGTGAACCAGATGCGGCTCCAGCGTCAAGAACAGATGGCGAACCATCTGGAGCAGAATCTGCAGAAGTATTTGCGTCAGGAGGCGGTGCGGATCGAGTAGAGGGTGGTTATGTCGAGGACTTGCTGATCTCGAATCGGTTGAGCGTGGGGTTGCGCTGGCTGGTCAGTGATCGGCTTGGCTCCTGGCAGGACAACAGAATGGAACTCGAAAGGATTCAGGGATGACCGATCGTCCGTTACCCGAGTACGACCATCGACCTGGTCGAGATCTGACTTACGAAGATCTCAAGCCCACCACGAATCGCTGGCGATCCCATGTCTACGCTCAGTCTACGACCTATGTGCCGAAAGAGTTCGTGTGGAAGCAAGTACTGCGGACTGAAGACTACTCTCAATGGCTTGGCCTGCAACTCCCTCCCCTCCCACGCACTTTTTCGCGTGGCACGAAACTAGCCGGTCGTGGAACAACCGCAGTCGTTGGGGAGTTCAGCAGCGAATTCAGCTTAGAACTTTATTACGGCGAGCGATTGCTCGTCATCGAAGTCCGCAGAATCAGCTCGACGGGGCTGAGCCTAGCGGGTCCTCGGGATCAAAAGACTAGAATCAGGCTTTGCCTCGATATTTTCTATCCTAGCTCCTTTGCTCGGATGATCAGCAGCACTAGAAAGCAAAAGGAGGAGGCGGACACACTGCTCCGACGATTTGTCGGTCACTGCCAGGTAGCCTATATGGGTGAGTCCTAGAGCGCCTGTTGGAAGGCGATATGCGTCATCGCCGTAGTTGGAGAAGCGCCGTGCCAGTGTTTCTCCTCGGGCTCGGACCCGACCACCTCTCGAGCTGATCACTTCGATAGCAGCTCCTTGAGTTCGACCACTGTCGGTACTTGGCCAGTGACCAGGACCTGACCATCGCGGACCAGAGCGGGAGTGCGCACGACACCGAGGGAGAGGATCGTGTCGAGGTCTTCGACCTTCTCGATCCTCCAGTCCAACCCGAGTTCCTCAATGGCCGTCCCGACGTGCTTCTGCAGGCGCTGACAGTTGGCGCAGCCCGGGCCGAGGATTTGCAGTGTTTTCATCTGGAGATCTCCTATCCGATCACGAAGCCGTAGAGCAGCCCGCTGAGGGTTGCAAAGACAACGGTGAGGGCGACATAGGCCCAGGTTTTTTTCCATCCCAGGACGCTGGCGATCACCAGCATATTCGGCAGGGACAACGCTGGGCCGGCGAGCAGTAGGGCGAGGGCGGGACCCTGGCCCATGCCGTTGGCCAGCAGCCCTTGCAAGATGGGGATTTCCGTCAGGGTCGCGAAGTACATCAGCGAGCCAGCCACGGCGGCGAAGAGATTCGCGGCCAGGGAGTTGCCCCCCACCGCGGCCTGCACCCAGGCCGACGGCACCAGGCCCTCGCCGCCAGGACGGCCGAGCAGGGAGCCAGCCACCAGGACGCCTGCTAGCAGGAGCGGCAGGATCTGCTTGGCGAAGCTCCAGCTGGACTCGAACCAGCGCTCCAGCTCACCACCACCGGTGCTGGTGAGCCACGACAGAGCCAGGATGCCCAGTGTGAAGGCCAGGACCGGCGTGTCCGGGCGCAGGACGCCTGCGCCAGCAACGACGAGTCCAGCCACGACAGCCTTGCGCCAGCTCAAACCGAACCAGGCCACCAGGATCGCCAGCAAAGCGATGGCGGCCGCGGTGGTCGCTGGCCACTTGAGCGTGGCGATCAGATTCCACAGTCCCGAGCCACCCGTCGGTGGGCCCCAGGTCGCGAAGATGAGAACAGCCACCAACGAGCCGAAGTAGAGCAGGGTCTGCCACACGGGCCGAGAGGTCGAGGCGCTCGGCAGGGTCCACTGGGCCGCACGCCGCTCCTGCTCCTCGCGCTGGAACAAGAGGTCCATCGCAATGCCGATCACGATCGCGAAGAACACCGCCCCGATCGCGCGCGCTATACCTAGCTGGACGCCCAGGACCCGGGTAGTCAAAACGATGGCCAGAACGTTGATCGCCGGTCCCGAGTAGAGGAAGGCGGTCGCAGGTCCCAGTCCGGCACCCATGCGGTAGATGCCGGCGAAGAGTGGCAGGACGGTGCACGAGCACACCGCCAAGATGGTGCCACTGACCGAGGCGACCGCGTAGGCAATCAACTTGTTCGCCTTCGCACCCAGGTACTTCATCACAGCACCCTCGGCGATGAAGACCGCAATGGCTCCAGCGATGAAGAAGGCAGGGATCAAGCAGAACAAGACGTGCTCGCGAGCGTACCAGCGAGCCAGGTGCAGGCCTTCGAGCACTGCCTTCTCGAAGCGAGGACTGCCGACGGGCAGGAAGTAGACGAGCAAGAACCCGGCGACCAACGCTGCCAGTAGTTTCCATTCGTCTTTCCAGTTCATCAGAGCCCCCCCACGGACAGCATAACCACGGAGTGTCAAAACAGCCACCATG
>CBDUPA010000010.1:0-249677 GCA_965368975.1 uncultured bacterium | reverse complement strand
CGCCCTTGGTCAGGGTGAACAGGCCCGTACGGCTTACCAGAACAGCCTTGAGATCCGAGAGCGTCTAGCGGAAGGCGAGCCCGACCGTGCTGACTACCAACGGGACCTCGTCGCCTCGCTTTGGAGGCTAGGAAACTCCGAAGACGAATCCGCTCCCACCTATCTCCGGCAAGCCTGGATCCTCCTCCAGGACCTCAAGACCTCTGGGCGCCTCGACCCCTCCGACGAGCAGTACATCCCCGCCCTACGACAGATCTTCGAAGAACGAGGCCTCGAACCTCCACCCGATTCCGAAGCCTAAAGCCCTAAAACCCCACAACCGCTACCCCCGCCTCCTCGATCCACCCCTGCTGCCCATCCGGCAGCGCGATCCGCACCCACCCCGGACGCTGCTCGACCACCTCGACCTCTGTCCCCGCATGCAGCTTGAAGCGCACCACCGCGTCGACACTGGTACCGGATTTGGCTTCCACCTCGACTGGCAGCACCACCGCGACCTTGGCGGGGAAGAGCGTATGGGCGGCGAGTGAGCCGCCACCAGCGAGCAGCAACGCCAACAACCCGGTCACCGTCCAGCGCAGGATCTCCGAATCCAGACGGCGCCTGCGCAGCGCCAGAGCGGACCAGAACAGGAGATTCAGCACCAAGACGATCCAGGCCAGCTCGCGCACGCTCAGGCTGTAGTGCCAGAAAAAGAGGGTGCGCAGGGCGGTGCTGGCGGTGGGGGGGGCGATGTCGTCCTTGGTGCTCTGGCGGGCGAAGTCGAGGTTGGCCAGGATGTCTTGATCGCGGGGAAGCAGGCTGTGGGCTTGGCGATAGGTGGCGATGGCGTCGCCGAGTTGCGAGCTGCGCAGGTAGGCGTTGGCCAGGTTGTAGAGCAGGCGACCGTCGCGGTGGCTGGCGTCGACGAGCTGTTCGTACAGGCGCACGGCTTCGACGGCATTACCGGCCTCGTAGGCGGTGTTGGCCTGGACGAAGAGCTGGCCGGCGTCGATCTTGGGGGCGGCAGGGACGGGTAGTCGACTCGTTTGGCTGACCGGCTGCGAAGCCTCGGGAGCACTCGGCGTGGACGGGGCCGCTGGAGTTGGGGTGTCGGGAGTCTCGGGCGTGCCGGCCTCCTGCGTGGGGGGCGGACCCTGGAGCGTCGGGGGGACATCCTGGGCCTGGACGGCGACGGGAGCACCGAGCAGCAAGACGCCAGCTCCAAGCGCGAGAGCGCGGGCTACCGATCCGCGGGTGCTGGGAGTGCGGCCGCGCAGGGCGGCTTCGAGACGGTCGAGCAGGGTTGGTAGACGGTCGAGACATTCCTGGACGCCGCCAGCATCGAGGCCGGCGCCGTATTGGGTGGCGTCGAGGGCTTCGAGGTCGCGGCGGACCTCGCGCAGCAGATCCTCGTCGTCGAGACCGGCTTGCTGTAGCAAGCCCGCGGCTTCGGTGGGGGTGAGGGCGGTGCCTTCGGCGTGCAGCTTGTCGCCGATGTAGGCGCGCAGCGCGCGCGAGGCGGTCTGTGCGGCGGCGCGATATCCGGTAGCTTCGGGGCCGCCGGCTCCGGAGTCACCGGCTTCGAGCTGCGCGCGGGCTTCGCGCAAGGGGGCCCTGGCCTGTTTGCGCGCGGTGCGGGCGCGCAGCAGGTGGTGGTCGACGTCCTGCCGACGCTCGCGCCACCAGAAGGCGAGGAAGCCGAGAATCGGTAGGCTGAAACCGGCGACCCAGAAGGCGGAGGCCCAGTGGCTCCCCGCGCTCCACGGCGTGGCCGGGCTGGCGACGGCGTCGAGGCCGCGGTAGATGGGCAGGATGTCGTTGGCCAGGATCTTGACCGACACCTTGCCGCCTCCAGCGGTGACGAACTCGGTCAGGCCGAGGTCTTCCTCACCGTCGCCGGGAGCGACCTCGAGGGTCAGAGGCTGGGTCTCGGTGGTGCGATAGCGCTCGGCGTCGGGGTCGAAGTAGGTGACGGTGAGGGCCGGGATGGTCAACTCACCGGGGACCAGCGGTACCAGGGCCTTGCGGTAGGTCTTGCGGCCACGCAGGCGATCACCGTCCTTGTCGATGCTGGAGCTGGGCTTGTCGTCGTAGATCTTGAACTCGGGCAGCGGCGGTAGGGTTGGCTCGCTGATCAGGCCGACGTTGCCCGAGCCGCGCACGCTCAGTTCGAGGGTCGCACTCTCGCCGACCTTAAGCTGACGCTTGCGCAATTCAGCCTGGACGTTGAAGCTGCCGACCAGGCCGGAGTAGTCGGCGGGTGCGGGCGGCAAGGGGCGGACTTCGACCTCGATCGGGCGCGTGCGCAGGATCTTGCGCTCGGCGCGGCCGAAGAAGTCGCCGAAGGTGCGGCGGCGGCGGGTGGAGCGCTCGACGACCTCGGTCACAAGCTCCCAGGAAGGCACAGTGAGCGTCCCCTCTTCCTGCGGGAAGAGTGCCTGGCGGATCTCGCTGACACTGTAGGGGCGGCCTTCGAGCGTCGTGCTGTAGTTGCGCACTTCGCCCAGCGTCTCGACGGTGAAGCCGTCGTAGTTGACCGGCCGCAGCTGCGGCTGGCTGGCGAGCTGGATCTGGCGGCCGTCTTCGAGCAGGTAGAAGCGGAAGGTGAAGATCAGCTGCTCGCCGATGTAAGGGTTGGCGTCGGAGACTTGGGCCGTGACGAAGATCTTGCGGTCGTCGTCCTGCGGCGTGGCGTCGTTGGCCAGGACCTGCACTTGGAACGGTGCGCTGCGGAAGGTGCGGCCGTCGAGCTCGACGCTGACGGTGTCGATGGTGAAGGTGCCGGCGGCCTTGGGGAAGAGGACGTAGGTGTAAGTGACGCTGACGCTGGCGCGGCCCTGGATGGTCTGGATCTGCCGCGCCTCACCCGCGTTGCGCACGCGGAAGGCGGAGAGGTCGGGCAGTTGCGGCCGGGCGTCGCGGCTACCGCGGATGGTGATGTTGAGGTAGATCGGTTCGCCCAGGGGCACGCGGTTGCGGTCGACAGTGACGCGCACCGGCGGATCGTCCTGGGCGTCGGCGGCTGGCGCGGGCACGAGCAGCAGGGCGAGCACGCCGAGGCTGAGGACGATGCCGAGCACGATGCCGACGGCGGCCGTGCCGAGCAGGCGCCGTCGTTCTCGTCGCGAGGGGCGTGTCCTGCGCAAGGGGCTCACCAGTCCTTCTCCGTGCTGGCACCGCGCACGCGCTTGCCGCGCCGCGGGTCCTCGGGGCGCTCCTCTTCGAGTGCTTGCAGGTAGCGCGCGGCCTGTTCGGGCGTCATGCCTTCCTGCGGCTGGCCGGCCAGTTCGGCGGCGCGCTGGGCGGCTTGCGCCGCGGCCTGGCTTTCGGCTTCCTCGCCGTCGGGAGTGCCGTCACCGTCGCTGTCGGCCTTGTTGGGGTCGGTCTCGCCTTCGTCGCGCTGACCGTTCTGGTTCCGGTCTTCGAGGCCATCGGGCAGACCGTCACCGTCGCTGTCGGGGTTGTCGGGATCGGTGGGATTGGCGCCTTGACGCTCGATCTCGTCGGGCAGACCGTCCTGGTCGCGGTCCGTGCCGCCGGCTTGCTGCTGCTCTTGCTCGCCTTGTTGCTGTTCCTGCTGGCCTTGCTGCTCGTCCTGACCCTGCTGCTCGTCCTGACCCTGCTGGCCGTCCTGGCCTTGTTGCTCGTCCTGGCCCTGTTGCTCGTCCTGGCCTTGTTGCTCGTCCTGGCCCTGCTGCTGTTCCTGTGGATCCTGGCCCTGTTGCTGCTGTTGTTGGTTCTGCTGTTGTTCCTGCTGCCGCTTCTGGGCTTCTTCGTGACGCCGACGGATCTCGTCGCGCACGTATTCGAGGTTGAACTTGGCGTCCTCGTCGTCGGGGTCGACGTCGAGTGCGGCCTTGTAGTGCTCGACGGCTTCGTCCAGCTTGCCCTGGCGGAAGGCGCTATTGCCCAGGTTGTAGAAAGCCTGGTGGCGGATCTCCGGCTCGGTGCTGGCAGCGGCGCGGTGGAAAGCGGTGTCGGCGGCCTGGAAGTCGCGGATCTTGTAGTTGGCGGCGCCGATGTTGAGCCACAGCTGAGGATCTTCGGGACGCTCGACTTGCTGGTCGGTGAAGCCAGCGAGGGCGGCCTGGTAGTGGCCGCCCTGGTAGGCGTCGTAGGGATTGTCGGGCGGTGGTGTCGGTACTTCGCTGGCACCGTTCTCGGGTAGTACCGCGTCGACGGGGACGTCGTAAGGGTCGCTCGACGCGGCTTGGCCGGTACTGCTCTGAGGATCGCCTTGCGGGTCGTTCTGCGCCAGGGTCGGCACGCTGGCGATGAGCAGGAAGAGAAGCAGCATTCCTGCCGCACGGCCGGCGGCCAGCGTGGAGGCTGGCGTGGTGGGCTCGTTGGTGTGCGGAGTGTCGGTCGTGGGCATGGCAGGGATCCTACGGCGTTCGGAAAGCAAGGGTTCGAGCACCAGGGCCGCCAAGGCGACGGCGAGCAGCCATTGGAAGCGCTCTTCCCAGCGCTTGCGGCGTTGTGAGCCCAGTTCGCGGTCTTCGAGGTTAGCCTTGATGCCTTGCAGATAGATCTGTTCGAGGTCGACGTCGCCGGTGACCGAGCGCACGTAGGCGCCGCCGGTGGCGCCCGCGATCTTGCGCAGGGTGGTTTCGTCGAGGCGGCTGAGCACGATCTCGCCGCGGCGGTCGCGGCGGAAGCCACCGCCGGGGGCCGGAATGGGGGCGCCTTCGTCGCGGCCGATGCCGACCGTGAAGATGCGCACGCCGGTCTCGGCGGCGGCCTGGGCGGCGGCTTCGGCGCGGCCGCTGTGGTCCTCGCCATCGGTGATCAGGATGATCGCCTGCGAGGTGTGGTTGCCGCCTTCGAAGGCGCGCATCGAAGTGTCGATGGCGTCGCCCAGGTTGGTGCCCTTGACCGGGATCAGGTCGGTGTCCATGGCGTCGAGGAAGAGCTCGGCGGCGCCGTGGTCGAGGGTCAGCGGGCATTCGAGGAAAGCGGTGCCGGCAAAGGCGACGAGGCCGATGCGGTCGCCTTCGAGCAGGCGCAGCAGGTCGGTGATCTCGCGCTTGGCACGCTCTAGGCGGGACAGACCGCCGCCGCTCTCGACGTCTTCGACCAACATCGAGTCCGAGACGTCGAGGGCGACCAGGATGTCGACGCCCTGACGCTCGACCTCTTCCCAGGTGAAGCCCCAGCGTGGCTCGGCCAGCGTCAGCACCGCGGCGGTCAGGCCGACCGTCACCAGGACTGCCTTGAGCCCCTGGCGTGCGCGGCTGACCCCGGCGGTCAGGCGCGGCAGCAGGCCGGCGCTGGCGAAGCGACGCAGCAGCCGCGTCCTGGTACGAAAGACGTAGACGTAGAAGGCGACGAGTGCCGGCACCAACCACAGCAGCCAGAGTGAGTCCGGGCTGCCGAGCTGGATGTCGTCGCGCAGGACGTCGCAGCCGCTGACGGCGAGCAGTAGCGGTAGCAGCGCCAGGTGTCGAAGGTGCAGAGCGTTCCTCATGGCAACTTCCTCAAACGGGTTCCGAGCAGCACGACTTCGAGTAGCAGCAGCACGATTGCCGGCAGCACGAACCAGCGGAAGCGCTCGTCGTACTCCGTGTAGCTGTCCATGGTGATTTCGGTGCGTTCCAGTTCATCGATCTTGGCGTAGATCCCCTCCAGCGCCTCACGGTCCTGGGCGCGCTGGTAGAGGCCACCGGTCATGTCGCTGACCTGCTGCAGCATGGCCTCGTCGATCTGCACGTCTTCGTAGGCGACCTGGGTGCCAAACAAGCTGTCGACCAAGAAAGGTGCCTTGCCCATGGTGCCGACGCCGATGCTGTAGACCTTGACGCCCAGCGTCTGCGCGATCTCGGCTGCCTTGACCGGCGGCAGGGCGCCGGCGTTGTTGACGCCGTCGGTGAGCAGGATGATGACCTTGCTCTTGGCCGACGAGTCCTGCAGCCGCTTGACCGCGATACCGAGCGCCGAGCCAATGGCGGTGGCGTCGCCGGCCATGCCGATCTCCATGCGTTCCAGGAAGGTGGCGACGATGCCGTGGTCGAGGGTCAGTGGGCATTGGGTGAACGCCTGCTCGCCGAAGATCACCAGGCCGATCTGGTCGTTGGGCCGCTTCTTGACGAAAGCATCGACCACGTCGACCGCCACTTCGAGCCGGTTCCGGCGCTGCTGCAGCGGCTGGTCGGCGTCGAGGTCGAGCGCGCGCATCGAGCCGGACGTGTCGAGTACGAGGACGATGTCGATGCCCTCGGTGCGCACGGAAGTCTGCGTGCGTCCGGTCTGCGGCCGTGCCATCGCCAGCACCAGGAGCGCGACGGTGAGCAGGCGCAGACCCTGCGCCAGGCGGCGCAACACCAGCGTCCGGGACGGCTTGAGCCGGTGCACGGAGCGCAAGCTGGAGAAGCGTACGGCGGCACTCGTGCTGGCCTCGCCAGCGGCGTTTCCGGACAGCGCCGCGCGGGCGATGGCTCGGCGCCGGTAGGCCAGCACGAGCAGCCACAGCAGGTAGCCGGCCCCGAGGTAGAGCAGCAGGTGTCGATCGCCAAAGAACAACTCGCCTCCGAACAGGCTACTGACGAGGTCGCTCATGCCGCTTCCTCCTGCTCGTGTGTCGTTGCGCTGGCGGGTGTTGGTGTGGGGACCTCGGCGGGGCGCGTCGCCTCGACATAGCCGAGCGCGTCTTCGTAGGCGGTGCGGATCTCCTCCTCGCCGGGATGGTGGTCCGCGAACTTGACTTGGTCGGTGGCGAGCAAGAAGCGGCGTAGGACGTCGGCCTGTGGCAGGAAGTGTTGGCCTTCTTGCAGTTGCGCCAAGATCTCTTCCGTCGTCAGGTCGGTGGCGTTGAGGCCGAAGCGGGCCTCGACGTAGGTGCGTAGGATCTCGGAGAGGCGGAAGTAGAAGCGGTGGACGGCCTCGGGGTCGTCGAAGTCGGTGCCGCGCAGGTTGTTGAGCGCGGCGAACGCGACCTCGTGCGCTGGCCGTGGCGGCTGTGCCGGCTGCACCCTGTGGCTGCGTCGCCACCACCAGAGGCTGAGGCCAGTGAGCAGCAACAGCGCACCGCCGCCAGCCGCCAGCCACGTCCAGGGTAGCGGCTCATCGACCTTGGTGATCGGCTTGATGTCGCGGATGTCGGACACCTCGCCGTCCGCTGGCAGCACGGACTCGACCTCGACGAAGATCTCGGAGGTCTGCAAGGTTGACCATTCGGTTGCCTCGCCATTTCCGCTGGATTCCGCTGGTTCTTCGGAGATTTCCGTAGAATCCGTAGATTCTTCTGGTTCTACTGCTTCAGGTTGTGACAATTGTCGATAGCGTACGGTCAGCGGTGGCAGCACATAGGAACCCACGAGGTCGGCGCGCAGGCGGTACCAGCGCTCCTCGATCGTGCGCCCGCGCTGCTCGCGCACAGGCTCGCGGCCGAGGTCAAGAATGCGGAAACCAGCGATGTCGGCGCCGGGCTCGGGTAGCAGGACCTCGTAGGCGGGGTCGTAGTCGAGCACCACGGTGTAGGTCAGCACGTCACCGGTGGTTGCCACCGCGCGGTCGACGGTGGCGCTGGCGAGGACCGGGTCCTTGGGCGCGTCTTCGGGAAGTGCGGCTGGTTCGGAGGCGCAGGCGCCGACGAGTCCGCCCGCCAGTAGCAGGCCGGCCAGGCGAGTCCGTGACGCCCGGGAAGAAAGACTCATGGCGCGGCTCCTGGTACTTCTGTGGTGGCGGACTCCGCAGCGGGTGAAGCGGCAGTGGTCGCGGGGACGCCTTCGGCCATCGCTTGCGGGAACAGCTCGACGTCCTCGCCGGCCAGTTCCGTCTCGATCATCGCGTCGTAGGCGCGCTGGACCTTGTCGCGCCGGTAGTCCTGAGTCACCTGCGGCCGTGCTTCGGCAAACTCCTTGTCGCCATAGCGTTCGCGGTTGGCGCGGTACCAGGTCTCGAGATCGGCTTCGGCGACCGAACCATCCTGGTCACCAAAGGCCCGGCTGACGACTTCCTGCTCGACGAAACGCGAGATCACCAGCTGGCGCATGAGGTTCTCGACCTGCCGCCGCACTTCCGGGTCCTTGTCGATCTCGAGCTTCTGAGCCTTGCGGTACATCAGCTGCTCGGCGACGTACTGGCGCAGGAAGTCGGCGCGCTGCTCGCCGCTGCTGAAGGCCTCGGCCATCTGCGGTGGCAGGGCGTCGAGCGCGGCTTCGACCTCGGAACGGTGGATCTCGCGCTCGCCCAGGCGGGCGACGATCGGATCTGCGCTGTCGTCTCGGCGCCCGGACTCTTCCGCATTCGACGGCAGTGCCACCTGGCTCTCGAGCGCCGCACGCGCCGCCTGGTAGCGGCCCAGGCGCTCCAGGCTGTGCACGATCTTGCGCCCCACTTCCTGGCTCAGCGATGGACTCAGGGCGCCTTCACCCAGCGTCTCGGCTTCGTAGAACCAGCGCAGCGCCTGCTCGTAGCGGCCCCGGTCCAGGTAGGTGGTGCCGAGGCTGAAGGCGATGCGGGCACGGCTCTCGGCGGGCACGTCGGTAGCGCGCTGCAAGTAGTCTTCGTACAGGTCCGCGGCCTCGTCCAGGGCGCCAGCGGCCTTCAGCTTGGACGCCACTTGCCGCAGCTGGTCGAGGTCGCCGTCGCCGGAGCGCCAGGGGGCGACCGATCCGGACGGCCAGAAGAGCAGCACGGCGGCCAAGCCGAGCACGGCGAGCAAATTGGCGGTCATCAGGATGCGTGCGATCTGGTCGGCGCCCGTGGGTCTGCTATCGAGATCGTCGACTTGCGGAGGTTGTCGTAGTTCCATGCTTGAAATCCGTCTTGAGCCAATCGGGAAGGATCTTGGGTCTAGCGTCGGTGCTCGCGCGCCCGGAAGAAGCGCACCAGCGAGTCGACGTAGTCACCGTCCGCCCACAGCGGCACCTCGCCGACGCCGGCCGAGCGGAACAGGTCGCTGCGCGCCTCGCGGTCTTCACGCCCGAGCAGGGCGAAACCATCGCGCAGCTTCGAGTCATAGGTATCGATGACCACGGTCTCGCCGGTCTCGGCGTCCTGCAGCTCGATCAGCCCCACCGGCGGCAACTCGGCCTCGCGGCGGTCGGCGATCGGTACGGCGGTCAGGTCGTGACGGCGCGCGGCGATGCGCAGGCGCTCTCCCCAGCCTTCGTCGAGGAAGTCGGAGATGACGAAGACGACCGCGCGTCGCGGCACCACCTTGCCCAGGTACTCAAGGGCCCCTTCGAGGTCGGTGCTGCGCTGGCGTGGCCGGTGGGTGAGGATGTCGCGGATCACGCGCCAGACGTGCGCCCGCCCCTTCTTGGGCGGGATGAAGTGCTCGATGTGGTCGGAGAAGACGATCAGGCCGACGCGATCGTTGCTCTTCACCGCCGTGTAGGCGAGCACCGCCGCCACCTCGGCGGCGACTTCGTTCTTCAGCTTCTCGCCGGTACCGAAGGAGCCCGAGGAGGAGACGTCGACCAGCAGCATGACGGTCAGCTCGCGCTCTTCACGGTGCTCCTTGATGTACGGCGCGTGCATGCGCGCGGTGACATTCCAGTCGATGTGCCGGATGTCGTCGCCTGGCTGGTACTCGCGCACCTGCTCGAACTCCATGCCTCGACCCTTGAAGGCGCTTTCGTACTCACCGGCGAAGACCTCGTTGACCACCTTCTGCGTGCGGATCTGCAGCGCCTTGATCTTGGCGAACAGCTCCGGCGAGAGTGTTTCTCCTAGACCTGCGTCGCCGAGACTCTTGTCGGCGGGAGTCCCGGCGCTGTAGGCCTGCGGTACGGACGGCTCTTTGGGGGTGAGGAACGAGAACCAGCTCACGGCACATCGACGGTGTTGAAGATTTCCTGGATCAGGTCGTCGGAGGTGAGGTCGCGTGCTTCGGCCTCGTAGGAGACGATCACGCGGTGGCGTAACACGTCCGGGCCGATGGTCTTGACGTCCTGCGGCGTCACATAGGCGCGGCCGCTGAGGAACGCCTGCACCTTTGACGCCTGCGCCAGGAAGATGGTGGCACGCGGTGAGGCGCCGTAGTCGATCAGCTTGTCGAGCTCGCCGAGTTTGTAGAGGCCAGGCTCGCGGGTGGCGAAGACGATGTCGACGATGTAGTCCTCGACCTTGCCGTCGAGGTAGACGTTGTCGGCGATGTCACGCGCCTTCTTGATGTCCTCCGGCGTCGCCACGGACTCGATCTTCGGCTTCTGGCGCGACGCCATGCGGCGCATGATCTCTTTTTCCTCGGCACGGTCCGGGTAGCCCACGCGCAGCTTGAGCATGAAGCGGTCGACCTGCGCCTCGGGCAGCGGGTAGGTGCCTTCTTGTTCGATCGGGTTCTGCGTCGCCAGCACCAGGAACGGGTCGGGCAGCACGTGCGTCTCGTCGCCCAGCGTCACCTGCCGCTCCTGCATTGCTTCGAGCAGCGCGCTCTGCACCTTGGCGGGTGCGCGGTTGATCTCGTCGGCGAGCAGCAGGTTGGTGAAGATCGGGCCGCGCTTGACCATGAACTCGTGGTCCTGC
This sequence comes from uncultured bacterium, assembly GCA_965368975.1. GTDB lineage: Bacteria > Acidobacteriota > Thermoanaerobaculia > Multivoradales > JAHZIX01 > CBDUPA01. The sequence continues at coordinate 239,225 of CBDUPA010000010.1, read as the reverse complement.
GGACGGTAGATCTCGGTGCCCAGGAGGTCGGCGGGGAGTAGGTCAGGGGTGAACTGGATACGCGAGAAGCCGGTGTCGATGGCGTCGGACACGGCCTTGATGGCGGTGGTCTTGGCCAGGCCCGGGATGCCCTCGATCAGGATGTGGCCGTCGGCGATCAAGGCCATCAACAGGCGGTCGATCATGTAACTCTGGCCGACGATCACTTTGCCGATCTCGTCGCGCACGCGCTGCAGCACGTGCGCCTGCGCTTCGATTTCGGGTTGCAACTCCTGAGCAGTCACGGTCATCGAGCATCTCCTTCTTTGAGCGCTTCGCGGGTGGTGGCGTCGGGGTCTGGGCGCTGCGCTTCGAGCCAACGCTCGGCGCGGCGCGTCAGCCGATCCAATTCTTCGGGTGGGGGCGTGCGTCCGCCGTAGCGGACAGCATCGATTTCCGGGGCGCTGAGACCGTGTGCCTCGGCGTCCAGTTTGGTCAGAGCCAGCAGTGCGGCGCGGCCGTCGCCCTGCATGCGGAAGCGACGTGCGGCTTCCAGCTGGGTCTGCCAGGCAGCCAGCTCGACCCCGTCGGCGCCGGCCGTGTCGAGAGCCTCCGAGGCGGCGCGTCGGCGCCAGAACACCAGGCCGAGCGCGGTCAAGCCGAAGGCGGCGACCGCACCGCCGACGGTGGCGGCAAGGGTGCCCGGGGTCATGCCGGCGATGGTCGCTCGACGTACTTCGACGGTCGGACCACTGACCCGTGTCGCCAGGCGCTGGCCCGCGCCGGGTCCAGGTTGGGACTCCTCGGCCGTGGCAGCGGTGGTTCGCAGCGGCGTGTAGCTCAGCTCGACCGGATCGAGCGCGTAGCTGCCGGCGGTGTCGGCACGCAGGGTCAGTCGATAGGTCACGTGGCTGCGCCCGTCGCGGCTGCTGGTGGCGGCGGCGATGTTCTCCTGCTGCAGCCCCTCGGGTAGGGCGATCGACGGTGGATGCGGCAGGTAGTCCTCGAAGTTGCCCGCCCACTGCAGGTCGACCTCGATGACGAACGGTTCCCCAACGGTGGGTTTGGCGGTCGCCAGTCGTACGTCGGCAGTCGGCGGCGTGAGGGTCGAAGGCAGCTCGACGGTATCTGTCTGGTCGGCGGTATATACCGCGTCGCCGGCAACGCTGCGTCCCGAGAGCTCGTCGAGCAGCGGGATGAGTGCTGTCCAGTCCCGTGCGCCGCGCGAGACCGCGACCAGCTGGCCGCGTGGGTCGATCAAGTAGCTCAGCGGAATGCTCGACGCCTGGTACGCCCGCGCCGCCACGCCGTTCTCGTCCCACAGCACCGGGAAGGTCACCCCCGCCTGGCGAAGGTAGGCGTCGAGCGGGGAGCGGCTGTCGTCGATCGAAATACCGAGCACGACTATTTCCGGAGTGATCGCCTGGTTCGGATCGCCACCGTTCGCCGCCAATGCCGATTTGCCGAGCGCCGAGCCGCGCCGCCGGTGTACAGCCTCCAGCGTTGGCATCTCGGTGCGGCAGGGCCCGCACCAGGTGGCGAAGAAGGTCAGCAAGACCCAGCGTCCCTGGAAGTCCGACAACGATGCCGAGCCGCCGTCCATGCGCGGCAGGGTCAGGTCGCGGGCCGGTACCGGCGGGTCGATCGCTCGCAACCCGTAGCTGGCCACCTTCGCCGCGACCTCGTCGCCGGTCGTTTGGCCCAGCAACTGTGTCGGCGGGGTCAGGAAGAGCAGGAGCAACCCGATACAGCCGTAGCGCATCACCGCAGGTGCGGATCTCGACAAGGAGGTGTGCGTCTCAATCCAAACCATGTTCCGTGAGAGCCCTCGTTTCGAGCGACCGCCTGCCAAGAGGCCCTGTGCCAGTTTGGCAGGCGTCACTGCCGTGTCATTGTCGGAAGCTGTGCTGTTGTCACTGAGTTGACGGGGGCTAGCTGGGGTGGCGGCCCGTCTGCTTCAGGGAAAAGCAAGCGCCGTGCCAGGGCTCAAACCAGGGAGGACTTGCGAAGGTCTGGGCGCAGACGATGCGTGGTGCCGGTTGCCGAAGACCTGGTACCGAGGATCTAGAGCGTCGAGCGCCAGCGGGCCAGGCGGGTGATGTCCTGGGCGCTGGTACGACAGCAGCCACCGAGGATGCGGGCACCCGTCTTGTGCCAGGTTTCGGCGTGGGTCTCGATGGCCTCGTAGTAGCTCGTACCGTGCCAGGCGGCATCCTCGATCGAATAGGTCTCACCAGAGTTCGGGTAGACGGCGATCGGCTTTGGAGTCAGGTTGGCTGCGGTGTGGATCAGTGCGGGCAGGAAGCCCGGGGGCGTGCAGTTGATGCCGATGGCGGCGACCTGTGGGTGATGGCTCAAGCGCTCGACGCAGTCGGCGAAGACCTCGCCCTGGGAGATGTGCAATTCGTCGCGCGCGGTGAAGCTGAACCAGGCGACGCGGTCCGGGAAGTCGGCCAGGACTTGGAGCAGAGCTTCGGCCTCGGCCCAGCAGGGGATCGTCTCGAAGGCCAGTAGGTCGACTTCGCTCGCAGCCAGGATCTCGACGTGCGGTCGGTGGAAGGCGGCCAACTCGTCGACGCTCAGGCCGTAGTCGCCGCGGTACTCACCGCGCACCAGCGGCACCGCGCCATAGGGGCCGACCGAGCCGGCCACCATGGGCTTCTCGCGTTCTTCGGTGCGCGGATCGTCCTGTGTTTCATCCCAGAAAGCATCCCGGGCCTCTACTGCCAGCTCTGCTGCGCGTCGCATCAAGTCGTCGGTTTGCTCGGCGTCCAGGCCGTGCTCGGCGCAACTGGCGCGCGAGATCTGGTAGCTGCAGCTGGCGATGCAGTCGGCGCCGGCTTGCAGGAAACTACGGTGCACCTGCTTGACCCGATCCGGCGCTTCGAGCAGTGCTTCACCGGACCACAGGGGTGTTCCCGACAGGGGCCGGTGGACACGTTCCAATTCGGTGCCCAGGCCACCGTCCAGAAGCAGGATCTCGTGCTGGGCGAGGAAACGTTCGATCGGGTTGCTTGGACTCAAGGTTCTTCTCGCGAGGTAGTTGCAGAAATAAGGGGGGGCGGGCAGCCCCCCCCCTTGGACGACCGCGCGGGCCGTCTACGGCACGAACTGCTGCGCCGAGACACGGCCAGCGACGACATCGCGCGAGCGCAGGCGCATCACGTGGTAGTCGTTGGTCAGCCAGAGGCCGAGTTGACCGGCGTAGTCCGGGCTCAGCAGCGAGCCGTGCTCACCCCCGGGGATCACCTGGTATCCCTGGATGTTGTTGCGCTGGATCGTGCCGACAAAGCGACGGTTGGGGCCGGAGCCGAACATGAAGCCATTGGCGTCGTCGGCGCGTGCATTGTGGTTCGAGGCGTCGACCACGCTGAAGCCACCGGACCGAGCGATGCCGGGCATCAGTCCGGGCGCCACATCGTCGAAGCCACCCGCCGGCGGCACGCTGAACGGGCCGCCCAGCGGGTGGTCGAAGACGATGCGATGCAGGTAGCCCCAGCGGTAGTCGTCGAGGTCCGTGGAGTTCACGAAGGCGGGCGCGAAGTCGTCACTGGCCAGGCGGTCCAGGGCGTTGCGCAGCGCGGTCAGAACGACCAGGTCGCGCGACGCTTCAGGCGTCGACGCCAGGGTGGGATCGATGAACGGGATGCCCGAGGCACCGATGCCGCTTGCGGTGTCGAAGCTGTTGAGGTGGTGCGCCATGGCGCGCAGCGCCAGGCTGCTGCCCGGAGCGACGTCGCCCAGGCCCAGGGCCTCGAGCGGCGCATCGATTACCAGCTGAATCATCTGGCTACGCCACAGCGCGTAGATCGTCGCCGCAATGCTGGCTTCGACTTCAGCTTGATCGGGTGGCTGCCGGTCGTTGGGGTCGTCACCTGGGTCGTACCCCTGCGGGATGCCGGTCGGGGTCGAAAAGTCCCAGTCGGCCAGGCGCATGGCGGCTTCGGCGACAGCCGGATCGGCGGCCAGTGGGGCCAGCTCGGGTGCCGCGCCGGCACTGGTAGCGTGGCCGAAGGCTTCCAGAATGAACGGCACCAGTAACTCGGCGTCGAGCAGTTGGTTGTTGGCCTGGATCTCCTTCATCTCGTCGAGTGTCACCACGCCATCGGCCAGTGCCGCGTCCATGCGTTCGGCGATGCGGCCGATGCGCAGCTCGGAATAGCCGGGACTCAGGTAGTAGAGACCGCCACCCGGGCGCAACTGGTTGAGCGGGTTGTTGTCCAGGCTCGTGCCTACCGGGTCGTTGTTAGCGTTCAGGATATAGCCGGCATCCGGGTTGACCAGCTGCGGCATCTCGTCGAACGGCAGGATCTGGTACGGCAGCGATTGCGTGCCGCCAGCGGTGCCGGGCAGCCACTCGTTGGGCAGGGTGTGTGTGCCATCGCGCACGAAGTAGGGGGGCAGACCGGCGACATTGTTGAGCGTTTGCAGGTCCTCGCGCAGCGGCAGCTCAGCGCTGGTGAAGTAGGCGATGTTGCCGTGCACGTCCGACACCGCCCAGTTCTGCGAGCCGACGTCGAAGTACTGCAGCCCCTCGCGGTACTGCTCGACATTGGTGGCGCGCATCCACTTGCGGAAGGCCTCGAACTCGGTGGTCGGGCCGAAGCCGGTGTACTGGATGCTGATGCCGAGCGCTGGATCCTGCGTCGTGTCGAAGTTGACGATCGGGCCGTAGTTGCGGCGCGGCACCACGAAGACCAGGCCGCCCTGGGTCGGGCCGAGGCCGGAGTCGACCAGGTTGTCGGGCACGCCATCGCCGATGACGTTGACACCGTAGGCCTGCGGCAGGATCTGCAACGGCTCGGGTTGGCCGTCGAAAATCGTGGCGACCGGTACGCCGGTGGTTGGGTCGAGGACCAGCACTTCCTGGTAGACGTCGGTGACGTCCATCGGATGCACGGTCGAGCCCCAGCACAGGTCACGGTTGCAGCCTTGCACCAGGCCCGGAGCACCCGGGAACGAGACGCCGTTGGCGTTGAGTGGGCGCAGACGGTCGTTGTTGAAAGCCATCAGGTGGACTTCGTAGAAGGTCGCGGGCGTGTTGAGCGCCAAGTGCGGGTCATTGGCCAGCATCGGATAGCCGCTCTCGGACAGGCTGCCATCCACGAGCCACCAATTGGAGCCGGTGTCCGAGCCGTCCTGACGCAGGACCTTGCGCAGCGCAGGGTTGGAGCGCGCTTGCTCGAGGTAGCGCCCGGCCATGGCGACCGTGCGCGGGTCGACCAGGTCGCGTAGCTGGCGAGCCTGTGCGAGGTCGACGCCCGCCTTCGCGTTGGCGTTCAGTGCGCCGGGAATCGAGATCGTCGGATCGAGGGGTGCCGTACGGTAGAGGTCTTCGAAAAACAGGGCCGTACCGTCGAAGCCGGCCAGTTCACCGACGAACTGAAAGGTGCCGAGCGCGATCGTGTTGTCGAGGTCCTGCAAGTCGAAGGAGAGACCGAAGGCGAGGCCCTTGCCGATCACCAGCGTGTCGACCGGCTGCCAGGGCGGTACCGACGCATGCGTCAACTCCAGCGCGGCGTATTCTGCCGGCAGCGGGTTGTTCGCCAGATAGGTGTTGACCCCGGCGGCGTAGGCTTCCAGCCACGGTAATGCTCCCGCGGGCAAGGCCTCCAGCGACATCTGTGCCGCACGGTCTAGCCCGAGGGTGCGCAGCTGCACGTCCGCCTCGAGGCCGGCCGCTCCCACCAACTCCGACAGCCGGCCGCTGAACTGGCGGCGCTGGAAGTCCATCTGGAAGAAGCGATCTTGAGCGTGCAGGTATCCCTGCATGAAGTAAGCGTCGTTGTCCGTGACCGCGTAGACGTGCGGAATGTTCTGTGCGTCGCGCACCACGCGGACGGGGTTCTCGAGGCCGGGTAGCGAGATCGGCGGCGCGGCGAGCAGTGCCGGCGTCAAGGCCAAGAGCGTGGTGAGCGCCACGCAGAGGGTGGCACCTCGGGCTCTGGCAGCGGGGGGGAAAGGCGGTCGAATCATGGAGTACCTCCTGAGTCGGCAGGTTGACGGATAGAGGCCGATCTTACCGTATCTGCCTGTTTGCCGGTTCGTCTCACGCTGTGTGCTCCGAGGCCCTACGGCCGGTAGGTTGCCGAGCAGTCCGGTCCCTCCCACACTGTGACGGCGGTCAGGGGAGCCGCCGGCAGGACTGTCGTCAGCTGCTCGAAGAACCAAGCCGCAAGGTGCTCGGTGGTGGGGCTCCGCCGGTCGAAGGGCGGCACGGTGTTGATGTGCTGGTGATCGAAGCGTGCCGTCAGTTCGCCGAGGGCCGCTTTGACCTCGACGAAGTCGAAGGCGAGACCGTCGCCGTCGAGCTGCGCGCTGACCAACTCGGCCTCGACGCGCCAGGAATGACCGTGCACGGGCTCCTTGCCGCCGCGGTAAGGATCGAGATGGTGAGCGGCTTCGAAGCGGCCGATGACGCGTAGGGTGTAGCTTGGCATGACCGGATTGTAACCGTTGCCCGAGGGGGGACGCCGAGTCGTCGATCCCGCTTGAGTCCTGGGTACTTGCTGCTATGCTCTACGCTCCATCGACGCCATCACCTCAGGAGCGCGAGCCATGAGCGCAGCCACCGCCAGCGACACCGAAGCCCCGATCGCCCATCGTCTGCCCGTCGGATTCATCACCTGTGACGGTCACAGCTCGGACGCGGTCTTCCTGCTGCGGCGCATCGATGGTCAGACAGAAACTCTGGGTGACCGCCTCAACGGTCGCGCCGAGGCCTTTCTGCGCTGCGAGATCGGGGGCCGTCAAGAGTTGATCCGCCGCTCCTGGATCGCCTACGTACGCTTCTCCGGTCACCTGCCCGAAGTCGACGACCGCATCGTCGCCGGGGCATCACCGGTACCGGTTGAGTTCGACCTGCTGGGTGGCGGCACGGTACGCGGCGAATTGCTGAGCATGCTGCCATCGTCACACCGTCGGCTGGCCGACCTGTTGCGGGCCCCGGGCGTGGCGTTTCTCTTGGTACTGAAGGAGAACGAGACGCTGTACGTCAATCGGAGTGCCATCGTGCGGGTGCGTAGCGACTAGCTTTCATCGACCTCCCACTTACCGGCTGGTTCGTGCGACCCGCTGGGCGAGAGAAGACGTTACCCATGGGCATCGAAGTTCTGATTCTGATCGGCATCATCGCCTTCATGATCGCGGCGTTCGCCTTCGAGTGGATGCCGCTCGACCTGGTCGCGCTGGTCACCCTTGCGCTGCTGCTGGTCTTCGACCTGATCACGCCGCAGGAAGCGATCTCGGGCTTCTCCAACGAGGCCGTGATCACCGTCATGATGATGTTCATCCTGAGTGACGCCCTGGTGCGCAGCGGCCTGATCAGTCAGCTCGGCCGCCGCATCATTCGTGTTGCCGGCGACTCCAAGTGGTTGGCCTGCATCGGCCTCCTAGGTCTCACCGCCGGCCTCTCTGGCTTCATCAACAACGTCGCTGCCGTCTCGATCTTCATGCCCGTGGCCATTCACCTGGCCAAGCACTACGGCTTCAGCCCGTCACAACTCCTGCTGCCGCTGTCCTACGCATCGATCTTCGGCGGCACCTGCACCCTGATCGGCACCTCGACCAATCTGCTAGTCAGCGCTCTAGCGCACGAGCAGGGTGAAGACGCCTTCGGTATGTTCGAAATGCTGCCGCTGGGCGTCGTGCTGCTCGGTGTCGGCATGGTCTACACGCTGCTGCTCATGCGGTGGCTGCCGGCACGCACCCCGACCACCGACCTGACCGCCAAGTACCACCTGAGTTCCTTCCTCACTGAGATCCGTATCCCCACGAGTTCGACCCTGGTCGGCAAGACCGTGATCGACGAGCGCGTCGCCGAGCGCTTCCGCCTCAACGTCCTGGAAATTCTGCGCGGCCAGCAGCGCATCAGCCAGAACCTGCGTGAGACGCCTCTGCAGGCCGAAGATCAATTGATCGTGCGCGGCGCTATGGAAGACATCGTCGGCTTCCGCGAGCAGTACGGCCTGCTTCTGCTCACCGACATCAAACTCCAGGACGAAGACCTGAACGACGAGAACAACATTCTGGTCGAGTTGCAGTTGTCCCCGACGTCCACGTTCGAAGGGCAGACCCTCAAAGACCTCGACTTCCGCCGCCGCTTCGGTGTCTTCGTCCTGGCGATCAACCGCACCGGAGAAACCCTGCGCGACAAGATCGCCCTGATCCCTTTGCAGCGCTGGGACACCCTCCTGGTCTTCGGTCCGCGCGGTCGTGTCGAGGCCTTGATGGAGCTTGAAGACGACTTCGTCTCTCTGGAAGAGCGCGACATCCGCCTACGCTTGAGTCCAAAGTGGTGGATTGGTGCCCTCGTCGTTCCCGCCGTCGTTGCCGCCGCAGCCACCGGCTGGATGACCATCCTCGAAGCTTCGATCCTCGGCGCCGTGACCATGCTCGTCACCGGGCAGCTGAAGATCCAGCAAGCCTACCGCGCCATCAACTGGACCGTCATCTTCCTGGTCGCGGCGATCCTGCCTCTGGGCAAAGCCATGCACAACACCGGCCTGGCGGGCACGATTGGTGACCAGTTCGCCCGCCTGGGCGAAGCCGCCGGCCCCTTCGTCGTGCTGGCCGTGATCTACATTGTCACCTCGGTGCTCACCGAATTCGTCTCCAACAACAGCACCGTCGTCCTCATGGTCCCCATCGCCATCAGCGCCGCCGCCAGCCTCGGCGTCGATGTCAAGCCGATGCTCATGGCCGTCACCTTCGCTGGCTCGGCGAGCTTCCTGACGCCGATGGGGTACAAGACCAATGCCATGGTCTTCAGTCCGGGTGGTTACCGCTTCATGGACTACATCAAGGCCGGGTGGTTTCCGAAGATCGCGTTCTGGATTTTGTCGGCGGTGTTGATTCCGGTGATCTGGGAGTTCTGATTAGCGGTTTGCGATGAAGCCTTTGTGGACCTCTGCTAGTCATGTGCTGCCGTTCGAAAAGCTCTCGCCGTTGGACTTTGAGCGGCTCAGTCTGTGGCTATTGGAAGCAGAAGATGGATTCGGTCAGATTGAGCATTTTGGAGCGAGCGGTTCTGATCAGGGTAGAGACATCGTAGCTAGGAAGAATGGGGAACTTTGGGTGCTTCAGTGCAAGAGAGTGAGGAACTTCTCTCTAGGTGATGCTAAGTGCGAGATAGCCAAACTTCGGGCGCTCCCACAAGCCGAGCAGCCTGGTCATGTTGTCTTTGTGCTTGCATGCGAGCTGACTGCCAGGGTTCGTAGATCTATCCAGAAGGAATGGGGCTGTTTCGACTCGTGCCACTTTTGGACACCTACCCAACTTGACTACTGGGTCAAGTCTCAGCCGCGAATTCTTCGAGAGTTTTTTGGAGTGGCTGATACTCATGAAGGGCAAAGCAGCGGTTCAAGTACAAGACCGCAGACTCGGCTAGATATGAGTGTTGATTGTGGCAGACCTGGTCCTCTTCGACTGCTGAAGCTCTATTCAGCTAGGTACTGTAGGTTCTTGCCTGAGCAGCAGCAGAACGGGGTCTTTAGTGGTGTCCTGTATGTCGGGGACGAGAGACTCGAGGGTATTCACGTCCATCCTAGGTTCATCAATCACCTGAATGAGCGGGGCTATCCTGGAGCTCGCTTCGGTATATGTATTGAAGGGAACTTCTTCTGGAACTCGGTGATGTTTCTTTCTGTTGATGGTGATGTCGCCCGCCAGAACTCCTGGAAGTACTTTGGGGAGATCCTCGCTGGTCTCTGGCTTGCTGTGCTAAGTTTAGGTTTGGCGATGCTCGGGATCTCCGCTTATATTTCGACAGACTTTCTTTTCCTATTGCTCATGCCTTTGTTCTTTATAGCTCTTGCTCTTTATGTGCTCAGTTTTGCTGCTCAGCGAGTAGATCTTCTACTCTTACTTTTCAGGCGGAAGCTCGACCCTACTTGAGAGGTGCAGGTCGCCATAGCAATAGTCTACTAAGGTAGGAGTTGGTTGAGTGATGAGTGAGTCGGAAGGTTGCGGTTCAGTTGATGTTCAACTGGGAGCACGCGCTCAACTGGTTCGAAAGCACGAGGTTGAGGCTTTGGCCAGCATGCAGGGCATGGATTTGGCGGATCCCGTGATTATGGCCGGAGCTTGGCGAGAGGGCCGTGGTTCCACGGTGGAAGCGAAGGTAAGCGGCAAGGAGCGAGAAGCTCAGCCTCCGATGGCTGAGAGGTCCTGAAACGCAGAAAGACCCGCCGACGTGCGACGCACGCCTGACGGGTCTCGGCAATCGCTGACGAACTCAGCTCTCAGGCCGCGAAGGCATCACCCTCGCAGGTGCCCGTGGCGCAGGTCAGGCAGCTGCCGCCCGCGGCGCGCTCCATGTCACCCTCGGTCAGGGTGCCCAGGGTCTCGCGGTTGAGGTTCAGCTTCTCGCGGTTCTTGGTGGTCTTCTTCATGCTGCTTCCTCCTGGAAGTGGCTGCAACGCAGCCGGTGTTGTCTCCGAAATGGAGACGATGGAGATTCGGATCTGGTAAGCAGCGTAAGTGCGAGATTGGGAGCTGTCAAGCGGCCTTCGAGAGAGTGGGAATGACCTAGGCGAAAGCTGGTACATACCGCTCGACATGAATCTCATCCGCCCGAGCATTGGCCTTGGCGGTGTCGTAGGCGGCCTGCATTCGGATCCACGCTCCGGGTGAGCTGCCGAAGGCTTTGGAGAGCCGAATCGCCATGTCCGGCGAGATGTCGGAGCGTGCTTTGGCGCATTATTTTCCGCTGGCAGGGGCAGGATGCCCACGAGGTCCAGATCATCGCCTATCATGCACAGAGACGGGAGACTCACCATGCTACCAACCCACCGCACCCCGACACACCCCGGCGAAATTTTGAAGGAAGAATTCTTGGCGCCGCTTGGGCTCAGTCAGGCCGCTCTTGCCCATCACCTGGGCGTCTCGACGCGCCAGATCGGTGAGTTGGTGCGGGGCCGGCGTGGGGTAACCGCGAAGACGGCGTGGTTGCTCTCGCAGGCGTTCGATACGTCGCCTCAGTTTTGGCTCAACCTTCAAGCCCGTTTCGACTTGGCCGTGAACCGGCCGGAGCAAGCGGTGGCAGTCATTGGGGCGGAAGCTCGGCGTCAGGAGGTCGAAGCGCTGTCGACCATGCAGCGGTATGGACTTAGCGGATCCCGAGGTTATGGTGGGAGCCTGGCGTAGCTAAGCGAAGGTGAACGCACTCCGTTCGACATGGCCTTCATCAGCCCGAGCGTTTGCTTTCGAGGATTGTTAGGAGTAGGAACTGCCAGGCTCCGTCGGTTGGAAAGGAGACCAAGCCGATGGAGCCCGGTTCTAGAAACTCCACATTTTTACGTGGCCGATTATCGCCTTGCTTATGGATCACCCGGGCAATAGCAAAGCGAGATATACATGGTGTCGCAGTTGTACGGTCCTTCGCTGGAACAAGTGTAGGTTTCCACCGCACCGAGTACGTCCGCGATCTGGTTGGCGGTGAGGTTGCTGAGCGTTTCCCGGGAAAGAGCGAGTTTGCTGACCTGGTTGCGTTTTCTCATTAGTTCCTCCCTATTTTGGGGTGAACCACCCGGTCTCAACGTGGAACACCTGCTGTGGTGAGAGGGTTATGGTCTGCACTTTGCCTGCAATTCTGTGATCGTTAAGTTGCCTTGCGCAAAGTCTTGCTTCTAGAGGTTTGGGTGCAGCAAGGTGCCGCTGGCGTACTTGCTGTATCGGGCTGGTCTTGCCTCGTTTAGAGCGCCTACACTACGGTGAGCACTCGCAATACGAGTTCTCGACCGTAACAGCGAAGCAGCCCCACAGGTAGCTCTCCATAATGCAATGTGAGGCCGCTTCAGAGTCTCCAGCTGCTACCCGTGAGATTTGGGTTGGCAGAAGTTTGCTGAGCGTTTCACGGGACAGACCGAGCTTCTGATTCTTTCTGGATTTCTTCATGGCAAAGCCTCCTACAGATGGACTGTAAGCAGTCCGCTTAACGATAGTAGGTACTCTGCGATCAGGAAGAAATGAAATCTGGGAACGACGAGATGGTAGCGATGTGACGAGGGTGTGTCAACCACGCACGCATGATGCTTGGAGCGGGCAGGGCAGGATGCTCAAGCTCTTCATGGCCATACTGGGCTCCGGTATACAATTCAGATGATTTTCTGAGAGCAGTAGAAGCAAGACCATTTTCCTGCACGGAGGTGCTGTGCCTGATCCTTTTTCCAACATCCTGACCGGTGCTGCCGGCAATCTCGCCGCAGCGATTCTCTCCGCCTCGACGCGCGCCGCCCGCCGCTGGCTCAGTGGGGACGAGCGACAGAATGCGCTGGAAGCTTGCTGCGGTGCTGGTCTGTCCGCGCTGACCGCCAGTGCCCAGACGTCTGGCAAAGATGATGAGAGCCACCTACACACGATGTTCCAGCTGGCGTTCCAGAACGAAGCCTTAGTCGAGGACTTCGGGCAGGAATTGCAAGCGTGCCTGGACGGCAAGGAGCTGGCCATCGGCGAGGTGATCGAGATCTTTGCCGAGCACGACCGGGCGTTGGCTTCGTTTCCGGGATTGGAGCCCGAGATCGGATTGCGGCAGCTGGAGGCCGCGTTTGTGATGGCGGCGGTGCGTCAGCCGGTGCTGCAGGGGGAGCTGGTCTCCTTCCATGTTCGGGGGCAGACGCAGTTGCAGACGGCGATGCTGGAGCAGTTGCAGCGGATCGCGGTGCAGCTGGAGAGCTTACCGGTGCAGGGGGCTTCCTTGGTAGGGGTGCAGCTGTTGTTGCAGTCGTTGCAGGTGATGCAGCGTCAGGAGGCGGTGCCTGTAGCTGGCGATGACAGTGTCGAGAAGGCGCGGCGGCGGTACCTGGAGCGGCTGGTGGCGGAGTGTCAGGCGTTGCCGTTGCAGCAGTTGGGCGGGCAGGGGGACGGTCTGGGAGAGGTGCAGCTCAGTGACGTATACGTCGAGCTGCGGACGAAGACGGGTATTCCTCTGTCGGAGGCTGACGAGAAGCTCTTTGCTGACGAACAACTCCGAGGCGGTCGAGAGGTTCGTATTCTTTCTGCTCAAGAAGCCGCCGAGACCCTGCCGCGCCTTGTGCTTCTCGGAGATCCAGGCAGTGGCAAGAGTTCCTTCGTTCGGCACATCGCGGCTCGCTTGGCGAAGGCACGGCTGGACGGCGCCGACACGCAGGCCTGGGCGGAAGATCTGCTGCCGATTCTTGTCGTCCTCCGTGATCTGGCGCCGCACCTTGCGGAGTTGGACCTCGCTGGCAAGTCCGCTGAGCGGCGGCGCGAAGCCTTGACTGAGGCGCTGCGAGACTCCGTCCTGGAGCTGGCCCGGCGCAGCGACGCGCAAGCCTTCGAGGACGGATTGCGTGACGCCCTGGTGGATGGCAAGTGCCTGCTGATTCTCGACGGTCTCGACGAGGTGCGCGCCAAGTTGCGACCGCTGGTCGTCGAGGCGGTTCAGGCGGCGTTGCAGGTATACCGCGTGGAGCGGGTGATCGTCACTTGCCGCGTGCGCTCGTACGAGGGAGATGCACGCTTGCCGGATTTCGAGGTGCACGAACTGGCGCCCTTCAGTGAGGAGCAGATCGACAAGTTCATCGCCGCCTGGTACCAGGCCCAGCAGCGCCACGGGCACCTGGATGCGGACAAGGCCCAGAAGCGCACGGAAGATCTCCAGGCTGCCGCCCAGGATCTGCGGGAGCTGGCAGAGAATCCGATGTTGCTCACCACGATGGCGCTGATCCACCAGCAGAACATCGGTCTGCCACGGCAACGGGTCAAGCTGTACGACGAGGCGGTGCGGATTCTGCTGGTGCGCTGGCAGAAGCGCAAGGGCTTGAGTCCTGACATCGCCGAGCAACTCGGTCCGGTCCTGGACGATGAGCACCGGATCCGGCCGATCCTGGAACGGCTGGCCTTCGAAGTGCACAAGGCAGAGCAAGAGGTCGGCAGGCAGGGGGCTGATACGGACGAAGCTGGTCTGGATCGGCTGGGGCTGCTGGGGCTGCTGGAAGCTTCCACGTACCTCGGCTCGCTCAGCTTGGCCGAAGCCTTTCTCGACTACGTCGACGATCGCGCCGGCATCCTGGTGGGCCGTGGTGGCGGTCCGGACGAGCCGCTTCGCTACAGCTTCCCGCACCGGACGTTCCAGGAGTACCTGGCTGGCTGTTACCTGACGACGCTGCCGGATCCGGTGGGCGAGCTCTTCGAGTTGACCGCCGCTGGAGACTTCTGGACGCTGGCGGTGCAATTGGGCGTGGAAGAGTTGGTGTACTGCCGACGCATGGGGCACCTTGTTCCGAGGCTGGCGTCCGGTCTGTTCCCCTCGGGGACGCGCAACAAGAGCCAGAAGGCGAAGCGGGCGAGTCTCTGGGCGGCGTGGATGGTGGTGCTCCTGGAAGGCCAACCGGGAACCCAGCCGGGAGCCCAGTCAGATACGCAGTCAGGTACACAGGTGGGCTCGGCGAGGGTGAGCCTCAAAGGGCCGGAGCCGTGGCCGAAGTTCGTCAGCCGGTGCTGGCGCCGGCTGGTGTCACTGGTGCCCAAGGGGTTGCCGGTGCGGGAGCGGGTCGAGGCGGGGCGCTTGTTGGCAAAGTTGGGAGATCCTCGTCCGGAGGTGATGACGGTCGAGGGCATGGAGTTTTGCCGAGTGAGGAGGGGGCCGTTCTGGATGGGGAGTGAAGAGACTCCTCTACATTGGCCTATCCAAGAAGCACCTTCCGTACTTCAGGCGGTGGATTACGATTATTGGCTAGGACGTTATCCAGTGACGCAGAGCCAATTCCAGGTCTTTGTCAGTGCTGGGGGAAACCGGCAGTGCCGTTATTGGGGGGCCGCGCTTGAAGCGGGGTACTGGGATGAAGATACGGGATTCCGTGGACGGCGAGAGCCTGGCGATGTTTTTAATGAAGTTCTAATATTGCCTAATCATCCAGCAATCGGAATCAGCTGGTACGAAGCCTTGGCTTACTGCGCTTGGTTACAAGATGAGGCTCAGTATGAGGGTTGGTTGCCAGAGGGATGGGTAGTGACCTTGCCGTCTGAGCTGGAGTGGGAGAAAGCTGCACGTGGTGGTGAGTGTCAAGAGATTCCGGCAGTTTGTCTGCCGCTCTCTGAATTAACTCACGAGTGCACGAAGTTGAAGAGTAATCTGGTCACGAACAGTCAGCCGAAGCGGATTTACCCTTGGGGTTCAAAATACCAGCAAGACTATGTAAATGGTGCAGAAAGGCTCGGGGCTACTAACGCCCTGGGTAATTTTCCTGAGGGCCGCAGTGTTGTAGGCTGTGAAGAAATGGTTGGGTCCATCTTGGAATGGACCCGTAGTTTGGCAGCTGACCCACCATATCCGTCAGACGAGAAAGAGCGGGCGTGTCGAGAAACTGTGGAATCAAAACTCAGGGAGTCTCGAGTGGTCCGTAGTAGTGCATGGTTCTACCCGCGCCCTGATCTGCGCTGTTCGGTTCGCACTTTGGGGCCTCCGAATATTCAGGCCAAGCACCTGGGCTTTCGTGTTGCTATATGTCCACCTAATCGGACCTAGAAGTGGTTGTGAATTCTGGGTTGCAGCTCTTCCACCAGCCCCCGCCAAGCCCGCCCCCGGTGCCCCAGCAAGTCCTTGACGCTCGCCGGCATCTCCGCATACGTCCTCTCGCGCCCGGCGGGCTGAAACACCCCATCCCACCCAAAGCCCGACTCCCCCCGCGCCGGTAGCACCAAGGTTCCACCGGTTCGCCCATGCGCCACGACGCTTTTCTCCCCATCCCGGTAGTACAGCGCGCAGTGCGCCCAGACGTCGGCGTTGCCCAGCGCCAGTCCCGTCCGTGCGATCCCCTCCTTGCCCATCGCTTGGAGCATCCACTTGACCAGCGGCCCCGGAAAGCCGTTCATGGCATCCAGCTCTAGGCCCGTGTCCTCGACGATGATCGGCCGTTGCAGCCGCTCCCACGCGACGTCGGCTTTGGCTTGTAGCACCTCGACCGCGTCCAATCCCTGGACCTCCGGCAAGTCGACGGCCACCGTTTCCAGTTCGACGCCCCCCAGTAGACGTGCCGCTTCGATCGCCTTGTTGCGATTCCCGGTCACCAGCACGGCTCGACGCAGTATCTCGGCGACGCTCGCCGGCACGGTATGCAGCTGCTCGACGAGCTGCGCGAGCAACGCCTCGACGCTTGCGGCCAGGTCCGCCAGGTCGCCGTCATTGTGCAGCACGTGATCCGCTCTTGCCCGCCGGGCCGCGCCATCGCCCTGCGCTTCCAATCTCGCCCGCGCGCCGGCTTCGTCCATGCCGCGCTCGACGGCTCGCCGCAGCCGCAGCTCGGGATCCGCCTCGACGCTCACGACGACGTCGAAGCGGTCGGCGCGACCGGCTTCGACCAACAAGGTTGCCTCGTAGACAACCAGCCCTTCCGACGCTTGCAGCAGTTCTTCAGTCCGTGCCTTGACCAAGGGGTGGACCGCTTCTTCCAGCCGCTTCCGAGCACTGGCATCGCCGAAGACCTGCTCGGCGACCTTGGGGCGATCGACGGCGCCGTCCGGTGTCAGGACTTTGTCGCCGAACAGCTCCCGCACGGCTGCCGCGCCTGCACCGCCGGGCCGGTACAGCTCGGCGACGACCTGGTCAGCGTCGATGACGGTACACCCCGCTTCGTGGCACAGGCGGGCGACGGTGGATTTGCCGCTGGCCAGGCCACCGGTGAGACCGACGAGCAGGCGTCGCATCAAGTCGACTCTGGAGCTTCCGGCAGGCCCAGGTGCCGGCGGCAGGCTTTGAGGGTGTTGACCAGCAGCATCGCGACGGTCAGCGGGCCGACGCCGCCGGGGACGGGGGTGATGGCGCTGGCTTTGGGCTTGACCTGCTGGTAGTGCACGTCACCCACCAGGACGGAGCCCTTCTTGGCGAAGGCCCGCAGCTTGCGCTCGTGGACCGCGCCGCCGTTGCCTTCACCAAACAGACGCTGGACCTCGGCTTCGTCGGTGAGCTGGTTGATGCCGACGTCGATCACCACGGCGCCGTCCTTGACGTAGCTGGCGTCGACCATGCCGGGGCGGCCGACGGCAGCTACCAGGATGTCGGCTTGGCGGCAGACGGCCGGCAGGTCGTGGGTGCGCGAGTGACAGATGGTGACGGTGGCGTTCTCGCGCAGCAACAACGCGGCCATGGGCTTGCCGACGATGAAGCTACGGCCGAGGACGACGGCGTTCTTGCCCTTCAGTGGGATGTCGTACCGGTGCAGCATCTCCATCACGCCGGACGGCGTCGCGGGGAGGAAGCCGGGCTGGTCGAGCCACATGGCGCCGACGTTGGCGGAGTGAAAACCGTCGACATCCTTGCTCGGATCGACACGTTCGAGCGCGCGGCGTGGGTCGATATGCTTGGGCAAGGGCAGCTGGACGAGGATGCCGTCGATCGCGTCGTCGGCATTGAGGTCGTCGATCAGCGCCATCAGCTCGTCTTCCCGAGTGCTGGCCGGGCGAATCACGGTCCGGCCGACGAGGCCTGCTTCTTCGCACGCCCGGGTCTTGCTGCCCACGTAGACCTTCGACGCGGGGTCATCGCCGACCAGTACGGCTGCCAAGCCAGGTGGGCGGTGCCCTTGGGCCACCAGTGCGGCGACCTGGGTCTTGACTTCGTCGCGAATTTGCTGGGCGGTCGCCTTGCCGTCCAAGGTAAGGGGGCCGTTTGGAGTCATGGGACCGTCTGGATTGCTCATGCTGCTGGAAATCTCCGTATGGGTGTCACTCGTGGTAAGTTGCCTGTCCCGATTGTACCGTGACGCCATCGCGCGAGCGACGCCCGCGGCGGGGTTGACAGGCAGGTCTCGGTGTCCTATCCTCTCGATCCTCTGTGCGGAGTCTGTCCGAAGGCCGGGTTCGCGCCGCACAGGTTTGGCAGATTTCGAAACTTTGGAGCGAGAGATGAACAAGACCTACAGCCCGACGCGTAAGGAGCTCGAAGACGGCACGATTCAGCGGGAGTGGATCGTGGTGGATGCCGCGAACATTCCTCTGGGCCGTCTGTCGACGGCGGTGGCTCGTCTGCTGACCGGCAAGCACAAGCCGGTGTGGGCCCCGAACCTGGACGTCGGTGACTTCGTGGTTGTGATCAACGCGGAGCAGACGGTGCTCACCGGACGCAAGGAACAGCAGAAGGTGTACTACCGGCACACCGGCTACTTGGGTGGGCTGAAAGAAGAGACGGCCGAGCGGATGCGGAAGCGTCGCCCGGAAAAGATGATCGAGCTTGCGGTGTGGGGCATGCTGCCGAAGACCAAGATGGGGCGGCGCCAGATTCGCAAACTCAAAGTTTACGCTGGTACCGAGCATCCGCATGGTGCCCAGCAGCCGAAGCCGTTCGACGTCCAGTCCGCCTGAGACTCTAGAGTCTCAGGGAATTGGGCCATTGAGCTGAACGGCTGCACGAACAAATTAGGAGATGACGTTGAGTCAACTGCAGTACTACGGCACCGGTCGTCGCAAGAAGGCCGCCGCGCGCGTGTTCCTGAGGCCAGGAACCGGGGCGATTTCCATCAACGGTCGCACGCTGGATGATTTCATCCCGAACGAGGCACTGAAGATGGTGGTCAAGCAGCCCCTGACCCTGACCGAGACCACGGAGAAGTTCGATATCTACGCCACGGTGGTAGGCGGCGGCAGCGCCGGTCAAGCCGGTGCGCTGCGTCACGGCATCAGCCGTGCGCTGATCGAATTCAATGCAGAGCTCCGGCCGAAGTTGAAGGCCGCCGGCTTGCTGACCCGTGATCCGCGCGCCAAAGAGCGCAAGAAGTATGGTCAGAAGGGTGCTCGGGCCCGCTACCAGTTCAGTAAGCGCTAAGGAGGCGACCCGTGACCCAGGTAAGCATGAAGCAGTTGCTGGAGGGTGGTGTCCACTTCGGCCACCAGACACGCCGTTGGAACCCAAAGATGAAGCAGTTCATCTTTGGCAAGCGCAACGGTATCTACATCATCGACTTGCAGCGTACTGTGCGTCAGTTCGCCTACGCTGCCGAGTTCGTGCACGATCTGGCGGCCGCTGGCAAGCGACTGCTGTTCGTCGGTACCAAACGTCAAGCGCAGTCGGCCATCATTGAGGAAGCTTCGCGCTGCGGAGAGTTCCATATGACGCACCGCTGGCTGGGTGGCACCTTGACCAACTTCGTCACCATTCGGGCCTCGATCAAGCGCCTCAAGGAGGTCGAGGAGCGGTTGAGTGATGCCGAATCGGCGCTGACCAAGAAAGAGCGCCTGCGTCTCAATCGTGAGCGCGAGAAGATGGCCAAGAACCTCGACGGCATCCGCGATATGAGCGATCTGCCGGACGCGCTGTTCGTGATCGATCCCAAGAAGGAGTCGATCGCGGTGGCCGAGGCCAACAAGCTGGGAGTCCCGGTGATCGCCGTGGTCGACACCAACTGTGACCCGAGCTTGGTCGATTTTCCCATTCCGGGCAACGACGACGCCATTCGCTCGATCCGCCTCTTCACTTCCAAGATTGCCGATGCCTACATCGCTGGCTCCAAGACTCTGGAGGAGCGAATGATGGTGGCGCGCAAGAAGCAGGAGGTTCCTGCCGAGGAAGCGCCTGCTGCCGAGGTGAAGGCCGAGGCGCCTGCGGCTGCGGCGGCAGAGGTGCCTGCGAAGGCCGAGGCGTCTGCGAAGGTTGAGGCGCCCGCGCCTGCCAAGGCAGAGGACACCAAGGCGGAGAGCAAGCCTGCCGAGGTGGCTGCCGCAGCGGAGAAGCCCGCCGAGGAGAAGCCAGCTGAAGACACGCCAGCTGAAGACAAGCCAGCCGACGAGAAGTCGGCTGAGGGCGCCAAGGCGAGCTGACCTTTCTGGCCGCCTCTATGGGCGGTGTATCAGAGACTGAACGCCGGAGACCGACGGGGTTAGAGAGCCCGCGGTCTCCGTTTGTGTGTATCCACCAAGCATATTTCCGACTCCGATGCCGCACGCGTCAGAGTCGCGAACCCCGGGCCCCTCGGGCGGCAACTGGCTGCCCTCAGGGACCGGCCCATTCTCAGGAGATTTCCCCCATGAAGATCACCGCTGCAATGGTCAAAGAGCTGCGTGAGAAGACCGCGGCCCCCATGCTGGACTGCAAGAAGGCGCTGACCGAGACCGACGGCGATATCGAGAAGGCTATCGACTACCTTCGCAAGAAGGGCTTGGCGGCGGCGAAGAAGAAGGCTTCGCGCACCGCGGCCGAGGGTGTGGTGGGTTCCTACATCCATGCTGGTGGTCAGATCGGCGTGCTGGTGGAGTTGAACTGCGAGACGGATTTCGTGGCACGCACCGACGACTTCCAGGAGCTGGCGCGCGAGATCGCCATGCATATTGCGGCGTCCGAACCGCGCTTCGCGCTGCGCGAGGAGGTCACCGAAGACGTGCTGGCGCGCGAGCGGGAGATCTACCGTGAGCAGGTCCTCGCCGAAGGCAAGCCGGAGAAGATCGTCGACAAGATCGTCAATGGCAAGATGGAGAAGTTCTTCAGCGAGAACGTGCTGACCGAACAGAAGTTCATCAAGAATCCGGATCAGACGGTCGCCGACTACATTGCCGAGAAGGTGGCGAAGATCGGGGAGAACATCCGCGTGCGCCGCTTCGCTCGATTCAAGGTAGGCGAGGGTATCGAGAAGCGCGTCGACGATTTCGCTGCCGAAGTCGCTGCTCAGGCTGCTGCCGCGGCGCAGGGCTGAGGGGCTGATGGCTGAGACGCCGCATGTCGGCGCCAATGAGGCCGTCAAAGACGGATGTGCCGAGCCGATTGCTCGGCGCATCCTGCTCAAGCTTTCCGGTGAGGCCTTGATGGGCCAGAAGGAATTCGGCCTCGACGAGACGGTGGTTGGCAAGATCGCTGATGAGATCGCCGAGGTGCAGGAACTGGTCGAAGTGGCAGTGGTGGTGGGCGGTGGCAACATCATTCGCGGCATGGCTGCCAGTCATCGCGGAATCGACCGCGTTGCGGGCGATCACATGGGAATGCTCGCCACCGTGATCAACGCGCTGGCCTTGCAGGATGCGCTGGAGAAGCGTCAGGTCGAGACCCGTGTGCAGACGGCGATCGAGATCCGTGAGGTCGCCGAGCCGTTCATTCGCCGCCGAGCCATTCGCCACCTGGAGAAGAAGCGTGTCGTGATCTTTGGTGCCGGCACCGGCAATCCGTATTTCACCACCGACAGCGCAGCGGCGCTGCGCGCCAATGAGATCCACGCCGGTGTGTTGCTCAAGGCCACGAACGTGGATGGTGTCTACAGTGCCGATCCTCGCAAGGACCCGGGAGCAAAGCGGCTACCGGAGTTGACCTTTCGCGAAGTGTTGGAGCGTGACCTTCGCGTCATGGATACGGCGGCGGTCAGTCTATGTCGCGATAATCACATCCCGATCGTCGTCTTCGACCTGCTCAAGAGCGGTAACATTCGCCGAGTCGTGTGCGGCGAGAAGATCGGTTCGATCGTCCGCGGCTAGTGCCGGATGCACGGCGTACTGGATGGGCGACAGGGGTAACAGTCAACAGGAGACCAGGCTATGAAGGAACTGTATCGAGAGATCGAGGGCAAGATGAAGCAC
Organism: uncultured bacterium; assembly: GCA_965368975.1. Classification (GTDB taxonomy): domain Bacteria; phylum Acidobacteriota; class Thermoanaerobaculia; order Multivoradales; family JAHZIX01; genus CBDUPA01. The sequence continues at coordinate 217,736 of CBDUPA010000010.1, read as the reverse complement.
GCACTGGATCACTTCCATAGCGAGCTGAAAACGCTGCGCACCGGCCGCGCCTCCCTGAGCCTGTTGGAGCACGTCAGCGTCGACTATTACGGCAGTCCGGTGCCAATCAACCAGGTCGCCAACTTGAGCGTGCCGGAGCCAAGCATGATCGTGGTGCAGCCCTTCGATGGCTCCCAGATCAGTGTGATCGAGAAAGCGATCATGGTGGCCGATCTGGGTCTCAATCCGTCGAATGACGGCAAGATCATTCGCCTGCCGGTGCCGCCGCTCACCGAAGAGCGGCGCAAAGAGATCGTGCGAAAGGCCCACGATATGGCCGAGGCCACGCGCAACGCCGTGCGCCAGGCGCGCCGCGATGGCAACGATGCGCTCAAGAAGAAAGAGAAGGAGAAGGAGATCAGCCAGGACGACGAGCGCCGCGGCCACGATGAAATGCAGAAATTGCACGACAAATTCATCGAAGAGGTCGCGCAGTCCATGGCAACCAAAGAGAAGCAGATCATGGAGGTGTGACCTGCCTCTCATTTACGGTTTTCACCCCGTACGGGAAGCGCTGCGCCACCGGCCCCGGCAGGTCGCGCAAGTGTGGTTGGTCGGTCGCCGTCCAGATCGCCGACGCGAGGAGATCGAGGCCCAAGCGAAGCGAGCCGGGGTGGTGTGCGAGCCGGCGCCACCGGAAGTGGTTGCCGGCCTCGAGCGCGGCGCGGTGCACAACGGCTTCGTCGCTCGCCTGCGCGACGAGCCGGAGGCGAGCGTCAGTGCAGATCCCGCCGATCCCCACCTTGCGGTCCTGCTGGAGGACATCCAGGACCCACGCAACCTGGGGGCATTGTTGCGTGTCTGCGAGGGTGCTGGAGTTGCTAGCGTGGTCGTGCGCGATCGTGGCAGTGCTCCGCTGTCGCCAGCCGCCATCAAGACTTCGGCTGGCGCTGCTGACTGGCTCGCCGTTGAGCGTGTGGTCAACAGTGCCCGTACCATCGAGGAGTACAAGAATCAGGGCTACTGGGTCTACGGTGCCGATGCTGACGGAGTGCCGCCGTGGGATTTGGATCTCACGGGGAAGGTGGTGCTCTGTTTCGGCGGCGAAGAGCGCGGACTCCGGGCGCGCACGCGAAAGGTCTGCGATGCCCTGGTTGGTCTACCGATGCGCGGCCGCATCGAGTCGCTCAACGTGGCGACCGCCGCGGCTGCCGTACTGTACGAAGCAGTGCGCCAGCGCAGCCGCGTGATGCAGGGCACCAAGAAGAGGGCGCAGTGACCACTGACAGAAAAAGATGGATTCAGGGCTTGCCAGGGGGGGCAGAGCCGCGGTAACATCCGCAATCCCGGACGCGGGAACCGCTTCGGGATTCGAGCCGGCATAGCTCAGTGGTAGAGCAACTGTCTTGTAAACAGTAGGTCCGCGGTTCGATCCCGCGTGCCGGCCCCAGGCTGGCGGCGATGGCAAGCCGGATCCTAGCCACATTGACAAGATTACAAAGGAGGCGTGGCCGAGCGGTCAAAGGCGACAGACTGTAAATCTGTTGGGCTAAGCCCTACGGTGGTTCGAATCCATCCGCCTCCACCAGATCTCTTCGGGCGGGAGTAGCTCAGTGGTAGAGCCTCGGCCTTCCAAGCCGTTGGTCGCGGGTTCGATTCCCGTCTCCCGCTCCAACTTCTCTAGAGCAACCTCCGCACAGCGATGACTGCCGCCAAGCAAGCACCTCGGTAGGGCACGATAACTCTCTCTGGAGCGGTGTCGACGAAGCAGAGTCCTGGCAGCGGCAGATACGAGAAAAAAACAGGTGAAATGCGGTCCGGGGCGATGCGGTCGACCGGGACCGGGCGGGGGTTGACAACCGTGCCGAGGTCTGGAACAATCCCCACTTCCCGCCGCTGGTGCGCCGTCTAGGTCACCGCCGGGCACTCCGAGGCAGTGCCCGACCCACGGGCGGGGTCATAAACAAGCAGGAAACCGGGACGCGCAATGCCCGGCGTAGATACAGATCAGGCCCACGTGGCTCAGGGGTAGAGCGCTTCCTTGGTAAGGAAGAGGTCACCGGTTCAAATCCGGTCGTGGGCTCCACGAGCTGAGCAAGACAAGCAGATTGAGCTAGTAGTAAGCTCGCCGCATAGCTAGTTACCATCAGAGCAGAGCTCGCAACCGAGCAAGATTCCAAACAAAAACCCCTGACAACCGTGGGGTTCCAAGCTTGAGGAGGCGTCTGAGCAGCCATGGCCAAGGAGAAGTTTGAGCGCACTAAGCCCCACGTCAACATCGGGACCATTGGTCACGTCGACCACGGCAAGACGACGCTGACGGCTGCCATTACCCGGGTCCTGGCGTCCAAGGGGTTGGCCGAGTTCACCGCCTTCGACAACATCGACAAGGCGCCCGAGGAGCGCGAGCGCGGTATCACCATCGCGACCGCTCACGTCGAGTACGAGTCGGAGGCCCGTCACTACGCGCACGTCGACTGTCCGGGTCACGCCGACTACGTGAAGAACATGATCACCGGTGCGGCGCAGATGGACGGTGCGATTCTGGTGGTGTCAGCGGCCGATGGCCCGATGCCGCAGACTCGTGAGCACATCCTGCTCGCCCGTCAGGTCGGTGTTCCGGCGATCGTCGTGTTCATGAACAAGTGCGACATGGTCGACGACGAAGAGTTGCTCGACTTGGTCGAGCTGGAGTTGCGCGAGCTGCTGAGCCAGTACGAATTCCCGGGTGACGACATCCCGATCATTCGTGGTTCCGCGCTCGAGGCGCTGAACAGCGGTGACCCGGAGAGTCAGTGGGGTTCGAAGATCATCGAGCTGATCAGTACCGTCGACGACTACATTCCGCAGCCCGAGCGCGACATCGACAAGGACTTCCTGATGCCGATCGAGGACATCTTCTCGATTCCGGGTCGTGGCACCGTGGTGACGGGTCGTATCGAGCGCGGTGTCGTCAACGTCGGTGACACCATCGAGATCATCGGTATCCGCGATACCCAGAAGACCACGGTTACCGGCGTCGAGATGTTCCGCAAGCTGCTGGATCGCGGCGAGGCGGGCGATAACGTCGGCGTGTTGCTGCGCGGAACCAAGAAGGATCAGGTGGAGCGTGGTCAGGTTCTGGCCAAGCCCGGCTCGATCACTCCCCATACCAAGTTCAAGGGTGAGATCTACGTTCTGACCAAGGATGAGGGCGGTCGTCACACGCCGTTCTTCAAGGGGTACCGCCCGCAGTTCTACTTCCGTACGACTGACGTCACCGGTTCCGCTACCCTGCCTGAAGGTGTCGAGATGGTGATGCCCGGCGACAACGTTACCTTGGAGGTGGAGCTGATCGCTCCTATCGCCATGGAGAAGGGCGTGCGCTTCGCCATTCGGGAAGGCGGCCGCACCGTAGGTGCCGGAACCGTCACCGACGTGATCGAGTAAGCGCGACTCCAGGGAGTCCGGGGTCGTCGTGGCTCGGGAGTTCCGAAATCAGCGAGCCGGGATGCCCCCTCCCTCGGAGGGGGTGTTCTCGCTGAGTCGCTGGTAGAAAAATCAACAAGATACGAAGGCCAGTAGCTCCAATTGGTAGAGCAGCGGTCTCCAAAACCGCGGGTTGGGGGTTCGAATCCCTCCTGGCCTGCCACCGACTTTGACAACGACTTCTCGGTTGCGGGGCGCCTTCGGCGGCCGGCTCCGGGTACCCACCCTCCGGATGCTCTATCTGGACAAGTAGTAAGCGGGAGCGAGGCGGCGATATGAGCTGGATCGACAAGACGCGCAACTTCACCAAAGAGGTGATTATCGAGACCCGGAAGGCGACCTTCCCGGGGCGCCAGGAGCTGATCAACACCACTGTGGTGGTGCTCGTCACCAGTGTCGTTTTCGCCGCTTACCTGTGGCTGTCGGATCAAGTGATCAGCAAGGCACTCTTCTGGGTGATTGATCGATGACCGAGTCGGCTCCAGACCATCTCGTTCCCGGTGCCGCCGAGGCGTCGGAGACGAAGGCGCCGCCCCCGCGGAAATGGTACATCGTTCATACCTACTCGGGCTTTGAGGAGCGCGTCAAGGAGAGCTTGGCGCAGCGCGCAGAGGCTCTTGGGATGGGCGATGCCTTTGGTGATATCCGCATCCCGACCGAGACCGTGGTGGAGTACAAGAGCGGCAAGAAGAAGGAGAGCCAGCGCAAGTTCTTCCCCGGCTACATTCTGGTCGAGATGGCGATGTCCGACGCGGCCTGGCACGTGGTGAAGAATACGCCCAAGGTGACCGGTTTCGTGGGTACGGGTAAGAATCCCACGCCGCTGTCACAGAGCGAGGTGGATCAGATCCTCGAGCAAGTCGTGTCGGCCAAGGAGAAGCCAAAGCCGAAGGTGATGTTCGAGAAGGCCGAGTTGGTCAAGATTATCGACGGGCCGTTCAGCAACTTCACCGGTACGGTGGAGGAAATCAATCTCGACCGCAGCACTCTCAAGGTGATGGTGACCATCTTCGGTCGGCAAACGCCGGTGGAACTGGACTTCTCCCAGGTGCAGAAGGTCTGAAGACAAGTCGCGAAACGACGTCTGGCGGCGGTCCCTAGGGTTGCCGGCAGTTCGTCACGAACTCGAAGCCCGTTCGCAGTCCGGGGCTTAGGGCATCAACAGTCAAGAATCAGGGCCGGGTCGAGAACCAAGGCGCCAAGCAAGGCAATAAGGGCGGAACAGGATGGCCAAGAAAGTCATTTCGCAGATCAAATTGCAGATCAAGGGCGGGCAGGCGACGCCAGCGCCGCCAGTGGGTCCAGCCCTCGGTCAGGCGGGCGTCAATATCATGGACTTCTGCAAGGCGTTCAACGCGCGCACGCAGCAGAACCAGGGCACCGTGATTCCGGTGGTGATCACCGTCTACGCCGATCGCAGTTACACCTTCATTACCAAGACGCCGCCGGCCGCGGTGCTGCTGCTGCAGGCCGCAGGCCTGCCCAAGGGGTCCGGCGAGCCGAACAAGACCAAGGTGGGTAAGGTGACCAAGGCCCAGGTCGAAGAGATCGCCAAGACCAAGATGTCGGACCTCAACGCTGCAAGCGTCGAGGCGGCGATGCGCACTGTCGAAGGTACCGCCCGCTCGATGGGCCTGATCGTGGAGTAAGGCCGTCGTCGAGAGAGGCCTGGAGGAACAAGAGTCGTGGCAAAGCAAGGCAAGAATTTCAAGGCGGCAGCTGGCAAGGTCGAAGATCGCCCCTACCAGCTGGGTGAGGCGGTTTCCCTGGCAAAGGATATGACGTTCACCAAGTTCGATGAGACCCTCGAGATCGCGATGCGGTTGGGGGTCGATCCGAAGCACGCCGATCAGATGGTGCGCGGCACGGTAGTGCTGCCGCACGGGACCGGTCGGACGGTGCGAGTGTTGGTGTTCGCGGCGGGCGAGAAGATCAAGGAAGCCGAGGATGCCGGAGCCGATCACGTCGGTGGCGACGAGCTGGCGGACAAGATTCAGGGTGGCTGGACGGATTTCGATGCCGTCGTCGCGACCCCGGACATGATGCGCGTGGTCGGTAAGCTCGGCCGTGTGCTCGGTCCGCGCGGTCTGATGCCCAACCCGAAGGCCGGTACAGTGACCTTCGAGGTCGCCAAGGCGATTCAGGACATCAAGGCTGGTAAGGTGGAGTTCCGGGTGGACAAGACCGGGATCATTCACGGTCCGCTCGGCAAGCTCTCTTTCTCCTCCGAACAGCTGAAGGAGAACGCTGAAGCCTTCATCGGTGCTGTCGTCAAGGCGAAGCCGGCGGCAGCGAAGGGCAAGTACCTGAAGACCGTGAACCTTTCGTCGACCATGGGGCCGGGCATTCGCCTGGATGAGTCGACCCTCGGCGCGGCCGAGGCCTAACTTCTGAAGAGGCACTGCACCCGCGGGAGGCGACGATCATGCCGTTGAAAAAGTCTGACAAGCACAATATGGTGGCCAACTACGAGGAAGGCCTGGCAGCTGCTCCGCACGCTTTCGTGCTCAGCTACCAGGGGATTTCCGTGCCCCAGGACACCGAGCTGCGTGCCAAGATCCGTGAGAGCGGTGCGCAGTATCAGGTGGTCAAGAATACGCTGGCGCTGCGGGCCATTCAGGGCAAGCCGCTGGGCGAGCGTCCAGAAATCTTTACCGGCCCGACCGCCGTCGCGTATAGCGAAGGTGATGCGGTGGCCCTCGCCAAGGCGCTGACCGAATTCGTCAAGACGGCTCCGGCTGTTGAATTCAAGGCCGGCGTCGTGGAAGGCAAGATGGTCGAGCCGGACCAGATCCAGGACATCGCCAAGCTGCCGAGCCGCGAAGAGCTGATTGCGAAGTTGCTCTTCCTGCTGCAGTCGCCGGTGACGCGCCTGGTTCGCGACCTCAACCAGCTGCAGCAGCGCTTCGTGGTGGTGCTGGACCAGGTGGCCCAGAGCAAGGGTGCCTGAGCCGAGAAAACTAGCGGTGCCAGCCGTGGGCTGGGCCGAAAGAATTGGAACGAGGCAAGCCTCGAAAGAGTCAACTCCCCCGGGCGCGGCGACGCTCGGGAAGGTCCCAAGGAGAAGGTGAGATGGCGGTAGCAACTGAAGAATTCATCAAGCAAGTCGAGTCGATGACGGTGCTCGAACTCAACAACCTGGTCAAGGCTCTGGAAGATCACTTCGGTGTCTCCGCAGCCGCGGCCGCTGTGGCGGCTCCGGCCGCTGGCGGCGCTGCCGGTGGTGGTGAGGCCGAGGAAGAAAAGACCGAGTTCGACATTCAGCTGACGGACGTCGGCGCCAAGAAGATCAACGTCATCAAGGTGGTGCGTGAAGTGACCAGCCTGGGCCTCAAGGAGGCCAAGGATCTGGTCGAGTCCGCGCCGACCAAGGTCAAGGAAGGTGTCTCCAAGGAGGAGGCTGGAGAGATCGTCAAGAAGTTCGAGGAAGCTGGCGCCAAAGCCGAACTCAAGTAAGAGTTGTCTGCACGAGCAGCGGGTCCTGAGTCTGGACTCTGGTCTGTGGCCTTTGGTCCGCTGCGCCTCACCGCGTCTTCCGCAATCGAACGAGAGATCTTCGACCTGGATCGAGCGAGATTCATCCAACTTGGGATCGTACCCACAGCCGCCATGCCCCTGACGTTGGCCACCGCCTCGGTGACAACGGTAGGGGCGTGGTGTCGTTCTGTGGCTCCGGCCCACTCGAACCAACCCATTCGCTCTTCCCTGCCACTACTCCCGCCGGCCGTGCCGTTCGCTACCACGGACGGCCTTGCCCCGACTTCCGCACCGGTCCGGCCGCTTCCGCGGCGGCACTGGGCGCCTCCCAAAGGCCTGGGTTCTCCAGCCCTCCGGGTGCGTTCACGAACGGACCTTTCCAGACTAGGGACGCTCTATGAGAGATGAAGCCAGCATGATCGGGCGCCGCCGCGATTTTTCCCGCATCGCGACCAAGCTGCCCATCCCAAGCCTGATCGACGTCCAGCGTCGCTCTTACGAACGCTTCCTGCAGATGAACTTGCTGCCCGACGAGCGGGCCGGACAGGGCCTGCAGTCAGTGTTCACCAGCATCTTCCCGTTCTCAGACTTCCGCGAGACGTGTTCGCTGGATTTCGTCAAGTACTCGATCGGCGACTGGGAGTGCAAGTGCGGTGATCTGCAGGGACTCGAGTACCTGCGGATGAACTGCGCCAACTGTGGTTCCAAGATCATGACGGACCACCCGCACGAGGAGACGGTCACCTGTCCCGAGTGTGGCTTCGTCAACAAGAACCAGGTCACGCGCTGCGACATCTGCGGCAACCCCGTGGACATGCAGCTGAAGTACTCGATCCAGGACTGCCAGGAGCGCGGCATGACGTATGCCGTACCGCTGAAGGTCACGTTCCGGTTGTTCGTCTACGACAAGGACCCGGAGACCGGCTCGCGCATGATGCGTGACGCCAAGGAGGAAGAGGTCTACTTCGGCGACATTCCGCTGATGACTGACCACGGTACCTTCATCATCAACGGTACCGAGCGGGTGATCGTCAGCCAGCTGCATCGTAGCCCCGGCGTCTTCTTCACCAAGGAGGGGCCGCGGACCTTCCTGTCGAAGATCATTCCGTACCGTGGCTCCTGGGTGGAGTTCGAGTACGACCAGAAGGACGTCCTGTCGGTCCGAATCGATCGAAAGCGCAAGTTCCACGGCACCGTCTTCCTGCGCGCGCTGGGCTTGGAGAGCAACGAGGACATCCTGCGCCAGTTCTATGTGCCGGTGAAGGCGAAGGCAGGCAAGGGTGGCAAGCTGACCCTCACCGTGCCGCCGGACGTGCTCGCTCAGGAGCGCATGAAGGACCACCAGAGTCGCGGGCGTCGCGAGGTCTATCCGATCTTCTCCGGTATCGCGCTCGACAAGGCGAAGATCGCCAAGCTCGAGAAGGGCGATAGCCTCGACTTCAATGTCGAGTTGCCCGAGGGCGAGCGTGCCTTTTTCATCGCGGATGTTGTCGATCTGGAGACGGGCGAAGTGGTCTTCGAGGCCAACGACCTGGTTCCGGATGACTTCACCGAGCGGCTCAAGGAGCACAGCCTGAGCGATGTCGAGCTGTTCTTCCCGGACTGGGAATTGTGCGGCGCGACGCTGTCGAACACCCTGGCCAAGGACACTACGGTTTCGGCCAAGGAAGCGCTGATCGAGATCTACCGGCGCATGCGTCCTGGTGACCCGCCGACCTTGGAGAGCGCCCGCTCGCTCTTCTACGGCATGTTCTTCGACGCCAAGCGCTACGACTTCTCGCGCGTCGGCCGCTTCAAGTTCAACATCAAGCTGGACACCGAAGTGTCGGTCGACCAGAAGACGCTGTCCGCAGACGACTTCTTCCGTGTCATCGAGTACCTGCTGCGCCTGCAGAAGGACATCGGTCGCGTCGACGATATCGACAACTTGGGCAACCGCCGCGTGCGTGCTGTCGGCGAGCTGCTGGAGAACCAGTTCCGCGTCGGCTTGGTGCGTATGGAGCGAGCCATCAAGGAGAAGATGTCCGTCCATCAGGACATCGACTCGGCCATGCCGCACGACCTGATCAACTCCAAGCCCGTGATCGCCGCGGTCAAGGAATTCTTCGGGTCGTCGCAGCTGTCGCAGTTCATGGACCAGACCAATCCGTTGTCCGAAGTCACCCACAAGCGCCGTTTGTCCGCGCTTGGCCCGGGTGGTCTGTCGCGTGAACGTGCCGGTTTCGAGGTGCGCGACGTGCACGCCACGCACTATGGCCGCATCTGCCCGATCGAGACGCCGGAAGGCCCGAACATCGGTCTCATTTCGTCGCTGGCCACCTTTGCCCGCATCAATGACTACGGGTTCATCGAGAGTCCGTACAAGAAGGTCGAGGACGGCCGTGTGCTCGATCACTACCGGGTCGTCAAGGTCGGTGAAGGGCCCTACAAGCTGGGGCAGATCATCACCGGCGATGACTTCGAAGAGACCAACAAGAAGCTGGCCAAGGGCAAGAAGAAGCCGATCGACGTCGAACCCCATGCTTTCTACCTCTCGGCTTGGGAGGAAGAGAAGTACGTCGTGGCGCAGGCCAATGCCAAGGTCGACGAGCGCGGCAACCTGGTCGACGATCGTGTGACCGCTCGTGCTGGCGGTGACTTCGTCAGCGTCGAGCCGCAGATCATCGACTACATGGACATCAGCCCCAAGCAGCTGGTGTCGGTGGCGGCCGCGCTCATCCCCTTCCTCGAGAACGACGATGCCAACCGTGCGCTCATGGGTTCGAACATGCAGCGCCAGGCGGTGCCGCTGCTGCGCAGCGAGGCACCGTTCGTCGGCACCGGTCTCGAGGGCATCGTGGCGCAGGATTCCGGCGCCGTGGTGCTGTGCAAGCGTGGCGGTATCGTCGACTCGGTGGACTCCGAGCGCATCATCGTGCGCGTCGAGGGTGAAGACATCGACACCGGCGAGGCCAAGGAGTTTGGCGCCGACATCTACCAGCTGACCAAGTTCCGGCGCTCGAACCAGAACACCTGCATCACTCAGAAGCCGAGTGCGATCGAGGGGCAGCGGGTGAAGAAGGGCGACGTGCTGGCCGACGGTCCGTGCACCGAGGAAGGCGAACTGGCCCTCGGCCGTAACGTGCTGGTGGCTTTCATGCCCTGGCGCGGCTACAACTTCGAGGACGCCATCTTGGTGTCCGAGAAGCTGGTACGGGAGGACTACTACACCTCGATCCACATTGAAGAGTTCGAGATTGAGGCGCGCGACACCAAACTCGGCCCGGAGGAAATCACCCGGGATATCCCGAACGTTTCCGAAGGCGCCCTGAAGGACCTGGACGAAAGCGGCATCGTGCGCATCGGCGCCACCGTCAAGTCCGGCGACATCATGGTTGGCAAGGTCACGCCGAAGGGGGAAACGCAGCTGACGCCGGAAGAGAAGTTGCTGCGCGCCATCTTCGGTGAAAAGGCCGGCGACGTCCGCGACGCCAGCTTGAAGGTGCCGCCCGGCATTGATGGCACCGTCGTCGACGTCAAGATCTTCTCCCGCAAGGGTGTCGAGAAAGACCAGCGTGCGCGTGAGATCGAGCAGGAAGAGATCGACCGCCTACAGAAGAACATCAAGGACGAGGTGCGCATTCTCAACGAGGAGCGCAACAAGAAGATCCGCGACATCCTGGTGGGCGAGAATGTCAGCAAGGCCGTGACCTCGCACACTGGCGAAGAGCTGCTGGCGGCCGGTGGCGAGCTGACGCACGAGGTGCTGGCAAAGCTGCACCGCGACGAGATCCTGCGCCTGCCGGTCAAGGAACAGCGCCTGCTCGATGCCGTCTCGATCATCTACAACAAGACTGCGTCGCACATTGAAGTCCTGCACCGGGTCAACGAAGAGCGCATCGCGTTGCTGCAGAAGGGCGACGAGCTGCCGCCGGGTGTGATCAAGCTGGTCAAGGTCTATGTCGCCATGAAGCGCAAGATGCAGGTGGGCGACAAGATGGCTGGCCGTCATGGCAACAAGGGTGTGATCTCGCGGGTGCTGCCCGAGGAGGACATGCCCTACCTGCCGGACGGTACACCGGTCGAGATCGTGCTCAATCCGCTCGGTGTACCGAGTCGCATGAACGTCGGCCAGATCCTGGAGACCCATCTGGGTTGGGCCGGTAAGGCGCTGGGGATGCACTTCGCTACCCCGGTATTCGACGGTGCCCGCGAGTCCGACATCAAGGTCCTGCTCGAACAGGCCCAGTTGCCGACTTCCGGTAAGACGGTGCTGCACGACGGTATGACCGGCGAAGCGTTCGAACAGCAGGTCACCGTTGGCTACATCTACATGCTCAAGCTGTCGCACTTGGTGGACGACAAGATTCACGCGCGGTCCATCGGTCCGTACTCGCTGATCACCCAGCAGCCGCTGGGTGGTAAGGCCCAGTTCGGTGGCCAGCGCTTCGGTGAGATGGAAGTGTGGGCCCTGGAGGCCTACGGCGCCGCGTATACCTTGCAAGAGCTTCTGACCGTCAAGAGTGACGATGTCGAAGGCCGCAGCAAGATCTATGAGTCCATCGTCAAGGGTGACGTCCCCGAGGATCCGGGCTTGCCCGAGTCCTTCAATGTCCTCGTTCGAGAACTCCAGAGCCTGTGTCTGGACGTCGAGCTCCTGAAAGTCTAAGGAGGTGGCCCGTTGCAACCGCTGAGCAGTTTTGACAAGCCGCAGTCCCTGAAGGATTTCAACGCCATCCGGATCTCGGTCGCGTCGCCGGAGAAGATCCGTTCCTGGAGCTTCGGCGAGGTCACCAAGCCCGAGACCATCAACTACCGTACGTTCAAGCCCGAGCGTGACGGTCTCTTCTGCGCCAAGATCTTCGGCCCGGTCACCGACTGGGAGTGCCTGTGCGGTAAGTACAAGCGCATGAAGCATCGCGGCGTGGTGTGCGACAAGTGTGGCGTCGAAGTCACCCGCTCGCGCGTGCGCCGCGAGCGCATGGGCCACATCGAGCTAGCCTGTCCCGTGTCGCACGTCTGGTTCTTCAAGGGCCTGCCGAGCCGCATCGGTCACCTGCTGGATATCACCCTGCGCGATCTCGAGCGGGTGCTCTACTTCGAGAGCTACGTGGTCATCGATCCCGGTGACACCGAGCTGAAGATGAACGAGCTGCTGTCCGAGGATCGCTACCGCGAGGTGCGCGACAAGTACGGCGACGGTACCTTCACCGCACGCATGGGCGCCGAGGCGATCAAGGAACTTCTGGCGTCGATCGATGTCGACGAGCTGGCTGAAGAGCTACGCATCATCATGCGCACGGAAACCAGCCAGATTCGCCGTCTGAAGGCCGCCAAGCGCCTGAAGGTGGTCGATGCTTTCCGTCGCAGTGGTCATCGCCCTGACTGGATGATTCTCGATGTCATCCCGGTCATTCCTCCCGAGCTGCGCCCCCTGGTGCCGCTCGATGGCGGCCGCTTCGCCACCAGTGATCTCAACGACCTCTACCGTCGCGTCATCAACCGCAACAACCGGCTCAAGAAGCTCCTGGAGCTGCGTGCGCCCGAGGTCATCGTGCGCAACGAAAAGCGCATGCTGCAGGAAGCCGTGGACGCCCTGTTCGACAACGGTCGCCGCGGCCGTGTGCTCAAGGGCTCGAACAATCGACCGCTCAAGTCGCTGTCCGACACTCTCAAGGGCAAGCAGGGCCGTTTCCGTCAGAACCTGCTCGGCAAGCGCGTCGACTACTCCGGCCGTTCCGTCATCGTCGTTGGTCCCGATCTGCGCCTGTCGCAGTGTGGTCTGCCCAAGAAGATGGCGCTCGAGCTGTTCAAGCCCTTCATCTACAACAAGCTGGAAGAGAAGGGATTGGTCGGCACCATCAAGGCGGCCAAGGAACTCGTCGAACAGGAAGTCGACGAAGTCTGGGACGCGTTGGAAGAGGTCATCAAGGACCATCCGGTGATGCTCAATCGCGCGCCCACGCTGCACCGTCTGGGCATCCAGGCGTTCCAGCCGGTGCTCACCGAGGGCAAGGCGATCAAGATCCACCCGCTGGTCTGCGCTGCCTTCAACGCCGACTTTGACGGTGATCAGATGGCGGTCCACGTGCCGCTGTCGCCGAAGGCTCAGATCGAGACCAAGGTGCTGATGCTGGCGTCCAACAACATCCTCAGCCCGGCCCACGGCCGGCCGCTGGCGGTGCCCAGCCAGGACCTCGTGCTTGGCGGCTATTACTTGACGTTGACCAAGCCGGGTGCCAAGGGCGAGGGTCGCATCTTCCCGGACTTCGAATCCGTGCTATTGGCGCTCGAAGGTGGCGAGGTCGAGACGCTGTCGACCATTCGCGTGCGCTACAGCGGCGACTACATCGATCTCAGCACCCAGTACGACAAGCAGAGCATTCTGCACGCCGATGTTGAGCAACTAGACCGCAAGGTGGTCGAGACCACCGTCGGTCGTGTCATCTTCAACATGCATCTGCCGGAAAATATCCCTTTCATCAACGGTTTGTTGAAGAAGAAGGGGCTGCAGAACCTGGTCGGCTATTGCTTCATCAAGCTGGGCAACGACGCTGCCGTGCGCATGCTCGACGAGATGAAAGAGATCACCTTCTACTACGCCACCAAGGCCGGTATCTCGATTGGCGTCGACGACATGGTGGTGCCGGACAGCAAGGAGCGGATCCTCGAGAACGCGCGCAAGAACGTCATCGAGATCGAGAACCAGCGTACCGATGGCGTGATCACCCACGGTGAGCGTCACAACAAGATCATCGACATCTGGCACCGCGTCACCGAGACCGTCTCCGAGGAGATGTTCAAGGACATGAAGCGGCACGAAGAAGAGGTCGGTGAGTTCAACCCGATCAGCGTCATGGCCGACTCCGGTGCTCGTGGTTCGCGCGAGCAGGTGCGGCAGCTAGCCGGCATGCGCGGTCTGATGTCCAAACCGTCCGGTGAGGTGATCGAGACGCCGATCGAGGCCAACTTCCGCGAAGGCCTGACCGTGCTGCAGTACTTCATCTCCACCCATGGCGCCCGTAAGGGTCTGGCCGACACCGCTCTCAAGACCGCCGACTCAGGCTACTTGACGCGTCGTCTGGTCGACGTCGCCCAGGACGTGATCGTCAACGAGGACGACTGCGGCACGATCGATGGCATCGTCGTTTCGGCGATCATGGAAGGTGGTGAGATCCTCGAAGCGCTGCGCGACCGCATCGTCGGCCGTGTGTCGCAGGAAGACATCTACGATCCGATGACCGGCGACTTGCTGGTCGAGGTCAGCCAGCTGATCACCGAGCAGTTCGCCAACAGTGTCCAGGCTGCCGGCATCGAACGAGTCAAGATCCGCTCTGTATTGACTTGTGAAGCCCGTCGCGGCGTCTGTGCCGCTTGCTACGGCCGCAACCTGGCCACTGGCCAGATGGTCGACATCGGTGAGGCCGTCGGCGTCATTGCGGCGCAGTCGATCGGCGAGCCGGGTACTCAGCTGACCATGCGTACCTTCCACTTCGGCGGTACCGCTAGCCGTGTGTCTGAGCAGAGTAAGCACAGTGCGCACAATCCGGGCAGGGTCAAGTTCCTGAACGTCAACACGGTCGAGAGCAAGGCTGGCGACTTGGTCGTCATCAACCGTAACGGCAAGCTGGTCTTGGTCGACGACAAGGGCCGCGAGCTGGAGCGCTACGCGCTGACCTACGGTAGTCACCTTCTTGTCCGTGAGGGCGACAAGGTCGAACCTGGTAAGGAGTTGGTCGAATGGGACCCCTTCACCTACGCCATCCTCACGGAGATCGGCGGCAAGGTGGACTTCCAGGACATCGTCGAGGGTGAGAACGTGCGCGAGGAGACCGACAAGGTCACCGGCCTTTCGCACAAGATCATCGTCGAGGCGTCTGCCAACGAAAAGCGCGTCCCGGCCATCATGGTCAAGGGGACAGACGGTACCGAGCGTCGCTATCTGCTGCCCTCTGGCTCTCACTTGATGATCACCGATGGAGTCGAGGTCTTCCCGGGCGACACGCTGGTCAAGATCCCGCGCGAAACCACCAAGACCAAGGACATCACCGGCGGTCTGCCGCGTGTCGTGGAGCTCTTCGAGGCGCGCAGCCCCAAGGAGCCGGCGATCATCACCGAGATCGACGGCGTCGTTCACTTGGGCGATGTGGTCAAGGGTATGCGCAAGGTCATCGTCACCTCCGATACCGACGAGACGCGCGAGTACCTGGTGCCGCGCTCGATCCACATCAACGTGCAGGAGAACGAGCGGGTCAGCGCCGGTGATGCGCTGATCGATGGTCCGATCAACCCGCACGACGTTTTGCAGGTGCTCGGTGAGAAGGAACTGCAGCGCTACCTGGTGGACAAGATCCAGGAGGTCTACCGTTCCCAGAGTGTGCAGATCAATGACAAGCACATCGAGGTGATCGTGCGTCAGATGATGCGTTCGGTGAAGATCGACGAGGTTGGCGACACCGAGTTCCTGATCGACGAGCAGGTAGACCGCTGGCGCTTCCAGGAAGAGAACGACCGTGTGATCGCCGCCGGTGGTACCGCGGCTGTTGGCCGGCCGTTGCTGCTCGGCATCACCAAGGCGTCGCTATCCACCGAGAGCTTCATCTCGGCGGCCAGTTTCCAGGAGACCACGCGAGTGCTCACCGAGGCCGCTATCAGTGGTCGCGTCGACCACCTGCGGGGCCTCAAGGAGAACGTCATCGTCGGTCGCCTCATCCCGGCTGGCACGGGCATGGACTTCTACCACAACTTCGAGTTGCCGGACGAAGTCGGTGCTGGCTACGGCGACGACGACGAGGAACTCTTCTTCGATTTCGCCGACGAGGACATCCGCACGCTGCCGCAGGAGGTCGAGACCGAGTAGCTTTCGCCTTCCGCTGCTATTCAGAGAATCAGCCCGGGACGCTTCGGCGTCGCCGGGCTGATTTGCGTCTGCGGCTCATGGTGATCGATCTGCTACACTTCGATCAATTCTGATCGATCACCGCGAGCTCTGTTCCTCCCTAGAGGGGCTGGCTCGTCCCATCCCTCCGGATATCCGGACCCACGCAGAGGAGGCCCCCTATGGTTCCGTTGACCGAACTCTGGCTGCCGATCGTCGTCTCGACGGTCTTCGTGTTCATCGCCAGCAACCTGATCTGGATGGTGATCCAGTTCCACAAGAGGGATTGGGCCAAGCTGCCAGATGAAGACGCAGCATGTGCTGGCATCGGAGCCGACACGCCACCGGGTGAATACAGCTTCCCGTTTGCTGCGTCGCCGGACGAGTGGAAGAGTGAAGACTGGCAGAACCGCATGAAGGAGGGGCCGGTCGGCTTCCTGACCATCGTGCCCAAGGGCATGCCGCAGATGGGGAAGACGATGGTGCAGTGGATCGTCTTCATCCTGGTGATCCAGGTTTTCGTCGCCTACCTGGCGGGCCAGGTGCTACCTCGAGGTGTCGACTATCTGAAGGTCTTCCAGGTCGTAGGCACCGCGGCTATCCTCGGCTTCGCCGGAGGTATCGCACCGGAGGCGATCTGGATGGGCCGCAAGTGGGGCAACGTCTTCCGTATGATCATCGACGGCATCGTGTACGGCCTGCTCACTGCCGGTACCTTCGGCTGGCTCTGGCCAGCTGCTGCCACCTGAGCCGCCACGAGGCCTAGCGGGATCAACGGCAAGACATCAGTCCCGCCCTGAATGGCAGGGCGGGATTGATCAACCAGCTTTAGCAGAAGTCGACGGTGTCGGTCTCCGGACAGAAGCAGTAAGAGTAGGCACCGCCTGTGCCTGGGCAGTTCAGGCTGCAGTTCGCACTACCGCACTGTTGTCCACAGATAGCCCAGGTGTTGTAGGTGGCGCAGGTTCCTTGCGTCCCACCTGCAACTTCTTGGATGGCAGTGCCGTTGAGCTGACGGAGGGTTTCGCGGTGCAGGTTGAGTTTGCGATTGCGTTTCTTCATCAGGATCTCCTTTGGGGCGAGATTGCAGATGTAGAGATCCGTGTGATCTCCACATTGATAA
The DNA here is from genome assembly GCA_965368975.1 of uncultured bacterium. Taxonomy (GTDB): domain Bacteria; phylum Acidobacteriota; class Thermoanaerobaculia; order Multivoradales; family JAHZIX01; genus CBDUPA01. The sequence goes on along the minus strand of CBDUPA010000010.1, from coordinate 200,832 downwards.
CCTATGATACGTCATGTCGCCTTTCCGCCCCGTCGACGTTCCCGTAGCTCCCGTAGCGACTAGACCCCCACCCACCCCTAGCGTAGACTTGGCGGCATGAGCGAGAACCTCGTCCAGATCGGTGCTCCCCGCACCTCGCCGAACACCGACCCGCCAGCTGTCTCCCAGGCTCTGAAACGCCACAATCGTCCCGACTGGCTGCGCATTCGGCTCAAGACACCGAAGCGCTATCACGAGATCAAACGCCTGATCGGCAACCTAAAGCTGAACACCGTCTGTGAGGAGGCTCGCTGCCCCAACATCTACGAATGCTGGGGCCAGCATGGCACCGCCACGTTCATGATTCTGGGTGACATCTGCACCCGGCGCTGTGGTTTCTGCGCGGTGACCTCTGGCCGTCCCAATGCGGGCGTCGACGTCGACGAGCCGGTACACGTGGCGGAGGCGGTGCGGGTGATGGGGCTGCAACACGCGGTAATCACCTCAGTGGACCGTGACGACCTGCCCGACGGCGGCGCGCGCCACTTTGCCCAGGTGATCGAAGCGATCCACACCGAGAACCCGCATTGTGCCGTCGAGGTGCTGACGCCGGACTTTCGCGGCGTTCCGGAAGCGCTGGATCTCGTACTCGGTGCGCAGCCGGAGATCTTTTCGCACAACATGGAGACCGTGCCGCGCATGTACCGCAAGGCTCGGCCGGGTAGCCGCTACGAGCGCAGCCTGGCGCTGCTTGCCGAAGCCGCCCGGCGTCGCGACGCGGGCGACTACGTGGTGACCGACGCGCCGGGACAGACCGCCGCGGGGCGCATCAAGACAAGCGTGATGGTGGGCATCGGCGAGACCCAAGACGAACTCTTCGCCACCATGCGCGACATTCAGGATGCTGGGGTGGAAGTGCTGACCATCGGCCAGTACCTGCAGCCGACCTCCAAGCACCTGCCGGTCGACCGCTGGGTGACGCCGGAAGAATTCGCGGACTACAAGAGCTACGCGCTGGAGATCGGTTTCGCCTACTGCGAATCCGGTCCGCTGGTGCGCAGTTCCTACCACGCGCACGAACACGTACCCGAGGGTGGTTCTACGGCCGAAGATGCCCGGCGCGCAGCATCCTGAGCCGACCCTCGCGGAGCGAGCCGCATCGCCTCCGCGCTGGCTAATCCTCACGGTCTTCGCGCTTCTCGGTGTCGGCTACGTTCTCACCGTTCCGCTCGGAGAGGCGCCGGACGAGGCGGCTCACATCTTCTATGCCGGTTACCTGCTCGACCATGGGACGCTACCGGCGCCTCCGGGCCAGCCTGACGCCTTCAACTACCAGGCGCATCACCCGCCTCTGCAGTACTGGCTAGGTGTCACGCTCCTGCGCACAGTGGGACTCCAGCGCGTCACCTTTCCAGCACAGCCCAATCCGGACCTGCGCTTCGACAATACTGGCTCTCGGGCTTTCTTGCCCATGACGTGGACGCCGGCAGAGCGAAGTCCCCTGCTGGTACTGCGCTTGCTGTCCTTGATGTGGGGGTTGGTGACCGTGGCGTCCCTCATGTGGCTCTTGGAGACCGCTTGCGCTGACTCTGCCACCTTCGGCGGGGCCTTGTGGACCTTTGCGCTGGTACCGCAGCTTCTCTTTGTCTGTGCCACTGTCAACAACGACAGCGCCGCCATTGCTCTGTCAACCGCCGCTCTAGCTGCTCTCGCCGCCCTGGCACGGGCGGCAACCGATTCGGAAGCAACCGTTGCTGCTTCGGATCCACCGTTGCTGCTCGCGATGGGTGCAGGCTTGTTGGTGGCACTGGGCCCTTTCGCCAAGGCGACAGCTTTCTTTCTCTTGGCGCCCACCGCGCTGCTGTTGCTGGTTTGGCTTCGCAAGAGCTGGTGGAAACTGGCCGCTGCGTTGTCACTACCGGTTGGTGCGGGCCTAGCTGCTTGGTTTGGCCTTTGCTGGTGGCGCTTTGGAGCGCTCTGGCCTCCGCCTCCGACCGGCTATGCCGGAGGTCTAGCCGAGTCCTTGGAGAGAGTCGTGGAGCTGCGCTGGTTGGCTTCGGTCTGGTTGAGCTTCTGGGCCAAGTTCGGCTGGTTCAATCTGCCCTTGCCCTGGCAGTCTTATCTCATCTTCCTCGTTCCGACCACTGCAATCGCCTTTGGACTGGTGCGTTGGGTGCGAGAACTATCCCCCAGGTCGACCACGGCCGGCGAGGAGACTCGACAGGATCGAGCCAAGCCGCAGGTGCTGGGACCATTGCTGTTTTCCGCGTTGGCAATGAACGGACTCTTGTTGCTGCTTTTCCTGCTACGCGTGGACTTCCAACCACAAGGTCGCTTTCTCTTGCCGTCAGTGGGAGTCTTCGCAGTGTTTGCCAGCTGGGGACTGCAAGAATCGAAGCTGACGACCAGGGAGAGTTCCTGGCGTTGGTCGCTTGCCATTGCGGTAGTGATGATCTTGGTGAATGTGTGCTGTCTGGCCTGGATTCGCAGCACTTATTTGCTGAGCTAGTTCGATACCAACGCCCAAGCAAAGAGATCTCCGGACTCGAAGTCGTCCGAGAAAATGGCGTTTTCCTGCCCCTTGCGGAGAACGAACTGTGCATTTGCGGGCATCGAGATTGCTAGCTCGAGAAAACCGTCGATGCTTGAGGCGACACTGCCAACTGTCGTCGAACCAAGGTCCAGGTTCGTGACCTCCAACGAATAGGACGAGTTCGGTTGCAGGCCACCAATTCGAATCGGGAGAGCGTGAGGAGCATTGGGGAGAGGCAAGTCCGGACCGGCGTGTGTCGCAATGCGTACGGGTGACATCGCATCACGAAATACGGTTACGTCGTAGAAATGCTGGCGGAAGAAGAGTCTCTGGACTCCCGCGTAGGTCAGGTCTGCCGGTAGCGCCGGATCGATCGTCAGGTTCTCAGCCGTCGCTGTGATTCCGAGGAAGCCGTAGAGAAAGCTCAGAGGTGCGAGCACGGACTCGGGAAACTCACAGTTCACGCCGAGGGTTCCGATACCTTCGCTCGGGTCGAGGGTGCATTGAGGGGTTCCTGGATGCACATTGTAGTAGGCGTCGTAACCACCCGCGTTCTGGGTCTCCTGAAACCAGTCGAGTACTGCAACGAACCGGCTCCAGGCGTTGTCTGCTCCTCGATGCCGAATCCGGCTCCAAATGTCGAAGAACGTTAGGTGCAGAGAACTTCCTCCGTTGGCGAGCTGCTGGCCAAATCCCGGAGCTGTGTTCAGGCCGAACCAGTGGTACATGGGCCAGATGTACCAGTCGTCCACCGGAACTGTCGTGACTCTGGGTGCCAGTCTCCAAGCGTAGAGATCGCTTCCCTGAGAGGTGTCTGTGCTGACCTGCCTTTCACCGTTCAGCCACTCCAGAACCCGGTCTGCTCGGAAGTCATCGATCGCCTCGTAGAAGATGGCCTCCAGATTCAGTGGAATCAAGCCCGGGTCCCTGATGACATTGTCAATATCTCGGCATGCCATCAGGCGCCCCTTGCCTCCCAACCAGAAGTTGTTGCGCAGGCTGTCTTGGATCGCAGAAGCCTTCGCTTCGAGCGAAGCAGCGGTGTAGCCGAACGGGTTGGCAGCAACTCCCCAGCCGGGATGCGCTTCTCGAACTCTCTCGAGCTCGGCTAGAGCTCGAACGGCGGCATAGTAGAAGACAGTAGCGTGGGCACTCTCGTGCCCGATGGGTAGATTGTCGATCCAATGCTGTGATTGGAGGCCGTGTCCCTTGTTGAGAGTTCCGTTGATCTTTCCTGGTCGGCCGTCGTGTCCGGCCCAGGGAACGAGAATGATGTGAGCCTTTGCTAAGTCACTGCTACTGACCGAGCCGTCGAGCTGAGACATCAAGAATTGTACGGCGAGTCTGGCTCGGTCGAAGATACTGCCTTGGGGCGTCTGGTTAGTGGAAGTGAAGATCCACTGGTTTCCAGTCCAACTGTAGTAGCGCCAAGCTGCCAACGCATAGATAGCGCTAGTGGTGGCCATGCGGCCGTCGTATTCGAATGAGATTCGATCTATCGAGATGGTTTCTCCACTCGCACCCGACGATGTCGGATCGATACGAATCTGCCGGATAGTGCCCGTCCAGAGAGGATGTTCGTGCATAGGCACGTAGTAGCGATGCATTGCGCCGTCGTTGCGGACGGTCAAAGGCAGAGAACGTTCCTGACTGAACCCCGAGTCCGTCGTTCTCTTCCAGAAGACTTGTCCAACGTCGCTGGCCGAGTTGGACGCCATGTCAACTCTCAGGAACTGAGCGTGGAAGGGATCCACGCTGACGGTAGGAGAGACCATCCAGGGATCCGGATCCGGGACCGAGAGTTGCCAGATGCCACCTTGAGGTGTACTGCTGGGGATGTTCACAAGGCTCCAGCCCTCTGTATTACCGTTTTGGTCGAACGTGTAGCCCGTGAGGTACTCGGGGGCCATCGTGTAGTTAGGGAAGTTCCAACCACCAGGTTCGGCACCGGACCTCCAGACATAGCCAGAATCGGTCATCGAGTTCTCGATCAGAGAGGTTCCGAGGCTGGACAATACATTCTGACTAGAACCGATCCAACCCACAGGTCCAAGGGTGAGTGCGCTCCATTCGCGCCAAGTGAAAGCAGTCGGGTCGAGCAGCGAGATTCCTGCTCCGCCAAGCAGATGGTGCTGGAAGAACTGATTGACTTGCTGCTCACGGAGAGGATCTGACGCGGTGAAGGTCATGACCTCCTGAGCTGCCGACTGCAAGGGCCAGAGGCAGAAGAAGCTACTCATAGCTGTCAAGAGAAGGGATCGAAATTGCTTCATGCTTCTACGTCTTGTCGGCTTTGCCGGGTTCGGGGTCTCTGCTAATGTGGGCACGGAATGCGGAGCCAAGAAAATAGCACATGGTAGAGAGGTGGCAGCCCAGAGCCTATGGGCAGGTGGTGAGGGAGTTGCACATCTCCAAAGGTGCCCGAGAGCGCTATGGCGTCGATGAGCTGTTGTTCTCGCTTCACGGCAATATCGTCGTTGCCAACCTGGGTGCGGCGCGGGAGTTGGTGCAGCGAATCAACCAAGAGCGGGATGTCCTGCGCCATCCGGAGCGGGGGATCAGTGCGGGCGCGCTCAATGCGGCCGGCTTGATCGACGAACTCTGGCACCATCTGTTCGCCCAGTACCGGCAGCGGCATGACGGCGACGTCGTGGGCGAGGCGCTGTCCTGGCTAGAGCTTCGTTTCGGCGAGCATCGGGTCGAGCATGCTCTGCGGCGGTTCTTGGAACTCTTTCCCTCGATGCCGGTGGTTCGGGGTGAGTTGACGGTCGCGGAGTACTTGGAGCAGGAGACGGCCGGAGTATCTCACCGGCAGATCGTGCTCGAAGAGTTGCTGATGCTGTGGCTGGCCAACCAGAATCCGGCCTTCGACCCGCTAGCTGAACTGTTCGACGATGCGGAGCTGGAAGCTGATGTGGGCTACCGGGAGATCGTAGGGAGTCTGGGCGAGTTCTTCGAAGGCATGCCGCCAGCTATAGAAACGGGTCCGGACGCTGGTGCAGTGTCAAGAAGCGACCGTGCCCCGACCCTGAGCCTCTTCGACGCCCTGCTGGAGCCGATCCAGCAGGCTCCGGAGTCATTGACCGAACAGCTCCGTTGGCTCCTGGATAGTGGCTGGCTAGGGAGCGGTTGGTCCGAGCGGCAAAGCGATCGCTTGCTGGTGGCCATGGACGTGATCAAGGAGGAGTCCAAGCCCTCGTTTCGGTCGGCGGGAGCGGCTCCGGGGCCACCGCCGGGACCTCCGCCGGTCAATGACTACGCTGGCCAGGACGACGACGAGGAGCATTTCAGTCAGGATCGAGACTGGATGCCCGAAGTCGTGCTGCTGGCCAAGAACACGTATGTCTGGCTGCATCAGCTGAGCGTCGAGTACGGCACCGACATAGAGCGCCTCGACCAGATCCCCGACGCCGAACTCGACCGCTTGGCCCGCCGTGGTTTCAACTCTTTGTGGTTGATCGGGATCTGGGAACGGAGTCCAGCGTCGCAGCGAGTCAAGCAGCTGTGTGGCAACCCAGAGGCGGCATCGTCGGCGTATTCGCTACGGTCCTACCGCGTCGCCGAGACGCTGGGCGGGGATGATGCCTGGGACGATCTGCGCCGGCGCGCCGAGGCGCTGGGCATCCGCTTGGCGTGCGACATGGTGCCCAATCACACCGGTATTGACTCGGAGTGGATCGTCAAGCATCCAGAGCGGTTCCTGTCCCTGCCGTACAGTCCCTATCCCAACTATCGCTTCACCGGTGAGGACCTGTGCGACGATGCACGCGTCGAGGTACGGCTAGAGGACCACTACTTCGACCGTACCGACGCTGCGGTCGTCTTCCAGCGCCGGGACGTCAGTACGGACGAGGTGCGCTACGTCTACCACGGCAACGACGGCACCTCGATCCCTTGGAACGATACTGCCCAGCTGGACTACCTCGACCCGGACGCCCGCGAAGCGGTGATTCAGACTATCCTGAATGTTGCGCGCCGCTTCTCGGTGATCCGCTTCGACGCCGCCATGACCTTGGCCAAGCGGCACATCCAGCGCCTGTGGTATCCCAAGCCCGGTCAGGGAGGGGCGATCCCGTCGCGCGCCGAGCATGCCATCTCGGAGGAGGCCTTCCAACGGTGCATCCCAGAGGAGTTCTGGCGTGAGGTAGTCGACCGTGTTGCGGCTGAGGTGCCGGACACCCTGCTGCTGGCCGAGGCCTTCTGGCTGATGGAGGGGTACTTTGTGCGCACGCTGGGCATGCACCGGGTGTACAACAGTGCCTTCATGCACATGCTGCGCGACGAGGAAAACGCCAAGTTCCGTCAAACTCTGCGCAACACGTTGGAATTCGATCCGGAAGTGCTCAAGCGATTCGTCAACTATTTGACAACACCGGACGAAGAGCCGGCGGCGGTGCAGGTCGGTACGAGCGAGAAGTACTTCTGCGTCTGCACGCTGATGGCGACTCTGCCCGGACTACCGATGTTCGGCCATGGCCAGTTCGAGGGGCTGCGCGAGAAGTACGGCATGGAGTACGCCCGTGCCTACCACGACGAGGCTGTCGACACGGAGTTGATCGAACGCCATGAGCATGAGATCGTACCGCTGCTACTGTTGCGCCGGATTTTCGCGGAGGTCACGCACTTCCGGCTCTACAATTTCCAGAGCACGGACGGCAGCGTGAACGAAGATGTCTATGCGCTCTCCAATCGCTACGACGAGGAGGCAGCGCTGGTCTTCGTGCACAACACACCGGCGTTTACCGAAGGGTACGCACACCACTCGGTCGCCTGGCGCGCGAAGGTGGACGGTGGAGAAGGGGTCCTGGTGCACTCGACGCTCGGCGAAGCGCTGCAGTTGCGCCCCGGAGCCGGAAGTGTGGAGGGGCCAGGCCGACGCTTCTTGCTGGCCCGCGATCTGATCGAAGGCCGCGAATACCTGCGCCCCAGTAGCGAAGTCGTGATGCGAGGCTTTTCCCTACGCCTCGGCCCTTACGAGCGTCGCGTCCTGGTCGACCTACACGAGGTCACGGATGACGCCGCCGGCCGCTATCAGCGCCTCTGGCAGATGATTGGTATTCGAGGCGTGCCCAGTCTGGACGACGCGTTGGCCGAACTGCGTGCCGCACCGGTGCAGGAGCCGCTGCGCCGCCTGCTGGGCGCGGAGCCCTTGCGACGGTTGTGGTTGGGTCCTCTAGAGGCGCCAGAGAAGAGTGAAGTCGAGGTACTCCAGGCGGTGCGCACCGAACTGAACCAGGCGTTAGCCGCGGTGCGGCGTTTACTGCGAGAAGCGGACGACGCTACTGCGCAGGTGGTCCCAGAGGCTGCTGTAGATGTTCAGGCGCGTGATGCTCAGACTCGCGACGCTGAAGCGCTCGACGCTGAGACGCCCGGGGAAGAGGCCACCGAGGTGGAGTCGATGGTCGAAGAGATCCTGACACTACTGCGACGTCTGCACACTCTGCCGGAGCACACGGTACCCGGGACTCCGTCGCCTGGGACTCCGTCGCCTGGGACTCCGTTGCCTGGGATCATGGCAGACCGCGACGAGCCGGCAGCGACGGTGCCGGTGCTTGGTGCACCAGCATCCTCTGCGAAGATTTCCCAAGGGAGCGCTACCGAGACCCCACTCGACACCTTGCTGCGATTTGCTCCGGCGCCCGCTGGCCGTTTTTCTCTGGCTGCTTGGATAGTCCTGCATCCGCTAGGACGTCTCTTGGACCCCGACGATAGTGGCTTGACCAGCCGCGAGCTCTTCGACACGTGGCTGCTCGATCGCGTCGTTCGTGACACTCTGCTCGACCTCGGTGTCGCGCCGGAGACTGCCGAGATCCAGGCTGGTGCCGTTTCTTTGCTCGCCGGTCGTCCACGTTGGTGGCGCAGCTTCGACGCCGCTATCTGGCTTCAGGACCCTGACGTCCGCCGCTTCCTCGGCATCAACCGTTTCGATGAGGTCGACTGGTTCGGCCAGGAGGAGTTCGCCGAGCTGCTCTGGTGGTTGGCTGCCACGGCGGCTGTTCAACTGGCCGCAGTCGAAGACGAGACGGAAAGGGATGATTCGGAGTTGCAGCATGCGGCTGCGATTATCGAGGGCTTGGCCGCGGCGGAGCAACTTTCAGGCTACCGAGTGCTGGAGCTGGCGGACGCCCTGCAGGTCTTGGATGGCTCACTCTGACGGCGGAAGCACGAACTCGCCTGAAAAACCAGGCCTTCGGTCCCAGACGAGAGAACCCCGCCAAACGAGGCTCCTGCTCGGCGGGGTTTCCTGTTCTAGCGGCAGGTTTCAGACCACAATGCACTCGGGGAAGATGTCCGAACGGGTATAGATGGTCGTCAGGGTCAGGGTGGTTGTGGTCGTGCCGGTGCCACCCTCCACCTCGATCAAAGCCAGCTCGTGCAGCGTTTCCCGGTGCAGGCTGAGCTTCTTGCGCGTGTGTCGATAGGATTTCTTCATTGTGGTCTCCAGAGCAGAGTGAGTCGAAGGTCGAGCTTGTAGGCTCAGGGTAGTCAACGTTGGCCGAAGCCCCGGTCCAACCGGTACTTCGTTGACGTCAACGGCGAAGTCATCTGCTTTCTGTACGCCGCTGGAAGGCCGAAGTTCTACCTCGACGAAAGCACGGCCAATCAGTCAGAGCTCGCTCTGCCTCAGAACCGGAACCCTGACCACACCGCTACCTTCGCGATGTCCGCCGCGAAATCGTCGGCGTCGTAGAACATTCCCTTGACGCCGAAGGTCTGTCCCCATGGCGCTTTGTAGGTGAGCAGGACGTCGATTTCCTGGCCGTAGTCGATGCTGGTGCTCTCGGCCTGGAAATCGTGCCAGGTGAGTCTCCAGGCGACTTGTCCCTGCTTACCGGCCAGACTGATGCTGAGGTCTTCCAGGCCCTGGGGTGGTGTCACCAGGAAGAGGTCGGCCCAGCCGTTGAACTTGTGTAAGGTCGCCAAGGGTGTCAGGAAACGACCGTCTTCGAAGCTACCCTCCAGGACTTCGTAGGCGACGTCGAGGTTGACTCCTCCAGTTCCTGAGCCCAGCGATGTGCCGGCGCTCAGTTTCAGGTAGTCCGCCCGCACGCGATTCGGGTTGTCGGCGTGGTCCTGCTGGCTGGCATACTCGGCCTCGAAACGTAGCTGACCAGCAGCCAGCTTGCCGCTCAACTCGGCCCCGAAGGTGGCCGTGGAGAGGTGCGCGTCAGCGGGCCGATCGTAGTCGAGGAGAAAAGAATAGGCGGTGAGTTGAACGTCAGCTGTCAGTTGCACGGGAAGGTAGAGCAGGTGGCTGGCCATCTGCTTGTTGTCGCCGAAGATGCGATTGGTGTTGTCGACGAAGCTGTAGTCGAGACGGAACCGATCACTGGCCTTCCACTCGAGACGTAGAGCGTCGAAGCTCTGGTGGTTCTGACGCCAGCCGACCGCGCCGACATAGCGTTGATCGCCGAGCAAGATCTCCTGGCGGCCCAGAGTCAGTTGCAGGCCCTCGCGTTGATAGCGGCCGTACGCTTGGTTGACCTCGGTCAATTCCGGATCGGCCACGACGGGCCGGCCGCTGACGCCATTGTTCAGGCTGCCGGCACCAGCATTGCGATAACCGTCTTCATTTCCTAGGGCCGTGACATTCTCGGCTTCCAGGTAGACGCTGAAGCCATTCACTTCGGCACTGCGCAGACCGAGAGCGGTGCGCAACGTGGAGGCGAAGGCGTCTTTGGCCTGGCGATCATCGTCGACCGACTCGACGCGGTAGCGCAGGTCGAGGGAGACCTTGCCGTCCTGGAAGAAGCGCGGAGCGTCCTGGGCGGCCGCGGACGGAGCGTGGAGCAGGAGGGCGAGGAGCAGAGAAGCAGAGAGCAGGGTGCAGAGGCAAGCGATGCGGCTCATAGCGCGGAGGCTCCTGAAGGTTCAGCGGCAGTGGTGAAGGGGGTCATGGAGACGGTGGCCGTCGAGGCCTGGGGGACGTGACACTGCTGGCAGCGTCGACGCTCCGGGTGGGTGGTGCGGATCTCTTCCCGCGCCGCCGGTCCACTGTGGCAGGCCAGGCAGTTCTCGTGGCCGAAGGCCGGGTGTGGCAGGGTGGGGGGGGCACCGGCATAGGCTCGGGTACCGGCACGCGGAGTCGTATGCACCGGCAGACTGGCGAAACGACTTCCGCGCCACGGACCGACTTCGGCTTGGAAGACGTGGCATTGCTGGCAGCGCGCGAACTCGCCCATGCCCGCGGTCTGGCCGTGGGGCGACGGCGGGGCGTAGCCGAGATCGACGACGGCCAGACCTTCCTGGTTGTGGCAGGAGGTGCAGGGAGCACCGAGGGGTTCGTGCGGGATCACCGGTGGTGCTCCGTCATAGGCGCGACGGGCGTCGCGCACGTCGCTGGCCGACTTGACGACTCCGTCGCCGCCGGGTACCGCTACCCATTCGGAGCCGGCGTCGCAACCGAAAAGGCCGGCCAGGGCGACCACGAGCACGACGCGACGCGCCGGCTGGATCTTCATGCTCTTTCTACCCGGACGGCGCACTTCTTGTAGTCCGGCTCCTTGCTGATGTTGTCCATGGCGTCAAGGGTCAGCTCGTTGATCTTCAGACTCTCGTCGAAGAACGGCACGAAGACGCTGCCACGGGGGGGCTGGCCACGCTGGTCGATGTGGGCGCGTAGCTCCATGGAGCCGCGGCGGCTGACCAGGCGAATGCGACCACCGTGCTGGACGCCGAGCTCAATGGCGTCGGCGCGGTTGAGTTCGGCGTAGGCTTCCGGCGCGGCGCGATGCAACTGCGGCACGCGGCGAGTCATCGAGCCCGTGTGCCAGTGCTCGAGGATGCGGCCGGTGCACAGCCAGAAGGGGTACTCGTCGTCGGGCACTTCGGCTGGTGGGTGGTACGGGCGCAGCCAGACGGCGGCGCGCTGGCCGTAGCCTTTGGCTTTGTAGAAGTGCACGCCCTCGTCCTTTTCGACATAGGGGTCGTAGCCGGCACCGTAGCGGTAGAGGGTTTCCTGGCCATCGACCACCGGCCAGCGCAGCCCCCGCGATTCGCGCAGCTGCGTGTAGGTGGCCAGATCCTTGCCCTTGTTGACGGTGAAGCCCCGGTACTCTTCCCACATCTTCTCGTGCCACTCGTCTTCGGACCACGGGAACAGGTGCCCCATGCCCATGCGCTTGGCGACCTCGATCATCTGCCAGGCGTCTTCCGTGGCTTCCCCCGGCGGCGGCACCAGCTGGTTCCACTGCTGTGTGCGCCGCTCACTGTTGCCGAAGACGCCTTCGCGCTCGACCCAAGCGGCGGATGGCAGCACCAGATCGGCGACGGCGGTGGTGGGCGTCGGGTAGATGTCGCTGACGACGACGAAGCGACCGTCGCCGGGCTGACGGTCGAAGCGGTGCAGGTTGGGCAGGCTGACCCAGGGGTTGGTGGTCTGGATCCACATCGCTTTGACGTCGCCGCGTTGGAGGGCCCGGAACATGTCGACGGCGTGGTAGCCGGGAGTCGGATTCAGGCTGCCGGGTTCGAGGCCCCAGGCCTTCTCCACTTCGGCACGGTGCTCGGGCTTGTTGACGACCATGTCGGCCGGTAGGCGGTTGGCCAGGGTGCCGACCTCGCGCACCGTGCCGCAGGCCGAGGGCTGACCCGTGAGGCTGAAGGGGTTGTTCCCCGGACGGCTGATCTTGCCGGTCACCAGATGCAGGTCGGTGATCAGATTGTTCATCCAGGTGCCACGGGTGTGCTGGTTGACTCCCATGCACCAAAGGCTGACGGTGCCGCGCCCGCGGTCGCCGTACAGGTCGGCCAGGGCACGGATCTGTGCCTCGGGAACGCCGCTGATCTCGGCCACGCGTGCCGGGGTGTAGTCGTCCAGGAAGGCCTTCAACTCGTCGAAGGAGGCTTCCTCAGCACGGTCCTTGAAGGTGTAGCGATCGGCGTTGTCGCCGTAGCAGCCGTACCCGATCTCGTCGAGATCCTCGATGCCCCGGCGGAAAACCAGGTTCTCACGCACGAACGCCTGGTCGACTTTGCCATTGGCGATCAGCAAGTGCAGGATGCCGTTGGCCAGGGCCAGGTCGGTGCCGGGACGGAATTCGACGTAGAGGTCCGCGTACTGGCTGGTCGGTGTGCGCCGCGTCGCGATGTCGATGATGCGCACGCCCGGGCGCTTGCGCTGCGTGTCGAGGATGCGGCTGAACAGGACCGGGTGCATCTCGGCCATGTTGTTGCCCCAGAGCACGAAGTCGTCACCATGCTCGAAATCGTCGTAGCAGCCCATTGGCTCGTCGCTCTGGAACTGTGTGACGAAGCCCATGACGGCGCTGGCCATACACAGGCGGGCATTGGGGTCGAGATTGTTGCTGCGCATGCCGCCCTTGACCCACTTGAGGGCGGCATAGCCGTCGAAGACCGTCCACTGGCCGGAGCCGTAGACCGCCACGGAGTCCGGACCGTGCTGGTCGAGGGCGCCTTGGAACTTGTCGGCGATCAGGTCCAGGGCCTGCTCCCAGCTCAAGCGCTCGGTCTTGCCGCCTGGGAGACGGCGCATGGGGTAGAGCAAGCGGTCTTCGCCGTAGAGGAAGCCTGGCAAGTGATAGCCCTTGACGCACAGCAAGCCGCGGTTGACCGGGCTCTTCTCGTCGCCGCGCACGGCGACTACGCGTTGGTCCTTGACCGCCACTTCGACACCACAGCCGGTACCGCAGTAGCGGCACGGTGCCTTGCCCCAGGTGACGCCGTCGCCGGAGATTTGCGCGCTGCCGTCTTGCGCTGCCAGCCGTTCGACTTCTTCCTGGTCGCGGCACGAGAGTGCGGCAACCGGGACGGCGGATCCCAAGACTTTCAGGAAGCTACGTCGATCGATACTCATGATCTCACCTCAGTCTCCCTGCCCGTAACGTTCTTCCATGGCGGCCCGAATGGCTGCCATTTGCTCGGCCGCACCCTCTTCGAACCAGGTGTGCTCGGGACGAGCGAGGATGCCGTTGACCACCGTCTCGACGCGCGCCGCAGCAGCGGCCTGACCGTGGTCGCGTCCGTGCGAGATCAGCTCGCGCGCCTGTGGAATCAGCTCCATGTAGAAGCGTTCGGCGACCTCGAACATGCCGTGCCAGTGGGTGTAGTCCGGTGCCATCATCGAGGCACCGTGGCGTGCCCTGCGCCCCTCGTGATGCCATAGGTAGAACCAGGTCCACTCGATCTCTTCGTCGAACTGGGTCGGTGTCAGCAGGCCCTCGTTCTTGAGCGCGTTGATGATCGCCTGTCCCGACTTGGCGAACTTCTCGTTGTACAGCACCACCAGGTCGTCGTACTGGCGATAGAAGGAGTTGACGTAGTCCGGCGTGTGGCAGTGTGAGCAGACGTCCTTCATGCGCTGACGCTTCTGCTGGGCTGTATCTACGATCAGCGCTTGCCGCTCGGCCGGGTCCAGGCTGGTGACGATGCTGCCGTTGACGTCGGTGTCCATGACCAGGCTGATCGGTGGCCGGTTGGTCCACGAGATGCGCTCGCCGGGATCGTGGGTCACCTTGCCGCCGTTGCGGCTGTGGCCGGACATGTGGCAGGTGGCGCAGGTCGGTGCCTGACTGTAGTCCTCGCCCAGCACCCAGTCCGGGGCGTCCAAATTCATGTGCTCGCGCAGATCACGATAGGCGACGCCATGCTTGGATTCTTCGTAGATTTCCTTCTGTGGATGGTCCGGACCCAGGTGACACTTGCCGCAGTTCTCGGGCTGGCGGGCGCGCCGCGGCGAGAAGTCGTGACGACTGTGGCAGGCGCTGCAGGAGCCGCGCGAGCCATCCAGGTTGAGCCGGCCGATACCGGTGTTGGGCCAGGTTCCCGGATGGAACCGGGGGCGTCCACTGTCGTCTCGTGCGATGCGTCCGACGGCGTCGAGGTTGGTCGGCTGACCGTCCGGTCCCGGCTGCAGGTCGTCGACAGTGATCGGTTCACCGTCGACGGCGACCAGCGCGACCTTGCTGCCGTGGCACTGTTGGCAGCCCGAGAAGGCACTGGCCAAGCCGTTGACCTGGTCGACGACCATGCCTGGCGTCGGACTGTGTGGGTTGAACGGCGCGCGCGCGCCCTCGACCGTCTCGGCCAGGAAGTTGTCCAGCGAGGCCAGGATGTTGCCAGCGGCCGCGTGATGGCTGCGCTCGAACTCGGCACCGACGTCGACGTGGCAGGTGGCGCAGTCGCGCGGCGTCACGACGGTGGCGATGTGCACTCCGTAATGGTCGAAGCCATCGGCGTCCCCGGTCTGGGCTTGGTGACACTCGACGCAGGCGACGCCGGCCACCGCGTGCGGGCTACCGCGCCAGTGGTCGGCGATGCCGGGGTTCGACTTAGCGTGGCAGTCGACGCACTGACGCGACGAAGCAGGAACGGCTACCGCATGAGACGTCACTCCTGCCTCGGCCAGCCGCCGCTCGACCTCCAGTTTCTGGACGATCAGCAGCGAGACTAGAAACAGCAGGGACAGGGCAATGAGAATCCAACGCTTTTGCTCTAGGGTCATGAGTTTTCCTCACGGGCCTCAGTGGGCCGCGATGGCCTCCCATAGGGTCAGGCCGATGAGTGTCAGGACAGCCAGGATGCCGATCCACACGCTGGCTTCCTGATAGCGCGTACGGCGGCGGATCTGCTGGTCGATGAAGGGCCAGGCGAACATGACGAAGACGATGAAGCCGGTCGAGAGGATGGCCACGGTGCCGGAGAACAGTTTCAGCCAGCGGAAGGTGACGTAGAAGAACCACTCCGGCTTGATGATCTCGGGCGTGGTCAGTGGATCGGCGCGGGGGCCCAGGATGGGCGGCGCGACGGTCGCCAAGAACGTGAGCAGGATCATCAGCACCAGGCCGATCATCAGCTCGCTCATCATGTGATCGGGGAAGAAGTTGAAGTGCTTCGGCTTGTCCTCGGGCTGGTCAGCGAAGCGCAGCTCACTGACGCCCTGCATGCGGATGATCGCGATGTGGATCAGGATCAAGAGCACCAGGATGCCGGGCAGCACGGCCGCGTGTAGCACGAAGAAGCGCGGCAGGGTGTTGGCGTTGTAGACCTCACCGCCGAGCAGGAGTTCCTTGGCCAGTTCGCCGACGAACGGCACGCTGCCGGCGATGTTGGCGCCCACGGCCGCGCCCCAGTAACTCAGCTGTTCGTACACCAGGCAGTAGCCGGTGAAGCCGAGAACCAGTGTGCACGACAGCAAGCTCATGCCGATGATCCAGTTGATCTCGCGCGGCTTGCGGTAGGCGCCGGTGAAGAAGACCCGCATCTGGTGCAGGATCACCGCTGCGATCATCAGCGTCGCGCCCCAC
Source organism: uncultured bacterium (assembly GCA_965368975.1). Classification (GTDB taxonomy): domain Bacteria; phylum Acidobacteriota; class Thermoanaerobaculia; order Multivoradales; family JAHZIX01; genus CBDUPA01. The sequence continues at coordinate 185,055 of CBDUPA010000010.1, read as the reverse complement.
TTGTGGATGCCGCGAAGCAACCAGCCGTAAGAAGCTTCTTCGGTGATGTAGCGCACCGACTCGTAGGCTGTTTCCGGCGATGGCTTGTAGTAGATGGCGAGCAGGATGCCGGTAACGACCTGGACAACGAACAGATAGGCCGGTGTGCCGCCGAGCGCGAACCACCAGCGCTTCATGTGGTTGGGGACAGGTTCGTTGGTCAGCTCGCGCAGTTGTTCGCCGGAGATCGGCAGGCGATCTTGGAACCAGGTCAGGACCTTCATGGCTTCAGGCTTCCTCGACCCGGGGGCGCAGCGTCGGTGGCTGCAAGCACGGATCGTGCCCCGGCCCCGGGCACATCGGCGGTGGCTCCAGGATCTCGCCCGGCCCCATGGCCAGCTCGTCCATCGGCACTTCGATGTACAGCAGGTCGTCCTCGACCTTCAGCGCATAGCGTGGCAGAGATTGCCCGGCTTCCGCCGGCGGACCGGAGATCGCGGTTCCCTGCGGATCGAAGATGCCGTTGTGGCAGGGGCAGAAGAAGCGGTCGTGCACCGGTTGCCAGTGGACCTGACAGCCGAGGTGCGGGCAGGTGCTGGAGAGTGCGATAAAGGCGTCGTCGGTGCTTTCGCTGAACGTGCCGGCGTCTACCTTCTTGCGCGCTAGCGTGACGGTGGCGCCCGCGGGAGTACGGTAGAGAAGCGACGTGCCACTCTCGAGCCGGGAGGCGCGCGTGACGTACATCCAGCCTTTCGCCGGAGGCCGCGCGGGGTAGACGAAGCGTGCCAGGAAAGCTGCGAAGGTGCCGTAGGCAGCCGCCAGGGCCGCGATCAGACCGAGGCTCGAAAGCCAGGTCAGCGCGCTGCGGCGTGCCGGATTCTCGCTGGGGGAGGGTCCACCGGAATGTGGACGAACGACCGCTTCCCCGGTCGGGTCGACCGAGTCGGGCATGGCATGTCCTCTAGAAATCCGGCGGGTTCAAACAACCCAAACATAAAATGTGTCTCGAAAGACCTCTGGAGTATAGCCGAGAAACTCGTTAGAGGGGAAGATGGCAGCACATCCTTTGCTGCACTAGCCGCGTATTGTACCTAGGGCGGAACCCGCTACAATCCTCGCTGTGCGAGGGTCCGGTTGACCCTAGACCCTCGAACGCCGAGTTCAAGAGCCCAACAGGAGCCCAGAGTATGACGTCCGCAGCTTCGCTTCCCAGCGCCAGCCGGGAATTTCCCTATCGCATCGAACGCCAGGCCGGCGCCGGAGCGATGGGAGTGGTGTACCGGGCGATCGACATCAATCTCGATCGGCCGGTGGCGATCAAGTTCCTGAAGCCGGATGCCGAGCAAGGCAGCAGCGGTGGCGGCGATGACGAGGCCTCGAAGCGCTTCCTGCAGGAGGCGCGCGCGGCGGCAGCTCTATCCCATCCGGGGGTAGCGACGATCCACCGTGTCGACAAGGTGAGCGGGCAGCTCTACATCGTCATGGAGTGGCTGGAAGGCCGCACGTTCGAAGCCCTGATCGACGCCGACGCGCCCTTGCCGCCGGCACGCGCCGCGGCTCACCTGTTCGATCTCCTGGACGTCTTGGAGGCGGCGCATACAGCGGGTGTGGTGCACCGGGATATCAAGCCCTCCAACCTGATGCTGCTCGACAGCGGGCAGCTCAAGGTCACCGACTTTGGCATTGCTCGGCTGCAGGGCCGATCGCTGGTCGAGACCGTGGCCGGTTCGGTCCTGGCGACACCGCGCTACGCTTCGCCCGAGCAATTGCAGGGCGAGCCGGTCGACGGGCGCGCGGATTTATTCGCGGCGGCGGTCGTCTTCTACCAGCTGGTCTCCCGCCAGCTTCCTTGGGATGGCGACAACCTGGCACAGTTGATCAACGCCATGTTCGCTCGGCCACCGGTGCCGGTGACCGAGCGGGACCCGCGCCTGCCGGCCGCGCTCGACCCGTGGGTCCACAAGGCCCTGGCCAAGGACCGGGAGGCACGCTTTGCCACCGCGCGCGAGATGGCCTTCGACCTGCGCCAGCGCTTGGGGCTCGTGGGGTTTGACCGCCAAGATCACGACACCTCCGTGGCTGGGGCGGTGCCGCGCACGGGGGCTGCAGGTCCTGTTGCTGAGGGCAGCCTGGTGGGCTCTGCCGAGGTGGACGGGGCGAGTCCTTCGCGTGTGCTGGCGGTACCGGTTGACTTCTTCTCGGCGCCACAGGCACGCAACCGCTTCCAGGCGGTTCGCGCCCTTGTCGAATCGTGGCCGGTGCAGGTTGCCGGCGTCCAAGAGCGCGACGACTTCCTGAAGAAGCTCCTGGAAGCCCCTCTTCACGCGCCTGCCTTCGCTGGTGCTGCCCGTTTCGACAAGTACCTGTTGCTGGTCGAGAGAGGCGTCTTGTTGACTGTCGTCGATGTCGAGAGCGGCCAGGCTCAGCCCGAGGGTGAGCTGCCGGACCGCGGCGAGGTGCGCCTGCACGCGGCGCCGCCAGACCACGGCGAGGCTTTCGTGTGCTTGCTGGCCAGCGCGCTTCGTCCGGCTGAGCCGCTGCACCGAGACCTGGATTCAGAGGTGGTCAACCTGGCCGCCTTTGCTGGTAAGTTGCAGAGACAGGGCTTTCGCGGTGTCGTGCACTTGAACGGAGGTCAGCTGGCCAAGGACGCCTTCGGGTTGATCCTGCTCGACGGTGCGCGCACCGAGATGGTACTGCTCAGCGGCGCCTGGCCGACGATGCCGACTCCGACGGCAACAACTCTGACAACAACAGCTCAGACAGCATCGCAGCCGGACAATCTGGCGTCTTGGCTGCGCACCCCGGGAATCACCGCGTGCGTCACGCCGCCGCGTTTCGAGCCGCCGGCGTCGTGGTATCCCCTGGCCTTCGCAGATCTGGACGTCGTTGCGACCCCCGAGCGCGCCGCCGCCGCGATGTCCGGTAGCGGTAGTGGCTCGTCGTCGACGCTCACCGGTACCTTCGAGGCGACCGGCGGTCTCACCTCCGAGGCGTCACCGCTGTTTCGCCTCGCCTTCCAGCCGCCACGGCGGGCGAGCGTCGGGCCGGCCGGAGTCGAGCAAGGGCCCATGGCGCGGTTCCTGCGCTGGATGCTCGAAGACTTGCCGCGGCTACTGGTGGAGCGTCAGCAAGCCGACGGCTGGAAGTATCTCGGTGACTGGCTGTTGCTGGTGCGACAAGCGCGTCTGTACACCCAGCTGGAGCGCCCCGGCAGTGCCGAGCGTGACTACTTCGACCTGGCGACCCAAGACGAAGAGGGCAAGCTGCTGCACGTCGCTCGGCGCCTGCCGCGCATGGATACCGCGACCTTCCACGCGGAGCTCGAGACGATCAAGCAAGCCAAACAAGCCCGTACGCAGCGCGGGGACGTCGGAGGAGCCTTTCTGATCGCTCCGAGCTTCGACACCGAGGTCGTCGAGGCCTATCGCGGCCAGCTGCACCAGGGCTTGGGCAACCGCCTGCTGGGTCTCGACAAGTCCATGGGGTACCAGGGATTCGTGAGGCTCGGGGCCCGCCGCGGTTTCCATCTCCTGCTGGTGGAGGAGACCATCGACGGCTTCCGCCCGCGCTTGATCTAGAATTCCTGCCATCCGCTGCGTCGCGCTCTTCCATTTCTGTCCAAGCGCCCGCCAAGGAGCCTGCCATGGGTCTTCGCACCACCAGTTCCGCTCGTCATTTGACTGCCATTCGCGTCATCGCGTCGTTGCCGTTGATCGGTATCGGCGCCCAGCACCTGCTGGGCATGGCCCCGATGCAGCCCATTCTCGAAGGTGCCGGCATTCCGTTCCCTGAGCTTCTCGGCACGGTCGTGCCGGTACTCGAGGTGCTGGCCGGCCTGTCGCTGCTGCTAGGGCTCTTCGCTCGCGTCGGAGCCGTCGTGTCGCTGGCCATCATGGCCGTCGCCATCCACGCGCACATGGTGCACGACTGGAGCGACGAGCCCACGATCCTGCTGCCGATCGCGGTCCTCGGTGCCGTCTTGCAGGTGGCCTGGAGCGGTGCCGGAGCCTTCAGCGCTGACTTGGCGGCTGCTGAGTGAGGCCGCCTATTTCTCGCCGAGGGCTTCCAGCTGTGTGAGCCGGCGTTCGAGGTGAGGGCAGCTTTGCCGTAGCTTTCTCAAGCCGACTCGCTGCACGATCAGAGGACCATCACGTGTCTTGCGAAACTCTGGTACGAGGTCTTGCAGTCGGGCAGAAGGATGTGTATCCCGACCACCGTTGATCTCTTCCGGGGACTCTACGTTTTGTAGCCAGGTCTGAGTTGTGCGCTCCACTGAGCGCTCGGGAAACCTCTGTTGCAGGTGCTGAGGTGAAGCGAGGAGCAGGGCTTCGAATTCGTGCAGCATGAGGAACGGCACGAATCTATGATCGCTGATCGAAGCCGTGAACTGTGCTTCCAGGAACTCGACCCGCTCGTAAGCCTTGTTGGGAGCCTGAGCTAGTTGTGGAAAGTCCTCGGGGAGGGCGTAAAGGTCGATCATCGTCGTCACCACGGCAGCTGCCCGATCTCCTAGCAGTGCGTGTACCTGGCTCTTGATCTTGGCGAAACTCGTCGAGCCACCGCGGTATTTGAGACCCTTTCGATCGCGGCTAGTGGTGATGACGATCGGTTGCAGGGACAGTTGCGGAAGGAGGCTGGGCGAAAGGAGTTCCTTGACGAAGGCTTCCTCGGTCTGTCCCTCGACCAGGATGTAGCCGCGCTTCATCGCCCCGGTCGCCCACCCATCAGATTCTTTTCCCATACCTGGCCCAGCGAATACTCGCTCAGCCAGGTGCGAAGGAAGTCGGGATCCGGACGATGGAGACTTGTCTCGCCGCCTTCGCGGTCTGCCACGATGAGGTGCTCCAACTCCAGGTGGTCGATCAGGTTGACGCTCTGTGTCGCGGCAAGGACCCTTGTACTCTCAGAGGCACTACTCAGTAAGTCGGCGAGCAGTGCGATGGCGTACGGATGTAGACCGAGTTCGGGCTCGTCGAGCAAGATCATGGATGGCAGCAGCTCACGTGGCTGCATCAGTAATGTAGCGATGCAAATGAAGCGCAGCGTACCGTCAGAGAGATCGTGAGCGTTGAAGTACTTCTCGGAATCGCGTTCGCGCCACTCCAGTCGCAGCGTGTCCGGCTTTTCCCGCACCGGTTCCAGTATGAAGTCGTCGAAGAAGGGGGCAGCCAAGCGGATGGTGTCGACGATGTTGCGATATTCGTCCGGGAAGTTCTCGCGCAGGGCGAGTAGGAAGGCCGCGAGATTGGCGGCATCCGGACGCAGAAACTGGTTGTCGTTGACGTTGCAGGTCTTCTTGACGTGCGCGGTGCGCCCGACATCGTGGAAGTGGTAGAGCTGCCAGCTCTTGAAGGAAGAGCGGATGTACTTGTCGATTCCTGTGGTGCCGAGGCGGCTTTCTTGGTGCGCGCTGCCTAGATAGTTGTCGTAGGGCTCGAGGTAACTCGTATCGTGGAAGAAGGTCACTTCCTCCGAGAAGAAGAATAGATCGTCCGGGTCTGGTTGCAGCGTGCATGCGTAGCCATTGGGACCAAACCATGCCGCGATCTCGATCTGTTCGGTGACCTTGCCGCCATGGTGCAAGAGCGAATCTGCGCCTCCCGCTTCGCGCGTGTAGCTCCGGAGTCGATTCTGCTCTAGGGCATGCAAAAGTCGGAAGACTTCGATGAAGTTCGACTTGCCGGAACCGTTGGCGCCGATCAGGATGTTCAAGGGGTGGAATTCGATCTTCTGATCGCGCAGCGACTTGAAGCCACGGACAGTGAGCTCTCGGAGAGGGTGACCTTCCATGCCTTCAGTCTATCCTGCCCCGTGTCGGCGCCCAAGTGGAGCCCGACGTGTGCGGGAGCGTCGGCTACGTCTTCGCAGCAGCGCTACTCGAACGACGATCTAAGGTATGCTCGCGCCGATCATGATCATCGAGCAGCGCTACGAGGAGCACCGATTCTTGTTCCGTGATCTGGCGGTCGACATCATCGACCAGCTCGATCTGGCGATCGTCGAGCGCGGGTGCGGCAGCCTGGTGTTACCCGGCGGTTCGACGCCGGCGCCCTTGTTCGAGGTGCTGAGTCACAAAATGATGAGCTGGGAGATGATCTGGGTCACCCTGTCTGACGAATGGTGGCTGCCGGTCGACGATCCCGAGAGCCACGAAGGTTTGGCGGCGCGACGCTTCTTGATTCATGAGGCGGCGCGGAGCAAGTTCGTGGGGCTCAAGACGCCCGGTGCGACGCCCGAGGACGGGTGGTCAGCCTGTGAGGCTCGCCTGGCACAGATTCCGCAGCCGTTCGATGTTGCGGTGCTGGGTATGGGCAACGACGGTCACATCGCGTCGCTGTTTCCCGGGGCACCGGAACTGTCGGCGGCCATGGATCTGGAGAGTGGCCACCTGTGCCATCCCGTACACCCGCCGGATCAGCCGGCGGCTCGTATCAGCTTGACCCTGCCAGCTCTTCGTGCAGCCCGCCGTGTGTATCTGCTGATCCTCGGTCAGGAGAAGTGGTACTCGTACCATCAGGCACTCGGACGTGGCTCGGTCGAGGAGCGCCCGATCCGTGCGCTGCTGCACGATCCAGAGGTGACCGTCCGTGTCTACTGGGCTCCGTGAACCGGCGCCAGAAGAACCTCGGTGGTGGGTGGCGGACGTTGGAGCTAGTAACGCGCGTTTCGCGGTGGTGACGCGCGATGGCCGGCTGCACGCCCAACGCATCCTGAGCTGTGACGACTATGCGAGCTTGACCGATGCCGCCAAGGCTTATCTCGCCAGCCTGACCCTGACCGAGCCGCCGACGCGCGCGGCCGTGGCGCTGGCAACCCCGATCCTTGGTGATGAGGTCGCACTCACCAACCGCCCGAGCTGGAGTTTCTCGATCTCGGCGTTGCAGCGTTGTTTGGAACTGCAGCGCTTGGTCGTGATCAACGACTTCACTGCCCTGGCGCTGTCCTTGCCACTCTTGAGAGACAATGAGACGACGCTGCTCAGTCCGCCAGAGGCCGAAGTCAGCGCCGAGCCGGCGGCGCCGATTGCACTGTTGGGGCCGGGTACCGGCCTGGGTGTGTCCGGCTTGGTGCCTGATGGTTCCGGTGGTTGGTTGCCGCTGGCCAGCGAAGGCGGTCACCGCGATCTGGCGGCGGGCAGTGAGCGCGAGTGGCGGATCCTGGGGGTGCTGCGTCGGGAGTTTGGCACCGTTTCGGCGGAGAGGGTGCTCTCCGGCCCCGGTCTGGTCCGTCTGTACCGGGCCATCTGCGACCTCGACGGCACGGCGCCCGAGGCGATGCGGCCGGTGGAGGTGACCCTGCGGAGCCGCTTGTCGGAACAGGCACGCGAGGCGGTCGAGGTGTTCGCCTCTCTGCTCGGCGCGGTGGCCGGTGACCTAGTGCTGACACTCGGTGCACGCGGTGGTTTGTTCGTTGGAGGTGGTGTCCTGCCACACATGGGCGCGGCTTTCCGGCGAGACCTGTTCTGGACGCGCTACGCCGACAAGGGGCGTTTTCGCGGCTACCTGGAATCCGTGCCGGTGCGTCTCGTCGTGCACCCGACGCCGGCGCTGCTGGGTCTGGCGTGGAGCCTGTGCGGTAAGAATCCATGAAGAGGGAGCGGTCTTGCTGAGGGGGGTGGTTGCGGAAGCGTCCCCAGGTGGCACGAGAGTCGGTATGATCGGGGGCATGTAGTGGCAGCGACACCGTGATCGGCAGCGACAGAGGGCGGCGCCGAGAGAAGGACAGATAAACGGCGAGGCAGAGAGCAGGTGGGCATGATCAGAGGGGGACGGCACGGTATGAATGACGTAGTGACAGCTGTCTTGGGTGGTGGTCAGGGGACCCGGTTGTGGCCGTTGACCCGCGAGCGGGCCAAGCCCTCGGTGCCCGTGGGGGGCAAGTTCCGGCTGATCGACATCCCGATCAGCAACAGCCTGCACGCCAACATCGACCGTATCTACGTCTTGACCCAGTTCAACAGCGCGAGTCTGCACCGGCACATCGCACAGACCTTCCGCTTCGACCACTTCCGCGAGGGTTTCGTCAATATTCTGGCGGCGGAGCAGACCCTCGACAGCACCGATTGGTACCAGGGCACTGCCGATGCCGTGCGCCAGAACCTGGACCGCCTGACCTACTGGCACGCCAAGCAAGTGATGGTGCTTTCCGGCGACCAGCTGTACTCGATGGACCTGCGCGAGTTTCTCGACTTGCACCGGCAGCGCCAGGCCGAGATCAGTATCGCCGTCAAGCCCGTGAGCCGCGCCGAAGCGTCGGGTCTCGGCATCATGAAGGTCGCGGCCGACGGTCGCATCATCGAGTTCGTCGAGAAACCCACGGAGCCCGAGGTTCTGGATGCCCTGACCCTGGAGCCGGACGCACTGGCGCGTCTCGGCTACGAGGTCGAGGAGCCCTCGTTGCTGGCTAGCATGGGGATCTACATCTTCGATACCGAGCCGCTGCAGGAGTCGCTGCGCGGTACGGACGCCACTGACTTCGGCAAGGAAGTGATCCCGCGGGCGATCCACGATTACCGGGTCTTCGCCTACGGCTATACTGGCTACTGGCGCGACATCGGAACCATCCCGGCATTCCACCACGCGAACTTGGAACTGGCGGCGCCACTGCCGCCGCTCAACCTCTATGATGCCCTGCACCCGATCTTTACGCATCCCCGCTTCCTGCCCGGCACCAAGCTGCAGCATTGTGAAGTCAACCACTCGGTGCTGTGCGAGGGCAGTGTCATTACCGGCCGTCGTATCGACGAGAGCGTGATCGGGATTCGCTCGCGCATCCGCGAGGGCTCGGTGCTCCAGCGAACGGTGATGATGGGGGCCAACTCCTACGACATTTACGCCGAGCACGCCGACAGCGACGTGCCGGTCGGCGTCGGGCGCGGCTGTAGGATCGAAGGTGCCATCATTGACACCAACGCCCGCATTGGAGACGGCTGCGAGCTGGTCAACCACCGTGGGGTGGAGGATGAGGACGGCGATTTCTACGCCATCCGCGGTGGTGTCATCGTCATTCCGCGGGCGGCGGTCGTGCCACCGGGGACGGTGCTCTGACGCCCGTGCTCTGAGCCCGCCCGAGGTATCAGAGGGAAGGAGGGGCCGGAAGACCCGAAGGTCTCCCGGCCTAGGGGACGGTGCACGAGCCAGGCCCGTGCCCGGGTAGGTAGGGTGGATCAGTTCTGCTGCAGAGACAGCAGAGCTGCCTCGAGCGCTGCCAGACGCGTCTGCATGGCGGTGCTCTCGGCCCGCAGCTGGTCGCTCTCGGCGCGCAGCTGCTGGAGTTCTTGGTCCTTGTTCTCGAGCTGGCGCTCGAAGTCGCGATGGAGCTGCTGGATCGCCGCTAGCGACAGGCCGCCCAAGTCGCCCAGGCCGATCGATTCCTCAGTGCCCAGTCCGAAAGTAGCGTGGAGATCCTGCGCCATCGGGCCGATGTGGCGTACACCCTCGCGATCCTTGTAGATCCAGGTGGTGACCGGCAGAGCCAGCACCTGCTCCAGGACTTCGCTGCCGTCGACTTCGGCGAACTCGGCCTTGCGGTGGCGGTCGGAGATCATGCCGGTGGCCGAGATGTTGCCGTCGACATCGAGGTCGCCATCGATTTCGGTGTCGCCATTGGCGCGCACCACGAACTCCTCGGCGCCGTTGTTGCCGACGCGCATCTCACCACTATCCCGCAGAAGCAGGGTGGAAGCTTCAGCCTCTTCGTTGATCGCGAAGCCGCTGCCGCTGAGCTTGAAAGACCAGTCTCGGCCATCGGCACTGTTTTCCAGCTTGACGCCGATTGGCACCGCGCTGCGCACGATGTGGAGGTCTTCGCTGGGAGACAGGGTTCCGAGGCCGATGTCGCTGTCGGTATCGATGACCAAGGCCTGGCTGGCCGCGCCCGGCCGAATCCGGAAGGGCAGGGTCGAGCCGTTGGTGGCGTCGCGAATGAAGAAGCTGGTCTCGTTCCCGGCCAGGTCCCAGGTTTGCGGCTGGAAGCCGGACGAGGCGTTCTGCTCCAAGCGCAGCGTCGGCGAATCGCCGTCGACGACGTGGAGATCCACGACCGGTGTCGAGGTGCCGAAGCCCGCGTCGCCGCTGCTGTCTACGTAGAGGGCGTGGCTGGGAGCGCCGGCCTCGATGGTGAAGTTGCGACGACCGGCGGTGGCGTCGACCACCGAGTAGTAGGAGCCGCCACCGTTGGCACTATCATTGATCTGAACACGCCAGTCGTTGCTCGGGAAGTTGTTGGCGGACGTATCGTCGAAGTGGATACGCAGATTGTTCTCTTTGAGGCGCACGGTGTCGAAACCGAAGGCCTCGGGATGCAGGCAGTCAGTGCCCACGCACAGGCTGTGGCGCACAGTCAAATCACCCGTGATCAGCTGCTTGTCTGGGTTCGCGGGTGAGGTCTCGAAGCCGGCATCACCGCGAGCGATTCGTTCGTCGTTGCTGTCGGCATCGGCGCTCTTTTCCTCGCTCTCGGCGTCGAGCACGATTGCGCTCTTGGAGACCAGGAAATAGCCGCTCTGCGAGATGGCACCGTCGGGCACGCGTCCTTCAGCACAGAGAGCCAGGAAGACCTCTTCCTCGTTGCCCTTGACGCGGGCGTCGGCGAGCATGTTGCGTGCTTCCGCGTCGATCACGGGATTGACGCGGAGTTCATAGGTGTAGATGCCATCGGGGCGGGGCTGGCCCTGGGTGTCGAAGACGTCCCAGATGAAGCCCTTGCCGCCGGCGACCATAGTCTCGGTGCGGGTGAGTTTGGGGCCACTGACGCTGAGCACGACGCTGTCGTAGCTCATGCTTGGCTCGAAGACCAGTACGGAACTCTCGGCGGTGACGCGGGCCACATCGTCGTCGGCGAGGGCAGGAGACGTGGCCCAGGGGAGTACGGCGAGGGCGAGCGCCAGCAGGGGCGTGCAGGTGCGCTGCCAGGTACGGAAACAAGTCGGCTGCATAGGAAGATCCTCCATTGAGGTGAGGTGTAGAGAGATGTACAGACGCTTGGAGTTCGCTCCTGAGGTCACAGCTCTGACAGCCGACGAGCCAAGAAAAAGCCGGCTGGATCCGAAGATCGAGCCGGCCTTGCTCGTACGGCTTTCGCCGCCGTGTGGAAGGATGAGTTTCCTTACTGTTGTTGTAGTTGCAGCAAGGCCGCTTCCAGCACTTCGAGGCGCTGCTGCATCTCGTCGATCTGTGCGTCCTTGGCTTCGAGCCTCTGCTCGAACTGCTCGTTCAGCTCCTGGATCGCGGCCAGGGACAGGCCACCGAGATCGGTCAGGCCGATCGAGCGCTCGGTGCCGAGTCCGAAGGCGGCGTGGAAGTCCTGGGCCATCGGGCCGATGTGGCGGACTTCGGTTTGGTGGTTGTAGACCCAGGTGGATACGGGCAGGGCCAGCACCTTGGCCAGTACGTCGGCACCATCGACCTCGACGATCTGCTGCTTGCGGTTGCGGTCGGAGATGGTACCGGTGGCGGTGATGTCACCATCGACATCCAGGTTGCCGTCGATCTCCGTGTCGCCGTTGGCACGCACCACGAATTCTTCGGCGCCGTTGTTGCCAACCCGCATCTCGCCACTGTCGCGCAGCAGCAGCGTCGAGGCTTCGGCCTCCTCGTTGATGGCAAAGCCGCTGCCGCTGAGTTTGAATGACCAGTCTCGTCCATCGGCGCTGTTCTCTAGCTTGACGCCGATCGGTACGCCGCTACGCCGGACGTGGATGTCCTCGCTGGGCGACAGAGTGCCGACGCCGATGTCTCCATCCTGGTCGATGACCAGGGACTGGCTACCAGCGCCTGGGCGGATGCGGAAAGGCAGCGTTGAGCCGTTGGTGGCGTCGCGAATGAAGAAACTGGTTTCGTTACCCGCCACGTCCCAGGTTTGCGGTGCGAACCCGGACGAACCGTTCTGCTCCAGGCGCAAGGTTGGCGTATTGCCGGACACGGCGTGGATGTCGACCACTGGTGTCGAGGTGCCAAGACCGAGGCGGCCGCCGTCGTCGACGTACAGCGAGTGGGACGGAGCGTTGGCCTCGATGGAGAACGAGCGCCGGTTTGCCGAGGCGTCGACGACTCCGAAGTAAGAGCCGCCGCCATTGGCGCTGTCGTTGATCTGGATGCGCCAGTCAGTCCTGGGGAAGGAGCCTACGGTGGACGTATCGTCGAAGTGGATACGCAGGTTGTTCTCCTTCAGGCGTACGGTGTCGAAACTGAAGCTCTCGGGGTGTAGGCAGTCGAAGCCGATGCACAGGCTGTTGCGCACCGTCAGGTCGCCAGTGATCAACTGCTTGTCGGGTGAGTCCGTGATACCTTGCCGGGCCTCGCGATCGACGCGGCTTTGGGGATCGTCCAGGTCACTGTTCTTCTCGGTATCGAAGCTGAGAATCACGTTGCCGCGGCTGAGCTGGAAGTACCCGTTCTGGGTGATGGGGCCTTCCGGCACGCGGCCTTCCTCGCACAGGGCCACGAAGACCTCCGCTTCGTTTCCCTTGGCTCGGGCGTCAGCGAGCATGTCCTTGGCTTCGGGGTCGATGATCGGGGTGACGCGGAGTTCGAAGGTATAGGCGCCGTCAGGCCGTGCACGACCTTCGGCATCGAAGGCATCCCAGGCGAAGCTCTTACCGCTGGCGTAGGCGTCTTCGGTGAATGTGAGCTTGGGGCCGCGTACGCTGAGCGTGACGCTTTCGTACTCCATTGCCGGCTCGAAGATCAGCATGGAGCCCTCGGCGTTGAATTCAGCGATCGTTTCAGCCGCGGAGACTGGGGTGGCGAAGATCGCCAGCGCGAGAAGAGCGCAGAGAGTCAGGGGTAAGACGCTTTGGCGCGATGAGGGGACGGGTTGTAGCTGCATGGTAAAGGGTCTCCTTATAGATCAAGATGGCTCCTCCGCGAGAGCTGGATAGCTCACGGCGAAAGCTAGGAGGGGCCGAGCGCCCCGGGGGTAGCTATAGAAGAACTTCGCACCACTGGTGGCAGATCTGACTGCCAGGAGGGGCCGAGGCAAAGAGAAGGCCGGCAGATCCAACGATCTGGCCGGCCTTGATCTTTACAAGCTCTCCGCGAGTTCAGTTGAACTCGGGTGCTTCGGATCAGTTCTGCTGTAGGGCCAGCAGGGCGGCCTCGAGGGCCTCCAGGCGCTGCTGCATCTCGGCGCTCTCGGTACGAAGTTGCTCGAGCTCAGCGTCCTTGTTCTCGAGCTGCGACTCGAACTGCTGGTGCAGTTCCTGGATCGCAGCCAGCGACAGGCCGCCGAGGTCGGTCAGGCCGATCGAACGCTCGGTACCGAGACCGAAGGCGGCGTGGAAGTCCTGCGCCATCGGGCCGATGTGGCGAACCTCGGTCTGGTGGTTGTAGACCCACGTGGAGACCGGCAGGGCCAGCACCTTGGACAGCACGTCGGCGCCGTCAACGTTGACGATCTGCTGCTTGCGGTCACGGTCGGAGATCGTGCCGGTGGCGGTGATGTCGCCATCGACATCGAGGTTGCCGTCGATCTCGGTGTCACCGTTCGAGCGCACGACGAATTCCTCGGCGCCATCGTTACCGACGCGCATCTCGCCGCTGTCGCGCAGCAGCAAGGTCGAGGCTTCGGCATCTTCGTTGACGGCGAAACCGCTGCCGCTCATCTTGAAGGTCCAGTTGCGGTTATCGGCGCTGTTCTCTAGCTTGACACCGATCGGCACCGCGCTGCGCACGATGTGGAGGTCTTCGTCCGGCGAGGCGGTGCCGAAGCCGATGTCGCTGTCGACGTCGATGAAGATGGCACTCGTCGACGCGCCCGGACGGATACGGAAGGGGAGCGTCGAGCCGTTGGTCACGTCGCGGATGAAGAAGTTGGTCTCGTTACCGGCCACGTCCCAGGTCTGGGGCGCGAAGCCGGAGGACCCGTCCTGCTGCAAACGCAGGGTCGGGGTGTCGCCGTCGACGGTGTGGATCTCCACCGACGGAGTCGAGGTGCCGTTGCCGATGCGGCCGCCATCGTCAACGTACAGCGAGTGGCTGGGCGCGTTGGCCTCGACGGTAAACGGCGTGCGACCACCGCTGATGTCGTCGATCGAGAACTTGCTGGCGCCGCCGTTGGCGCTGGCGTTGGCGGTCAGCTGCCAGTCGGTGGTCGGGAAGGAAGCGGCGACGGAGGTGTCTTCGAACTTGATGCGCAGGTTGTTTTCCTTGAGTCGGATGGTGTCGAAGCCGAAGCTCTCACCGTTGACGCAGTCGAAACCGATGCAAGCCGAGCCATCGACGATCAGGTCGTCGTTGATCACGAAGTCGGCTTCGGGAGAAACCTCGAGGCCCTTGTCGGCATCTTCACTGCGCGCCTGGCGCTGCTCGGCGGCGGTCTTCTCGGTTTCCCCACCCATGACCAGCTCGGACTTGATGATCAGGAAGTAGCCGTTCTGGGTGATCGGGCCATCTGGGATGCGGCCTTCCTCGCACAGCTGGACGAAGGTCTCGTCTTCGTTGCCCTTGAAGCGGGCAGCCTGCAGCATCTCCTTGGCTTCGGCATCGATGATCGGGGTGACGCGCAGCTGGAAGGTGTAGGGACCGTCCGGGCGTGCCTTGCCGCTCTGGTCGAATACGTCCCAGGCGAATTGCTTGCCGTTGGCGTAGATGTTGCGGGTCAAGGTGCGCTTGGGGCCGGTGACCACCAGCTCGATGCTCTCGTACTCCATCAGCGGAGTGAAGATCAGCATCGAACCCTCGGCCTTGACGTCCATGACTTGGTCGTTGGCGATGGCGGGGAGGGTGAGCATGGCCAGCGCGGCCAGCATCAAGAGCGTAGAAGTACAGCGAGATGTCATCTTCATGGGCATAGCTCCTTCGTGGTTTTCAGTTTCGGTGTTGTTCGGGTGTAACATTGATTAGATCGATATTGTTTGATTTTCTGATCTATCAACGGGGTAGTGAGAAGCACGGAGACTCGTCTCGTAAGGATCTGCCGTACCAAGCTTGTGGGCGAATGTTCAAGACGAGAGTACTCCAAGTAGGTCCATGACTTCGGAGACAGGCTACCGCCCCTGATAGAGCTTGTCTATAGGGTGTGGTGTGGTGCCGGAGGGAAAGCGGGACAGAAACTGTTCCGTACTGTCAAGGTTTTCCGCCTTGGTAATCGAGTGCGCAGGTAAAGTGATAAGAAGTGCTCACCCGTTGCGCAGGGATAGCGTCGATGCGAGGAGGAGGCCGAGCAGTGGCGCAATCCGGAAGTTGATCAGTTCTGGCGAACTCACGGCCCATACGAGGTAGGCCACGAGAATCGAAAGTACTGCCGCCGGTAGGTGTTCAAGCAGGTCGTCCTTGGTCTGCCGACGCCGGAACGGCCAGATCGCACGGCCGATCCACAAGGTCAGCGCGGCGATGACCAGCAGCGTGCCGACGGCGCCGAGCTTGTAGAGCAAGAAGGCGTAAAAGTTGTGGATGTAGTTCAGCTGCGCAGCATCGAGACGTCCGGTGAGATGTTCGACCGGCAACTCGGAATCTGGATCGCTCTTCAATTCGTAGGTGGCACCGAGGCCATGGCCGGCGAGCTGCAGTGGCCAGGAGGCGGCAGTGAAGCGGTGCAGCAGGGTGCGCGTTTCCAGCCAGCGATAGTCGATCGAGGGTCTCGCGCTTGGCTGTGCACCTGGGAGCAGGGTCTTCAAGCGTGCGAGCGTGTAGTCGACTTGACGCCAGAAAGGGGCTGCCCAGGCAGGGCCGAGGTCGTGCAGCTCGACTCGCTCCAGCATCCATACCCCCTTGGGTGGGTCACGATGATCCGAGCGGTACTTCGGAACTCCAAAATGCAGCGAGGCGCTTCGGCTTTGCGTGGGTGGGCGGTCAATCGCGGTTACGACTTGTAGCTGGGGCCACGGCTGCGCGCGCGCGTCCAGCGGGTGGTGCAGTAGGTGCCCTTCGCTGTCCCGCCAGCGCAGCGCAACGTAGGCGAGGCTGGAAGGATGGCCGTGCACCCAGGCGCGCAGGCGGTAAGTACGGTCGAGGTCCAGATCCAAGGCAAGCGGTACCTCTTGGTCGTGGATCGATTCGTCCCAGTCGATGCGCGATGGGGGCTCGACATGGGGCGAGGTCGCGTGGAAGCCGACCTCGGAAGCCAGCAGCCAGGTCGCTGGGTGCTCGCCTTGGGGGAGCAGATTGTCGTGCGGCTGCTGCAACCACCAAGCGGGCAGGCCGAGCACAAGGGCGCCGAGCAGCGTTGCCGCCAGCACACACAAGCCCGCACGGCGTAACAGGCGCAGGCGCTGTTGTGCCGCAGCCCGGAGGAGGAAAAGCCCGCTCCACAGCAGGGTGGCGAACCCGAGGCTCAACCAAGCTCCACGCACTCCGGAACCCAGGAGGTAGATCGCTGACAGGATGAGTGCCGTGTCGCACAGCCACCGTAGTTTCGGCGCCACGGAGCGCGCGTTGCGGACGCTGAGCAGCAGCAGGAACACCATTGGGATCAAGCCCACCACGCCCACGGACTTGGCCAGGAACAGGCGCACCACCGGCCGGCCGGCAGCGGCGGCAGCCAACCATGCCACCAAGTGCAACACCACCGCGGCGGAGACCGCTACGCCAGTTCCCAGGATCAGGCCGCGGGCCAGGGTGCCGCGCGGGTGTAGACGGCCGGCAACGAAACCGAGGGGTAAGAGTCCCATGGCGACGACCTGACCACTGAGCAGGATGATGTCGTTGCCAAGCAGCAGGGCGACGCTAGCTCCCCAGGCGATCGCTCCGCTGTACAGCCAGAGCCCGGAATTGGCTAGGTCACGCGGGGCCAGGCGTTGCCAAACGATAGACCTCAGGCCACTCCATGCTCGGGGGCGGGCTTGCTCGGGGCGTCGGCAGACCAGGCCCCAGGCGAGCAGGCTCGAGGTCAACGTCAGCAGCAAGATTGCCTGCACCACCATGCCAGTCTGCAAGTCGAGGCTGAGGGTGGCGTACGGAACCACCACGAGTGCGGCGATCAGGCCCGCGAAGGTCCGGGTTGTTCGGTCGAACATGCCGTTCCAGGATACCGCAGGGCTGGCACGTTCAGGATCGATGCGGAGTAGAATGCCGTGTCCGACCGCAATCTGAGACTATGGAGGTGACCCACAGATGACTATCGAATCACGCTTGTCCGCCGCTCGCCGCACATCGGCTTTGTCCTGGATGATTGCACTAGGTTGGTGCTTGGCGGTGCTGCTGGCACCCCCGAACTTGCTGGCTCAAGAGCCGGTCGCGGAGGTTGCCGAAGGCGCAGCTCCGGCAGATGCTGAAGCGGCGTCTCCTGCTACGGCGGCCCCGATCGAGCCGCGAGGACACAGCGAGACGTTCCTGGATGCCCTCCGCAGCGACGACGAAGCCGTTCGCACGGGCGCGGCGGAAACCCTGATGGCGGGTTCACTGATCGCTCAGCGTGATGGCGAGGCCGCCAAGAAGATCGGCGATCAGGTGGTGGCCCTGGAAGGGCTGTTCGGCGTGCCGGTCGGCTTCGAGCGGCTGCGCGAAGACCGCTTTGGCGAGTCCCTGCTGCGCTTGCTCTACGTGGCGAAGTACCAGCAGGCTCCGATCATGTGGGAGTTCTTCTACTACCGTCCGGCTGGCGAGTGGAGCTTGATCAACGTCAACATCCAACGCGGCTTCGGTCTGCTGCGCAACAATCCCTGAGGGCTGCGGAGTTCAGCGGCCTACAATGAGGAACGCCCTCGCCCGCTGTGCGGACGAGGGCGTCTTGCCGAGGGTCGTAGGTAGGGTAGGCAGCCCAGGCTCAATGGGCCGGTAGGAACAGACTCTGGCTCTGTCGTACGCTCATCACCTCGCCGACAGACAGCGGTACTGGCGCGTACTGATTCGTCAAGTACCGGCCCATCTGGTTGGTGAAGTAGGGGTTCGACGGATCCCCGGCATTGCCACCGGGCAGGATCTGCAGTGCTTCGACGCCGTTGCGCGACAGAGAGGCGATTCCCCTGCGGCCCGGAGGCACGCTGAAGGTGAAGGCACCGGCATTGTCGCCACGGACGTTGTGGTTGGCCTGGTCGATCGTGGCGTAGCCTCCATCCACCGCGATTCCGGGCAGATTGGTCGCCACGTTCTGGAAGCCGCCCGCTGGAGGCACGCTGAAAGTGGGGAGCACCAAGTGGTTAAAGGTGATGCGATGCAGCTTGCCCCAGCGGTAATCATCTTGATCAGTCGAGTTGCTGAAGGCGTCAGCGAAGGCCGGTCCAGCCAGCAAGTCGAGCGCGTCGCGCAGAGATCGCAGCAGCGTCAAGTCGCGTGCCGTGTCGCGGTCGATGCCTTCGATCGGGAAGAAGTCGATGCCGGAGGCGCCGAAGCCCTCGTTCAGGTCGAAGCTCTGTAGCAGGTTGAACAGGCTGTTCATAGCTACACGGTCCTGCGGCAGGGTCTGTTGTCCGAAGCCCAGTGCGAGCAAGGGAGCATCGATGATCTGGCGTACGGCTTGACCGCGCCACACCGAGTAGATCGTGGTCGCGACGCTGTTGGCGATCTCCTGGTGGCTCGGAGTCGCGAGGTTCGAAGGGTCGTCGCCCTGATCGAAGCCGGCTTGCAAGCCAGTCGGTGTCGAGAAATCCCAGCTCGCCAAGCGGCTCATGGCTTCGGCTACGCGTGGGTCCGCGGCCAGGGCGGCCAGCTGCGGTTCCGCCCCGCCAGTGGAAGCATTGGTGTACGCCTCCAGGAGGAACGGGAGCAGAGCCTCGGCATCCAGCATCTGCGAGTTCCCTTGTACCTGGCGGATTTCTTCCAGGCTGATGAAGCCGTCGTCTCCCAGCATCTGGCTCAGCTGCTGTTGGATCTTGGCGGCGCGGATTCCAGCGTACTGGTAGCCGAGGTAGAAGATGCCGCCGTCATCGCGTAGCTGGTTGATCGGATCGTTGTCGATCGTGTTGCCGACCGGGTCGTTGTTGGCGCTGACGATGAAGCCTTGGCGCGGGTTTGCCACTTGCGGCATCTCGCGGGCAGGCAGGATGGCGTAGGGCTGTAGGTTCAGAGGATCGGCCGACTCCTGTTCCGGCAGCCACTCATGGCGCAGGTTGCCCGTGCCGTCACGCAGGAAGAAGGGAGGCAGACCCTCCGGAGCCCCCAGGTTCTGCAGGTCGTCACGCAAGGGGACCGAGCCGCTGACGCGGTAGGCGATGTTGCCGTCCGTGTCGACGTACCCGAAGTTGAGGATCCACTCCTTGATGTGCTCGATGGCAGTGTTGAAGGCTTCGGGGCTATCTACCCGGGGGAGCCGGCGCAGACCTTCGAGGTCCAGATGGGGCTGCCAGCCGACGTACTGTACGGACAGACCCACGGCGACTCCGTCGACTGGTGTGCCAATCGAGAGCATAGGTCCGTTGCTGCGCCGAGGTACGTAGTAGAAGCGCGCCTGGGTCACGGTCGACGGATTGTCAGGGACGCCGTCACCGATGACATTGGCCGCGAACGTGTGGTCGACAGCATTGAGTGGTTCCTGCTGCCCTTGGTACAGCGTGGCGACCGGTTCGCCGTTGTCGAAGACTACGAGCTCTTGGAAGATGTCTGAGACGTCATGACTGCTGTTGGTGGCGCTCCAGCAATGGTGGTCGCTGCAACCCACCACGGTGACTGGGATTCCGGGGAACGTGCCGCCGCTGGCGTTGAGCCGCTCGGTGGGCCTGCCGTTCACGTGCAGATGAGCTTCATAGAGGATCGTGGGCATGGTGACGGGTTGGTGCGGGTCGCCTGCGAACAGGGGCTGTCCGTCTTCCGTCAAGTCGCCGGAGATCAGCCACCAGTTGCTGCCCTTGCTGGTGTCGATGACGACCTCTTGCAGGACCTGATTCTCGAGGGCTTGCCGGCGGTACTCGGCGGCCAGCTCCAGCGTTTCGGGGCGCAGGTAGCTGCTGTCGATGCGACTGCGGCTGCGAGCGTTCGGAGGTGTCGTGGTCTCGGCGGTGCGCAAGCTCTGGCGAGAGCCTTCGCCTTCGGGAACGATCACCGCGGGTAGGAAGGGCGCGGAACGGTGCACATCGTCGGTGTACAGGCTGCTGCCATTGAACGAGATGGCTTTGTTCTGGCTCGACGCTGCTTGGTAGTCGAACAGCGTCAGGGTGTTCTGGAGTTCTTTCAAGTCCAGCCAGGCACCGGCCGCAAAGCCCTTCCACATCATGATGCTGTCGGCCGGCGTCCACGGAGAAATGCTGGAATGGGTGAGTTCGAAGAGCGTGTACTCGATCGGCAGGGGATTGTTCTGCACGTAGGCGTTGATTCCGTCGGAGTAGGCCTGCAGCCAATCCTGGGTCACCTGCGGAAGCGCGTCGGCGTTGGCCTCTGAGATCGTGCTGAGGTTGAACGCGCGGAGCTGGAAGTCGGAGCTCAGGGCTCCGGCCCCGAGGAGTTCAGCCAGGCGGCCGCTGAACAGGTGACGGTAGAAATCCATGGCGAAGTAGCGGTCGCGGGCGTGCAGGTAGCCGAGCAGATAGTAGGCGTCCTGCTCGGTCGTGGCGTAGATGTGCGGAATGCCTTCCGTGTCCTCAATGACGGTCACCGGCCGGTCGAGGCCGGGAAGCTGCGTTGGGGCCATTGCCTGAGTAGGCGTTGCGGTCGCGGCGAGCACGACAGCGAGAAGAAACGCGGAAACAACAAGGCGCAAGGTATGGGTTGAGGCGTTCATCGTGCTTCCTTTCTGGAAATCAGTGTGCTGCTTCAAGTGATGTACTCCGAGGCAAAGTGGCTGCTAGCTTCATGGGAGTCGAGTACAAATCCTTTCGGATATAGGGTGACTGCAATTTGTCTGCCAGGTTGCAATCGAGCCCTGATTACGCCAGTTTCAGGGCTTTCCCGTGGAGTGCGCAGAAACGAGCTGCGCGAAATCGCGCAGTAATTGGTGGTGTTTCTCTGGAGTGTGCGCGTTTTCGCGCGAAGGGGGCGGGGGTGCGGAGGGTTGGGCCGGGCGTTGCGGAGAACGTGGTGCACGGCCGCAAGAGGGGCGGTCGCGGGCTGGAAAACTCAGCAGGATGGGGCATGGAGGAGGGCGGCGCTGCCGCACCGTCTAGCTCTTGGGGAGGGTGGTGGAGGTGGCAGCGCCAAGACGGGACCAAAGGAAACGGCCCCGGAGGCGGGGCCGTTGTTTCCGAGCGTTGATGCCGCGTCAAGGCGGTGGGGGTCAATGCAGTGTCAGAGTGCCCGAGGGGATCTCCTCGCCATCTTCCATCTCGGCGTGGTCGCCTCGGAAGGTGCCGTCCTCGAAACTTCCGCGGAAGACCCATTCACGTTGGCCTCGGCGACTCTCGCCATACACTGTGCCATCAAGGCTACCGGTCTCCAGGTTACCCATCGCGGTTCCAGAGTAGGTGCGTGGCCGATCGCGGAAGGTGAAGTGGAACTCGACGCTCCACTCGTTTTCGCCCGTCGGCGTGAACACGGCCTCGAGGTCGCCATGCAAATCGGCATCTTGCCAGAAGTACTCTCCCGTCAGCGTTCGGCTGTCCGTGGGAGTCGAGTCGTCGGCAGCGAGAGTGCCGGCGGGGAGGGGCAGGAGCAGGGCCAGGCCCAGCAGGAGCAAGGGAATCTGTTTCATCGGCACATTATACGGTCTCCTGTGCTGGCTGCGCAGGCAGCGTTCCGACTGTCCAAAAAGGTGCCAGGGACATCGAGGGAATCCAACCTTGCTGGTCGTCGGAGAGCGGAGGGAAGGCCAAGACCCTGACCTTTCGAAGGTTCTGGGGTACCGGGTTCAAGGCAAGGCAACGCACCCTCGACCTTCCCGTGGTCTGTGACCATAGAAATCGGGGATTCCGAGCGCACCTCATCTGTCGCGCTGTCCTACCGGGCCAGCACGTCTTGCTCGGGGTTGCCTTGCAGGTTTCTATGATCAGGTCGGCTGCGGGCGAGCCAGCAGATTCGGGACGATGAACGGAAGCGCTGGCGGAAAGCTGCCTTCAGGGAACTTGGCAGTACGATCGCCCGCGAGCAAGGCTTGCGCCGCATCCCGGAATGCGGCGCGGAATGCGGCGTACGCCTGCTTCAACTCCCGCCGCGCCGACCTACTCACTGCGTGACAACGAGGTGCCAGGGACTTCTTGGTCTTGCGGGGACGCTCGTGGACATGCTGTGCCTTGACGCCATTGACGCCCAAAACTCTATTGCGCTCGCGGACTCGACGCTCCCGGTGCTCGATCTCGATCTCCGCCAACAGCTGCCGCACCTGCTCGCGACGTTCCTCGACGCTCAGATGACGCCAGCAGGGGAGCGGATCCAAGTGCAGAGTCTCAGGCGTGGCGTGGGTGAGACGCTCGTAGGATTCTCCACGTTGCCGAGCCGCGTACTCCTGGCTGCGGTCGAACCAATAGCCGAGCAAAGCCTCGCCATATAGCAGGTTGCGAATGCCGTGGACGCCCGGCCAGTCTTCGGCTTTGTGGACGAGGTCCTCTTTGACGCCGTGCGACAGGATGTAGCGTAGGCGTTCGACCTGTGCCTGCGGTTCCTGGCTGACGACGACGTGCTGATAGCGACGCGACCAGAATTTCTCGCGCCACCCCACGATCCTTCCGACCTCGCGTGCCAGGTTGGAGTTGACGAACTCCATGAACGTGCGTAGCGCTTTCGCATTGGGTACCCAGAGGAGCAGGTGGTAGTGGTTCGACAGGAAGACGAGACTGCATAGCCGAAGATCCGGGACGCGACGCCGGCCCCGCCCGAGAACTCCGACGATGGATTCGTTGACCCAGCTGGTAGGACGCAGCAGGTAACGGCTGTGGACCGTGCGCGTGGTGACTTCGACCAGCGCGCCGCCAGGGGGTACGTAGCGCAGAGCACGGCCCATCTCAGGTTCCCGGGACGCGCCGATCGAGAGTGCGGTACTGGACGGCTTCCAGGACGTGCCCGGAACGGATGGCTTCCTCACCGGCCAGGTCGGCGATGGTGCGGGCGACTTTCAAGACGCGTTCGAGTGCGCGGGCGGAAAGCCCCAGCTTTTCGAAGGCGCGGTCGAGCAAGCTGTGGGTCTCGGCGTCGACACTGCACCAGCGACGCACGTCGGCGGGTCCCATCGCCGCGTTGACGGTCGTGGACAGGGAGATCTTGCCTTCGACGGTGCGTGAAGTCGCGCGGAAACGCGCGAGCTGACGCTGGCGGGCCTCGCGCACGCGGGCCGCGACGGTGGCGGAGGGTTCGCCGGCTTTGGAGCGCAGATCGTTCAGGGTGACCGCGGGTACCTCGACATGCAGGTCGATGCGGTCCAACAGGGGGCCGCTGATGCGGCTGCGGTAGCGTTCGATCTGCTGCGGTTGGCAGCGGCAGCTCGAGCGCGGATCTCCCTGATGGCCGCATGGACATGGATTCATGGCGGCTACCAAGGCGAATCGTGCCGGGAACGTCAGGCGAGCCGCCGCACGTACGACGGTGACACGACCTTCTTCCAGGGGCTGGCGCAGAGATTCCAGCGTATCGCGCCGGAACTCGGGGAACTCATCGAGGAACAGCACACCGTGATGCGCCAGGCTGACCTCCCCGGGACGCGGGATCGAGCCACCGCCGATCAGGCCGGCAGTACTGATGCCGGGATGGGGGCTGCGGAAGGGGCGTTGCTGGACGAGGCCGGCGGGAGGTTGGTCGGCGACGACGGAGTAGACCTTGGTGACCTCGATCGCCTCGCTTTGTTCGAGGGGTGGCAGCAGGCTCGGCAGGCGGCGGGCGAGCATGGTCTTGCCGGAGCCGGGAGGGCCTACCAGGAGCAAGTTGTGAGCGCCAGCGGCGGCAATTTCGAGGGCGCGCTTGGCGCCTTCCTGTGCACGCACTTCGCCGAGGTCGGGAATGCCGTGTTCGGGGATGCAGCGAGGGGGACGATCGTGGCTGTTGGTCGCTGGGAGGGTAGCCTCTCCGCGCAGGTGAGCGACGACTTCACCGAGGGTGTGCACGGGAATGACCGGGGTGCCGCCGAGTGCCGCGGCTTCGGGCGCGCTGTCGGCGGGCAGGAGGACTTCGCGCACGCCAAGCTGCTGGCCCAACTCGGCGAGGGCGAGTCCACCGCGCACGGGCCGGACGGTGCCATCGAGGCCCAACTCGCCGCAGACCAGACGCTGGTCGAGCAGGTTCTGTGGCAGGTGGCCGTAGCCCACCAGTAGGGCGAGTGCGATGGCGAGGTCGAGGTGGTTGCCTTCCTTGCGCAGGTCGGCGGGAGCCAGGTTGACGATAATGGCGCGCGGTGGCAGGTCGAAGCCGCAGTTCTTGACCGCGGAGCGCACGCGCTCGCGGCTCTCGCGTACGGCGGTGTCGGGAAGGCCGACGATCTGTGTCTGCGGTAGACCGTTGTAGACGTCGACTTCGATGTGGACGCTGCGGGCTTCGATGCCCCAGGGGGTCGCGGTCGTGGCACGGGCAAGCATGGACAGGCTCCTTTCTCCGGTGCGTTCTCTCCACTCGTGGAGCGCACCAGGGCGCGGGTGATGTGTGCCTGTCTGTAGATAGACGACATTGAGGAGCGGACCATGTCGCCTGTGGCTCGAAAAAATGGAAAAACTGCTGCCGGTGAGGGCAGCAGTCCGTTTCGAGGCGGGGCGAAATGAGG
This sequence comes from uncultured bacterium, assembly GCA_965368975.1. Classification (GTDB taxonomy): domain Bacteria; phylum Acidobacteriota; class Thermoanaerobaculia; order Multivoradales; family JAHZIX01; genus CBDUPA01. The sequence continues at coordinate 160,590 of CBDUPA010000010.1, read as the reverse complement.
AGCTTCAGCTGTGCTTGCCGCGCTCCCAGCCACCGTGCGTCAGCCATTGCTGGCCGGACTCGACAGCACCTTCCTCGAGCGTCGTGGCCATGCTGTCATTCCAGCGGTTGAGGTAGCCGAAGAGGGCGATGACGCCCAAGATCTCGACAATCTCACCTTCGTCCCAGTGCTCGCGCAGCCGCGTCTGTAGCGCCTCGTCGACCGTATTCGGTACCGTCGCGGCGGCCACTGCCAGGTCGAGGGCGGCTCGCTCTGCCTCACTGAAGGCGGGATGATGACGATACTCCCAGATATGTTCGAGTTGATCCTGCTCGGCGCCGTAGCGTTCGGCGGCACGGATCGTGTGCGCCTGGCAGTAGCGACAGCCGGCCGCATGGCTGGCGACGAAGCCGATCAGCCGCTTGAGTGCGCTCGTCACCCGGCCGTGATTCTCCATGACGGCCATGTTCAGGTTGATGAAGGCGCGGGCGATGGCAGGGCGATGCTGCATGGTCAGCACGCTGTTGGGGCAGAAGCCCAGAGTCTCGTTGAAGAACTCTGCGAGTTCGCGGACGTCCGGGTTGGCATCAGGAGACAGAGGCTCTACCAGCGGCATCGTGCAATCCTTCCATCGACACCCGGGACACGGCATGCGCCCGGAAACGGTGAAGGTACCATAGCGACTGTGGCTGCCGGTCGGAGGTCAAAGGGGGCGGCTGTATGATAGCTTCCCGGATTGAAACGAACGGCGCTGTGCTCGAACGAGATTGGCCGGCCCTTGTTCCAACGACCTCCATCATGGATCACGCTCCCGCACCTTCCGAAGTCCATCCGTCGGCCGAAGCAGGTCTGACGCTCGGTGACCTGGTCGGCTTCGTCCGCCGCCGTTGGTGGCTCTTGCTGGGCCCGGGTGTGCTGGCTGCAGCCGTGGTGTGGGTTTTCGTCAGCCTGCAGCCACCCATGTATCGGGCGATGGCGAGCCTGCTGCTGAGTCCCGAGCCCGTGGAGCTGAAGTCGCTGGCGCCGATTTCGCTGGCCCCCGAGGCGTACCAGCGCCTGCTCGAGTCGCCTGTCGTGATCGGCGAAACTCGGCAACGCCTGCGCGAACAAGGGGTTCTGGGCAACGAGCGCCTACAAGTGGGCAAGAACCTCAGTAGCCAGATTCTCATCTCGCCGGCGCGTCGCCGTGGTGAAGCACCGCAGGCTTCGCTGGTGCAATTGGTCGCACTGTGCTCGACGCCCGAACTGGCACAGGCGGCTGCCAATACGTGGGCCGAGGTGTTCCGTGAGCAGGCGGAGCAGTTGTCGCGCCAGGGCATCTTGGAACCGATTCGCCGGTTGGAAGATCGCTACCCAGAACTCGATGAACGCTTGGCGGAACTGGAACAGCGCCGGGTGGCACAGCAGGACGCCGCGGGCCTCGCGCGTCTGCAGCTGAACGGAAGCTGGCGGGCAAGGCTGGAAGACCACCGTGCAGAGACCGAACGCCTGGAGTCGGAGCACCAGGAGGTGACCCGCGAGCGGCTCAATAGTGCCATCTCTGAGGCGCGACTGGTCAGCCGCAGAGCACACCTGGAGGCACGCCAAGGTGCGCTCGGGCAGCTCGAGACACGCCTGGCCAAGCTGGACCGAGAAGCCGAAGTCATGACGCAGCGGCTACAGGCGACCAAGGCACAGCTGGCCGGCACTCCCCGGATCGTCGAGACGCGCAAGTCGGTCAACGACGACACGGTGTGGAAGTTGGTGGTCGGGCAGGACGCCTCCGCGCCGCAGAGTGACGTGAACTGGCAGACTCTCCAGCTCGTCCAGCAGGAGCCGAATCCACTCTATGAGGAGCTGTCGACACGAGCGGCGCTGCTGGAGATCGACCTATTGACGACGCTGGCGCCTCGCGAGTCTCTGGAAGCCCAGCGTACGGCCTTGTCCGAGGAGGTGGATCGTCTGGACACGGAGGTGCAGGCGGCGCGTACCCTCGTCGACGCGGTTCGTCGCGCCCGGGAGAGCGGTCTGGAGCTGCTCAGCCGCCAGCGATCGGACGGGTTGGACGCGCTGAGCGAGGCCTGGTTGGAAGAGCGCAGCGCACATGAGCGGCAGGCCGAGCTGGAGCTCGAGCAGGTCGAGCGCGAGATCGACCGCCTACAGAAGGAAGCCGAGATGCTGCTCCCTGGCTATCTCGATGGCCGCCTTCTCAGTGCCCAACTCGCCGCTCCCGCGGTCAGCATTGGCATCGAAGCCTCCAAGCCTTTGGGGGCGACACAGCAAGCCCCCCTCTTCAAGTCGGTCTTGGCTTTTCTGGCCGGCAACCTGGCCGGACTGCTGCTGGCTCTCGGGCTCGAACTGAGGCGCTGGAACCACAGCTGATCCCCGCTGGCCCGACCGCGAACTCACTCTCGAAACCCGTTTCAACACCACGATTCTCTCGGATCGAATTCTCACTACCCATTTACGCTTCATACTTGGCTGAGCTCACCGTGGGGTCACGGCCCAGTGGCCAGGGCCCCATATCGATCGCGCCCCGTGCGGCAGTGCGCTGTCCGCGAGAGCTGTAACGATCAAGCACTGAGTCGGCTGTACAAGATAGTCAGGAAGGAGTCGACGTGTCCGGACATTTGAACTCTCCTCATGGTGGCCAGCTGGTCAATTTGATGGCGGTCCTCGAGCGGGCCGCTGAACTGCGTGAAGCTTCGCGCGACTGGTTGTCCCTGAGCCTGACGCCGCGTCAGCTCCGCGACCTCGAGCTGCTGCTGTGCGGTGGCTTCTCGCCGCTCGAAGGCTTCCTCGGGCGCGCCGACTACGAGGCTGTGTGCAAGGACATGCGCCTGGCATCGGGCGAGCTGTGGCCGATCCCGATCATGCTCGACGTGGACGAAGAGTTCGCGGCCGAGCTGGCCACCGGTGGCAAGGTCGCGTTGCGCGATCCGGAAGGTGTCATGCTGGCGGTGCTGCACGTCGAGGACATCTGGACGCCGGACCGCGAGGTCGAGGCCGAAGCGGTCTACGGCACGCGGGATCGCCATCATCCGGGCGTCGCGCAACTGCTGGACGCGACCCGGCCGGTGTACTTGGGTGGCCGTGTCGAGGGCGTCGAGGCGCCAGTGCACTACGACTTCCGGACGCTGCGCCACACGCCGGCCGAGCTGCGCTTCGAACTTTCGCGCATGGGCTGGCGCAAGGTGGTCGCGTTCCAGACGCGCAACCCGATGCACCGTGCGCACCAGGAACTGACCCTGCGCGCCGCTCGCGATCTGGAGGCCAACCTGCTCATCCATCCGGTGGTCGGTTTGACCAAGCCGGGTGATGTCGATCACTACACGCGGGTGCGCGCCTACCAGGCCGTGCTCGGTCGCTATCCGCAGCAGACGGTGGCCCTGTCGCTGCTGCCGCTGGCGATGCGCATGGCCGGGCCGCGCGAGGCGCTGTGGCACGCGATCATCCGCAAGAACTACGGCTGCAGTCACTTCATCGTTGGCCGCGACCATGCCGGCCCAGGGGTCGACGCGGAGGGCAAGCCGTTCTATGGTCCGTACGATGCGCAGGAGTTGCTGCGTGCGCACCAGGAAGAGCTGGCGATCGAGATGGTGCCGTTCCGCATGATGGTGTACGTCGAAGAGCGCGACAAGTACGTCACCGAGGACGAGGTGCGCGATGGGGAACGCGTTCTGACTCTGTCTGGTACCCAGTTGCGGCGACGCCTGGCCGATGGCCGGGAGTTGCCAGAATGGTTCACCTTCTCGGAGGTGGCGCAGGAGCTGCGTAGGACCTTCCCGCCGCGCCACAGGCAGGGTTTCACCGTCTTTTTCACCGGCCTCTCGGGAGCGGGCAAGTCGACGGTCGCCAATGTGCTGATGACCAAACTGATGGAAATGGGGGGGCGCCCGGTCACGCTGCTCGACGGCGACATCGTGCGCACGAACCTGTCGTCGGAGCTGGGCTTCTCCAAGGAGCACCGCGACATCAACATCCGGCGCATCGGCTTCGTCGCTTCCGAGATCACCAAGAACGGTGGCATCGCGTTGTGCGCGCCGATCGCGCCGTACGACGATGTGCGCCGCGAAGTGCGGCAGATGGTGGAGGCGGGGGGTGGTTTCGTGCTGGTGCACGTGGCGACGCCGCTCGAGACCTGTGAAGGGCGGGACCGCAAGGGACTGTACGCCAAGGCGCGGGCGGGTATCATTGCCGAGTTCACCGGCATTTCGGACCCCTACGAAGAACCCGCTGACGCGGAGGTCCACCTCGACACCACCGACGTGAGTCCGGAGGAAGCTGCCCAACAGGTGCTACTGCACTTGGAAAGCGAAGGCTATATCGGAGCCCAGCTGGACACCTAGAGCTGGAAACCTGAGGAGTATGCGACCATGAGTCACGCTGCCAAGCTGGCAGAGAGTATCGGCAACGGTTCGGCCCGCTTGGGCGTCATCGGTCTTGGCTATGTGGGTTTGCCCGTGGCCCTGACCTTCGCCGAGGCTGGGTATACGGTGCTCGGCTTCGATGTCGACCAGGCGAAGATCGAAGCTCTGGCCGAGGGTCGTTGCTACATCCGTCACCTCGATGCCCAGCGTCTGCACGATATGCAGGCGGCTCAGCGCTTCAGTGCCAGCGCCGACTTCGACCGCCTGGCCGATGTCGACGTGGTGATCATCTGCGTGCCGACGCCGCTGACCGCGCACCGGGAACCGGACCTGAGCTACCTGGAGCGCACGGCCGACACGCTGGCGTCGCGGCTCCGGTCCGGTCAGTTGGTGATTCTCGAGTCGACGACCTACCCCGGTACCACGGGTGAGCTCCTGTGCCCGCGGCTGGAAGCCGGCGGTTTGACGTGTGGTGAAGACTTCTTTCTCGCCTTTTCGCCTGAGCGCGAGGATCCCGGCAACGAGAAGTTCACCACGCGCGACATTCCCAAGGTTGTCGGCGGTGTCGACGAGATCTCGGGGGATCTCGCCGAGGCCGTGTACAGCCGTGCGTTCACCCGCGCCGTACGCGTGGCCAACGCGCGCACCGCCGAGGCCACAAAGCTGACCGAGAACATCTTCCGAGCCGTCAACATCGCGTTGGTCAATGAGCTCAAGGTGGTCTACGACGCCATGGGTATCGACGTGTGGGACGTGCTCGACGCCGCTGCTACCAAGCCGTTCGGCTTCGTGCGCTTCACGCCCGGTCCAGGCTGGGGTGGCCACTGTATTCCGGTCGACCCTTTCTACCTCTCGTGGAAGGCGCGGGAGCATGGCGTGACACCACGCTTCGTCGAGCTGGCCGGGCAAGTCAACGTCGAGATGCCGCGCTACGTAGTCGACAAGCTCGTTCGCGCGCTCAACCGTCGCGGCAAGACGGTGCATGGCAGCCGGGTGCTCATTCTCGGGCTGGCTTACAAGAAGGACATCGACGATCCGCGCGAGAGTCCGGCGTTCGAGATCATCGATCAGCTCCTCGAACTCGGCGCCGAGATCCAGTACCACGATCCGCACGTGCCGGTGGCGCCGACGATGCGCACCTGGCCGAACCTGCCCGCCATGGAGTCGCGGGAGCTCGAGCCGGAGACGCTGCGCGCCGCCGACGCCGTGCTGCTGATCACCGATCATTCGGGCGTCGATTACCAGGCTGTGCTGGAGCACGCCCCTTTGATCCTCGACACGCGCGGCATGTACCGCGAGGAGCATGAGAATGTCGTCAAAGCTTGACCACGACTACAGCCGAGACCTGGACCTCGCCGTCTGGCGAGGAAAGCGGGTGTTGGTGACCGGCGGGGCCGGCTTCATTGGCTCGCACCTGGTCGACGCTCTGCTCGGCGCCGGTGCCGAAGTGCGGGTGCTCGACGATCTGTCGAGCGGCCGCGTGGAGAACCTGCAGGCCGCGCAAGCCGTGGGCCGGTTGGAGTGGGTCGAGGGCGATATCCGTGACCTCGCCGCGTGCCAGCGGGCCGCCGAGGGCGTCAGCCACGTGTTCCACCAGGCGGCGCGCGGCTCGGTACCTAGATCAATGGCCGATCCTGCGACCAGCCTGGCGATCAACGTCAGTGGCACTGCCAACGTATTCGCCGCCGCCCGCGACGCCGAGGTCGAGCGCGTGGTCTACGCTTCGTCATCGAGCGTCTACGGCGAGGACCCGCGTCTGCCACGCACGGAAGGTCAGGAAGGGGAGCCACTGTCACCCTACGCCCTGTCCAAGGCGATGAACGAGGAACTCGCCCAGGTCTTCCGGCGCTGCTACGGCATGCAGATCGCGGGTCTGCGGTACTTCAATGTCTACGGCCCGCGGCAGAGTCCGAAGGGGCCCTACGCGGCGGTCATTCCGCGCTTCTTCCAGGCGCTGGTCGAGGGCCAGGCGCCGGTCATCTACGGCGACGGCGGCCAGAGTCGCGACTTCACCTTCGTCGCCGACGCGGTGCGTGCCAACCTGCTGGCCGGCAGTGCGCCCGCGGCAGCGGTGAGCACCGAGGAAGCGGTCTACAACGTCGGCGGCGGTCGCGGCACTACGGTGTTGGAGCTGGCATCGACGATCCGCGATGTCGTCGGCAGCGGTCCCGAGGCGATCCACGAGCCGCCGCGCGCCGGCGACGTGCGCGCGTCGCTGGCGGATCTGGCGCGCAGCACGCGAGCGTTGGGCTACCGTCCCACGGTAGCGCTCGAAGAGGGCTTGCAGTACACCGCTGACGACTACCTGGCGCCTTCGGTGGCCGAAGGAGAGGCGGCTCGGTGAAGGCGGGGCGCCACGAGCTCGATACGGTTCTCGTGCGGGGCGCCACGGCGAGTTTCGCCGTGCGCGCTGCTGGGATGGCGCTGCAGCTGCTGCTGCACTGGATCCTCGTGCGCTGGCTGGGGGCAACGCAGTACGGCATCGTTGCGTACTTGCTTGTCTGGTCGCAGGTGATCGTGCTCTTTGCGCGGCTGGGCCTGGACACCGCGATGGTGCGTTTCGTCGCGCAGTACCGGGTGGAAGCACGCTGGGATTTGTTCCACGGCCTGCTGCGGCGCGCCTGGCAGATCGCCACCTGTTCGGGTGTCCTGCTCGGCGCCGTGGTGGCGTTGGTGGCGCTGGTGATCGGAGACTCGCTGGCACCGCAGGAGTTCCAGGCCGCGCTGTGGATGAGCGCTCTGGTGCTGATAGGAACCTTACTCGGTATCCCGACGGGCACGCTGCGCGGCTTGCGGCATGTCGTACGTGCCCAGTTGCCGGAGCAGGTACTACGCCCGACCGTGACGCTCGCCTCGGTCGGTTTCGCCTTGCTGCTCGCCGAGCTTGCGGGCCAGGAGTTTGTCCCCGAGGCGCCGCTGGGAGTCCTGTTGCTGGTGCTCGGCTCGCTCAGTGCCTGGGTCGTAGCGCTGTTCTGGCAGTCCTCGGCAGTACCATCCGAGGTGTCGCGTGCGACGCCGGTCTACGATCTCGGCCGCTGGTGGCGCGAATCTCGCTCACTCTTGTTGGTGTCCGGCCTCAGCCCGTTGCTCAATCAGGTCGACGTTCTGGTGATCGGCATTCTGGTCGGTCGCACGGAGGTCGGTCTGTACTTTCTCGCCACGCGGCTGACGGGCCTGATTCCCTTCGGTTTGACGGCGGGCAACACGATCGCGGCCCCCTTGATTTCCGAGCTGCACGCCCAGAAGAAGACGCTCGAGTTGCAGCGAATTGTCAGTCTCAGTGTCTGGGGCGCAAGTCTGATCGCCGTGCTGTTGGCGGTGCTGCTGTTGGCGTTGGGTGGGCCCTTGCTCGAGTTCTTCGATCCCAGCTATGGCCACGGCTTGGCCGTTTTGTGGATCATGGCTCTGGGGCAGCTCGTCAGTGCCGGTACCGGTCCGGTCGGCTACCTGCTGAACATGACGGGCAATGCCCAGGTCAGTGCCCGCATCATGAGTGTGACGGTCGTACTGAATCTGCTCTTCAACGTACCCGCGGTCTACATGTTTGGTCTCGAAGGTGCCGCTGCGGTCACGTCGATCTTGATCGCGCTCAAGAACCTCTGGACCTGGTGGGAGGTGCGTCGACGCCTCGGTATCAATTCGTCGATCTTTGCTCCGGTCTCTGGCGATCCATTGGGACCCATCGGCGGACTGCGCCTTCTGCTCGATTCGTTCGTCGGTCGGGACGCGCCACCAGCAGCGGCCTCGGCGCCGCTGCCGAATCTCGTGATCGGCGGTGCCCAGCGCTCGGGGACGACATCGCTGCACTACATGCTGGCGCAGCACCCGGACATCTACCTTCCACCGAAACCGCAAGAGATCCACTTCTTCGACATCGACGCTCACTATGCGCGTGGCCTGGACTGGTACCGGTCCCTGTTTCAGGGTTGGAACGGGGAACGCATCGTCGCTCAGACGTCGCCACTGTACCTCTTCGAGCCACGCGTGCCGCTGCGGTTGCACGCCGTCTTGCCCGAGGCGCGCCTGCTCTTCATCCTGCGGCACCCGGTCGATCGCGCATACTCGCACTATTGGCACCAGCGACGATACGGCTTCGAGACCCTGAGCTTCGAGCAAGCGCTCGAACGGGAAGCCGAGCGGATCGACCAAGGCAACCGGGATCGGCGTAACTTCTCGTATCTGGCGCGTGGAGACTATGCGCACCAGATTCGGCGCTACTTTGAGATCTTCGAGCGCGAGCAGATCCTGATCGTGCTGCAGGACGACTTGGGGCAAGACCCGAGGGCGTTGATGGACCAGGTCTGGCGCTTCCTGGATCTGGAACCGCAGCCGCTGGCCAAACCACAGCATCGGAACGCAGCTCTCGAACCGCGACTGCCGATCCTGCAACGCTTCTTCCTGCCGCTGCGCGAGCGTCTGCCTCGCTTGGTGGCGTTGGTGGATCGCGTCAATCTCAGAAGTTTGACCTATCCGCCGATGCGCACCGAGACGCGGGAGCGCCTGAACAGGTACTTCGCTCCCAAGATCGACGAACTCGAAGCTCTGACCGGGCTCGACCTGGATCGCTGGCGCCGGAAGACCTGATGTCTATGCCCCGTTCCCTCGACGCGTCGAACGCCAAGACCGAACTGCGCCAAGACGGCCGCTACATTCTGGCTGTTGGCGGGCGGCAGCGGCGCAATGCTCTGGATGTTCCCGAGTGGCACAGTACTGGCCTCGCGACCATCTGTCTCGGCGACCTCGCGGACGGCAGTTGGCGGACCTTGTTGGAGTACGAGTCGCCGCCAGAAGTTTGTGCTGACGACCGGCCGAGCATCCTGTTCAAGGCCGCGACTCTCCGCGACGATCATCTCTACGTGTGTACGCAGACCGAGATTCTGATCTACCGGTTACCTGGGTTCGAGAGGGTCGGCTACCTGACTCACCCGTGGTTCAACGATGTCCACCACGTCCGGCCACGCGCCAACGGCAACCTCCTGATTGCCAACACCGGACTCGACATGGTGTTGGAGATGACGACCGCAGGGGAAGTCGTCGAGGTCTGGAATGTGCTGGGAGAGGATCCGTGGGCTCGGTTCGATCCCGCGATCGATTATCGTAAGGTAGTGACCACCAAACCCCACCTCGCGCATCCGAACTTCGTCTTCGAATTGGGGGATCCGGCGCACCCCGAGATCTGGGCCACCCGTTTCGAGCAGCGCGACGCGGTGCGTTTGGGCGGCGTTCCAGGTCTGGATCGGGCTGTTCGCCGACTGGCGATCGATCGAGAGCGGCCTCACGACGGTGTCGTCCATGGTCGTCACGTGTACTTCACCACCGTCGACGGCCATATCGTCGCGGTGGATGCCGACGGTTCGTCGGACGCTCGCGTCAGCAATCTGAACAGCTTCTCCGGTAAGGACGGGCCGTTGGGCTGGTGCAGGGGACTCGACGTGTGGGACGACGAGCGGGTCTTGGTCGGTTTTTCGCGCTTGCGGCCGACACGTTTCCGGCAGAACTTGCGCTGGTTGCGACGCCGTCTTGGCGGCAACACCGGAACTCTTTGCGCCAGTCGAGTTGCACTCTATGATCTGGGCCGGGAGCAGCTGCTGTGGGAGGCCGATACCGAAGGGGCCGGCCTGAATGTGATCTTCTCTTGCTTCCGCCTCCCCGATTCCCTGGTACCGGCCGCGCTGCCCGGAGTCCTCCCTTGAGCCTAGGCCAGCGTTGGGCTGCACGGTCAGCGGCGCTGCTGCGTCTGCCACTCAGCGATCTTGGTTCCAGCCTGCTACTGGCCTTGTGGGGTCTGCACTTCGCTCTATTTGCCACCTACGCCGCCAACTGGTTGTTCAAGCAGCAGCTGCTACCGGTACGGCCGGTCCTTCTGTGGGGGGCCAGTACGCTTGTGTTCGCTGTCTTCACCCTCGCCGAGGGCGTGGGACGAGTGCAAGCGTACCGGGACTGGCGGCGGCTGCTGGCAGGCATGAATCCAGTTCTCGCGTCGTTTGGGGCGTTGGTGGCGATTTCCTTGCTGCAGGCGGCGCGACCGCGGGCCTACTGGGAAGGAGGCTTGACACAGATCCTGCTCCTCGTGGTGGACTTCGGGATTCTGCTGTCGGGTGCCTTCCTCTCGACTTCGCCGTTGCTGCGCCGTCACCTGCCCAAGGCCATCGATCTGGCGTGGCTCGTGCTCTTGACCTCGATTGCCGTCGACGTATACCAGCCGGGTACGCTGTCCAAGCAGCTGGCACGGGCCGCTGGCTTCGCCGAGGTTGCGAACAACGCGGCGACGATTCTCGTGCTGCTGTGCTGCCTGCGACTGTACTACCGTCGCCTACGCGGGTGGGACATCGTGCGCCTGTTGTTGACCGCCGCCGGAGTCGTGGCCACGCTGTCTCGCGGAGGAGCCGTGCTCTTCTTCTTGCTCCTCCTTGCCTACTGTGTCTCGATTGCGGTGCGCCCCGATGGCACCGATGGGCCTGTTCGCATACCGGTGCGCAAGCTGGTGGTGGCCGGGCTCGTCATGGTCTCGATCGTGGGTGTGCTGGCGCTGTCGGTCTTGGCGCTCCGACATGCTCCCGGAATGTTCGGTCGGTATCAGGCGCAGCAGCGGTTGGGCATGTTCCTCGGGCAAGACATCCTATCCAAGATGGATCACCGCCAAGATTTGATCGACGACTACCTCACCCTGATTGGAGAGCAACCGATCTGGGGGCACGGTACTGCGTTCTCGATGAGCTTCGAGCAACGGCCGCACAACGTCTACATGGACTTGTGGGTCAATCTCGGCCTGCCTGGATTGTTCGCCTATCTCTGTCTGCTCGGGGTGAGTTTCGCGATCTTCTGGCGCGCTGGATTTCGAGCGGGCTTGGTGCTGATCCTCCTGGTTGCCGCCAGTGGCATGGTGGATCACACCGTAGTCCACGATCGGGCGATCCTGCTGCTCTGGGGGTGCAGCCTGACGCAGGCGCTGCTGGGGGCTCCTAGGTCCCCGGCCGTAGTTACGGAACCAGAGCCAGCGCCTGTAGATAGCCGTCCAGCGCCGCTTGGAGCGTAAAGGGCTGCCAGGTTGCGGCCGATGGCGTCGGCAGGTTGCCTTCGAGACCGCCAAGCATGGCTGCCGCCAGCGCCTCGATGTCGCCCACCGGAACGAGGCGCCCCCATTCGCCGTCTTGGAGAACCTCGCGTGCACCGTCACCAGCACCATCGGTAGCCACGACCGGCAGGCCACAGAAGAGGGCCTCGACCAAGACGGTCGGCAAGCCTTCCCAGCGCGACGAGAGAACAAAGAGACTCGCTTTGGCGAGGTGGGCGTAAGGGTTGTCGACGAATCCGGGAAGATCGACGTCTGCGTCCAGGCCCAGCTCACTGCGCAACTGTTCGAGAGTCGCGCGTTCGGGGCCCTGGCCGAGGATCAGCAGTCGTGCCGGGCGTTGTTGGCGCACTCGGGCGAAGGCCCGCAGCAGCGTCGAGAAGTCTTTCTGCGGGTGTAATCGACCTGCCGAGACGATAACGGGAATGTCTGCTGCCGGCTGCAACCACGGGTGTTCGACGGATTGCTGCGCGAGTTGGTCCAGACCAGGACGGATGATCGGGCTGTAGACGACGCGCGCGCTACCGGCTGCCAGCTGAGCGAACTCTTCCGTGTCGCGTGCGGTTCCCTTCGAGACGCCGACAACCGAGGTCGCCTTGGGGTAAAGCCAGCGCATCAGTGGACGCATCAGGCGTGCGCGCCACCGGAAGGGGTAGGTGTGCAGAGAGTAACAGCGAGGTGTGATCTGCTGACGCGCCACGATCGGGACGTCCACACGTGCCAGCCTGCGCGCCATCAGAGCGATCAGCGCCACGTCGCTGGTCACGGCAATGAGCCCGTCGGGGCGCTGCCGGCGTAGGTAGCGTGCCAGCGCCGGCAAGCAGGCGGCCACGCGCTTGGCCGCCATGTCCACGATGTTGACGCCGGGCGGCACCTTGTCCAGGTACTGCCCGGTTGCCCGGCAGAGCAGCAAGTCGATCTGATGTCCCTGCTCGGCATAGCCCATCGTCAGGTGCAGCAGAGTGCGCTCAGCACCTCCTCCCGCGAGAGAAGGGCCTAGTAGTGCTAGGTGGCGCCGGGGCGGCGAAGAGGAACGGAGCATCGTGGATCTCGGTACAAATGAAAACAGCCAAGCGCCGTGCTAGGCGACTCGGCTGTTTCCTCAGCTCCGCTTGTGAGGCAGACGTGTGGAGCTTCGCTCGCAGCTCTGCGCTACGAGCAGTCCCCAGCCCACTTCAGCGGAACGATTCGTAGCTGTCGAAGTAGATGGTGCCGGAGCCATCACCACCGAAGATACCCAGGCGGACCAGGTCGATGGAGTAGGTATCGTTGTCGATGCCCGTCGATTCGCGTGTTTGCCCGGTGTCGAGGCGCGTCAGGCGGGCGAAGCCATCGTTGGCTCCGGGAGCCGAAGATGCCTGCCACTCGAGCTCGATATGGCGCGGGATGTTGGCCAGCGACAGGTTCTCACCACGAGCCATGCTGCCGTCGTCGCGTCGGGCATACGTTCGGATACGGTAGACCTGGTTGCCACCCGCCGATAGGCGACGTACCAGGTAAATACGCAGGATCGCGATACCTGTGTTGGTGTCGTGTGCCTGGAAGATGCGGATCGTGTCGCCGTCGGCGCCAACCGTCGACATCAGGTAGTCGTTGGCATCGAACCAGAACCGGGCCAGGAAGTGAGTTTCGGCGCTAGGTGTGGTGTCTTCGACGTAGACCTTGCCGTTGTTGGTGGCCTGCAGACCGTAGGTACCCTCGAGAGCGGCTGCCGTCGTGACGGCCATCTGAGCCGAAGCGGCCGATGCGCACAGGAAGCTGGCGCAGAGTACAAGTAGGGCGGATGCGAGTACGGAGTGTCGCTTCATGGAGAAATCTCCCAAAGTCCTTAAATCTCAGTGGGCAGCTCGGGAGGGGGCCGATCTGCAGAGCTTCGATGACTCGACGTAGCCCGTGTAATTCGCCAGAGTCTCTAATGAGGAGAGAGCATACAGCATTGCTTGGAGTCATTCAAGAGTCGTCAATTCTTGGAAATCCCCGCCCAGCTTGGGCCGAGACGATCGCGTGTCCCAGGATGGGCCCCCGGTGCTAGACTCGAGCCTCCTGACGAAAGAGACGGTCCCAACCCGCAAATTTCGCACCGTTGCCCAGGGTATTCTCAGCTTGTTCCAGCCTCACTTGACCCACGTGATCACCGGCCTCGACGTCGGAGGCGCCGAAATGATGCTCTTGCGGCTGGCCGGCTCCGAACTCGGAGAGCGGTACCGCTGGACGGTCGTCTCGCTGCTCTCCGGCGGGGAACTGGTGCCGCGACTACGGCAGACCGGTGCCGAGGTCGTCGAGTTGGGAGTGCGGCGTGGGTCGGCACTGTCGCTGCTGCGCGCCCTGCCGCGCCTGTGGGCACGCCTGCACGCGCTGCGACCAGATCTGATCCAAGGCTGGATGCACCACGGCAACCTGGCGGCGGTGCTGACGGCGCCCGCGGCGGTACCGGTGTTGTGGAACGTGCGCAAATCGATCGGCGAATTGGAGAAAGAGAAGCGCGGGACGCGGCTGGTCGTCCGGGCCGGGGCGCCGGCGTCGCCCCGAGTCGACGCGGGCATCTACAACTCGCGGTTGTCCCTGCAGCAGCACGCGGAGCTGGGCTATCGTGAGGCGCGGCGCTGCTACATCCCGAATGGTTTCGACCTGGAGCGTTTCCGTCCGGACGCCGACGCGCGAGCCTCGGTGCGCGCCGAGCTGGGGCTCTCGGCCGAGACGCGTCTGGTCGGGTTGATCGGCCGGTTGCATGCAGTCAAGGGGCACGGTGTGTTTCTCGATGCGGCCGCCAGGCTGTTGGCTGAGGAGTTGGCTGAAGAGTTGGCTCGAGAGCGACATGGGGAGGCGCCCGTGCACTTCCTGCTCGCCGGCAGGGGGGTGACAGTTCAGGCACCGGAACTGGCCGCGCACCTGTCGGGGGGGCTCGGCGCACGGGTCCACGCGCTGGGCGAACGCACGGACGTGCCGCGCCTGACCGCAGCACTCGATGTCGCGTGCAGTGCGTCGCGCTACAGTGAGGGATTCCCCAATGTGCTGGGCGAAGCAATGGCCTGCGCTGTGCCGTGTGTCGTCACCGACGTCGGCGATACGCGGGAAATCGCTGGCGCCAGTTCCGCGGCGAGTGCCCGCAACAGCGCCGGAGCCGAGGTCGTGCCGCCGAATGATGCCGAAGCGCTGGCCGCCGCCATCGGGCGTCAGTTACAGCTGTCGCCCGAACAGCGTCGACGCTCCGGCGCCGCGGCACGGCAGCGGGTCGAGCGCGAGTATTCGCTCTCCAGCATCGCGCAGCGGTATGATCGGCTCTACCGCGAAGTGCTCGGGGGGGAACCCGCGGAACGCATCCGCACAACCTCGAACGCCGCGACCACGGACTGACCTCGACGAAGCGATATGTGCGGCATCACCGGATACCTCGATCCCGGCCTCGATCCAGCTGCAGCGAAGGCTCGCCTGCGCGCCATGAGCGACCGCCTGCGTCACCGCGGGCCGGACGATGCCGATGTCTGGTACGACCCGGACAGCGGTGTCGGCTTCGGGCACCGGCGGCTGTCGATCCTCGATTTGAGTGAACGCGGCCGTCAGCCCAAATGGTCGCACGATGGGCGCTACTGCATCTGTTTCAACGGGGAGATCTACAACTTCCGCGCGCTGAAGCAGGAACTGCGCGCCCTGGGACACAGCTTCGATACCCATTCGGACACCGAAGTGCTGCTCGAAGCCTGCTGCCGCTGGGGTGTCCAAGGGGCGCTCGAACGCGCCAACGGCATGTTCGCGCTGGCGCTCTGGGATCGGGCCGAGCGCTGTCTCTACCTGGCGCGTGATCGCGCCGGTGAGAAGCCGCTCTACTATGGCTGGATGGGAGCTGGCCGGCAGCGTGTCTTCGTCTTCGGCTCTGAGCTCGGCGCACTCGCGGCCCATCCTGCGTTCGACGGCGAGATCGACCGCGACGCGCTGGCGTCGTTCCTGCGCTTCAAGGCAGTGCCGGCGCCGCACTCGATCTACCGTGGCATCCGTAAGCTGCCCCCGGCACACCTGCTGGTGTTGGATGTCGGGCGCGCCGTGGCGTCAGGCCATGCTGTCGGATCCGAGGTCGAACCTACCGCCTTCTGGGATGCTCGATCGATCGTCGAGAAGGGTGTCCGTGAGCCGCTCGAAGGGAGCGACAGCGAGCTGCTCGACCGCCTCGAAGATCAGCTGCGCGAGGCCGTGCGCCTGCGCCTGGAGTCCGACGTGCCGCTCGGCGCCTTTCTGTCCGGTGGTATCGACTCCTCGCTGGTCGTCGCCCTCATGCAGTCCCAGAGCGCCCGGCCGGTGCGTACCTTCAGCATCGGCTTTGACACCGAGGGCTACGACGAAGCCCCCTTCGCGCGCCGCGTCGCCGAACACCTGGGGACAGAGCACACCGAGATGTACGTCAGCGGCCAGCAGGCGCTCGACGTCGTGCCGCGGCTGGCGGACATCTATACCGAGCCGTTCGCCGATGTTTCCCAAGTCCCTACCTTCCTGGTGTCGCAGCTGGCACGGCGCGACGTTACCGTTGCGCTGTCCGGCGATGGCGGCGACGAGCTGTTCGGCGGCTACCACCGCTACTTCCAGCTGCAGCAGCTGTGGCGTTCCATGCGCCGTGTACCGGCCCCCGCTCGGACGCTGGTCGCCGGCGGGCTGCGACGGGTGCCGATCCCTGTGCTGGACGGCCTGTTCGGCTGGCTGGGACCGCGTCTTCTGGGGCGTCGCAGCCGCTTCTCGATGGGGGACAAGCTGCACAAGCTGACCGAGCTGCTGACCCTACGACAGCCCCAGGACGTCTACCTGCGCCTGGTGTCGCATTGGCGGCGGCCGGACGATGTGGTCCTGGGTGGGCACGAGCCAGCGACGCCTCTCTCCGACGCCAGTGCTTGGCCCGAGGTGCCGCACATTCTCGATCACATGATGTACCTGGACCTGATCACTTACCTGCCGGACGACATCTTGACCAAGGTCGACCGTGCCAGCATGGCGGTGGGCCTGGAGTGCCGGGTGCCGCTGCTCGATCATCACGTGATGGAGCTGGCCTGGCGTCTGCCGCGCCGACTCAAGGTGCGTCAGGGGCGTGGTTCGGGCAAGGGCTCCGGAGCTGGACAGGGCAAGTGGGCGCTGCGCCAGATCCTCGCCCGTCACTTGCCGATCGAGTTGATCGAGCGCCCCAAGATGGGCTTCGGTGTGCCGCTCGCCGATTGGCTGCGCGGACCGCTGCGGCCGTGGGCCGAAGAACTGCTCGACGAACGGCGGCTGCGCGACCAGGGATGGCTGCAGCCGGAACCGATCCGCCAGCTCTGGGCAGACCACCTCGGTGGTCAACGTGACTGGCACTACTGGCTTTGGGACGTGCTGGTCTTCCAGCAATGGCTCGAACGTCATCACGGATCGTCGATGGAGTCTTCGCAGGTCGCGGCCTGAGCCTCGAACCGTAGCAAGTCGTCATGCCAGACACGCAGATTCGGGTGCTCTACATCGCAGGGTCGGGCCGCAGTGGCTCGACCGTTCTGAGTATCTTGCTCGATCGCCATCCTGACCTGGTCAGCCCCGGGGAGCTGTGCAACTTGACGCGCACTCGTTGGTCGCCCGATCAGTACTGCGCGTGCGGCGAGCTGGGAACGGCGTGCCCGTTTTGGACCGAGGTTCGCGAGCGCTGGTACGCTTCCGTGGCCGATGAAGAAGGCCTGCTGGACGAGTACGTGGCGCTGCAACATCGCTTCGAGGGACACCGCGCTCTGCCGTCGATGTTCGGTGACCTGGCCTGGAACTCGGCGGCCTTCGAGCGCTACAGCGAGCTGACGTTCCGGCTTCTGCGCGCCGTGAGCGAGGCTGCCGGCAGCCGAGTGATCGTCGATGCCTCCAAGCTACCGGCACGCGCCTGGGCGCTGGCACACATGCCCTGGTGCGACCTACGCCTGGTGCACCTGGTGCGCGATCTGCGCGGCGTCGCCTGGTCGCGCAAGAAGAGTTTGCAGAAGGACGTCGCTGCCGGCGTCCAGCACGATCTGCCGTCGACGCCGGTCGACCGCTCGGTGCTCGGCTGGTACGGCATGAACCTGGCGACCGAATGGCTGGCCTGGCGTGAGCTGACGCCGGAGAACCGTCTGCAGCTGCGCTACGAAGATCTGACCCACGCACCTGAAGCGGAGCTGGTGCGCCTGGGCGAGCTAGCCGGCGTCGACTTGAGCGATGTCGCGCGTTCGGTCGCTGCCGGCGAGGCGGTGGCTGCCGGACACCAGGTCGCGGGCAATCGCCTGCGCCTGGGGGGACCTCTGCGGCTACGCGAGGACACCTCTTGGCGGCAGGGCTTGAGTCGTGACGAACAGCGTCGCATCGGCCGGTTGGGGGGGTGGTTGATGCTTCGCTATGGCTATGGTTTCAGGGCGGATGACGAATGATGTTCGGCTTTTTGGCTATGAAGCTGAGTATAATTCGGTTCCTGGGTCGCGAGGCCGTATCTTGAGGTGCCAGGTACCTGATGAAGTCTCTCCGGGGCCGACCGGAGACGCGCCGCGCCTGCTGCTTGTGGTGACCGAAGATTGGTACTTCCTGTCACATCGTCTGCCGCTGGCCCTGGCCGCCCGTGACGCGGGGTACGACGTCTGGGTTGCCACACGCCCGGGGACGCGGGCTCGGGAGATCACCGACGCGGGGCTGCACCTGGTGTCGTTTCAGCTCGATCGTTCCAGTCTACGGCCCGACCGTGCGCTGGCGGGTGTCTGGGCCTTGTGGCGCATCTTGCGCCGGGTGCGGCCGCGGCTGGTCCACAACGTGGCGCTGAAGCCGTGCCTGCTCGGTACCTGCGCTGGTCGTCTGGCCGGTGTTCCGGTGCTCAATACCTTTGGCGGCCTGGGCTATCTCTTCTTCGCTCGCGGCTGGAAGCACCGTGTGGTGCGGACGCTGGTGCGTTTCTGGTTGCGCCTATGGTTTCGAGGGAAGAGTGTTCGTACGGTGGTGCAGAATCCTGAGACCTTCGAACGGCTACAAGCGTCGCTGCCTGCCTCGACGCTGCGCCTGGTGCGTGGCTCGGGGGTCGATGTCGAGCACTTCCATGCCCTCCCGGAACCTGCACACTCGGACCCGAGCGCCGCTGCGCTTCCTCCGACGGTGGCGCTGGTCGGTCGTATGCTGCGCGACAAGGGCGTGGTCGAGTTCGTCGAGGCCCTGCGCTTGTTGCGTGACCGGGGCTTCGCCGTCGACGGTCAACCGGTGCGTGGCCTGCTCGCCGGCCGCCGGGATCCAGTGAATCCCGCGTGTCTGGACGAAATCACCCTACAGCGCTGGCAGGACGAAGGCCTGGTTGAATGGCGGGGTGAGGTCGCGGACGTGCGCGAGGTGTGGGCCGAGAGCCTGCTGGCCGTGTTGCCGAGCTACCATGAGGGGTTGCCGAAGTCGTTGCTCGAGGCCGCGGCCTGTGAGCGAGCCTTGATCGCGACGGACATTCCGGGCTGTCGCGAGATCGCCCAGCCGGAGGTGAGTGGAGTCCTCGTGCCCGTGCGCGACGCCGCTGCACTGGCGGATGCCCTCGAAGCCCTGCTGAGTGATCCCGAGCGACGTCGACGCCTGGCCGCGGGGGCCCGTGAGCTGGTGTGCCGCGAGCTGAGCCAGGACGTGGTGCACCGGCAGACCCTGGAGCTCTACGCCGAACTGCTACGGACGTCCGGTGAGGTGCAAGCATGACTCGCCGCCTTGTGATCACCGGGGCCAGCGGATTCCTGGGCGGCTACTTGGTCGAGGCCGCGGTGGCGACCGGCTGGCACGTTGAAGCCTGGTACCGGCGGCACCCTGGAGAGCTTTCCTGCCCCGCCGTTCAATGGCGGCAGGTCGACATCGGTGACGAGGCTGCTGCGAGCCTGCAACTTGTCGGCGAGCCTCCCGCGGCCATCGTCCACGCCGCCGCGCTGGCGCATTCGCGTCCGGGCCCGGACATGGCAGCGCGCGTGCGGCAAGTCAACGTCGAGGGCACGCGGCGTGTGCTGCAACTCGCGTCAAGCTGGCAAGTGTCGCGCGTCGTGCTGGTCTCGAGCGTCCTTGCCGGGAGTCGAGACGAAGGTGGAGAATCCGACAAGCTTTACGGCCAGGCCAAGCGGCAGGCCGAAGCCTTGGTGCGCGATTGGACCGCGGAGTCCAGGGCTCACACTGGGGTCGCGTTGCGCTTGCCCCTGCTCTACGGACCGGGAGTGCGCGCCAATTTCGGACGCCTGGTGTGGCTGGCGAGCCGCGGCTGCGCGCTGCACATCGGCGGCGGTGTCGCCCGGCGCACCCTACTGGCTGCTCCCAATGCTGCTTCCGCCGTGCTGGCGACGCTTGAGGAGGCCGTACTGCAAGGCGGGTTCCACCGCTTCACCGTCACGGACGCTCGTCCTTACAGCCTGCGTGAGATCGGCGAGACGCTGTGTCACGCCGCGCATCTGGGGGCGGTCCCGCTGTGGGGGCCGCGAGCCCCGCTACGTCTGCTGGCGCGTCTCGGAGACATGGGGGAGCGCTGGCTCGGGCGCCCCTTGCCCTGGTCTTCAGAGGTGCTGGCCAAGCTCGATGAGGATGCCGTCTATGACGGAGCACCGTTCGAGGCGGCCACCGGCTGGCGTCCGACCGTCGACCTGACGCAGCTGGCACCGGCGATCCTGGAGCACGACGCGGTGCAGGGAAAGTCGGTGCAGGGGAGAGAGGAGCGCTGATGCTTTGGTTGCCCACTGTCGCGGCGCTGGTCGTCTCCACTCTGGCCACCGGCTGGTTGATCGGCTGGCTGCGCCGAGCCGAATTGCTGGACCAGCCGAACGAGCGCTCGTCGCACGAGATCCCGACACCGCGTGGTGGTGGGCTGGGAATCCTTGTGGGGTTGCTGGCAGCTGGTGCGGTCGTGGCGTTGTGGAGTGGAGAGCTTCTACCACCTTGGAATCTGCCACCTTGGAATCTAGTCGCGGCGGTGGCGGCGGTAGCCGTGGTCGGGATGCTCGACGACCGCCGCAGCGTTCCCTCCGGTGTCCGTCTGGCTGTCCACCTGGGGGCAGCCTTGCTCGTCGCTGTGCCGGCGGGCGGCCTGTCGCGCCTGCCGCTGCCGGCGCCGTTCGATGTCGAGGTGCCGGCGGCCCTGGGGTTGGTACTCGCCGTCTTGTGGCTGGTGGCGGTCCTCAACTTTGTCAACTTCATGGACGGTATCGACGGCATCACCGGCTTGCAGCTGCTGATCGCCGGAGTGGCGCTGGGCGTTCTGCATCACGGCTTGCATGCTTCAGGGTGTTGGGGCTGGCTCGGCCCGGCGCTAGCAGCTGCGAGTGCTGGCTTTCTGGTGTTCAACTGGCGCGCGCGGCGTCCGGCACGGGTGTTCTTGGGGGATGTGGGCAGCGGCTCTCTCGGTCTCCTAGTCGCCGCCGCTCCGTTCACCTTCGGGGCAACGCCTGGCGCCTCCCAGCCTGCCGCCGAATGGCAGCTCACGGCCGCCGTGCTGATTCCCTACGTGGCTCTTTTCCTCTGGCCTTTTCTCGCTGACGCGACCTTCACCCTGCTGCGTCGCTTGCTGCGTGGTGAGCGAGTCTGGCAGGCGCATCGGAGCCATCTCTACCAGCGATTGGTGCAGAGTGGTGTGGGGCATGCGACCGTGGCCGCGGGGGTCGGCGCAATGGCCGTTCTGACGTCGACGCTGGCCCTGACTCGGCAGGCGGATGGCTGGGCGCTGGCGGCGGCGGGAGGTCTCTTCGTGTTGCAGTTGGGCTTCACGCTCGTACGCGAGCGGCAGTCGGTCGGTCCTGCGTCGATAGGCTGACTCGAATTGTCTTCGTGATATGCTGAATTGACAACATCTCTTGCGATCCTTGGTCGAACGATCCTACGGTCCCTCGAGCGACCTGTACTGCGATCTCGTGATCGACTTTCTATCTTCGGGCCTTGTGTGGCCCATCTCGAGCTCCGAGAATGACTCCTGCCAACCTAAAACTTCGTGATCGTCTCCTGCGCTCGGCGCCGCTGCGCCAGGCCGTCATCCTGCTGGTCGATGGTTTTCTCGGTGCGTTGTCGTTGTGGCTCGCCCTGCTCCTACGCTTCGAGGGAGCCATCCCGGCCGCGTGGTGGAAAGACCTGGGCTGGGTCCTACTGCTGCTGGCGGCGGCGCGCATCACCGCCAGCGCCTTGCTGCGCGTGCATCGCTGGTCGTTCCGCTTCTCGGGCTTGACGGACGGCGCGCGAGTGGGCTTGAGTGGACTGCTCGGTACCGGCTTGTTCGTCATGGGCCTGTTCCTGACGCGGCTGACCTTCCCGCCGCGCTCTGCGGTGGTCTTGGAGCTGCTGCTGAGTGTCGCGCTGATGGCGGCACTACGGTTCGCGCCTCGCCTGGCCTGGATGTACCGCGCCGACCGCGACCGCGCGCGCCGGACGACCGTGGCCCGCACCGTCATTCTCGGCGGCGGAGCCTCCGGTGAGATGCTGCTGCGCGACCTGCAACGCTCGCACGATCATCATTACCAGGTGGTGGCGTTTGTCGACGACGATCCGACCAAGCACGGCACGATCGTCTACGGCAAACCGATCTTGGGCGGTATCGCCCAGCTGCCGCAGATCGTCTCGCGCCACCAGGTAGAGCAGCTGCTGATCGCGATCCCTGAACTCTCTGCCCAGCGCATTCGCGAGATTCTCTCGGTGTGTGCCGACCTCAAGCTGCGGTTCAAGATGTTGCCGGTGTCCTACACCTACTTCCATAACCGGCCCTCGGCCTCGATGCTGCAGGATCTTTCGACGGAGGACCTGCTGCCGCGCGAACCCGTGTGCTTCGCCACCAGTGAAGACGCCGCCGCGATCGTTTCGCGCGTGGCGTTGGTCACGGGCGGCGCCGGCTCGATCGGCAGCGAGATCTGCAAGCAGTTGCTGGAAGCAGGAGTGCGCCAGCTGGTTCTGGTCGACATGAACGAGAACGGCATGTACCTGCTCAAGCGCCGCTTCGCGCGCGAACATCCCGAGATCGAGGTACTGGCCGAGGTCGCCGATGTGCGCGACGAGACGCGGGTGCGCAAGCTGTTCGAGCGCTACCGTCCTGAGGACGTCTTCCACGCTGCCGCGCACAAGCACGTACCGCTGATGGAGCAAGCGCCCTGCGAGGCGGTGAAGAACAACGTGTTGGGGACGCGACACGTGGCGCGTGCGGCACACGATTTCGGGGCCGAACGCTTCGTCTTCATCTCCACCGACAAGGCCGTGCGGCCGACCAGCGTCATGGGAGCCAGCAAGCGCGTCGGGGAGATGCTGGTGCGCTCGATGGCGCGGCGATCGAAGACGCGCTTTACGGCCGTCCGCTTCGGTAACGTGCTCGACTCGGCCGGCTCGGTGGTGCCGCTGTTCCGTGAGCAGATCGCCGCTGGTGGGCCGGTGACCGTCACGCATCCGGATGTGCGACGCTACTTCATGACCATCAGTGAGGCGGTCGGCCTGGTGCTCAAGGCAGGTTACGCGGACTACGGTGAGCTGTGTGTGCTGGAGATGGGCGAGCAGATCAAGATCCTGGATCTGGCGCGGCACATGATCACGATGTCCGGGCTGGCACCGGACGTCGACATCAAGCTCGAGATTGTCGGTCTGCGGCCGGGCGAGAAGCTGTACGAGGAGCTGCTCACCGAGGAGGAAGAGAACAACCAGCGCGTCGACCGCAAGATTTCGGTCGCCGAGTGCCCGGCTCCGCGTGCCGATCTCGACGACTACGTCGAGCGTCTGGGTGCTGCTGCCGCGGCCGAGGATGTCGAGACGGTGCTGCGGCTGTTCACCGACCTGGTGCCTGGCTACCAACGCTCCGGCAAGCCGAGTACGGCTGCGTCGTCTGCTGCGCCGTCACCTTTGCCGTCAGAGAGCGAGCGTCGCGGGCCGATTCCTGCCTGACGCCTTCTCCCTTCTCAGGCTAGGGAGAGCTGTTCGCTTTCCGCGGGCTTGCCGCGTGCTTTCTGCGGGCTTTCTGCAGGCGAAGAAAAACCGGAGCCAGCGTGAGCCAACTCCGGTTCTCTTGTCGCTACCGCCGGAAGGCGGCGCGAACGCTACGGGAAACTTACTGCTGGGCCTGCAGGGCCAGCAGCGCGGCTTCCAGCTGCGCCATACGCTGTTCGAGATCGTCGATCTTGGCGTCCTTCTCCTCGACCTCGGCATGCAGGGCCTGGATCGCGGCGAGGGAGATGCCACCCATGTCGGTGACGCTGATGGTGGTTTCGGACTGGCCCAAGCCGAAGGCGGCATGGAAGTCCTGAGCCATCGGACCGATGTGCCGGATACTGGCATCGTCGTTCTTGTAGCTCCACTCGGTGATAGGTAGGCTAAGGACTCTGGAAAGAACCTCAGCGCCATCGAGTTCCTCGAATCCGTGCTTCGAGTTCACGTCCGAACCTGAGTTGAGAGTGCCAGTAATGGTCAGGTTGCCGTTGCTGGCCGTGAAGAAGAACTTCTGCCCGGTCAGAGCGTCGGTCGGAGCGCGAAGGCGCAAGTCACCGTTGGCGTCGGCTTGGAAGGTCGCGTTGCCGCCCGGAGGAACGACACGGAACTCACCGTCATCGACGAACTGGATGCTGGCAGAAGCGTTGTCGTTCCGCGTGAAGACCAGGCTGCCGCTGCTGTTCAGGCGCGTTGTCCACTTGTTGCCGTTGGAGGCGTTCTCCATACGCCATTCTGGGTTACCGGACTTGCGCACGTGAATGTCCGTCGCCGGGTTGTTGGTGCCGAAGCCGACGCGGTTGCCATCGTCGATGTGGATCGAACTCTCGTCGGCGCCGGGCTCGATACGGAAGGCCAGAGCCGAGCCGTTGGTGGCGTCGCGGATGAAGAAGTTGGCTTCGTTGCCGGCCACGTCCCAAGTCTGTGGGGTGAAACCGTCCGAGCCGTCCTGCTCGAGACGCAGGGTCGGGGTGTTGCCCTCGACGACGTGGATGTCGACCACCGGGTTGGCGGTCTTGATGCCGACGTCACCGTCCGCCTCGACGTAGAGCGCATTGGCCGGAGCACCGGCCTCGACGCGGAAGGGCATGCGGCCGGCGTTGGAGTCTTCGATGCCCAGGTAGTTGGCGCCGCCGTTACTCGAGTCGTTGGCCACGATGCGCCAGTCGTTGGTCGGGAAGCTGGCGGAAGTCGACGTATCCTGGAAGTGGATGCGCAGGTTGTTTTCCTTCAGGCGGATGGTGTCGAAACCGAAGCTCTCACCGTTGACGCAGTCGAAGCCGGCGCACAGCGAGCCCTGGACGACCACATCGGTGACGAAGACCTGGGCCTTGTCCGCCGGGTTGGAGTCGGTGCGGTCCTGCTGCTCCTCGGTGGCGTTCGGGTCGATGGTGGTGCCACCCTGGATGCGGAACGAGCCCGAGGCGCGCAGGGCGTTGTCGTCGCGCAACTGGCGCTGCTCGAGGCCGCGCTCGGCCGTGTTGGCCTTGTTCATCGCCTCGCGGGTGGTGCGATCGACGCGTGGCGTCAGGGTCAGCTCGTAGGTGTATAGGCCATCCGCCAGCGGGGCGCCGTCGTTGCGGTGCAGGGCGACGCTCAGGTCGCCGCCGAGATTGCGCTCGATCAAGGTTCCGTTGGGGCCGCTGATGCGCACAAAGCCACTCTCGAAGGTGGCGTCGGTCTGGAAGCTGAGGGTGGTTCCCGAGAACTGCGCCTGCATACCAGCCGAAGCGGGCACGGCGAGGAGCAGGGCGAGGGCCAGGGTCGAGAAAGCAAGGTGCTTCAGAGTCTTCTGCAGGGATTGCTGCATAGGAAGTATCCTCCATGTTGGGAGATGCTGGCTCGTCTACGGCCGCTGTGGGCTCGCCCTCGTAGTGAGTACGTTTCTGGGGCGGAGTCCGCTTTGACTGAGGCCGTCGAAGGGAAACGACCCAGCGGGGTAGGCGAAGCCGGTTTACGAGAACCGCTCCATTAAAGCGCTTTTGGGCCCAAAGTGCAAGTGGACGCCGGGGTATCTCTTGCCTACGTGCCCGCCGTAACATGCCTGGCCACAACCACATCCAGTGCTGAACGCCAGGCAAGAAAAAGCCGGGATCGGCTCTGGAGCCAATCCCGGTTATATCAAGTCAGTATAGGGATATCGGTCAGGGGATGAGAAGGCGTCACCTTGTGGCTCTCATCCCTCGGTCTTACTGCTGTTGCAGAGCGAGCAGAGCGGTTTCCAGCTGCTCCATGCGCTGCTTGAGATCCTCGACCTCGTTGGTCTTCTCTTGCAGCTGGTTGTTGAGCTCCTGGATCGCGGCCAGCGACACGCTGCTCAGATCCATGACGCCGATGCGGGTCTCGGGCTGGCCGAGGTCGAAGGCGGCCTTGAAGTCCTGAGCCATCGGGCCGATGTGGCGGATGTTCGGGGCGTCGGTCTTGTAGGACCAGGTGCTGATCGGCATCTGGGAGACCGCGGCCAGGACCTCGGCAGTGTCGACCGGCTCGATGTTGTGCTTGAGGTTGCGGTCGGACGAGCCGGAGAAGTTGGCGGCGCTGAGGTCACCCAAGATGGTCAGGTCACCAGCACTGGCGTCGAAGAACAGGCGGTTGGTGGTGGTGGCATCGCCGTTGGCGCGGGACTTCAGATCACCATTGACCTCGATTTCGAACACATCGGCGCCGTTGGAGCCAACGCGAACTTCGCCGTCGTCACGGATCAGGAAACTGGCGTCGGTGTCGCCCGGGGCGGTGAAGGCCAAGCCGCTGCCGCTCATGCGCTGGGCCCAGGTGCGGGTCGCATCCTCGAAGCGCAGTTCCGGGGTCGCAGAGGCCTTGATGTGCAGCTCAGACCCAGGGCTCGCGGTACCCATGCCAATGAAGCCGCTGGCGGCGACGAAGATCGAGTTCTCGGGCGCACCCGGCTTGACGCGGAAGCTCAGCTTCGAGCTGTTGGTGACGTCGCGCAGGAAGAAGTTGGTTTCGTTACCCGCCAGGTCCCAGGTCTGCGCGGTGAAGCCGTCCGAGCCGTCCTGCTCGAGACGCAGGGTCGGGGTGTTGCCCTCGACGATGTGCAGGTCGACGACCGGGTTGGCGGTCTTGATGCCGACGTCACCGTCGGACTCGACGTACAGGGTGTGGTTCTGCGCGCCGGCCTCGATGGTGAAGGGCTGCTTGCTGTTGGTCGCGTCCTCGACACGCAGGTACTCGGCACCGCCGTTGCTGCTGTCGTTGGCGACGATGCGCCAGTCGTTCTTCGGGAAGCTGGCGGACGACGAAGTGTCGTCGAAGTGGATGCGCAGGTTGTTTTCCTTCATGCGGATCGTGTCAGAGCCGAAGCTCTCGCTGCTGGTGCAGTCGATGCCGACGCAGGCGGAACCCTGGACGATCAGGTCGGTGGTGAAGGTCTGAGCCTTGTCGGCGCTCTCTTCGGCCGCGTCCGGGTTGACGATGCCGCCACCGGAAACGCGGAAGTAGCCGGAGACAGTCATATCGGCGTTGTTGCTCTGACGAGCGCGATCCTGCGCATCACGGCTGGTGCGCTGGGCCTGCGGATGCAGGGTGACCTCGTAGGTGTAGACGCCGTCGGTCATGCCGGCGGTGTCGATCGAGAAGCTGCTCTCGCTCATGTCGCGCTGCAGGTAGAAGTCGCCCGGGCCCGAGATGCGAACGGTAGCGCCGTTGGCGGCGACGTTGGCTTGCACGTTGAGCGCGTGCGAGCCCATCTGGACGGTAGCGGCGTTTTCGGCCATAGCGGGAGCAGCGCACAGCGCTGCCACGAGACACAGTACGGACAGGAACACAAACGTGTTACGCATGGGAGTTCTCCTTGACGGATAATGGGTTAAACCTAATTGGCGCTTGTCGGCGCCGGTACTTATAACCTCGTTGACGAACCCTTGGATGCGCGGCGACGGTCATTGGAGTGAGCGTCGTGGGTGTGTCGCTGCGCTGTCTCTCGGCTCGGGAGTGTGAGGCTCTTGGCCTCAGCTCCTAGGCTCGTTGGCTTGCCTTCGTGATTCGCCCTTCAGGGCTCCTACGTTATCGGCTTGCCGTTGTGCCTTTGGTATGTAGGGTGTCGCTTTGCCGGGAAACCGGGACAAGAACTTTGGGGGCTTTTATGGTGGCCGCCGGTAGGCTCTGTCCGGTGTCGGTGTGTGGCGTCTTCTACATGACGAGGTTGACTATAGGTATCCGCCGTCAGAAAAACGTCAGTGAACCTGTCCTTTTTTACGTCAGCGCTAAGGCTCAGGGGGCTTCGAGGGCTTCAACACGTCGAAGCAGAGCTTCGTTGAGCGCCTGTAGATCGCTGAGAGAGCGGCGCAAGTCCTTGATTTCATGCTCTTTTGCATCAGATCTCTGAGTGAGCTCCTGAATCGCGGCAAGTGCGACACCACGAACATCCATGCCGGAGATGTGGGTCGGATCACCGTTTCCGAGGCCGAAAGCTTCTTGGAATTCCTGTGCGGTGGGCCCCAGATGGCGCACGGAATCGGGGTCGTCTCGGTAGGACCAGGTGCTCAAGGGGAGCTGCTGAAGCCTCTCCAGGATCGTGGCAGTATCGATGTCTTCGAAGTGGTGCTTGGCGTTGACGTCGGACAATTCGGTGAGGTTGCCGGCGATGGTCAGGTTGCCGTTGGTGGCGAGCAGGAAGTTCTGGGTGCCGTTCGGGCCCATGCGCACGCGGCCGTCGTCGAAGATCAGGAAGGCCGCGGCGTCACTGGCCTTGCTGACCGCGAAACCACTGCCGCTCAGGCGCAGGCTCCAGTTGCGGCCGGTCGTGCTGTCGGCCATGATGATGTCCACGGGCACGCCGGAGCGGATCATGTGCAAGTCGCCGGTCGGGGAAGCTGTACCGATGCCGATCTCGCCGCCGTCGGACACCACTAGCGCATGGTTCGGGGCATCAGAGTCTACACGTAGGGTGTAGTTTCCGGTATCGGTGTCGCGGATGAAGAAGTTGACTTCGTTGCCGCCGAGATCCCAGGTCTGGGGCGAAAACGACGAGGAACCGTCCTGCTGTAGGCGCAGCGTCGGCGTGTCGCCGTCTTGCAGGTGCAGTAGTTTGGCCGGTGTTGCGGTTCCCAGGCCCACGTTGTCGTTGTTGTCGACGTACAGGGCATTGGCTCGTGACCCGGCTTCGATGGTGAACGGGCGGAAGCTGTTGTCCGTGTCTTCGAGCGAGAAATAGCCGGCGCCGCCGCTGGTGTTGTCGTTGGCGATCAGGCGCCAATCGTTGGTCGGATACGGGGAGACCGATGTGTCCTGGAAATGGATGCGCAGATTGGCTTCCTTGAGGCGGATGGTGTCGGTGCCGAAGCTCTCGCCGTTGACGCAGCTGGTGCCGACGCACAGCGATCCATCGACGATCAGGTCGTCGAGGATGATCTGATCCGCTTCTGTCTCGATCTCTGGACCGCTGGTTGGTCGCTGTTCACGTACGTCCTTGCTTCCTACCTCGGTACTGGATGTCGTGACTACGAGTCCGCCTTCGAGACGCAGGTAGCCGGAGGTTGTCGGCATCGGGCTCGGCGCTACCTGCGAGAGTGTGTGTGGGCCGCGAGTCCGTGGTCCGCTCGCAGGTTCGAGTCTCAGTTCGTAGGTATAGAGCCCATCGGGCAGAGCGTGCTGGCTCAACTGCAGGCGAAGCGTGTCGCCGGTCTCGAAGTGCTGTTCCACACGTATCCCCTGTGGTCCCTGGAGCACCAGGCTGGCGCCGCCATAGGGCAGGGAGACTTCGAAGCCGAGGGAGTCTGGCCCGAGCTGCGGTTGGATCGAGTGGTTGGCCCACGAGGGGGTGGCTACGACCAACGCGAGAACGAGTAGGAAAGAGAGCGTGGTTCGGAGTTGCTGCATGGGATCCTCCTGGTTCGGTTGTTTCTGCTCGAGGCTCTTCTTGGGACGTGCCGCCCGTGCAAGCTCCGGGACAGAAGGTCTCAACCGGTTGTAGTCTTTCCCGGACGGTGGCAGCAGATGGCAAGTGCGATACCGCTTGCGCCTTCGTTGTAGCTGCGAGGCGGAAAGTAAGCACAAAAAAGGGGGCCGGCACGCCCGGCCCCGGTGGTGACCGCGGTTCGACCTCGGGGTCGGGGGGCACCGCGGGACTTACTGTTCCTGTGAGAGTCGCGGGGTCTTTCCTCGACTCTCGCTTTGGGTTTCGCAGGTCGTGACCAGGATCTGACAAGAGCGGGCGAGAAAAAATCTCCCGCGCGTCTCCGGCGCCACGGCTTCAGGGGTGCTGGGGTTCGCTCCTCTCCAGCTGGTCCAGGCGCGTGCGCAGGAGGGCATTCTCGGCGCTCAGGGCGTCGAGTTCGGCACGCTGCTCCTGCAACTGCTGGTACAGCGCCTGGATCGCCGCCAGCGTGACGCCGTCGACATCGACCGGAGCTAGCCGGTCTGGCCGTTCGCCGAGTTCGAAGGTGGCGTGGAAGTCCTGCGCCATCGGTCCCATGTGGCGGGTCTGCTGGGCGTCGTTCTTGAACGTCCAGGTGGTGATCGGCAGGGCGGCGACCTGTTCGAGGATGTTCTGCGGGTCGACTGCCGCGAAGCCGGTCTTGCTGTGGACGTCGGAGTTCTGGGTCAGGGTTCCGGCGATCTCGAGGTCACCGTCTGGTTGCAGCAGGAACTTCTCGGTGCCGTTGGGACCCAGGCGTACGGTGCCGTCGGCGCGCAGCTGGAGCGACGATCCCTGCTGCTGACGCACGATGCTGAAGACGTCGCCGTTGCTCACTTCGAGGGCCCAGTAGCTGTTGATGTTGGTATTCTGCATTCTGAGTTGCAGCGCGCCATCGCGAACCAGGTGTAGGGCGGTTAGGGGATCCTGGATACCGAGGCCGACATTGCCGTCTGGATCGATCGACAGGCTATAGCTGGGAGCGCCGCTATAGAGGTTGATCGGCGTCGAGCTGTTGCTGATGTCGTGCAGCTGGAAGCGCCCGACGGTGTTGACGCCCAGATCCCACCGCTGTGCCGTGATCCCAGCCCCCGCGGGCTGGTCCAGGCGAAGGGTCGGCGAGGTACCCAGCATGTGCAGCTCTTGGGCGGGAGTCGAAGTGCCCAGGCCGAGCCGGCCATTGCTGTCGATCCACAGGCTGTAGTCCGGCGCGCCACCGGCCAGGCCGAAGGGCTGGGTGTCGGCGTCGACGTCACGCACGGCGAAGCGATCGCTGCCGAGGTAGCTGGTGTCGTTGACCTCCAGTCGCCAGTCGCGCGTCGCGTAGTTGGCGCCGCTGCTGTCGACGAAGTCGATGTGGTTGTTGTAGCTGTGCAGCCGTAGGGCCTCGAAGCCGAAGGTCTCTCCGTTGGCACAATTGGTGCCGGCGCACACGCGCTCGGCAATGACGTCGTCAGCGAACACCTGGTCCTTGTCGGGGGTTGTTTCGGGGTGAGCGTCCGGGTTCAGCGGTAGCTGCACGTCACCAGCGAGCAGCCGGAAGTGCCCGCGTTGGACGCTGGGGCTGGTGGCTGTGCCGGTGTGCAGCTCGAAGCGATAGACTCCATCCGGCCGCGGTTGGCCGTCGGCGTCGAAGGCGGACCAGTGGAAGGCCTTGCCGTCAGCGAGTTCGACCTGCTGGTGGTAGCCGTCCGGGCCCGAGACGGCCAGTCGCGCTCGCTGCCGCGACGTCTCCGGCACGATTTGCAGGCCGCCAGCAGTGGCATAGAGCTGGGCCAGTGATCCGCTCGCCGCGTCCGGATAGCTCTGCCGTTCGGGCTGAGGTGCAGCGCAGAGAGTTGTAGCCAGGATCAGGCTGGCTAGCAGGCTGAGGATGAGAGGGCGTCGATACACGGTGGTCTCCTTCCCGTAGAAAGTCATAGATGATGGAAGTGCCGGCTGAGTAGCCGGTACTCGTGCATTCGAAATGCATCCGCTTTTTCTGACGGGAGAGGCTTTTCTGACGGAAGGGCTCTTTCTGACGGAAAGGGGCTGTTTCTGGCGGCATGCCTACCAACGAGGAACCGGCGGTCCGCGGTTGGCGCTGGGCCTTGGCGGCCGCCGGTAGGCAGGTGGCGGGCGGGTTGTGGGTTGGCGGGTGGAGCTACGGGGCCGCAACGCCGGCCGTCTCCAGGGCGGTCAGGCGTTCGACCAGGGTGGCGTTCTCGGCGCGCAGAGCGTCGAGTTGCTCGGCCTGGTTCTGCAGCTGCTGGTAGAGGGCCTGGACGGCGGCCAGAGTGACACCGCGCACGTCGACCGGGGCGAGCTTGTCTTCGAACTCACCGAGGCCGAAGCTGGCGCGGAAGTCCTGGGCCGTAGGCCCCATGTGGCGCACTGTCGGGTCGCGCTTGAAGGACCAGGTGGTCACCTCGAGCGCTGCCAGGCGTTCCAGTACGGCGTTCGGATCGACCGGCTGGAAGTCCTGCTTGGCATGGACGTTGGAGTTCTCGGTCAAGGTACCGTCGATGATCAGGTCGCCATCGGTTTGCAGCACCATCATCTCCGTGCCGTTGTTGCCGACGCGCATCTCACCGCTGTCGCGCAGCAGCAGGGTCGAGGCTTCGCTCTCTTCGTTGATGGCGAAGCCGCTGCCGCTGAGCTTGAACGACCAGTCGCGCCCGTCAGCGCTGTTTTCCAGCTTGACGCCCACTGGTACGCTGTTGCGCACGATGTGGATGTCTTCGCTTGGGCTGGCCGTGCCGATGCCGATGTCGTCGTCGGAATCAATGTAGAGCGAGCTGCTCGAAGCGCCCGGGCGGATGCGGAACGGCAGGGTCGAGCCGCTGGTGACGTCGCGGACGAAGAAGTTGGTTTCGTTGCCGGCGACGTCCCAGCTCTGGGGCGCGAAGCCCGAGGCTCCAGTCTGTTCCAGGCGCACCGTCGGTGTGTCGCCATCGACCGTATGGAGCTCGACGTACGGGGTCGAAGTTCCGAAGCCGACGCGGCCGGAATCGTCGACGTACAGCGAGTTGCTCGGTGCACTGGCTTCGACGGTGAACGGCGTGCGGCCGCCGCTGATGTCGTCGATCGAGAACTTGCTGGCGCCGCCGTTGGCGCTGTCGTTGGCGGTCAGCTGCCAGTCATTGCGTGGGTAGGAAGCGGCGGTCGAGGTGTCGTCGAACTTGATGCGTAGGTTGTTCTCCTTCAGCCGGATGGTGTCGAAGCCGAAGGATTCGCCGTTGACGCAGTCGAAGCCGATGCACGCCGAACCATCGACGATCAGGTCGTCGAGGATCACGAAGTCCGCCTCGGGCAGCACTTCGAGGCCGGCCGAGACGTCGCGACCGCGTGCCGCCAGCCGACCATCAATGTCGGGCGGTGGCGGTGGTTTTTCACCTTCCTCCTCCGCCGGTCCACCCAGGATCACCTGTCCTTCGAGCAGGTGGAAGTAGCCGCTCTGGGTGATCGGTTCGGCGGGCAAACGCCGCTCTTCACACAGGCGCACGAAAACTTCGTCCTCATTGCCCTTCTCGCGCGAAGCGGCGACCAGTTCGCGCGCTTCCTTGTCGATCAAGGGCTGCACCTGCAGGTGGAAAGTGTAGGCACCGTCCGGCCGCCGCACGTCGTTCGCGAGAGCGTCCCAGACGAAGGCACGGCCGAAGGGAAAGACGTCCTGCGTCAGCGTGCGCTTCGGACCGCGCACGGTGAGTTGGACGGTGTCGAATTCGAGCGTCGGCTCGAAGACCAGGACCGAGCCCTTGGCATAGACTTCAGCGACTCGGTCGTCGGCTGCCGAAGCGGGCAATACCAGCAAGGCGGCCAGGGAAAGTATCAGGAGGGTGAGACTGCGTGCATGTCGCATGGCTGTCTCCTTTGGGAAGCGTGGTGAACGATGACGCGAGAGGCGCCGGGGGGCGTCCTTCACGGCTTCGAATCCCACCTGCCTGTTCTAAGTCTATACCCGCCCCGCATTGCCTGCCACCTCCTGCGCTTGTTCGTAGGCAGCTCGCCCGCAGGCCTGGGACACGCCGCTCGAGCTGGTCGGCTGCTGGTAGGCTAGAGAGATATGAGGACAGGACGAGCCCACCACCACACGACCTCCGCGGAGCCGATTCTCGACCACCTCGTCTTTGGCGTTGCGGACCTGGCTACGGGCGTCGAGCAGGTCGAAGACCTCCTCGGCGTGCGTCTCGCCCCGGGAGGCCGGCATCCAGGCTGGGGCACGGCGAACCGCCTTCTGGGCCTGCAGCTGGCGTCTGGGCACGGTGCCTACTTCGAGGTGATCGGTCCTGATCCAGAGGGTGCCGACGCAGTAGAAACCGAGCAGGTTGCGCCCTTGCCCTTCGGCCTGGACGGACTTACCCAGCCCCGGCTCTGCACCTGGGCGGTGCGCACGACGGCGATCGACGCCCTGGCCACGGCCAGCCGCGCTGCCGGCTACGATCCGGGGCCAGTGCAGGCGATGCGTCGGCGCCGGCCGGACGGTACCGAGTTGTCGTGGCGCCTGGCGCTACCGGAGGATTTGCGGCTGCGTCATGGTGGGCTGGTGCCCTTCCTGATCGATTGGGGTGCTGAAAATGGGGCGACTAGGGCGCATCCGTCGGTACACCTCGACGCACCGCTTCGTCTGCACCGGCTGCGTCTCGAAGCACCCGATCCGGCGCGAGTGCAGGCGGATTTGCAGGCCTTGGGGCTCGAGACCTGGCACGTGACGGCCGGTGCCGAACCGCGCTTGGTGGCGGAACTCGAAGGGCCGCGCGGGCTCGTCGAGTTGGTCTAGCCGATGGTGGGGGGCTGCAGCGCCAACAGCGCCACCGCGTGTGCTGCCAACTCGTAGATACCACCGTTCCGGACAGGGCCACCGTCGCGGACAGGGCCGGCCGGCCTTGGGCGGCGCGGATAGAACGCGCTGTCGAGCAGGCAGCGCCAGTGTCCTGGCGGTAGCCTGAAGGCCAAGGCCCTTGAGCTGCCGTTGAACAGGGCCAGCAGGGTAGTGCCGGAGCGGGAACTGGTGGGCACAGTATCCGACTCCAACCGATGGTCGTCGGCCGCGAAGCCATCGAGTTGCATCGCCAGCGCGTGCAGGTGGGGACTCTGCCAGTCGCTGGTGCCGAGTTCGCGGCCGTCGGGATGTCGCCAGACGAGGTCGCGGGTGCTGCCCGGGAGCGTGGCGCAGCCACAGAAGAAGCCGCGTCGTCGCAGGACGCGAAACTGGGCACGCAGACGCAGGGCGCGGACACAGAACGTCCACCAGCACTGGGCTTCGCGCTGCTCTTGGTGCGAGGCGGGGTCCAGGAGCGGGCGCCAGTCGAGCCAGGAGATCTCGTTGTCCTGGCAGTAGGCATTGTTGTTGCCATTCTGCGTGTGCGCCAGTTCGTCGCCGTGGCGTAGCAGGGGGACGCCCTGGGACAGCACCAGTGTCGACCACAGCGAGCGCAGTACACGCTGACGCCGGGCGCGGATCCGTGGATCGGTGGTCTTTCCCTCGAAACCCCAGCCGGAGCTGAGGTTGTTGCCGTGCCCGTCGTGGTTGGCTTCGCCGTTGGCCAGGTTGTGTTTGTGGGCATAGCTGACCAGGTCGCGCAGGGTAAAGCCGTCGTGACAGGTCACGTGGTTGATGCTGGCGTGGGGGCCGCGCGTGCTGAAGATGTCCGAGCTGCCGGTCAGACGGCTCGCCAGTTCCGCGGTCTGACCACTGTCGCCGCGCCAGAAGGCGCGCACGGTGTCGCGGTAGCGATCGTTGAGCTCGCTCCACCCGGGCGGGAAGTGCCCCAGCTGGTAGCCGCCGGGACCGACGTCCCAGGGCTCGGCGATCAGCTTGACGCGTTGGAGCAGCGGATCCTGGCGCACCAGCTCGAAGAAGCGTGCCGTCGAGGTGAAGTTCGCGCCTTGGCGAGAGCGGTCTGGTCGCAGGCCCGCATCGCGTCCGAGCACCGGTGCCAGATCGAAACGGAAGCCGTCGACGTGCATCTCCGACACCCAATAGCGCAAGCTATCGAGCACCAGCCGGCGCGTCGCCGCGTGGCCGAAATCGAGGGTGTTGCCGCAGCCGGTCAAGTTCAGGTAGTGCTCTGGATTCTCGGCGTTCAAATGGTAGTAGGCTGGATTGTCGAGGCCGCGCAGGCTGAGCGTCGGACCACGGTGGTCACCCTCGGCGGTGTGGTTGTAGACCACATCCAGCAGGACTTCGAAGCCTGCCCGGTGCAGCTCGCGCACCATCGTCTTGAACTCGTCGACGACGGCCAGCGGCTTGCCCTGTGTCTTATGGGCACCGCCGCGGGCGTAGCCCGGATGGGGCGCGAAGAAGGCGAGCGTGTTGTAGCCCCAGTAGTTGGTCAATCCCAACTCCGTCAGCCGTTGTTCGGAGACGAATGCGTGCACCGGCAGCAGCTGGACCGCAGTCACCCCCAGATGGCGCAGGTGATCGAGCACTGCGGGAGCCGTCAGGCCGAGGTAGGTGCCGCGATGCTCCGGTGGCACCTGTGGGTGCCGCTGCGTCATGCCCTTGACGTGGCACTCGTAGATCACCGAGTCGTGCCAGGGGATGGCCGGTGGCGTGTCGCCTTGCCAGTCGAAGTGGTTGCCGGAGGTTGCGGAGCGATCACGCTTGGCACGGCCCTCGACCACCACTGCCTTGGGCACCGAGGGGGCACTATCGCGCTTGTCGTCGCCCTGCAGATCGGGTCCCCAGGTGAGCGAGCCGTCGAGCGCGCGTGCGTAGGGATCGAGCAGCAGCTTGAAAGGATTGCAGCGCTGTCCGGACGCAGGGTTGTAGCGTCCGTGGACCCGGTAGCCGTAGCGCTGTCCCGGCTGCAAGCCCGGCGCGTAGCCGTGCCAGACATCCCCGGTGCGTGCGGGCAACGTCAGGCGCCGCTCCGTCCGTGGCGCATCGGTGTCGGGTGCGGTGTGGGTGTCGGTAGCGTCGAACAAGCACAGTTCGACGCGCTCCGCCACCGACGAGAAGAGAGCGAAGTTGACACCGTTGCCATCGAAGTGAGCACCCAGCGGGTCGGGTTTACCGGGGCGGATGTGCATGCAGCTCAGTCGACTGGATACAGCCCACCAGAGTCGATGGGCTGGTCATCCATGGATTCGCCGAAGAGAGTTTGTAGCAATGGCCCAGGTCGTGTGGTTGTGAGCAGTTCAGCTGTACGTTCCAGCTGTTGTCGGTCCAGGCTGATCAGAACGGAATCAAAGCGGCGGGCGACCGCTGCATAGGTCGCGTCGGCCCCTCGCAAACGGTTGCTGGCTGCAGCACGTGCACTGGCCAAAGCCCAGGAAGCGTCAATGGGGATGAGAATCAGGTGAGGTAGTTGAGCCAAGCTTTGGGTGAAGCCTACACCCAAGTCTTCCCAGCCCGGACAGTTTCGAGCGATGCTGCCGGCAATTTCGGGCAGAACGAGTGCCGGCTCGAGAAGCGGAACCTCTGCCTCCTGCAGTCTCTGGAGCAGCCGATGACTGGTCTTCCAGCCGCTTTCCGTTTGCAGGAAGGCATTGAGGAAGACGCTCGCGTCTACGGTCACGCGCAGGGTCTCGAGGCGCAGGTTGGCGAGGTCACTGTGCGCCGCAGAGGAAGAAGATTCTCGTGGCAAGTCGGTTCTCAGCGACGTTGCTCGCTCACGGCCTCGGTCGGTGTCGAATCGCCTTGCCAGTGCTTGCCGATCTGCCGGCCCAGCTGTTCCAGCTGTTGCCATGCTTCAACATTGCCACCCGAGTTCTGCTGCAACGGAAGTTCCTGCATCTCTGGATGGGGTACCAGAAGTCCGACCGGATGCCCCCGGTGGGTGACAATGTACTCGGCCTGTTGTTCCCGAACCTCAGACAGAATCTCAGAAGCATGGGACTTCAGCTCTCGCACGCCTACTTTGCGTGCCGTGATGCATGGGCTCCTGCTCTGGGCACGACTTCGAGCTGGCTCTTGATCCCCGGTCCTTTTGCTCATTCCCTTGATCCTCGTGTGTTCACCAATCAGCCCCAAATGTAGTCACAAATGTGGTTCATTTGAGCTGAGATGTCAAGGGTAGCTGCCGGACTCAATGTCGCCCAGTTTCAGGGGATTACCTGCGTCCAGCGGTTCAGATCTCCGCTCTCGAAACCATCCAGGTAGATGCCGTCATCCCGCCACAGGTAGTCGATGCACGCGTCCGGATTCTGTGCAGTGATCTCCGAGGTACAACCAAACGGTTCGATGATGTGTTGATCGGATGAGCGGCGAACCTCGAAGTGTAGATGTGGGCAGGTGCAGGCCAATCCGGTGTCGCTGATAGTGGCTATCTGTTGGCCTGCTCTCACTTCGACCGAGGCTCCTGGGGCAGGAGGACAGCTAGGAAACAAGATGCATTCAGAGCCTTCCAGGGCGTGCAGATACCAGGTCTCATACCCATTACTATGGCGGATACGGAGCGAGTTGAAGCCGCCGGGGTTTCCATTGATGATGTCCTCGGTCGGAACTTCGAGAATTCCTTCTGCCGCAGCCAGAATGGGAGTACCTTCACTGTACTTGAAGTCGTACCCTGAGTGCCCGTCGTAGTCCAGGAAATGCAGGGCATCGGGATCCAAGCCCCCACCGCAGGTGGTACTGATACTGCCGCCAGTCGTGCCGGAATATTGCACTGCGTTGTTCAGTGTGAACGGGGTTCCTGAGCAATCTTGACGGTAGCCCGGTGGGGCCAGATTCTCACCGAATTCGATCTTGCCTTGTTGGCCTGTGAAAGCTGTAACCAGGCCATCGCATGCCTTCGGGCATCCTACGCAGTTGTGATCACAATTGTAGGTGGTTTCCGAGTGGTCGAGCACCGCGCTGATTTCCTTGCTAGTGATCTGCAGGTCGCCGCCGATTGGAGGCAGAAGGAATGGTGGTACTCGCCCCTTCTGGCTCGCCAGGTATCGAGGGCGCAATTCGAATTGCGACAGTGCCGTGGTACTGATGATGGTTTCCGCCTGGAGATCCAGAATCGAGAGTTCTTGCAGCTGACCGCTGCGCGCTCCAATGACGTAGGCCTTGCTACCGGAGCTGTTTGTCGCTACCGCACTGACCTCTCCCAGTTGAGGAAACAGTCGTCGTTCCAGTGTTGCAGTCTGTAGATTCACGTAGGCGATTCCCTTCGGGTCTCCACATGGCACACCGAGAATCGCAGTGCCGGCATCGCGGATAGCCGCGCCCATCGTTCCATGCCCAAGTTGGACCGTAGTCGCAGTTGCTGGCGCCGCCGTGGCGAAGACGGTGAATCCGCCGGAACTCGGGCAGTTGTTCCCCGCATCGGATGTAATCGCGAGTCCGGTCGAGGAAACTGCCAGGTCCCTAGGTAGAAGCCCCGTCGCAACTGAGCCGCTGGCGGTGTTCTGCTCCGTGTCGATGACAGCCAAGGTCTGTGACAGAGAGCCGCCAGGGTCTCGGTATTTCATCACGTAGGCAATGTTTCCGAAGGGGTGCGCCGTGACATCGACGGGTTTCTGACTGATAGTGAGAGGCGGTCGCTGAGCTTGGAGATCGGAGGTGCTCAGGATGAGCAAGCTGTCCGTATCGCTTTGGGTGACATATAGAGTCGATCCGTCTGGGGAGACATCAAGGCCCACGAGTGTTCCTCCTACCGAAACGGAAAGCACGGCCTGGGGCGGTTCCAAGTCGACTCGAAGAACATTGCCCTCGACCGTTGAGACGAAGCCGATGGGCAACCATGGATGTATCGCGACGCCCATCGGCTGCTCGTCGAGTGTGATGGTCGTGATGGTGTCTGAGACCTGATCGACGATGAGCAGTCTGTTGTCAGTTTCACTGGCTGCGATCACCAACTGTCCGGAGAGGGGGGATGTGATCAGTGCGAGGAGTACTCCGGCCAGAATTGCTCTCATGTCCAAACTCCAGTTCTCGGGTCGAAGATCACTCGTAGGCACCTGCGATGCCGAATGGCGAAGATTCCGTAGGTTGCCTATTAAGGCTCCTATTGATAAACGCGAGTACGGAGGGGTTACGGGGCCACGCCAGCTGCATACCGGCAGGTGAAAGAGGCATTCATCACGAAGGGTCCATCGCCTGCTCCCTGTGCTACCATTCTGCGGTTCTGAACCTTAGAGGAGTGCGATGTTCAAGTTCGAGGATCTCTCGATTCAGCGAAAGCTGACCACCGTCATCATGTTGACCACCGTGGTAGCCCTGGTGCTTGCCTCGGCGGCCTTCTTCCTGTACGACATCTTCACTCTGCGCCAGCGCATGGCGGAGACGCTGCGAGGGCTGGCGGAGACGATGCAGGCGACGACGGTCAATGCGCTGGTGGTGAATGATCGGCAGACAGCTGCGGACGTTCTGTCGGCGCTGGAGGCGCAGCCGCGCATTACCGCGGCGGTGATCTTCGATGACGACGGCAATGAGTTTGCGCGCTATCTGCGCTCGGATGTCGACGGGTCGGTGCTGCCCGTGGCGCCAGAAGTTCAGGGACAGGTTTTCGAAACCGACCGGTTGGTGGTCTTCCGCGACATGATTTTCGGTGGGCAGCGGGCCGGCTCGTTCCACATCCAGCAAGATCTGAGCGAGATCCGCGAGCGGCTGATCAACTTCAGCTCGATCCTCGGGTTGGTACTGCTCACCGTGTCTCTGATCGCGTTGCTGCTGTCTTCGGCCCTGCAGCGCTTGATCTCGAAACCGCTTCTCGACCTGGTGGAAGTCGAGAAGGTGGTGATCGAGAAGCAGGATTACTCGGTGCGCGCCCAGAAAGAGGGCAACGACGAGATCGGCCTGCTGATCGACGCCTTCAACCTGATGCTGTCGCAGATCCAGGCGCGCGACGAAGAGATCACCATCGCGCGCGACCGCGCCCAAGAAGCGAATCGATCGAAGAGCACTTTCCTGGCCAACATGAGCCACGAGCTGCGCACGCCGCTGAACGCCATCATCGGCTACTCCGAGATGCTGCAGGAAGAGGCCGAGGACCTTGGGCAAGAGGACTTCATCCCGGACCTGGGCAAGATCCAGACTGCTGGCAAGCATCTGCTCAACCTGATCAACGGGGTGCTCGATTTGTCCAAGATCGAGGCCGGGCGCATGGAGCTATACGCAGAGCTGTTCGAGGTCGACGAACTGGTCGACGAGGTGGCCAGCATGGTGCGGCCGCTGGTGAGCAAGAACAGCAACCAGCTGCAGGTGGTGTGCGAGCAACCAGGCCAGTTGAACGCCGACCTGACCAAGACGCGCCAGATCCTCTTCAACCTGCTGTCCAACGCCGCCAAGTTCACCGAGAACGGCGAGGTGCTCTTCGAGGTCGGCCGTAAGCAAGCGGGCGGCAGCGAGTGGTTGCGCTTCCGTGTTTCCGACAACGGTATCGGCATGACTACCGAGCAGCTCGCCAAGGTCTTCGAGCCCTTCTCGCAGGCCGATGCCTCGACCACCCGTCAGTACGGTGGCACCGGCTTGGGGTTGTCGATCTGCAAGCGTTTCTGCGAGATGATGGGCGGTGACATCCGCGCCGAGAGTACACCCGGGCAGGGAGCCGTGTTCACCGTCCACCTGCCGGCCGAAGCCCCGGAGTTGACTACCGGTGGCGCGGATGCGGCGGCGACGCAGAATCTGGACTCACTGCTCGACTCGGGCGAGTTCCACCACACCATTCCAAGTGCCGGCGCCGGTCGTCAGGCGCTGGTGATCGACGACGATCCGACGGTGCACGAGCTGCTGCGCGACATCCTTGAGCGCGAGGGTTTCAGCGTCACCTGTGCCGGTGGTGCGGACGAAGGTCTGCGCGCCGCGCGCCAGATCAAGCCGTCGCTGATCACGCTCGACGTGCAAATGCCGGGCAAGGATGGCTGGACGGCGCTCGCCGAGCTGAAGGCCGAGCCCGAGCTGGCGGAGATCCCGGTGATCATGATCACCGTCGAAGAAGACCGCAAGACGGCTTTCGCCCTGGGGGCAGCCGAGTACCTGACCAAGCCCTTCGAGCGCGCCCGCTTGAGCCGCTTGCTCAAGCGCTACCGGCGTCCCGACACCAGCCAGCCGATCGCCCTGGTGGTCGACGACAACGCCGACGCGCGCGGTCTGCTACGTCAGCTGCTGCAGCACGAGAGCTGGCAGGTGATGGAGGCGGACAACGGCGTAACGGCGCTGCGGCGAGTGACCGAGCGGCGCCCAGATCTGATTCTTCTGGACCTGATCATGCCGGAGCTGGACGGCTTCGGCTTCCTGACCGAGCTGCGCAAGACCGACGCCTGGCGTGATTTGCCGGTGGTGGTCGTGACGGCGATGGAATTGTCGCCAGTCGACCGCCAGCGCCTCAACGGTGGCGTGCAGCAAGTCCTGCAGAAGGGGAGCTTCGACATCGCCCGTTTCAAGGCCGAGATCCGCTCTCTGGCGCTTTCCAGCCGGCCGCTGGAACCGGAATCGGCTGCTGCTGGCTCTGATTCGATACGGACAGTCGAAATCGAGCGGGAAGGGTCGAACTAGACTTGAGATACTAGAAGTTCTTCTATCTTCCAATCCTGATCGAGGTGCGTTGTCATGACAGTCAAGTCTTCGAATCTCTGGAGTCCGCGTCGCGCGGGCTCGTGTCCCTGCTTGCCGGCCGCCGCTGTGGTCGCCGCCCTGTTGGCATTGTGGACGCCGGTGTCCGCCAAGGCGCAGGGTGGCACCGCGACGCTCGGCGAGGTCAGCCTCTTTGGTGAAGAGGAGTTCACCATCCAGGCCGCAACCAAGACCGAGCAGCCACTGTCCAAGGTGCCCGGGTCGGTCAGCGTGGTCAGCGCGCGGCAGATTCGTGAGTCCGGTTCGCGTACCATTCCCGAGTTGCTGCGCTTGGTGGCCGGTGTCGATGTGCGCTGGAACCCGATGGTTCAGACGATCGACATCCGCGGCTTCGGTCAGAACCCCTTCACCAGCCGCGTGCTGCTGCTGATCGACGGCGTGCCCTACAACTCTTGGAACAAGGGTGGCTTCCCGCAGCATCCGGGCTTCGACTTCTTCATGCTGCAGAACATCAAGCGAGTGGAAATCGTTCGCGGTCCGGGGTCGTCGCTGTACGGTGAGAACGCCTATTGGGGCGTAATCAACATCGTCACCCTGTCGGGTGAGGACCTGGAAGGCGGCAAGCTGGAACTCTACAGCGGCGATCTGCTTAGCCGTTCGCTGGGCCTGACCTACGGCAAGAGCCTGGGCAATGGCTCGATCCTGATCTCCGGTCGTCTGTTCAGTGGCCAGCTACCGCCCAACTTCTGGGCCGAAGACGCCGATTCGGAAGTGGAGGGCTCGGACGTCTACATCAAGGGCAATTTCGAGACTCGGGTAGGGGATGTGGAGCTGTCCTACTACCGCCACGAGGACGACCTCGAAGGTTTTGACTCTCCCGGCTTCATTCCCGGTAGCCGCTTCGCCAGCGCTCCTGAGATCAGTCAGGAAGTCGACATCCTGGCGCTCAAGTTCAGCCACGAGTGGAGCCCGGATCTCAGCTTCAGTGGTGACGTTTCCTACGCCCAACGCAGCGGTTCGCGGTGTTCGTCGTGCCACGCCGCGGGCCAGAACTCGGACTTCACCGGCACCATCGACCACGGCAGCCAGTGGATCGGTGACTTCCGCTTGGCGTTCAAGGCCGGAGAGGCACACAATCTGCTGGTCGGCGTCGAAGCGCGGCGCGTCGACACCGGCGATCACACCGACGAACTGCTGTCGCCGGCCGCGGCGGCCGC
Organism: uncultured bacterium; assembly: GCA_965368975.1. Lineage (GTDB taxonomy): Bacteria > Acidobacteriota > Thermoanaerobaculia > Multivoradales > JAHZIX01 > CBDUPA01. Next base: position 117,779 of record CBDUPA010000010.1, on the reverse strand, counting down.
CAGCGGTTCCGAGCTAGTGTTCGACTACAGCAAGGTGGCGGTCTATGTGCAGGACCAGATTTCGCTGGTCGACGACCGTCTGCAGCTGATCCTGGGGGCTCGCTACGATGGCGACAACGACCTCTTCGACAGTGAGGTGTCGCCCCGCATCGCGCTGGTCTACAACCCGGGCGAGCGCACAGTGCTGCGCGGTGGCTATTCCACCGCGTTCCGCTTCCCCAACTTCAGTGAGCTGTACCAGGACGCCGCCTTCCTGGGGCTGCAGTTCGGTCCGGTGTTCAACACGATCCAAGACTTCCAGCCCAACCCGGGACTGCAGCCCGAGGAGATCCGCACCTTCGACCTGGGGCTCGAACACCGTTTCAATCCAGAGTTCTCTGCCAAGCTCGACCTGTTCCGATCCGAGGTGCGCAACTTCATCGTGCTCTCCTTCCAGGGAGGTGGTCCGACGCGCTTGCAGAGCGTCAACCACCCGGACGACGCTGAGCTGCGGGGCGGCGAGCTGGAGCTGCGCTGGCGACCGTCGGATCAGTTCACGGCGCTGGTCAACTGGAGCTACCAGGAGGCGGATCGCGACACCGGAGCCCTGGGGCCAGACGGTCGTCCGATCGAGTTCGTCTACGCGCCCGAGAACAAGCTCAACCTGGCCGCCTACTTTGGACCCTTCAACGGTTTCAGCGGCGCTCTCGAAGCACACTGGCGCGACGAGCGGCTGGGGCCCAGCTTCTGGAACTTCGCCAGTGGCGGCCGCGCCCCGGCAGTGCTGGAGGCTTACACCTTGGTGAATCTACGCCTGTCTTGGGATCTCCCCATCAGCCTCGGCCGGGCTGCGCGCGGTCTGCGCCTGTCGGTCTACGGCAAGAACCTGCTCGACGAAGAGATCAGGGAAACCTTCCTGCCGATCGACATGCAGTTGCCCGGCTCGACGTTCTATGGATCCGTCGAAGTTCAGTTCTAGGCCGGCGCTCCTGTCGCCCCGTCGCCGGTTCGCTAGGGGGCTAGGAAGTGAACTAGCCAGCCAGCTGGCAGTCCTGTGGCTGCTGCTGGCTGGTTTGCCCTTGTCGGTCCTGACTGCTGGGCCCATCCTGGCGCAGGACGACATCCCCGAGGTGGTTCTCGAACTGCTGGATCGGGCGACGCGTGCGCAGGAGCGAGGACGGCCGGGCGACGCCGAGGCCGCCTACCGGGAGGCGATCGAGCTGGCGCCGCGAGTCGTGGAGTCGTACGCGGGTCTGGGCGCGCTGCTGTTCCAGCAGGGCCAGAAGCCAGAGGCGCTGGCCGTCTTCAACGCTGGCTTGCAGCAAGAGCCCGACGACCGCGGTCTGCGCTACAACGCGGCGGTACTGAGCCTCGACCAGGATCAGCCGCAGGAAGCGCTCGGGCACGTCGAGCGGGCCCTGGTGTCGCACCCGCGCGATGCGGAACTCCACTTGTTCCAGGGCGCGGTGCTGCGGCGCCTGGGGCGTGGTGCGGAGGCCCTGGAGGCGCTGCTGCGGGCCAGCGAGTTGGCGCCGCGCGAGCCGCGTGTGCTCTACGCCCTGGGCAACGCCTACCACGAGCAGGGCCGCCTGGACGATGCCGTCGCGGCCTACGAGCGAGCTATCGACCGCGACGAGGACTTCCTGCGCGCGCACTACAATCTGGGTGCGGTGCTGGTGGAGTTGGGACGCTACGACGAAGCCGAGCGAGCCTATCGTGTGGCGCTGGCGCCGATCGACCAGGCTCTCGCCGGTGGAGACGCGGTCGACCCGGTCCACGCGCGTGCATATCGCAACCTGGGGGCCAGCCACTTCCAGCGTCGGCAGTGGCGGGACGCGGTGACCGCCTATTCGAAGGCGGTGCGCCTCGATCCGGCGGATGCCAGCGCTCAGTACCACCTGGGCTACGCCTACTATGAGCTGGGGGACGGCGATGCGGCCGCCAGCACCTACCGACGGGCGCTGGAACTCGATCCGGCTCTGCCGCTGGCCTACTTGCACCTGGCGCGAGTTGCACGCCGGCAGGGGCAGCCGGACGAAGCCGTGCGCCAGGCGCAGGCCGGATTGAGCTACCTGGACGGTAACGATCGGGTCTCAGCGTACCGCTTGCTGGCCGAAGTGCACGCCGCTCGAGGTCGCCCTGCCGAGGCCGAGCCGGCCTGGCGCGAACTCCTCGCCGCGCGGCCGGACGACCTGCCAGCGTTGCTGGCACTGGGCCGGCAACTGCGCGTGGACGGGCGTCCACAGGAAGCGCGCCCGCTGATTGAGCACGCCTTCGAACTGGCTCCCTCCGAGCCCGCCGCGGCACTGGAGTTGGCGTCGCTGGCGCGCTTGCAGGCGAACCCGCGCGCTGAAGAAGCTGTCTATCGACGCGTGCTGCAGAGCGGTGGCTCGGCGACGGCGCGTCCGGAATGGCTGCCGGTGCGCCTCAATCTGGTGCTGGTGCTGTTGCAACAGCAGCGCAGCGCCGAAGCACGGACACAGCTGGTCGAACTGCTTCCCGAGCTGGACGCTGCGGAAGCGTCGACCCGGCAGGCTCTGATCACTACCTATGCCTTGCTGCTGGCCCGCGACGGCGAAGTGGAGCCCGCCCGCCAGCAGCTTGCACAGCTCCTGCGTCAAGGCGGCGACTATCGGCCGGCGTTGCTGGCCAGCGCTGTGCTCGATGCCTTGAGCGGCGAGACGGAACGTGCGCTGCGCACCTTGGAAAGTCTTCAGGGGCAAGGTGCCGGGAGCTCGGTGCAGGATGTGGCCTCGCTGGATCTGGCAGCGTTGGGCGCTGCCAACCTCGGTCAGTTGCTCTGGCTCTCCCGACCCGCCGGGTCTGCTGCCGGGCCGGAAGCACCGGCGCGCACCGCCCTGGAGATGGCCGTCGAGCGTTTCCCGGGCTGGCCCGGTCCGCATCTGGCCCTGGCCGAGATTCTGGCTCATTCCGGTGACCTGGCGGCGGCGGTGACACGGCTGCAAGCCATGAGGAGTGCCTGCGAACCGGCGCGTGACGAGAATCCTGTCGCCCCGCGTGGTGCCGGCAGTGAGCGTGTGCAACTGCTGCTCAGCCTGAGCGTCGACGCCCGTGTTCAGCTGTGTGCCCGACGCTCCCAGGTCTTGGGCATGGTGCGCACGGCACAAGCTCTGGCGGCTCTCGACTCCGATGCTCGCCAAGCTGGCCAGCTGGCCGATGCGGCCCTGCGCCTGCCGCTGAGCCGCACCGACGAAGCTCGGGCCCACCTGGTGCGCGGCACGGCGCGCCTGCTGGCCGGTGGCGACGGGCGGTCCGACCTCGCCGCCGCGGTCGCGGGAGATCTCGATGCAGCCTTGCTACCGGTGGCGCACAACAACCTCGGTATTGCCCTTCAACGTGCGGGTGATGCGGCTGCCGCGGGGCGTAGCTTCGAAGCGGCGCAGCGTGCCGCGCCGCGCCTGACGGCGGCAACCTTGAACTTGGGGATCGTGCGTGAGCAGAGTGGTGACGGCGCTGCCGCGCTGGAACTCTACCGAGCCTACGTTTCGAGCGGCGGGCGCCGAGGAGAAGTCACGGGATGGATCGAGACGCTGCAGAGGTTCCTGCCTTGAGGGGGCTGAGTTTCTTGCCCGCGAACGTGCCGGACCTCTGGAGGCTGTGCGTCTGTGTGCTGGTCGGCTGCATGTTGCAGCCGGCAGTTGCTGCAGCGCAAGAACGGGAAGCTGACGTGTTGCTGGTGCACCTGCCGGCGGTACCGATCGAGAATGCAGCCCGTGCTGCCGCGGCCCTGACCGAGCTGGGACAGGCCTTGGGCACGGGAGCGGCCCTCGATCTGCGCGTGGAGATCTTCCGCCGCTGGCAGGACGCGCACGACTACCTGGAAGCCAACGGTGATCGTGTCGCGCTGGTTCTCAGCGAGGTCAGCTTTCTCCTCGACCTACCTCCAGGCATCGAGCTGCAACCGGTACATCGTTTTGTGCGCAACGGCGAGGAGGTCTACCGGCGAGTGCTGGTCGTACGTGCCGAGCGTGCCGAATTGCAGGAGCCCGCCGACCTGAGCGGTGCTTCGGTCGTGGTCGTCGAGACGGCCGGCTCCAGCCTCCACCGCTTCTTGCAGCAAGAGATCTTCGCCGGCCGCCTGGATCCGGCGGATCGCTTCCAGCTGGTGCACGAGGAAGACGACTTCAGTGCCACGGCCAATGTGCTCTTCCAGCAGGCCGACGCGGCCTTGATCGCCGAGTACAACCCGCTGCTCGCTGCCCACCTCGGTGACGACCTGCGCACCGTGTACACCAGCCCGCCGCTGTCCCTGCCGGTGTTGTCGGTCGGTCCCAGCCTCGATCCGGGGCGCCGCCAGGCGCTGGCCCAGACCGTACTCGAGCTACCCTCTACGGCCGCCGGAGCCCTGCGGGAGCTGGGGATCGAAGGTCTCAACCCGGTGCGCGATCCGGGCAGCTTGTGGCCCAACCGGCAGCAGGCACCACGGGCGCTCGAGATCGCCCTGCCGAGCGATCTGTCGCTGGCCCTGCCGCCGCTGGCCCTGCCGCCGCCACCAGCGGCTGGCGCTCTGGAGTACGGCGTCACGGTGACGCTGCCGTCGGTGCCCTTGCCCGAGCCGGCACTGCCCGGACAGAGCCCACCAGGCGGCACGCCAGCGACACCTCCACCCTGAGCCGCACCAGCGCTTGCCGTCCGACGTCTACCGGTGCAAAAACGCGCGCGGACGCGTGCCGCTGTGTGCCGAGCTGGGTGCTATACTGCCCAATCGGCTGTGGCACGGAAACTGCTGGCAGTCTTGACGAAAGCTCCTATGGCCAGAATTTTGCTCGTCGAAGACAATGAGATGAACCGGGACATGCTGCAGCGCCGGCTGGCGCGCCGTGGGCACGAGATCAGTGTCGCGGTAGACGGCGCGGAGAGCATCGAGAAGGCCAAGGCGGAGCTCCCCGATCTCATCCTGATGGACATCAGCCTGCCTGTGATGGACGGCTACGAGGCCACACGCATCCTCAAGGCCAACAGCAGCACACGCGGCATTCCCATCCTCGGTCTGTCCGCACACGCCATGTCCGGCGATGCCGAGAAAGCCTTGCAGGCTGGTTGCGACGACTATGACACCAAGCCGGTCGACCTGCGGCGGCTGCTGCGCAAGGTCGAGGACTTGCTGCGGCGCAAGGCTGCAGAGGCATCGCCGGCTCCTCCACGCGGTCGAGCACCGGCTCCGACTCCGGCCGCCGCCAGTGTTCCCGTGAGCAGTGCTCCCGTGAGTAGTGCTCCCGTGAGCGGTCCAGAGCCCGGTATGCATCGCGAGGTTGCTTGGGTCGCCGTCCACGACGCCGAGCTGTGCGCGGGTATCGAGCGGCAGCTGGGCGAGATCGGTTTCGAGGCACATCGCGCTGTCGATAGCAACGAGGTCTTGGCCGCGGTGGCCCGCGGTGACCTGTACGCGCTCCTGGTCGATCATCGCAGTCCCGACTGCGACGCCGAGGCCCTGATCCGGCAAGCGCGTGCCCTGGGCGAGCCGCAGCTGCGCATTCTGGTCGTTTCCACGGTCGAGGCGTTGCAGGGTGCCTTCCGCTGCCTCGAAGCGGGAGCCGACTTCCTCCTGCCAATGCCCTTCACCAACCACCTTCTGCTCACCCGGCTGCGCGGTCAGCGGCCCGAGGGCAACTGACGGTCCCATGAGTCCCTCCGCGAACCGTACCGGCAACGAGGCCTACCGCATCTTGGTCGTCGACGACGACGAGATGAATCGCGACATGCTGTCGCGCCGCTTGGCCCGCCGCGGCTACGGTACGTTGGTGGCAGAGGACGGGCAGCAGGCGCTCGACGTGATCAACGAGGAACCGGTCGACCTGGTGATGCTCGACATCATGATGCCCGGCATGAGCGGAGTCGAGGTGCTGCGTACTTTGCGCCAGAGCTACAGTGAGGACGAGTTGCCGGTGATCATGGCGACGGCGAAGAGCGACAGCGAGGACGTCGTCGAGTCGCTCGACCTCGGTGCCAACGACTACGTCACCAAGCCGCTCGATTTTCCGATTGTGCTGGCACGTGTCAAGGCCCAGTTGCGCGACAAGATTCCGGCCAGCGACCGTGCCCGCTTTCAGGCTGGCGGCGGTCAGCCGGCACCGACATCGCAGGTGATCGGTAAGTACCGGATCGAGGGCGAGATCGGTGCTGGCAATTGCGGCACCGTGTACCGCGGCCAGCACCAGGCGTTGCAGCGCCCGGTGGCGATCAAGGTACTGCACGGCGCGATTCAGGGCGACACTGAGACGCTGATCCGCTTCCGGCAGGAAGGCATTTCGGCCTGCCGCGTGCGCCACCCCAATGCCGTCGAGGTGATGGACATCGGTGTGCAGCCCAACGGCGCCGCCTACCTGGTGATGGAACTGCTCGAAGGGCACTCCCTGGCCGAAGAGATGAAGGCGACCGGGCCGATGTCGCCCGTGCGCTGTGCCGAGATCCTGTGGCCGATCTGCGAAGCACTGGCTGAGGCCCACCGCAAGGGCATCATCCATCGTGACGTCAAGCCGGCGAACATCTTCTTACACCGGGCCGGCCATGGTGAAGTGGTCAAGGTGCTCGACTTCGGTATCGCCAAGCTGGTCGGTGACGCGTCACTCGACCAGAGCCTTACGATGACGGGTAGCCTGATCGGCACGCCTGCCTACCTGGCACCCGAGCGCATTCGCGGTGACGAGTACGATGGTCGCACCGACGTCTACAGCTTGGCCGTGACGCTCTACCAGATGCTCACCGGCCGACTGCCCGTGGGCGACACCTCCCTCGGGCCGGTGGCGCTGGCGATGAAGCACGTGCAGGAAGAGCCGCGCCCGATCCGCTGGTACCGACCGGACCTGCCGACGACGGTCGAATCGATCGTCATGCAGGCGCTCGATAAGCGGGTCGAGCAGCGGCCGACGGCGGACCAGCTGGGCCAGGAGTTCGTCATGGCTCTCGGGCTGCCGCTGCCGCAATCCGGCCGCCCGCAGTGGCCGCAGTGGCCCTCGCAACCAGCGGCACCGCCGGTTCCCGCGAGCGTTCTCGGACGTCTACAGACACCGGACGAACGGCCTCCCGAGCGCCGGTCGGACCTTTCCGATCCGCGCCCGGGCCCCCCGGTTCTGCGCCACCGGCCGGAGGCCGCTCCGACGATCTCGACGCCGGCTGTGCCTGCAGCTGGCGACATCGTACCGCGACCCGATGTCGTAGCGCGCCCCGATAGGGTGCCGGCGCAGCGTGTCGACATTGCGGATGCGCCGACGGTCGACCTCGGACCCGCCGCAGATTCCGAAGACTGAGGTCGCGCGATGACATTGCCTGTCCTGCCGCGTTCTGATCAGACGGTGGTTGATACTCTGCGGCGACCGCTCCGCGATCTGCGCATCTCGGTGACCGATCGTTGCAACTTCCGTTGCAGCTTCTGCATGCCAGGCGATCGCGCCTACTCGTTTGTTCCTCGGCGCGAGATTTTCAGCTTCGAAGAAATGACCCGCGTAGCGCGCCTGTGTGTCGATCTCGGCGTGCGCAAGGTCCGGCTGACAGGGGGCGAGCCGCTGCTGCGCAAGGACCTCGACCGCCTGGTTACCCAGTTGCGTGCCATTGAGGGTGTCGAGGATCTAGCGCTGACGACCAATGGTGCGCTGCTGGCGGACAACGCCGCGCCCCTGGCCGCAGCCGGCCTGTCGAGGGTCACCGTCAGCTTTCATTCCCTGGATGCAGAATCCTGTCGCCGGATCGGTGGGCCGACCGCCGACCTCGACGCCGTCCTGCGCGGGCTGACGGCCGCGCGGTCCGCCGGTTTGCCGGTCAAGCTCAACGTGGTGCCCCTGGCTGATGTCAACGAGCACGAACTCGTCGACCTCGCCGGCTTCGGCCGCGAGCACGGCTACACCGTGCGCTTCATCGAGTACATGGACGTCGGCACGGTCAACCGCTGGCAGCCGTCGGCCGTGCTGGCGGCGAGTGAGATCGTCGAGCGCCTCGACGCCGTCTGGCCGCTCGAACCCGTGGCTCCGGCCCATCGCGGCGAGGTCGCGCTGCGCTATCGCTACCGCGACGGTGGCGGCGAAGTTGGCGTCATTCCCTCCGTCACCCAGCCCTTCTGCGGTGACTGCAATCGCCTGCGCTTGTCCGCCGAGGGGCAGCTCTATACTTGCCTGTTCGCCCAGCACGGTAGCGATATCAAGACGCCGCTGCGCGCCGGTGAGAGCGATGACCAGCTGCGCGTACGGCTGGCGTCACTGTGGCAGGTGCGCGCGGATCGCTATTCGGAGCAGCGCAGTGAAGCCCTCCGCCAGGGTACCTTCGAGCCTGCCGACAAGGTCGAGATGTTCCGCATCGGCGGCTGAGTCGACGGCCGGCGCGGGGGGGGCTGGCGTGGGCGTGTCTAGATTTTGTCCAGATTTTATCCAGCTTCATGAATCCACCCTCTTCCTAGGGTCGAATGGTTGCAATGAACGCAGCTTCCCGCCTTGCAGACAACAAGCTGCTAGAGCCATTACCAATAGAGATACAAGGAGAGTTGGAACCATGAAGAATATCCTGATCGCTACTGTCGTCTTCACACTCCTCGCCGCGCCGATCGCATTCGCTGGCGGCAACTATGAGAAGAAGGACATCGTCGAGACCGCCGTCGCCGCGGGTCAGTTCAACACTCTGGCCGCTGCCTTGCAGGCCGCAGATCTGGTCGATGCGCTCAAGGGGGACGGTCCGTTCACCGTCTTCGCTCCGACCGACGAAGCCTTCGCAGCCCTTGGTGCAGAGACGATTGCTGACCTCCTGAAGCCGGAGAACAAGGCGAAGCTGACCCAGATCCTCACCTACCACGTGGTGGCCGGCAACGTCACCTCCAGTCAGGTGGTCGACCTCGAGAGCGCTGAGACGCTGAACGGTCAGTCGGTCGACATCCTGGTCGAAGCTGGCAAGGTGAAGATCGACGGCGCCACCGTGGTCACCGCCGACATCACGGCCTCCAATGGCACGATCCACGTGATCGATCAGGTCATTCTGCCCAACTGAATCAGCTGGATGGATCGGGCGGATCCCCTCCTCCTAACGCTCCGACCCAGTCCGTCCATTTGCCTAGCGCGGCCCCCCAGCCGCGCTGTTTTTCTTTGGAGGGTCGGGGAGTCAGCGAAGGCGTTTGAGCACGACCAAGGTGACGTCGTCGAGATACGGTTCTTGACCCAGGAACTCGGTCAGACTTTGGTCGATCAGCTTGTGTAGCTCGTCGGGCTCGAGATGGTGGTTCTGACACACCAGGTCCGCCAGCCGCTCCTCGCCGAACTCGCGATCGTCCGGATCGACCGACTCGGTCAGGCCATCGCTGTAGATCACCAGCACGTCTCCGACATGAATGTGCAGCTTGCGCTCCGGGATCGAGGAGATATCGTCGCAGATGCCGAGCGGAGCACCGTCCGGTTGCAGCCACTCGACCTCGCCGGTAGCGCGTGCCAGCAGGGCCGGATTGTGCCCCGAGTTGGTGTAGATCAGCTGGTGAGTCTCAGGGTCCAGCTGGCTCAAGAAGGCGGTGATGAAGCGATTCATCGGGATCGTCTGGCACAGATAGCGATTGACGCGGTTGGTCAGTTCACCCAGAGGCATGCCGGCGTCGGCCTGCACACGGATGGCTGCATGCAAGCTGGACATCAGGATCGCCGCGTCCATGCCTTTGCCCGAAACGTCGCCGAGCGCCAGCAGGATGCGCCCGTTGGGTTGCGGGATGAAGTCGAAGTAGTCGCCGCCGACCTCGAAGCAGGGCATGCTGGTGCCGTTCAGGCGGTAGCCCGGGACACGTGGTGGTCGTGTCGGCAGCAATCGCGTCTGGATGTTGTAGGCCTTGTAGAGCTGCTCCTTGATGCGCTCGTTCTCGATCCGCTGCTCCAGCAGCAGAGCGTTCTCGACCCGGATGGCGGCGACGCTGGCGATAGTGGTCAACAGGTGTAGGTCGTCGTCGGTGAAGACGTTGACGTTCATCGGGCTGTCGACGTAGATCATGCCCAGCTGGTCGCCGTCGACGGCTAGCGGTACCGCCATGACCGAGCGTACACCGCTGAGCACGATCGATTCGCGGTCGCGGAAGCGGTCATCGTCCTGGGCGTCCGAGGTCAGGACGGACTGGCCCTGTCCCATGACCAGCTCGCGGATCGAGCTGCTCAGCCGCACTTCAGTGTCGGCCGGCGTCGAGTCTGCGTTTTCGTCACGATAGCTGGCGGCCTTGCACACCAGGTGGCCGTCGTCTTCGCGCAGCAGGAAGAAGGCGCGGTCGGCCGGAATGCCTTCGAAGATCAGCTCGGTCAGCTGCTGCAAGACTTCGTCGAGCGACGACGAGGTGAGCAGCGCAATGCCCACCTTGCTCATCACGGCCAGCATCTGTGTCTGTTCCGGCCGGTCGACCTGCGGTTGCGGCGAGACCTGCTGGAGCGTCCGGATCACTGACGTGATGCGCGTCTGGTGCGTGCCGGTGCCGGTGCCGCGGCGTGCGATCAGCGTCTGCGGCCGGAAGGGCGCGTCGGAGTCGTCGCCAGTGTGGCTACCAGTGCGGCTACCGGCGCTGGTCAGCTCGCCGGTGCTGGTCAGGCGGCTCGATGGCTGGAAGACGATCGTCGTGCTGCCGATCTGAATCTGGTTCCCTGGCTTCAGGCGGGCGGTGCCCTGTAGCCGGCGACCTTCGAGAAAGGTGCCGTTGGCGCTATCGAAATCGGTGATCCAGCAGGTGTCGCCATCGACGCGCAACTCGGCGTGGGTGCGCGACGCGAACTGGTCTTCGAGGCAGATATCGCTGTTCGGCGAGCGGCCGAAGGTCACTCGAGGTTGCTGGATCTCGACGAGGAAGGGCGGCCGGTACGGGGGTTCGATCTTCAGTCGCAGCATGGACGGCACCTGGGCGACGAAGGCCGCCTTCAGAACCGGAGTGGCTCAAAGGCGGCCGTGTTTGCGCAGTCGGGCCAGATGGGCCTCCAACTGCCGCGCCGCGACTGGATGAGCCACGGCGGGAACATCGTCGTAGACAGACCCTACCATGTCCGCCGGCTGCCGCTGTCCAGCTTGCCAGGCGTCGAGTATGCGCTGTTCGCGCCACAGTCGATGGTCGATGTACTCCTGAAACTTGGCGGCCGGATCGGTGGACGCTGGGCCGTGGGCGGGGAAGAGGGTGCGCGCACCCAGATCGCGCAGGCGTGCCAGCGACGCCAGGTAGTCGTCCATGTCGCCTTCCGGTGGATCGACGACGATGGTGCCCAGGCCGGCGGTGATGTCGCCACCCAGAAGAGAGCCCCAACGCTCGTCGTAGAAGCTCAGGTGGCCGCGCGCATGGCCCGGCGTGTGGAGCACCCGGATCGTCATGTCCGGCGCTGCGTGCTCGGGAGTGCCGTGCAGCGTGACGTGCTGCTCCTCCGTCAGGTGCTCGTCAATGCGGATGCGCGGCGCCAGCCGCTCGGCGGTGAGCGGATGCGCCAGCACCGGCACGTCCAGGAAACGGCGCAGCGCCTCGACACCGCCGACGTGGTCGGGGTGGTGATGGGTCAACCAGATGGCTCGAATGTCGAGACCACGCTTGGCGCGCGCGTCCGTCACCGCGGCTTGCAACCCTTCGATCTGTGCTGGTAAGGGCGAACCGGGGTCGACCAGGACTGTCTCGCGTGTGCCGAGGAGAAAGGCGTTGGTGTGCGTCGCAGGTGGCAGAGTCGGCGTCTCGAGCGGCAGCAGGATGACGCCAGGTCGGAACTCGATGCACCGGTAGGGCCCTAGATTCGCCTCGTCCGGCACGCGCAGCCGCCGCAATCCGGCAGCGCTTTCGGGGCCGTCCTCGCCGAGCACGCGCAGCAGGTGCAGAATCGGCGGCGAGGTGATGACGTCTCCTTGCCACCAGGCGTCGAGTGCTGCTGCCGGCCGTACCCAGCTGCCTTCCACCAGCTCACCGGGTAGGATCGACGGCTGAACTGCCTGCGAAGCTGGCCAGTGCAGCAGGAAGAAGCGGTTGTCGAAGCGTAACGGCGCGATCGGTGGCGTCAGCCAGCGCCCAGCGAAGGTCAGACGCTCCGCGTCGAGGTGTACGTCGAGGTCGCGCAGCATGTCCGCGAACGCCACCGCCCCGGCGCCGCGTTTCTGGCTCTCCGCGTCGAGCACGCGCCGCCGCTGCGTGTGCAGTTGCTCGGCGTCGATTTCACCCTCGACCCCACTCTCCACCGAGGGCAGGATTCCCGTCTCCTCGAACAGCTCGCGCAGCGCGCACGCCACGATCCCCGGATGGTCGTTCGGTGTCACCGCCGCGGGTGCGTCGGATGCCGGCATGCCCGCGTCCGGCGGCAAGTCTGTCAGCGCTCGAGGTCGGCCGTGCAGGCGTGCAGAAGCCTCGATCTCCGCGTCCGCCTTCTGCAACCCACCCCCGGGAAACGCCCGCCATCCGCCCATGAACTTCAGCTTCGGTGAGCGTCGCACCCAATACACTTCGACGTTGCCGTCGGCGTCCCGGCGCCACGGCACGATCGCTGAAGACAGCTTCGGTGGCCTCGGCTCCGCCATTCTCGGAATGGCACCGGTGTTGGCGATCAGGGACTCGTAGAGGTTCGCTTGGTTGATCATGGGAGGGGGAGTGTAGCGCAGGTGGCTAGGGGCAAAGAAAATCCCGCCCGGCTGGGTGCCTGGGCGGGACTTGCGCGACGCTCGTCGCGGTGGAACGAAGCTGAACTCAGCCGCCGGCAGCGACCTTGGCGGCAGCCAGTTCTTTGTTCAGCTTCGGAAGCTCCTCGTTGCACAGCACCGCCTCGATGCGGTCGAGTGCCCAGTCGAGTTCTTCCTTCTTGATCATCAGCGGCGGCGCGAGACGGATCACGTTCTCGTGCGTCTCCTTGCACAGCAGGCCTTGACGCTCCAGGGCCTCGCAGAAGCGACGGGCACCGCCGGCGCTGTCTTTGAGCACGATGCCGGCCCACAGACCGCGTCCGCGCACCAGCTCGACGTGCGGTGACTTCATGGCGTGCAGACGCTGGAACATGTGCTCGCCGAGGCGCGCGGAGTTTTCGATCATGCCTTCTTCGACCAGCACCTTGAGCGCAGTGCGGGCGACCGCGGCGGCTACCGGGTTGCCACCGTAGGTCGAGCCGTGATCACCGGGGTGGAAGACACCCATGATCGCTTCGTCGGCGAGCACGACGGAGACCGGGTAGAGACCGCCGGACAGGGCCTTGCCGAGAATCACGACGTCGGCGCGTACGTTCTCGTGCTCATGGTCGAAGAACTTGCCGGTACGGCCGAGGCCGGACTGGATCTCGTCGGCGATGAACAAGGCGTTGTGTTCTTTGGTGATCTCGCGCACGTCGCGCATGAAGCCCTTGGGCGGTACAACGATGCCGCCTTCGCCCTGCACCGGTTCGACTAGCACGGCGGCGACGTTGGGGTTCATGGCCGCGCGCAGGGCCTCGGCGTCTCCGTACGGCAGGATCCTGAAGCCGGGGGTGAAAGGGCCGAAGCCGTCGCGGTACTGGGCGTCTGACGAGAAGCCGACAATGGTGGTGGTGCGGCCGTGGAAGTTCTGCTCGAAGACCAGGATCTCGGCCTGGTCCTCCGGCACACCCTTGACCTTGTAGGCCCACTTGCGCGCCATCTTGATCGTCGTCTCGACGGCCTCGGCGCCGGTGTTCATCGGCAGCGCGCGCTCGAAGCCGGAGAGTTCGCACAGGTCGCGGAAAAACAAGCCCAACTGGTCGTTGCGGAAAGCGCGGGAGCTGAGTGCCAGGCGGCAGCTCTGCTCGACCAGTGACTTGACGATGCGTGGGTGGCAGTGTCCCTGATTGACCGCCGAGTAGGCGGCCAGGAAGTCCATGTAGCGGCGGCCTTCAATATCCCACACCCAGATGCCTTCGCCGCGTGCCAGCACGACGTCGAGGGGGTGATAGTTGTGGGCGCCGTAGCGCTCTTCGAGCGCGATGTGTTCAGCGGTCGTGCCGGGGGTGGCAGCCGCGTGCTGAGCAATGTTGTGGTCCATATTCAAGCCTCCTAGTCGAGCCGGCGGTAGCGGCGGGTTCATGCTCGCTTGTACCACAACCTTGCCAGGAAGGGAACACCTGGCGATGCGACCGGTCGACGTGGCTCAAAGGAAGAAATCGGGCAACAGCTCAACACTGGGGTCGACCGCGTAGTCGTCGAAGTCACTGACGCCGGCCTGCCGCAGCACATCTTCGTCGAGCAGGAAATTTCCCGTCCTCTCGCGACTGTTGCTGGTCAGGAGGGCGTGGGCCGCGTCGGCCATCACTTCTGGCTTGCGACTGCGCCGGACCATGTCCTCGCCGCCTAGTACGTTGCGCACCGCGGCGGTCGCGATCGTTGTACGCGGCCACAAGGCGTTGACCGCGATGCCTTTTTCCGCCAATTCTGCCGCCATACCCAACACACACAGGCTCATTCCGTACTTGGCCATGGAGTAGGCGACGTGCGGCGCGAACCACTTGGGCTCGAGCGTCAGCGGCGGCGCGATGTTGAGAATGTGCGGATTGGGGGCTTTTTCCAGATGTGGAATACACAGCTTGGAGCACAGGAAGGTACCGCGAGCGTTGATCTGGTGCATCAGGTCGTAGCGTTTCATCGGCGTCTCGACGGTGCCGGTCAGATGGATGGCGCTGGCATTGTTGACCAGGATATCGAGGCTACCGAAGGTCTCGACGGTCAGCTCGACCGCCGCCTCGACCTGCTCCTCGTAGCGGATGTCGACGGCGCAAGGCAGCGCCTGTCCGCCTGCCTGCCGGATCTCGTCGGCGGCGGTGAAGATGGTGCCAGGCAGCTTGGGATGTGGTTCGGTCGTCTTGGCGGCAATCACGATGTTGGCGCCGTCGCGTGCCGCGCGCAGTGCGATTGCCTTGCCGATGCCGCGGCTGGCACCGGTGATGAAGAGAGTCTTACCATTCAAGTTGTCCATCACCGCAGTATAATGGTTCCTCGCCGTTCCGCGGTGCGGAGAATCGATGGAGGATCAGTATGAATGAGCAGCAGTTGCAGACGAGCGAGGAAGTGGCCGAGACCACCGACTCCTCCCCGGTAGCGGATCCACAGAGGCCATCGAGCTTCCAGAATCAGCTGTGGCGGGAGTGGGTTCGACCCTTCATGATCATTCTCCTGCTCGTCGGCTGTTTCCGCTCGGCGGTCGCTGACTGGAATGATGTACCGACGGGTTCGATGATCCCCACCATCCTGGAGGGGGACCGTATCTTCGTCAACAAGGCTGCCTACAGCCTGCGCCTGCCCTTCAGCCCGTGGCACTTGATGCGCTGGGATCTGCCGCAGCGTGGCGATATCGTCGTCTTCTTCTCCCCGGAGGACGGAAAGCGCTTGGTCAAGCGGGTAATCGGCACGCCGGGCGACGTGATCGAGTTACAGCACAACCGGCTCTACATCAACGGGGAGGCTGTCGACTACACGATGTGGGACGTTGACAACGAAGACCTGCTGGAACTGCAACGTCGCCGCGGCACGCAGTTCCGTATCGAAGAACTGGACGGCCACGAGCATCCGATCACGCTGTCGAACTCGAACTACCAGCCGCTCGACATGCGCAATTGGAGCTTCCGCTTCGAGGTGCCTGAAGACCACTTCTTCATGATGGGGGACAACCGCCACAACAGCCGTGACTCACGCTGGTTTGGTGCCGTCCACCGTGACCTGATCGTCGGCCAGGCGACCGCCGTTGCCTTCTCGCTCGACCTTGACGATGGCTACTCGCCGCGCTGGGATCGGTCACTGAAGAAGCTGGAGTGAGGGTTCGTTCAGCCTGATGTCTGGGCGGTGATGGCCTGTTGCAGGCTGTCGGCGGTGATGTCGTAGTGTGACGCGTTCCACACGGCTTCGCCGTCCTTGAGCAGTAGCGCCTGTGGTGACTCGTGGCGCACAGAGGTACGCTCGGCGACGCTGTTGGACAGCGGCCGGGCACGCTGCACGACGATCAGGGAGTAGTCGACGTTGGTGCTCGGGGTCTGCAGGTGCTGCTGCAAGCCTTGGAAGGCACGGCCGCTGATCGGGCAGGTGGTGCTGTGCTTGAACACTAGCTGTAGCTTTTGGGTCGAGTCCGTGAAGACCTGATCCAGCTCTTCGGGCAGGCTCAGCTCGCGTAGTTGGGGGCTCATGGGTATCTCCTTGCGGTCATTTTCGTCATGGTTATCAGGAGAGTCCGAGGCAAGCCCCGGACCTGCGTAATAGAATGCCGCCAGATCGCTCTCGACGCAACCCGCTGTGCAGGCGAACCTGTCCAGGCGCCTCCATCGCGGGAATACAGTGCCGGAGATTCGGCGCGGAGATTCGGCGCTTGAGATACAGCGCTTGAGATACAGCGCAGGAGAACTACTTGCCAAACCTGCAGTCTCTTCCCTTGTTCGATAGCCTCGAAGCGCCGGAGCGGGAATGGCTGCGATCTCTGATGCGCGAGGAGTCGTATGCAGCGGGACGAATCATCTTCCGCAGTGGGGATCAGGCAGATGCGCTGTACCTGATCCTCGAAGGACGGGTGGCTATCGCGCAGGACACCATCGGCCGGCCGATGCGCCGCTACGCGGTGCTACGGGTGGGCGATTTCTTCGGTGAGATGGGGTTGCTCAATGACGCCGGGCGCCTGGCCTCGGCGCGTGCCGAGACCGACGTACGTCTCTACCGGCTGCCCAAGGACGACCTGGCGCAGCTGATGCAGCGGCATCCGGTCGTGGAACTCAAGATCCGCACCGCGGCGATCCGGCGCCACCACGACAACGCTGCCAGGGAACTGGCGCACGGGCGGCGGGACGACGAGCGCATTCGAGTGGGACAGCCGGTCACCGTCACGGTGAATCAAACGCAGGTGCTGCACTTGTTGCTCGACAACCTGTCGGTCAGAGGCTGCTGCCTGCGACGGGTCCCGGAAACCTGGCAGGTCGGGTACGAGTTTCATCTCGACCTGGGACGCGGCGCGGAGGTGCACTTGCTCACCACGGATGTGCGTGTCGTGTGGCGTCACCTGGACCAGGCAGGGCTGGTCTTTCTTCGCGCCGGGCCGCAGAGCGCGGTGGTCATCAAGCGCGCGCTGCGCACGCTGCTACAGGGGCGATGAGTTGCCCAGGGCTCGGCCGATCCGTCAGAGCCAGTCCTTCAGAACCACTTCTTCAGAACCAGCCTTCAGGTCGCGGTGGGTCGCTTGAGGGAGAGGTAGGGTTGTAGGTCGGAGAAGTGGCGGTTGACCCGTTCCAGCTCGCGGCGTGCCTCTGCCGCTGCTTCGGTCTCCCCGGCAGCTTCCAGGGTCTGCACGAGTTGTAGCTGGTTGAGCAGTTTGAGGACGCCGGCCGAGGCGGTGCGATAGGTCAACTGTGGATCGGCCTGGCGGAAGGCGTCGACGGCGCCGGCTGTATCGCCAGCGATGAGGAGTTCCATACCGCGCATGTGCTGCTCGGCGCCGGCCCAGTCGACGCGGCGTGTCGACAGTTGTTCGCCACGATCGAGGGATTCGCCGAAGCGCCGGGCCTGGTCGCGCAGTTCCGCGGTCAACTGGGTGCGGCCGCTGGCGATAGCGATACGGTGGCGCAGCACCAGGCGTTCCGGCTCGTAGCGCGTGCTGCAGTCGTTACTGTCTTCCCAGGCTGTTTCCCAGGTGCCTTCGAGCAAGGCCTGCCACAGGGTCAGCAGGCAGCGCATGCCGCGTGGCTCGTGGCTGCGGCCACTGGCTCGCCAGACCTCGGCGGCATGACGGAGTACGGTCTTAGCGCGCGGCAGATCGTTTTCGAGTAGCGCGAGGCGCAGGAGTTGCTCGTGCGACGGCAAGAACTCGGGCTGGAGCTCGAGCGCTGCTTCGAACTCACGTCGGGCCTCTTCGTAGCGGCCGGTGATCAAGAGCAGTTCGCCCATCGAGTCGTGCGGGTTCGGCGTGTCTGGGGCCAGGAACTGGTAGGTACGCATGCGTCGCTCGGCGACATCGAAGCGGCCGTCCAGCATGGCCAGGTAGCCGAGCTTGTTTTGCGCTTCGACCCAGTTCGGGTCCAGCTCGATCAGGCGCTGCAGGGCGTCTTCTGCTTGCTCGACACGATCCTTGTTGAACGCCTGATGGCCGTAGGAACTCAGTGCCCAAGGATCGTTGGGGTAGCGGTCGAGGTGTTCCGCCGTGTAGTGCTCTAGCGTTTCCAGGTCCCCTTCCAGCAGCAGCAGCCGCTGCCGGATCAGGAAAGCCTCGTGCGGTTGCAGGGTCGTCAGATCGACGGCCTCGAGCTCCGATGCCCAGCGCTGCAGACGACCGCGTGGCAGATCGCCTTCGAGCAGCAGGGCCTTCGGGACGGCGAACTCAGGATCCAGTTCCAGGGCCTTGCGGAAGTGTTCGCGAGCTTCCCAGAAGTCGTGCTTGGAGCGCGCCTCCAGGCCCTGTTCCAGGGCTGCGCGCGCCTCCGGCGAGTCGCTGGACCAGATCTCCTGATCCGTCGAGCAGCCGTGTAGGGACAGCCATAGAGCGCAACACAACAACAAGCGGGTGCAGTCTCGTAGCGGCCGGTGTGAGGCACGCTGTCGAGGACGAGGCGCGGGGGTGTTTGGGATGTGGTTCACGATGCGGATCGGGTTGACGGCTGGCCAAGTATACGACCACGGCTGGGGTGGGTTGCAAAACCGGTGGCGGCACACGGCGCGCGATGGGCTTTCAAGCGCGTCGACACAGAGCCACCAGGGTCAAGTCGTCGTAGGGTTGGTGGTCGAGCACGAAGTCGTCGAGCGCGTCGAGCAGGCGGCGCAGCAGGACCTGCGGATCGGGTGGCGTCTGTCGGAGGACCTCGAGCAAGCGGTCGCTGCCGAAGGCGTCACCGGTCGCGTTGCGTGCTTCGATGACGCCGTCCGAGCACGCCAGTACCATGTCCCCGGGAGCGAGTTCGACGTCGAGCAGTGGATAGATGCCTTCAGCGAAACAACCGAGTGGCAACCGGTGAGACGGCAAAGGGAGCTCGCGCACTTTGCCGTCGAGCTGACGCAACAGCAGCGGTGGTTGGCCAGCTAGAGCGTAGCGCAAACGGCGGCCCTCGTCTTCGGCGGCCAGGTAGCCGAGAGCGACGAAGGGGCGCGGCCCGGTATGGCGGCGGCTGGTCGCGGCGGTGTCCTGAACAGCGCATGTCGGGACAGCGATCGGCGTGTCTTGCCGGTGCAGTTCATAGAGCCGGCTGTTGGCCAGCTGCAGCAACTCCTGCGGCCGTGGATGCGTCATCGCCAGGGTGTGCAGGATCTCGTGGGTGGCCATCATGAGTAGGGCTCCGGACACCGACTTGCCGGCGACGTCGCCATAGACCATGGCGGATGAGCCGGGCAGCGCACCGGGCAACTGGGTGAAGAAATCGCCACCGACATCTTGGGCCGGCCGGCACAGAGCGGCCACTTCCCAGCGTTCGTCGAGGTAGACCTGCTCCGGAATCAGTGAAGTTTGGATCGAGGACGCGATCTGCAACTCGCGGTCCAGTTCGACGCGGCGGGTGCGCTCTTCGAGCAGCAGGCCGGTCTCGAGGGCGATTGCAGTCTGCGACAGCAATCCGCCGAGCAGTTCCTGTGCTACCGGCTCCAGCGACAGGTTGCCGCGGCGGTCGGACAGCAGCACCAGGCCGAGCCGCCGGCGCGGCGACGACAGGTCGGCCAGCAGCTCGACGCCGGCGGCTTCCAGCTGCTGGCGCAGCAACGCTACCTCGGGTGCCTTCTGGGCCAGCCGATCGAGCAGGGGCAACGGTAGCAGGCGCCGCGACGGCTCGCTCGATGGCTGGCCCGAGTTGCGGCTCAGGTAGTCGTTGAGCGCCGGGATGTCCGGCAGCAGAGCGGGCAAGTGGTCGGGGCCGGCGGTGCGCTCCAGTCGACCGTCGCGCACCAGGTAGAGGGCCGCGAAGTGGAGGTCGAGGTGTTGCGGCAGCTTGGCGACCAGCTCACGGACGACTCGGTGCGGGTCGACGTGAGCGCTCAGCGCCTCGCCGAGGTCGACCATGGCGCGTTGCAGGCGCGACCGGTCAGCGACGAAGAAGCGATCGAGGGCACCCTGCAGCCAGCGCCGTACCGGCTCGAACAGCAGCACGATGGCCAGCGCCAGCAGCAGCGGAGAAAAGCGTGATGCCGCCAGCTCACTGCCGCCCATCAGGTGGTTGAAGGCGGCGATGCCGAGCGCGTAGACGACGGTCAGCGCGACCGTGGTCAGCGTGTAGACGAGGCCGCGGCGCAGGATGACGCGGATGTCCAGAAGCTGGAAGCGTATGATGGCGTAGGCGAAGGTCAGGGGCACCAAGGCCAGCGGCAGCACGCCGAGGTACAGGAAGCGCTCTGTGTGGCGCACTGCCGGGTAGGCGACGGCGAGGCTCAGGAAGGGTAATAGACCGAAACAGGCGCCGAGCAGGACCAGGCGGGCGCCGCGCCGCTCGCGGGTGTCGGCCAGGCCGATGGCGTTCCAGGCCAGCGCCGTCAAGCCCAGCACCATGTAGACGGCGAGCACCCACCAGTTGGCCACCGGCGCTCCGTACAGCCGCTCCGGCGTGCCCTCGGCCAGAAGGTAGGCGGCTGTCAGCACCGCGGGTGGCAGGGCATAGAGCAGCAGCAGCAGTGCACGCCGCCGTAGCGGCTGCACGCGCAGGGGCCGCGGGAAGATGAGGAAGAAATGCAGAAAGCTCGCCGGCAGCAGCAGCAGCGCCGCGGTTCCAATGCTCAGAACGAAGGCGTCGACTTGCGAGTACGAGGCCGGCCGCAGCCGGCACACCAGGAAGAGCAAGAAAAGGGTGCTGAGGAGATAGAAGACCCGGCTGGCACTCTGGTTCGGTTGCCGCTGCAGCACAAACAGGCCGACGGCGAAGAAGAACAGCGCCAGCAAGCACGCCAGGAAGTAGGGCAGCTGGCCGGTACTGCGGCGGTCGATACGCACACGCCGGGTGAGGATGTCCCGATCGCGCTCGATCAAGTACAGGACCGCGCGTCCGTCGCCTTGCAGCCTCTCCATCAGCTGGTAGGCGTGGCGGTGGTTGCGAATCGCGTTGTGCGCGATGCCCGCTACCCGGTCGCCAGCCAGAATGCCGGCCTGTTCGGCACCCGAGCCCGGGACCACGCTCAGCACCACCAGATCCTGCGGCGAATCAGAGTCGAAGATGATGCCGTCGAAGGCTCGCGGCAAGAGCATGTCGACCACCGATAGCGAGGCCACCAGGAAGGCGGCTAGCCCGACACCGAGCAACAGTGTCTTGAACTTCGGGGCGGGCTTGCGCATGGTGCGAGCTATTGTAGCTCGCGATAAGCCACGATGCCGAAAGGCGAGCTACCGCTGCTAGTCGTCTTCGTCGACCAGCAGGCCCAGCAGGTCCGACGTCGTGATGATGCCGACGGCTCGACCATCCTCGCTGCACTTGACGAGCACCCGGTGTAGGTGGTGCTGCAACATCAGCGAGGCGATCTCGTCGACGGTGGCGTCTTCGTTGACGCTGTAGACCACCGGCGTCAGGATGTCGCGCACTCGAGGTTCGCCTTGCAGTTCGTCGAGATCGGGCGCTTCCTCTTCACGCAGCGTGTCGGCCCACTCGTCGCGCCGGTAGAAGTCGGGCTCGGCATCGTCCGGGGCACCGGCAACGTCGTTCTCTTCTGACGTGACTCGCACCACGTCGACTACCGAGACGACGCCGATCAGATGGCCCTTGGCGTCGCGCACCGGCGCGCCACTGATCTCGTTGTCGACCAGAAAGGTGGCCAGTTCGCGCACCGTCATGTCGTGGGAGACGGTGAGTACGTCCGGAGTCATCAGGTCGCTGGCGACAATGGGTCTCATGGCTTCAGTCTGTCAAATTTGCCGCTGGCGGGGAAGCGCGCGCGGTGGATGGCGCGGCCGTGGTCTTCTGTTCGCGCCTGCCGAACGTGCCGGTCTGTATCAGCATGCCGAGAAGCGCCAGCGCCGGGAAGAGCACCAGGTCGACCTGAGCATCGAGGCGGGTCACGGTGACGATCAGCGCGGAACCGGCGAGCGCCGACAGGACGATCAGGGCGGCCTCGAACAGGTACCCGGCGAGCGCCGCCATGACGCCGCCGCCGACGCAGAAGACGAGCAGCCAACCCCAGCCTCCCACGCCCCAGCTGGTCCCCCAGGTTTCGACCGGCCAGGCGAAGGTCGCGGCCAGCCACAAGGCGCCAAGGCCACCAGCCACGAAGCCGACCGCGCCGACCACCACGCGCTGCACGAAGATGGCCAGCAGCACACCCAGCAAGCCAAAGACGGCAGCTACGGCCCAGGGCGTCCAGATCGGCGACGACGGTGGCAGCTCGACGTGGCTCATCGCTACCAGGCCAGCCACGAAGCCGGCCAGGCCCAACGACAGCCAGAACAAGCGGCGTCCGACGAGCAGCAGTACGGCGCCCAGCCCCAGGTACAGCGCTGGCAGCTGGTGGTCGGCGGGCAGTTCGATGTGGCTTGGATCGAACGGCAGGTCGAACGGGGCGCCAAACGAGGTCAGGGCCGCCAGCAGGGTGTCGATCGGTGCTAGCATGTCGCCGCTGATTCTACTGCCCAATGCCACCATTCTCCGCGCACCAGCGCAGAAACCCAACCGAGGAAGCTCGTTACACCATGTCCGAAGTCGTAGAGCAAACCAATCGAGCCTTGGAAGATCACGCACCTACCGCTGCCCAACTGCTGTCACCGTTGGGTCGGCGCTGCGCCCTGCCGCCCGACATCCCGGTGCAGGCCGCCGAGGCCCGCGGCAAGACGTACAACGGCACGATCGGGCAGATTACCGACGGTGCCGGCAAAGCGCTGCCGCTGCCGTCGATGGCGCGTTGCCTCGAGGCTTTGCCCGACGCCGACTTTCATAGTGCGTTCCTGTATTCGCCGGTACCTGGTCTGCGCGAAGTGCGGGATCGCTGGCGGGCCTGGCAGCGTGGGCAGGCGGCCGCGGAGTTGGGGGAGAACCTGCCGGCGTCGAGTTTGCCGATCGTCACCGTTGGTCTGGCGCACGGGCTATCCGTAGTGGCCGACCTATTCGCCGGTGAAGGCCGCACTCTGGCACTGCCGCTGCCCTTCTGGGGCAATTACCGCCAGGTCTTCGACACTCGGACCGGGGCCAAGCTGGTCGGTGCGCCGGGGTATACGCGCGAGTCCAACGGCAGCTACCGCTACAACCCGACCGCCATCGAACAAGCTCTCGAGGCAGCACACTTGCCAGAAGGTGAGCCCGCCCTGGCACTGCTCAACCTGCCGTCGAATCCCGGTGGCTATTCGCTGACGGTGCAGGAGCGGGCCGAAGTGAAAGCATCGCTGCTGCGCGTCGCCGATCAGAGGCCACTGCTGGTCATCTGTGACGACGCTTATGCCGGCCTGGTGTACGAGGAGGAGATTCCACGTGCGTCGATGTTCTGGGAGTTGGCCGGTGTGCACGAGCAACTGGTGCCAGTGAAGGTCGACGGTGCCACCAAGGAGTTTTCCTTCTTCGGCGGCCGCGTCGGCTTCCTCACCTTCCCGTTCGAGCCGGATTCGCCCGCAGCCGAAGCCCTGGGCAGCAAGGTGGCCGGATTGTCGCGCGCCACTATTGGTTCGCCTGTGGCTGCCAGCCAGGTCTTGTTGCTGCAGGCCTTGCGAGGGGACACCATGACCGACGAGGTCGAGGCCGTGCGCCAGGTGTTGGCCGAGCGCTACCGCGTGTTGCGCGACGCGCTGGCCGGCGTCGATCCTGAGCTGCTGCAAGTTCTGCCGTTCAACTCGGGCTGCTTCGCGCTCACCGAATTGCCACCGTCCCTCGACCTCGATGCCGATGCCGTGCGCCGCCACTTGCTAGAGCACCACGACACCGGCGTCGTGTCGCTGGCTCGCCGCTACGTCCGGCTGGCCCACTGCTCGGTGCGCGCCGAAGCTCTGCCCGAACTGGTGCGACGCGTCGAGCAGGGGATCCGTGACCTGGCGGGCCGCTGAGTCTCGGTTCGACCTGGTAGACTGGTCAATGAGCCCAGTAGACCGCAGCAAAGAGGAGTCCCCCCGTGAGCCAGCCCGTTGACGACAAGCCCGACTACAACCAGCCCGGTGCGAGGAAGCCTGCCGTCACTGCCGACAGCAAGGCCTTCGTCGACCGTCTGGTGGCGGAAATGGATCAGCTGTTCGCTGGCCTGGGAGAGCTCGAGGCGCTGGAGGCTGAATCCGAAGGCAAGGTCGAAGTCGCGACCCTGCTGCAGCTGGCACTGAAGAGCGAGCTGGAAGCCAGCGAACTGGCGGCCTTCTGGTTGCCGTCGACCCCGGACCTGGACGCCAAGCGGCTGCTCGCCGATCAGTGCAGCGACGAGATGAAGCACTACCACTTGATCAGCAACCGCCTGCGCGAACTCGGCTTCGACATCGACAGCTTCGATCCGCTGGCCGACGAGGGCTACTCGCCGCTCTACCACTACCTCAAGGGGCTGCGCGGCACCGTCGAGCGGGTCGCGGGCGGTCCGTTCGCGCGGGAAGCCATCGCGCGGGTGCGCAACCGGCAGTTCATCAATTTCTGTCTGGCAGTCGGAGATCGCGAGACGGCCGAGCTCTACGAGCTGAGCATCCATCCCGAAGAAATCCATCACCACAACTGGGCCCGTCGCTACCTGGAGCAGCACTGCACCACGCCGGAAACCCAGGAGCAGGCGGCAACCGCTGCGCGCACCACCCTGGCGATCGCCGACGAACTGCGGACCCTCAAGGAAAAGACCACCGGCCTGCTGGCCATTCCCGTCTCCTGACGTGCCCGATCATTCCAGCCCAACTATCCCAGCCCAACCATCCCAGCCCAACCACCCAGCCCAGCTAAAAACCAAACCATGAGCCAAGTCACCACCGTCGCCGTTCTCGGTGCCGGCACCATGGGCCGTGGCATTGCCCACGTCGCCGCCCAGGCCGGCTATACGACCCGCCTCTTCGACATCGCCACTCCCGTCCTCGACGCTGCCTTGAAGGCCGTGCGGCACAACTTGGATGGTGGCGTCAAGCGCGGCAAGCTGAGTGCGCAGGATGCCGACGGTGCTTTCGGTCGTCTCACTGCCACCAGCGATCTCGCCGCTGCAGTCACCGACGCCGAACTGATCATCGAGGCGGTGCCCGAAACGCTGCAGCTGAAGGTCGACACCTTCCACCAAGTGCAGCAGCACGCGCCGAGTGACGCCGTCTTCGCCTCCAACACCTCCGCCTTGTCGATCACCGAGATGGCCGGCGCCACCGACCGCCCCGAGCGCTTCGCCGGCATGCACTTCTTCAACCCGGTGCACATCATGAAGCTGGTCGAGATCGTGCGCGGTCTGGAGACCTCCGACGAGACTCTGGAACTGGTCCGCACCGTGTCCGAGCGCATGGGCAAGCAGACCGTGTTGATTCACGAGTCCCCGGGTTTCATCACCTCGCGCATCAACGCGCTGATCGGCAACGAGGCCTTCCGCATGCTGCAGGAGGGCGTCGCCAGTGCCGAAGACATCGACACCGCGCTCAAGCTCGGTCTCAACCATCCCATGGGGCCGTTCGAGATGATCGATCTCGTCGGTCTCGACGTCCGTCTGTCCATTCTCGAATACCTGCACCAGACTCTCGGCGACACCTACCGCCCCGCCCGTCTGCTGGTGCAGCACGTGAAGGCGGGACGGCTGGGCCGCAAGGTGGGGCGCGGGGTCTACGAGTACGACGCCGAAGGCAAGCGCCAGGGCTGAATCGAGCCCTGACGCCGGGGCCTGGATAGTCCGTGGATCGGTCAGTGCACGGTAGCGCTCTCGGCACATGCCGCCGGTGTCGATCCGCGGCCGTCGATCGGTACGATCTCGATGTCGTACGGCAATTGCCACGCCAGCTGCTGCACCTGGTCGGTGATCCATGGCAGGCGCGCCAGGTCCTTGTCGTTGAACAGCATGACCACGAAGGTGCCGTGCTGTACTTCGCGTAGCCACGCCTTGGGCACCGGCTTGCGGCTCAAACCACTCCAGAAGCGAGTGTTGCGTGCGTGTTTGGCCAGCAATAGGCCCCGATCGAGTTCGGCGGGGAGTGCTCCGGGGCTGAAGTCGAAGTCGACGATGCCGCTGCCCAACTTGGCCTCGTTGTGAATGGTCATCCCCTGGGCGGCGCAGGCATGGCGGACCAAGCCCAGGTAGACACGACGGGACACCTGCTCGCTGTGAGGTCGTTGCTTACCAGGGTTCCACAGCAGGCGGTGCCCCCCATCGTCTTCGATGAAGCGCCGGAAGTGCTCGTGCAGGCGGCTCAGGACGACCGCCAGCGCTGGGCGCCGCAGGTCGACCGGGTGCGTCTGTAGGTACCGCCCGGTGGCTTCATACCAGCCGTACACTCCCGCCGGGTCCCGCTGCAGATCGTAGGGTCGAGTGCTGTTACTGGCCGCTTCGACGTGCGCCACGTAGCGGCGCAACAAGGTCGGCTGGAAGTGGATGAGGTCGATGGTTTCCGGCTTGGTCAGCTTCGCCGGCACGGTGCGCGGAGCAAAGAAGGTCTCCAAGGTGTGAGCTTCGTGCTCGTGCACCCAAGCCGAGAAGTCGGCGGGGTTGATCCTCGGTTGGTCGCGCAGCAGGTCCTTGGGGACCAACAACACGGGGTGCCGGTTGAAGGGATTCCAGGGGAGCTGGAAAGTCCGGGGCTGCCAGCTGCGGCTCGTGGGATCGAAATGGCCGTGCTCGAAGTAGCTCTTGCGCACCGGGATGTCGTGGCGGCGGCAGACGTCCAGCGTGTAGGTGGCCAGACGCCCGCGCAGCAGCGAGACCGTGATGTCACTGATGAAGTCGGCGCCAAGGCCCAGTTCGAGCAGTGAGATGGCCTCGAGGTGCGGCAGCTGCGAAGGCTGCCCGCTGCCCTGGCCGTTGCTCTGGTCCCAGGTGTTCTGGGTGTCCCAGATGGCGAGCGCGGTGTCCTCGGCCAGCGGCGGGCCGAGAGGGGTACCTTCGGTGCCCGAGCCGGTGAAGCCGAGACAGGTTTCTTTGGGATCGGGCAGGCGCAGGAGCCGGATTGCTTGCTCGGCCTGCTTGCCGAGAGCGCCGAGCTGGTGCGACTCGGCCTCGTCGTGCCTGGCTTCCTCGATCAACGAGTGGACGGCGGCCGTGAAGTCCAGCACGTCGTCGTGGGCTCCGCGCAGCAAGTTGTCGCTCGCGGTGTTCGACTCCCGGAGCAGCAGCAGTGGGTCGACGAAGAGGGGGGTGTCGAGGGTGAGGATCGGGTCGAACCAATCGTCACTGTGTTCGGGTTGGACGTGGAAGTGTTCGGAAAACCTGACGGAGTTGGAGGGGCGCATGGCAGGGGCCTCCTCCGGCTTGTTGCAAGCCAATGTTGAGTCACTATCAAGAATACCAGTCTTTCTTGCCTCTGTGAGCGGCAAGCGGCTCGTGGGCTCGCGCGGGAGCCTCGAAGGTGTCACCTCCACGGAGGGCACATCCGAGTCGCCACGGTTCGCCGAATCTCATGGTAGAAACGGAGGCGCCGGGCATGGGCTCGGTGGCCCCGCAGCCAGCTCCCTAGGGAGCACGATCCATGCCCGGCACCTCACACTCCAAGTACGCGGATCCCGTGGATTCATTACAGCGAAGTGCGCCCTGGCACAGAGCTCGTGACTTGGCCGCAACCCCTTCCTCCGATGTTCGTAGTAGACTTCGGCCGCGGCACCGTGGCTGTCCTGCGTGCTCTCCTCCTCTCTCACTCCTGGAGTTCCGATGAACAAGAAGACCGTCCTTCTCTTTGCGGTGATTCTCGCTGTCGCGACTGTTGGTGCCCTGCTGGGCTGGCCGCGCATGAGTGGTCGCCAAGACCCCGCGCCCTCCCGGGTGCAGGCACTGGGGACGCTCAGCACGCCGGCGGCGGAGGCGGCCAGTAGGACTCCGGTGCTGGTGGTGGAGGTGGTCGAGGTGACCGTCGGGCCACTGCAGCAGGTGCTGGTGGTGACCGGCGAGCTGCGTGCCGACGAGCAAGTGGACCTGCGCAGCGAGGTCAACGGCGTCGTCGAGACCATCCACTTCGACGAGGGAGCGCGCGTGCGGGCCGGGGAGCTACTGATCAAGATCCGCGACCACGAGTTGCAGGCGCAGCTGCAGCAGGCGCGCCTGCGCCGTGATCTTGCCGTGACGCGCGAGGGGCGGGCGCGTACGCTCCTGGCCGAGGACAGCATCTCGCAGGAGCTCTATGACGAAGCCGCCAACAATCTGCGAGTGCTGGAGGCCGAGATCGCGCTGATCGAGGCGCGCATCGACCAGACCGAGTTGCGCGCGCCGTTCGACGGCGTGATCGGTTTGCGCTCGGTGAGCGAGGGCAGTTATGTCAGCCCCTCGATTGGCATCGCCAGTCTGCAGAGTCTCGACCTGCTGAAGCTCGACTTCTCCGTGCCGGAGCGCCATGCTGGGCGGGTCGAACGGGGGGACCGCATTCGTTTCACCGTCGACGGTCTCGACGGGACCTTCGACGGCAGTGTGTACGCTGTCGAGCCGCGCATTGATCCAGCGACGCGGACGCTGCGCATCCGTGCCCGCGCGCCCAATCCTCAAGGGCAGCTGATGCCCGGTGCCTTCGCCCGCGTCGACCTGGTGCTGGAAACGGTGGCGGAGGCCTTGACGGTACCGTCGACCGCGCTGGTGCCGGGCCTGGCCGAAACGGTGGTCTTCGTCGAGAAGGACGGAGTCGCCGAACAGCGGACGGTGCGCATGGGAATGCGCACGCAGGCAGCGGTGGAAGTCTTGGAAGGCGTCGCGGCGGGGGAGCGGGTCATTGTCTCGGGACTGCAACAGGTGTCGGACGGCAGCCAGGTAGAGGCGCGGATCGTGGACCCGGAGACCTTGACGGTGCCGGTGCAGGAAAGCATGGCCGTGACCGTCGGAGGCCTGCAATGAGTCTCTACGCGACGAGTATCCGGCGGCCGGTACTGGCCATCGTGATGTCCCTGGTGATCACGCTGTTCGGCTTGATCGCCTTCTCGTTTCTGGGGGTGCGCGAGTTCCCCAACGTCGACTCGCCGGTGGTCAGTGTGCGCACCAACTACACGGGCGCCAACGCTGATGTCATCGAATCGCAGATCACCGAGCCGCTGGAAGAAGAGGTCAACTCGGTACCAGGTATCCGGAGCCTGACCTCGACCAGTCGCGAGGGCCGCTCGACCTTGCGGATCGAGTTCGAGGTCGACGTCGATCTGGAAACCGCCGCCAACGACGTGCGCGACCGGGTGTCGCGGGCGGTGCGCAATCTGCCGCCGGACGCGGATCCTCCGTCGGTGTCCAAGGACGATGCCGATGGGTCGCCGATCGTCTTCCTCAACATCCGCTCCGAAGAGCGCAGCCTGCTCGAGTTGACCGCCATTGCCGAGAACGACTTCAAGGAGCGGCTGCAAACGATCGAGGGCGTCAGTCAGGTCGATATCTGGGGCTCCAAGCGGCCGGCGATGCGCCTGTGGTTGGATCCCAAGAAGCTCGCCGCCTACGGTTTGACGACGGTGGAAGTGCGCTCCGCGCTGCAGCGCGAGAACGTCGAACTACCGGCCGGGCGCATTGAGGGTGACGCCGTCGAGTTGACGGTACGTACCTTGTCGCGGCTGAGCACAGTCGAAGATTTTAGTCACCTGGTGCTGAAGGAAGACGGCGGTCGGGTGGTGCGCCTGGAGGATGTTGGGCGCGCCGAGCTGGGGCCGGAGAACCTCCGCACCGTGCTCAAGCGCGACGGTGTACCGATGGTCGGCGTCGTGCTGCGACCGCAGGCTGGGGCCAACGAGATCGAAATCGTCGACGAGTTCTTCCGCCGCGTGGCGCAGATCGAGAAGGACCTGCCCGCCGACATCACGCTCGGCCTCGGTTTCGACACCAGCCAGTACATCCGCCAGTCGGTGACCGAAGTCCAGCAGACCATCGCTGTTGCCTTCAGCCTGGTGGTGATGATCATCTTCCTCTTCCTGCGCGACGTGCGCACGACGGTGATCCCGGTCATCGTGATGCCGGTGTCGCTGATCGGCGTCTTTTTCGTCCTCTACCTGGCGGGCTTCTCGATCAACGTGCTGACCCTGCTCGGCGTGGTCCTGGCCATCGGTTTGGTGGTCGACGACGCGATCGTGGTGTTGGAGAACATCTACGCCAAGATCGAGGGTGGCATGCGGCCGGTGAAGGCCGGTCTCGAAGGGACGCGTGAAATTTTCTTCGCCGTGGTGGCGACGACGGTCGTCCTGGTGTCCGTCTTCCTGCCCATTCTCTTCCTGGGTGGTCAGACCGGACGGCTGTTCCGCGAGTTCGGTGTCACCATCGCTGGTGCGGTGATCATCTCGTCCTTCGTGGCGCTGACCTTGACGCCAATGCTCAGCACCCGCCTGCTGCACCGCAAGCAGGGGCATTCCTGGTTCTACAACCTGACCGAACCGTTCTTCGCCGGCCTGACGCGCGGCTACCGCGGCCTGCTACGGGGTTTCCTGCGGCAGCGCTGGGTGGCCATCCCGATCGTACTGGCGACCTGCGGTGCGATCTGGGTGACTATCGAGAGCCTGCCGCGTGAGCTGGCGCCGCTCGAAGATCGCAGCGGGCTGCGCCTCAACGTGACGGCGCAGGAAGGCGCATCGTTCGAGTACATGGACCGCTACATGAACGACCTGATCGCGCATGTCCAGGAGGCGGTGCCCGAAGTTCAGGCGCTGATCTCGGTCACGTCGCCGGGCTTCGGCTCGTCCAGCTCGGTCAACACCGGCTTCTTGCGTCTGCGCCTGGTGGCGCCGGAGGAGCGCGCACGCAGTCAACAGCAGATCGCCGACGAGCTGAGCGAGAGCGTCAAGGAACTGTCCGGCGCCCGCGTTTCCGTGTCACAGTCACAGTCGATCGGTGGTCGGCGACGGGGACAGCCGATCGAGTACGTGATTCAGGCACCCAACTTTGCGCGCCTGCGCGAGGTGCTGCCGGAGTTTCTGCGCGCAGCGAACCAGGACCCACGCCTCAACGGCGTCAGTTCCAACCTCAAGTTCAACAAGCCAGAGCTGCGGGTCGAGATCGACCGCGAGCGGGCCCGCGATCTCGGAATCTCGGCGCGTGACATCGCGCAGACGCTGGCCACTGGCCTGACCGGACAGCGCTTCGGTTTCTTCATTCTCGATGGCAAGCAGTATCAAGTCATCGGTCAGTTGACCCGAGAGTTCCGCAACGAACCGCTCGACCTGCGCTCGCTCTACGTACGTTCCGCCGATGGCCGGCTGGTGCAGCTGGACAACCTGGTGCGGGTCGAGGAAACGGTCAGCCCGCCGCAGCTGTTCCGCTTCAATCGCTACGTGTCAGCCAGTGTCTCGTCTGGCTTGGCGCCCGGTGTCACCATCGCGGAGGGCATCGTAGCCATGGACGAGGTCGCCGCTCAGGTGCTCGACGACAGCTTCTCGACCTCCTTGGACGGGACGTCGCGCGACTTCGTCGAGAGCGCTTCCGGGCTCGGCTTCGTCTTCTGGCTCGCCTTGCTGCTCGTGTACCTGGTCCTGTGCGCGCAGTTCGAGAGTTTTCGCGATCCACTGGTGATCATGTTCACGGTGCCGCTGGCTCTGTGCGGCGGCCTGGTGGCGCTGTGGTGGTTCGGCGAGACGCTCAACGTGTTCAGTCAGATCGGTCTGATCATGCTGCTCGGTCTGGTGACCAAGAACGGCATCTTGATCGTCGAGTTCGCCAACCAGCGCAAGACGTCGCCCGACAGCGAACAGCAGGGCGACCCCCTGGCGGCTGTGGAGCACGCCGCGGTGGCCCGCTTCCGGCCGGTGCTGATGACTAGCCTGTCGACCATCCTGGGCATCCTGCCGTTGGCTCTGGCGCTCGGTGCCGGCTCTGAGAGTCGAGTGTCGATGGGCATCGCCGTGATCGGCGGCCTGGTGCTCGGCAGCGTGCTGACGCTGTTCGTCATTCCCGCGCTCTACGGCTACTTGACCAGCCGTCAGGTCGACCGCATCAGTCAGGAAGCTGCCGAACTGATGGAGCCCCGGGAGACACCACGGGCAGCCTAGAGACGCCGTGACAGCCTGCCGAGCCGGAGCGCGGTTTCAGCGCGGCTGGATGATATTCTCCGCTCTATGAGCGCCGAGAGTAAGCAAATCCTGATCGTTGACGACCAGCCGGGTATTCTGACCACCGTCTCACAGATCCTCGAAGACGAGGGCTACCGAGCTCTCACCACTGCCAGTGGAGAAGAGGCGATCGAGCTCTACCGCGAGCATCGGCCCTGTCTCGTCTTCCTGGATATCTGGCTTCCCGATCGCGATGGCCTCGAAACGCTGCGTGCCCTGCGCCAGCTCGATCCCGAGGCCCTCGTGATCATGATCTCGGGGCACGGCACCACGTCGACCGCGGTGCGTGCACTCAAGCTCGGGGCCATCGACTACATCGAGAAGCCGCTGTCCTACGAGCGCATCGTCGGTGCCGTCGAAGATACGTTGCGGGACGCGTCCGGCGAACTGCCAGCAGTCGATGAGGATGCGGCTGAGCTGGAGGCGACAGCACTCGATACCGGGACCTGGAAGACGCTGCAGCCGAAGTTGCAGGCGCCACGCAGCCTGCCCCAGGTACGTGTTGGCGAGCTGCCGCAGCGGACGCTGCGCGAGAACACGGTGATCTACGGCCTCGGGCTGCACTCGGGCACGCGTACCGGCATGGTGCTGCAGCCGCTGCCGCCCGACAGCGGCATCCACATGCTGACGATTCCCAGCGGCACCCTCATTCCTGCTCATGTCGACGAAGTCGCCGAGACCGACTACGCGACCACGTTGAGCCGCGGTGGGGAGAGCATTCGCACCGTCGAGCACTTGCTGTCTGCCCTGCACGCGGCCGGCGTTACCAACCTACTGATCAAGGTGCACGGCGAGATCCCCGTTCTCGATGGCTCGGCGCTGGAGTTCTGCCGCAAGCTGGAAGAGGTCGGAGTCGTCGACCAGGCAGCGCCGCGGCGCGAACTGGTGGTCGATCGTCCCTACCATGTCGGCGGCGACGGCGAGAAAGGCCTGACCCTCGAACCGTACGATGGCTTCGCGGTCTCCTACCAGCTGCGGTATCCGTCGCCGATCGGCGACCAGTTCTTCGCTTTTGAACTGAGCGATTTCGATACTTATCTGCGCGAGATCGCGCCGGCCCGCACCTTCGGTTTCATGAAGGACGTCAAGATGCTCAACGAGCTGGGCCTCGGCTCCGGCGGCCGGCTCGATAACTTCATCCTGGTGGGCGAAGACAACGTCATCAACACCGAGCTCCGCTTCCCGGACGAGTTCGTGCGCCACAAGATCCTGGACATCGTGGGCGATCTCTACCTGCTCGGTTTCCCCGTGCGCGGTAGAGTTACCGCCCGCCTCACCGGCCACCGCGACAACATCGCCATCCTGCGCGAAATCTTGGCGGCTTGAAGTCGTCTGGTCGTCGACCTTGGCGTCCGCCGTCGACCACTGGCCAAGGACGCCTTGTTCAGGCTTCGGGCTGGGTCGATGTCTCGACTGGTGTCGATGGTTCCATCGGTCGTAGTCCCAGCCGCTCCAAGACGACCGGATCGTTGGGCCGCGCGGGTAGCGGTGATACGTAGAGGGTTGACAGCACCGATACCTCGGAGTCGCGCAGCTCCCGCAGGGGCATCGTGTGGATCACCGGTGCGCAGACGGCATACTGCGGCGCCTCGTAGACGGTGACCGGGTGGTCGTCGTCATAGTGCGGGCTGAGGCTGTCGACCAGCACGTCGAGGCTTCCCTGGCGGCGGCGTTCGGCAGCCGTGTGGGAGACCTTGCCGAGAACGCCGATCTGCCAGATCACGAGGTGACTGGTGGGATCGAAGCGGCGCTGCCGCAGCACGAAATCGGTGGCTTCGAAGCTCTGGCAGCCCTGATCGCCAGGATCGACGCCCAGGTCGGCGAACAGGCAGTCCTCGGCGGAGACGCCGGGCAGCATGAAAGCCTGGAAGCCTTCTTCGCGTGCCTGCCGGATGGCGGCGTGCGACGGATAGACGAAGACGCCCGGATGGCCATAGAACACGGCACAGACATCGTGGCCTTCGCGCACGCGTGTCAGCATCCTCTCGACGATCTCGCGGTATGTCTCGATGCGCCGCCGGCCGTCGAGATAACTGTCCGCCAGCGATTCGGCGCGCGGATTGAGCTTGCGGATCCACGCTTCGGTGATCGGATCGGCCACGAGATACATGAGAACGCGGGCCTGCTCGATCAGGTTTCTGGTTTCAATCGTGGTCTGCCCGACCGAACGTATGCCGGTACCGACCACACACAAACTTCCTGCTGTTTGAACTCTTGCCGACTTGCCGTTGTCTTCACTCACGCCCTGGGACTCCTACTGGTGCGGCACGTGGCCGCACGAAAGATTCTGGGAATCGTACGTCCAGAAACACGAAACTCCGGGCCCGGCTTTGATCGCCAAGCCCGGAGCGTCGAGTTCGCTTCGGTTCGCGGCTCAGCCGCTCAAAGA
The DNA here is from genome assembly GCA_965368975.1 of uncultured bacterium. Classification (GTDB taxonomy): domain Bacteria; phylum Acidobacteriota; class Thermoanaerobaculia; order Multivoradales; family JAHZIX01; genus CBDUPA01. The sequence goes on along the minus strand of CBDUPA010000010.1, from coordinate 83,471 downwards.
GCCCGGATCGGGGACGGTTGGGCTCAGGAGAGCAGCAGGCGACGAGCTTCAGCTAGCGTGCAGATCCTCCAGGGCGGTGGTGATCTGGAAGATCGCCGGCAGGACTTCGGCCTCGCCGGACAGCAGATGCGTGATGCGTTCAGCATCACGGTGGAGCACGGCGTCGGCCGCGTCGGCCGGCAGGCCGGCAGCGCGCAGAATTTCTTCTGGGTTACGCTGCAGCTCGATCATCTTGTGAGGGTTTTCTCCGACTTCGATCAGAAAATGAGTCAGGGTAGCAGACATGGGTACACCTCCTCTGTGTGTCGATCCTCCTCAAGATCGACAGCGGTTTGATGAACTAGGTCCCCGAATTGCGTCTGGGCCAGGTCCCTCCTCCGTGGCCAATACGTGATTATCCTTCGCCTCATTTATTGATGTCAAGGATTTTTTGGGATTTTCCTTCAGTTCTGGCGTGATGGGCGGATTGATCTGTTGAAAGAGATTAGAGGGGCACGGAAGCCGGTTTATTTCAATACGCCCTGGCTTGCCAAGAGCCATGATATATATATGCCTTCAGCAGGCTGATTATTCATGTGTAAAATTATATATAAGTTTGAAGCAGGTTTTATTCTTAAGTATTAGGTGGGGTAATTTTTTGGCCATGAAGCGAGGAGGGTGGCGGGCGGGAAGGTCGGATTGCGGTTTGCCGGATGAGTACTAGCCGCTTGCGGTAAAGTGTTGTGTCTATTTTTTTGATCGAGCGGATCAGGTTTAGATGAGATGCTCTTCGGGCTTGAGGGGTTGATTGGGGATGCTGAAGCTGAAGGTGGTACCGCGCTTGGGCTGCGACACGTACCAGACGTGGCCACCGTGGCGCTGGATCAGTGTGCGCACATAGGCCAGGCCCATGCCGCGACCGGGAGCGCTGGTCTGGCCGCCGCGGCCGAAGAGGCGAAAGACCTTGGCTTCTTGCTCGGCGGAGATGCCGACGCCATTGTCGCGCACGTGAATTGTCGTGGTGTCTTTGCCGCGGTCACCGTAGACGCGGACTTCGCCGGGACGGTGGGGGTCGAGGTAGTGCAGGGCGTTGCGCAACATCTGGCGTAGAACTTCTTCCAAGGCCGCCGGGTCCGCCTGGATGGTTGGTAGCGGCTCGAGTACCAAGCGCGCCTTGGATTCTTCGAGTAGAGGCTCGAGGGCGAGTTTGACACTTCTTGCCAGCGTGTCGAGGTCGAGTTCCAAGAAGGTCAACTCGCAGCGGCTGAAGCGGGACAGCTTGAGGATGGGATCGATCAGCCGGGTCATGCTGTCGGCGGCCGAGTCGATGAAGCCCATGGTTTCGGGCAGCTCTTGGTCGAGGATCGCCTCGATCTCCTGGCGATCCCGCTCGGACAGGTTCTCCAGCGCGGGCTGCAGCACGGCGCGCACCTCGTCGAGGGCGACCCGCAGCTCACCGGCGAAGCCTTTGGCGTTGAGCAGTGGAGTGCGCAGGTCGTGAGTGGCGATCGCCAGGAAGTCGGTCTTCTCACGGTTCAAGGTCTTGAGTTCACGGTTGGCTTGGCGCAGCTGCAGGTGCGCTTGCTCGCGCTGTTCTTGCAGGTCGGCCAGACGCTTCGTCTGGTTCAGGATCTCGTTCTTCCGAGCCTCGACCTTGGCCTCGAGACGCCGCTTGCGCTGCAAGACGCGCCGTACCCGCAAGCGGTAGAAGGTACGACTGAGGAAGGCAGCGAAAGCGAGCAGCGCGAGGTAGAAGGGCCAAGTCCGGTAGATCGGCCGTGGGATGAGGAAGGCGTGGCTGAGCGTCACTTCGTCGTCTTCGCCCTGGCGCCGGACGGCGATCTCGAACGTGTAGGAGCCTGGTGGTACGTTGGTGTAGTCGACACCGCGGCGAGGTCCCAGGGCACGCCATTCGTCTTCGAGCCCTTGCAGGCGGCAGCCGACACGCAGCTGTTCTTGGTCGCGCAGGGCCAAGATGCTGAAGCGGAAAGCCAGGTCGATGTTGCCGGACACGGGGCTCTTGAGGGCATCCGCGGAGATCTCTGCCCGGTTGACCAGGATCTGTTCCAGCCGAGGTAGCGGTGCTTCGGCACCCTGGGTGCTCGGGCCCTGGCGTCGGCGTGGGTCGCGCACGCGGCTGAGGCCGCCTTCGGTCGTGCCGTACCAGATGTCGCCACGCAGGTCTTCGGCCAGGGCGTAGACAGCCTGTCCTACGGGGGGGGCGATGACTTCGGCGAGACCCTCGCGGGTCACACGCGCAATCTGGTTGTAGCCCGCTATCCACAGGTTCTCGTCGCGGTCGGTCAGCATTTCGAAGGCGATCAGCAGCGTATCGAGAGTCGGCTCGAAGCGAACCAGGTTGCCGTCGCGCAGCTGCCAGACACCCTGCCCGACCGTGCCGGCCAGCAGGCCGTGGACCGGATGTCGCTGCAAGGAGAGAATCAGCAACGGGCGATTGTTCGAGGGTTCGGTGGGAATGATGGTGATTCTGCTGTCACGCAGCAACAAGAGGCCGGAGTTGTTGGTTCCCAGCCACAGGCTGCCGTCGTCGTCCATGAGCAGGGCATGAATGTCGTCGTCGGGCAACACGGCCAGCGTCGTGCTGCGTTGCTCCTGGTGTCCGGTCAACTCGTGCAGCTTCTCTATACGCTCGTAGCGACGGGTGACGGTCTGTGTCTCTGTGTCGTACTCCGCCAGGCCGCTGAGGGACGCGATCCACAGCCGCTGCTGATCGAGGTCCAGCTCGATTTCGTTGATTGGGGTCTGCAGCATGGTGTTGCGCGGCGCCAGCAGGCGGCCTTGCTGCAGCAGAGCCAGACCGTAGCGGGTTCCAATCCACAGGCTGCCGTCCGGACTCGGCGTGATGGCCGAAATGGTGTTGCTGGGTAGTGCGCGACTGTCTTTGGTGGTCAGGGTGTGGAAGTTGAGGCCGTCGAAGCGGGTGAGCCCCTGTTCGGTACCGATCCACATATACCCCGGCGTGTCCTGGGCGATCGCAGGCACAGAGCTGTTGGGCAGGCCCTCCTGGGGAGTCCAGGTGTCGATCTGGAGCTCGCTCAGCGGCGTCTCGGGGTCAAGGGCCCACAGAGGACCGGACACCGAGGCAGTCAGCAGGACTACCAAAGTCGGCAGCAGCAAGGTGCGCAGGGGGCATCGGCTCTGGTGTCTCATTCAGCTCGTCACCGCACGGACGGGGGGATCGGGGAGGCTGAAGGTGAAGGTGGTACCGACTCCGACCTCGGACTCGAACCAGATCCGCCCGCCGTGACGTTCGATCAGGGTGCGCACAGAGGCGAGGCCGATGCCTTCACCGGGCACGTCGTCGTTGCGCCCCGCGCGGCCAAAGATCTTGAATACCTTGTCGCGTTGGTTGGGGGCGATACCGCGGCCATTGTCACGGATGTGGACGCGTACTTCGTCGGCGTGCCGTTCGGAGCGGATGTCGACCTCGCCGGTACGGCTCGGGTCGAGATAGCTGACAGCGTTGCGCAGCAAGTTTTCCAGCGTCTGTTCCATCGCGGACAGATCGGCGGTCACGCTGGGCAGCGAGCCGACGTTGACGCGCACTTTCTTGCGCACGACCTCGTAGCTCAGATTGCCCAGGACCTGGCGTGCCAGCTCCTGCAGGTCGACACTCTCCAGTTGCAGCTGGCGCCGCCCGAGGCGCGACAGCATCAGGATGCCCTTGATCAATGCGTCCATGCGGTCGGTCGAGCTGTGGATGTACTCGAGCGATTCTCGCGCCTCCTCGTGCAGGAGTTCTTGCAGCTGCTCGCGGCTGTGTGGCGCGTGCTCTTCGAGAACCGGTGCGGCGACCTCGAAAAGTCGTCCGAGCAGCAGGCCTGTCTCGCTGGCGAAGCCTTTGAGGTTGACCAGGGGTGTGCGCAGGTCGTGGGCAGCGATGGCCAAGAAGTCCGCCTTCTGCCGGTTGAGGTCTTGTAGCTGCTCGTTGGCGTGCTGCAGTTCTTGGTTGGCGTGTGCCAGTTGCCGGTTGTGCAGGCGCAGTTGTTCGCGTTGCTCGATGACCTCGGCGGTGCGCTCGGCGATCGTGTCTTCGAGGTCCTGGTTGCGGCTCAGCAGCTGCTGTAGACGCAGGCGGTAGATGCCGCGGCCGACAACCAGTAGCAGCAGCAGAGCCAGGGCCTGCACCGGCGGGCGCTGGTAGTAGGGTGGTTCGATGCGCAGCCGCCACGAGGTGATAGGGGTGTCGGCGCCGTCGAGTTGCTCGGCCCAGACGTCGAAGCGGTAGTCTCCGGGAGTCAGGTTGGTGAAGACTGCCTTGCGTTCGGTGGCGATGGTCGCGCCTTGTGGCAGTCCTTGCATCCTGTAGCTGAAGATCAGTCGGCCGGGCTCTTTGAGGTAAGGAGAGGTGAAGAAGATCTCCAGCTTGCGCACGCCGGCGTACAGGAGGATGGTCTCCTGGTGGGGGAGCTCCTCGCCGTCGGCGATGATCGACTCGATGATGATCGGCGGTGGTGCCGGCGGCGAAACTTTGGCTGGATCGATCTGCACCAGGGAACTGGTGGTGGCGAAGTAAATCGATCCGTCGCGTGCCGCGGTACCGATGTTGGGACGGGGGCCATAGCACTCGATTTCTTGCTGGTTGGCCAGCGGGATCGAGGTGACGGTCTGCTGCTCCCCGTTCATCAAGGCCTTGAGCTCAGGTTGCTGGATGTAAAAGATTCCGGCTTGGGTTCCGAACCAGAGTTGGCCATACTCGTCGGCCGCGATGGCGTAGATGATGTCGTTGTACAGGCCGCGGCTGTAATCGAGATAGTCGACCTGGCCCTGGTGGAGCCAGTAGAGGCCACCCTCGGTGCCCATCCAGAGGGTGTGCTGGCTGTCTTCATAGAAGGAGTGGACGAATCGAGGCAGGCGCTCGAGCAGAGGATCGTTGGGACTGGCGAAGCGGCCGTCACGATAGTAGGTGACACCGTCGAGGGTGGTGATCCAGAGCCGTCGGTAGAAGTCCAGGAACAACACGCGGATGGTGTTGTGCGGTAGGTGCTCGGTATTGGCGATGGTGAAGTGCTGATGACCGGTTCCATCCGGGCGTAGCCTGAAGAGGCCGTCCTGCAGCGTGCCGACCCAGAGGTTGCCGTCAGCGTCTTGTGCGATGGTGTGTGCCCAGGCCTTCTCGCCATAGGCCGTGCTAGGGAGCTGGATCGAGGTCAGGTCACCGTTCTCGTAGCGCCACAGGACGCCATCGCGTGTACCCATCCACAGAGGTCCGTCAGGCGCTTGGTAGAGTGCGCTCAGCTGCTGGTTATTGTTCGGGTCTTCCAGCGCACGCTTCAGAGGCGGTGGCAGTGGCACTACCTTTTGTCGCCGGATGAGATTGAGGCGAGCATCATTGGTGGTCACCCAGATGTCACCACTGGTGCGGTCCTCGGCGACGTGGCGAGCGCCGATAGTGCTCATGCCTTCGCTTGGTCCGAAACTGCGGTACTGGCCGTCCTTGAGTTGGTGCAGTTGGGCGTCCGCGGTGCCGATCCACAGGCTGCCGTCGCTGTCCTGGAGGAAGCTGGAGACGCGGGGGGAGGTGGTTGGATCGAGACGGCTCGGGAGCGGCAACTGCTGCCAAGTGCCGGTACGCAGTAGCCACACGCCCTGGTCCTCGGTACCGACCCACAGGTCGTTGCTGCGGTCACGATACATTGCCGTGACGCTGGTGCCGGCGAATTCGGGGATCGGTTCCAGGTTCTCGCGCAGCAGGCGGTGCAGTCCGGTTCGTGTGCCGATCCACAAGCTGCCGTCGGCGCCACGGCAGAGTGCTTGAACCTGCGGGGTGGTCAGGCCGTCGTCGAGGCCCCAGGTGCGGACGACCGACGGTTCAGGCTGGCTCCAGTCGATCTCCGTCAGGCCGTTGGTCGTACCGAGCCACAGGCGCTGGCGCCGTGGATCCTCGACCAATGCTGGCACGCTGACGGGCTCCAGGAGGCTATGTTCCAGCACGCCCTCGGCGGCGCTCGAGTGGTCGCCTGCCGCCGATTCGCGGAGGGAATCGAGCTGCGGAGTGTACTTGGAGGCGCCGTTGCGCCGTGTCCCCAGCCACAGGCTGTCCGGGCCGCTTTGCGTCAGACTCAGCACCTGCCGACTCGGGATGCGGTGGCGTTGCGGCTGCCGGCTGGGGTCGTCGGGGGTCAGTGAGGCCAGGCCGAGCTGATGCCCGATCCACAGGGTGCCGCGGGCGTCGGTGAGCAGGCTATAGATTTCCCAGGCGTCTGGGTGGCCCTCGGCGGTTCGCTCGAAGCGCACGTCCTCGAAGTCGACGCTCTGGAACCGGACACCGTCGAACTGGACCAAGCCGGCCGAGGTGCCCAGCCACAGGAAGCCGTCCCCTGTCTGGGCCAACGCGCGAATCTCGATCGGGCCGGCGCTGTGTAGATCCGCGGTGACGGGCCAGGTGTCGTGGATGTACTGCGTGACCTGGCGGTCGGGTTCCAAGGCAGCTGTGGGTGAGGCCAGCAGCAGCAGGAGGAAACCCAAGAACGCGAAGCGCGATGGGGAGCGGCACAACCAGTATAAAGGGCAGGGCATAGAAGTCCGATCTCTAGGCGCCCCAGTGTACAGCATCAGTGTTGACGCTGCAGATGGAGCCCGTGATCGGGCTCCTCGCCCGTGCCCGTCAGTTCAAGTTGTGCCGCTTGGGTCTCAGTGTGACAGCTGCGACGGGATCGAGGGCACCAGGGGGACCACATCTTCCGGTCGTTCGTTGTCGAACAGCAGGCGACCTTCGCGGTAACTGGCGTCGCGCAGCGTGATGGCCAGCGCTTCGCCCAGGTGCTCGACCAAGTGAATCCGGACCTTGGCGCGCACGTCTTCGGGCAGATCTTCCAGGTCTGGCCCATTGGCTTTGGGGAGCAGGAAGGTGTGGATGCCGGCGCGCACGCCGCCGAGTACCTTCTCCTTGACGCCGCCGATCGGCAGCACGCGGCCGGTGAGGGTGATCTCGCCGGTCATGGCGACGTCATGACGCGCAGCGCGCCCGGACAGCCGGGAGATCAGGGCGCTGGCCATGGCGACGCCGGCCGACGGTCCGTCCTTGGGCACGGCGCCCGCTGGGCAGTGGATGTGCACATCGATGTTGGCCAGGTCGTCATGGTCGATGTGCAGGGCATCGGCGTGAGTTCGCGCATAGGCCCAGGCTGCGTGACCGGACTCCTGCATCACCTCTCCGAGCTGGCCGGTGAGCCGCAGGCGTCCTTTGCCGGGCATCGCGGTGGCCTCGACAAAAATGATGTCGCCACCAGCGGCGGTGTAGTACATGCCCGTGGCGACGCCCACCTGGTCCTTGCGCGCCGCTTGCTCCGGGTAGATCCGCGGGCGGCCGAGCAGGTCGGTGACGTTGTCGCCGCCAATGGTGAAGGTCTGCGGGCTCGCGTCTGTCTCGCTGTCGGTCTGCGTACCGCTGCCGGCTACCTTGCGCGCCACCTTGCGGCACAGCTTGCCGAGCTGACGCTCGAGCTGCCGGACGCCAGCCTCGCGCGTGTAGGACGTGATGATCTGGCCCAGGCCGCTGTCGTCGACCGTCAGCTGCTGTGCGTCCAGGCCGTTTTCTTCGAGCTGCCGTGGTAGCAGGTACTGGCGGGCGATGGCCAATTTCTCGGCTTCCGTGTAGCCGCTGAAGTCGACCACTTCCATGCGGTCGAGCAGCGGCGCCGGAATGCTCTGGAGGACGTTGGCGGTAGCGATGAACATGACCTCGCTAAGGTCGAAGGGGACGCCCAGATAGTGGTCGACGAAGGCGTTGTTCTGTGCCGGGTCGAGCACCTCGAGCAGGGCGGCCGAGGGGTCGCCGTGGAAGGAGGCGCCGAGCTTGTCGATCTCGTCCAGCAGGAAGACGGGGTTGCGAGTGCCGGCCTGCTTCATGCCCTGGATGATGCGTCCCGGCATGGCGCCGACGTAGGTGCGACGATGACCGCGGATGTCCGCTTCGTCGCGGGCGCCGCCCAGCGAGATACGCACGTACTTGCGGCTCATGGCGTCGGCGATCGAGCGTGCCACTGACGTCTTGCCGACGCCGGGAGGGCCAGCGAACAGCAGGATCGGACTGCGCTTGCTGGCTCGCAGGTTGGGGGAGGTTTGGGTGTCGGTGGCTTGTGTGTCCGTCGGCACTGCCTTCTCCGCCTGTGCTGTCTTCTCCGCTTGCGCCGATTCTTCTGCGTGTGCGGCTTCTTCACGGCGTTGGCGCAACTGGTGGACGGCGAGGAACTCGAGGACGCGATCCTTGACCTCCTCGAGGCCGTAGTGATCGCGGTCCAGGACGTCCTGAGCGTGCTGCAGGTCGAGCTGTTCGTCGCTACGCTCGGACCAGGGAAGCTCGGTGATGGTCTCGAGGTAGTTGCGCACTACCTGTGATTCCATCGATTCGCGGCCCAGGCGCGACAACCGGCGGAACTCGCGGTCGACCTCTTTGCGCACTTCGTCGGAGAGATCCAGTTCGTCGAGCTTGACGCGCAGTTCTTCTAGGTCTTCGCCGTCGTCCTCGCCGCCGAGTTCCTTCTGGATCGCCTTCATCTGCTCGCGCAGGACGATTTCGCGCTGGCGATCGCCCAGTTCAGCCTGCACCTTGTCCTTGATCTCTTCCTGGGCGCTGAGGACGGCGATCTGCCGCTGCACGTGGACGAGCACGCGCCGCATGCGCTCCTCGATCGACAGGGTCTCGAGCAGTTCCTGGGCTTCGCTGGTCGAGATGTCCAGGTACCCGGCGATGACGTCGCTCAGGGGGCCGGGCTCCTGGAGCCCGGAGAGCACCTGTTGCACTGCTTCGCGTGGCAGACCGGACTTCTGGCCCAGCTCCGCGGCGCGCTGCTGCAGCTCGCGCGTGAGGGCCAGGTAGGTTGAGTCCTGGGCGTCGAGCGGTTGCATTTCCTCGGCCGGGCGCAGGACGGCTTCGAGCTGATCGCCCTCCTTGCGGATGCGGACCGCGATACCGCGGTGCAGGCCGCGCAGCAGTAACTGCACGCCAGCCAAGCCGCGCTGGATCTGGTCGATGCGGGCCACTGTGCCTATGGTGTAGAGGTCTTCCGGCGCGACCTGCTCCGAGGGTTGGCGCTGGCTGACGACGAAGATCAGCTTCTCTGAAGTCTTGAGTGCCTTCTCGACCGCTCGCAAGCTGCCGGCTCGGCCGACCGCGGTCGGCGAGGTGGCGTGCGGGAAGAGCACGCTCTGGCGCATCGGAAGCACTGGCAGGGTCATGGTTGCGTGGATCGGAGCAGCGGTGCTTGGCTCTTCGATAGCAGTCTCTGCAGTGCTTTCGGCCGCTGTGTTGTCGTTGTCGTTGGTGTTGTCGTCGGCGGAAGAGAGCAGTTTGGAGTCGTGATCTTCGGGGTGCATTCTGTGTCCTTCCTTCCGGGTCTGGTTCGAATTTCCTGTGAGAGACCCGCTTTCCGAGTTTCTTAGCTGGTACAGCTCAGGTACCATGCTTTGTGAGTGTAGCATACTCACTCCCTGGGGGCTAGGCGCCTTTCCGTGTTCTATTTGAGCCTGCTCCACTGATATTTTGCTTGAAGTGCGTTTACCGTGGGCTTTCGCGAAGTACTTCGTGTAGATTGTTGTCCCGGTTTACTGCCTTGCGGACAGTGTTAATCAACAGAAGCGGGCACACGCCAGTCAGTTCGGTCGACAGGCGCACCGCAGCTTCTACAATCAAATGAACAGCATGCCGGGTGGAGTTGAACTTCCCATTGACGCCGGCCCTTGCCGGAGCGTGCAGCTCCGCCGGTGGGATGGATGGATGGATAGATACCAGCACTCTATGTGATCTGATGAAAGGTGACATCATGGACGGACTCCTGCATCGCATCGACGGCCTCTCGCCAGCCAAGCGCAAGCTGCTGGCCTTGTGCTTGCAGGACGAGAGCATGGATCTCTCGTGGTTGGAGGTTGAGTCAGCGGAACCGAGGACGCCAGAAGAGGCACGCTTGGCGGCTATCTGGCAGGACGTGCTCGGGGCAGAGCGCGTGGGGATTCACGATAACTTCTTCGACCTCGGTGGGGACTCGATCCTGAGCGTGCGGATCGTGGCCAAGGCGCACCAGCAGGGCTTGGCGCTGACCTCGCGTCAGCTCTTCGAGCACCCGACGATCGCGGCTCTGGCGCAGCTTGCCGAGCCGGTCGAGCCAGAAGTGGCGTCGGTGCCTGCAACCGCGACCGAAGCGCGGCGTGTCTTGCGGCCCGAGGACTTCCCCGAGGCAGAGTTGACCTCTGACGATCTGGCGCGCATCGTGGCGCGTGCTGACCAATTGGTGACCGAGGGCAGTTTGGAAGGGACCGCCGAGCGGCCTTCGGTTCTTTCCTTGGACTGAATCGCCACGCCCCCACGGCGCGGCGCGTTCTCTCTTTTCGATGCACCCTGAGCGGGTGCATTTTTCTTTGTCTTTCCTATTCGTCATTGCGCATTAATTTCGCTTCATCTGCGTGAGCATTCGTATGCTCCATTGCTTCTGCCCGGCATCCCGGTGTTGCCCTGGTCGGTACTCAGGTCGTGAGTGCCAACGAGTGCGAGTGCCTCATTGCAATTCCAGGGGGCCACTTTTAGAATCGGTCACCTATAGACCTGCAGTAGGAGTGTGCGTGAGGAATCTTTGGCAACAGCTCGGTGTAGTGGTGCGTGGCATGCTTCGGCAGCCGGGGGTATTGGTGCCGGTGCTGTTGATCTTGGGCTTGGGCCTGGGTGCCGTCGTGATGGTCTTCAGCGTCTACTACGCGACGCTGCTGCGGCCCTTGCCCTATCAGGACGCAGAGCGGCTTCGCTATGTCGTCTCCGCGCAGCCGGAGTTGGGCACCCATCGCAGTGCGGTGTCGTACCCGGACTTCGAGGATTGGCGACGCGAGAATCGGGTCTTCGAAGACATGGCCGTCAGCTCGATGCTGTACTCGGTGGTTCTGACCGGTGGCGATCGAGCCGAGCATCTGAACTGCGAGCTGGTGAGCTGGAACCTCTTTCCTCTGCTGGGCATTGAAACCGCGGTCGGGAGGACGTTCGAAGAGGCCGAAGACCAGATGTTGGCCAGTGTTCCGGTGGTGATGATCAGCCACGAACTCTGGCAGCAACGTTTCGGCGGTGATCCGGACATCGTGGGCCGAGTCATCAGTCTCAACAACCAGTCATTCACTATTGTTGGCGTCGTCGAGGCGTCGTTTCGCGGCATGTGGTGGGACCCGGTGCACTTGTGGGTGCCGATCTCCGCCTACTCGGCGATCATTCGAGACAATCTGCAACTGCGCTTCGTGCGCCGGCTGCAGACCCTTGCGAGGCTGAAGCCGGGCGTGACGGACAGCGAGGCTCGGGCAGATATGGAGCGTGTGACCGTCGCGCTCGACGAGCGTTATCCCGACACCAATGATGGTTTCCGCGTCTGGATGCTGACGCTCCAGACGGCGTTCTTTCAGCACATCGTCGATCGGCTGCACGTCGGCCTACTGGCCGCGGTCCTATTGTTGCTGCTGTGTGCCGTCAACGTTGCTGGACTGCTACTCACTCGAGCGGCCGGTCGGGATCGCGAGATGGCGATGCGCCTGGCCCTGGGAGGTGGTGCCGGGTCGCTGGCTCGGCTCTGGCTGCTCGAAGGAATGATGCTGGGCCTGATCGGCAGCTTCGTTGGGCTCCTCACTGGCCTGCTGGCCAGCAAATGGCTGATCGGCCTCAGCGACATCCCGCCGCGTACCTTCGATCTCGACTTCGCTGATGTGCCGGTAGTCGTGGGCTGCTTGCTGCTCGGCCTGCTGGCTGGCCTGGCTTGTGGTTTGACGCCGTTGCTGCGTCTACCGGCCTTGCGCAACGTGCAGCACGTCTTGCGGTCCGGCGAGGGACGACTGGTCGGAGCGGGGGCACGACCACTGGTGACCATCGTGGTGGTCGAGTTGGCTCTTGCCCTGGCGCTGCTCTACGGTGCCGGTCTGATGGTGCGCAGCTTCCAGAATTTGCAGAACGGTGATCCGGGGTACGACGCCGACCGGCTGTTGTCGCTGAACGTCGACCTGACGCATCCGCGCTACCAGGAGCGGGAGCAACTGCTCGCCTACCTGCGGCAGCTCGAGGCGGAGGTCGCGGGCTTGCCGGGTGTCGACTCGGCGGCCTGGATCGGTGGCCTGGCGCCGCCGGATGCGCGGTCGGCGAACTCCCTGGTGATCGAGGACCACCTGGCGATGCCGGACCCGAGACCGGTCCGGACCTATTACCAGCGGGTGACACCGGCCTATTTCCGCACGCTCGGCATCGACGTGCTGCGCGGCCGTGGTTTCTTGCCCTCCGACGATCTCGATGCGCCGTCTGTCGCGATCGTCAGCCGCGACATGGCTGCGCGCGCCTGGCCGAACGACGGGGACGTGATCGGCAAGCGCTTGCGCTTTGGGCAGCTGGAGACGGACGAGCCGCGCTGGATGACGGTGGTCGGCGTCGTCGAGACGGTGATGGCGCGCCAGCTCAAGGACGTCCTGCAATCGGGGCCCGGGCTCGACATCTACGTACCGCTGTACCAGTCTCCGCCCGCCAGCCCGACGCTCATGGTGCGCGCGGAGGACCCACGGGCGCAGCGGCGGGCAGTGCAGGAGACGGTGCGTCGTCTCGATCCCGACGTACCCAGCTACAACCTCTCGACCATGCGCGCGCGCATCGCCGCGCAGGCCGAAGACGATCGCTTCCTGGGTGCCGTGATGGCGCTGTTCGCCGGGGTCGCGCTGATTGTTTCCGTGCTCGGTGTCTATGGCGTGTTGGCTTACCTGGTGCGTCAGCGGCGGCGCGAGATCGGTCTGCGCATGGCCCTTGGAGCCGATCATGGTCGCGTCCACGGCCTGGTGCTCGGGCAGGGATTACGCTGGGTGCTGACAGGCTTGCTGCTCGGCCTGCCGATGGCCTTCTGGCTCAGCCGTGCGATGCAGGTGCAGCTCTATCAGGTGGCGCCGTTCGAGCCGGCGCTGCTGGTAATCGCGCTGCTGGTGCTGGTCGCCTCGGCGCTGTGTGCGCTCTGGATTCCGGCGCGCCGGGCTACGCGGGTGGACCCGGTGGTGGCGCTGCGCGACGAGTGAACCTGCAGGCGAGTGCTTGGATTCGCGAAGGAAAGAGAGCGTGTTGTCATGAGTGAGCGGTTCGACATCGCAGTCGTTGGGGGGGGCCTCGTGGGGCTGGCGACGGCCATGGCGCTAGCAGCGCCGCCTCCGTGGGGGACGCGGTCCGGGCAGGGTGGAGCGCGGCGGCGCTTGGTCTTGCTCGAAGGGGAAGATCGGCTGGCGGCCCACCAGAGCGGCAACAACAGTGGTGTCATCCACTCAGGCCTGTACTACGAGCCGGGATCGCTCAAGGCGCAGACGTGTACCGAAGGGCGTGAAGACCTCTACCGGTTCTGTGCCGAGCACGAGATCCGTCACGAACGCTGTGGCAAGCTGGTCGTGGCCTTGTCCGAAGAAGAAGTGCCGCGTCTCGACGAATTGGAGCGCCGCGGTCGAGCCAACGGTCTGGTGGGCCTGCGCCGACTGTCCGCTGCCGAGTTGCAGCAATACGAGCCGCATGTGGCGGGCATGGACGGTCTGTATGTGCCAGACACCGGAATCGTCGACTATCCCGAGGTCGCCCGCACCTATGCTCGTCGGATCGAGGAGGGCGAAGGTGAGGTGCGCACCGGTTGGCGGGTCACCAAGATAAGGCGCGACGCCGCGGGCGGCGAGTCAGCTCAGGGCGAGCAGCCTGGTGGCGGTGATCTCGTGCTCGAAACCTCGCGCGGTGCCGTGCGCTGCGGCTTGTTGATCAACTGTGCCGGTGCCTGGAGTGATCGCCTGGCGCGTCTCGCCGGTGTCGATCCGGGGGCCCGCATCGTGCCCTTCCGCGGCGAGTACTATGACCTGCGTCCGGACCGCCGCCACCTGGTCAAGAATCTGATCTACCCGGTTCCCGACCCGCGCTTCCCGTTCCTCGGTGTGCACTTCACGCGCACCGTTTTCGATGGACAGGTAGAGGCGGGGCCGAACGCGGTGCTGGCATTGGCGCGCGATGGCTACAGCTGGGGTCAGGTCAATCTGCGCGATAGCCTCGAAACGTTGAGCTACTTCGGCTTCTGGCGCCTGGCCGCGCGTCACGCGGTGATCGGCTGCGGCGAGGTGTACCGCTCGCTCAGCCGTGCGGCCTTCGTGCGCGCGCTGCGCCGGCTGATTCCGGAACTCGAAGACGACGACGTCGAGCCTGGGGGTGCCGGAGTCCGGGCGCAGGCGCTGGATTCCCAGGGCAGGCTGCTGGACGACTTCCACATCGTGCGCGCCCAGCGCATGGTGCACGTGCTCAACGCACCTTCGCCCGGAGCCACCGCTTCGATCGCGATCGGGCGCCAGATTGCGGCGATGATCGACGAGTGAGCGCCGTCTTCGGTGACGTTCAGCCGCCGAAAGCTTCGAGTGCCGACTCCAGCAGGCCGAGCGGCATCGAGATGTAGACGTCGGCTTCTGAGCTGCGCACGTCGACAATCCAGGCGTTGCCGTGCTTGCGGATGCTCACGTGCTCGTCGGGGCCATCGACGTTTACCATGGTGAAGTCGTCGACGTCGCGCAACTGGTCCAGCGATTCGGAGAGGGCGGGTCGCCAGGGGGCGAGCTGTGCACGCACGCGCTGCATTTCGGCTTCGTCCGTATTCTGGACGGCGATCGACATGCCGGCTTGTAGCAGGCTGGCGGGAACCGGAATCGTGAAGTGGACTCCGTCGGGGCCCTTGTCGTGGACCTTCACCACGACCAGGCCGGAGTGCAGCACGGTCGCCGCCAGCGCCACGCCGGTGCCGACCAGAAGGAAGGCGAAAACGCCGACCATGATCAAAATGACTCTCAAGACTTTTCTCATCGTTCGGTCCTCCGTTGGTTCACTAAGGCTTACGACGCCGCGGCGCGCGATGTTCCATCAGCTCGACTCCAAAACGCGATGGAGCTGCGCGGCTCTTGCCGGCAGCCCCATCGTGGTGACGGTCGAAGTTGGACTCAGCGGGCGATCTCGGGGTTGCGGTCGACCCACACGCGGATCTTGGACTGTCCCTCGGTGATGGTCGCCAGCTCTCCCTCGCCCTCGTCGGCCAGCGCGCGCAGTCCGGCGAGCAGGTTGATCTCGTTGTCGGCGGTGCCTTCGAGCAGGGCCTCGACGACGCGTAGCGGCACTTTGACGTCGACATCGGTCGGCGCGGCGTCTTCACCGCTACCCGGCTCCGAGGCCCGCACCAGCAGATAGGCACCCGACTTCGAGACCTGGACATCGCCGTCGTCGGCCTGCACAGTGACGAAGGTCATGTCCGGGCTGTCGCGCACCGCGTCGAGAAGGCCGCGCAGGTCCTCGGCCGAGAACTCGGCGTCTTCGATGACGATCTTGCCGTCCTGGAACTCTTCCTCGGGGATCAGCGGTATAGCGGCCTCGACGAAGCTCAGGGGGAGGTTGACTGTGACGTTGCCCTCTTCGGCTTCCCGGATGGTTACGTGCAGCCACAGGTCGTCGGTTGCCGCGGCCGGCAGAGCGCTGGCGACAACAACGAGGAGTGCCAGGAAGGTGATAGCAAAGAAGTTGGTGGAACGACGGTTGTTCTGACGGATATGTGCGTGGTTCTCGAACATGGGATCTCTCCTCGTGCCCGGCTCGGACCACCTGTCCAGCTCGGGGCCGTTGTGTTGTGCTTGTTGCTTTGTTCGGGAGGGCGGCGGCCAGCGGCGCGAGTGTGGGTGCCGGCTGTGTCGTGCGCCTTCAGTCCCTAGGACGCACGAGGGTGGGAAAATGTTTCAGAGCCGCCATGGAGGTCAGGAGACATACAATAGGACGCGTCGCTTCGACCTCCGATGCCTTGGGCTTTGGGAGACCGTTCTTCAAGGAGATACCATGAGCCGTAGTTCCCGTTTTGACGCCGACACCCCGCTGCCCGAGACCCCGACCCCTGACAAGGGCGACGAGCGCCAGCAAGCCGCCAGCGTCGACCGCCGTCGTTTCCTCGCTGGGCTGAGTGCCCTGGGGCTAGCGTCGCCGCTGTTCGGCGAGGTGTTGTGGGCGCAGGTCGAAGAGGCGGCGGCTCAGGTGACGGAGGAACAGGTGCGGGTGGCGGCGCGGGTTGCCGGTCTCGAGTTCACGGACAGTGAGCTGGAGATGATGATGAACGGTGTCCGGCAGCAGTACGAGTCCTACCAGAAGCTGCGGGCGGTGAAGCTTTCGAACTCGGTGCCGCCGGCTCTGCATTTCCGGCCCTGGACGTCGGTGCCGTCGATGGCGGATGGACTGCCGGCGCCGGGTGCGCTCGGGGCCCCTGGGCCGAGCAAGGCCGCCAGCTTGCCCAAGGACGACGGTGTCGAGCGTCCGGAGAGCGACGACGAGCTGGCCTTCCTCAACGTGCGCGAGCTGGCGTCGCTGGTCCGCCGGCAGCAGGTGACATCGGTTGAGCTGACCGAGCTGTACCTGCGACGGCTGGAGCGGTTCGACCCACTGCTGCACTGCGTCGTGACACTGATGCCGGAGCGTGCACTCGAGCAGGCACGCGCGGCCGATGCCGAGATCCGCGCCGGCCGCTGGCGCGGTCCGTTGCACGGCATTCCCTGGGGCGCCAAGGACCTGCTCTCGGTCGCCGGTTACCCGACCACGTGGGGTGCCCAGCCCTACCGCGAGCAGCGCATCGAGCACGACGCCATGGCGGTGCGGCGCATGGATGCGGCGGGCGCTGTCTTGCTTGGCAAGCTGACGCTCGGTGCCCTGGCCTGGGGCGACGTCTGGTTTGGGGGCAAGACGCGCAACCCGTGGAATCTCGAGCAAGGTTCGTCGGGCTCGTCGGCGGGGTCGGCCTCGGCGACCGCAGCCGGCCTGGTCGGCTTCAGCCTGGGGAGTGAGACCTGGGGCTCGATCGTCTCGCCGTCGACGCGCTGTGGCGCCAGCGGCCTGCGCCCGAGCTTCGGCCGTGTCAGCCGCGACGGGGCCATGACCCTCTCCTGGTCGATGGACAAGCTGGGGCCGATCTGCCGTAGCGTCGACGACTGTGCGCTGGTCTTCGCCCAGTTGCACGGTACCAACGTCGATGATGGCGACCCGATGGTGGTCGACCGTCCATTTGACTGGCCGCCGCCGCGCCCTCTGGAGCAGCTGCGCGTCGGCTACCTGCCAGCGTTGTTCGAGCGCGAACCGGGCGAGGAGGACGACGCGGTCTGGATGCGCCACGATCTCGAGACGCTGGAAGTGCTGCGCGGGCTGGGCGTCGAGCTACAGCCCTTGGAGCTGCCCGACGAGCTGCCGCTGGACGCCCTCGGCATCATCTTGAGTGCCGAAGCGGCCGCCGCCTTCGATGCCTTCACGCGCGAAGGCCTGGACGACCAGCTAGTGCGGCAAGAGGAGTTTGCCTGGCCCAATTTCTTTCGCCAGGCGCGCACTATCCCGGCGGTCGAGTACCTCAACGCCAACCGCGTGAGGACGCTTGTGATGCGCGAATGGGAGAGGCGCCTGAGCGACCTGGATGCCTACATCGTGCCCAGCTTCGGTGGCGACCACCTGCTGATGACCAACTTGACCGGCCACCCGGCCGTCGTGGTGCCCAACGGCTTCCGCGACGACGGCACACCGACCTCGATCACCTTCATGGGCCGCTTGTTCGACGAGACCTCGGTCCTGGCCTTGGCGCAGGCGTACCAGAAGGTGACCGACTTCCATCGCCGACGCCCGCCTCTGACCCCGCCACTGGCACCGCCGCCGTCTGACGCATGAGGTAAGCGTGCACGCGCTCGAAGTTCGCTGTCCTCACTGTCACGTCCACCTGCACTTTCACCGGTCTGCCGATGAAGGTGCGGGCGCGGCGGCGGTGCGGCTGCGCTGCGCCGGTTGCGACGCGATCTTCCGGGCCGTCCCGAACGCTCCTCCGGAGCCGGACCTGGCGGTTCCCCGAGCTAGCTTTCCCAGGCCTGCCACGCCGCCTGTCGAGGCACCCGCGGTCGATCTCGCGTCGCAGCGCCAGCTGGTGCGACCGCCCGAGCCAGGAACGGTTGCACGGCGCGGCGGCCTTGCGGGGGCGGACCGTCGTGGCCGCCGGCCCCGCCACCGCCGTCGGCAATCTTGGCTGCTGCTAGCGACCGCGGTCTTGACCCTCGGTGCCTTGCTCTACAGCGGTCTGCAGCTCGCCACGCCGGACGGAAGACTCTTCGGCTTCCAGCTACCGGGATGGGCGCTCGATGGGCTTGGGTTGCGCTCCGCCGGAGGCAGCGGAGACGACGTTGCCGCGGGCGTCGTCGCCTATCGGCCGCGCGTGCCGGTGGTCGCGGGGCGGCCGAGCCTGGCGCTGGTCGGCTTCGAGAATCGTTCCGGCGACTCGGACGCCGACTGGTTGGCCGCGGCGCTGGCTGGCATGTTTGGTGACGATCTCGACGCTCTGCCACCACTGCGCCTGATTCCCGGAACCGAGATCGCGCGCATGCGCCGAGATCTGGCGCTGACCGACCTGGCGCGACCTCCGCTGGTGCCGATCGCCCACCGTCTGGGGGCCAACCTGATCGCGCTCGGGACCTATCGCCTACCGCAGCCGCTGGCGGTGGACTTTCGGCTTGCCGTGCTCGACCCCACCGATGGGAGCTTGCTGGCCGACACGGAGTTCGAGGCGGTGCCGATCACCGAGTTGGCGGCCACAGTGGCTGCAGGCAGCTGGGAACTCTATGGCGAGCTACAGCGGCGCCTGCGCCAGGACGGCGGCGAGCCGGCCCTGCCCTTGATCGAGAGGCCCGCAGTCTGGCCCGTCGATGGCCTATGGCCGAGGACGGTGGCGGGGCTACGTCTCTACAGCCAGGGGCTCGACCGGCAGCTGCTGCTCGACCTGCGCTCAGCCGAGGTCTTCCTGCGCCAGTCCGCGACCGACGAGGCCGACCGTGCGGCTGCGACACTGCGTTGGTCGGCAGTGTTGTCCGAACTCGGCTACCGTGACCGCGCGCTCGACGCGGCGCAGCGCGCCTGGCAATTGACCGCCGACCTTCCAGAGCCTCTTCGTTGGCCCGCCGAAGCACACTTTCGCCGTCTGCAGGGCGCTCGCGGCAGCGCCGCCGAGCCTTCGCCGCCGGCAGTGCAGGTGCAGGAGGAGCTCTGGCGACTGGACGCCGATGCACCGGAGCCCGGATTGGCACTGCTACGGTTGCACGTCGAAGCGGGCCGGGCCGGCAGCGCCGCGGCCGTCTTGACGCGTTTGCGTACCTTGCCCGAGCCCGTGCGCGGTGATCCACGCATCGAACTGGCGACCGCCGAGGTTGCGGCGCTGCGCGGCGCTTCGGGCGACCGGTTGCAGGCCGCCCGCCGTGCGGCTCGCCGCGCGGAAGAGTTGGGGGCCTTGACCTTCTGGGGGCTGGCGCGCCTACAGGAGAGCCAGGCATTGCTCGCAGAGCAGGACGCCGCTGCTGCACTGGCGGCTGCCGAAGCCGCGCTCGACCTGCTGCGACGCGTCGACGACGATGCCGGGGCCGCTCAGGCGCACCACGCGCTGGCGGTGGCCGGCTATGCCCTGCAGCGCTTTGACGAAGCCGAGCAGCACTACCAGAGCGCCTTGATGACCTTGCGTCGCCTCGGTGACCGCGATGCACAGGCGCAGGTCTACCTGCACCGTGGCCGCTTGCTGTCACGTCTTGGTCGTCAGCTGGAGGCGGCGGAAGACTTCCGTTTGGCGGTTGAGATCTTCCGCGAGGCCGATGATCGTGATGGCCAGGCGGGCGCGCACGTGGAGCGGGCGTTTCTCTTCCAGGCGGCCGGCGAGCTGGCCGAGACCGAGCGGGCGCTACGCCAGGCCTTGGAACTCTACCAGGAGCTACAGGATCGGCCAGCGGAGCTGGAAACGCTGCTGGCGGTTGCCGAGGCGGTGGCGGCACGCGAGCGGCTGCAGCAGGCCGCGGATCTCTACCAGCAAGTGCGCCAACGTACCGAAGGCACCGCGGTATCGCGCCTGTTGCGCGTGCGCGCCGGTGGCCTGGAGCATCTGGCACTGCTCGCACGGCTGCAGGGCGATGCCGGCGCGGCCACGGACCTGTTGCGTGGGGCGCTCGAGATCTATCGGCAGCTCGGCGACACGCGCGGAGACGTGCGCTGCCGCCTCACTCTGGTACGGCTCGACACAGACCGAGGCCGCTGGCCGGCGGCGGAAGCTTCCCTGCAGCAACTGCTCGGGCCGTTCGCTGACGGTGCTGTTCAGGACGACCGCTTGCAGGCCCGAGTCTACGCCCTGCTGGCGCACAGCCAGCTCTACCAGGGAAATACCGACGCGGCCCGGCAGGCCCTCGAGGCTGCCCGCGCCCTGGTGCCGGCACCCTTGCCAGCGGCGGCCAGCGGCAGCGTCGCCAGGAAGCCGGCCGCCCTGCCGTTGGGCAATGGTCTGGAACTCACACCCGAGCTAGACCTGGCCTTGACCGATGCCCGTCTGAGCGCCGCCGAGGGGCGGGCTCCGTTCGCGCTGGCCGAGCTGGAGCGCCTGCAGCAGGAGTTGCTCGAGCAGCGACGGATCGGTGATGAACTGGAGGTGCGCTTGGCGCAAGGGGAAGTCGAGCTTCTCGGGAGCACGCCGGCTGCGGGGCGCGCACGCCTGAGCGGCCTGCAGCAGGATGCCCGTAACCGTGGCTACGCGACACTGGCCGATCGCGCGGCCGCCGCGCTGCGCCGCCCCTTGCCAAGGTCCGCACCCTGATGCCGAGGGAAGCACACCGGCAGCTGATAGACTGATCGTCTGACTCCGCCTACAAACACGGCTGGGCCAAGAATGAGGCCGGGTATTACCACGACCGGTCGACACTACGGCCGGTCAACACCACGACCGGTCGACACTACGGCCGGTCAACAGTACGACCGATCGCTAGCTCTCCCGGAGAGGACTCTCGCACAGGAACCATGTCGGACGCCAACTCAGCCCAACGCATCGCCGTCACGTGCCCACATTGCCAGACGCGGCTGCAGTTCGCTCTGCCGCCGGGTGACAGTGAGCGCGTTCGTGTGCGCTGTAGTTCCTGCCAGCAGGCGTTCGTGGTGCGCCGCCGAGCGTCGCCGCCGTCAGCG
Source organism: uncultured bacterium (assembly GCA_965368975.1). Classification (GTDB taxonomy): domain Bacteria; phylum Acidobacteriota; class Thermoanaerobaculia; order Multivoradales; family JAHZIX01; genus CBDUPA01. Next base: position 62,488 of record CBDUPA010000010.1, on the reverse strand, counting down.
GGCACCGTGCCGCCAGCTCCGGCACCGCAGGCTCCGGCGCCGCAAGCTCTGGCGCCGCAAGCTCCGGCGCCGAGCGCACCAAGCTCGCCCGCGCCTGCGGCCAAGGCTCCTGCCAGTGCCCCGCGCATCCAGCCTCCTGGCGCCGCAGCTGCCAAGCCAACAGCCGCGAAGACCCCGACGCGAATCACACCGCCTCCGGCTACGGCTTCAGGTCGCGATGGTTCCAGCATCACCATCACGCCGCCCAAGCGCCCCCGGGAGGCGCCCAAGAACGACAGCTATACGGCGACTCTGGCGCCAGACTCCGGCAGCCAGCCGTCGATCCACGCTCGGCCACGCGGGGCCGACAGCACGGCGCGCCCGGGCGGCACGGCTCGTCCCGGTAGCACGAGTCCGATCTCGCACGGCGGTGGTGGGCGTGGCATCGCGGACACCCATCCGACCGTTCTGGACGGCCCTGGAGGTCGTGGTACTGCTGGTGATCATGCTTCTGGAACTCGCGGGCCGGCTCTGCCGAGCGAGGCGATGTTCCGCGGCGGTGACGTGCTCAGTGAGCGCTACCGCATCGTCAAGTTCATCGCTCAGGGCGGCATGGGCGACGTCTACGCCGCCGAGGATTTGGAATTGCGTGAGCGAGTGGCGGTCAAGACCGTGCGTCAGGACGTGGCTCAGGACGCTGCTGCCATCGACCGATTCAAGCGCGAGATCCACCTGGCGCGCAAGGTGACCCACGCCAACGTTTGCCGCATCTACGATGTGTCCCACCACCTCCTTGCTGGGCGTTCGCCGGTCATCTACCTGACCATGGAGCTGCTCGAAGGCCCGACCCTGGCCGACCACCTCGACCGCCACGGTGCCATGTCGACCGAGTCGGCACTGCCAATCCTGCGCCAGATTGCCGAGGCGCTGCAGGCGGCCCACCGGGCCGGTGTCATCCACCGCGACTTCAAGAGCCGCAACGTTATGCTGGTACCGGCGACCGACGGCGACGAGCCGCGTGCCGTGATCACGGACTTCGGCCTGGCGCGCATGAGCACGAATGCTGACGCCTTCAAGGCGGTGACCGTCACCGATGGCGTCATCGGGACACCGGCTTACATGGCACCCGAGCAGGTCGAGGGTGCCGAGGTGACGCAAGCGGCCGACCTCTACGCCCTGGGCGTCGTGATGTTCGAGATGGTCACTGGCCGCTTGCCGTTCACCGGGGAGAGCGTCATCTCGACCGCTGTCAAGCGGCTACGAGAACCACCACCGTCACCGCGCGAATTCGCGCCGCTGCTCGAAGAACGCTGGGAGCGCGTGATCCTGCGCTGCCTGGCGCGCAAGCCCGAGGATCGCTACCAGTCGGCGCAGGCTGTCCTGGAAGCCCTGGAAGATACCGGCGACGCCAACCCCTCCGCCATGACGTCGTCGATGGCCGGGTCCGTTTTCGTACCGCCGAGTACCGGTGAAGTGCCGCCAGAACTCCTGGCCGCGGCTGGCCTTTCGGGTACCGGTGGTCGCGACTCCTATGTCGGCGCTTCCGAGACGCACGAACGTCAGGACAGGCGGCGCGAGTGGACCCTGGTCGCCGTGATGGTCCTGGTGATCGCGGTCATCGGCATCTTCGGCTTCCAGCGGTACAAAGAGTGGAGACAGCGCGAAGCGACGCTGGGCAACGTCTCGCTGCTCGCCGTCGAGCCGCGGACCTCTGTGGCGGTGCTCGGTTTCAAGACGCCGGCCCAGGATGTCGAGTGGCTGTCGTCGACGTTCACCGAGCTGCTCAAGGACGGTCTCGAAGCCGGCACCGACCTGCGCGTCGTGCCCGGTGCTCTGGTCGCCCGTGCGCGCCGAGATCTGGCGCTCGAACCTTCCGCCGGCCTGCCGGTGCCGGCTCTCGAGCAGGTGCGCCTGCTGACCGGTGCCGACTACGTGGTCGTTGGAGCCTTTCTCCAAGAGGGTGCCGAGCAGGTGCGGCTCAACCTCAACCTGCAGAGCACCCGCGAGAAGACGACAGTTGGCACCTTCACCGAAAGCGCACAACTCGACAACCTGCGACCGATGGCGGTCCAACTGGCCCATCATGTGCTAGAGACCATCGGTTCCTCCGCCGGTGAGTTGTCGCAAGCCGGCATGCCCGGCTCGCTGCTGCCGCGCGACGATCGTGTTGCCCGCGTCTACGCTCAGGGGTTGGCTGCGCTGCAGCAAGGCCAGGCGGCCGCCGCTCGCGATTTGCTGCAGCAAGTGACCCGCGCCGAGCCCGACAATGCCTTGGCACACGATGCCCTGGCCAGTGCTTGGATGCTGCTCGGCTACACCCACGAAGCCCAGACAGCCGCCGCCCGTGCGTACCGGCTGTCCGAGGGCCTGCCCGAAGAAGAGCGCCTGTGGGTCGAAGCGCGCTACCACGAAACTGCCGGCAAGTGGCAGCTTGCGCGTGAGCTGTACCAGAAGCTGTGGGAGAGCTTCCCTGACGAACTCGAATACGGTCTTCAGCTGGCCGCCGCACAGCTGGCCGCTGGCGAGGCGGGTGAGAGTCTACACACCGCTCAGATGCTGCAGCGGTTGCCAGCACCGGTGGGCCAGGACCCGCGCATCGACCTCGCCGAGGCCGAGGCAGCCGCCCGCCTGGCCGACTACGACCTCCAGCGGCGTGCCGCCGAGCGCGCCGCCGCCAAGGCCGAAGCACAGCAAGCCCGTCAGGTTCGCGCCGCCGCCTTGATCACCCAGGCTGCTGCCCTGCGTGTACTCGAGGACCCGCAGCAAGCCTACGCATTGTGTCGCGAGGCGATCGACCTCTACCAGGAGGCCGGCAACGAAGCCGGTGCCGCGCGTGGCCTGACCCACTTGGGGAACCTGCTGCGCGATCAGGGCGACCTGGAGGCGGCGCTCGAGAACTACACGCGCGCCCGTGCTGTCTTCGAGCGCCTCGGCGACCGGGCCAACGGTGCGCTCGTCCTCAACAACCTGGCGCTGATCCGCAAGCAGCAGGGCGATCTGCGTCTGGCCGAGGAGCTGTACCGTGAGGCGCTGGCCTTGTGTGAGGAGACCGGCAACGAAACCGGCGAAGCCTACGCGCGCAGTAATCTGGCGGTGATGCAGGTGCAGCGCGGTGATCTGGCGGGAGCGCGCGCCGAGTTCGTGCGTGCCCTGGAGCTCTACTCCGAGACGCTCAACCTACCGGCGCAAGCCTCCGCCCTCGACAACCTGGCCGCCATCGACCGCAAGCGTGGTGACCTGGTCGCCGCTGAGGAGGGGCACCGGCAGGCGCTCGAACAGTGGCGTGACATCGACCAGCGTCTGGGCGAGGCGTCGGCCCTGATCAACCTCGGCCGCGTCTTGCAAGCGCGCGGTGCGCTGCGCGAGGCGCGGCGCAACTACCAGGCTGCGCTCGAAATCAGTCGCGAGATGAGCAACCGCAGCCTGACCGCCTCGGCCCTGGCCGGCGAAGCCGAACTGATGGTGCTCGAGGGCGACCTGATCGGCGCCCGTCAGACCTACGAGCAGGTGTTGGACATGCGCCGGGAACTCGGCGAAGCCGGCGAGGCTGCCGCTGCACAGCTGGCTCTGGCCGAGTTGCTGAATGAGGAAGGCCGTGGCCGCGAGGCCCTGCAGCGAGCCGAACAGGCGGTCATCGAGTTCCGCCAGGAGCGGGCCACCGACCGCCTCTCCCGAGCCCTTTCCGTGGTCGCCGCCATCCAGCGCCGCGAGCGCCGCCTGAGCGCCGCCTGGCAAGCGATCGACGAAGCCGATCGCCTGTGCAAGAACAGCGAGACGGTTGAGATCTGCTTGCGTGTCGCGGTCGTGCGCGCCGAAGTCAAAGCCGCCATGGGCAGTGCCGACTCGGCTCTTTCCGACCTGGAAGGCGTGCTGCGCCGCACCGCTGAACTTGGCCTGCGCCTGCCGGAGCTCGAAGCACGCCTGGTCAAGGGCCGCATCCAGGTCTCCCTAGACCGCCGGCGCGCCGCCGAAGACACGCTGTCCCAGATGCGGCAGCTGGCCGATACCGATGGCTACGGACTGCTGGAGCGCAAGGCGGCGGAGGCGATGCTCTGACGCTGGCGCGCTCCGGTGAGCTTAGCGCTCGACCCAGTAGTTTGGCGCTTCCTTGGTGATCACCACGTCGTGCGCGTGGCTCTCCTTCAGACCCGCGGCGGAGATGCGGATGAACTCGGCCCTGGTGCGCAACTCGTCGATCGTCGCGCAACCGGACAGGCCCATGCCGGAGCGCAGGCCACCGGTGAGCTGATCGAGCATCTTGTGGACGCTGCCCTTGTACGGCACCATGCCCTCAATGCCTTCTGGCACCATCTTGCTCAGAGCCCCGTCTTCCTGGAAGTAGCGATCGGCGCTGCCCTGGGCCATGGCGGAGAGTGAGCCCATGCCGCGGTAGGCTTTGAAGGTGCGGCCCTGGTAGAGGATGGTTTCGCCAGGGCTTTCCTCGGTGCCGGCGAACAGTGAACCGATCATGACGCTGTGGGCGCCGGCGGCGATGGCCTTGGTGACGTCACCAGTGAACTTGATGCCACCGTCGGCGACCACCGGCACGCCGTGTTCGGCAGCGACGCGCGCGCAATCACTGACCGCGGTGATCTGCGGCACACCGACGCCGGTGACGACGCGGGTGGTGCAAATGCTGCCGGGACCGATGCCGACCTTGATCGCGTCGACGTCGAGAGAGATCAGGTCGCGTACGCCTCGGGCCGTCGCGACGTTGCCCACCATCAAGCGGGTGTCCGGCAGGATGCGTCGGACCTTCTCGGTGGCGTCCAGGACGCCGCGACTGTGGGCGTGCGACGAGTCGAGGACCAGCAGGTCGACCTTGGCCTCGACCAGCGCTTGCGCGCGCTCGACGAAATCACCGCTGGCGCCGATGGCTGCGGCGACGCGCAGGCGGCCGAGTTCGTCCTTGCAGGCTTTGGGGAACTCGGTGGCTTTCTGGATGTCCTTGACCGTGATCAGGCCCTTGAGCGCCCCTTCGTCGTCGACCACCAGGAGCTTCTCGATGCGGTGCTCGTGCAGCTTCGCCTTGGCCTGCTCGAGCGTGGTGCCCTGGGGCACAGTGACCAGCTTGTCCTTGGTCATCAACTCGTCGATGCGACGCTCGACGTTCTCCTCGAAGCGCAGATCGCGGTTGGTCAGGATGCCGACGAGATGGCCGTCGTCGTCGGTCACGGGAACGCCCGAGATCTTGTAGTGCGCCATCATGTCGAGCGCTTCGCGAATCTTCTGGTACGGCCGCATGGTCACCGGGTCGACGATCATGCCGGCTTCCGAGCGCTTGACGCGATCGACTTCTTCCTTCTGGCGCGAGATGGAGAAGTTCTTGTGAATGACACCGATGCCGCCGGCTTGTGCCAGCGCGATGGCCAGACGCGACTCGGTGACGGTGTCCATGGCGGCGCTCAGCAGCGGGATGTTCATGCTGATGCCGCGGCACAGCTGGGTCTGCAGGTCGACGAGGTTGGGGTGGACCTCCGAGCGTCCGGGTAGCAGGAGGACGTCGTCGAAGGTCAGAGCGTGGCGAGGAAGCTTCGGCTCCTGGTCCATGGATAGATCAAGCCTTTCTTGCGGGTGAGTCGGCATCTGGGTGCGTCACCTGAGGCGCCATCTGGATAGGGATTGGGGTAGGGAATGAGAGCGGGCGAGTTTGACTCCACCACTGTCTGACGATACCACCTGGCGCTGGACTTGCCCAGGGGCGCAAGCCGCGCAGAAGTCTCGATCGAGAGCGGCTCACTCCGCCTGTCGCAGCACGTCGATCGGACGCCGTTGCAAGGCGTTCCAGCTCGCGGCCAGGCCGGCGATCAGCGTCAGGGCGGTGATGCCGACGAGGGTGCTCAGGAAGGGCGTCAGCTGGAACTCGTAGTCGATGTCCATGGCGTACTCGAGCACCGCCCACGAGAGTACGCCACCACCGGCGGCCCCGATCAGGCCGGCGACCAGCCCGATCAACGTGTACTCGACGGCGAACATCGCCGCGACGCCAGCGCGCGTCGTGCCCAGCGTCTTGAGCAGGGCGACTTCGCGGCCGCGGCGGGCGGCGCCGGCGCTCACGGCTCCGGCCAGGATGGCGAGGCCGGCCAGGATGGTGAAGGCGCCGAGAAAGCGCACACCCAGTCCCAGTCGCTCGAGCACGCCGATGACCTTCTCGAGGATGGCGCGCACGCGCAGCACCGTGACGTTCGGGAAGGCGGCTGCCAGGTTGTCCTGCAGGCCCTGCTCGGCCTCGGCTGCCACCTGCGCGGTGGCGATACGGAAGTGGGGGGCGGCTTCGAGAGCTGCCGGCTCGGCGACCAGGAAGAAGTTGAGGCCGAAGCTCTCCCAGCGGATCTCGCGCAGACTGGAGACGGTGAGCGTCAACTCGACACCCTGGACGTCGAAGGTGAGCGTCGAGCCGAGGCCGATGCGGAGGTTCTCGGCGAAGCCGGTGTCGACGGTCGCTTCGAGCACGTCCGGCAGCTGCCAAGGTGCGTCCAGGGTGGCGTCCGGCGATGTTTGTTCGACCAGGCGGTTGTCGTCCGGCAAGCGGTCGAGCCAGGTCAGTCGCTGCTCGCGCGTCAAGGCCCAGCGCCGACTGCGGTCTTCCGGGTCGGACGAGCGCAGGAGCTCGCGGATGCGCCGGCCGTCGATCGCGGCCAGGCGGGCGGTGACCACTGGCACCGAGTCGATGTCCTCGGCCTGGCTGGAGGCCAGCCGCTGCTGCACGCCATTCCACTGGTCGGGCTGGATGTCGACCAGGAAGACGCTGGGGGCTTCGGCCGGCAGTTCGGCGTCGAGTTGCCTGGCCAGGTGGCCCTGGACCAGGCTCATCGACAACACCACCAGGACGCCGAGGCCGAGGGCGACCATGGCGCCGCTGGTGCCGGCACCTGGGCGGGCCAGCGCCGCCAGTCCTTGGCGGAGGTAGAGACGGGCGCGTGAGCCGTCGCGGGTGGTGCCCAGGCGCTCCCGCGGCAGGCGGGCGACGGCGGTCTGCACGCCGCGGGCAGCGAGCAGCAAGAGGAGCGTCACGAGGGTCAGGCCGGCGGTGAAGGCAGCGCCCAACTGCCAGGCTTCGAGTGTCCAGCCGCCGGCCTGGAGCACGGCCATCAGCAGCACGCCGAGTAGCAGGGCACCGGCGGTGAGGCGCTCGGTCTGCCGTGCCGGCGGCAACGGCTCGGCCGCGCGCCGGAGCACGCGCACCGGCGGCACGCGCAGCACCGCGGCCAGCGGTGGCAGGCTGAACAGCAGGGCGACTCCGAGACCGAGCACCAGGCCCCGCAGCAGGGCGGCTGGCTGCCAGGGGTTGATCGCGTCGGCGTCGATCAGATCTCCCAGGACATAGGGAATCACCGCCGGCACTAGGGCGCCGAGCAGCATACCGGCCAGACTCCCGGCCAGGCCGAGCACCGCCGCCTGCCCGAGATAGAGCGCAAAGACCTCGCGCGGCCGCAGCCCAAGGCACTTGAGGATGGCCACCGCGTCCAGGCGCCCGGCCAGCCAGGCGCGCACCGTCTGCGCGACGCCGACACCGCCGATCAGCAGCGACAGCAGCGCTACCAAGCCGAGGTAGCGTTCGACGCGGCGTAGCCCCTGACGCAAGCTCGGCTGTGCTTCGACGTAGGTCTCGACGCGGAAGACGCCCTGGGGCACATCGTCGTCCTGGGCCGAGTCGGTCGTTTCGTCTGTGTCGTTTGGCCTGTCGGGTCCGTCCTGCTGCTCAGTCCTTTCTGGCCCGCCCAAGCGCTGGTTCAAGTCCGCGGCCAGTGCTCGCAGTTGCGGTGGCGTGGTGCCGTCGGGAAGGCGGATCAAGGCGCTGTAGCGAACGCGGCTACCATAAGTCTCGAGGTTGGTACGAGCCAGTCCCTCGGTGGACAGGAAGATGCGCGGGCCGAGCGTCAAGGTGAAGGTAACGCGATCCGGCTCGGAGAGCACGACCCCGGCGATGCGAAACTTCTCGCCGCCAATGCTCAGCGAGTCCCCGATATCGACCCCCAGGCGCGGCAGCAGGTCGGCGGCGACGACGGTGGTGTCGGGCAGCAGCAGGTCGGTCAGTGGTTGGGCCGGCTGGAGGTCGAGCGTGCCGTAGAAGGGATAGGTGCCATCGACGACCTTGAGCTCCGACAGCTGGCTCGCAGCTGGGACGCCGGTAGGCGGCTCACCTTCTGGCCGCTCCGGAGCCCAGCGTGCGACCACGGTCACTAGTTCCTTGAGATTGGTGCGCTCGACGCCGACGGCCTCGATCCCAGCGTCGCCAGCGAGGGTCGTCAGGTCCCGCTGCAGCGTCTCGGGGAGCGGTTGGTTACCGCGGATCTTGAGGTCGGCGGCGAGCAGCTGGCGCGCTTCCGCGCGCACGGCGGTGTCCAGGCTCGACGCCAGTGACGCGACCGCCACCACCGCCGCCACGCCCACCGCCAAGCATGCGACGAAGAAGAGCATGCGACCGCGCGCGCCGCGCGACTCGCGCCAGGCGGTGCGGAGGTAGAGGGACACCTTCACGCTGACGGCTCCGTCGTGGAGCGGCGTTCATCTCGCACGAGCGCGCCATCGCGCAGATGAATACTTCGATCGGCGCGCGCCGCCACGGCCGGGTCGTGGGTCACCAGCACCAGCGTCGTGCCGCCGTCCCGATGCAAAGCGGTGAGGACGTCGAGCACCTGGGTGCCGGTGGCGCTGTCCAGATTGCCGGTGGGCTCATCGGCCAGCAACAAGGGAGGCCGGCAGGCGAAGGCCCGCGCCAGGGCTACGCGCTGCTGCTCACCACCAGAGAGCTGGGTCGGGTAGTGGTGCCCGCGCTCGCCCAGGCCCACCTGTGCCAGCAATGCATTCGCCCGCTCGAGCGCGTCCGGTTCGCCGGCGAGCTCCAGCGGCAAGAGCACGTTCTCGCGCGCCGTCAGGTTGCCGAGCAGCTGGAAGCTCTGGAAGACGAAGCCGATCTTGCGTCGACGCAGCAGTGCCAGACGGTCCTCGCTCAGATCTTGGATCGCCTCGCCATCGAGCCGTACCTCGCCGTCGCTCGGCCGGTCGAGGCCAGCCATCAAAGCCAGCAGCGTCGATTTTCCGCTGCCGGACGGACCGAGCACGGCGATGAACTCGCCGGCTTCGATGCGCAGGTCGACGCTGTCGAGCACCGTCAGCTCACGGTCGCCGGAGCGTAGGCGGCGGGTCAGCTTCTTCAATTCTAGGAGAGGCAATTCGAGGCGCGGGGTGTCGAGGCGGGGGGTGTCATTCATGAGGTTATGATTCGCCTATGAGAAATATCTGGATGCCTTGCTTGTTCTTCCTTCTTCTCGCCGGCTGTGGCGGTGATGGTACCGAATCCGGGGCACCGACGACAGCACCCGACACCGCGGCCGTCGATGCCCCGCAGGCTGTAGACGCTGAAACCGCCGCCGTGCGCATCGTCTTCCTGGGCGACAGCCTCACCGCGGGCTACGGTCTGGCCGAAGAGCAAGCCTTTCCGGCTCTGGTGGAGACGACGTTGCTCGACGAAGGTTTCGACGTTGAAGTCGTCAATGCCGGTGTCAGCGGCGACACCAGTGCCGGTGGCCTGAGTCGCGTCGATTGGGTGCTCCAGCAGCAACCCGACATCCTGGTCGTCGGCCTGGGTGGCAATGACGCGCTGCGCGGGCAAGATCTCGCCGCCACCGAGTCAAACCTGCGCGCCATCATCGAACGCGGTCATGCCACCGGCGCCCGCGTGCTGCTGCTCGGCATGCAGATCCCGCCCAACTACGGCCCTGACTACACCGAGCGCTTCGCCGACCTCTACCCGCAGATCGCCCAGGATCTCGATGTCGAACTGATGCCCTTCCTACTCGAAGATGTCGGCGGTGTGCGCCGTCTCAACCAGCCCGATGGGATTCACCCGACCGCCGAAGGGCAAGAGATCGTGGCGGAGAACGTCTTCGAGTACGTACAGCCTCTGGTGGAGGACGTTATCCACTGAGGCGAGATGAACCTTCGCTCAGCTGATGCAGCTGCCAGCTGGGCTCTGTCTGAGAGCCTTCCCTCTAGAATCTTGGGTCACTTGACGAGTCCATTTGGATGTGAGGCGGCTGGCTGCACCAGGGTGACCTGAGATCTCTCGCGTCTGCTCAGGGTGTACTCTTGCAGTCGATGCATCCTTAGTTGCCTATGATGATTCTTGGGATCTCTCGGCTGGGCTGGATTGTTTCTGGCGTCGTAGGCTTTTCAGGGCCATCGCTGCCACTACCTGGCGCTGGACATTCACCAGTGTTGGCTCCTCCGACTGCACTCTCGAGAAGACTGAGGGTAGTTTCTGGGAACTCTAGTTTCTGACTGTTCGATCTGATCTTTCGCATGTCCTTGCTTAATTCCTTCTTGCCGAATTCTTGCTGGTAAGAGTGGTTCTTGAGTAGTCCGTTATGATTGTAAGCCAGGCTGGTGATATTCCCTAAAGAGATCCCTCAATTGTCCTGGGGTGCTCTTGCAGGGAATTCAGCTGTATAGCCCCCAGGGGGAGCTACCAAGGGCGGCTACTCATCTGAGCGATTCTGGTGCTTCCTGTGCCTTGGCCTCGTTCCACAGCGCGTCCATCTCGTCCAGCGACGCCTGATCCAGCCGTCGATCTTGCTCCTTGAGCCGCGTCTCGACGTGGCCGAAGCGGCGTCGGAACTTGAGATTCGTCTCGGCCAGCGCGGCTTCCGGGTCGATGTCGAGTTTGCGGGCTAGATTGGCGACGGTGAAGAGGAGGTCGCCCAATTCAGCACGCAGGCCATCGCGTAGGTCGGGGCCCGGTGGGCCGTTAGGCTTGGTGGCTGCACTCGGCATCTCGGCACGCAGCTCGCCGAGTTCTTCCTCGACCTTGTCGAGTACCTCGGCCGGCTCGTCCCAGTCGAAGCCGACGCCGGCGGCCTTCTGGGTCATGCGATAGCTGGCGAGCAGGGCTGGCACCGAGCGGGCGACGCCGTCGAGCAGGGGGCGATCCTTCTTCTCTTGCTGCAGCTTACGCTCTTCCCAGGCGCGGCTGACCTCGTCGGCGGTGTGCAGGGTACCGGCTTGTTCGACCTCGAAGACGTGCGGATGGCGATCGACCATCTTGGTATGGATGCGGTGGATGACGCGGGCGAGGTCGAAGTGCCCGTCCTCGGCGGCCACGGAGGCGGTGAAGACGACGTGGAACAGCAAGTCGCCGAGTTCTTCCTCCAGTGCGCCCCAATCGCGCCGGTCGAGGGCGTCGGCGACCTCGTGGGCTTCCTCGAGCAAGTAACCTCGGACGTCGCCGAGAGTCTGCTTCCGGTCCCAGGCGCAGCCACCGGGGCCGCGTAGCAAGCGTACCAGTTCGGCCAGCGGCGCCAGGTCGGGAGCGTCGGAGGCAGGGGGCTCGGGGGCTTGGATCATGGTGGCTTCCTCCGCTCGGTGTTTCCTTGCTCTGGTGGATTTGTGCCTGCTACGATTGCCGCTGCCAGCCGTGCTAGCTCCAACCGTACCAGCTCAGGCGACGGGGAGATTGTGTCAGTGAGTGCAAAGCGTCTCAAGGTGACCGACAAGCGTATGTTCACGCCGGAGGGGGAACTGCGAGCGGAATGCAGCTTCTTGGAGCAGCGCCTTGGAGATGCAGTCGTCCTGCGACGCAAGACTACTGGTAACCTCAGTGCCCGCGAACCGGCCTATCTCGAGAACGTGCTCTACCAGCTGCGCATGCTCTACGTACAGAAGCGAGGGTGAGAGTGGAGAAGCGGAAGTTGCAATGTCGAGGCTCACAGCCGCTGCACCGGAGTTTGCGCTGGCTGGTGGTGGGGTTGCTGTGCTTGGTGGCACCCCTGATGACGTCGCCCGCCTCGGCGCAGACGTCATCGCCTGGGATTACCGGTCTGGAGTTGACCCCCGAGGTACAGCGCCAGCTGGAGCAAGTGCCAGACTTGTTTCTAGCTTGGCAGGGCTCGTTCTATCAAGACGAGCAGCAGGATGCCGACCAATTTGCCGCCCAGCTGCGCCAAACGGTCGAGGATCTGGAAATGCGACGTTTGCCGGACGTGCAGCGCGCGATGCTGGCCGCCGCCCAGCGGGCCGCGCGCGAGGACGGTGATTTCGCGCGCGCTGCCTGGGCTCTCGACGCGGCGGAGCTCATGGACCCGGTGCAGCCCGAGACGGCTTTTGCGCGGGCCACGATCGATCGACTGCAGGGCAAGTACGTCGGTATGCTGCAGCACCTGGTCGAAGGCTACGTTGGCTTGTGGCGCCAACCGGTCGCTCGGACCCTGCTGCTCTACAATGCCTCGTTGCTCGCCATCCTGGTCGTGGTGGTCAGTTGCATGATCTTCCTGTTGCTGCTGATCGCTCGCCGCGGCGGGGACGTTTTGCGCGGCTTGGCGACCCTCTTCCGTCGCTGGATGCCGCCGCCGGCCGCCCTGGCGCTGGCCGTGCTGCTGCTGGGGGCTCCCCTGTTCTTGCCAGCAGGGTTGCTCTGGCTGCTCATGCTGTGGACGATGTTCCTCTGGGGGTCGATCACCAAGAGCGAACGGCTGGTACTGGCGTTCGGCTGGTTGCTGCTGAGCCTCTCGCCCTGGGTACTCGGGCAGCAGGAGCGGACCCTGTCCGGCATGCTGTCGCCACCCATGCGCGTGCTCGACGACTTGAGCAATGATCGCCTGTCAGGGCACCTGTTCGCCGACCTGCGGGCGTTGCGCAACACGCTGCCGAGCGACCTGGATGTCGACCATCTCGTCGCCGACTTGCACCGCCGTTTCGGCCAGTGGGAGCAGGCACGCACGCTCTACCAGCAGCTGATCCGCGAAGACAGCAAGGTCGACGATTCGTCACTGTGGGTCAACATGGGCATCTACTACTTCAACCAGGAAGACTACGGCGGTGCCCAGGAGCGGTTCTTGCGCGCGACGTCGCTCGATGCCGGCAGTGCGCAGGCTTTCTTCAACCTGAGCCAGGCGTACGGAGCCAACTACGAATTCGATGAATCGAGCCGTGCCCTGGCCGAAGCGCAGCGGCTCGCACCTGCCGCGGTCGGCCGCTGGGTCGAGCGCCAGGATCGCCGCGTACATCCGCTCGATGGTGGTTTCCGCCGAATCCCGGAGCTGCGTCAGCGCTTGGCACTGGCACAGCAGGAGGGAGGCCAGACGGAAGTGACCTCGACCTTGCGGCGGGTGGTGCGCCAGAGCCTGTCCGTCTTCGCGGTGCTGGGTATGTTGCTCGGTGCCTACGCGTTGCAGATGGTGGCGGGTACGGCGCAGGCGCCACCGTCCAAGTCTTCGGCCAAGACGGCTTCGTCCAGAAAGGGCCGGCCGGCCGCGGCTGCAGATGAGGCGGGCTCGGCGCTCGGGCGGGTGCTGGTACCGGGCTGGAAATCGCTTGGCACGGGAAGCGGCTTTGCCGCCTTTGCCGCCCTGGCGCCGGTGGTCTTCCTGTTGCTGCTGCCCTTCAGTGCTGCCTGGGGCTACCGCATGCCGATCGAGTTCAGCCCGGGCGGGCTTCTCTTGCAGCTGATCATGGCCCTGGGTCTACTCGTCGTCCTACTCGTACGCCTGCTTCTGGAGCGCTCGGAATGAGTGCGCAGATTCTCGCTGGAGCGAGTGTCAGCGCAAAGACTGGGAGTGCACAGGCGGGGACTGTGGAGCGTACCGCGCCGTTTTTCGCGCTACCGGCTTCGCGTTACAGCCACAGATGTGAAGGTTTCACGACATGACCGTAGAAGGTAATCTCAACGTCTTCCAGCTTCCCGAGATCCTGCAACTGATCGCGCAGCAGCAGAAGACCGGCATTCTGACGGTCCAGGGCGAGGACGATATCATTGCCGTGTCGTTCCTCAAGGGCAAGGTCGTGGGCGCGGACTCCTTGCACCATACTAGTGAGGAGCGTCTGGCTCGTATCTTGGTGGACCAGGGCTCGGTGGCCCAGAAGGTGGTCGACGACCTGCTACAGGAGCAGGCTTCAACCGGCAGTCGCCTGCAAGATTTGCTGATTGACGGCGGGCACACGCAGCGGGCACAGCTGCTGGCTGGCTTGCGCCAGCAGTATACGGATCTGCTGGTCGGGCTCTTGCACTGGGATCAGGGAGATTTCAAGTTCTACTCCAACGACGAGGTGTCCTTCGAAGAAGGCTTCGAGCCTCTCTCGGTACAGTCCATCCTGCTCGACGCCGGACCGGTTGCTGCACCAACCACTCCGGCTCCCCCCTCTCCAGTGCCGCCGCAGCATACCGGGCCGATTCCAGACCTAGATGATCTCGGCCTGACACCGCCGCCGATGCAGGAGCGTGCGCCGGCCGCTTCGTTGCCGCGGCTTTCGTCGGTGTTCGAGCGGTGCCCGGCCGACAACGCGGCCGTCAGCGGGCTGTCAGCGGTACACCAGAAGGTACTCCAGCAGATCGATGGCCGTGCGACGGTGGCGGCGGTCATTATTGGCAGCGGCCTCGACGAGGACGAGACGCTGCAGACGCTGCAGTTGCTGCAGAGTCAAGGGTTGGTCCAGGTGCGCCGGGCCGCCCCCTCGGCGTCGGCTCCATCGCCGGCCCAGTTGTCGTCGGTCCAGTTGTCGACGGCTCAATCGTCGACGGCGAGTCCGGGTACCGCCGCGGCGGCTGCGCCCGTGGCTGCCCCTGCCGCCAGCAGCTTCGATGGCGTCGCCGAGATCGAACTGGATGGACTCGGTGCTGCCGACGCCGATAGCGACATGGGTGCGATGCCCGCCCCACTGCTCGATTCCAGCATGCTGCCGCACTGGTTGTCGCGCGGTATCGCCTGCCTGGCGGCACTTTGGGTCGTCGGTCTGTTGTGGTTGCAGCCGTTGGCCCTCAGCTTGCCGTTCCCCTGGCAGGAAGCCCAGCGGGAAGTGTTCAGCAAGCAGCAGCGCAAGATTGCCTACTTCAAGATCGACCGTGCGCTCAAGACGCAGGTCCTGTTCACCGGCCAGTTGCCTGACGATCTCGGTGCGCTGATCGAGGGTGGGTTGCTGCCGGCTGCCGAACTGCGGGATCCGGGCGGGAACCTGCTCGGCTACCAGGCGGGTGACGGTCGCTACCGTCTGGCACCTCAACGTGGCGGTAGCGAGTTGACGCGGCTTGGCACTACCGAAGCGATCACCGGTAACTTCATCCTGGATCCCGAGTTCTTCTCCGCCAAGGCGGCGGCCGAAGAAGCGCCACTCGTCCTCCTGGACTAGCCTGGCCGCTTGCGCGGGCCGGGCGATCTGTCTGTAATCGCAGATCTTACCTCTTTGTCTCATGGCGTCTTCGTCATTATCTTAGTCTATCTGTATCAAGTCTTGAAATTTGGGGGTTGACAGCTGAGCACTAATATCTCTACAATCGTGGTCGTGGCTCCCGCAACAGGCGATTCGCGAGCGCGGAACGTCACCACCGGGACCGAACAGACTACGACCAAGGAGGAGCTACACAGTGAGCAAAATCATCGGAATCGACCTCGGCACCACCAACAGCGTGGTGGCCGTGATGGAAGGTACAGAAGCCAAAGTCATCCCCAACGCCGAAGGTAGTCGCACGACACCGTCGGTGGTGGCCTTCAGCCAGAGCGGCGAGCGTCTGGTGGGTCAGGTGGCCAAGCGTCAGGCGGTGACCAACCCGGAAAACACCATCTTCTCGAACAAGCGGTTCATGGGCCGCCGGTATGACGAAGTCAACGAAGAGATGAAGATGGTGCCCTACCAGGTCAAGCGCGCCGACAACGGCGACGTACGCATCGTCTCCAACACCAAGGAGTTCTCGCCACCCGAGATCTCGGCCATGGTGCTGCAGAAGCTGAAGCAGGCCGCCGAGGATTATCTGGGCGAGAAGGTCGAGGAGGCGGTGATCACCGTCCCGGCCTACTTCAACGACGCTCAGCGTCAGGCGACCAAGGACGCCGGCCGCATCGCCGGTCTCGACGTCAAGCGTCTGGTCAACGAGCCGACCGCGGCCGCGCTGGCCTACGGTCTGGACAAGAAGAAGGACCAGGTCATCGCGGTCTACGACTTCGGTGGCGGTACCTTCGATATCTCGATCCTCGAGGTCGGCGAAGGCGTCGT
Source organism: uncultured bacterium (assembly GCA_965368975.1). GTDB lineage: Bacteria > Acidobacteriota > Thermoanaerobaculia > Multivoradales > JAHZIX01 > CBDUPA01. The sequence continues at coordinate 46,528 of CBDUPA010000010.1, read as the reverse complement.
CGAGGTGAAGGCCACCAACGGTGATACCCACTTGGGTGGTGACAACATCGACCAGAAGATCATCGACTGGCTGTTGGCTGAGTTCAAGAAGGATCAGGGCATCGACCTGGCCAAGGACGCGATGGCCATCCAGCGCCTCAAGGAGGCGGCGGAGAAGGCCAAGATCGAGCTGTCCAGCGCGCAGGAGACCGAGATCAACCTGCCCTTCATCACCGCCGACAACACCGGTCCCAAGCACCTCAACCTGAAGCTGACTCGCTCCAAGCTGGAGCAGCTGGTGGAAGACCTGATCCGCCGTTCCGAGGGCCCCTGCCGCCAGGCGCTCAAGGACGCCGGCATGAAGGCCGAGGACATCGACGAGGTGGTTCTGGTCGGTGGTCAGATCCGCATGCCCGCGATCCAGGCGCTGGTCACGGAAGTGTTCGGCAAGGAGCCCAACAAGGGCGTCAACCCGGACGAGGTGGTGGCTGTCGGTGCCGCGGTGCAGGGCGGTGTGATGAGTGGCGACGTCCAGGACGTGCTGCTGCTCGACGTCACGCCGCTGTCGCTGGGTATCGAGACGCTGGGTGGTGTGTTCACCAAGCTGATCGATCGCAACACCACCATCCCGGCGCGCAAGAGCCAGACCTTCTCGACCGCTGCCGACAACCAGACGTCGGTCGAGGTGCACGTGCTGCAGGGTGAGCGCGAAATGGCGCGCGACAACCGCACCCTGGGCCGCTTCCACCTGGTCGGTATCCCGGCCGCGCCGCGCGGGGTGCCGCAGATCGAGGTCACCTTCGACATCGACGCCAACGGCATCGTCAATGTGTCGGCCAAGGACATGGGGACCAGTCAGGAGCAGAACATCACCATCACTGCATCGTCCGGCCTGGCCGAGGACGATATCGAGCGCATGGTGCGCGATGCCGAGTCGCACAGCGACGAGGACAAGGAACGCCGCGAGGCGGTCGAGACGCGCAATCAGCTCGATTCGTTGGTCTACCAGACCGAGAAGACCTACGAAGAGCACAAGGATGCGCTGGACGCCGACGCCAAGGGCGAGCTGGAAAGCGCGCTCGCCGAGGCCAAGAAGGCCCTGGAAGAGAACGCGGACAAGGCGGCCCTGGAGCAGGTGCAGCAGAAGCTGATGCAGGCTTCGCACAAGCTGGCCGAGATCATGTACGCCAAGCAGGGCGGTGACGATCCGGCTGCTGCCGCCGCTGCCGCTGCTGCGGCCGCGGGTGGTGCCAGCGGTGACGATGACGAGGTGATCGATGCCGAGGTAGTGGACGAGAGCAAGGACTGATCTTCTCTCCTCACCCACGGTAGAGCATTCGGGCCGGGTCGTGACCGCTAGGTGGTCCGCCCGGCCCGTTTGTCTTACACTCTGATCCGTTCCCCGAAACGAGCGCAGCAGACGGAACCAGCAGAGGGAGGCCGGAACCTTGGCACGACGCAAGCGAGTCACTGAACGAGAAGACCGACGACGCTACCTGATGATCAGCGCCGTCGCCGAACGCTTCGAGATCCATCCGCAGACCCTGCGACTCTACGAGCGCGAAGGTCTGTTGGAGCCGGTGCGCAGCGCCGGCAACACTCGTCTCTACGACGATGAATCGATCCGTCGTCTGGAGGTGATTCTGACGCTGACGCGCGATCTCGGCGTCAATCTCGCGGGGGTCGAAGTGATTCTCAACATGCGCGAGCAGATGGACGAGATGCGCCAGGAGATGGATCGCCTGCTGACTGTCGTGCGCCAGGAGGTGATCGACCGCCGGGCCGGCGTCGATCGGCGCCACGCGCTGGTCAAGGTCGAGAGCGGAGCGCTGGTCAAGGCGAAGAAGGAGTGAGGCTTTCGCGGCGATCCAACCCGTCCGGATTCCGGTCTCAAGTCTGCTAGCATCCGGGTATGCCCGAACCTTGCCCCCACTGCGATGGCAGCGGCTGGATTGTCTCCTGGGAGGCCGACGATCAAGGCCGTCAGACGCGCATCGCCCGTCAGTGTGATTGCCGCAAGCGCCAGTTGCCTGCACGCTTGCTGGAACGTGCCGAGATCCCTGAGCGCTACCGCAGTTGCACGCTCGACAGTTTCAGCGTCAGCGATCCTCGCTCCGAGGCGGCCGAGCAGTTGCTGGCGGCCAAGCGCGATTGCCAGCGCTACATCGATAGCTTTCTCCAGACGCGACAACGAGACAGCGACGAACTCTCGACGACGGAGAAGGGGTTGATCTTCATCGGCCCGCCCGGCGTCGGCAAGACGCACCTGGCCGTTGCAGTGCTCGGTCAACTGATCCGCGAAGTGCGCATCGGCGGCCGCTTCGTCGACTTCACCAACCTGCTCTACGAGTTGCAGTCCAGCTTTGGCCCAGACGCTCCGCAGTCGGCGGCTCAGATCCTGGAGCCGATCCTGCGCGCGCCGCTGCTGGTGATCGACGAACTCGGCGCCGAGAAGCCGACCAGCTGGGTGCAGACGATCCTCTACCGCCTGATCAATACGCGCTATCGGGAACGCCTGCCGACCCTCTTCACCACCAACTACGTGCTCGATCCGCCAGCCTCGGAGCCGGTGCCGCCGCGCCAGGATCGCTTCAACCCGACGCCCCCGCCGCCTTCCGGTCCGGAACCCTTGGAGCGTCGGATCCCGGCCCCTCTGGTGAGCCGCATCTGTGAGATGGCCCGGCCGATCGTGCTCGATGCCGCCGGCGATTACCGGCGCGAGATCGAGATGCAGCAGTTGCGGGTATGAAGCGAGCCTTCAACCTTCTGATCCTCGGCTCTTTGCTGGCAGCACCTGCGCTGGCTCAGGAGGCCTTACCCGTCCCCGACCCGCCCTTGGCCGAAGCCGCCGTGTCGTCGGCAGAGGTTGTAGCCGGGGAGTCGGTGGACATGCGTGGGCTGCACATTCCCGAGATCGTCCGCGTCGGCCTGGCCAGCGACCTCGAACGCTTGACGCTGCCGTGCTGCGATGGCGGCCTCCGCCTGCTGTTGCCCGACGGGCCGGTGCCGCTAGCCGCCGCCATGGTGATCGAACCGGCGGCCGGGGCGGCGGATCCAGGGACCTTCCGTCTGCAAGTCGCGGCGCTGCGCGATCCGGACCAGGCGTCGGCGCAAGCGCGGCAGTTGCAGCAGCAATTGAGCCAGCCGGCGGATGCACGCTTCGATCCCGAGACGGGGCTGTTTCGCGTGCGGGTTGGTGGCTTTGCCCAGCGCGCCGAGGCGGACGCCTTCAAGTCCGAGCTGGCGACGCTGGGCTACGCTGAAGTGTGGGTGGCCACCGAGGGAGGTGGCCTCACCGAGCCCGCCCTGCGGGTGCGGCGGGGGAGCGAAGAGTGGACGGTACCGGGACGCTGGTTGCGTCTCGACAGTGGTGTGCAAGACGCGGAATCTGCGGCGAGCCGGCGCGGCATCCGGCACCAAGGCAAGCGCTACCGCGGGCGGCTGGCGGTCTTCCTCAACAACCGCGGCACGCTCAACCTGGTCAACGAGCTCACACTCGACGACTACTTGCGCGGAGTGGTACCCAAGGAGATGGGGCCGATCCTCTACCCCGAGCTGGAGGCCCTCAAGGCACAGGCGATCGCCGCTCGCACCTACACGCTGCGCCATCTCGGCGAGTTCGACGCAGAGGGCTACGACATTTGCGCCACGCCCCGTTGTCAGGTCTACGGTGGCCTGGAGGCCGAGCACCCGCTGAGCGATCGGGCCATCAGCGAGACTTCCGGCGAGGTGCTGATCTGGAGCGGTGATGCCCAGTACGCCAACGCCCAGTACGCCAATGCCCAGTACGCCAACGCCATGTATACCGCCACCTGTGGTGGTCACACCGAGGATGTCGAGATCGTTTTCCCCAATACGCGCGACCCATACCTGCGCGGTGTCGCCTGCCTGGAAGCCGGCGTACAGAATCTGCGCACCAGCTTGCCGGCCGGCACGGCCTTCCCGCATGGCCTGACTCGAGATCTGCTGCCCCTACCTCCCGGAGACACGCTCGCAGGCACACCTGAGAGTACAGTCGAGGCACGGCTCGAGACGCGCCTGCGCCAGCTGGCGCGACTCGCCGGCTTGCCCCTGCCCGACGATCACCTGGCGTCGCTCGAACGGCGCGAAGTCCAGCGCTTCGTCGCCTCGCTCTTCGACCTTGCCCTGGACGCTCGACTCTTCGTCTCGCCCCAAGACGTGCCCTACTTGCTGCACGACCCGCCGCCTGACTGGGGACCCGACGAGCTGCGCCAGGCCGCCAGCTTGGTGCAGAGTGGTCTGCTCAGCGGCTCGCTCGACGCCGCACTCAGCGACGACGAGGTCGAACTGCTGCTCTACCGCCTGGCCGAGATGCTGTATGTGGTGCGCCGAGACGAGGTGACCTTCCTGGCGCTGGAAGCCCGTTCCGACGAGAATCACAGTTCCGCTGAACCAGCTTGGCGCCTGCGGCTGCACCGTGACGGCAGCGAAGAGACTCTCGACTTGTCGGCTGCCGTGCCAGCCTACCGGCGTGTGCGCAGCGATGAGGATGACGACACAGGTAATGCTGGTCCGTCTGCCTCGCCGACCACCGCCGCCGAGTTGGCGCTGGTCCCGGGAGACCATCTGCACCTGTACTACCGCGGCGACCGCTTGCTGGCACTGGTGCAGCGCCTGGAGCCGCGTGGTGTCGCCTTTGATCGGCGCAGCAAGCGCAGCCTGTGGCGTCGCTTTCGCACCGATGCCCAACTCGCCGCCTCCGTACACAAGCGGTACCCCGGTATCGGCTTCCAGAGCTTCGAGATCGTCGAGCGTGGTCCTTCCGGCCGCGTCGCCCGCCTGCGCCTCGAGGGGCGTCGTGGTCAGCAACAAGTCGAGCAGGAGGTCGAAGGCCTGGCCGTCCGTTGGACGCTCGACCTGCCGGAGACACTGTTCACCGCCACCCGCCTGACGCCCGAGGGGGGCCAGCCCGGCTGGTTGTTCCGCGGCCGCGGTTGGGGGCACGGTGTTGGCCTGTGTCAGGTTGGAGCGTACGGCATGGCGGTGCGCGGTCACGGGTACCGCGACATCCTGAACCACTACTACCGTGGTCTGGAACTGGTCCGGCTGCCGGCTGCTTCGCTGGCCGAGGCTCCCCTGGCCAGCGAGGCCAGTACTCTGGTCAAGGCCGAAGTGCCTGTGACAGACTGAAATAAGTTCGCTAACTCGAGTACGAGGAGGAGTGATCGTGAGACGAATTTGGGCCCTCGTGGCATGGTGTCTGGTTCCGGCCTTGCTGCCGGGTCTCTGCTCACATCTGGCCTACGCGTCTCCGTCTCCCGCGCGTGATCGCGGAGCCGAGGCGAGCGCGGCAGAGGAGAAGGCGGACGCGTCGCTGTTGCAGGCCTCGACGTTCGCCGGCCTGCAGCTGCGCTCGATTGGTCCGGCGTTGACCTCCGGCCGCATCTCGGACATCGCGGTGCACCCCGAAGATTCCAAGATCTGGTACGTGGCGGTGGCTTCCGGCAGCGTCTGGAAGACGGTCAATGCTGGCACTACTTGGACGCCGATCTTCGACGATGAGGGCTCCTACTCGATCGGCTGCATCACCCTCGATCCAAGCAATCCCAACATCGTCTGGGTGGGCACTGGTGAGAACAACAGTCAGCGCTCGGTGGGTTACGGCGACGGCGTCTACAAGTCGATGGACGCTGGCCGTACCTGGCAGCACGTGGGACTCGAGACCTCCGAGCACATCGGTCGTATCGTGGTGCATCCCGAGGACTCAGACACCGTCTACGTGGCGGTGCAGGGCCCCTTGTGGTCGGCCGGTGGCGACCGGGGTCTCTACAAGACCAGGGACGGTGGCACAACCTGGGAAGCCGTGCTCGAGATCAGCGAGCACACCGGCATCAACGATGTGTTGCTCGATCCGCGCGACCCGGACGTGCTCTACGCCGCGGCCTACCAGCGTCGCCGCCACGTCTGGACGCTGATCAACGGCGGCCCCGAGTCCGGGATCCACAAGTCGACCGACGGCGGTGCCACCTGGCGTGAGCTGACCAATGGTCTGCCGCGCGTCGACATGGGGCGCATCGGACTGGCGATGGCATCGACCGACCCGGATGTGCTCTATGCCATCGTCGAGGCGCAGGACGAGGCCGGCGGCTTCTTCCGCTCCACGGATCGCGGCGAGAGCTGGCAGAAGCGCAGCGACTATGTGAGCGGCAGCCCCCAGTACTACCAGGAACTGATCGCCGATCCGCACGATGTCGACCGCGTCTACGCCGTCGATACCCTGATGCATCTGACCGAAGACGGCGGTACCACCTTCACCGCGACCAACTACGAAGCACGCCACGTCGACGCACACGCGCTGTGGATCGACCCGGCCGACAGCGACCACATGCTGGAAGGCAATGACGGTGGTCTGTACGAGACCTTCGACCGCGGCGTCACCTGGGACTATATCTACAACCTGCCGGTCACCCAGTTCTACAAGATCGCGGTCGACAACCGTGAGCCGATCTACCACGTACACGGCGGCACGCAGGACAACTTCGCCCTCTCCGGCCCGTCGCGCACCTTCGACACGCACGGCATTCCCAACTCGGACTGGATCGTCACCGTCATTGGCGACGGTTTCCAGCCGCGTGTCGACCCGGAGAACCCGGACATCATCTACAGCCAGTCGCAGTACGGTGGTCTGGTGCGCTACGACCGGCAGAGCGGCGAGTTCCTTTCCATCGTGCCGCAGCCAGCGCCGGGTGATGATCCGCTGCGCTGGAATTGGGACTCGCCCCTGGTGCTGTCGCCGCACAGCCAGACGCGTCTCTACTACGCTGCACAGCGCATCTTCCGCAGCGACGACCGTGGCCAGAGCTGGACACCGGTCAGTCCCGACTTGACGCGACAGCTCGACCGCAATCAGCTGGAAGTGATGGGTAAGGTGTGGAGCATCGACGCGGTGTCCAAGAACCGCTCGACCTCGCCTTACGGCAACATCGTGGCGCTCGCCGAGTCGCCGCGCGTCGAGGGCTTGCTCTATGCCGGCACCGACGATGGCCTGGTGCAGGTCAGCCGTGACGGCGGCGCGACCTGGGCCGAGTTCAACACATTTCCGGGCGTGCCGGAGGGCACCTACGTCAACCGCCTGGAGCCCTCATCGCACGAGGACGGCGTCGTCTTCGCCGCTTTCAACAACCACAAGCGCGGTGACTTCAAGCCCTACCTGCTGATCAGTCGCGACTACGGTGCTACCTGGACGTCGATGGCCGGGGACCTACCGGAGCGCGGTTCGGTCTATGCCGTGGTGCAGGATCCGGTTCGCCCCGAGCTACTCTTCGCCGGCACCGAGTTCGGTGCCTACTTCACGGTCGACGGCGGCAGCCGGTGGATCGAGCTGACCGGCGGCGTGCCGACCATCGCCGTGCGCGACCTGGCAATCCAGGAACGCGAAGTCGATCTGGTGCTCGGTACCTTCGGCCGCGGTTTCTACATCCTCGACGACTACACGCCGCTGCGCAAGATCAGCGCCGACACGCTGGAGCAAGAGGCGATGCTGTTCCCGGTCAAGCCGGTGCGCTTGTACAATCCGTCGGCGCCGGTCGGCCTGGCCGGGGCAGGCTTCCGTGGTCACAGCTACTACCTGGGCGAGAACCCGCCGCACGGCGCCGTCTTCACCTACTATCTGAAGGAAGCTCCCAAGACGCGCCGCGATGCCCGCCGCGAGCGCGAGAAGGAAATCGAAGAGGAAGGCGGCACCGTCAGCTACCCGAGCTGGGATGACCTGAGTGCCGAGCTGCGCGAAGAAGACCCACGCTTGCTGTTCACTATCCGCGACGCCGACGGCGAGGTCGTCCGCCGCCTCACCGCGCCGGCAAGCGCGGGAGTCCAGCGCGTGACCTGGGACTTACGCTATCCGAATTCGCGCCCGACGCGGCTCGCCGCCTTCGACCCGGGCTGGTGGAGTTCGCCGCACATCGGGCCGATGGTGGTGCCGGGCACCTACAGTGTCGACGTGCAGCTGTGGGCGGACGACGCGCTCAGGCCCCTGGCTGGCCCCGAGAGCTTCAGCGCCGAGCCGCTGGGCAACGTGACGCTAGAGACCGCCGACCGGGATGCGCTGCTCGACTTTCAGCGCCAGACCGCACGCCTGCAGCGTGCTGTGCTGGGCAGCGTGCGGGCGGCCAACGCTGCCGCTGAGCGCTTGACCTACGTGCGCCGCGCGGCGCTGGAGACGCCCACGGCGGGCCCCGACTTGGAGCACAGAGCCCGAGCTCTGGAGCACCGGTTGCAGGATCTGATGGTCGAGCTGGTCGGCGACCCGGTGCGACCGCGCTTCCAGGAGCTGGCGCCGCCGGCGATCACACAGCGCGTTGGCGAGATCGTCGACGGTCATTGGACCTCCAGCGCTGATCCCACTGGCACCCACCGCGAGAACTACCGCATCGCTGCCGAAGCCTTTGCCGACCTGCTGCCCGACCTGCGGCAGCTGATCGATGTCGATCTGGTAGCGCTCGAAGCGGAACTCGAAGCTGTCGGCGCGCCCTGGACACCGGGACGTTCTTTGCCCCGATGGAGCCCTGACGGCGATGTCTCCGAGGGCATGGAGTGAGGTCGTGGCCGGCGTTTCCAAGACACCGCTGCGTCTCCTGATCGTCGAAGACGACAGCGCCTTCGCACGCCTGCTGCGCCTGCGGCTGCGGCGTGCTGAAGATCGCTTCCAGGTCGAACAGGTCGAGACGGTTCGGGCGGCTCATGCCGCTGTGCAGCGGGAGGTACCGGACCTCGTCCTGCTCGATCTGGTTCTGCCTGATGGTCGCGGTCTGGATCTCGTGGAGCCGCTGGAGAAGACTCGCTACGCGGTCATCGTCCTCACCGCGCACGGTGACGAGAGCGCTGCCGTCGAAGCGATGCGTGCAGGTGCTCTCGACTACCTGACCAAGAGTGCGTCGGTGCTCGAACACCTGGTGCCGATCCTCGAACGGACTGCCCAGCGCTGGCGTGAGCTACAGGCGCAGCGCCGTCTCGGCGAGGCACAGAAGCAACTCGAACGTCAATTGCTGCAAGCCCAGAAGAACGACGCACTCGGCCTCTTGGCAGGCGGCATCGCGCACGACTTCAGCAACATCCTGACAGCCATCGCTGGGTTCACCAACGCGGCGCTGACCGAACTGGATGCCGCTTCACGAGCGGCTCAAGATCTGGAGCAGGTCCTGGTGGCCTCCAAGCGTGCCCGAGGCCTGGTCGAGCGCGTGCTTGCTTTCACGCGGCAGGAGGCCCAGGCTCGTCGGCCAGAGGAATTGCACGCCGTTGTCCAAGAGGTCGTCGGCCTTTTGTTGCCACCGTTGCCGGCTGGCGTGCACATCGAGCCGCATCTCAGCGGCGACGAAGACCGGGTGCTGACAGCGCCGGTGCAGTTACACCAGATCGTGCTCAACTTGATCACCAACGCCTGCCACGCCTTGGCCGAGCAGGGAGGCTGTGTGCAGGTGGAGACTGCCATCGTCGAGAGCGCTCTGCCGGAGGACCTCAGTGGCACGTTACTGGCGGCCGGCAGCTATCTGCGTCTGTCCGTCACCGACGACGGTCCGGGCATGGACGCCGAGACCCTGCGGCAGATCTTTCACCCGTTTTTCACCACCCGCAAGAGCGGTGCGCGGCGCGGTGCCGGGCTCGGTCTGGCGGTGGTCAAGAACCTGGTCGAGGATCTTGGCGGCGCGTTGCGGGTCGAGAGTGCGCCCGGTCACGGCACGCGCTTCGACATCTTCCTGCCGCGCTGGTGCGAACCCCGTGAGGGTTCGTCAATCGAAGCTCTCGACCACCAGCGAGCACGAGTTCGAATCTCGGAGAGCACGACCGCCGAATCAACCTCAGCGGAGGAGACCTATGCTGCCCACTATCCCACGCCTGCCGGTGCCTGAGCTACGCAGCTTACTCTGCGTCCTGATCCTTCTTTCCGTTCCGTTCGAGGCCCACGCCATGGATCGCATCAACGGTCAATCCCGCGAAGGACGGACCTTCGCCACGCGCTCCGAAGTCATCGCCCAGCATGGAATGGCTGCCACCAGCCATCCGCTGGCGACCCAGATCGCTATCGATACTCTGCAGCGCGGCGGCAGCGCTGTCGACGCCGCCATTGCCGCCAACGCCGCCTTGGCACTCATGGAGCCCACGGGCTGCGGACTCGGTGGCGATCTCTTCGCCATCGTCTGGGACGCGGAGACGAAGAAGCTCCATGGCCTCAATGCTTCGGGCCGTTCGCCGCAGAGCCTGACGCTCGAAGAGTTGCGCCGGCAGGGGTTGGACAGCATCCCTAGCCACGGACCGCTACCGGTCACCGTGCCTGGTGCTGTCGACGGGTGGTTCGAACTGCACGGTCGCTTTGGCAAGCTGCCGATGAAGGACGTGCTGGCACCGGCGATCCGCTACGCCGAGAGCGGTTTCCCGCTCACCGAGTTGATCGCCTACTACTGGGGTCGGAGCGTGCCGATTCTGCAGCGCTTCGAAGGCTTCTCGGACATCTTCATGCCCGGGGGGCAGGCGCCGCAGAAGGGCGAGATCTTCAAGAACCCTGGCCTTGCCCGCACACTGACGCTGCTCGCCGAGCAGGGTCGCGACGCCTTCTACAAGGGCGAGATCGCGCGCGTCATCGATGCCTACATGAAGCGTAACGGTGGCTTTCTGAGCTACGAAGACCTCGCCACGCACCACAGCGAGTGGGTCGACCCGGTGTCCACCACCTACCGCGGCTACGAGTTGTGGGAACTGCCGCCCAACACCCAGGGTATTGCCGCGCTCCAGATCCTCAACATCCTGGAAGGCTACGACCTGGCGTCGATGGGTTGGGGCAGCCCCGAGTTCCTGCACGCCTTTGTCGAGGCCAAGAAGCTGGCTTTCGAAGATCGTGCCCGCTGGTATGCCGATCCGGCTTTCAGTGACCTACCGGTCGACTACCTGATCTCCAAGGACTACGCCGACCAGCGCCGCGCCCTGATCAACCCCAGCCGCGCCGCACGTCGCTACGAAGCCGGCCACCCGCCGCTCGAAGAGGGAGACACCATCTACCTGACCACCGCCGATGCCAACGGCAACATGGTGTCGCTGATCCAGAGCAACTACCGCGGCATGGGCTCGGGCATGACCCCCGATGGTCTTGGCTTCATCCTGCAGGACCGCGGTGAGCTGTTCACTCTCGAAGAGGGGCACCCCAACAGCTACGCTCCCGGCAAGCGCCCCTTCCACACCATCATTCCCGCGTTTGTCACCAAGGACGGCCAGCCCTTCATGAGCTTCGGCGTCATGGGGGGAGCCACGCAGCCCCAGGGCCACGCGCTGATCCTGATCAACATGATCGACTTCGGCATGAACCTGCAAGAAGCTGGTGACGCTCCTCGTTTCCTGCACCAGGGATCGTCACAGCCCACCGGCGAACAGATGACCGACGGCGGCCAAGTGATCGTCGAGAGCGGTATCCCGTACTCGGCGGTGCATGGCCTGATGAGCCGCGGCCACAACGTCGGCTTTGCGTTGGGGCCCTACGGCGGTTACCAGGCGATCCTGTGGGACGCCGAGAAAGGCGTCTACTTCGGGGCCTCCGAGTCGCGCAAGGATGGGATGGCGGCGGGGTACTGACGACCGGCTGCTGCCCAGCGGTGCTTCTGTCTGCCCTTCCTGCCGTCTGAGGACGGTTTACGGTTCCGAGCCGGGGCCTGCGTCGACTCCGAATCCGAAGAGGCCTCCGCTCTGTGCGTTGGCACCAACTTGGATATACAGCCCATATTCGCCGGGTTCTAGATGTTCTGTCGGTTGCACCGCCCAGGTGTTGTCCTCAATCTGCTTGACGTCCCATGGAACTACCCAGTCCTCATCCGGTTTCATACGTCCGACGGTACTGGTGCCGAGAGTTGACTTGAGGCCCTGAGATACCTTCAACGAACGTACATTGTCATCTTCGTCGACATCTAGCTTGACCAGGGAGTAGCGATTCTCGTCCAACGAGTTACTGGATTCGACATGCAAGATGGGGCGAGTGTCTTGAGTCCGGACGTTGGCACGAAGGCCAGCGTAGTTCATGAACCGCATGTAGTAGATGAACCCGGCAAGCGAGAATTGGCCGCGCTCCAATCTCAGCTTCCTATTCCCTTCTGCGGTGACGATACTTGTCCGCAGAACACTGATTCCTAGGTCATCGCTTGTGAGATGGGCGGAGAGCGGGCTGGAGCCAGCGCTGACCTCAGTGGTCCGCTCCAGCATGGCTGTAATCACCTCGGACGGCAAACCAGCTTCCTGGAGTGCCACCAAATTCTCCGTATCCAGCGCGAAAGCGACCTCCTTGGCTTGCTTGACCTTGGCGGCGATGATCTCTGCCGGCAAGCCTGCCTTGTGGAGGTTCAACACGCTCTCATTGGTCAGAACCTCCTGCGCGGTCAGCACTGATGTGCAGATGAAAAGGGCGACTACCAAGCAGGACAGGATCCGGTTCTGAATTGCCATTTGTTCCTCCATGTTCTTGTCCGTTCATTGGGTAAACGCGGCAAGTGAGGAGGAGTAGGTCCACTTACGTCCGGGAGGACGGTTCCTTGATCAGCGTTGTCCTTGAAAATCGATCAGGAGATGACCGATTTTCAAGGCTAATGGGCGGAGAGGGCACAGGGACAAAGTACGTTGCCTGTAGAGGAACCTCAGAACACGCCTCAGAACAGCAGCGTCCAGCCCGAGCGGTCCGCGTCGGCGCGCGAGTACTCGACCTTGTGCACCACTTGGCCGCCCGCGTCGAGCAACTCGATACGGCCGCCTCGGTTTCCCAACTGGGCGGTATTGCGCGGCAGGGTGATGGTGTGGGTGGCACCGGCGGGGAGGTGCCGTGCTGGCAGGGTGAAGCTGTTGCCGTTGCGGTCGCGGATCGCCCAACCACCGAGGTCGATGGCCTCGGGGGCGACGTTGATCACGGTGACGGTTTCGAGCCCCTCGTCGTGGCCTTCCGGGTTGACCAGCGCGGCGATGATCCGAACGACTGCTCCGGTTGCTGGGCTCGGCGTGGGTTGCGGGCTCGGCGTGGGGCCGGGTTGGGGGGGCGGGCCTGGTTGGGGTTGGGCGCCGCCCAGGAGCTGAGGATAGAAGGTGCGCAGGCTGCGACCATCGTCGCTGCGGTAGAGCTTGAGACCGTAGAGCACACCGTTGATCGCCGCCTCCTTGGGTGAGCGAGCCGCCGGGATGAAGCGGACGGTGCCGAGGGCGAGGAGGCCCTCGATGCTGAGGCCGTTCCAGAAGCCGCCGATCGGCTTGTAGAGGGGGCGGCGTTGCTCGGTGTCGTAGTCGAACGCTTCCCAGCGGTAGGCGAGGGTCGAGACGTCCGGCGTGTTGACGCCGAGTTCCGTCAACGGGCCGTGGGCAGCGTTGGGACCATCGTAGCGCGGGCCGACGAAGAAGACGTCGTCCCGGTCGAGGAAGTCGGCGGAGTCGTCGAGGTGGTACTTGTACCAGAAGTGGTAGCCGCTCACCTTGCCGTGGTCTTGCTCGCCGATGATGATGTGTTCGAAGCCACTGAGGTCGCGGCCGGAACCCATGTCGAACTGGCGGAACCAGATGTCGATCAGGCTTGACGTCCAGCGCTGCTGGTCCCAGGTCTCGGCGGTCTGAGCCTCGACGTACTCGCGCGCCACCTGCATGGGTGGGCTTTCGAAGATGGCGTCGAGTAGCGCGAAGACCTCCGCGTCTTCCTCTGGCGTCTTGATCTCGCGCTTGGTCTTGTCCAGACGATAGTTGTTGAACAGGGAGTGGCAGAGTTCGTAGGTCGAGCGTTTGGCGTCCGGGATGTGGACCTTGGGAAAGAGACGGTGGCTCTCGCCCTGACCCAACTCGTCGACCACCACGAAACCTTGTGCCGAGTCCCCGTCGGCCTCGCGCAGCACTGGTCGAATGCCGTTGCCGTCTTGGTCCGCGTTCCAGATCTGCTGATAGATGTCCATAGCAACCTCCCAGCGATTGAAATATTGCTTGATATTTCCATCATAGCGCAAGGGCGGAGTGCCCGTGCTCGAGACGCGGACGGTCGGTTCGGCCTCAAGGCTCTTGGCGCACGATCCGATCCTCGACGTCGACCGTCACCTGTTCGTGCTTGGCCAGCCAGGTCTCCGTGATGCCGCGCCAGTCGATGTCCTGGAGTTCACCGTTGGTCAAGGGCGGGCTGGTGCCGCCAGCATGCCGGCTGAAGAGGTCGTAGCCATCGGACTCGCTACCACGGTCCCAGAGGTAGTAGCTGGTGGTGGTGCTGTAGCTGGCATCGCGGTCGAGCGGACGGTAGTTGCCGGTGGCTGGGTCCAGGATCTCGACGGAATCTTCGACGACCTCGAAGGTCGCTTCGCCGTCGGTGGTCGCGATCGGGTGATAGCGGAAGCGCAGGCCCGAGACCTGCAGGAAGCGGCCGGCACCGCTGTCGGCCAGCGAGACGGAGTTGTTCAGCACCTTGAGTAGCTGGGCACCGGTAAGGTCGAAGGCGACGAGGGAGCCGTCGAAGTAGAAGATCCCCTCGAGGTGCTCGCCGCGGATGTCACCTCCGGCCGGGATGTTGTCGTTGATGCGCACCGAGCCGCCGTTGAAGAAGGCGATGTCGGTGGCCATGCGCTCGCGCATGACGTCGGCGAGCCAGTTGCCCATGGCGGTTTCCCGGCCCCGGATCGCCGATTCTTCACCTTTCAGTTCGTGGACGGTGGTGCCGTAGACCTTGGAGTAGTTCTCGACCTTGGCTTCGAGCCGGGCGACCCACTGGTCGACGACCGCCTGCACTTGTGGATCCTTGGTGATACTGGCGTCCAGGTCCTGCAGCCTGGGCTCGACCCGCAGCCTGTCTGGATTCGAAGCGTCGAGTTCGAAGATCCAGGCGGTGCGCGCGTCGGAATCGGCTTTGGTGATCCAAGTGTCGTCGACTTTGTCGGACAGGTGGATGTGCTCGTGACCGCCAATCACCACGTCGATCTCTGGAAAGGCACGTGCCAGACGCCGATCCTCACTCATTTCCTGGTGGGTGAGGGCGACAATCACTTCGGCGCCGTCGTCTCGCAGTGTTGCGATCGCCGAGCGGACGGCTATGTCTTGCAGCTGCAGCCGGTGCTCGCCCGTTTCCACGTCGCCGTAGTCGTAGTGGATGTAGTCACGGCCGGTATCGTCGAGGGTCAGTCCGAAGATGCCGACGCGGAGACCCTCGAGATCGACGACGCGCGTGTGCCAGACCGTCGGGACGATGCGCAGGAAGGGCTGGGGCGCTTCGTCCGGCTTGCGGAAGTAGACGTTCGAGCTGACCCAGCTGAAAGCACTCTCGCGCAGGCGGTCGAGCAGAATGGTGGGGGTGCTGCGGTCGAACTCGTGGTTGCCGAAGGTGACGAACATGCGCTCGTCGAAGGCTTCTGGATCGCCGTCGAGCAGGTTGAGCACCTCGATCATGGCCCTGGCGTCGAAATACTTGCTCATCACCGACGGATAGATGACGTCGCCGCCGTGCAGCAGCAGCACGGGAGTGCCATCGGCTTCGAGGTTCTCACGCAGGGTGCGGACGCGGGCCAGGCCGCCGATGGTGCCGTCTTCCAGACCTTCGACCTTGTAGACGTCGTTGATCTGCAAGATGCGGAAGCGCCGGTTGGAAGCTGCTTCGCCGACCGGCGGCGCTGCCGCCTCGGGGGAGACGATGGTTGTCGTGCTCGGGACGGTCGTCGACCTTGGGGAGCGGTCGACCGTCGAGCAAGCGGTCAAGCTGAAGAGGGCAGTCAGGACACCGATGCATCGCAGAATGTTCATGATCCTCCGAGGATATCGCAGGCTTCTGCGCAAGAACGCAGGTGGTTGTCGCGATTCCTGAGCCGAGGACGCGGCTCCCGGGCACCAGCACGAGCGACGCAGGCGTCGTAGCGCAGATGCAGGTCTCGGTAGGACGATCCAGACTCGAAGTTCACGCTTCGCTCGTGCGTCCTGCATACTTATTTTGGCCGCCATGTACTCGTTGGACTTTTTTGTACGTGTTGTACTGGTGCTCGCGGTGGCATTACTCGCAGGTGGCACGAAAAACGCCTTCCCGGTCTGCAGACCGGGAAGGCGTTGGCTACGGAGAGGGTGCGACGGAGCTTGCTTCCGGCGCCTCTGCCTCTCCTGGGTGGAGATATTGGCCGCGCTCGGAAGAAGGTATCAGGGGCTAGTGGAGTGCCCAGGGAAGCGTGGCCAGCAGACGCGCGAGAAGACGGGACTCCGGGTGGGATCTGCCTTGTCGTCGTTTTTGTGCTGTCGGCCAAGCATGTTGGGCCTTCCTTTCTCGTTCTCTGGAGGTATGACGGCGTCAATGCGGGCGTCGCTGCCGCAAGGTGGGAACCACCGTGTTGGGGCGCCGCCAGACGAAATGTGCTGCGTCGAAGCGACGGGAATTGTCGCCGCTCCCGGCTGGGCTGTCAACTGCCGGTTCCGGGAGCGGCGCGGATCCCGTGTCAGGTCTTGACGTAGGGCTCGAGCCACTTGCGGATCATCTTGGCTTTGGAGGGTGCCAGGTCGCGTGTGACGGGCATATAGGCCGGGTCGTTGAAGATGGCCGGATCCATGCGCCCGTACATGGCGTTGGCGAAGCCCTTGACGGTCGTCTCGTCGCTGATATCCAAGCGGCCCTTCATGCCGGGATAGAGACGCGCGTAGGCGAAGAGAATGGGCTGAACATCGGCATCCCAGGTCGGATTCGCCGGTGCCGAATAGGCTGGCCAGTAGAGCAGCGACAGGCTCAGGGGCATGTAGCTGGAGTCGCTGATCGGCTGTCCGGCCGTGCCTTGCAGTATGACGAAGAACATGAGGCTGTCGAGCGGATCTCGCGGCGACGGAATCGGAAGGTCCGAGGCAGTCGCTTGCACTTGCATTGTCGCCAGCCCGTGGTTGTCCGTCTTCGACACCCAGTTGACTTGGATCTTGTTCGAAGAGACCGGATTCTGCTGCGACTGCGAATCCAAGGTGTAGACACCCCATCTCACCGGGGGCCTCTCGCCCACGACCGGTCGGCCGAACTGTCGGACCATGACCTGGATCTGCTGGGCTTCCGTACTGTCAAGGCGCAGCGAATCACGCGAGAGATCGATGAAGTACCCTTGTTCCGGTTCTTGGATCATCAACCCGTAGCCGTGCAGGTGGACGGCCAGGGGGTTGGTGCCGACGGGGCCGACCTCCTGGCTTTCGAGGCGGATGTCGACGATGCCGCTGGTGTCTACGAGGTAGCATTTCTTGTTGTCCGAGTCGAGCCAAGTGTACTTCTCCTCGAAATTGACAGCTCCATTGTGAAGGGGCTGGAAGTCCGAGGAGGACGATCCCGTTATGTACCCGACGGTGATGCCGGAGTTGACCTCGAATTTCCCCAGCGCGCCACCGCCCGGACTCTTCTGCAACCGGATCGCGAAGCTCAGGTCGAGACTCAGGACATGGAATGTCTCCGGTGTGCCGCTCTTGTTCACGGTGATCTGCTGGGCCTGCGCGAAGCCGGGATTCCATGGATACAGCGGGTCGGCGGCTTGAGCCTGAATGACTCCGCTCTCGAGAGGGATTTCACCGGTCGACTGTCCCATTTCGTCCATCGTCTTGCCGATGCGGGACATCAAGTGTTCCTTCATCGCGCCTTCGATCGGTGTACCGTCTTCACTGGGGGTGGTGCTGACATCGGCAGCTTCGGCCTGCGGTTGCGCTGGTTTGGAGGTGTAGAGAACCCGGCCAGGGACGACCTGTTCCAGTTCACCGATCTGAGCCGGGCCCAAGGCGCCAGTGGCGCGGCCGTAGCAGAACATGTCACCCTGCGTGAAGCGAGTCGTCGGGTCGTTCTGGTGCAGGTCGATGGCCACTTTGAAGGAGACGCCTTCGGAGCAGGCGCTCTTGAAGTGCTGCAGGAACGGTGAAGAGGAAAAGTCTCCAAACCAGTTGACCTTGTCCTTGGGGATCGCGGTCTGCCAATTGCCCACCAGGTACCAGCTACCCCCCGACTTTGGCGGCGGCGTGACGCGCGTGTACATGTAGCGCAACTCGGGTGGGGTCAAAGGTCCCGAGAAGCCGCCGCCTCCGGGCAGCGTGACGAAGACGTGCAGGCCGTAACCGCGGGTTCGGCCCTGCTGCAAGGGATCGAGATCGACCAGCTTGGCGATGTCCAGCAGACCCTCACCGTCAGCAGTCTGCTTCGGCGTCGACGGACTCGGGGTCTCGACGGTGGCACCGACGATCGGGTCCGAGCTGCCGGATTCGTGGAGCGTGCCGTCTGGGCCGACGACGCTCAGAACCTTGCACTCCGACAGCCACAGCTGGGCGACGCCGGTGGCGTTCCACAGAGCGTTGGGCAGGTACTGACCTTCGCTGTTGGTCAGCGGCACGTTCTCGTGGTAGTTCGGTTGCAGGTTGTTGATCGTGCTCGGTGCGGTGAAGAACAGGCCGCCGAACTGGATGCGAGGTAGTTTCAGATAGCTCATCTTGTCCTCTCAGATCACGCGCGGGCGTCTCAGGCGTCCGGGTTGGCGGGGGTGGCTTCGTCGGAGGGCGTCGGGCACAGCGTCGGTTCGACGGTCTGGGAGGCGGTGGTCGGGTCGATGCTCACCATGTAGACCAGGTTGGAGGCGCAGGTGACTCCCTCGTTCGGGTTCGAGCCGTAGGGCATGTTCGACGCGATACCGCCGACCAGGTAGCCGATGACGGTCCGCTCGGACAGCTGGTCGAGCTGCAGTACGCCATTCCTCATCGGCAAGCCGGTGATCGGCACGAACTTCGACTCGGAGCCCAGGTACGGCGCCTCGACGGTGACAGGTGAACCATCGGGGTTGACCCCCTGGCACTGCGGGATGCCGCCGGTCGGAGCGAAGGTCAGGTTGCTGTCCAGGAATTGCTTGGTGTCTGCGCTCGTCACGCGCAGGGTCGAGACACTGTTGATGAAGGGCAGGCCGTCGACGAAGTTGTTCAAGTCGAGCGTGTCGTGCTTCAGGCAGCTGGCGGTGGCATCCCAGTCGTAGTAGCTCATGCCGCCGAAGAAGGTGCTGTACATGGCCGAGCGCGAAGCGCTGTAGACCTGGATCGTGGCGCAGTCGTACTGACTCAGCAGCTGGGTGGCGCTGGTGTCTTCCGTGGGTGTGGCGATGCCGAGCGGCTGGCTGCTATCGCTGGTGATGTAGATCGGGTGCACGTAACCTTCCATGCGGCCACCCTTGAACACGCCGCCGTAGACGCCGATGCGCGGGCTGCCGTCCGGCGCCTGCGCCGGCTTGACGGTCAAATCGCGACGGTGGAAGGGGTTGTCCGGATCCATGCCGGAGGTGACGGTCGGGTCCGATCCCTGGTAGTCGACGTCCAGGTTGACGCTGCTACCAGTCGTGCTTGCGCTGACCGTGAACACGCGCACGCTGTTGCTGTACTCCTGGAACGCTTGCCCACCACCGAGGCTGTACTCACCGTCGAACTGGTGGCCGTAGATCAGCAGGAAGCGACCGTCGAGCACTTGCAGATCACCGCCGGTGATCGCCAGGGCCGGATGCTGGAAGTTGGCCATGTGGGCACTGGCGAAGCTGGCGTCGAGAGTGCCGCCGCTGGTGACGGTGGTGACCAGGGCGTCGAAGTCGACGGCAGTGATGTAGGGCAAGGTGAGCAGGCCGCCGCCGGCGCTGGTCGCGGTGGGTGGTTGCTCGCCGTAGCCACCGATGATGTAGAGAAAGTCGCCGTCGAGGAGGTACTGGGTGTTCGATGCCTTGAACTGCTGGACATACGGCGCGGGCAATCCGTTCACCTTGGCCGAGCCGAGCAGCGTGTTGGTGGTGAGGTCGAGCACGTAGACCGTGTCGTTGGCGTACGCCTCGGGGAACGACGGATGGGTCGCTGCCTGGCGCGACGGAGCGAAGCCGTGCAGGCCGTTGGTACGCCCGGCCAGCAAGACCACCTTGTCGGCAGTGCCGGCGAAGGCGAAGGAGTGTAGCCCCGGATAGCCGTCGATGGCGGAAGTGGCCAGCGCCAGAGTGTAGGGGACGTCGCCGCTGGCAGCTTCCGGCTCGACCAGGTAGGTTTGGGCGCCGTCGTGGGGGGTGTCGGTGCCGCCTCCGCAGGCGCTGGCCAAGACGATGCAGGTCAGTAGCAGGGCGTTCAGGAACGAGGATGCGAATAGGCGTTTCATGGCGATCTCCAAAGGCTGTCTACAGTTGGGCTGGGTCTACAAGCTCGGGCAGCATCAGGGCGTGAACGGCTTCAACCAGTCGAGGATCATCTTGACCTTGGGTGGCGCCAGGTCGCGTGTGACGGGCATGTAGGCCGGGTCGTCGAAGGGCAGGGACATGCGGCCGTACATGGCGCCGGCGAAACCCTTGACGGTGGTCTCGTCGCCGATGTCCAGGCGCCCCTTCATGCCGGGGTAGAGACGCGCGTAGGCTTCCAGGATCGGCCCGACGTCGGCGTCCCAGGTGGGGTTGCTCGGGGCCGTGAAGGGAGGCCAGAACAGCACCGACAGGTTGTAGTTGCTGCTGCCGTCACCGATCGGCGTGCTCGTCGGGTCGACGAAGACGCCGAAGTAGATCTGGCTGTCGAGGGGCTGGCGGATCGGCGGTAGCGTGACCGCCTGGTCGACCGCCTTGGCGGTCAGAGTGGCGATGCCGTTGGCGTCGGTGCTGCCGGCGTAGGCGATGGTGATGTCCTGTGTCGGCTTGGGCTTTCGGCTCTCGTCGGTCACCTGCATCTGCCAGCGCACCGGCTGCTGGTCGACGATGGGTCGACCCCACTGGCGCGCCATCACCTGCAGCTGCGTCTGGGTGCCGGCGTACAGGCGCAGACTGGTCAGCGACAGGTCCATGTAGTAGCCGTCCGACGGCTCCTGCAGCATCGGTGTGCCGTTGGCGCTGATCACGAGCGGATTGCTCGCCACCAGCGTCGCCTCCGCCGCAGTCAGGGGGATGGTGACCATGGCGCTGTTCCCGAGCAGGTAGACAGCCTTGGTCTGGGCGTCGTGCCACACGTACTGATCGCTGAAGCTGATGGCGCCGTTCTGCAGCGGCTGCACCGCGCCACCGTTCAGCACCCCGACCTGGATGTCGTCGTTGACCACGAACTTGCCGTTCGACGTCGGCAGGCGCGTCGTGGGGCCGGCGGAGCCCTGGAGCTTCAGGTCTTGCCACTGGTACTGCAGGGTGATAGCCCAGCTCAGGTCCAGGTGCAGCATCGAGGTGCCGCCGACGTCGCGCACCAGGGCGAAGGCGCCGTTCCACGGGATCGAGGTGTCGCCTCCGGCTGCTTCGGCGCTGAACGAGCCGTCGCCGCTGTCGGTGCCGCTGCCATCGCTGACCGTCTTCTTCAACTCCTCGTTGGCCTTCATGCGCTCGTCGATGCTCTGACCGATGGTGCCGGCCAGATTCTGAGCATGGGCGCTGGCCGCCTCCTCGGGAGCAGCCGCGGCCTCGGGAACGGCCTCCGGCGTGGGTGCCGGTGGCGTCCACAGCACCCGTCCGGGTACCACCTGGTCGAGCTCGCCCTCGTAGGCCGGACCGATGGCGCCCAGCACGCGTCCGTAGCAGAAGAGATCAGTCGGATAGTTGCGCGTCTGCGACGCGTTCTGGTGCAGATCCATGGCGATCTTGACCGAGATACCGTACGCCGCCGACTCCTGCTGCAGCTTGACCAGCAGCGGTGAGCCGGAGATGTCCCCGTGCCAGTCGACGTCGGCGATGCGTCCCATCCAGGTGCCGATGGCGGCCCAGCTGCCCCAGCGGATCGGCACGCGGCCCGCCATGTAGCGCAGCTCCGGCACCGACAGCAGCCCCGAGAAGCCGCCCGCGCCGCCGGGCAAGTCGACCGCAATGCGCATGCCGTAGCCGCGCGAGCGCAGCTGCTGCATCGGGTCTAGGTCGACCAGCTTGGCCAGGTCGTAGAAGCCGTCGCCGTCCGGCGTCTTCTGCGGCGTCGCGGGGCTCGGCGACTCGACGGCGGCGCCGATCACCGGGTCGGTGCTGGCGGAATTGACCACGGTGCCCGTCTCGTTGACGCCGCTCATCACGGTGCACTCGGTGAGGTACGTCTGAGCGACGCCGGTCGCGTTCCAGCCGGAAGGGCCACCGCCGGGGCCGTTGTCGAGGAACTGACCCGAGCTGTTCTGCAACTGGACGTTCTCGTCGTAGCTGCCGATGTAGTTGTTGATCGTGCTGGGAGCGGTGAAGAACAGGCCGCTGAACTGCAGGCGAGGTAGGTCGAGGAAGCTCATGGTCTCTCCTTGGGAGCTGGCATTGGCGCCGGGTCTCTCCAGATGGTCTCGGCAGGGTGCACTACTTGGGTAGACACTGAATTCCGTCGCCGAGCAGGGACGGTTGGCTGCGAAAGCTTGGAATGTTGACAGGTCCAACATAGCAGGCGGAATCTGCTAAATTCAAGACTGTCATCTGAAGGCAAGGTCACAATTTCACGGTCGAAGGAGGAGCCATGGGTCGATCCGGGTGGGGCGTAGTGTCGGTACTACAGGTGTGCGTGTGTGGAGTGCTGACCACGGCGCATCCCGGTCCGGCTGAGGCTGCGACCGGCGCCGAGCAGGAGACCTTCTACGAAACGGCGACGGTGGAAGCGCGACCGCTGGCCACGGCCACTGCGCCGGTGACCGTCGTCGGGCGCGACGAGGTAGAGCGCCTGGGTGCGGTGACCGCGGCGGATGCCCTGCGCCATGTGCCTGGCGTCACCGTGACCGAGGCCGGTACGCGCGGCGGTCTCAGCGTGGCGCAGATCCGGGGTGGCGATCCCAATTTCACGCTCGTGCTGGTCGATGGCGTGCCGGTCAACGACGGCACCTACCAAGTCGGTGGCGTCTTCGACCTCGAAGGACTGCCAGCGTCGGCGATCGAGCGCATCGAGGTCGTGCGCGGGCCGTTCGCGTCCTTCTACGGCTCGACGGGCTTGGGCGGTGTGGTGCACATCTTGACGCGCGCTGGCACGGGCACTTCGCCGAGCGCAGCCGGTCTACGCACCGAAGCCGAGCTGACCGCCGGGGATGGCGACCTCTTCGGCGGCCGCGTGCTGCTGCAGGGGGCCGGTTATGCGCTCGGCGCGTCGTGGGAGGAAGAGGCTGAGCGCGTCGCCGACGAGCGTTTCGAGCAGCTGCACCTCCATGGCAAGGCTGGCTGGCAGTGGGGGCAGGGGAGTGCGCGCCCCGTCGCTCTCGAAGTGGCCGGCCGTGCCACCGCCTGGGACGCCGACGACTATCCCGACGCCTCTGGTGGATCTCGCTACGGTGATGGAGCGCTGCGCGCCTCCGAGCACGAGGAGCTGGGCCTGTCGCTGCAACTCGCCGCCGGACCCGTCGCTAGCCGGCACCACCTGAACCTGTCGCTCTACCGGCACCAACTCGACCGCGACAGCCCTGCAGTCTTTCCGCTCGTGCCGCCCTCGGTCGAAGAGACCACCTTCACGCGGCTGCATGCCGGCTGGAGCTGGAGTCACGACATCGCCGACGGTGTTCGCCTGAGCCTGGGAGCCGATGTCGAGCACGAGGACGGCGACAACCAGAGTGTGTTGATCCTGCCGCCGTTTCTCGGCGGCGCGATTGCGGGCGACTACGCCCTCGAGCGCACCACGCCGGGTGCGTCCGTCGAGTTGCTGGCCGCGCGCGGTGCCTGGACCGTTGAACTCGGCGCGCGCGTCGACGTGCCCGACTCGTCCGGCACCACCGGCGACGATCCGGGTTCGCAGTTCAGTCCCCGCCTCGGAGTCGCCTACCGGCTCGACGACACCTGGCGCCTGCGCGCGTCCGCCGGTCGCGCCTTCAAGCTACCCAGCTTCTTCGCCCTCGCCAGCCCGCCGGCTCTGGGTGGTAATCCTGACCTCGAACCCGAGATCATGACCGGCGGCGACGTGTCCCTGGAGTGGCGTTCCGGCGGTCGCGCGGGCCGGGGAAGGACCGAGGGCGGCGTGGGCGTCTTCGTGCACGAGTACCAAGACCTCGTCGACTTCGACTTCCAACTCTTCACCCACCTCAACCGCAGTCGCGTCCGCGCCGAGGGTATCGAGACCTGGTTCGGCTGGCATGGCGCGGTGGGGACCCCGGCCGAGGGCTGGAGCCTGCTCGCCGACCTCACCTACCAGGATGTCGAAGACGATGTGACCGGCCTGCCCCTGCGCCAGCGCCCCGAGTGGTCCGGCGGCCTGCGCGTTGACTGGCGGCCGACCTGGTCTCCGGAGGGCACCTGGACGCTGCACCTCGATGCCCGCCGCCTGTCCGAGCGCCGCGACGAGCAGATCCCCGTGCCGCAGTTCACCACTGTCGCCGGCTACACTACCGTCGGTCTGGGCGCCAGCTGGCGTCTGCCCGTGGACAGTCTTCGTCTGCAAGTGCGGGTCGACAACCTGCTCGACGAAGCCTACGAGACCTACATCGGTTTCCCCGCTCCCGGCCGCTCCGTCCGCGCCAGCCTACGCGTCACGCTCTGACGGTCGCGAGAGTCTACCCATGAAGACCTACTGGTTCCTGCTCCTGGGCATGAGCGTCCTCTTCCTTGCTCTCTTCGGCCTCGTCGAGGCACTGCGCGTGCCCTTGCTCACCGATCCGACGCCTTGGTTAGAGGCGGACCAACTTGAAGGTGGCCGCTGGCTCGCCGCGCTGGTCGGTGTTGGGCTGCTAATCGTCGACGTCCTGCTACCCGTTCCCGCCAGCCTGATCATGGTCGCCCACGGTGCCTTGTTTGGCATCGTTTTCGGCACGTGCTTGAGTCTCGTCGGCGCGCTCGGCGCCGGTGCCTTCGGCTTCTACCTCGGTCGCGCCGGCAGTCCTTGGCTGCATCGCGTGGTCAGCGAGGAGGAGCACCAGCGCGCCGACAACCTGCTGACCCGCTGGGGCCACCTCGCCGTCATCGTCACCCGCCCCGTCCCCATCCTCGCCGAAAGCGTCGCGATCCTCGCTGGTACGTCCCCCATGAGCTGGGGCCGCTTCCTCCTCTCCACCCTCGCCGGCACCCTCCCCGCCGCCTTGCTCTACGCCCTGACCGGCGCGCTGGCGGTCGGACTGGATCAGTTCGTGCTGATCTTCGGCCTGGTGCTGGTGATGGCTGGCGTCGCGTGGTGGGTGGGGCGAAGGGTGGGGTAGCAGCTCCGAAGCCTCCTGGACGCTCTACCGCCTTCGCGCTACACTTGGTCGTCAATTCAATTCACATAGATATCTCGATTCGGAGGACGACCGATGCGACGATTCGTGCGCGGTATGTGGAGCCTGCTCCTTTGCACCTGCCTGTGTGGCCTCACCCTGCTCTCGCCCTCGGCATGGGCGCAAGCTGACGCGGGAGGCTGGCACAGCTCGTCCGGCTTGGCCGCACCGAGCTCGATGCCGCTGCAGGACTACGAGCGCCACCAGATCTTCCCCTGGCTGCTGGCGCGGGAGTACGTCACGCTGGGCTGGGCGGTGGACAAGGGGATCCGCGACACCGGGCCGTTCGCTGACCAGCTCTACTACGGCACCCATCCGGCGGTGCGCATGCACTACTCGCCGGAGGTCCTCGAGTGGCTCGAGGGCGGCCGTCAAGGTGAGATCGCCGACGGGGCGGTGATCGTCAAGGAGATGTTCCTGCCGCCCGCCGCGATCTATGCTCAGCTCGAACGGCATCCCTATCTGCGCGACAATCCGGCGCAGTACCAGGAACTCGTCGAACAGCTCTTGACCGGTTGGGCGGTGTTCATCAAGGACCGCGGTGGCGATTCGGTAGATGGTTGGTTCTACACCGGGCCAGGAGGCAAGAGCAAAGATCAGAGCGTCGAGGCTTGGCTCGATTCCAACCAGGACGACTACACCCACGTCCTCTACTCGGGCTTCGGTCTCGGTACCTGCGTGCGCTGTCATGCTTCGGCGGCGAAGGAGAACACCTTCTCGGCGCTGCGCAACATCCATGGCTTCGAGCCCAGTGAGGCGCCCCTGCAGTTCCGTTCGGACGATTCGTGGCGCGACAAGGACTACCTCGGCTCGCTCTACACGACGGTCGAGACCTTCCTCACCGAAGCCGGCGATCCGGACGTCGAGAGCCTGATGGTGTTGCTCGACATCCCCGCCGTGCAGCGTCCGTTCCGGCTGGAAGAGACGGCATTGCTGGAGCAGTTACGCCAGCAGAATCCCAAGCTCGACGAACTCCTCGCGGGCGATCCCGAACTGGCCGACTTCGTCGACCACCACACGCGCTTCGAAGAAGCCGAACTCGATGACGACGCGCTCGACAAGCCCAATCCACTGTTTCTCAAGACCTTTTCCGACTTCGGCGGCGGCGTTCCGGTCGAGCAAGTGCGCCCCTTCCCTTGGGAGTTCGCCGACCACGCCTACCCGAGTCCCGACATCGCTGACGATGGCATCCACAGCCGCGACCAGTTCATCACCTCGGACAACTGCATGGGTTGCCACGGTGGTCTCGGCGGTTCGCCGCCGACCGGCACCGGCTACCAAGTCAACATGTTCCTGCAGACCGGGCCGCAATACGGCGACGGCTTCAACATCTCCGAATACGGTGAGTGGCGCTGGTCACCCATGGGCCTGGCGGGGCGCGACCCAATCTTCCACGCGCAACTCGAGAGTGAGCTCATCCTGCTGACCCAGAACGCCAACAAGCTGCCAGGCATGCCGCCGGACACCAAGAACCCGCTGGTCGGCAGCCTGCGTGACAACAAGGTCGCGCTGATCGACACCTGCCTCAGCTGCCACGGTGCCATGGGCGAGCGCCAGCTGGAGATCGATGCCGGTATGCATCGGACCCTACCCAGCGGCAACCCGCTGAACCAGGACTTCGACCCCGACTTCTACTACCTCACCGCGCCGCTGACCCAGGAGCAGGTCGACAACCCGCCGCAGCCGCGCACCGCCGCCGACAACACCGAGCCGAACCCGGTCTATCCCTACGCCAGTGCCAGCGACTTCGCCGACTACCACCGCTACGGCGCGCTGGCGCGCGAGGGCATCAGCTGTACCGTCTGCCACCACATCACCGGTCCTGCCACGACACCCGCCGGCAAGGTCGGTCGCGCGCACTTCCTGGACTGGGCGCGGCAGCAGGAAGACTGGCTGCCGCAGCCGGACCAGAGCCTCTGGAGCGATACTTTCGTCTACTTCCTGGCTGAGAACACGACCGGTCAGTTCGAACGTAGCGCTGCCGATCAGCTCGAGGGTCCGTTCGACGACGTCACCGAGGTGCCCATGGAGCACGCCATGGCGATCACCCCGAAGTTCAACGCCTTTACCAGTGACTCGGACATGTGCGGCACCTGCCACACCATCAATCTACCGAACATCGGCGAGACGCAGAATCCATACCCGGTTCTCACCGCGATCGAGAACAACCCGGCCTTCCAAGACTACAGCCACAGCATCGAACAGGCGACGTACTTGGAATGGCTGAACTCCAAGTTCGGTCCTGGAACCTACAACCGAGGCCCAGGCAACGGTCCGGACGACAACCCCGACTTCCAGAGCTGTCAAGACTGCCACATGCCCAACCGCTTCAAGTCCCTGGACGGCAGCATCGACATCGAGCCCCTGACCGCCCGCATCGCCTCGATCCAGGACTCCACCTACCCGGAGGCTGAGAACGCCGTGCCACCCGAGGACATGGAAGTGCCGCGGCGTGACGACTATTCTCGTCACGAACTGGTCGGTCTGAACGCCTTCATGATCGAGATGGTGCGCCAGTTCCCGGACATCCTCGGCGTTTCGACCAGCGACTACGAGACTGGTGCCAACAACGGCGCCGACCTGGCGATCCAGAACATCTTGTTGTCGGCCCAGGAAGGGCGCGTCGTTACCGTCGACGTCACCGCGCCGGAGAACGACGGCACGAACCTGACCGCCAACGTCACCCTGACCAACCAGACCGGCCATCGCTTCCCGAGCGGCGTCGCCTTCCGCCGTGCCTTCGTCGAGTTCGCTGTCTTGGATGCCGACGAAAACGTGCTGTGGATCTCCGGCAAGGCCAATGGTGTCGGCATCCTGGTCAATCCCAAGACCGGCAAGCCACTTCCCACCGAGTTCCTCGACACCGTCGCACCGGGCAACGACATCGCCAGCTACCAGCCCAACTACCAGGTGATCACGCGACAAGACCAGGTGCAGATCTACGAAGAACTCATCCTCGACGCCAACGACAACTTCACCACCAGCTTCATCCACCGCATCACCCACATCAAAGACAACCGCCTGCTCCCCGACGGCTGGGTACCCGCCGCCGTCTTTGCGCAGGTCGACCCCGAGACCGGCATCCCAGCGCAGGGCGAAGTGCTCTTGCAGTTCATGGAAGCTACTCAGCCCGAAGGCCCCAGCGTCGTGGGCGGTGCCCCGCTGATCGGCCCGCGTCCGCTCGACAACGACGGCAAGCCCGACCAGCGCGTCTACGAGCCGGATCCCGACTACACCGGACAGAGCAGCAACGGTGTAGACACGCTGACCTACCGCATCCCACTGCAAGACATCGACGGCACCCCCGCCAGCGTCCGGGTGACCGTCTACTCCCAGGCCTTCATGCCGGCCTGGTTCCACCAACGCTTCCAACTCGCCGCCCAGGCCAAGGCCGCCGGCCTCACCACCCCGGAGACCGACCGCCTCTACTACGTCGCGAGCCACTTGAACCTCGAAGGCACGCCGCTCCAGGGCTGGAAACTACCGCTGGTCCAGGCGTCGGCGGAGGTGGGAAAGTAAGTTTCTAGAGTCAGAGGAGATTTGAGTCTGGGTCGGGGCGCAAGAAGCTGCACCTGAGCCGACCTGCTGCAACACCTGCCCGATCATGGCCCGCGACTGCGCCGGTTGAGCTTCTGTCGGACGGCTGGTTAGCGAAGAACCGGCCGTCCCTGCTTGCCTCTCAGCTCATCTCCGCTTCTCCTCCCCGCCCGCAACCTTCCCCGACACTCCACGTAGCTACAAGCCAGTTCTTCGGAATCCACTTCAGCGAGACGCTGAGGAGTATTGCAGATGGTTTGGAGCGAAAACGTGGAAGTGCTCGCTATGGGGTCGAGCGGTGAGAGCGAAGATCTTCGTCTGCACCAGGTGTTCTCGTGGTGGGTATCTCGACGGCCGGACGCGGTGGCGGTCGTGGAAGACGCGGCGTCGGGCTGCGAGCGCGTTCTCAGCTATGGCGAACTCGACCGTCTGAGCACGCGCCTCGCGCGCGCACTGCGCCTGCGGGGCGTGGGGCCGGAAGTGCCGGTGGGAGTCTGTCTGCCGCGCTGCCTGGAATTGACGGTGGCGTTGCTGGCGATTGCCAAGGCGGGGGGCGCGTATCTTCCGCTCGATCCGGGCAATCCGGACGCTCGCATGACCTTCTTGCTGGAGGACAGCGGCGCGGCGCTGGCCTTGACCAATGCGGGGTTCGAGGATCGATTGCCGGCGGTGTTGGCGCGGCGCGTGGCTCGACTGCTGGCCGAGGTCACGGATGCGACACCGCTGCCCGAGCTGGCGCACGCTGAGACGACCGGCTACCTGATCTACACCTCGGGCTCGACGGGACGGCCGAAGGCGGTGGTGATCCCGCACGGGGTGGCGGCGGCGCACATGGTGCGCCAGGGGCAGTTGCAGCGACGCTCGGGCTGGTCGGAACGGCGGGGGGGCTCAGTGCCACGGGGTGCAGACGACAGCGCGGAGCGACGGCTGCTGGTGGCGACGCTGGCGTTCGATCTGTCGGTGGAGCAGCTGTGGCAGCCGCTGTGCAATGGCGGCGCGTTGATCCTGGTGCGCGAACTGTGGCATCCGGCGGAGTTCTTCGCGCGGGCGGCACGCCTGGGCGTGACGGTGCTCAACATGTCGACGGCGTACTGGCAGGCGGTGGCGCAGGAGACGGCGCTGCTGGCATCGGGCGGGATCGATGCCGCTCGCGTGGATACCGGTTCGCTGCGCTGTGTGCTGGCCGGCGGAGAAGCCATGCTGCCGGTGCCGGCCCGGTTGTGGACGCAGCTGACGGTTGGGCGATCCGGACCAGGAGCGGCAACGGGGCCGGCGCGCGTCCAGGTGATCAACGCCTATGGCCCCTCCGAAACGACGGTGTCGGCGCTGATCTATCCACTGCCGCGGACGCTACCGGCGCTCGACAAGCTGGAGCGCATCCCGATTGGCTACGCCTTGCCCGGGCGCTCGCTCTACGTGCTCGACCGCGAGGGTCAAGAACTGCCCAACGGTGAGTCGGGCGAGTTGGTGCTCGGGGGCTTGGGACTGGGGCGCGGCTATCTCGGTCGTCCGTGTTTGACGGCGGAGCGGTTTCGTCCCGATCCCGCGTCGGGGCCGGACGGCAACCCGGTCCCGGGGGCGCGGCGCTATCACAGCGGGGACCTGGTGCGGCGTGCCGCGTCGGGCCCAGCAGTGGGACAGATCGAGTTCCTGGGACGGATCGACCAGCAGGTGAAGGTGCGGGGCTTCCGCATCGAGTTGGGCGAGATCGAGGCGGTGTTGCTGGCACATCCAGGCGTACGCGACGCGGTGGTCGAGGTGCGGGAGGTGGCGGGAGATGCGCGGCTGGTGGCCTGGGTGGCGGGATCGGCGCAGCCGAAAGGCCCCGTCGCGCCGGGAACCCCGCCCGCCCCAGAGGGCACCCACATGGGGGTGCCCCTACCCAGATCACAGCCCGGTTCTGTACAGCTCGGTTCTGGTGTAGGGGCGGCCCCATGTGGCCGCCCTGGGTGGGTGGGGGTAGATCCCGAGCAGGATCTCCGACGCCACCTGGAAGCCTCCCTACCACCCTACATGGTGCCCTCGACGCTGGTCTGGCTCGACCGCCTACCGCACAACGCCAGCGGCAAGGTCGATCGTCGGGCGCTGGCGGAGCAGCTGCTACCGGATCCTGAGGACAGTCGCACCGACGCTGATCTCGACGCACCCGCGACGCCGACCGAAGCCGCCGTGGTGGCCATCGTCCAGGAACTGCTCGGCCTCGACCGGGTCGGCACCGGCGAGGATCTGATGCAGCTCGGGGCGCACTCGCTGGTGGTGGCACGGCTGATCACGCGCGTGCGCAAGGAGTTCGATGTCCAGTTGCCGGCGATGGTGGTCTACGACGGGCCAACGGTGGCCGAGCTGGCCCGCTGGATCGATTCCCGCGGGGAGAACCACGCCGTCGAGGAGACGGTGATTCCGCCGATCTTGCCACCGCCGCGCGACGGTGTGGCACCACTGTCGTTCACCCAGGAGCAGGTGTGGTTCCTCGGGCGGCTGGCACCGACGAATCTGGCCTACAACACGCAGTTCGGCCAGCGGCTGACCGGGGACCTGCGGCTCGACGTGCTCGAACGTGCCTTCACCGAGATCGTGCGTCGCCACGAGGTGCTGCACACGCGCTTTCCGGCCGGACCGGATGGGCGTCCGGTGCAAGTGCTGGCCGAGCCATGGCGGGTGACCATTCCAGTGGTCGACCTGACGGGTCTGCCGGTCGCGGCGCGCAAGGTCGAGCAGGACCGGCTGATCCAGCGCGAGATCCACCGGCCGTTCGACTTCATGGATCTGCCGCTGCTGCGCTGGACGCTCTTCTTCGAAGAGAAGGACCTCGAAGAGAAGGGGCTTGAAAGGGGGCGGCAAGCGCCGCGCGTGCAGTACCTGTTGCAGGTCGAGCAGCACTTCGTCCACGACGGCTGGTCGGTCGGCCTGATCCTGCGCGAGATGCAGGTCTTGTACGAAGCGTTTCTGCACGGAGAGCCGTCTCCCTTGCCGGAGCTGCCGGTGCAGTACCAGGATTTTGCGCGCTGGCAGCGACGCTGGTACGACAGCGGCGGACTCGACGGCCAGCTGGCTTTCTGGACGCAGAAGCTGGCCGGGGCGCCGCCGATGCTCGATCTGCCGACGGACCACCCGCGGCCGGAGGTCTTCGGCTTCCAAGGCGGCATCGTGCAGGAGCTGATCCCGCCGTGGCTCTATCGTGACCTGCAGGCGCTCGGCCGGCAGCAAGGCGTGACGCTCTTCTTCCTCTGCTTGGCGGCCTACTACGTGTTACTGCACCGCTACACCGGCAGTGCCGACTTGCCGGTGGGCAGCGCCTTCGCCAACCGGCGGCTGCGCGAGATCGAGCCGATGATCGGCATGATCGTCAACACGGTGGTGCTGCGCACCGACGCCGGAGGTGACCCGACCTTCGGCGAGCTGCTGCGGCGGGTGCGGCGCACCGTGCTGGAAGCGCACGCTCACCAGGACTTTCCGCTGCGCAAGGTGGTCGAGATCCTGCAGCCGGAGCGGCGACCGGGCATCACGCCGATGCTGCAGGTGACCTTCAGCTTCCACGACTCACCGCTGCCCGACTTCGACTTCGGCGGCTTGCAGGGCGAGTTCATC
Source organism: uncultured bacterium (assembly GCA_965368975.1). GTDB lineage: Bacteria > Acidobacteriota > Thermoanaerobaculia > Multivoradales > JAHZIX01 > CBDUPA01. The sequence continues at coordinate 14,343 of CBDUPA010000010.1, read as the reverse complement.
ATTCCGCACAACGGCTCGGCCAAGGCGGACCTGAACGTCATCGCCATGCCGCGGGCGTCGCAGCGGGCGGGCAGTGCACGAGCAAAGGGGGAGGAGAGCTACGAGGAACTGCGCTTTCTCTGGGAGTACAACGCCGACCTCTTCGACGCCACCACCATGCGTCGTATGTGGCAGCAGTACGTCACGCTGCTAGCCAGCGTGACGGCGTCGACCGGCGCTGCAACGCGCCTCTCGGCGTTGCCGTTGCTGGCACCAGCAGAGCGGCACCAGCTGTTGTGGGAGTGCAACGACACCTTCGTGGCACTGCCCACTGCCACCCTCGACAGTCATTTCGCCAGCTGGGTGGCGCGCACGCCGGGCGCACCGGCGGTGGAAGATCGCACGGTGTGCGGACCGAACGGCGAGGAGGCGCCGCTGTGCTGGACCTACCGTGAGCTCGACCAGCGCGCCGAGGCGGTGGCGCGTCGTCTGCGTGACGCGGGCGTGGGCCGTGAATCGATCGTCGGCCTGGCGGTGGAGCGTCGCGCGGCGATGCTGGCCGGCATGCTGGGCATCCTCAAGGCCGGTGGTGCCTACCTGCCGCTCGATCCCGAGTATCCCGACGACCGCTTGCGCTTCGTGCTCGAGGACGCGGGGGTGCGCCAGGTGCTGGCGGACGCGCGCCTGACCGAGCGCTTCACCGGCTTGGTGCCCGAAGGCGTGCGGTGCTGGGATCTGGATCGTTTGCTGCAGTCCTCCGCCTGGGTGTCGTCTTCCTCGGCTCCCGCCGTGCCGGCACCAGGCCAAGAAGCACTTGCCGACTCGGACCAGCATCTGGCCTACGTCATTTACACGTCCGGTTCCACGGGGCAACCCAAGGGAGCCGGTTTGCCGCACCAGGCCATCCTGCGCTTGACGCGGCAGAACTTCTTCCAGCACCGGCCGGGCGAGCGCGTAGCGCAGCTGGCGAGCATCTCCTTCGATGCCTCCTGCTGTGAGATCTGGGGTCCCCTGACCAACGGCGGTTGTCTGACGGTGCTGTCGCCGCAGGTAATGTTGACGCCGCAAGGCGTCGCGCAGGCTGGCGTCGACGTCATGTGCCTGACCGCGTCCGTCTTCCACCGCCTGGCGCGCCAGGGGCCGGAGGCGTTCGGCGGCATGCGCGTGGTGGTGGTCGGCGGCGAAGCTCTCGACCCGCACGCCGCCACCGCGGTCGCCGGTTCGGCGACGCCGCCAGGCAATCTGTACAACGTCTACGGCCCGACGGAGGCGGCGGTGGTGTCGTCGCGCCAGCGCATCCCAGCCCGCCTTGATGACGTCGTCACCGAGACGCTGACCCCCATCGGCGTGCCGATCGGCAACACCGAGTTGCACGTGCTTGATCGGAAGCTGCAGTTGCAACCGGCTGGTGTCCCTGGTGAGTTGTGTATCGGTGGTCCCGGCCTGGCGCGCGGCTACCTGCGCCGTCCGCGGCTCACCGCCGAGGTCTTCATCCCCGATCCGTTCAACGCCGGAGGCCCCGGGTGCCGTCTGTACCGCTCCGGCGATCTCTGCCGTCGGCGCGCCGATGGTCGCCTCGAGTTCCTCGGACGCCTCGACGGGCAGCTCAAGTTGCGCGGCTTCCGCATCGAGACCGGCGAGATCGAGCGCGCCCTCACCGACCTGTCGGGCATCGCCGCGGCGGCGGTACTGCCGTTCGGAGCGCAGGAAGTGCAGCGCCTGGCAGCGTTCCTGGTGGCGACGCCGGCCAAGGAGTCCCTGCCGGAGCACGCCGACGACGGCACACTCCGGCAAGCTCTCGGCGAGCGGCTCCCGGAGTTCATGGTGCCGGCACGCTATCTGTGGCTCGACGAGCTGCCGGTCAACACCAGCGGCAAGTTGGATCGCAAGGCTCTGGCGCACCGGCTGGAGACGCAGGAGCGGCGCGAGCTGCAACGGAGCGCGGCCGCGGGCGGGGGTACGGCGCCGGGATCGAAGCTGGAACGACAGATCGCCGCGCTGTGGTGCCAGGTGCTGGGACTGGAGCACGTTGGCGTCGAGGACACCTTCTTCGACCTCGGTGGTCATTCGATGTTGTTGCTCGAAGTGTACGAACGCCTGCGCCGCGAGCTGCCGGAGCTGACCGCCGGTTTGACCGTCGTCGAGCTGTTCCGGCTGCCGACGGTACGCGCGCTAGCGGCCGAGTTGAGCCGTGATCCGTCGATCGGTGACCCGAAGATGGAGTCGGGCGTGGTGGTCGATGCGCAACGGGAAGTCCCGCTGCAGCAAGCGGGTTGGGGCACGGACGGTGGCATCGCGATCGTCGGCATGGCTGGCCGCTTCCCAGGCGCCGTCGACGTGCCCGAGTTGTGGCGTCGCCTGCTCGACGGCTTCGAGGGTTTCTCGCGCTTCGAGGTCGACGAGATGATCGCCGAAGGCGTCGACCCTGCCGAGGCACATTCGCCCGACTATGTGCCGGTGTTCGGCGTACTCGACGGCGTCGAGCGCTTCGATGCGGCGTACTTCGACTACGCCGCTGGCGAGGCGCGCATCCTCGATCCGCAGCACCGCTTGCTGCTCGAGATGTCGGTCCATGCGCTGGAGGATGCCGGCCTCGATCCTCGACGTTTCGTCGGGCGATCCGGCCCGGGGCCTGGACACGTCGGTGTTTTTGCGGGCTTTGGCACCGGTTCGCCCTACCTGAACAACCTGCAGGCCCATCCCGAGCTGGCCGAGGCCGTAGGCCGCTACCAATTGCAGCTGGCCAACATGGGCGACAGCCTGGCGACACGCGTGGCCTACAAGCTACGGCTCACTGGGCCGGCGGTCAACGTGCAGACCGCGTGCTCGACGTCGCTGGTGGCGGTGCACCTGGCATGCCAGAGCCTGCTGGCCGGCGACTGCGACGCGGCGCTGGCCGGTGGCGTGACGGTGGGCGGCCTGCGCAAACACGGCTACCTGTTCCAGGAAGGGCACATTGTGTCGCCCGACGGTCGTTGCCGGCCGTTCGACGCCGAGGCCGCCGGAACGGTCGGAGGTGACGGCGGCGGTGTCGTCGTGCTCAAGCGGCTGGCCGACGCGCGCGCCGACGGGGATTCGATCTACGCTGTCATCCGGGGTTCGGCGATCAACAACGACGCCGCCGCCAAAGTCGGTTTCACGGCGCCCAGCGTCGACGGCCAGGCGGCGGTGGTGGTGGCGGCGCTGGCGCGTGCCGGCGTCGAAGCGGACAGCGTACGCTTCATCGAGACCCACGGCACCGGCACCGCGCTCGGCGATCCGATCGAGGTCGCCGGCCTGCGCCGCGCCTTCGCCGGCGTCGAGGCGCGTGGCCACGTGGCGCTGGGGGCGATCAAGGCCAACGTCGGGCACCTGAATGCCGGTGCCGGCGTCGCGGGCCTGATCAAGGCGGCGCTGGCGGTGCACGAGGGCGTCATCCCGCCGCACCCGAACTTCCAGGCGCCGCATCCACAGCTCGACCTCGACACCAGTCCCTTCTACGTCAACGCCGAGCCGGTGCCCTGGCCCGTGGCGGACGGCGAGCCACGGCGTGCCGGCGTCAGCTCGCTGGGCGTCGGAGGGACCAATGCCCATGTCGTCGTCGAGCAGAGCCTCGACGCAGCCGCTGCCGAAGCCGGGAGTGCCGAGGGGCCGCGGCGGCCGTTTGTGCTCCTGCCGCTGTCGGCCCGAACGCCGTCCGCCCTGCGAGCGACGGGGGCTCGGCTGGCGGAGCACTTGGCGGCAAGCAGTGTGGAAGAAGAGCTAGCGGACGTCGCCTACACCTTGCAGGTCGGACGCTTCGAGCACCCGCGACGCGCGGCCGTGGTGGTGCCCGCGACCAATATGGAGACCAGTAAGGCGACCCGCGAGCTGCTACCGATTCTGCGCGGCGACGACGAGGCGCGTTGGCTGCGCGCCCCCGGACCCGAGGCCGATGCCCGTCGACGGTCGCTCGTCTTTCTGTTCCCGGGGGGCGGTGCGCAATACGCGCACATGGGCGAAGAGCTGTACCGCGTCGAGCCCGTGTACCGGCATCACATCGACGCCTGTGCCGAGGGCCTGCGCACGCACTTCGAAGAACGGGCCCAGGCGGAGCCCGAGTACTCTCCCTTCGGTGCCTGGGACCTGCGCCAGCTGCTCTATCCCTCCACGGAACCGACCCGGAAGTACGAGGACGCTGTCTCCCGGGTCATCGAGCGCACCTCCTATGCCCTGCCGGCGCTCTTCGCCACCTCCTACGCGCTGGCCGGCCTGTGGATGAGCTGGGGGTTGGTGCCGTCGGCGATGATCGGGCACAGCCTGGGCGAGTACGTGGCCGCGGCGCTGGCCGAGGTCGTGTCTCTGGACGATGCGCTGGCGCTGGTCGCCCTGCGTGGGCGCTTGTTCGACCAGCTACCCGCCGGAGCCATGCTCAGCGTGCCGCTGGGAGAGGCGGCGCTGCGTGCCCGCTTGCGCGAGGAAGCTGCGGCGCGCGTCGGTGAGGGACCCCTGTCGATCGCCGCCGTCAACGCGCCTGACCTGTGCGTCGCCTCGGGACCGGTCGAACGTATCGAGGCGCTGCGCGTGCGCCTGGCGGCCGAGGGGCTGGAGGTGCGTCGCCTGCACATCGAGGTGGCGGCGCACTCGTCGATGGTCGAGCCGATCCTGCAGCGCTTCGAAGCCTTCGTTGCCTCTCTCGATCTGCACGCGCCGCGCATCCCCTACATCTCCAACGTCACCGGTACCTGGATCACCGAGGACGACGTGCGCGACCCTGGCTACTGGCGCCGGCACCTGCGCGGCACGGTGCGCTATGCCGAGGGCGTCGGCGTGCTGCTCGACGATCCTGACGCCGCTCTCGTCGAAGCAGGACCGGGGCATACCCTGAGCACGCTGGCGCGCCGTCACCCGAGCTGGCGGCCGGATCAGCCGGTGCTGACCTCGCTGCGCCATCCCAAGGACCCGCAGAGCGATGTCGGCTTCGCCCTGACCACGCTGGCGCGCTTGTGGGCGGCTGGTGCGGCGGTCGATTGGAACGCATTCTGTGGCCAGACGGACGAGCGCCGGTGCAAGCTGCGGTTGCCGGGGTATCCCTTCGAGAGTCCCGATCCCGAAAGCCTGTGGGTGCCCTTCCGCCGCACCGAGCACTCATCGAGAGGAGACACGGCGGCTTCCTCCATGCGCCGCTTGCCGCCCAAGGAAACGGATGTGACGCGCTGGTTCTGGACGCCGGCCTGGCGCCAGCGGCCCTTGGCTACACCGCGACCGGTAGCGGAAGATGCACGCGGCTGGCTGCTGGTGCTCGACGCCGATGCGACCAGCCAGGCGGTAGCGTCAGCGCTGCGCGCGCGGCTGATCGAGGACGGGGTGTCGGTGCGGGTGCTGGAGGCGGTGGGAGGGAGCACGGACGTGGAGGAGATCGATCTGGAAGCCCTCAGCACCATCGCCGTGCTGACCGGACTCGGTGCGCCGCCGCCTCACGTCGAACCAGCGCTGGAAGCCGAGCTGTGGCGCGGCTATGGTGCCGTGCTGGCCGTCGCGCGTCGCCTGGCCGAGCTGGCGCAGCAGCCCGGCGACGCACTGCCGGTGCTGCTCTATGCCGGCCAGCACCTGCATGCCGTGCTGCCGGGCGACCGGGTGGTTCCCGAGCGAGCACCGGCACTCGGGCCGTTGCTGGTGCTGCCGCAGGAAAGCGACGCGCGCCACGTGCGCTGCCGTGCCGTCGACCTGGATGCTGCGCTTCTGGATAGTGGGGCTCTGGATGCTGGGGCTCTGGATACCGGCACCGTCGCGCGCATCTTGCAAGCCGAAGCCACCGACACGTCGGACGCGACCGTCGTCGCCTGGCGTGGCGGTCGACGCTGGTGCCAGGGTTTCGAGAGCTTGTCTCTGGCTGCCGAGTCTCTGGCTGCCGGGTCCTTGGTTGCTCCCGTAGACGCGGGAGAGCCGACGCCCACACGCCGTGGCGTCTACCTGCTCACCGGTGGCCTGGGGAACGTCGGCTTGCGGCTGGCGGAATGGTTGTTGCGCGACCATCAGGCCACAGTCATCTTGACCCACCGCTCCGAGCTGCCGCCGCGCGCCGCCTGGACCGCCTCGATGCCGGAGCATCCCGACGCCCGGCCGGCGTTACGTCGCCTGGCCGAGTTGGAGAGCCTGGCGCGCGCGCAGGGTGGCGAGGTCGTGACGCACCGTGCCGACGTTGCCGACCGGGCCGCCATGACGGACCTGGCGGCCGAGATCGCGGCGCGCTGGGGGCGGCTGGACGGTGTCGTCCACGGTGCTGGCGAGCTGCTGCGTTCGGACGGAGTCGGGGAGGGCAAGGGCCTGTTGCACCGCCTGCCCGACACGGATCGCGAGCTATCGGCCGCACAGTTCCGACCCAAGATCACTGGCACCCGCCGCCTGGCCCGCATGCTCGACGAGCTGCGCGTCGAACACGGAATCGAGCCGCGCTTCTGCGTCCTGCTGTCGTCGCTGGCGTCGGTGCTTGGGGGCGTCGGCTTCGCCGGCTACGCGGCGGCGAATCTCTATCTGGACGCCTACGCGGCTGCTCACACCGGAGGGCACCCACACGGGGGTGCCCCTACCCAGAGGGTTGCGACCCGCTGGCTGTCGACCAATTGGGATGCCTGGACGCGCATCGGCGAGGAGGATGGCCCCTCCGCCACGCCCACCAATAGCCTGACGCGCTACCTGATGACCCCGGCCGAAAGCGTCGACGCGTTCCGTCGTACCCTGGCGGCCGGCGAGGGTCTCGGCCGGGCACTCGAACAGATTGCTGTCGCCAGTGGTGATCTGGCGGCGCGCCTGGCGCTATGGCGGGGTGGTGCTGCTGCCGAGTCCTCTGCAGGGACTCGAGCGCAGCCGAACTCGAGCGTCTCGCAGAGTACCGGGCCCTTGGGCGGCGCGTCCACCACCCCCGAGTCTGCAACAGGAGAGCCGCAGGATCCGCTCGAAGCCCAGGTGGCCGAGATCTGGGGGCTGTTCCTGGGCACGTCTGGGGGCAGTGCGCCGGGACGGCACGACAACTTCTTCGAGCTCGGCGGTCATTCGCTGATGGGCAGCCGCCTGATGGCGCGGCTGCGCCAGACCTTCGACGTCGAACTGCCGATGGCGCACCTGTTCGAGTTCCCGACCATCGCCGGCCTGACGGCTCAGATCCAAGCCGAGCAGGGGAACGGCGCTGCCGCGGTCGCCGGCGCACCGCAGATCGAAGAGCCCTCTCTTGACCAGGGGGCTGACGAGCTGGCAGCGGTGCTCGCCGAGGTCGAGGGATTGAGCGATGAAGACCTGGAAGCGCAGCTACGTGAGCTGACCGCGGAGGTGGCTTCGTGAGTGACGCGGAACGCGAGGCCCAGGAGCAAGATCGGCTCGCAGATCCTCAGTTACAAGACCGCCTGGCTCGCCTGTCTCCACGCCAGCGGGCACTCGTGGCTGCGAAGCTGGACGCCGAGCGGACCCGGCGTGCCGGTGCCGGGAAAGCGGCAGGTCCGACCCGTCTACCCGGTGACGGTCCTTTCCAGCTGTCCTTCGCGCAGGAGCGCTTGTGGCTGGAGCAGCGACTGAGTCCGGCGACGAGTGCGTACCATGTCGGCCTCAACCTGACGCTCGACGCGTCCTCTTCCGAGCAGCTGCTCGATGTGAGGGCGCTGCGTACCGCCTGGTCCGACCTGGTCGCGCGCCACGCGTCGCTGCGCACCGTCTACTTCGAAGACGCCGACGGCCAGCCGCGCCAGCGCATCGAGCCGGTCGCCGCTGTGTCCTCAGCTCCAGGGGCGGCAGCTCTGCCGGTGGTCGATGTCTCGGGTCTGCCGGCGCACGACCAGCAAGCCCACCTGCGACGCGCCATTCGCGCCTGGCGCCGTCAGCCTTTCGACTTGCTGTCCGGGCGTCGACCGCCCGTCCGCCTCGTCCTCTTCCGCCGGCTCCCGGAGCGCCGGCTCCCGGAGCCGGGGACTCCCGCGTCCTGGGTGCTGGGGCTGTGCCTGCACCACATCGCGGTCGACGGCTGGTCCTTCGGCATCCTGCTGCGTGAGCTGGCACACGCGTACGCGGTGCGGCAGCTGGGCCAGCAACCGACTTGGGCCGCGCTGCCGTTGCGCTACGTCGACGTTGCCGCCTGGCAACGTCAGCGACTGGCGGAGGGTTCCGAGACCGGTGCCGCCTTGCTGGCCTGGTGGCGTCAGCAGCTGGACGGGGTCTCGACGCTCGAACTGCCGATGGACCGCGCTCCGGTCGCGGATCTCGAAGCAGGAACCGAAGTGCCAGAGCGGCGCGGCGGCAGCGTGCCTGTACCCGTAGCGGCTTGCGTGGACGCGGCCCTGACGCGCTTGTGCGCAGCGGCCGGAACCACTCGCTTTGCCGGGGCTTTCGCGACGTTGGCGTTGTTGCTGGGCCGGCTCGCGGGGCAGCGGGATGTCGTGTTGGGGACGCCGGTAGCCGGTCGCGACAGCGCCGCCGGTGAGCTGGACGACCTGGTCGGCTGCTTCGTCAACACCCTGGTCCTGCGTCTCGATCTCGGGCCGGGCACGCCCCCGGGGCCAGACGCCCACGAGAGCCCCGTTGCCACCTCGCCGAGCTTCCAGCAACTCGTGGCGCGCGCCGGACGCGTCGTGGCGGCGGCGCAGTCACACGGCGAGTTGCCCTACGAGCGCCTGCAGCAAGGCGCCTCGGCGCCGCTGTTCAATGTCCTGCTGGTGTTGCAGTCGGGCCTGGTCTCGACTCCTGATCTGGCCGGCGGTGTGCGCATGGGTCGCCTGCCTGTCGATGCCGGCTCGGCGACCTTCGATCTCACGTTCTCTTTGGCGGAGACCTCTCTGGCGGAGGTCGACGCTGAAGGGGCAGGGCGACTGGGGCCGCTGAGCGGTCAGCTGCAGTACGACGCGGATCTTTTCGATGCCACTACGGCCGAGCGCCTGGCGCGCCGCCTGAGTCTCTTGCTTGCCGCGGCTGTCGAGCAGCCGGACCATCCCGCCGCCCGCCTGCCCTGGCTCAGCCGCAGCGAAGTGCACCAGCTGCAGCGGGAATGGAACGACGTTCCGGGGGCGATCGCTGTCGGCCAGGAGGATGTCCGCCAGGAAGACGTCGAGACGGTGATCGCCGCGCGCGCTGGCCAGTGGCCTGAGGCTGTGGCGTTGCTCTCGGAGACGGGACGCTCCGGCTCGGCCAGATGCTCTCGACACCTGAGCTACGGCGAGATGCAGCGCCGGGTCGACGCCTTGGCGGCAGATCTACGCCGCCTGGGGGCTCATGCGGGGACGGAAGCGCTGGTCGCCGTCCAGCTGCCGCGCTCGCCCGCCTACACGATCGCCTGCCTCGCCGCGTTGCGCGCCGGCACCGCCTTCCTGTCGCTCGATCCGTCGTTGCCCGCCGCGCGCCGTGCCGACCTGTTGCGCGATGCCGAGGCGGCCGTGTTGATCACCTCGCCGGGAATCGAGGACGCCGTCGACCTGCCGCCGGTCTGGCGGTTGCGCTTGCGGCTCGATGGCCGGAGGTCGGGTGAGGGGAGGCTGGGAGAGCGTGCCTCCGGCCGCGCGAAGGCATCGGCATCGGTGTTGCCACCAGTCGAGACCTCGCCCCTCGGTCTCGCCTACGTCATCTACACTTCGGGTTCTACAGGTCAGCCCAAGGGCGTCATGGTGCACCGCCGTGCCTTCGCCAACGTCGTTTTCAGCCACCTGCGAATGTGTGGCTTCGGCCCTGCCGACCGCCATGCGCAGTTGATGACGCCGTCCTTCGATCCGATCGTGCTCGACGCCTTCTGCGGCCTGCTCGTGGGATCGACGCTGTGTCATCCGGACCACGAAGACGTGCGCCTCGATCCTGTTGAGACGTGGGCCTGGATCCGCCGTCAGGGCTTGACCTCGGTCCTGCTACCGACGCCGCAGCTGGAAGCGCTGCTGCGGCTGCCCGACGTCAGCGCCCGGCGTTCGACGCTGCGCGTGCTGGCGACCGGCGGCGATCGCCTGGTGGCAGTGCCGCGCCGACCGCTGCCCTTCGAGCTGTACAATCTCTACGGCCCGGCCGAGATCGCGGTGACGGCCAACCGCCTGCGCGTGCGCTCGCTCGACCCGCGCCCGCCGTCGATCGGCCGTGCGCTCGAGAACGTCCACTTGACGCTGGTCGACCCCGTCGGTGAGCCGGTGCCGGTGGGTGTGCCCGGGGAGCTGTGGATCGGTGGCGCCGGCGTCGGCCGCGGCTATCTCGGCCGGCCAGCGCGCACCGCGCGTTCCTTCGTCCCCGATCCGTGGGCACCGCACGGGCAGGCTGGTGCACGCGCCTACCGCTCCGGCGACCTGCTGCGCTGGCGTCCGGACGGCGAGCTGGACTTCCTGGGTCGCGCCGACCGCCAGGTCAAGATCCGCGGTGCCCGCGTCGAGCCGGAGGAGGTCGAGGCGGCCCTCAACACCCATCCGTCGGTAGCGGCTGTGGCGGTGGTGGTTGTGCGTGCCGCTCCGGAAGGCGCTCCGGAATGCGCTCGCGACGCGGGTCCGAGCACCGGCGAGGCACAGTTGGTGGCCTACGTCGTGCCGCGTACGGCCGACTCGGCGGCCGCGGCCGGATCGCCGCTCGCTGGTCTGCAGGACCACATCGCGACGAAGCTTCCGGTCTACATGCGGCCCGTTCTGGTGTCGGTCGAATCCCTGCCTTCCACGCCGTCTGGCAAGATCGATCGTCTCCAGCTGGCGTCACGTCCGGTCGCCGCGGAAGCACTTCAGCTCGACCCGGCCGCGCATGTTCAGCCCGCCGATGAGCTGGAGCGCCGGCTGTGCGCCTTCTTTGCCGAGGTCTTGGATCACTCCGGTCCGGTCGGTGCGCAGGACGACTTCTTCGCCCTCGGCGGGCACTCGCTGCTCGGCGTGCGGCTGCTGGCGCGAGTGCGGGCCGAGTGGCGCGTCGAGGTGACGCTGCGTACGCTCTTCACGATCTCGACGCCGCGCCGCCTGGCGGCGACGCTGCGTGCCGCAGGTATCGGTGCGGAGGACACGCAGGACACGACCGACACGGCTACGCCCGAAACGGGCGACACGGGCGGCTTGCGGTTGCTCGCAAGCCACGAGTCACCTCCCTTCGAGGCCCCCGTCTCCAGTGTGCAGGAACGCTTCTGGTTGCTGCACCAGCTGCAACCGTCGAGTCCCCGCTACAACTCTGGCGGATCCTGGCTGCTCGAGGGTACGCTCGAACTTGCTGCTCTGGAGCGGGCCTGGGACGCCGTCGTGGCGCGTCAGGGCGTCCTGCGCACGCGCTATCCGCGCAGTCAGGGCCCGGGGCGCCAGGGACGGCCGGTGCAGCAAGTGCTGACCAGCGGTACGGGCCTGCCTCGGCGCGGCTTGGCCGTCGTCGACCTGCAGGCCCTGCCATCTGCCGACAGGGACGCGCACCTGCGACGCCTGGCGCACGCCGGCCTGGGCCGTCCCTTCGCGCCGGAGACCGGACCGCTGTGGCGCGCCTTGCTGCTGCGTGCCGGATCGCACCGACAAGCGCTCGTGCTCGGCGTCCATCACTTGGGCTTCGACGCCGCGTCGGCAGCCGTGGTGCTGCGCGAGCTGGGGCGGAACTACGTTGCGCACCGCCGAGGCGATCTCACAGCCCTGCCGTCGCTACCCCTGCAGTACAGCGACTTCGCGCGTGCCCAGCGGCAGTGGTTGGAGACGCCGGAGGCTGCCGCACAGCTCGATGCCTGGCGCCAGCGCCTGGACGGAGCCGCGTCACCCGAGCTGCCGCTGGATCGATCGCGACCACACACGCCGACTAGCCGCGGCGGACGTTGGAGCGTGCATTGGGACGGCCCGTGGGTCGCCGGCCTGGACGCGCTCGATGGCGGGGTCTCGGCCTTCGCCGCCGTGCTCGCCGCGTTCCTGGCAGTGCAGGCCCGCTGGGCGGATACCATGGATGTCGTCACCGGCATTCCGCTGTCGGGTCGGGATCGTCCCGAGCTGGAGCCCGTGGTCGGCTGCTTCGTCAACACCATGCCGCTGCGTTTGCAGTTGCACGATGTGCCCTCCGGCGCCGAGTTGCTGACGCGCACGCGCGACGCCGTGCTCGACGCCTACGAGCGCCGCCACGTGCCGTTCGAACAGGTTGTCGCGGCGGTGGCGCCGAAGCGCACGGCTGGCGCCAACCCGCTCTTCCGTAGCGTCTTCGCGCTCGAACCGGCTCCGTCTGGTACGGCGTTGCAGCTCGCGGAGGGAGTGTCGGTGACGCCGCTGTCGGTCGACTCGGCGAGCGCCGTCTTGGATCTGTCGTTGCTGCTCAGCCGCACGGCCAGCGGGGCAGTGCAAGGTGCTCTGCACTTCGACGCCGAGATCTTCGACCTCACCACCGCCGGCCGCCTCGCCGGTCACGTGCGCGTGCTGCTCGAAGCTCTGCTAACGGCGTCGACGCACCCGCCGCGCGCGTGGACCGAGTTGCCGCTGCTCAGTCGTCCCGAGCGTCACCAGCTGCTGCGCGAGGAAGGTGCTGATGCCGTGCGCCTGTCTGAAGAGAGCCTCGCCCAAGCTTTCCTGGAGCAAGCGCGTGCGACCCCGTCGGCGCCAGCTCTTCAGCAACCAGCACTTCTACAGCCGGCTTCCAGAAACGGAGCCATGGACGAACCGGAGCCGGTGCGCTGGACCTACGCCGAGCTGGCGCAGCGGGTGCAGGCGCTGGCGCGCCAGCTGCGTGCGGCCGGGCTCGAGCCCGAGCAGCGCGTCGGCTTGCTGTTCGAGCGCTCGCCCGAGATGGTTGTTTCGATGCTGGCTGTGACGCTGGCTGGCGGAGCTTACGTGCCGCTCGATCCCGCCTACCCGGACGATCGCCTCGCTCTGCTGCTGCGCGACAGCGGTGCCGTGCTGGTGGTGGCCGGGTCGTCAGCCCAGGCGCGCGTCGCGACCCTGGCGCCCGAGCTGCCGTGTCTCCAGGTCGAAGCCGTGCCGGCGTCTCCGCCCGGTCAGGCACTGGAGCCTCACAGCCGATACCTCGGCGGCGATCGGCTGGCCTACGTCATCTACACCTCCGGCTCTACTGGCACCCCCAAAGGCGTCGCGGCGACGCATCGCGGCGTGTTGCGCCTGGTGCGCCGCACCGACTACCTGCAGCTGACTCCAGGCGACCGAGTCGCGCACGCCGCCACGCCGTCCTTCGACGCCGCCACCTTCGAGATCTGGGGGCCACTGCTGCACGGCGCCGCTGTGGTCCTGCTGCCGCCGCGTGTCACCTTGTCGCCGTCCGAGCTGCCGGCGGTGCTGGCGGCCGAGCGCATCAGCGTCCTGTTCTTGACCACCGCCTTGTGCCTGCGCCTGGCGCGCCACGCGCCGCGCGCCTTCAGCGGACTGCGCTGCCTGCTCACCGGTGGTGAGCGCATGGACCCGGTGGCGCTGGCGCGCCTGTTCGAGGGCGCCGCGCCGCCACGACGCTTGCTGCACGTCTACGGCCCCACCGAGGCCACCACCTTCGCCAGCTGGCACCCGGTTGGCATGGCGCCACCGCCAGGGCGCGAAGTGCCGATCGGACGGCCGATCGCCGCCACGACGCTGCACGTCACGGATCGCCGTGGACGCTTGCAGCCACTGGGCGTGGCTGGCGAGCTGCGCATCGGGGGCGATCGACTGGCGCGCGGCTACCTCGACCGCCCGGCTCTCACCGCTGCCGTTTTCGTACCGCACGCCTGGACCGCGCGGCCGGGGCGGCGGGTGTACCGGAGCGGCGACCTGGTGCGCCGCCGCGCCGACGGTGCCGTCGAGTTCCTGGGGCGCATCGATCAGCAGGTGAAGCTGCGCGGCTTCCGCATCGAGCCGGACGAGATCGCCAGCGCGCTGGCAGCACACCCGGCGGTGCAGGAAGCGGTGGTGCTGGTGCGGCCGGGGGTGGACGGAGAGGGCCGGTTGGTGGCGTATTGGGTGGGCCCAGAGCCGTCTCCGGTCGATCTGCGAGCGTACCTTGCCGATCGCCTGCCCGCGTTCATGGTGCCCTCGACGCTGGTGTGTCTCGACGCGTTGCCGCTCAACGTCAACGGCAAGATCGATCGCAGGGCGTTGCTGGCACTACCGCTGCCGGCCATGCAGGGAACTGCTCCTCCCCAAGCAACGGAAACCCAAGCCGCTGAGGTGACCGCGACCGCCGACGATCTGCAATCCCGGTTAGCCGCGCTGTGGGCGGAGCTGCTCGGACTCGACGCGGCGTGGCTGGAGCGCGAAGCCCTGGACGCCAATTTCTTCGACCTCGGCGGTCACTCGTTGCTACTGCTCGACCTACACCACCGGCTGCGCGAGGACCTGGGGTTGGACGCGTCGGTGACGGATCTCTTCCAGTTCCCGACGGTGCGCTCGCTGGCCGAGCGGTTGGGTGCCCCTACCCAGACCGGACGTGAAACCCAGGCCGGACGTGACACCGGCGCTGCCCCCGACCCCGGGCACGACCTGCCCG
>CBDUPA010000009.1:0-263866 GCA_965368975.1 uncultured bacterium | reverse complement strand
CATCAGAGCCCCCCCACGGACAGCATAACCACGGAGTGTCAAAACAGCCACCATGTAGGCCGCTTCCTTACTCTCTAAACTTCCTGTTGCGTCAGATGGGTTCTTGGCCTAGGGTGGGGTTCTCGGAACTGAATTTCTCGGTCTGAGAATCCATTGATTTAGGGAGCAGCAGGACTCGACTCAGCCGGAGTGCGCGTGAATTCTGCTGTCTCCACGTGAGGAGGAATACAGCAGATGAAACAAACATGGATGAACCGTAACAACCGGTGCTGGCAGCGGTGGTCTCTCGCTCTCGCAATGCTCTGCCTGACCCTGCCACTGCAGGCTGCCCAGCCCAGCTCGGTGTGCACCGAGGCTGGCTTGACGGGCCAAGCTCTCGGGATTTGCCAGTCGTACTGCGGAACTCTCGACTGTACGGCCCCCGAGAACAACGGCAGCACTCAATGTCAGAGCCTCAAGAGCGACTTCCTGGCCTCGACCGGGACGACGTTGCCTTGTGAAGCGTCGACGTGTGACTTCCTGGACCCTGTAGTGCTGTTCGAGCGCATCACCTACATCTCGAACCCCGACTACGTGTGCTACGCCGACCAGGGAACGCCTTACGAGTACGTCGAGTACATCATCGAGAGTGGTGGCGTGCCGCAGATCGGCTTCGGGCTGGAAGATCAGTTCGACGGCACCTGGTACGGCTACTACTTCGAGTACCAGGAAGGTTCGCCGGGAGCATTGCCGGAGTTCTACCGCTACGACCTGACGCTGGAGCAGGTCGATCAGTGCCGGCAGGCTTTCGAGCCACCCTGGGACTGCTCTTCTCCCTGAATCGTCTCGCAACATCAGCCCTCCGAGAAGCTCGGGGGGCTGATTGTTGGTATATCGGCGCCCGAACTTCGTCGCTATCCAACCGGATAGCCACAGCGCACGAGTAGGGATTCGTGTGCTCATCTGAAGCGGCCTGCCATGGGGCAGTGTCTACTCACTTACCTTGGAGGAGAATTGATATGTGGATTTCAAGCAGGTTCAGGATCCTGGGGATCATGGCCTTGGCAGCCTTCGTGATGGTGCCCAGCGTTTCCAGTCAGGCGGGAGGACCGGGAGCCCAGTGCGACGACGACATCGTGCTGTTCCAAGACCAGGGCTGCAGCTCTCCGTGCTGCACCCAGAGTCCGGCCAACTCGGGGCACTACGTCTTCGCGCACCAGAGCGTGGAGAATGTGGACATTCGGGCCAACTCGAATGTTCTGTCCGTGTCGTTCCCAAATCTCCAGTCCGTCGAGAATCGTTTGCGGATCACGTACAACTACACGGGCGCGATCGCCAGTATTTCGCTGCCGTCGCTGTTCACGGCGGGCGCCATCGATATCAGCAACAACCCTTCCCTGGTCGGCCTCGATCTGCCGCACCTCTCGTCCATCGTCAACAATGAGTGGGAGGCCTTCCTGCGGGTGCAAGGCAACGATTCGTTGACCACGCTGAACGTACCGAGACTGGATCGAGTCATCGCCAGTGAAGCGGGAAGCGCCTACGTCCAGGTGCGCTACAACCCGTTGCTGCCAGCGGTCGAGTTTCCGCTGCTGCGCTCCATCGAAGCCTGGGAAGACTACGCGGAGGCGTATCTCTTCATCGCGGACAACGAAAGCGTTGGCCACATCACCATGAACGACCTGCGGCGCCTGGCCGGAGGATCGCAGTCCATCTCGTACGTTGTGGTCTTTGACCTACCGCAGCTGACCGAGATGTCGTTCTCGCAGTTGACGGAGATTCTGCCGGCCGGGGGCGAGTACGATTTCAGCGAGCTGACGGTAGGAGACGCCCCCAATCTCGGAGACTTCGTGTTCCCGAGCCTGGAGCGAGTCACGGTCTTGCAGTTGATCGGTCTCAAGAGTTCGCACCGGGCCATGTTCCCGCGGCTTTCCGACTTGGACTATCTGTGGCTCTTCCGCAACTGCCAGGACGAACAGTCGTCGTTGAAGATCTTCCTGTGCAACGCCGAGCCGATCATGGACACCCTGTTCGGCAACAATGAAGGGCTCTGCGGTCCCTCCGGCTACATGCTCTCTTCGCCCAACGCCGAGAATCAAGCCGCGTGCGACGCGAGCAGCGTCTGTCAGTCGTTCGTACCGGAACCCACCGAGTGTCAGTGCAACGCCGTGGGGCTCTGCCTACCTTGAGGTAGGAAGACGGTAGACACCGGCAAACGCGCGGGCTCGGCGTCCAGGACGTCGAGCCCGCTTTCTATTTTCGGCCGGCGAGGGAACCGACGATGGCGCGGCGCGTGCAGCTTGACATCCCTCTCACCTCATGGCATCATCCATACATCCGGATGAACGGATTAAACAAATCCACCACCATGAGCACCGCCATCACCACCCCAGCCATCCCGCCCTCCACCAGCACTCCTGACCCCGGCGTCACATCCGCCAGCACCGCCGACGCGCAGCTGGGCAGCGCCATTCTCGACCGCATGTCGACACTGGCCGATCCGCTGCGCTGCCGGATGCTGTTGGTGCTGGAGAACCACGAGCTGAGCGTTTCGGAGCTGTGCTCGGTGCTGCAGCTGCCGCAGTCGACGGCGTCGCGACACTTGAAGATGCTGGCCGACGAGGGCTGGGTGGGGGTGCGGCGGGAGGGAACGAGC
This sequence comes from uncultured bacterium, assembly GCA_965368975.1. Classification (GTDB taxonomy): domain Bacteria; phylum Acidobacteriota; class Thermoanaerobaculia; order Multivoradales; family JAHZIX01; genus CBDUPA01. The sequence goes on along the minus strand of CBDUPA010000009.1, from coordinate 261,231 downwards.
CGGCTGTACCAGGCTTCGCAGCAACTCGACGGCAGTGCCCACAAGCTCTGGCTTCTCGTGCGCGAGCAGCTGGCCGACAGTCCGGCCACGCAGCAGGACCGCCACCGCCTGGACGGAGTGCTGGCCGAGCGGCGATCGGCGTCGCAGGCGTTTTTCTCGTCGGCGGCGGGCGAATGGGCGCGGCTGCGGCGGGAGTTGTTCGGCGACAGTTTCGATCTGCACGCGCTGCTCGGCTTGCTCGACCCGGAATGGGTGGTGGGCGACCTGGGCTGCGGCAGCGGGGAGCTGAGCTTGCGGCTGGCACCGTTCGTCGGCCGGGTGGTGGCGGTGGACGATTCCGAGGCGATGCTGAAGGCTGCGCGGGCGGCACTCGACGGACTCGACAACGTCGACGTGCGCCCCGGCCACCTGGAGTCCCTGCCGATGACCGACGGTGAACTCGACGCGGCGGTGCTCAGCCTGGTGTTGCACCACCTGCCGGAACCACCGCGCGTGCTGGCCGAGGTCGCCCGTGTCCTGCGACCTGGCGGCCGGGTGTTGATCGTCGACATGCTGCCGCACGAGCACGAGGAGTACCGCCAACAGATGGGACACGTCTGGCTCGGCGTGCAGCAACAACAGCTCGGCCAGTGGCTGCAGGCCGTCGGCCTGACGCTGCGCGGTTGGACGCCGTTGCCGGTGCAGGCGGAGAGCCGGGGGCCGGCGCTCTTCGCCGCCACCGCGCTGAAGCCCTGAGTCACCCACCAAGCTTTCGAACGTCAAGAACAGAGCATTACATCGACAGACCACGCGCGCCACGGCGCGATTTCATCCCAAGGAGCAACCGATCATGACCGTAATGACTGAAGAAGCTGTAAAGACCCCGCTGGCCGGTGGCGAGCGGCCGGCTTTCAAGGTGCGCGACCTGAACCTCGCCGAGGCAGGCCGCAACGAGATCCGGCTGGCCGAGGACGAGATGCCGGGCCTGATGGCACTGCGCGAAAAGTATGCGGCGGACAAGCCGCTGGCGGGCTCGCGCGTGATGGGCAGCCTGCACATGACGGTGCAGACCGCCGTGCTGATCGAGACTCTGGACATTCTCGGCGCCGACGTGCGCTGGGTGTCCTGCAACATTTTCTCGACCCAGGACCACGCCGCCGCCGCGGTGGCCGTGGGCCGGCCCGAGACCGGCGGTACCGTCGACAACCCGAAGGGCGTTCCGGTGTTCGCCTGGAAGGGCGAGACGCTGGAGGAGTACTGGTGGTGCACCCAGCAGGCGTTGGTGTGGCCGGACGGCGGCGGTCCTGACCTGATCGTCGACGACGGCGGTGACGCCACGCTGCTGCTGCACAAGGGTGTGGAGTACGAGAAGGCCGGTGCCGTGCCGGCGTTCGATGCCGACAACGAGCCCGAGGAGTGGGGCGTCATCCTCGACGTGCTGCGCCGCGAGCTGCCCAGCGATCCGAAGCTGTGGCACCGCGTCAGCGAGAAGGTGCGCGGCGTCAGTGAGGAGACCACCACGGGTGTGCACCGCCTCTACCAGATGGCCAAGGAGGGCACACTGCTCTTCCCCGCCATCAACGTCAACGACTCGGTGACCAAGAGCAAGTTCGACAACATCTACGGTTGCCGCCACTCGCTGGTCGACGGTCTCAACCGTGCCACGGACGTCATGCTCGGCGGTAAGGTGGCGGTGATCTGCGGCTTTGGCGAGGTCGGCAAGGGCTCGGCGCAGTCGCTGCGCGGCCAGGGCTGCCGTGTCGTGATCACCGAGATCGATCCGATCTGCGCACTGCAGGCGGCGATGGAAGGCTACCAGGTGGCCACCCTCGAAGACATGGTGGAGACCGCGGACCTCTTCATCACCACGACCGGCAACAAGGACATCATCACCGCCGAGCACATGGCGCGGATGAAGGACAAGGCGATCGTCGGCAACATCGGCCACTTCGACAACGAGATCGACATGGCGGGTCTGAAGAAGATCGGCGGCGTCGAGCGCATCGAGATCAAGCCGCAGTACGACGAGTACGTCTTCCCGGACGGCCACAGCGTGCTGATCCTGGCCGAGGGCCGGCTGCTCAACCTGGGCTGCGCCACCGGTCACCCGAGCTTCGTGATGTCCGCCTCGTTCACCAACCAGGTGCTGGCGCAGCTGGAGCTGTGGATCAACCACGAGAGCTACGACAAGCAGGTCTACATGCTGCCCAAGCAGTTGGACGAGGAGGTCGCCCGCCTGCATCTGGACAAGCTCGGCGTCAAGCTGACCAAGCTGACCGACGAGCAGGCCGAGTACCTCGGCGTGCCGGTGGACGGTCCCTACAAGCCGGACCACTATCGCTATTGATTTGACAAAGCTCGCGCAGCTGTTCGCACACGGCCTCTCCTCATACGGGAGAGGCCGTTTCTCATGCACAAACCTGGTACCCAAGCCCCGTTCCGGAGAGGATGTGCCTAGTTGCATCCCTGCGGGCTTCTGGCATAATCGAGTTCTGGTCTATGCTTATATGTCCCTTCTGCCCGCATTGCAGAAACCCGACTTCGTGAAGCCTCTGATGCCTGACGGCCTTTGATGCTTCGAACGGCCTCTGGATTCCAAAAGATCGGCCATGTGCGCTCGAATCCGGCTGCTCTCGATCCCCTTGCTTGCATTGACGCTCCTGGCCTTGGCAGGCCTGGCTGCGTGCCGCGTTCCGAGCCCTGCACCGACGGTTCGCGTAGCGGTCGGCCTGCCGCTGCACGCCCCGTTCGGCCGCGAGATTCTCAAGGGCGTGCACATGGCGCTGGAAGATGCGCACAACCAGGCCGGGCCTTGGCGGGTCGAGGCGCGCCTGTTCAACACCTACGACGCGCATCAACAGCCAACACTGTCCGCGGCCCTGGAAGAGCAGGCCGTGCGCGCGGCGATCGACGATGACTCCGTTGTCGCCTACCTGGGCTCACTGTCGAGCCACCAGGCCAAGGCCGTGATGGTGCTGCTCAACGAGGCGTCCATGGCCCAGGTGTCACCAACCGCGACCTGGCCGGGTCTGACCAAAGCCGGTTTCGCGCCAGGAGAGCCCGGAGCCTTCTATCCGACAGGGCAGCGGCACTTTTTCCGCGTCATCCCGGCCGACGACATCTTGGTCGAGGCCGCCGCCCGCTGGGCACGCGACCTGGGAGTGCAACGCGTCTTTGTTCTCGACAATGGTCTAGTGCATGGCAAGAACGCCACCGACATCTTCGCAACCATGGCCCGCGACTTCAGTATCGAACTGCTCGGCCGGCGTAGTCTGCGGCCCAGCCCGGACTCTCTGCCGCTGGAAGACTTCGACGGTCTGGCGCGCGAGATCGCCGAGGCGCAGCCGGACCTGGTGTACTACGGCGGCGCGACCGGTGGACCGGCAACCGAGCTGATTCGGACGCTGCGCCGATACTTGCCGGACGTGAAAATCCTCGGTCCCGACACGCTGCTGAGCCCTGATCTGATCCAGGAACTGGGTGCGCAAGCCGAGGGTGTCATGGCCACCCACATGGTACCGCCCGTACACCTGAGCGACTCGGCACGCGCTTTCGTGGACCGGTATCGCGAGACCCACGGCCATGCGCCGCAGAACAACGTGCTGTGCGCCTACGAGGCGATGCGCGTGCTGTTGTTGGCGATCGAGCGAACTCCCAATCTCACCCGGCAGGCCGTTCTGACGTCGCTGAGCGAGCTGCGAGACTTTGACGGCCTGTTTGGCCGCTGGCACTTCGACGAGCATGGCGATATGTCGCAGCAGCCGGTAGGTGGTTTCGCGGTGCGTGCCGGTGAGTGGATGCTCGAGAGGCGTCTGTGAGTCTGCCGGTGGCACAGGACCCACGGGTTCCCAAAGCAGCGAAGAGGCCGGCGGATCCGCTCAGCCGTCAGCTCTTGCGGCGCGTGGCGCAGCTCGGCTTCATCGCCATTCTCAGCTTCGTCCTGGCCTTCGCGCTCGCCTGGATGTTCACCCGTGGCCAGATCGAGGACGACCTGCGGCGAGCCGGTGAGCGGGCACGCCTGACCTTCGACCAGATCCTGCTCGGTCTGCGCCAGGATCTGGCGGCCACTTCGGACGCCCTACGCTTCGGCATCGACGACGCCCAGCAGCGCCGCGGCCTCCTGCGCGGCGTGCTGGATCGCCAGACGGAGGTGTTCGCCCTGACGCTGACCAATTTCGACGGCGAGATCATCGAGCTACGGCAGCGCCTGGCACGCAGCTCGGCGTCTGTCGAACTGCAGGGCGACACCTGGTTGTCGTCGGTGGCTCTCGGCGAGGTCTTCGTCAGTCCGGTGTATTTCATCCACAGCGAGCAGGGAACGCCGGTCGCCTTCTTGCAGCTGGCGTTCCCGGTGCGCGACAAGGACGGGCGGCCGCAGGCGGCCTTGGTGGCTCACCTCGACTTGACGGCACTCTGGCAGCAGCTCCAAGAGCTGCGGGTCGGCCGTAGTGGAGAGGCCTTCATCACCGACGCCGAGGGTCGACTGCTCGTCCACCCGGACCTCGGGCTGGCCGGTGAACAGCGCGTGCTGGAAGCGCTGCGCGACCGCGACCCGGCGGCCGGCGAGTTCCTGCTCAGCTACCGCAGCTTCAAGGGCTACAGCGTGCGCGCAGCAGCCTGGCCGCTGGAGGCAGCCGACTGGTTCGTGGTCACCGAGCAGCCGTGGATGGAGGCGATGGCCCCGGCGCTGCTGACCTCGCTGGTGCTGGTCGTGCTGCTTTCTGGTCTCGCGACGCTGGTCTACGGCATCGTGCAGTTCATCCGCGAGCGCTTGGTGTCACCGCTGACCGATCTGCACACGGGTGTCGACGCCCTGGCCGGCGGTGATCTCGGTGTGCGCATCCACCTGCACAATCTCGACGAGCTGGGCGAACTCGCCGAAGCCTTCAACGACATGGCAGGAGCTCTACAGCACAACATCGGCGAACTCGAGGAAGCGCGTGTGCATCTCGAGCAGCGTGTGCAGGCCCGTACCGCGGAGCTGCGGCAGGCCAACGACGAGATGAAAGGCCTCGTCTACATCGTCTCTCACGATCTGCGAGCACCGCTGATCAATCTCAAGGGTTTCGCCGGCGAGCTACGACAATGTGTCAAGGATGCGAAGCCGGCCCTCGACGCGGCCCGGCCGCACCTGTCGCCGGAGCACATCCAACAACTGCAGTACAGCTTCGAAGAGGACATTCCCGAGGCCCTCGACTTCATCGACACCTCGGTCGAGCGCATGGACGGCTTCATTGAGGCGCTGCTGCGCCTGTCGCGGGCCGGCCATCGCGAGCTGATGCCGGAAGAGGTCGATGTCGAGGATCTGGTGGGGCGGATCCTGCAAAGCTTTGCCTACCAGGTGGAGCAGAGCGGCGCGCGGGTCGAGATCGCAAAGCTGCACCGTGTCACCGCCGACCCGATGGCGCTCGAACAGGTACTGAGCAATCTGCTCACCAACGCTCTCAACTACAGCGCGAGCGAGGGTCAGCCGCGACTCCGCCTGAGCAGCGAACGGAGTGAGCGGGAAACTCTCTACCGCGTGCGTGACAACGGTCCCGGCATTGCTCGGGAACACCTGGATCAGGTCTTCCAGCCCTTCCGCCGCTTCGGCACGAACAATACGAGTCCCGGTGAGGGCATGGGCCTGGCCTACGCCCGGGCACTCGTGCGTCGCCATGGTGGTCGCATCTGGTGCGAGTCGCAGCTCGGAGAGGGCACGACCTTCCTGTTCACCATCGCCCACCAGCTACAGCCTCATGGCGAGACCGGACAGTTCCTGGTCCCCGAGTCGCTCGCCGGTAACCACGACGCGGCGTCCCGCTCCTCCAGCTGATTTTCCTGTCGGGAGTGTAGACTACTCTCGACACCAACACATTTGGGTCCGTAATGGACGGGGGGAAAGATGGGCAACCAAGAGTCATCGGAGATGACCGCGCCGCGCAGCCGCCTTTTCGGCGACATGGCGGGTGCGAACCAGACCGGTACCGGACGGGGTGGTCCCCGGCGCGGTGCCGGTGCAGTTCCGGACACCATTTTGGGCACCGGGCTGCATTTCCAGGGCGAGGTTCAGGGTGAAGGCAACCTGGAAATTCACGGCCACTTCGAGGGCAACGTGAATCTCCAAGGACGGCTGCACGTGCGCCCGGACGGGACCTTCTTGGGTGAGGTCAAGGCCACCGAGGTGATCATTGAGGGGCAGTTGCGCGGCGACGTCGACGCTCTGCAAAGGGCTGACCTGCGCCCCAACAGCCGGGTCGAGGCCCAGATCCGCACCGACCGCTTCACCATCGGCGAGGGCTGCCATTTCGAGGGCCAGGTGCAGATGCCCGAACGTGGCGGTGCCAGCGACACGAGTCGAGCCAAGGCAAAGGTGGCGCAAGCCAGCTCATGAACGGTGGTGCGACGAAGTTCCTGTCAGGGCTTGACTCTGATCGAGACCGTCGTTGCACTCACCCTTTTGGCGCTCGTCCTGCTGCTCGGTCTGACGTCTGTCCTGCTGTACCGCCACTCGGTGGCACGGCTCGAAGCTCAGCGCGAAGCGCTCTATGCCCTGGAAGCGACGGTCGAGTCGCTGCGTGCCGGAACCCTGCCACTGCAAAGTGGCCCCCCCCAGTGGTTCTCGGTACCACCGCCGGCAGCCGTTACCAGTGGACGTGTTCAGTTGCAGCTCGAAGTCGAGCCGATCGACGACCCTCCAGGACTCTACGACGTCACCGTGACCGCACGCTTCAGAGCCGGTCGCGCCACCGCTCAGCGCCGCTTGCGGACCATCGTCTGGCGTCAGGTTTCACCCTCGCCGAGTCCCTGATCGCCCTGCTGCTGGCCCTGGTGGCGTTCAGCCTGGCCGCGCAGCTATTGCTCGAGAGTCAGCAGGCGCTGGTGGCCGGTGACCGCGAGGCCAACAACCCACAGGTGCAGATGGCCACTCGTCTCTTGCGCCGCGACGTGCAGGCCGCCAGCCACGCCGGCTCGGTGAGCGTGCGCGGCCTCGACGAGCTGGGCGGTGAGCTTCACGGAGTCCTGGCCCTGAGCGGCCTGGCTTCCGGTCTGGCGGGCACCTCCGGACTGGCGGGCACCTCCGGACTGGCGGGCACAGTCGTCTACGCCCGCCTCGACAGCACTGCGGCACAGACCACGGGACAGGGTGACTTGGTGCGGCTAGTGCTCGAGGCCGACGGCAGCGTGCACAGCCGGCGACTCTTACTGCGCGGGGTCGACGCCTGGAGCTGGCAACCACTGGCGGGCAACCTGGTCGAGATCACCTTGGTACACCGCGAGCACGCTGGACCACGGCCGGCACGCGCGCGGCCTCGACCGGAGCCAGAACGGCGGCGGGTCAGTCAGCTACGACTGGCACTGCGCGGCGGACCGCGGCGGGATGGCTGGTGAAGGAGAGCCTTTTGACGCGACCCGTACGGCTCTGGCGACGTTCCGAGCGCTCGCGCGAGCGCGGTGTGGTGCTGGTCTACACGCTGCTGGTGCTGCTGTTGATCAGTGCCGTCGTGGCGATGGCTTCGAGCGCCGTCTTGCTGCGCCTACAGGCGTTCCGTGCCGAGGTGCGCGACATCCAGCTACAACTCCTGACGGACGCGGCTTTGGCGGAGGCCCTGGCGGGCCTGGCAAAGGACCCCGACTTCGGCGGTTATGAGCTCTACGACTACCCACCCCTAGAGAGAGAGAGCGGTACGGCGAGCGGCCGCATCGGCAGCCAAGTGTTTCGCCAGGGCAGCCGCCGCTGGCGCATCACGACAGAAGCGAACTGGGCCGGCGCCGAGCGTACCGCCGAGGCGGCGGTCAGCCAGCTGGACGACGGGCGACTGCAAGTCGACCACTATCGACCGCTGCGCACCTCTTCGAGCAGCGCCCCGTAACCTTCCCGGTAGCTCGGATAGCGCAGCTCGAAGCCGGTGGCGCGCAACAAGCGATTGCTGCACCGTTTGTTGCTCCGGCGTCGACTTGCCAGGTCCATATCAGCGTCCTTCTCGGTCCTGAGCGGTGGCTCGACACCAAGGCGCGCAGCCAGCCAGGTCATGACTTCGCCCAGCTCCGCCGGCTCGTCGTCGACACCAAGGTAGACGGGTGCCAACGGCACCGGCTCTGGTGACTCGATCGCGGCGACCAACCAGGCCAGAGCACCGGCGGCGTCGTCTCGGTGGATACGGTTGCTGAAGCGCCCGCCCCGCCACCGAGCACGGCCCTCCCGCACCGACTCCAGGAGTCGTGTGCGTCCGGGACCGTAGATGCCACCCAGGCGCAGGGTCGTCGCCGCGAACGGACCGCTCTGCACCAGGGCTTCCCCTTCGAGCAGCAACCGTCCGGTGTAGCCGGCGGGCTCGGTCGCCGAGTCTTCATCGACCCAGGAGCCATCCTGCTGCCCGTAGACACCCGTGCTGGAAACGAAGAAGAAGCGCCGCAGGGGGTGCCGTGCGAGAGCTGTTGCCCGCGCCAGTTCGCGCAACAGCCGATCCGGGCCTTGGACATAAGCGGCACGGTAGGCGGTCTCACTGGTCTCCCCGGCCGAAACAGCATAGACGACAGCATCGGGGAGCCAGGGGAGATCGTGGCTGGACCAGGTACCGTTCAGGTCGAGAGCCTGCATCGGAAAACCTTCGTCCCCACGCGGATGGCGGCGCAAGCCCAAGACTTCGTGGTCTTCGGACTGCAGGCGCCGGCCGAGAGCACGACCCACATAGCCGCAGCCGGCGATCAGGACACGCATGGGTCAGGCGGTCGGCAAGGGCTCGACATGGTCTTCGTTCTCATTGAGGCGGCCCGAGATCGTGAAGTAGAAGCGGCTACCTTCCCCCAACGTCGACTCACACCACAGCCGTCCGCCCTGCCGGCGCACCAGCGCCTGCACGTAAGCCAGCCCCATCCCCTCGCCGGCTACGGTCTGTCGGCCCGCACGCCGGAAGGGTTCGAACACCTTCTTCAGATCCTCCTCCGAGATCCCGCGGCCGTTGTCCTGCACCCAGAAAGTGGTCTCGTGACTGGCCCTCTTGCCCGCGATCTCGATGCGCCCGGCGCGGTCGGTGTCCAGGTACTGCACCGCATTGCTCAGCAGGTTGCCCATGATCTGCTGCATCGCGACGCGGTCCGCGACGACCTCCGGCAGCGAGTGCACGATCACCCTGGAGTCCGAGCGGTCGATCTGGTAGACGAGAGTGCTGAGAGTGTCCTTCACCAGTTCTTCCATATCCAACGGCTCCAGCTCCAGCTCGCGGCGACCGGCGCGCGACAGCTTGAGCAGCGCGCTGATGTAGTAGTCCATGCGCGAGACGGCCTTGTCGATGAAGTCGATGGCTTCGGGTGCGTCTACCTGCAACGCCTCCGTCACCTGGTAGCGCTGCTTTGGATCCAGGTGCTCCAGCACCTGCGCCACCGGTTCCTGCACGCAAGCCAGCGTCTCGGCCAACTCGCTGGAGAAGCCCTTGAGGTTGACCAGCGGCGCGCGCAGATCATGCGACACCAGGGACATGAAGGTCTTCAACTCTTCATTGGCCTTGCGCAGGTTCTCCTCGGCGATCTTGCGATCCGTGATGTCGCGGTTGATCGACAGGATCGCTAGCTGCCCCGAGTACTCGACGATCGCGGCGCGGATCTCCAGATACATCAGCGTCCGGTCGCGCCGATACTGGCGTGTCTCGAACTCGTGGAAGTTGCCCTTCCACAGCACCTCTTCCAGCTGCCGCTTACCGTGGGAGATGTCGTGGGAAAGTCCCTCCATGCTCATGCTCAACATCTCTTCGCGTGAGTAACCATAGAGCTTGCACGCACTCGTGTTGACCTCCAGCACGCGCTCGTCTTCGGGACGGAAGATGATGATCGCGTCGTGGGCGTTCTCGAACAGGCCGCGATAGTCGCGCTCGCTCTGGCGCAGCGCATCCTCCATGCGCCAGCGGTCGGTGATGTCCTCGCAGGTGGTAACAATGGCCATCGGCTCGCCATTGGCGTCCTCCACCAGGTCCGAGGTCAGGTGTACCGGAAAGGTACTGCCGTCGCGTCGCGTGTTGACGCTGTCCCGGCTCCAGCAGCGCATCGTGCGCGCTTCCTCGGGCGCCATCGGCTTGACCAGCTCCTCTGGACCGAGAACGCCACTCTGACGGCCGAGTAGTTCGTCGACGGCATAGCCATGCATACGCGCCTCGGCCGGATTGAGGTAGAGAATGCGGCCGGAAAGGTCCTTGACCGTAATACCCAGGCGCATCGTCTCGAATGCCTTGCTCAGCAAGCGTAGACGGCTCTCGGTCACCTCCCGGTGCTCCTGCAAAGCCCGGCGCCGATTCTCGAGCAGCTGGTACTGCAATAGCGTCAAACTGCCCAGGATCACGACCAACACCAGCAGTAGCACCGCCGAAGGTGTCAGCAACTCTGGAGGCACCATACCCAGCGCCTGGCGCAGGAGGTGCAGCACCGGCAGAGACAGGGTGTAGAGCAGCAGCACGCCGGTAAAGCGCAGGGCCGAGGTGCGCAGCGGCAGCCAGGGCTCGACGCGAACTCGGGACACCGGGAATGCGAAGTGGCGGACACGGGTGGCGAGCACCTGCGCCAGCAGTGGCAGGGCCAAGAAGGTGACGCGGATCAGCAGCGGCTCCTGCGGCGAACGTAGCGCCTGCAGGGTCGCCATGGCCGCCAGCAACTGCGCCACCGCCAGAACAGCATAGAGCAGGCGCCAGCGACGTTGTGTGCTGCGACCGCTCAGATAAGCGAAGCGCAGCGCCAGGCCGAGGCTAAAGACCAAGTAGAACTGCAGCGTCACCACCGTGTGTGCGGCGGGCGGCATATCGATCCAGAAGTCCGGCAACAGCACGAAGTAGCAGAACAAGCCGCTAGTGAAGACCATCCCAGCGAATAGCTCGATACGGCGCTGGCTGGGCATATCCTCGAGCGAACTCGTCGCTTCTGGACGAATCGTGGCGACGACCAGGAGAATCATAAAGACCAGCGCGCCGAGTGTGTCGACAAGAAGTCCGCCCAGGAAGCCTGGCTCGGTCGCCAGCTCGACCAGTACGCGCAACAGCCAGGCGGCGGCCGCTGCCCCGAGACTGCGCCAGAACAGAATCTCGCGCGGCGACTCGATCTCTGGCAGGCGATGAAGGACCCCGAAGATGACCAGCAGCAGGTGCGCGATCTGCGCGTAAGCCAGAGCCAGCGGCGACGCCTCGGCATACAAGGCTGACAGCACCGCCGCCACGACCACCACCAGGACGGTGGCGCGGATGACTGGATCACGCTGCAAGAACCGCCACATTCGGTCTTTCGCGCCTCTTTGTGCTCGTTGTGTCGTGAGGGTCCGCTGCGGCTCAGCCGCTGCGCTGCTGGAAATCGCGGAGGAACTCGACCAGAGCCAGCACGGACGACCGTGGCACCGCATTGTAGAGCGATGCCCGCAGGCCCCCCACAGAGCGGTGCCCCTTGAGGCCGATCAGGCCATGGGCCGTAGCCTCCTCGATCAAGCGCTGCTCCAGCTCGGGCGAGGGCAAGCGGAAGGTGACGTTCATCAGCGACCGGCTACCCGGCTGGGCGTGGCCACGGTAGAAACCGCCCGAGGCGTCCAAGAAGTCATAGAGCAGCTCGGCCTTGGCACGGTTGGCTTCGTCGATCACGGCCAAGCCGCCGGCGTCCAGGAAGTGGCGCACCACCAAGCCCACCAAGTAGATGGCGAAGACCGGCGGCGTGTTGAGCATCGACGCCTTCTCCGCCAGCCGCGCATAGCTCAGCGTCTTTCCCAGCTTCTCAGGGCTGCGCGCCAGCAGGTCTCGCCGGATCACCACCACCGTGACGCCAGCTGGTCCCAGGTTTTTCTGTGCACCGGCATAGATCAGGCCGAAGCGCTCCAGCGGCAGCGGCCGGCTGAGAAGGTCGGACGACATGTCGCACACCAGCGGCACATCTCCGGCGTCTGGCACGGAAGGGAACTGGGTACCCGCCACCGTGTTGTTGCTGGTGTAGTGGAGAAACGCCGCCGACGGTGCAACCGTGTAGTCGCCCGGCCCGGGTACGCGGTCGTGTCCGCTCGCCGCGCTCGTCCACAGCTCGTTGGCCTGCCCAACCTTGCGGGCTTCCCGCAGCGCCATCTCGCTCCAGCGGCCGGTCACCAAGTAGTCTGCGTGACCATCAGCGGATAGCAGGTTCATCGGCACCAGCGAAAACTGCGTACTGGCGCCCCCACCCATGAACAGCACCTCGTGACTGTCTCCGTCGAGCCCGAGGATGCGTTTCAGATCTGCCATCGCCTGATGGTGCACACGGTCGTAGACCTTGCCGCGATGGCTCATCTCCAGAATCGACATGCCGGACGCTTCGAAGTCCAGGAGGTCGTTCTGTGCCTGCTGTAAGACGTCCAGCGGTAGAGCCGCGGGCCCGGCATTGAAGTTGTGTGGGCGCTTTGACATTTCTTTCTCCATCTCTACATGGAGTCCCTCGGTAAATCAGTGGAAGTACATCGGATACGTAGCTGCATGGCTGTCATAGTACCTTGCCAATAGTAGCAGCTGATTCGCGGGAACAGCTGATCCCCACTGCAACGATCCATGCAACGTCTTTGGCGGAGCCGGACCCAGCCCGCAACGACTTTGTCGCCCCGGCTTCGGCATCGTGCAGTACCGCGATACACTGTGCCGGTTCGTGCGCAAGAAGAGATACGGCAGAAGCAGAATCATTGCGGCTTCATGGTCGCTCATACATTACGCGGAGGAGGATCGATGCGAGGCAAGTATGGCCTGATGCTGGTGGCCCTCGTGCTGCTCGCTGGGCTTGGCTCGGCCACCGGCTGCGGCGACGACCGGACATCGGTGGTGGTCTACTCACCGCACGGCCGCGAGTTGTTGGGCCTGCTGGAGGAAGCCTACGAACAGCGCTTCCCCGAAGTCGACATCCGCTGGCTCGACATGGGCTCGCAGGAGGTCTATGACCGCATCCGATCCGAGGCGGTCAACCCGCAGGCCGATGTCTGGTTCGGCGGTCCCGGTACCATCTTCGCGCGCGGCGCCGACGAGGATCTGCTGCAGAGCTACGCGCCATCCTGGGCGCAGCAGGTGCCAGAGACCAGCCGCCATCCCGAGAGCCTCTACTTCGGCATCTACCGCTCGTGTCCGATTCTGGTCTACAACTCGGACGCGGTGAGCGCCGAGGAGGCCCCGGCGGATTGGGACGACCTGCTGGATCCACGCTGGCAGGACAAGATCGTGATGCGCGATCCGCTGGCCAGCGGCACGCTGCGCACGGTCTTCACCATGGTGGTGGCCCGCTCCGTTGCCGAAACCGGGGAGCCTGAGCAAGGATATGACTGGTTGCGTCGTCTCGACGCACAGACCAAAGAGTACGTGCCCAACCCTGCGCTGCTGTTCGAGAAACTGATCCGGCAGGAAGGGGTGGTCTCGATGTGGGAGCTGACCGACATCCTGCTGCGCGAGCGCCAAGGGCTGCCGTTGGCGCACCGCTTCGCCACCAGCGGAACACCGGTGATCGACGACTCGATCGGCTTGGTCGCCGGTGCACGCAACGCCGAGGCCGCCAAGGCCTTCATCGACTGGGTCGGTGAGATCGAGGCTCTCGAGCTGGTCGCGCGCGAGGCCTTCCGCCTGCCGGCGCGCACCGACATGCCTGTTGACCGACTGCCGCCATGGGCTCAAACGGTGGTCGAGGAACTGCTGCCGATCCCGCTCGACAAGCAGTTGATCACCGAGCGGGGTCAGGAATGGATGGCCACTTGGGACCGCACGATTCGCGGTCGCGGCCTCCAACCCTGACAGCACCCGCCCCCGGAGATCTGCATGAGTTCGCCCCCCACCCGCTTGATGAATCGCAACTTCTTCCTGCTCTGGCAGGGACAGTTGGTGAGTCAGGTGGGCGCGCAGGCTTTCTTGATAGCCCAGATGGCCTGGGTCAAGGAAGCGACGCAGTCGACATCGATCGTCGGCCTGATGACCATGCTGTCACTGCTACCCGCGGTGGTCCTCTCGCCGCTCGGCGGCGTCATCGCCGACCGCTACTCGCGGCGCTGGATCATTGTGCTGTGCGACGCCATCACCGGCCTGGCAGTGCTCGTGCTAGTGGTGGTCTTCGCACTGCAACCGAGCGTCAACGTGATCTTGGCGGCGTTACTGGCGATCGGCGTGCTCAAAGGCATCATGGGGGCCTTCTTCAGCCCGGCCATTGCCGCTGCCATCCCGGACCTGGTACCAGAGGATCGCGTGGCGACAGCCAACTCGATGCAGCAGGCGGTCAATCAGGTGTCGTCCTTCGTCGGACAGGCTGCGGGTGGCGTGCTCTACGCGGTCATGGGTCCACGGCTGATGTTCTTGGTGGACGGCCTGACCTACCTCTTCTCCGCCCTCAGCGAGTGCTTCATCATCATCCCGCAGCACCTGCGAGAGCGCAGCAAGGGCGGACGCCTGCGCGATTGGTTGCGCGAGATTCGGGAAGAGACCGTCGAGGGCCTGCACTACGTCTGGAAGAACGGCTGGGTGCGCACCCTGGTGCTGATGGCTGCAGTCTTCAACTTCTTCATCGCCCCGATCACTGCACTTCTGCTGTTCTACGTCCAGGACTTCCTACAGAAGGATGTCAAGTGGTACGGCTTCATGCTGGCGGCGCTGAGCCTGGGCGCCCTGATCGGCTACTCCCTCGCCGGCCACCCGGCGCTGGCCAAGCGCCTCACCGGCGGCGTGTTGATCGTACAGCTGGTGGCCGCATCGATCTTTCTCGGTGTTCTTGGAGTAACGCGCGACGCCAGCGTGGCGGTCGCCATGATGCTGCTCGGTGGCATCATGTTCGGCAGCTTCAACATCTCGGTGGTCACGGCGCTGCAGCTGAGCACGCCGAGCGAGTTCCGCGGTCGCGTCTTCGGGCTGCTCCTGACCATCGCCGGCAGCCTGTCGCCGCTGGCCATCGGCCTATCGGGTGTCATCGCCGACCTGATCGACCAGAACATTCCGCTGCTCTACATCGGCTGTGCCACGCTGGCTGGTTTGTCGGCCGTCGTCACGCTGATCACCGGCGAGTTCGAGCCGCCGAATCGGGCCGAGCTAGAGGCCGGCAGTGCCGACCTGGGACGCCTGCCACCACCTAACCTACCCCCCTCTTAACGCTACCGCTGTTTGCCGACGGACACGCCTCAGTCGTAGAGCGCTTCGAGCACGAAGATGTGGCGACGCATCAGGACGCCGATGAAGTGTGCGCTGACAAAGATCCAGTAGGCGCCGAGACCGAAGCTGGCGATGCTACCGATGTACGGAATCTCTTGCAGCGCCAGATCCAGCAAGTACACGGTTATACCCAGGCCGAACGTCAGATTGGCGACGGTGATGCCGTCGGCTCCGGTGAAACGCAGCGCTTTGAGGTGGCTCGGGATGCGCAGCACGTCGAAGCGATGGAAGCGACCAGCGGCGCCGAGGGCCATGACGGACAGCGCGGTGCACAGCCAGCCCAGCAGCGCAAACAGGAACCAGAAGAACGGATTCGGCTCAGTGATGAAGACCTGGCTGCGGCCGACCCAAACCAAAGCCCCCAGGGGCAGGAAGAGCAGGGCGGTAGCGAAGAGGTAGGCGAAGATGTCCAGCAGGCACTCACCAAGATCGCCATACTCTGGCCAATCCGGCAGTTCGACGCTGCCCTCGGCTGAGGTTCGGATGATCTTGAACTAACTGCAGGCCAACCATCATCGACCAGAAGAGGAAGGTCAGCACCAAGCGACCCATGAAGAGCATCGGCACGTAGGCCAGGAACAGCATCGCCAGGATGGCGCCCACATAGAGGAAAGCGCCGAGGCCTCGGAAGGGATAGAACAGCGCTTCCCGGAAGCTATAGGGGCCGAAAACGGCTTTCTGTCGCTGGCGGGCCTGCACATGGGAACCGGCTACCGAGGCGGTCGACGGAATGCCAGCGCTCGCCACGGTCGTGGTCGAGTGACTCACACCCGCTGTCACGGGCAGCGCCTGTTCTCCGCATACGCGGCAGAACAGCAGCGCGTGCCCGGAATCGACACAGTCGTCACACAGATAGTTGCCGCACGACTCACAATGGTAGCCGGCGCCGCGGTCCGGGTGTTGGTTGCACTGGCTCATCAGTGTCCCTCCCCGTCGTCGTAGCCGGCATTGTCGTCGTAGTCTTCAAAACTCTCGTAGTCTTCGTAGCTCTCGTCGTCATAGCCGGCGGGCAAGGTGTCGTCGTACAGGTACTCGGACTCGGCAGCCGCCGGCGGCGAGACGAAGCCACCGACCCATTTGACGGCGGCGGAGTGTAGAAAGGTGAGTCCCGCCGTGGCGGTGAGGATCAGCGCGGCGGCGATCGCCAACCCCGTACCCACCGATCCGGTGCCAACGGAGGCCCCGGCGCGAGCGGCGACGCCGCCTTCACGATGCTTACCACCGGCGGGGCGCGCAGCCGCCGAGTTCGCTGGCGGGGCGGGGGGCGCCGCTTGCTGCTGTGCTGGCCGGGGTTCAGCTTGCCGAGCCGCTGGGGACTGCTGCGGCGGCTGGGCGGCTGGGGGCGGCTGGGGGGGGGCATTGAGGTCAGGCAGGTCCAGGTCGGGCAGCAACGAGCCTGACGCGGGTACCGGTGTCGCGGGTACCGGTGTCGCGGGTTGGGCTGGTGGTGGGGCCGGCGCCCCCGACGCCTTGCCCGGATCGACGGTCCCTTCCCGACGACAGCGCGCGCAGCCGTCCTGGATTGCCGCGTTGTAACGCAATCCGTGTAGTTCACAGACGCGCACCTCGATCACTCCATCACTCATAGATCCAGCTCCCTTGACGACTCGTTCGAAGATTGCTCCTCAATGGAGCTCTCTCGAAGAGGTAGACGGGCAAGCTCAGAAGAATTCCGGGATGCTAGCACAAGGTCCTCAGCGGTCTGGTCACCGGAGATCCGGAAGCTTCCGCTATGCTAGCGCCATGACGCGAACAGCCTGCTCTCTACTCCTTGCCTGCTCCCTCGTCCACCCTCTCTGTGCTCAGTCCGCACCGGATCCCGAGCACCCGATCGAAGCATCGGAGGACGGGTACTCGGAGCAGTGGTACCTAGTCGAGATGTTCGGCCAACGTTCCGGATATGCGCACTTCGAGCAGAAGTCAGTCGACTACAAGGGCCAGCCGGCCTGGCAGGTGGTCAACGACATGCGCAGCGAGCTGGCGCGCTTCAATGCCGGCCGCACCGAGAGCGTGGTGATGGCCTCGCGCAGCACCTGGATCGAAGACGAGCGCGGCACGCGTTTTCTGGAAAGCCGGCTCAACCTGGGCGGTGGCGAGAGCCTTACGTCGGTCGAGATCCTGGACGGCGAGGCGCGCCTGCGCACGGTCTCGCCGCAGGGACGCGAGCAGGTACGGACGATCCCCTGGGATCAGACAATCCTGGCGCCGCGCGCCGCCGAGAGGGCGACGCTCGAATTGCTGCGTGGTGACGCCGAGATGGTGAGCTACAAGACCTTCAGCTTCGAGGCCGGCAATCGAGTGTTGGAGGTGCGCATCCGGCGGCTGGAAACGCTGCCGGACGGCGCCGTGGTGGTGGAGCAGGAAGCAGTCGGCCTGGGCCTCACGACGCGAGAGACCTACGCCGCCGACGGCACATTGCTGCGCCAGGAAGTCGGTCCGGTGGTCATGCGCCTGGCCACGCGCGAGGAAGCACTGGCGCCGGTCGAGGCGGATCTGGCCGCATTCCGTCAGCTGTCCGTGGGCTTCGACCGGGCGCTACCACAGGCCCGCCGGCTGCGCCAGGCGACCTACCGGCTGATCGCGCGCGGCGACGGTGCGCCACGGTTGGCGGACATCTTCGCCCAGGACGGCCGCCAGCGGATCGAGCAGCGAGAGGGCGAAGAGGTGCTGATGGTGACGGTACCCAAGCTGAGCCTCGAAGATGCGGCAAACCCCGAGCACCAAGACGATCCTCCCAGCGACGCCTGCTTGCAGCCTTCCGGCCTGATCGAGAGTGATGACGCAGCCGTCCAGCGCGTGGCACGCAAGGTTGTCAAAGGCGCGTCAGACCCACTCGACGCCGCGCATCGCCTGGAGGCTTGGGTGCACGAAAACATCGGTTTCTCGGGCGCCGGAATCGGCCTGGCAACCGCCCGCCAGACCCTCGACTCGCGCGACGGCGACTGCACCGAGAACGCCTTCCTGCTCACCGCGCTGCTGCGCGCCACCGGCATTCCGGCCCGCGTTGTCGTCGGCTTGGTGCACAGCGGCGGCGACGGCCAATTTCTCTACCATGCCTGGACGGAGGCGTACCTGGAAGATCTCGGGATGTGGCTGGCGCTCGACTCAGCCGTCTACGGCCCGAGAGTCGACGCCACGCACCTGGCGATGGCGCGGACCACGGCGAGCGACGAAGGCACGCTGCTGGAAATGGCACTGCCGCTGCTCGGCAACCTAGGTCGCTTCGACCTCGCCTGGGCCACTACGGACTGATTCGTCACATGCGCCTGCTGCACACCGGAGACTGGCACGTCGGCAAGCGCTTGGGACGCTACAGCCGACTCGACGACGCGCGTGCCGTGCTCGACGAGATCGTCGACATCGCGCACCGCGAGGACGTCGACCTGGTGCTGGTGGCCGGCGACCTCTTCGATCACCCGCGACCACCGATGGACGCCCTGCGCTTGGTCCTGGCAACCCTGCACCGACTGGCCGAGCAGGCGCCGGTGGTGGCGATCGCGGGTAACCACGACTCGCCGGAACTGCTCGATTTGCTGGCCGACTACCTGCGCGATCACCGCATCCACCTGGTCGGCGGTATCCGTGCGCCGGAGGACGGCGGCGTGATTCGCCTCGAAGGACTCGGCGCGGACACCCACGAGACGGCGCTGGTCGCTTGCCTGCCCTTCCTGCGCGAGGGCCAGGCGGTCGATTTCCTGCAGGACGCCGACCGCTGGTACGGCCAGTACGCCGAGCGCATGGCGGAACTGTGCACGGCGTACGACAGCTACCTGGCGGCGCACGGGGATGATGCCGCGAGGGTGGTGATAGGTCATTTCCTGGTTGGTGGTGTCACTCTGGGGGGGGGCACCCTCGGAGGCCTCCGGGGCACTGGTCTCCTAGGTGCAGCTCCGCGCGGCGAGCGCTCGTTGCACTTGGGTGAGCACTACGCCGCGGCGGGCGGCGCGCTGCCCGCCAACGCACAGTACATCGCCCTCGGTCACATCCATCGGCCGCAATCGGTGCCGGCGGCGCCGGTGCCCGCCGAGTACTGCGGCTCACCGCTGGAACTCGATTTCGGCGAGGCCGGCGAAGCCAAGCGGGTGGTCTTGGTCGACGTACAGGCAGGGTCGACCGCGCGTCTTCGTTCCCTACCGCTCACCGCCGGGCGTCGGCTGCGGCGCGCGCATGGCAGCTGGGAAGAGCTGCTCGCCGAACCCGAACTGGCCGACGCCTATATGGACCTGGCAGTCCGCACCGACGGCCCCGATCCTTCGCTCGCCGAGCGGGCACGGCGGCACTTTCCCTACCTCATCAAGGTGCGCGCTGACTACGAGCGCAACGAGCCGCAGGCACCGGTGCGCAGCGAGCAACCTCTGGACCAGCAGTTCGCCGCTTACTACCTGCACGAGCACGGCCGCGAGCCGGCCGCGGACTTGCTGGCGGCGCTACGTGAGGTGATGCAGGAGACTCTGGATGCGTCCACTTGAGCTGACCCTCGAGGGGTTCCGGTCGTACCAGCAGCGCGTGACCTTCGACTGGCGCGGCCGCCGCCTGGTGGCGGTGGTGGGACCGATCGGCAGTGGCAAGTCGTCGCTCCTCGACGCCATCGCCTTCGCCCTCTACGGCCGTACGCCGGTGCTCAGCGCCGAGAACGCACCGCTGATCCGCCATGGCTGTGATCAAGCGCGGGTCGAGCTGGGCTTCGTGGTCGACGGGCAGACATGGTGGGCGGTGCGCGTGCTGCGTCGCAAGGGTGCCAACAAGCACACTCTGAGCCGGCTGGACGGCGAAACGGTGGTCGAGACTCTGGACAAGGAACGCGAGGTGACGGCGCGCGTCGAACAGCTTCTCGGCCTCGACTTCGGGGCTTTCTGCCGCTCCGTCTTCCTGGCTCAGAACCGCTTCGCCGAGTTCCTCGAAGCCTCGACCCGCGAGCGCGACGAGGTGCTCAAGGGCTTGTTCGGCTTCGACCGCCTGGATGACATGCGCGCCCGTGCGCGCCAGCGAGCACAGACCGCAGAGGCCGAGGTGCGCGGCCTGGAAGTGCGTTTGGCGGAACTCGAGGACGACAAGCAACGCTTGGCGCGAACGCGCCTAGCGCTGGCGGCGGCCGAGGTGCGGCAGGCGGAACTCGAGGCAGGCGCCGAGACCATGGCGCGCTTGCACGAGCAGCGGCAGCAGGCACGCGAAGCGCAGGCGGCGGCCGAGGCGCGACGCGGCGAGCTGGCGCGCCTCGAGAAGCAGCTACCTCCGGCCGCGGACGTCAGCGCCGCGCTCGAAGGTCTCGCCGCCGCTACCGCCGAGCGGGAGGCGGCACAGGAAGCGTGGACGGAGGCGCGGCGCCAACGTACAGCCGCGCGCGAGCTGAAGGCGTCGCTAGAGCGCGAGGTCGGCTCGGAAGCAGATCTCGCGCGAGCCGAAGCCCGGCTGGACGCACTACAGCAAGCGCAGACCCGGTTGCAGCAGCTGCAAGACCTGACTGAGCGCCTGCACGCGGCGGTCACCGAAGCCCGCCAGCAGGCACACGACGGCCACCAGCGCGCGCAGGCGGCCGAGCACAAGGCGCAGCAGGCGGCGGCCGAAGTGACCACGCAGGAAGACGCTGAGCGGCAGGCGGAAGCAGCCGTGCTGCAAGCACGCCAGACCCTCGACGCCGCCCACCGTGCCGAGATGGCCTGCACGCTGCGCCACCGCCTGGAGCCCGGGGAACCCTGCCCGGTCTGCGAGCGAGAGGTGCCGGTGGAGGTGCTGCGCCAGTTGCAGAGCGAAGCACCTCAAGGAATAGCCCAAACAGACGAGCCACGACAAGCCAGCACGGTGCGGCACGCCGAAGACGAGCTGAAGACCGCTGAGGAAGCTCTCGCGCGGCAGCGCCTGCACAGCCGGCAGCACCAACAGGCGGCCGCCGACGCGCAGCGCGAGGCCGAGCTCGCCCGGCAGAGCGCCGCCACCGCGCGGCGCGATGTGGAGAGCACAGAGCTGCGCCGCCAGGAGGCGAGCCGCGATGCCGAAGTGGCGGCGGAAGAGTGCGCGCGAGAAGAGCGCTTGCTCACCGAACAGCTCGGTGACGGCGATCCCACGCTGCAGCTGCGCGACGCTCGGCAACGCGTGGCGGCGGCGGCGCGGCAGCTGCACGATGCGGAATCCGCCGAAGAGGGTGCCGCCGCTGCGGTCGAGACGGCGAGTCTGCGGCGCGAAGAGGCACGTAGCCAACGCGACGAGGTGGCCCGGCGGCTAGCGACGCTGTCCGGTCAGCTGGCCAGAGAACCCGCCGGCCACGACCTGCTGACCGGCGAGGACCCTGCAGAGGAGCAGAGTGCCGGCTCACCGCTGCGCAGTCTCGACCGCCAGCTGCGCGAGCGGTTGCAGCAAGCACGCCAGGCCGCGCGGACCGACGCCGAGACCGCGGCCGAGCGTCTCGACAATTTGACGACCGAGCGCCGGCGGCAGCTCGCCGACCTGCAGCTTGCCGCCGACGCCGACTTCGACGCGGCCCTGCAACAGGCGCGCGGTGACGTGGTGCGGCAGCGCACGTCTGCCGAGGATCTCGAACGGCGGCTACAGCGTGCTCGGGAACTGCGGGAGCAGCTGCGGCAGGTACGCGCCCGGCACGACCTGTACCGGCAACTGGCCGAAGATCTGCAGCCCTCGCGCTTCCTGACCTACCTGCTGGAAGAGGAGCGCGTGGCGCTGGCGCGGGTGGCTAGCGCTCGCCTGGAAATGCTCACCGACGGCCGCTACCGCTTCACCGACGACGGTGAGATGCACATCGTCGACCTGGCTTACGCCGAAGCCGAACGAGACGCGCGCACCCTCTCCGGTGGCGAGACCTTCCTGGCCTCGCTGGCATTGGCGCTGGCGCTAGCCGAGAAGGTCGCCGGCCGCGGTGGTCGTCTCGATGCGTTCTTTCTCGACGAAGGCTTCGGCAGCCTGGATCCCGAGCACCTGGACCTGGCCCTCGAAGGCATCGAGCGCCTGGCGTCGGAAGGAGGCAACAGCGACGCGCCGGACCGCCTGGTGACGTTGGTCAGCCACGTGCCGGACATCCGCCAGCGTGTCGACGACCTGATCGTGCTGGACAAAGACCCCGCCAGCGGTGCGACAATCGTCCGGCAAGGGGCGTCGCGACCCGGTTTCGCGGCGGTCCAACGGGCGGCGAAACCGCAGGAGGCGACGCAGACACAAGAGCCGAAGGCCGACACTTCAAAGCTAGGGCAACTCGAGATCTTCTAGGGGCCTCTTTCTGGGTTGGGGCCCCGTGTGGCCGCCCGGCGGCGCAGCCGCATCCGGCTTTCTATTTCCGTCGCCGTTGCGGCCGGCGTTCCGGCGGCGCGGTCCACGGATCCTCGGGCCAGGCGTGCTTGGGGTACCGGCCCTGCAGTTCCTTGCGCACCAGCGGATAGGTGTTGTGCCAGAAGCTTTCCAGATCTTCCGTGACTTGCTGCGGGCGCATGTTGGGCGCCAGCAGGTGCAGCAGCACCGGCACCTTTCCGCCGGCCACCCGTGGCGTTTCGCCCAGGCCGAAGAGTTCCTGGATGCGCGCCGCCAAGACGGGCGGTTTGCCCTCCTCGTACTGTAGGCGAACCTTGCTGCCGCTGGGCAAGGGCAGGCGTTCCGGGGCGTCGCAGTCGAGCGCCTGGCGCTGCGGCCAGTCAAGCCCTCCTTCCAGCACCTCGAGCAGCGGCACCCGCCGCAACTCCGCGAAGCTGCGTTTGCCGCTGCACAGCGTGGGTAGCAGCTCGCGCAGCTCATCCTGGTCGAAGCGCGGTAGTTGCAGTTCGGGCCGCCAATCGGCCAGGCAGCGAAGGCGGGTCAAGAAGCCCGCGACGTCCGGATCATCGAGCGGCAGGGCCTCTTGCAGGGCCTCCCGCGCGGCGGCAGCCAGCACGCTTGCTGCCTGCTCGCCATCGCTCACCGGGCACGCGACCTCGTCGATCACCAAGTCCTGCCAGATGGTGCGGCGGGTGGCCAGCACGCGCTGGCGCTCGGTGTCGAAGGCGACGTCCTCACGGGTATCCAGGAAACGTGGTGCCAGCCATGCGAGCCGCACGGCCGATGCCTGGCGCACCAGGGCTTCGGCGTGCCGTCCCTCGGTCAGCTCGACCGCGACAAACAACGGGTTGTCGGTCAAGGACCGCAGGCCGCTCTCGGCAGCCAAGCGCACGCCGCGGCCACCGAGCATGACGCCGCGCTCAGGGTCCTCGGGCCGGCGCCGTACGAGGCGGTCCGGAAAGGCGGCGAGCAGGGCGCGGCTCAGTGCCTCTTCCTCGCTGCTCGGGCGCTGCTCGTCCGCGGCCCAAGACTCGGTAGATGCCAGCTGGCTGTCCCGGCGCACGAGCATTGCCAGTTGATCAGCGGCCCGCAGAACCTGCCGCGCCCGGCCCAGGAGCAATGGGCCCTGTGGGGACCCCGGGTCGCGGCCGCTGCGCGCAAAGCGGCGCAACACGTCCAGGCGGTCGAGCAGGTCGGACTCGCTCGCCGGCACCGGGCGCTCCTCGACGCCATGCGGCAGCGACCCTTTCGAGCTGCGCCGCCGGAACGGTGGCCGCTCGGCGAGCAACGCGGCGAGCAGGGCGCCGCCATCGGTATAGCCCCAGCCGTGGCATGCCAGCAGTAAGCGCCCCAGGCGGGGGGGCAACGGCAAACGAACCAGGGCGCGGCCCAGCGGCGTCAGGCCGGTGCTGGAAGGACCATCAAGGGCGCCGAGCCGGTAGAGGAGGTCGCGGGCCGCAGCGATTGCCGCGCCTTCGGGCGACTGATACCAAGCGAAGTCGGCGGGATCCTCGCCCCAGGCGAGCAGCTGCAGCGCTGGGCCCGCCAGGTCGACGCGGCGGATCTCTGGGGTGTCGTGCGCCGGCAGACCCTGGTGCTCGAACTCGCTCCACAGACGCAGGCAGACACCCTCGCGCTGGCGACCCGCTCGGCCGCGCCGCTGCTCGGCGGATGCCTGGCTGATGCGGCCCAGCTGCAGGCGGTCGAGACCACTGGCCGGGTCGTAGCGCAGGGAGCGGGCGAGGCCGCTGTCGACCACCCCAGCAATGCCCTCGACGGTGACCGAACTCTCCGCGACGTTGGTGGCCAGTACGATGCGCCGGCGCCCCCGCGGGTCGGGGCGCAGTGCCGCATCCTGCTGCTCCCCCGGCAGATCGCCGTAGAGCGGCTGTAAGACAAGAGCTGGATCGCTGCCCACCGTGTCCGCGAGCAAGTCCGCGCAGCGGCGGATCTCACCGACTCCGGGGAGAAAGGCCAACAGATCGCCCGCACCGCCTTCTTCTTGCAGGCGTTCGTCGCCCAGAAGCCGTCGCACTCCCGCGGCCACCAGCTGGGGACTGCGACGTAGCGGCTCTTCCGGCGGACGCGGCAGGTAGTCCACCTGCACCGGAAAGCTACGGCCGGCGCTTTCGAGTCGCGGGCAGTCGCCGAGGAAGGCGGCGACCGGACCGGCGTCGAGAGTCGCGGACATGACGACCAGCCGCAGCTCGGGGCGCACCTCGGTCTGCACGCGGCGCGCCAGGGCGAGAGCCAGGTCGCTGTCCAAGCGTCGCTCATGGAATTCGTCGAAGATCAGCGCCGCGACTCCTTCCAGAAAGGGATCCTCCTGCAGCTGTCGCACCAGGATTCCCTCGGTGACCACCAGGATGCGCGTTGAGGCACTGCTGCGACGCTCGAAGCGCACCTGGTAGCCGACCTCCTCACCAACACTCCAGCCGTGCTCGACCGCGATGCGACGCGCGGCGGCGCGCGCGGCGATGCGGCGCGGTTCGAGCATGATCACTCGGCCATCGATACCTTGGGCCTGCAGTGCCGCCAGGACTGTCGGCGGCACGCGCGTGGTCTTGCCGGCACCGGTAGCGGCACGTAGCACCAGGCACTTGTGAGACCGCAGGATCTCCTCGACCCGCGGCAACAGCGCGTCGATCGGCAGAGCGCTCTTGCTACGAGCCGAGCGACTCACGCCGAGACACCGTCACGCGGGAGCACATCAAACAGGAGTGGCACCCGCGTCGAAATCTGCCAAGCGCACCGGCTGGCGGCGCGCGCCCCAGGTTCCGGGCGGCCCGTCGAAACGGCCGGCCACCTGCGTACCGCAGTGCTGGCACTTCCCTTGGGAATCGAGATCCCAGGACGTCAGCACGTACCAGTCGCGGCCGATCACCCGCTGGCCGCAGCTGTGGCAGTAGGTGCTGTCCCCGTCTTCGTCGTGCACATTGCCCACGTAGGCGTAGCGCACGCCATTGCCCTGCGCGATGCGGCGGGCACGCTGCAGGGTTTCGATGGGCGTGGCAGGCTTGTCGAGCATTTTCCAGTCCGGGTGGAAGGCACTGAAGTGCATCGGCACGTCCGAGCCCAACTCACCGACCACCCAATGCGTCATGGCGTCGAGTTCTTCGTCGCTGTCGTTCTCGCCCGGGATCAGGAGGGTCGTCAACTCCAGCCAAACCTCCGTCTCGTGCTTCAGGTAGACCAGGGTGTCGAGTACCGGCTGTAGTGAGGCGCCACAGATCTGACGGTAGAAGCGGTCCGTGAAGGCTTTGAGGTCGACGTTGGCAGCGTCCATGTGGGCAAAGAACTCACGCCGCGGCTCGGCGCAGATCTCACCGGCGGTGACCGCCACCGCTGCGAGTCCGTGAGCATGGCATGCCTTGGCGACGTCGACGGCGTATTCGAGGAAGATCACCGGATCGTTGTAGGTGAAGGCGACGCTACGACAGCCGAGACGCTCAGCAGCGCTGGCGATCAGCTCGGGTGAGGCCGCGTCGGCCAGCGTGTCGATCTCACGTGACTTGCTGATGTCCCAGTTCTGGCAGAATTTGCAGGCCAGATTGCAGCCGGCGGTGCCGAAGGAGAGCACCGGGGTACCGGGGAAGAAGTGGCTCAGGGGTTTCTTCTCGATCGGATCGACGCAGAAACCACTGGAGCGGCCGTAGGTGGTGAGGACCAAGCGGTCTTCGAGGCGTCCGCGGACGAAACAGAGGCCGCGCTGGCCCTCGCCCAGGCGACAGAACCGAGGGCACAGGTCACATTGGATGCGCCCGTCGTCGAGTTGGTGCCAGTAGCGCGCTGGGGTCGCGGTGGCAGGGTCGATGTGCTGTTCGGCCATCGTAGGAACTCCTCCCTCCCGCTACCACTCTATCGCGCTCGTCCTTGCAACGCGGAACATCAGCCGCCAAATGCTGCCGCTACCTTGCCAGCCACGGCCGCGGCAGCTGGACTTCCTCTCCCTGAGCGTGGCTGCTCTGGAAGGTCTCGAAATGGCGCACGAAGACTTCCTGTGCCTGAGACTGGATGTAGTTGGGCGAATGACGTCGAATGGCCGTCACCGCCGCGTCCGCTGTATGGCCAAAAGAAATCAGCATGCAGGCCAGCAGGGTTCCCGTGCGCCCGAGGCCAGCATGACAGTGCATCATCACTGCCTGGCCGGCGGCCAGCCAGCTCGCAACCTGCTGGCACAGCTCTGCTGCCGCCCGCGGCGTTGGGATGCTCATGTCGACCACCGGAAAGTGGCGGAGGGTGAATCCCTCGAAGGCTTCCGGCTCTTCCTCCGATACCTCGGTGAGATTGATGATCACGCCGACCCCGCGCTGGCGCAGGTACTCCAGGTCTTCGTGCAATGGATTCATGAGGCCGGGCTTCGAGGCTCCTGCCAGGCGATTCTCTATGATCCAGTGAAACTCAGGTAGCGGCCTCATCCGGTCTTCTTTCGGCGGCGCACGTCAGCTCCCCATGCGCACGTAGTACTGCGTCCGTGGGTGGGTCGGCTGGTGGAAGAAGACATCGGCTGGGCCAGCCTCGACCAGCCGTCCGTCGTCGAGCAGCATCGCGTGGTCTGCAATGGCGCGTGCGAAGCGCAGATTGTGAGTGGCCAACACAACGGTGCGGCTACCACGCAGCTGCAGGAGCTGGTTCACTACCTCCTGCTCCTGCTCTCGCGTCAAGTCGACTTCCGGCTCGTCCAGAAGAACGGCGGAAGCACCCTCTTCGAGCAGCCGCGAGATGCTCTGCAGCCGGGCAGGGGCCAAGGGTCGCGGATCGGAGGCCCGGTACTGACGTAGCCAGCCGACCTCCGGTTCCACGACCGTCAGGTCCCCCGTCTGCCAGAGACCCGCCACGTGATCGGCCAACTGGCTCGCCAGCAGGCGCAACAGCGTGCTCTTGCCAGCGTTTCCCGGGCCCATGATGACGGTGATTCGATTCTGCGGCAGCTCGAAGGTCAAGTCCCGCAGGATGGTCCGATCACCGGCGCCGCAGCAAAGCTGGGCGGCGCGCGCCCAGCTGGTGGCTTCCACTCGCTCAGATAGTCTCGTCGTTGATGATTTCCCGCGCCTTGACCAAGAACATGCCCATGTTGACATCCGAACGAGTGACGACGGTCAACACGGAGTTCTTGCTGTTCTTCAGCCGCCCGAAGTAGTGCCAGAGATTGGTCGAAGAGATCAGGATCTCTTGGAAGTAGTGATCATCGCTCTCGACGCCGCGAGACTTCTTGAACAGGTTCTCGATGGTCGTGACCATGTCCCCTTCGAATAGCTCGCGCGTCGCCGGAGCCAGGATATCGATCACTTGCTGCGGGTGACTCTCGACGGTGCGGATGCTGAGTAGCATGCCGCTGCCCATGTCCACAACGCCGGCCGCCACTGCCTTCGGCACGTTCTGCATCGCACGATTGACTGCTGACTCTACGCTCATACCGTTAACCTCTTTGGTCTTCAACGTCCGGGCCGTTCGCCCCGGGCTTTCTTTGTTTCGAAACTTCCCCTGCCCAAGAAGCCCTGCCGGATAGCCACTATTTTCCCGGAACTTCGGTGCTGTCGAGATCCAAGATTCCGGCGAGAACCATGTGGTGACTTTCACCCAGCTCCAAGAGTAGGCGGTCAATCCACGGTATCACGAGGCCAGGGGTCAAACCGTGCGGCTCCCGGTCCCGAAGCAGGCGATCCACGTCATCACTGCGGCCGAACAGTCGGCGCAAGTTCGCCAGCTGGTCGGTCGAGAGTGAGGTCGCCGCACTCGCGGCCAGATCGCGCCGCAGACGATACAGCAAACGGCGGTCGTGGACCTCGAGTTCGTGTCGCCGGTTGACGGCCATGATGAGATCCGCGAAACCTATCAGATCGCGCCAAAGTCGTTCGCCGCCCAGGCGGTCGGACTCGCCGTCACCGCGCAACCAAGCGATGACCCTTTCCTGCAGCCGTCGCATGTGCATGCGATCGTTGATGCGCAGGTGCGGGTAGAGCGACCGTCCGACCAGCTGCGCGATCGCCGAGGCCGCTCGCTGCAAACGCTGGCCTAACGTCTCGTCCGTCTCGGTCGCGGCTTCGTCTTGCAACGCGTGGCGAAAGCGCGCGTAGAGGCGCCGGGTCTCCAGCGATCGGTCCAGGTGGTCGGCGGTGTCGAGGCGGCCCGGCTCCCCCTCCAGCATGGCCAAGGCGGCCTCGACGATCGAGACGACCTTGATCACGTGGCCGGCACTACTACCCAGGCTGCCAAGCAGGTGCCACCGATCACGACGCGCATCGAGGGACTTCAGCTCTCCGAGACGCTGGTGAAGCTCCATCGCCGCCAAGTAGGCTAGATCCGAAATCTGCTCGACTTGCAGGTATCCCTGTTCCCCCTTGACTCGCCGGATCTCGGCGAAAAAGCTGCTGCTCTGCTGCGACAGGGCTTGCTCGTGATCCGCACCGACATCGGTTGGCAGAACCACTTCCGCCAGGCGATCGAGTTGAGCCATGGTTGCCTCGACCAAGGCGGCCACTTGGGCGCAGGGTTCGTCGGCCAGCTGCGCTGGCGTCAACTCTTCCAAGCTCTCCAGGTCGAGGGCCCGGGCCTGCTCTGCGAGCGCCACGAGCGCGGAGCGAAGGTTGCGAATGCCTCGTCCTTCGGGCAAAGACGACATAGAGACCAGCGTTGTCAGCGGCCCCGCGCGATGGCGCGCCTGGCGATTCCGTCGAGAATGGACGGGAAGAAGAGTTTGAGGAAAGAGCCGAGCTTGCCCCGCAGGCTGGTGATGACCTCGCGTTGGCGGCGGGCCGCGGCGCGGCGAATGATCGCGGCGCAGGTCGCGGCGGTCATGATCCGGTCTTCCTGCACTGGGCTCTCCCCCAGCGTTGCACCGTCCGGACCGAAGGCGCGCGAGCGCACCTCGCTCTTGACGAAGTCTGGATAGATCATGGTGACCGAGACACCACTGTCGGCCAGTTCGATGCGCAGGGTGTCGAAGAAGCCGGCCATCGCATGCTTGCTGGCAGCATAGCCACTGCGCGTCGGCACGCCAGTCTTGCCCGTGAGGCTGGCAACGCCGACGAGGCGACCACGGCTTTGCTTCAGGTACGGCAAGGCGTAGTGCGTGCAGTAGACGCTGCCGAAGTAGTTGACCCGCATGATGCGCTCGAACGGTTCCAGCGTCTCCATATCCTCGAACAGGGCCCACATGCTGATGCCTGCGTTGTTGATCAGGGTGTCGAGACGGCCGAACTCTGCGACCGTCGCCTCGACCAGCTGCCGGCATTGTGCTTCGTCACCGACGTCGGTGACGCGGGTCAGCACGCGGGTACCGGCCGCTGCGCCGACCTGGCGGCATTCTTCTGCGACCGCTTCCAGCGCCTCTGCGCTGCGCGCGCACAGCGCCAGGTGCGCCCCTTCGGCGGCCAGCTGCAACGCCAGTTCTTTGCCGATGCCTGCGGAGGCACCGGTGAGCAGCACGACGTTGCCCTTGAAAATCTTTTCCGTACTGCCCATCAGCTCAACTGATAGCCCGCCGCCACCAGAGCGGCGCGCTCACCATCGGAAGCTTCGAGAACTTCCAGTTCGAACATGGCTGCTTCTTCGGGCTTGACCGGATCTTCACCGTCCAAGAAGAGCACCGGTAGACCGTCTGGACGCACAATGGCGTCCGGGGTCAGCTCTGCGCTGCCTTCCCAGCCTCCGAGCATTTCCGAGCGTGCCCGTAGCTTCACGCGTCTCCCAAAGGTTTCACAGGCCTCCCATGGACGACGTCTTCATACCGGTCCCGTCATCGGTCCTGACTCCCACTTCAGCGCTCGTCTAGCGGCGCCACGTCGCGTTGGGTCGAGCCCGTGTAGATCTGGCGCGGCCGGTTGATGCGTCCACGCGGATCGTTGCGCATCTCGACCCACTGAGCAATCCAGCCCGGCAAACGGCCGAGGGCGAACATGACCGTGAACATGTTGGTCGGGATGCCCATCGCGCGGTAGATGATGCCGGAGTAGAAGTCGACATTCGGGTACAGCCGGCGCTCGACGAAGTACTCGTCTTCCAGCGCCACCGCTTCCAGATCCTTGGCGATGTCGAGCAGCGGATCCTGGACGCCCAACTCTTCGAGCACCTCGTCACACGCCGACTTGAGGATGCGCGCCCGTGGGTCGAAGTTCTTGTAGACCCGGTGACCGAAGCCCATCAGGCGGAAGTCGGAGTCTTTGTCCTTGGCCAGGTTGACGTACTTCTTGTAGTCCGCGCCATCGTCGGCAATGCGCTGCAGCATCTCGATCACCTTCTGGTTGGCGCCGCCGTGCAGAGGGCCCGAGAGAGCACAGATCCCGGCCGAGATGGAAGCAAAGAGGTTCGCTTGACTGGAGCCCACCATGCGCACCGTCGAGGTACTGCAGTTCTGCTCGTGGTCGGCGTGCAGGATGAGCAGCAGGTTGAGCGCTTTCACCAGCGTGTCGGAAACCAGGTACGGCTCCGCCGGCACCGCGAACATCATCTGCAGGAAGTTCGCGCAGTAGCTCAGCTCGTTGCGCGGATACATGAAGGGTTGACCGATCGACTTCTTGTACGAGAAGGCAGCGATGGTCTTGGCCTTCGACAGCAAGCGAATGATGTTGAGGTCGAGATCTTGAGCGCTCTGCGGGTAGTACGAGGACAGCGTCGCGACCATGGCCGACAGGATCGCCATCGGTGGGCCCGAAGGCGGGAAGCCCTCGAAGAACTTCTTCATGTCCTCGTGCAGCATCGAGTGGTAGGTCAGCTGGTGCTGGAAATCGTGCAGCTGCTCACGGGTCGGCAGCGCGCCATACACCAGCAGGTAGCAGACTTCGGTGAAATCGCAATTCTCTGCCAACTGCTCGATGTCGTAACCGCGGTAGCGCAGAATGCCTTTCTCACCGTCGATGAAGGTGATGTCGCTAAAGCAGGAACCGGTACTGCCATAGCCGGGATCCATGGTGATGATGCCGGTCTTGGCGCGCAGGGCGGCGATATCGATGCCGCGTTCGCCCTCGCTTCCTTCCACGAGGGGAAGTTCGACCTCCTGGTCGTCGAGGATCAGCTTGGCTGTGCTCATTGTGCTCTCCAGATGGGCTTTCTTCGTGAGCTGAGACGATCGACCAGGGGGTTGGTATCGATGGATTCCGGTCGGGTCTCTCTGCCGGAGAATCTACGCGCGGTGGCGGTTGTTCGGATCGGCGCAGCTCGTGCGGTGTGGGTTGCCAGCTTGATGACTCTGGCAACTTCAAATTCTATCGCCTGGACTGGGGGGGTGCAAGGAAGCACGGGCCGCACTAGACTGCCGTCACCATGATGTTTGACGCTGTGCTGCCCGGTCTCTGGACAGCCGTGCTCGGCAGCGCCCTGGCATTCTCCTTGCGGCGGTGGTTCGATCCCTTGCCTGCCTTCGTCTGGGCCGTTTTCTCCGTGGTGATCTTGCTGCTGCTCGGACCGGCCCTGCTGGCCGGTGACGTCTTGCTGCCTCTGGACAACCTGCGCGGTTTCGTGCCTTTCCAGGACTTGCCCCCGGTCGAGCCGCACGGCAATTTCCTGCAGGGAGACCTGATCCAGCTGATCGCTCCATCGCAGCAGCTGGTGCGCGACGAGTTGCTCGCCGGTCGCTGGCCGCTGTGGAACCCGTATGCCGGGCTCGGTCTGCCCCTGCTCGCCGACCCGCAGGCACAGCCCTTCCAGCCGCTCACGCTGCTGGCGCTGGCCGTGCCGTGGCCGGGCGCGGCTGCTGTTCTAGCAGCGCTGCGGTTGCTGCTGACGTTGACCTTCACCTATCTCTTTCTGCGCCGGCTTCGCCTGGGCAGTGGGCCGGCGCTCGCTGGTGCCCTCGCCTTCGGCTTGAGCGGCTATCTGCTGCTGTGGCTCGGCTGGCCGCTGGCCAACAGCGCCGTCTTTCTGCCGGCCGTGCTCTACGCTCTGAGCCGACTGCTACCCGCGGGTGAGTCCGCCGCGCCACGGCGACGCGACGCCGTGCTCTTGACCGCCGCACTCGCGGGCCTGTTGCTGGCCGGACATCCGGAGACGATTCTCTACGTGCTGGCCCTGGCAACGTCTTTCGCCCTGCTGCGCGCTGTCGGCACTCGAGATCCACGGCGCTGGCAGCGCTGGTGGTTCGCGGCGCTGGCGGTGATGGTTGCCGCCTGCATCACGGCACCGGTGTGGTTACCCACAGCGCTCTACCTGCCGCAAAGTGGCCGCCAGGCGCAGCTCGACTTCGATGCCGAGGCGGCGGCGGACGGGAGCTGGGACTTGACCCGTAGCTTGCTGCAGGTGGCGGCGCCCAATGCCTTCGGCAATTCGCGCTATGTCCACTATTGGGGTCGAGACAACAGCAACGAGGACGCCGCCGGCTTCTCTGGCACCACGACCCTACTGGCCGCGCTGTTGGCGCTGGTGGCTCTACGCCGGGTTCCGGAGTTCTGGCTCTTCGGTGGCTGGTTGCTCCTCAGCCTGGCGCTGGTGGCGCAGCCGCCGATGGTGACGCACTGGCTGCAAGCCCTACCCTTGCTGGGAGGCGCCGCGGCACACGGCAACCGGCGGCTGTGGCTGATCGTGGCCTTCTGCCTGGCAGTGCTGGCAGCCGGCTTCCTCGATCACTGGGCGGCTCGAGGATGGCGCTCCCGCTGGCACTTCGCCGTCCTCGGAGTCGCCGGGTCGCTGGCCGGCCTGGTTGTTTGGGCCTACCAGGCGCATCCGCATCCGGACGACCCGGGCTTGCTGGCTCCCCTGCGCGACGGCTGGCTGCACTGGCAGCTGCGCTTCCTGGGCGCCGCCGTCCTCGCCTTGCTGCTGGCCCCGCGGCGCTGGGCGCCCTGGCTGTACGCCTTGCTCATCGCTGGTGAGTTGCTGCTCGCCCACGGCGACGCCAATCCAACGATGCCGCGACGCCTGGCCCTACCGTGGAGCACCGCCGCAGAAGCCGACGGTCTCGAACAGCCGGCACCGCTCACCTACCTGCGCCAGCACCTGCAGCCGGACGAGCGCTTCGCCGCGCTCGGTGAAGCCCTACCACCCAACCTGGCGAGCCTTTACGGTCTGCGCGATGTGCGCGTCTACAATCCGCTCGAACCCGCAGCCTACCAGCTCCTGCTCGCGCCCTTGACACGCTCACCGCGGCGTAACGTGCCGGAGCTGGAGACGACACGACACCCGCTCTACGAGCGCCTGCGCGTGCGCTATTTGCTCACGGCGGCCGGCGAGAGGGCACCGTCGCCCTGGCTGCTCGTGCTGGACGATACCGCGGGTCGCATCTACCGCTTGCCCTGGCAGGCACCGTGCCGCCTCCTGCCGGCGACGGGGCCGCGCTGGACTCTCGAGCGAGACGCAGGTACCGTGCGTTGCGAGATACCGCTGTTCCAGGACGGCGGTTGGCAAGCCCGCTGGCGGCACCAAGGGGCGGAGCTCCATTCTTGGCAACCCCTGGAGGTCGAACACGGTCTGCTGCCAATGTTGCATCTGCCGGGGGAAGCGACGGCAGAGATCGAGCTTTTCTACCGTGCGCCCGGCCTTCCGCTCGCCGCCTTGCTGGCCGCGCTGGGGTGGTCGCTCGCCTTTACATTCTTCTTCTCAGACCGTACGATCCTTTCTCCGGCAGGGCCACTGCCACCCGCTCGAGCCCGCTCCCGCCAGGGTTGAAGCAGGGTTGGGTGGGGGGTTCGGGTCCTGTGCATCGGCGGCTATCGAACCTCGTCAGGCCCGGAAGGGAGCAGCGATAAGGTAAACCGTCGAGTGCCGCAGCTCACCTGAATCTCCCATCGAGCTCTGCTACCAAGGCAGCAGAAAGCCCAGCGGAGAGCTTGGCTGGCAGCCCTGCCGACAACCCTGCCACAGAAACTCCCCCGCGAACCTCTGAACGGAACGGTCCATGGCCTACCAGGTTCTCGCCCGCAAGTCACGTCCGCAAGACTTCTCCAGCCTGATCGGCCAGGAAGCCATCGTGACGGCGCTGCGCAACGCCCTGGTAGAAGAACGAATCGCGCAAGCGTACCTGTTCTCAGGCATTCGAGGTGTCGGCAAGACGAGCGCGGCGCGCGTGCTGGCGAAGGCGCTCAACTGCGAGCGTGGTCCAGCGGCGGATCCGTGCAACGAGTGTCAAGTCTGCCTCGACATCACGCGCGGCGGTGATCTGGACGTGCTGGAGGTCGACGCCGCCACCTACTCGAAGGTCGAGCAGGTGCGCGAGCTGACGGAGAGCCTCAAGTACGGCCCCTCCCGCGACCGCTATAAAGTGGTGGTGCTCGACGAAGTTCACCGCTTCTCGCGCCAGGCCTTCGACGCCCTGCTCAAGATCGTCGAGGAACCACCGCCGCACCTGGTGTTCATCTTCGCCACCACCGAGATCGAGGCCGTTCCTGCCACCATCTTGTCGCGCTGCCAGGAGTTCCAGTTCCGGCGCGTACCGGTGGCGGTCCTGGCCGACCATCTGCGCTCCCTGTGCCAGCAGGAGAACATCGAGGCCAGTGACAATGCGCTGCGCATGATCGCGCGGGCCGGTGAGGGCAGCGTGCGCGACGCGGTTGCGATGCTCGACCAGATGGCGACCTTCGGCGCCGGCAGCATTTCGGATGAAGACGCCGCCCGCCTCTTCGGTGGCCTCGACGCCGCCCTGTTCGAACAGCTCTTGGCCTCTATGCTCGACGGCGACGCACCGGCGGTCAGCCGCGCCGCCGCGCAGGTGGCGGAGCTGGGCAAGGACCCGCGCCACGTCTACGCGCAGTTCCTGGAGTACGGGCGCGAGGCCCTGCACCTGGCCTTGGGCAGTGCGCCCGATCAGGTCGACCTGCCCGAGGACGACGCGCGGCGGCTCGCTGAGCTGGCACGGCAGGCTGGCTATGAAAACCTGCTGCGCTTGGTGCACCAGCTACTCAGCAGCGAGGCCGTCGTGCGACGCAGCGAAGCCGGTTTGCTGGCGCTCGAGATCGCCTGGCTGCGCGCCGCCGAGCTGCCGAAGCTGACCCGGCTCGAGGACCTGCTCTCAGGTACGGCAACGCGCCCCAGCCTGCCGGTATCGGCAGCGGTACGCCCCGCTCCGGTTCGCCCTGCACCGGAACGCCCCCCAGCTCCTCAGAACCCAGCTCCTCAGAACCCAGCTCCCGCGCAGGCTGTGCCTCGGGAGGCGACACCGGCCAAGGCTCCCCCGGTGCAGCCATCACGGGTTCACGCCGGATCCCCGGAGCCGCAGCGGGCCACTGAGCCGCCTGCACGCTCGGCGCCGGAACCGCCGCCGGAGCCCGACGTTCCGTTGCCGGAGCCACCGCCGGACTACTCGGACCACGACGACCATCGCGACAACGCTGCCCACGACGAGCCCGACAATCGAGGATCTCGTGCCCCGCGGCCGAGCTCTGCCGGCGACAGCGTCGCACGCTTCCTGGAGACGGTCGGTCAGCTCAAGACGCCGCTGCGCTCGCGCCTGGAACGAGCTCGCGTGACCTACCACGACGGTGTCCTAGAGGTCCGGCACGCGCCGCACGACCCCTTGCGCAAGGCGATGGAGCGTTCGAGCAACCAAGACGCGGTACGCGAAGCCGGACGCCGCGTATGGGGACTCGACGACCTCGAAGTCCGGTTGCTCGAAGATGCCGACATGGCCGAGGCAGAGGCTTCGCCACCGCCAGAGCAAGCCCCCTCGAATAGTGAACTCGATGCGGTTCGGGAGCAGCCTCAGGTTCAGGCGGTGCTCGAACTCTTCAACGGTACGGTAGAGTCGGTCACCAAGGACGGGAGTTCCTGACTCATAGAGGAAGCACGATGAATATTCGCCAACTGATGAAGCAAGCGCAGCAGATGCAGGACAAGATGCAGCGCGATCTGGCCGAGCTAGAGGTCGACGCCAGCGTCGGCGGCGGCGTGGTTTCCGTCAAGATGAGCGGTCACAAGCACCTGGTCGGCATCCACATCGACCCCGAGGTCATCGACCCTGAGGATCCCTCGATGCTGGAAGACCTGGTCCTCGCAGCGGTCAACGAGGCGGCACGCCAGGTGGACGAAGCCGTGCAGGGCAAGTTGGGCGGGCTCGCCGGCGGCGTACCGAATCTGTTCTGATCCGCGGTTTCCTGGATCAACCTGCAAACTCGACTCCCGAGAACAACCATGTCCGATCCCCTGGCGCGCCTGGTCGGTGAGTTGTCCCGCCTGCCGGGCATCGGTCCGAAGACGGCCGCACGGCTCGCGCATCACCTGCTCAAGGTGCCGCGCCGCGATGCCGAGGCGCTGGCGTCGGCGGTGCTCGAGGTGAAGGACAAGCTCTTCCACTGCTCGACGTGCGGCGCGATCACGGATATCGATCCGTGCCGCATCTGCAGCGACGAGTTGCGCACACGCAAGATGATTTGCGTGGTCGAGGAGCCGTTCAACATCCAGCCCTTGGAGCGCACCGGCGACTACCGTGGCCAGTACCACGTGCTGATGGGAGCCCTGTCACCCCAGCGCGGCATTGGACCGGACGAGTTGAACGTCGATTCCCTTCTGCAGCGATTGGAGGGTGTCGAAGAGGTGATCTTGGCCACCAATCCCAACGTCGAGGGCGAGGCGACGGCACTGTTCCTGGCCCGGCTGCTCAAACCGCGCGGCGTGCGGGTGACGCGCCTGGCCTTCGGCATGCCCGTGGGCGGCGATATCGAGTACACCGATGAGGTGACCCTGAGCCGTTCATTGAGCGGCAGACGAGAACTCTGAGCCGGCGCTCGTCATGGTATCTCCTCCGTCGGTTCTGCAAGACGGCGATCTCTTGCCGGCGATGCGCTGTCCACCGCTGGGCCCCAGGGCGCGGGACAACTGCCGGCGCCTGGCGGCGTGCGAGGCGCCCGGTATCAACACGCTGGGTTTTGGACCGGCGATCCAGTGGCTGGAAGCGCGCGGCGCCAACGTGCTCGATGTCGACGGTAACGTCTACGTCGACCTGACCGCCGGCTTCGGCGTCGCGGCCATCGGCCACCGCCATCCCCGCGTCACCGCGGCCGTGGCGGCGCAGAGCCAGCGCTTGGTACACGCCTTGGGCGATGTCCACGCCCATCCGGGGCGTATCGAACTGGCCGAACGTCTGAGTGCACTTCTGCCCGTCGCGGCTGGGAACGGTTCGCGGGATACGCGCATCCACTTTGCGGTTTCGGGCGCCGACGCGGTCGAGATCGCGCTCAAGACAGCTCTCCTGTACAGCCAGCAGCAAGAGAAGAGCCGGCAGAAAGGGAAGGGCGGCCGGCCCGGCGTTCTGGTCTTCGACCCCGCCTACCATGGTCTGACCCTGGGCGCTCTGGCGGCGACCTCGCGCCCGGCCTTCCGGCAACCTTTCGACTCCTGGCTGCACCCGTGCGTCGAGCGCTTGCCCTTCGGCGTCGATCCAGACGTCCTCGACCAACGACTTCAGGATCGCACGGAGACACCGGCAATCGGCTGTGTGCTGGTCGAGCCGTGGGTCGGCCGCGAGGGAGTCCTGATCCCTCCCAGGGGCTGGCTGGCCCAAGTGGCGCGGGCGTGCCGGCAGCGCGATGTGCTGCTGATCGCCGACGAGATCTTCACAGGCTTCGGTCGCACCGGCACGCTCTTCGCGGTCGAGAGCGAGGGCGTCGAGCCCGACCTGCTGTGTTGTGGCAAGGCGTTGGGCGGCGGCCTGCCGATCGCCGCAACAGCGGGCCGAGCGGAGCTGATGGAAGTGTGGCAGACGTCCGGCGAAGCGCTCCACACTGGCACCTTCGTCGCGCACCCTTTGGCCTGTGCCGCGGCGCTGGCAACGCTCGACGTGCTGCACGAAGAGGACCTGGTCGCTCGCGCACAGCGTCTCGGGGAGTTCGTGGCGGCGCGAGTGCAGAGCTGGCCGCGGCGCTTCCCGGCGGTGCGGCAGGTGCGCGGACGCGGCCTGATGTGGGGAGTCGAGTTCGAGCAGCACACGCTGGCGGGACGCTGGAGCGACGCGGCACTGCACTCGGGCGTGCTGCTCTTGGCGGGTGGTCCCGAGGGCCGCGTGGCTGAATTGACGCCTCCGTTGAGCATCACCGAAGCTCAACTCGAGACCGCCCTGGATCTCTTGCAGGCCGAGCTGGAGCGCTGGTGAAGGGCACTGGCGAGGGTGTCGCGGTCGTCATCGTGCACTACGGTGACAGCGCACCGACGTGCGCCTGCTTGCGCTCGGTGCTGGCCGATTCGTCGAGCCTACGCCGGCGGGTGATCGTGGTGGACAACTCGAACAACTTCGACTTGCCGGTGGATCTCGAGTCTGCCGCGAGTGTGCTACACCTGCCGGACAATCCCGGCTTCGGTGGCGGGGTCCGCCGGGGCCTCGATACCTTGCGCGGTAGTGCCGGTTCCATAGGGGCCTCTACCGCTGATTCTGGCGACTTCGACGTGATTCTGGCACTCAACCACGACGTGTGCCTTCGTCCGGGCTTCTTCGATGCGCTGAGCCGCGCTTTCGCGGAGCCAGAGGTCGGTGCCGTCGGCGGGCCGGTTTACCTGGCAGCCAGCGGGGAGCAGCTGCCGCGTCTGTGGTACGCGGGCGGTGGTTGCCGGCGTCTCAGCGGCACCGTGTGGCAGAGCCACGCCGCCGCCGATGCCCAAAGGGCTCGCGCGGTGGGGTTCATTCCGGGCACCGCTCTGGCCGTACGCCTGCAGGCCTGGGACGCCACGGGCGGTTTCGACGCTTCCTACTTTCTGTACCACGAGGACCTCGACTTGTGCCTACGACTGCGGCGCGCGGGTTGGCAATTGTGGTTCGAGCCGGCAATGGCCTGCGACCACCACCTCGGCGCAGCCACGGGGTCCGGCGAGGCTTCGCCGCTCTACTTGGAGTGGATGGCCCGCAATCGCTTGCGGCCGTTCCACGGTCGGCTGTACCGCACCTACTTGGCGCTCGTGCACAGCGGCTGGGTGATCGTGAAGAGTCTGCGGCTGCTGCTGCGCTCGCGGGCAGGTGAACGGCTGCGAGCTCTGTGGCGAGGGCACTTGCACGCACTGCGCTCTCTGGGCGAAGATCCCGCCAAGCACCATGCATGACTCCAACGCCACCACGACCGGCGCCAGGCGCTACAAGATCGCCTTCATCGGCAGCCACGGTGTCGGCAAGACAACCCTTTGCTACGGCCTCGCGTCGCGGCTCAAGGCACAGGACGTCTCGCTCGACGTGGTCCACGAAGTGGCACGGCGCTGCCCTCTGCCGATCAACGAGGAGACCGGTCTGGCGTCCGAATCCTGGATTCTGCACACCCAGATCGCGGAAGAGGTGGTGGCGCAGCAACGGTATCCGGTCGTCATCTGCGACCGGAGCGCTCTCGACAACTACATCTATCTGCTGCTCAGCGCGGGGAAGCAGCCGACGCTCGACGCCTTGGTCGATGGCTGGATGAACACCTACCACCTGCTGATCCACGTGCCGATTCTGGAACAGCCCAGTGCCGACGGCATTCGTTCGGACAACCCGTCGTTCCAGCACGCGGTGGACGAACGCCTGCGCCACGAACTCAAGCGCCGCGGTTTCGAGGTGCTGGAACTGGATCGGGGCAATCGCGAGTCGTGGCTCGACACCGTCGCTCAGAAGGTACTGGAGGCTCTGCAGCCAGCCCAGCTTCGACTCCCGAATTGACTGTGCCAAAATTGACCCTCGGCGCTCCCCCTGGCTGGGAGAAGCACGTTACAATGCCCCTGTTTTGAGTAGTGCAAAGACCCTTCGCCGCCTGGAAGCCTTCTCTCATCTGACGGATCAGCAAGTGCTGATCTTGTCGCAGTACGTGAGTGTGGAAACGTTCAAGAAAGATACTCAGATCTTCGACAAAGACGATGCGGCACGCGCCGCCTACATCGTCGCCAGGGGCAAGATCAGCATCCAGCTCGCGACCCCCTACGGGCCGTACCACTTGGCGGAACTGGGACCCGGCGAGGTCTTCGGCGAGAACGGCTACGTCGACGGTGGTCCACGCTCGAGTCAGGCCTTTAGCACCGAGTCGACAGATCTTCTGATCCTCGAACCGGATCGTCTCCGGCCACTGCTCGAACAAGACATGCCCCTGGAAGCGGCACTCTTCTGGGCTTTCTGGCACAGCCTGTCGCGTAAGCTGCGTGCGGCCAACGACAAGGCGGTCAACCTGTTCGCCAAAGGCGAAGATCCGAATGCCGGGGGCGACACCCTGGAGAGCCGGATCGACACGGGCTCCTTTCAGTTGCAGCTCGGGGCCAAGAGACAGCTGTTCCAGGAACAGAAGCTGTCCACCATGGAGATCAACTTCCTGTCGTCGCTGTCGCGCGAGCGCAAGGTGGCCGCCGAGGAAGTGGTCTTCCGTGAGGGCGATCTGGGCGACAAGATGTACGTCGTGCTCGATGGTCGTGTGCGCATCAGCAAGCACATCGGTGATGGAGAGGAAGCACTCGGCTTCGCGGAGCGCGGCGACTACTTCGGCGAAATGGCCTTGATCGACGAGCAGCCCCGATCGGCCACCGCCACCGCCCACGACAAGGGTGCGGTGCTGCTGTCGATTCCCCGGGACGTGCTGCGCGGCCTGATCGACGTCAACCGCCTGTCCTCGACGCGCTTGCTCAAGATTCTGTGCCGGTTGATCTCGAAGCGCCTGCGCGAGGTCGATGACAAGCTCTTCACCTGGTTCATGTTCTCGGGTGGCGAGCTGCGCTGAACCTGCAGCCGCGAAGGGCAGCTTGCCGGTCAGATGATGGGCGTCAGAAGCTTGCGTACGAGGGACGAGAGCGGTAGAGCTGTCAGTTCCTGCAGGCTGAACCAGCCTGCTGCGAGATCCTCCGCCGCTGGTAGATCTGCGTCCGCGATGTTGTCCCTCACTGTCCTCGGCGTCGGGGCCAGGAGCGCCTGGTAGCGCCAGACGGTCAAGGCTCGGAAGGTGATGGCGTGGCGCACGCGCCCCTGGGCGCGGACGAGTTGCCAACGGCCGCCATACTTCTGCGCCAGCTGCCGTGCCGCTTCCTCGAGTACCGGGGCCGTGGGTTCAGCTGCCGGGTCGGCAACAGCCAGATCGACCCAGGGGACCTCCCAGGTACCTGCCAAAACGTCGCTGTCGTCGGGTCGCCGGTAGAGCAGCACACGTCCTTCAGCCTCGACTCGCGCCGCCAGTCGTACGACCACCTGTGTCGCGCGCCGAGGCTTCTTGACTGGATAGCGTTCGGGCTCTCCGCGGCCCCGGCACCCCGGCGCCAGAGGGCACAGCAGGCAGTGTGGCCGCCGGGGTAGGCAGATGGTGGCACCGATTTCCATCAACGCCTGGTTGCTGTCGCCTGGTCGCTCTGGATCCAGCAGGTCGTGGGCCACGGCCAACAACTCGTCGCGGGCAGCCTTGCTCTTGATCTCGTGAGCCAGGGCCAGACGGCGGCTGAGCACGCGTTCGACGTTGCCGTCGAGCACTGGGACAACCTCGCCGAAGGCGATACTCGCTACCGCGGCAGCCGTGTACGGACCTATGCCTGGCAGCTCTTGCAGGCTTCGTGCATCGGCCGGAAACTGCGCCATTGCGACCAGGAGCTGTGCCGCAGCATGCATCTGCCGCGCCCGTCGGTAATAGCCCAGTCCCGACCACAGCGCCAGTACTTCCTCGATGTCGGCCCTCGCCAGTGCCTCGACATCGGGAAAGCGCTCGGTGAAGCGCTGGTAGTAGGGCAGGACCGTCTCGACCCGCGTCTGTTGCAGCATCACCTCGGAGATCCACACGCGATACGGGTCGGGAGGGCCTTGCTCGGGCGCCACACGCCACGGCAGCTCGCGAGCGTGGCGGTCGAACCAGGTTAGAAGCAGGCGGGAGAGGGAAGCACCGGCCTGAGATTCATCGGTCAGTTGATCTACCAAGAGTCCGTTTCCAGAAGTCCAAGGCGCCGGCGATCCCGTCGTGGGTGACGTCGCTCCGTACGCCGGATTGGCACCTTGACGCCAGCTTCTTGCGCCAAAGTGGCTGACAGCTACTGCCTCCCACGGTGTCTGAGTCTGGCACAAGTCGGCTTGGGACCAAGCCCGGTCAGCTGCAAGTCCAATCTGGAGCCGCAGGGAGCAGGGCAGAAACGACTTCGGCCGGCGTCAGGCGCCGGCCGAAGAAGTAAGCAGAATGGAGGTTCCAGAAATGGTTGGTCTTGGTCTTGGATATACCCCTGTACAGGGGAAAAGGCTAGCTGTCCAATGGCAGGGATCTCTAAGGATCTTTTTCTAGGTGTGCCAATGCAGGCGGTAGGCGGAACCTCCCAGAGTTTGTTTCCGCTTGTTGCCTGCATCATATGCAAACCATGTGCCTACTTCAAGAGGGCCGGCGAAGAGAAGATGAACCGGTTGTGACGTTCCGGCGTCGATGGTAGTATTTGGGTTTCCCGGAGCTGACGAAACTCGCTCCAAAAGCGCAAGAAGGTTTTCCACAGCCTGTGGAAAACTTGTTGATTCACGCTGTTTGAGTGCCTTTGGAACGAAGACCGCAGGTTTTCCACAATAAACTCCACAGGCGACGCACTGACGCTACGGATAGAAGCGAACCAGATCGACGATGCCCACGACTTGGATGCAGTTGCAGCAGCAGCTCCGGGAACTCCTGGAGCCCGAAGAGTTCGCTCGTTGGTTCCACCCCTTGAAGGTGGTTTCCGAGAGCCGCGAGCAGTTGGTACTGACAGTGCCCAACGCGCGCTTCCTCCATGCTCTCGAGGAAGGCTACCGGCGCACCGTCGACGCCGTGGTAGCAGCGCTCGAAGGTCCTCACTACCGAGTGCTCTTCTCCCTCGCCGGCGCGGTGCCGGCCCGGCAGACGCAGGAGCCCACCAAGGCGGGCCGCCCGACTCCAAGACAGCTAGCTGCTCCAAGACAGCCAACCGCTCTGCAAGTCGTCGATTCTGCCCGCAGTGCCGCCCGGCGGATCACGCTACCGACACCGAACGAACGGCCGGCAGCCCCAGAGCCGCCGGCTACGCGGCCATCTCTGGTGCCAGCATCTCGAAAAAAGAACCAATTGCCGCTACCCTTGTCAGCAGCTATAGATACCCTCGAGCCAACGCGAACGATGAGCCGACAAGACAGCGATACCCGACGAAGTGAGATGCTGGCAGATGCACGGTCGACAAAGGTGAAATCAACAGCCCCTTTGGACGGTGCACAGGGCCCCGTGCACGGCAACAGCGGCCGCGGTCACGACCAGATCACTCGCGCCTTGCCACTGAACCAGAAGTACACCTTCGACACCTTCGTCGTCGGCAACTCCAACCAGTTCGCCAATGCTGCCGCGCTGGCGGTGGCCGATGCACCGGGCCAGAGTTACAACCCACTGTTCCTCTATGGCGGTGTCGGCCTCGGCAAGACCCATTTGCTGCACGCCATCTGCCACGAGATCCTACGCAAAGATCCGGGCGTGCGTGTCAGCTACCTACCCGCCGAGCACTTCGTCAACGAGTTGATCAACTCGATCCGCTTCGACCGCATGCCCGATTTCCGCGACCGCTACCGGAACATCGACGTTCTGCTGATCGACGACATCCAGTTCATCAGCAACAAGGAGCGGACCCAGGAAGAGTTCTTCCACACTTTCAACACCCTCTACACCAACCAGAAGCAGATCATCCTCTCGTCCGATTCTTCGCCGCGCAAGATCCCCATGCTGGAAGAACGCCTACGCAGCCGCTTCGAGTGGGGCCTGATCACCGATATCCAACCTCCGGATCTCGAAACCAAGGTCGCAATCCTACGCCGTAAGGCAGATCTCGAAGCCATCGACTTGCCTGATGAAGTCGCACTCTTCATCGCACGCCAGGTACGCTCCAACATCCGCGAACTCGAAGGCCTGCTGACACGCGTCATGGCCTTCGCCTCGCTCACCGCACGCCCTCTGTCGGTCGACCTGGCCAAGGAAACGCTCAAAGACATCCTGCCCAATCAGGACAGCCGTACCAACGCTGCCGAGATCATCAAGGCGGTGGCGCGCCACTATGGCCTCAAGGTGAGTGAGATCAAGAGCCGCACAAACTCGCGCCAGATCGTCTTCCCTCGCAAGGTAGCGATGTTCCTGCTGCGCAGCCTCACCGACCTCTCCTACCCTGAGATTGGCCGCCTGTTCAACGACAAGCATCACTCCACCGTCATCTCCGCGGTCAAGGACATCGAGAAGCTGCGCACCGACGACGGCGATTTGGCCAACACCCTGCAGAGCATCCAAGAGCATTTCTCGGTCTAGCCCCATCTCCAGATGGGTCTGTGAGTCCTTTGCCAGAGGAAGGTCGACCCTCTGGACACAATCCTGTGGACTCAGCCCTGTGGACTAGCTCTGTGGAAAAGGTCCTGAAAACCCCCTCCACAAGTTGTGCCCCGTGCTGCGGAGATCTCACTCTCCGCCGCTGATTGTCCGTCTTCCACCTTCGAAGCACAGTCCTTCCACAGGCGAAGTCCTGTTGTCTGCGGATCCTCTAAACACATACCTAGCAGTGGTTTATGCCACTTATCCACACTTCCACAGGCCTTACTACGACTA
Source organism: uncultured bacterium (assembly GCA_965368975.1). Taxonomy (GTDB): domain Bacteria; phylum Acidobacteriota; class Thermoanaerobaculia; order Multivoradales; family JAHZIX01; genus CBDUPA01. The sequence continues at coordinate 216,470 of CBDUPA010000009.1, read as the reverse complement.
CTCCTGTGATATATATTTCCACCTATCTGGAGAATTAAGAGGAGACCATGGAGATCCGAGTCAACCGCGCCGAATTCCTCACCGAGCTGGCCCCCATGCAGGGCATCGTGGAGCGCAAGAGTACGATCCCGGTGCTTTCACACCTGCTGCTGACAGCACGCGAGGATCGACTGCACCTGGCTGCCACCGACCTGGACGTCTCGCTCACCTCTTGGTGCCAAGCCGAGGTCGCGCAGGAAGGCGGCATCGCGGTGCAGGCTCGCAAGTTCATGGAGATCATCCGTTCGCTGGTCGGCGACGAGGTGCATCTGCAGCTAGGGGATCGCGACTTGACGATCAAGGCGGGTTCGAGCCGCTTCAAGATCCACGGTCTACCGTCCGAAGATTTCCCGACGTTGCCCGATGTCGAGACCGATGGCGCGGTGGACATTCCGTTCGCCCATTTGCGGGCAATGATTGCCAAGGTGCTGTTTGCGGTCTCAGCGGACGAGTCTCGCTTCCAACTCAACGGTGCGTTGCTGAAGCTCAAGACGGGCTCGTTCGAGTTGGTCGCCACTGACGGCCATCGCCTGGCGGTGGTGGAGAACGAGCTCGAAGGCGGTATCGAAGACGATGCGGTTCTGGTGCCACGCAAAGCACTGCAGGAACTGCAGCGCTTCGATGGTCAAGGCGAGGTGCACTACCGGCGCAGTGAGCACCACCTGAGCTTCCGTCTCGGCCGCCGCGAGCTGATTTGCCGCATCCTCGAAGGCACTTTCCCGGATTACGAACGGGTGATCGCGCGCGACAACGACAAGAAGCTGGTGTTCGACTGCAAGCACTTGCACGAAGCGGTGCAGCGCGTCGCGCTGCTGACCGGTGACCGGGCCCGGGGCGTACGCATGCAGATCGAGCCGCAGCAGCTGGTGATTTCCGCCGCCAATCCGGATCTCGGCGAAGCGGTCGAGTCGATCCCGTGCGACTACGACGAAGAGACCTTCCAGATCGGCGTCAACCCGGACTACCTGAGCCAGTTCCTGAGCGCTTTGGAGACCGAGCAGGTCCGTCTCGAGCTGAAGGACGAGGACAGCCAGTGCGTCGGCTTCCCCGTCGACGGCCAGGACAAGCGCTACCTGTGCGTGATCATGCCGATGCGCATCTGAAGTCCCCGTCACGGACTTCGGAGACGCCCGCGAACACCGAGCTCGGCTCGGTTCCATCGCCAGCGCGACCGCCAGTTCGACCTACACTGCGACTGGCGCGGCTGCGGGCACGGGACTTTCGTAACCTCGAGCCGCTGGACTGGCAGCCTGCTGATGGCTGCCAGCTGATCCTGGGCGACAACGGTGCCGGCAAGACCAGCTTGTTGGAAGCGGTCTACGTCCTGGCTACGGGCCGTAGCCTGCGCACCGGCCAGCTGGCAGATTGTCCGCGTCACGGCAGTGCGGGCTTCCTGCTGCGCGGCGAGGTCGAGGGCGAGCGTCGGGCGATGCTTTCCATGACGTGGGGGCACGCAGCTTCGAAGAGCCACTTCTCGACGCCGCCGGCAACGGGGGATGTGTCGGTGCTCAAGCCCGGCCTGCAGCGCTGGGTCAACGGCAAGACCGTGCCGTTGATCGAGTACCTCTCGGTTCTGCCCGTGGTCGCCTGGACACGCGAAGATGCCGAGTTGTTGACCGGTGTTCCTGGCTTGCGGCGCCGGTTGCTCGACCGCGGTGTCGTGGGGCTACAGCCGTCCGCCATCGCTGTATTGTCGCGCTTCCGCCGGGCGCTTCAACAGAAGCGTGAGGCCTTGCAGCGGGGTGCCTCGGAGTTGGATTCCTGGAACCAGGTATTGGCCACCGCCGGTGCCGAACTGGTGCGGTTGCGTGGGCACTTCGTGGAGCGGCTCGCGAGTTCCTTGGAGGGGGTCTTTGCGGATACCACGCTGCAGTTGCCGACGGTGCGGTTGCAGTACAGGCCTTCACCGCGCGAGGGCAGCGGCGACGCCGGGGAGCTGCTGGAGCGATTGCGGCGGATCGAGGCGCGCGAGCGCCAGCGCCGGGTACCTCTACTGGGACCGCAGCGCGACGACCTGGCGGTGTTGTGGGGTGGTGGCGAGGTGGCACCGCAGGAACTCAAGAGGACGGCTTCGGCCGGGGAGCGCAAGGCTGTCGGCCTCGCCGTCTTGGCCGCCCACGGGCGCGTGCTGAGCCAGGCTGGACGGCCACCGCTGGTCTTGCTCGACGATGCGGATACGGAACTCTCCGCCGCGACGCTGCGCGCCCTCTGGCCGGCCTTCGAGCGGGTACCGCAGCTGCTGGCCAGCTCCAACCGCCCCGAGGTCTGGGAGGGCGTCGCCGTGCAGGCTCGCTGGCGGCTGCAAGGAGGCCGACTGCAGGCCGCCTAAGTGCACGAATGTGTTACAATTCGGGGGTTGTCAGCCGGTCATCAAGGCCGTCATCACGACGCGTAACGAAGCGCTGTAAATCCCCAGCAGAGCCACCGGCACAACCACCTCTGAAACCTCTCCGACAGCGATCACTCCGAGAGAAGCCACAGACTTGTCCAAAGACCCTTCACACTCCGCCTTCGCCGAGAACTCCACCTCTGCAGACGTTTCACCGTCCAGCGAGCAGACCGAGACCGTGCCATCGTCACAGAGCGTGCGGCCCGCTCCTCCAGCTGGGCCGGACTACACCGCCGATAGCATCAAGGTCCTCAAGGGCCTGGAAGCGGTGCGCAAGCGCCCGGGCATGTACATCGGAGACACCGATGATGCGTCGGGCTTGCACCACATGGTGTTCGAGTTGGTAGACAACTCTATCGACGAGGCTCAAGCCGGCTACGCCTCCGAGATCGAGGTCATTATTCATACCGATAACTCGGTCACCGTTTCCGACGACGGCCGGGGTGTTCCGGTGGATATGCACAAGGGCGAAGGGCGTTCGGCGGCGGAAGTGATCATGACCGAGCTGCATTCAGGCGGCAAGTTCGATCACAACTCCTACAAGGTTTCCGGTGGTTTGCATGGTGTTGGCGTGTCGGTGGTCAATGCGCTGTCCGAAGAACTCGAACTCGAGATTCGGCGTGACGGCAAGATGTGGGTGCAGAGCTATGCCTGCGGCGTGCCGAAGGCACCGATCCAGGCGCTCGGCAAGACGCCGCGTACCGGCACCACCGTTCGGTTCAAGCCGGACAGAGACATCTTCTCGGTACTCGAGTTCAGCTACGACGTGCTGGCGCAGCGTCTACGGGAGCTGTCGTTCCTCAACCGCGGAATCACCGTGCGTCTGCTCGATCAGCGCAACGAGAAGCAGACCGAGTTCTGCTACGCGGGCGGTATCTCCAGTTTCGTCGATCACCTGAACCGCAATCGCACGACGCTGCACCCAGAGCCGATCCATCTCGAAGATATGCGCGACGATGGTACCGGCGCCGAAGAGGTCGAGATTGCACTGCAGTGGAATGATGGCTACCAGGAGCAGCTGTTCTGTTTCACCAACACGATCAACAACCGTGACGGTGGTACTCATCTCTCCGGTTTCAAGGCAGCCATGACCCGTACGGTGAACGCCTACGCGGCGGCCAGCGGGTTGAACAAGCAGTTGAAAGAGAACCTGACCGGCGACGACATCCGCGAAGGACTCACCGCAGTGGTCTCGGTGCGCATCAAAGACCCGAAGTTCTCCAGCCAGACCAAGGACAAGCTGGTGTCCTCGGAGATCAAGGGCTGGGTCGAGCAAGTGGTCAACGAGCGCCTGGGCGCCTTCCTGGAAGAGAACCCGAAGATCGCGCGGCGGGTGGTCGAGAAGTGTGTCGACGCAGCTCGTGCTCGCGAGGCGGCGCGCAAGGCCCGCGAGCTGACCCGGCGCAAGGGTGCCCTGGAAGGTTCCAACCTGCCAGGCAAGCTGGCCGATTGCAGTGAGCGTGATCCGGAACGTGCCGAGTTGTTCCTGGTCGAGGGTGATTCCGCCGGCGGTTCGGCCAAGCAGGGCCGCGACCGGCGCTTTCAGGCAGTGTTACCGCTCAAGGGCAAGATTCTCAACGTCGAAAAGGCGCGCTTCGACAAGATGCTGACCTCCGACGAGATCAAGGTCATCATTACGGCGCTCGGCACCAGTATCGGGCGTGAGGACTTCGACGTCTCGAAGCTGCGCTACCATAAGCTGATCATCATGTGTGACGCCGACGTCGACGGCTCCCACATTCGCACGCTGATCCTCACCTTCTTCTACCGCCAGATGCTCGAGATCATCGAGCGTGGACACCTCTACATCGCACAACCGCCGCTGTACAAGGTGTCGCAAGGCAAGAAGCAGGTCTACCTGAAGGACGATAGCGAGTACCGCGACTATCTGACGGCGCGCATCCGCGACAGCTGGCAGGTGGAGCTGCTGGCGACGGCGAATGGCGACGCTGGTGGGCGGCTGCTCGAAGGGTCCCATCTGGGGCACTTCATCGAGCGCCTGGAGAGCTTCCGGGATCACCTGGACCGCTTGGCGTCGCGCGGCTTTCCGCGCCAGGCGCTGCTGCTGGCGTTGCGCCATGGCCTGACAGGCAAGGAGACGCTTGCCGATGCCGAGTTGCTGGCGCGGGTGGCGGCGGCGCTCGAGGCTGGCGGATTCCAGCGGGTCGAGGTCGAGGAGGATCAGGAACACGCCACGGGTGCGCTGAGTTTCGTCAGTCGCCGCGACGGTGTCGACCGCGAGGTGTACTTCGACTGGCGGCTGTTGGCAAGTCCGGAGTACAGTGCGTTGGCCAGTAACCGCCTGGTCCTTGATGCGCTCGAAACCGAGAGCTTCAAACTCACCAAGGGCGACAAGGAATTCGCCGTCGAGACCTTCGATGCGCTGCTCGATCACCTGTACGACGATGCCAAGAAGGGCATCTCGATCCAACGCTACAAGGGCCTGGGCGAGATGAACCCGGACCAGTTGTGGGAAACCACCATGGACCCGGAACATCGACGACTGCTGCAAGTGCGCATCGACGACGAGGTCCAGGCCAACGAGATCTTCACCGTGCTGATGGGCGACCACGTGGAGCCTCGGCGCAACTTCATCGAGCAGAACGCTCTCAGCGTCACCAACCTGGACGTCTGACGGCTAGCCTTCTCTCTCTCAAGCACCCTACATGAGCGATCAAGACGAGACAGTCTTCTCCGAGATGCCGATTCCGGTCGACATCGAAGAGGAAATGAAGCGCAGTTATATCGATTACGCCATGAGCGTGATCATCGGCCGTGCGCTTCCCGACGTGCGCGACGGGCTCAAGCCGGTGCACCGGCGCGTGCTCTACGGCATGTGGGAGAGCGGCAATCTGTCGAACCGCGCCTACAAAAAGTCGGCGCGCATCGTCGGTGATGTGATGGGCAAATATCACCCGCACGGTGACTCGGCGATCTACGACACCGTGGTGCGCTTGGCGCAAGATTTCTCCATGCGCTATCCGCTGGTCGATGGCCAGGGCAACTTCGGTTCGCTCGACGGCGACAACCCAGCGGCGATGCGCTACACGGAGGTGCGACTGACGCGCCTGGCCGAGGAGATGCTGCGCGAGGACATCGACAAAGAGACCGTCGATTGGGTGCCCAACTACGACGGTTCCGAGATGGAACCGCAGGTGCTGCCGGCACGCGTGCCGAACTTGCTGGTCAACGGTTCGACCGGTATCGCGGTGGGCATGGCGACCAACATTCCGCCGCACAATCTGGGTGAAGTCATCGACGCCGTGCTGCTACTGATCGAGCGGCCGGACGCGACCATTCAGGAATTGATGGAGATCATCCCCGGACCGGACTTCCCTACTGCCGGCGTGATCCACGGCATGGCAGGGATCCATTCCGCCTACACGACGGGTCGCGGCACCATCAAGGTGCGGGCGCGGGCGAGCATCAAGGTCAACCCGAAGACCGATAAAGCGGTGATCCTTGTGCACCAGCTCCCCTACCAGGTGAACAAGGCGAGATTGCTCGAGAAGATGGCCGAGCTGGTGCGCGAAAAGCGCATCGACGGCATCACCGACTTGCGCGACGAGAGCGACCGCAACGGGATTCGCATGGTGATCGAGCTGCGCAAGGGCGTGGTACCGGAAGTGATCCTCAACACGCTGTTCAAGCTGACGCAGCTGCAGACGTCGTTCGGAATGAACCTGCTGGCGATCGTCGACAATCAGCCGCGCTTGATGACGCTGAAGGAAATCCTGGGTCACTTCCTGAACCACCGCCGCTCGGTGGTGATCCGCCGTACCCGCTACGACCTGCGCAAGGCCGAGCAACGAGCGCACATCCTCGAGGGTATCCTCAAGGCGCTCGACGAACTCGACGCGATCATCGCCACCATCCGTGCCAGCCGCACACCGCAGGAAGCACGCGAACGCCTGATGAGCGGCTTTGCTCTCAGCGAAGTGCAGGCGCAGGCGATCCTCGACATGCGGCTGCAGAAGCTCACCGGCCTCGAGCGCGAGAAGGTGATCGAGGAGTACCGCGAGGTGATGGCGCTGATCGAGCGCCTACGCGCTATCCTCGCCTCCGACGACTTGCTGCTCGAAGAGATCCGCCAGGAACTGCACCAGATTCGCGAAGCCTATGCCGACGAACGGCGCACGGGCATCGAGCCCGAGATTGGCGACATCAATGTTGAAGACATGATCGCCGACGAGGATATGGTGATCACGGTGACGCGCAGCGGCTACATCAAGCGCTCACCGCTGGCTCTCTACCGAGCTCAGCACCGCGGCGGCAAGGGCCGTACCGGTATGGTGATGCGCGACGACGACTTCGTCGAGCATCTCTACGTCGCCTCGGCGCACAGCTATATCCTGGTGTTTACGCAGAGTGGCCGTGTGCACTGGCTCAAGGTGTGGGAGATCCCCGAACTGAGTCCGGCATCGAAGGGCAAAGCGATCGTCAATCTGCTGGAAATGGAAACCAGCGACGAGATTGCCACCACCGTTGCCGTGCGCAACTTCGACGAGCTGCGCTACTTGCTGTTTGCCACCGAGCAGGGTCTGGTCAAGAAGACCTCGCTGGCCGCCTACGGCAACCCGCGTAGCGGTGGCATCATCGCGATCGATCTGGTGGAAGGCGACCGCCTGCTCAGCGTCGAGGTCGTGGAGCCCGAGCAACAGGCGTTCCTGGCGACCGCGCACGGCTTCGCCATTCGCTTTGAAGAAACGGACGTCCGGCCGACGGGCCGCAACACTCGCGGTGTGCGCGGCATCAACCTGCGCGATGGCGATCGAGTTGTCTCGATGGAAGTCCTGCGCAGCGAAGCCTCGATCCTGACGGTGAGTGAGAAGGGCTACGGCAAGCGCACGCCGCTGGCCGAGTACCGCATCCAGGGCCGCGGCGGTCTCGGTCTGATCAACCTCAAGGTCAGCGACAAGACCGGCGAGGTGATTGGTGCCCGCCAGGTGACCGACGAGCACGGCATGATCCTGATCACCCGTGAGGGCAAGATCATTCGCATCAGTGTCGTCAGCGTGAGAGTCATCGGCCGTGCCACTCAGGGCGTCAAGATCATGGATGTCGAGGGCGACGATGTGCTCGTGTCGATGGCTCGCCTGGACGAGCAAGACGAGCCCGAGGACGGCTACGACGAAGCCGAGGACGGCGACGACGCAGCTGCAACGACAGAGATAGATGACGTCGATAGCGTGAACTGAAGGTCCACCCACCCACAATCCGGTCTAGCACCGGTCGCAGCACAGGAGCACTCAGGGAATGGATTTCTTCCTCGATACAGCGGACCTCGCACAGATCGAAACCGGCCTCGAATGGGGTATGGTCGACGGCGTCACCACCAACCCGACGCTGATCGCCCGGCAAGGCAAACCGTACCTACCGACCGTCAAGGCGGTGGCCGAGCTGGTACCCGGACCGGTGAGCGGCGAAGTCCTCGCCATGGACCTCGAGGGTATGCTCGACCAGGGGCGGCGCTTGGCTGACCTGGCCGACAATGTCGTGGTCAAGCTGCCGCTCGGCCCGGCAGGTCTCCAAGCGGTCGCCACGTTGGCGGAAGACGGCATTCAGACCAACGTCACATTGTGCTTCTCGGCCGCGCAAGCGCTGCTTGCCGCCAAGGCTGGGGCCACCTACATCTCGCCCTTTGTCGGCCGACTCGACGATGTGGGTGAGGATGGCATGGAACTGATCGAGAACGTGGTCACGATCTATGAGAACTACGATTTCGACACACAGGTGTTGGTGGCCTCCGTCCGTCATCCGATGCACGTCGTGCAATCCAGTCTGATGGGAGCCCACGTCGCCACCATCCCCTTCGGCGTACTCGAGAAGTTGTACAAGCATCCGCTGACCGACCGCGGTCTGGATGGTTTCCTGGCCGACTGGGGCAAGACCGGTCGTAGCTTCGACGACTGATCGACGGCCAAGCGTGTCTGAACCCAGTCCGACAGAACCCAGTTCGCCGGAACCCTCCGAGCAGCCGGAACCCTCCGAGCTACCGGAACAGGCTGAGCAGCCGGAACAGGCCGAGTCTCTCGGTCCGCGCCCGACGGCAGATCAGATTCTGCAGCTCGGCGCCTGGTTCTACATGTTCATGGCCATCGGTGGTGTCGCCTGGCTGTGGTTCGACCTGGGTGACATACCCCTCACCCGCTTCGTCAATCCGGCGTCATGGTGGATCGACCTGGCGCTCGGAGCCGGTGTCGCGGTGCTGATGGTTGGCACCTGGCAGGTCCTCTTGTGGCGTGTCCAGCTGGCGCAGAAGCTCGAGGATCGGTTGATGGGGATTTTGGGTCCGTTGACCTGGGATCAAGCGATTGTCTTGGCTCTGATTTCTGGCTTCGCCGAAGAACTGCTGTTCCGCGGCGCCATCCAGCCGAGCCTTGGCTGGATCGCCGCGACACTGCTCTTCGCCCTTTTGCACACGGGTCCTGGCAAGGAGCTACGTTTCTGGACCGTGTATGCGTTGATTGCGGGCCTGATTTTCGCTGGTCTGATGGAATGGCGCGGCAATATCCTGGCACCGGTGGTCGCGCATTTTGTGGTCAATGCGGTCGGCTTGATCCGTCTTGGCCGGCGCGCTAGCGTAGCGTCATGAATGACAATGCGACTTGCGCTATCTCCCGTTCTCGGCCAGCCAGCTGGCTGACTTCTCTGCAAAGCGCTGCGACCATCGCCCTGCTCGGTGGCCTCGTGGCGAGTGCGTCGGGCTGTGCGCCGAGCGATTCCCCCACCGAGAGTGCCAGTGGGACGTCCGCGACTCGCGGCGCAGATGCGGCTGTGTTCAATCTGCGCGAGGCCAAGCTCGTGGACCTGACGCATCCGTTCGATGCCGAGACGCTGTACTGGCCCACCTCGCCGTCGAGCTTCGAGTTAGAACAGGTGTCGTACGGCGAAACACCCGGCGGCTGGTTCTACGCCGCCAATCAGTTCAGCACACCCGAGCATGGTGGCACCCACCTGGATGCACCGATCCACTTCGCCGCCGGCCGCTGGAGCGCCGATGAAATTCCGCTGCAGCGGCTGTCCGGCCCGGCCGTCGTGATCGACGTCCGCGAACAGACCGCGAGCGACGCGGACTATCTGCTGACGCTGCAGGACGTACAGGCGTGGGAAACCGAGCATGGCCCAGTGCCGGCCGGCGCCATCGTGCTGCTGCACACGGGCTGGGGCCAGTACTGGCCCGACCGCGCCACCTATCTGGGTGACGACACGCCGGGCGATGCGTCCAACCTGCACTTTCCCTCCTATGGCGAGGAAGCGGCAGCCTACCTGGTGGAGACACGCCAGGTAAGTGTCTTGGGAGTTGACACGGCGAGCATCGATCGTGGGCAGTCGACGGACTTCCTGGTCCACCGTCTGGTCAACGAAGCCAACATTCCGGGGCTGGAGAATGTCGCCAACCTGGAACAGGTGCCGGCTACCGGTGCCTGGGTGATGGCGTTGCCGATGAAGATTCGGGGCGGCTCCGGCGGCCCGGTACGTATCGTCGCCTTGCTGCCCTGAAGATCCCCGTTCGACGTAGCGCGACGGAACGGTACGAAGAACAACTCGCCGCTGGCTTGGCAAGAAGACAGGCGGCCCGATGCCTCGCGGCTTGGTGGTAGACTCGGCCCTCTTCGGCTGTCCGCAGGCTGAAAATTAGCGAACCGTGAACCCGCTCTGGAGGAGAAGAATGGCGCACGACACTCAGGATGTTCTGCAACGTATCGACCGCGAAAAAGAAGGCTACCTGGACGAACTGAAGGAGTTTCTACGCATTCCTTCGATCTCGACCGACCCGGCCTATCGCGACGACGTGTTGCGTGCCGCGGATTTCCTCATCGACCAGCTGAAGGATGCGGGTCTGTCCGCGGAGCGGATCGAGACCGAAGGCTATCCGCTGGTCTATGCCGAGTGGATGGGGGCCAAGGGCAAGCCGACGGTGCTGTTCTATGGTCATTACGACGTGCAGCCGGTCGATCCGCTGAATCTGTGGCGCAACGATCCGTTCGAGCCGACGATCGAGAACGGCGACGAGTTGGTGGCCCGAGGCGCTACGGACGACAAGGGGCAGAGCTTCGCCCACGTCAAGGCGGTGGCAGCGGTGCTGGCCGAGCGCGGCAGTCTACCGGTGAACGTCAAGTTCCTGATCGAGGGTGAGGAAGAAAGCGGCGGCGAAGCGATCGACGCCTACGTGCGCAAGGACGCCGGCAAGCGGCTGGCGGCCGACTGCGTGGTGGTTTCCGACTCGGCGATGTTTGCGCCTGGCCAGCCGTCCTTGATCTACGGTCTCAAGGGCCTGTGCTACATGCAGATCCACATCAAGGGCCCGGGACGCGACCTGCATTCCGGTGCCTTCGGTGGCGCCGTGGCCAACCCGCTGAACGCCCTTGGGCACCTTGTTGCACAGTTGCAGGACCGTAAGACCGGGCGCATTCAGATCCCCGGCTTCTACGATCCGGTCAAGCCGCTGGAAGATTGGGAGCGCAAGGAGTTCGCCAGCCTGCCCTGGGATGAAGAGGCGTACAAGAATGAGGTCGGCGTGGAAGGTGAGCTGTGGGGCGAGGAAGGGTACTCGCCGCGCGAACGCGCTTGGGCGCGCCCGACCTGCGACGTCAACGGTATGTGGGGTGGTTATCAGGGTGCCGGTGCGAAAACGGTACTGCCGGCCGAAGGCGGTGCCAAGGTCTCGATGCGCCTTGTGCCGGACCAAGATCCCGAAGTCATCGCGCGGCAATTCACTGACTATGTGCTGAGCCTCAGCCCGCCGGGAACCCGGGTCGAGGTCGAGGATCTGCACGGCGCTCACCCGGTATTGATCGACACCGAAGGTCCGCTGGCGGAAGCGGCGCTCTCGGCGATGGAAGATATCTGGGGCAACCGGCCCGTGCGCGTGCGCGAGGGCGGCTCGATTCCGATCGTCTCGACCTTCCAGCAAGTGCTGCAAATCCCTGTACTACTCCTCGGCTTCGGCCTCAACGACGACCGACTGCACTCGCCCAACGAGAAGTTCAACATCAGCAACTTCTACGGCGGTATCCGTTCGGTTGCGAGAATTCTTGATAAGATGAGCGAGGTTTGAAAGAGTCGATTGACACAGCTATGAGTGACGCAGAAGCATCAGGCAAGCAGGCTGCGGAGACCAAGGCCAAGGAGAACATCGAGCGTGAGCTGAAGTTCCCTGTCGATGAGCTGAACACTGTCCGCGAGCGTCTGGCCGATCTCGAAGCCGAGCGCTCGGCGCCAGCCTCCTCAGAGGACAACTGGGTTCTCGACCGTGGTGACGAGTTCGGCGACAAAGGCTGCATCCTGCGTCTACGCCGAGACAACCACGGTGCCACCCTGACCTACAAAGGGCCGGCGACAATGGAAGGCGGCGTCAAGCTGCGCACCGAGTACGAGACCAAGGTGGATGACTTGGAGCAGGTGCAGCTGATCCTCGGCAGCTTGGGCTTCGAGGTCGTCAAGCGGTACCAGAAGGTGCGCGAGGAGTGGCGCTTGGGTGGCGTGATGATCTGCTTGGATCGGACGCCGATCGGCGACTTCGTCGAGTTCGAGGGCAGTGGTGCCGAAACGGTTGCCCGCCGCTGTGGTTTTCTGCCCGATGATGCGGAGCGGCGCAACTACCTGCGCCTGTACGAGGACTACCGCAAGGACCATCCGGAGGCGCCGCGCGACATGCTCTTCCCCGACGCTGGCTGAGTCCGCCTCGGCGCCCATCCCCTTCCGAGATTCGAGATCGTGACCTCTCTCGACCTGCGACCGTTGGTACTCGCTGCCGGGCGTGGTCAGCGGCTGCGGCCGTTGACCGACATCGTACCGAAGCCACTGCTTTCTGTGCTCGGTCGCCCGTTGGCCGGACACAGCTTGCGGCGACTGAGGGAGTTCGGCTGTGACCGCAGTGCCCTCAACCTACATCATCTCGCAGATGCCGTAGAGCGCGGCTTTGGGAAAGTGCACGAAGGTCTCGCCCTGACCTACTCGCGCGAGGCGCAGCTGTTGGGGACCCTCGGTGCTCTGGGCCCGCTGCACGACTACTTCGAAGGTGCCGACCTGGCGCTGATCCTCAACGGCGACAGTCTGTGCCTCTGGCCACTGGAGGAGCTGCTGCGCCGGCACCAGGAGAGTGGTGCTGCAGCGACGTTGTTGGTGAGTACCCGCGCGGATCCCGAGGCGTTTGGTGGTGGTGTTGGGCTGGATGCGCAAGATCGTATTGTCTCCTTCCGCAGCGGTGAGGGTGATGAGGCGCAAGTGGTACGCCGTGCCGTCTTCGCCGGGGCGCACATCCTGTCTGCGGAGGTAGTGCGCCAGGGCTTGGACGTCGCCGCGGGGGGTGTGGCCGACTTCGTGCAGCAGTTGTACAAGCCGCTGCTCGCCGCAGGCGCACGGCTCCAGGCGCTGCCGACGTCGGTGAACTGGTTCGACCTGGGCACGCCGCGGCGGTACCTGGAGGGAGTTCTCGGTCATCTGCACGCGCATCCTGGCGACGTAGAAACCACGGCGGACGGGAGCTGGATCGAGACCGCAGGACCTGGCGGGGCACCGCACGTGGCTGACTCGGCGCGGATCACGGCCTCCGTGATCGAGGCCGGCGTCGAGGTGGCCGACCGAGCGCGCGTCGACAGCAGCCTGCTGCTTGCCGGCTGCCAGGTTGGCGCTGGTGCCGAGGTGCGCAATTCGATCGTCGCACCGGGCGTCGAGTTGCCACCGCTGACGAGGCTAGATCAGTGCCTGGTGACTTCGTCCAAGGTGGGGTGCCGGGCACGGGAGAACGACACGCAGTTCGGAGGCCTGATTCTTACGCCCATGCTGCAGGTGGCCTGACTGGTGCCTTTGATCTGGAGCCTCCGATCTGGAGCTTGGATCTGGGGCCGCGACGCTCGATAGGAGATGCGTTCATGACGCACACGAACCACGCCTTCGATTTGCTGATCTTCGACTGGGACGGCACGTTGATGGACTCGCTGGGAACCATCGTTGCCTGCACGCAGGCCACCTTCCGAGAGTTGGAGATCGAGCCGCTGCCGGAGCGCACCATTCGCGAGACTATCGGCCTGGGGCTCAAAGAGGTCATGGCGGTACTGCAACCGGACGCTGACGATGGCTTCCGTCGCCGGGTCACGGAGGTCTATTACAAGCACTGGCTGACCTCGTACCGGGACACGTCGACGATGTTCGGGGGCGTGCCGGCGCTGCTCGAGCACCTGGCAGAAGCCGGATTTCTTCTGGCCGTGGCGACAGGCAAGGGCCGGCGCGGTCTCGACCGCGACCTCGAACGCACGGAGACGCGAGAGTTCTTCGTCGCCAGCCGTACGGTCGACGAGGCGCCGAGCAAGCCGAATCCTACGATGGTCCTCGACTTGCTCGACGAGTTGGGGGTGCAGCCCCGTCGTGCGCTGATGATCGGTGACACCACCTATGACATGCGTATGGCACGCGAGGCAGGGAGCCACGCGCTCGGTGTCACCAGCGGTTCGCACGGGCGCGAGCAGCTACTGGAGCACGCGCCGCTGGATTGCCTGGAGAGCGTCCTCGAGTTGCGGGGCTGGCTGCCGCGGCAGGCGGACCCGCGTGGAAGTTGAGGCGAGCGTGCCAGGTGACTCGAGCGGCTGAACGAGGGATCAGCTGGACCTGCTGCGATTTCGTCGCTGCAGCCAGGCCTGGAAGATGATCATCAAACCGACGACGATCAGGATCAGCGACCAGGAGTTTCCCCAATGCAGGCCCCACAGGCGCAGTGTGTTGACGAGTAGGTAAAGGCCGAACAGGATCAACCAGCCGCCGGACTCACGTTCCCCGGGGTCGATCAACTTGGCCAGGCCCACGGCGACCAGGATCAAGGGCCAGTATTCCCACACGACGCGCAATTGGACGTCGATCCAGTCGAGGTTGTAGGCCGTGAACAGCAGACCCAGGCCGATCAAGATCAGGCCCCAGGTCAGCTTCGAGGCGATGCCCTTGCCGCTGGGCGCCTGCTGGGCAGGGACAGCGGGAGGCGGCGGTGGCGTACCGGGGGGAAGTTCGTGCGAGTCGTTCATTCTTCGTCTCCTCTCGGGTGAGTCTACAGCGTCGTCCTCGACGGAGCAGCATTTGGTCCTACGAGAGCAGGAGCGCGAAGGATACAGGCTGCACGGAATTTCGTGTCGCGGCGTGGGCAGGCGGCGCGGGGCAGAAAGCGGCCAGCAGGCGTCCGGATGTGCCGTGGTACGCCTAGGAGGCGGGCCCAGGGTAGTCTAGAATGCTGTCCATGCAGCGACGCAACATCGAACTCCGGTTGACCGGCGACCATGTGTCTCCGAGCAATATTCCGCTGGGAGACTTGGCGGAGTTGCTCAGGGCGACGGAGAAAGCCATCCTCTCCTGTGCCGCGGCGGACGGTACCAGCGGCAACGACGAACCCGAGGTCAGCCTGGCGGGTGTACGACCCGCCAGTTCGGCGCTGGCGCTATCGGTGCAGGCGCCGCTGTTGCCGGTCGTGGTGCGCATTTTGGAGGCGCTCGCCGAGCGCCGGGAGAGCGAACTGCCACCGGCGACACATCGCGCCTTGCGCAGTATTTCCGGGCTGGTGGAACGGCGCGGTTGGGGCGTCGAGCTGAAAGCCGACCCGGCGATCGAAGCACCAACGGCGGCGATCGGTCCGGGCGGGTCGCGCATCCCGGAACCGCCGGCACCGCGCTATCTCGAAGGTACCGCGACGCTGGTGGGGCGCTGCCTCCGCGTCGGCGGTGCGGTGACGCCGCGCGCCGAGATCCGGCCCAAAGGCGGTGGTCGCCTGGTCAATATCGCGCTCAGTGAACGCGAGGCCAAGGTGTTGGCGCAGCGCCTGTACGAAGAGGTGACGCTGCAGGGCCGCGCCCGCTGGCTGGTGGATACGTGGGAGCTGGTGGGCTTTCGTGTCACCCACATCTCCGAGTACCGGCGCACGGATCCGGTGCTGGCGATGCAGGCGTTGGCCATGGCTGGCGGTGGCGACTGGGACGATACGGAGATACACGGCGGAGAACGCCTCGGCGAGACGTGAACCTCGAGACGTGAACCTCGAAACGTGACGCGCTCGAGACCGTGAGAGGCTCAGAGGACAAAGAGCATGATTTGCATCGACACTATGGTTTTGGGTTGGGGTGTGCGTGGTGCCGCCGCCGTGGCTGCCCCGGGGGCGGTGCACGAGGATGAGGCAGAGATCATCGACCGCACGCGACGCTTCTTCAACAGCTTACGCGACGTCAACGAGGTATTGATGGTGCCGACGCCGGCGGTGGCCGAGTATCTGCGTGGCTTCGACAGTGACGAGGTGCGTGGCGAGCAGCTGACGGCGCTCGACCGTTACTTTTTCCTGCCGGCGTTTGATCTGCCATCCGCCGCCCTGGCCGCCGAACTCGGCCGCCAGATGGCCGCGCGCGAATTGCTGCGCCGCAGCGATGCCGCCGCCGCAGCGCGGATTGTGAGCGACCTGCAGATCTTGGCCACCGCGATCGTCCACGGTGCCGACGTATTGATCAGCGGCGATCCGGACACTTTACGGACGCTGGTTGATGGTCGTCTGCGGATCTCGGCCGTGCCGCGCGTGCCGACCCAGATTGCCCTGCATTTCGACGACGACGATCGCGAGTAGTCTCAAGCAGCTCCGCCGCACCGCTCAGGCAGTCGAAAGCTGGGGCAGCAGATGTTGCCAGACGGCCCGCAGGCGCGAAGTCTCGGCGTCGACCCAGGTACGCGCCGCGGCGGCGTTCGCACGGGCCGCATCCAAGGCCAGCGCTCCGGGGGCACCGAGATGGGTGCGCGCACGCCACGCCAGGGAGACATCTCCCGCGACCGCGGCTTCCGGGTTCGCCGCCACCTCTCGGTAGACCTCGCGGAAGGGTTCTCCGGCCGCCACCCGCTGGTACACGGCGTCGGTGGCACCGATCGCCGGCACCAGAGCGGCGCGACAGCGCTCGGCGTCGACACGCAGACCGCCGAGCGCCGGTTGCAGCACGGCGAGGATGTCGCTGGCAGTTTGCATGCCCTCCAGGAACGGTTCCTTGGTCAGCTGCAGGTCGCGGTGATAGCCGGCGGGCAGCGGACCGTAGACGGCACCGATCTCTGCCTGCCGGCTGCGCACGCGTGCGGCACCAGCGCGGATCAGTTCCAGGACGTCCGGATTGCGCTTCTGCGGCATGATGCTGGAGCCGGTAGTCACCGCGTCATCCAGCCGCACGAAGCCGAGCTCCTCGCTCGAGAACCAGATCAGGTCGGCGGCCAGCCGGCCTGCGTCACTGGCGGCAGCCGCAGCGGCGGCGAGTACCAGTGCTTCCGTCTTGCCCCGGTCGTTCTGTACGGCCAGCGTGTTGACCTGACAACCGCCGCTGAATCCAAGCAACTCGGCGACTCGCGGCCGGTCGAGCGGCAGCGCCACGCCGTAGCCGGAAGCACTGCCCAGCGGCGAGCGGTCGAGGTGGCCGAAGGCCGTGCGCAGCCAGGGTACGTCGTCGAGCAGGTTCTCGGCGTGGGCGGCGAATAGCAGCCCGAGGGTCGACGGCATGGCCTGGCGGGTGTGGGTGTACCCGGGAATCGACGTCTCGCGGTGCTCTTGGGCCAAGTCGAGCAGCAGGTCGGCCGCGTCGAGCAGCGTCTGCAGCAGTTCGAGCACCGCTTCGCGCCCCCATAGCCGCAGCGTGGCGATCACTTGATCGTTGCGGCTGCGACCCGTGTGGATGCGCCGGCCGACGTCGCCCAGCCGCTCGGTCAGACGTTTTTCGAGCGCCGTGTGGCCGTCTTCGTCGGCGTTTTCGATCACCAGCCGCCCGGCACGGGCGTCCGCCGCGGCGAGGGTTAGTTCCCGCACCAGGGCAGGGAGATCGGCCGCGTCGAGAATGCCGATCTCGGCCAACATGGTGCCATGCGCGGCGCTACCGAGGGCATCGTAGGCGAGCAGGCGCTGATCGAGCTCCGGGTCACGGCCGACGGTGAAGCGGGCGATGCGGGCGTCGAGATGGCTGCCCCGGTCCCACAGTCGACTCATGCCGGGTCTTTCTGGCGGGGTGCTGGCAGGTCACCTGTCGATGGGTCGCTGGTCGACGGACTGTTTGCTGCGCCGCGCAGGATGACCCGGTGTGCTCGCAGGCGCAGGGCGTTGATGCGGATGAAGCCGAGCGCGTCGGTCTGGTCGTAGCCGCCTTCGACGTCCATGGAGGCGAGTGCCTGGTCGTAGAGCGAACTCGGCGACTCGCGCCCGAGTACGGTCAGATTGCCTTTGTAGAGCTCCAAGTGGACCTCGCCGTCGACCAAGGCATGTGCCTGGGCGAAGGCGGCTCGGATGAAGTCCATCTCCGGGCTGAACCAGAAGCCGTTGTAGATCAACTGGGCAAACTTGGGCGACAGACTGTCCCGCAAGCGCAGCACTTCGCGGTCCATGGCGATACCTTCGAGGTCGCGCAGGGCGTGGTGCAGCACGGTCCCGCCCGGGGTCTCGTAGACGCCGCGCGACTTGATACCCACGAAGCGGTTCTCGACCAGGTCGATGCGACCGATACCGTGCAGCCCGGCCAGGCGGTTGAGATCGAGGAAGAGCTCGAGGGGGTCTTCCAGGGTCGTTCCCGGCTCCAGATAGGTGCCTTCGAGGTGGGTAACGCTCTGAGGTATCGCGTTCTCGAAGCGTATGGCGATGCGCGCCGGCTCGTCCGGCGCCAGCTTGGGCGAGCGGGTGAGCTTGAAGATGTCCTCGGACGGCGCCGTCGCCGGATCTTCCAAAATACCGGCCTCGTAGCTGCGGTGCATTAGGTTCTCGTCTGTGCTGTACGGCTTCTCGACGCTCGCCTCGACCTCGATACCGTGCTCCGCCACGAAGCGGAGCAGGTCGGGGCGCCCCTGGAATCGCTGCAGGAAGTCGCGGTCCTTCCAGGGTGAAATGACCTCCATGCGTGGTGCCAAGGCGGCGAATGCCAGCTCGAAGCGCACTTGGTCGTTACCCTTGCCGGTGGCTCCGTGGGCGACGGCATGCGCTCCCGTGCGGCGGGCGATTTCTACCTGCCGGCGGGCGATCGGCGGACGTGCCAGCGCGGTGCCTAGGAGATAGCGGTTCTCGTACACCGCGTTACCGGCGACCGCCGGAAAGACGTAGTCGGTGATGAACTCGCGCCGCAGGTCTTCGACGAAGACGTCGACGGCACCGGCGGCGCGTGCGCGCTCAGCGAGCGCCGCGAAATCGTCCACCTGCCCGACGTCCGCGCAGTAAGCCACGACGTCATGGCCCTGGAGCTGCAGCCACTTGAGAATGCACGCGGTATCTAGCCCGCCGCTATAGGCGAGCACGACTTTCTTGCCCATGATGATGGCTCCCGGCTACTGGTTTGCTGGCGACTGGGTTTGCTGGCGATTGGGTTTGCTGGTTACTGGCAGAGCCGGAAATGGCCCATGAAGTTCTGCACGCCGCTGTCACTGGCCGCGGTGCCGCTGTAGTCGGCCTCCTCCAACGGCACATCCGCGTAGGGATCGGCCGTGGTCCAGAACGCCATGCGCGTGCTTTTTTCGCCGTCGCACTCGATCATCATCAGCGTCACCAGGCCGGGCTTCTCGGTATTGTGGTCGTCCAGTCTGCCGCGGAAGGCGTTGTAGAGCACGCGCTGGTTCTCGAGCAGCACATTCCCCGTTGCGATCTGGGCGCCCAGCTCCATGTCGACGTTGATGCCGTTGTCGCGCAGGGCCCGGGGATCCGTGGTTGTACCTTGGAAGAAGTCACGCAACTTCTGGGTGTCTTCTTCGTTGCTGAAGAAACTGACGACCTGCAACATGCGGAAGTACATGAAGGCCTGGTTGTCGAAGTCGGGTTCAGCGCCTTGCTCGAGTTCGCCGTTCGCGTCCACCTGGGGTGGCTTGTCGGACAGGATCACCATGTCCATAGCGAAGGGAATGCGCATGGCGAAGCCGGCGTAATACCCTTCCGGCAGCGTTTGAGTGCCGAGCATCTCTTTCACCTTGGCCTCGCGGGCCACAGGATCTTTGATCTGCTCCTCAATCTCTGCGGCCTTCTGCGCGCCCCACCAAACAAGGGCCGCGATGCCAATACCAACCAGGACGACGAGGCCGAAGCAACCCAGCGCCACGTAGAGACAACCCTTCGAGCTTTTCTTCTCTGCCATCTGTTTCTCCCGAGAATGAAGGAAGCGGTAGATCGGCCCCGGCAGGGGTACAATCGACGGCGGACGAACGAGTCAGGTATACGCGGAGTCTCAACTGTTCCGGGTCGACGGCTGCGGGGACCGCAACGAAGCTAGAGCCAAACCTAGCTTATCAACAGCCGGTGCCGACAGCAGTTCCATTCCGGCGGTCAGTCGAATCGAGCGGCTTGTTAATACTTCTCCGGGTAGGGCGTTGTAAGGAGTGAGGACATTGGAAGGAGGACGCCTTGCACGCCGCCGCCAGCTATCAACCGAGCTCATCGCCCATACCGGAAGCCAGAACACCGGCCATCCCCAACTTGGAGGATCCGAGAGTGGACAGCCCAGTAATGGAGCGAATCTTCGACGAGCACCACGAGCGTGTCCTGCACGCCGCCTACCGCGTTACCGGCAGTCAGAGTGATGCGGAGGACGTGCTGCAGACGATCTTCCTGCGCCTGCTGCGCCGGCAAGATCCGCCGGGTCCGCCGGAGACGCTCGGTCCTTATCTTTACCGCGCCGCCGTCAATGCGGCGCTGGATTTGTTACGCCGCCGCAAGCGGGCCCGTGTGGTTCCGCTAGAAGGTCGGGTCGAGGACACCAGCAAAGACCCTAGCCCGGGACCGGATCAGCGCCAAGGTCGTGGAGAGATCCGCGAGCAGCTGCGCCACGGCCTGGCCAACGTCAGCGAACGAGCCGCGGAGGTCTTCACTCTGCGCTACATCGAGGGCTTCTCCAACAAGGAGATCGCTGCCCTGCTCGGCACCTCCCAGACCGCGATCGGCGTGACATTGCACAGAACCCGCAGTCAGCTTCGCAAGGAGCTTGCTACCTACGTAGGAGAGAGGTCATGAACCCCAACGAAAAGCAACTGGACGCGCGCCTCGACGAAGCCGTCGAGCAGCTGCGTGCCGAGACCCTGCCGGAGGCCGCGGTCCACGCAGCCGCCGGGCGGGTGCGGGCGCAACTGGGTCTGGCGGCGGCTGCCGACGCCCTGGAAACGACGGGCACGGCGGAACCGATGCTGCGCTCGTGCAAGGACTTTCAAGCCGAGATTCCAGCCTTGCTGGCCGGCTCGCTGAGCCCGGCTCGCCGGCTGTTGGTCGAGGACCACTGCCGCAGCTGTATCCCCTGTCGCAAGGCGCTCAAGGCAGCCCGCGAAGGCCGAGACGAGCGCGCGGCGGCGCTGCAGGAGGCACGGCAGGTCCGCCGCGGACCGGCGCCGATGGTGCGCTGGGCGATGGCGGCAGCGCTGGTGCTGGGTGCCGGCGTGGCGCTGTGGATGGCGCTCCAGGTGGTGCCGCTGTCCTGGGGCCAGAGCGCTGGCATCGAGACGGCCGACGGCAACCTGTTCCAGGTTGCGGCCGAAGGCTACCTGCCACTCGAGAGTGGACAGGACGTCGCCTACGGCGACACGGTGCGCACCGGCCGCGACGCCGGCGCCGTGTTGCGCCTGGCGGACGGCTCACAAGTCGAAATGAGTGACCGCGCCGAGCTGCGGGTCGAACGTCGACTGCGGGGAACCACCATTCACCTGGCACGCGGTCAGATCATCGTCGAGGCCGCGGACCAGGGCAGCGGCAACCTGTTCGTGCGCACGGACGACTGCGAAGTCGCGGTCAAGGGAACGATTTTCAGTGTCAACCACGGCACCAAGGGATCGCGCGTGGCGGTCGTCGAAGGTGCGGTACAGGTCGACTACGGCCGCCAGGAAGCGCTGCTGCAACCGGGTGAGCAGGTGTCCACGCACGCCAGCCTCGGCGCGGTGCCGGTCCACGAGGAGATCGCCTGGAGCCGCAACGTCGACGAGTACCTGGACGTCATGGAAGAGTTGAATATCCTGCGTAAGGACATTGCCGAAGTCGTCGGCTCTTCCAGCCTGCGTTATCAGAGCGAGCTGATTGACCTCGCGCTGCCCAACACCACGGTCTACGCCGCAGGCCCAAACCTCAGTTCCACGATGGCGGACGTTCGCCGCGTGATTGAGGAACGGCTGGACGCCAGCCCCGTGCTTCGTCAGTGGTGGCAGGAGAAGTTGGGTCCCGAGCTGTCCGACCCCGAGGTCACCGAGGCGCTGGACAACCTCTCTGCCTTCGGCGAGTACCTGGGTGAGGAATTCGTGCTCAGCGTGGCCTTGCGTCCAGGCTTCGGCGGTGGAGATCAGGGACTCGACCCGCAGGACGGCGATGTCGACGTGCTGATCCTGGCGACGACGCAGGACGAAGCTGGCCTGCGGGCCTTCCTCGAAGCTCAGCTCGACGATCTACAAGCGCAGGGCGAGCAGCACCTGTGGCTGATCGACGATCCGGCGCAGATCCCGGCCAACGAGGAGGCCGACGGTCTCTACATCTGGGTGTCCGACGGCGTGCTGGCCGCTTCGCCGATGGGTAGCAGCCTGCAGCAGCTGGCGCAGGTGCGTGGGGGGACCACCTTCTCCTTCGCCGGCAGCGCCTTCTACGAGCGCCTGCAGGCGAACTACGCCGACGGCGTCGACTGGCTGCTGGGTGTCGACATGGGGCTCATCCTGGAGAACGTGGCGCGGGAAGCGGGCGAAGACGCGACAGCTCTGCACGTCACCGGTCTGCTGGATGCGCGCTACTTGCTGCTCGAGCGCGACCGCGACGACGAGGGCTTGAGCCACTACCGCGCCGACCTCAGCTTCAACGGTCCGCGCCGCGGCGTCGCGGCCTGGCTGGCTGCGCCGGCACCGATGGCGTCTCTCGACTTCATCTCACCGGACGCCCGCATGGTCAACGCCTCGCTGGTCAAGGACCCGGAGGTGATGGCGCGCGAGCTGATCACGATGCTCGAACAGATCGCCGGTGAGGAGTTCACACTAGAGCTGCAGAAGTTCGAGAACGAGCACGGCATCAGCGTGATCGAGGACTTTGCCGCACCGCTCGGAGGTGAGTTCGCCTTCGCGCTCGATGGCCCCCTGGTGCCGACGCCGAGCTGGAAGCTGGTGGCCGAGGTCTACGACGCGGCCCGCCTGCAGAACACCATCACCTGGCTGGTCGATCAGATCAGTGATCAGGTCGAAGGCTGGAGCCTGGAGCTGGTGCCTGGTGAGGTTGCCGGACGTCCGGCCTATCGCCTGGGCCTCGCCGGCTTCGCCGTGCATTACGTGTTCGTCGACGGTTACATGCTGATGGGTCCCAGCCCGGCTCTGCTCGCGGACGCCATCCGGGATCGAGACGCCGGCAATACCTTCCTCACGTCCAAGGATCTGCAGGCTCTGCTGCCGTCCGACGGCCACGCCAACTTCTCCGCCCTGGCCTACAACCGCTTGGGAGACCTGGTGGGCAGCCTGATGTCCAGGCTGGGTTCGGAGCAGTTGACGCCCGAGCAACAGCAGCGCTTCAGCGATCTGGCGAACGAGATTCCCGCCAACCTGGCCTGCGTCTACGGAGAGCAGGACCGCATTACCTTCGTGGCCACGAGCGACGCCGATCTGTTCGGCGCCCTCATCGGCCTCTCGAGTACACAGAAACTCGAGGAACTGCTGGACATCGGGCGAGCGATGGACCAAGGGTTCGAGTCTTTCGAACCTCCGGCACCGATGGTGCCGGCCTCGTCGACCTGACGTTCAGAGTGTCCTGAACCCCGCGGCGCCCCGGAGCGCGCTCTGTAGTACAGACCTGTAGTAGAGCCGTGTTCCGGGGCGTATCGCGTTTTTCGGAGTCCCCCTATGACCGCAATCCCCGCAACCCACGTTCCTGCCGCCGCGGCGGCGGACCGCCGGGCCGTCATCGAGCTCGACCAGCTACGCGTGCGCTTCGGCAGTCACGAAGTGCTGCGCGGCCTCACGGGCACCTTTTCGGGCCGCGCCATCGGCCTGCTCGGCCCCAACGGTGCTGGCAAGACGACGCTACTCCATACTCTGCTCGGCTTCTATCCGCCGGCCGCCGGCTCCGGCCGCATCTTCGGCCACGATGTCGAGCGTGAAATCAAGGCCGTGCGGGCCCAGCTGGGCTACATGCCCGAGCGTGACGCGTTCATCGCTGAGTTGACCGGCGTCCACTTCGTGCGCTTGATGGCCGAACTCAGTGGCCTACCGCCCGGAGCGGCGCTGGAGCGTGCACACGAAGCGATGTTCTACGTCGGACTTGGCGAGGCCCGCTACCGCAAGCTGCAAGGCTACTCGCTGGGCATGAAGCAGCTGGTCAAGCTGGCCCAAGCGATCGTCCACGGTCCGCGCCTGCTGTTCCTGGACGAGCCGACCAATGGTCTCGATCCACCACACCGGGCGCGCATGCTCAAGCTGATCCGCGAGATCCGCGACAGCGGCGACACGCACATCATTTTCTCGTCGCACTTGCTGCGCGACGTCGAAGAGTGCTGTGACGAGGTACTGATTCTCAAGGACGGTGAGATCGCGGCGTACTGCAACCTGGAACACGAAAGGCGGACCAACCGAGCCTTCCTCGACGTCGAGATCCGCGGCGACGACAAGCCATTCCTGGAAGCGGTACAGAAGTTGGGGATCGAGTGCGCGGTGCACAGCCGGCGGCGCTTCAAGATGGTCCTACAGGACGACGTCAGTGTCGCCGACCTCTACCGCATCGCCAGCGAACAGCAAGTACAGCTGCGCCGCATGAGCGCGAAGCGCGACTCGCTGGAAGACATCTTCCTCAAAGCGATGGAAGGCAACAGTTCGGCGGGTAGTGCCCAGGAGGAGGTGAACCATGGCGGTCTATGAGCATTCCTATCAGCGCTATAGCGGTGAGCTCACCAGCAACCTGCGGCGCTTCCTGGTGATCCCCCGCTACAACTTGGAGTCGATCCTGAAGTCCCGCGGCTTCCTGATCTTCATGATCGTGTCGCTGTTGCCGATCTTGGTCGCCTCGACGGGCATCTACGTCAGCAACAATGCGACGGTGCTGCAGCTGATGGAGGCGCTGGGGGATGTGGCCGACGTCCTGACGGCAGGCCCGAGCTTCTTCTACAACTTCAGCAACGTGCAGATGGTCTTCGCCTTCTTCATGGCCATCTTCCTGGGACCCTCGTTGGTGGCCCCGGACCTGCGCAACAATGCTCTGCCGCTCTACCTCAGTCGGCCATTCACCCGCGGCGAATACGTGGCGGCCAAGCTCTGCGTTGCTGGCTTGCTGCTGTCCGCCATCACCTGGATGCCGCTGCTGAGCCTGTGGGAGCTGCAGGCGGTCATGCACTCCGGCGGCTGGGCGAGCGAGCACCTGTGGCTGATCCCGGCCATCCTGGGGTCGACGGTGCTGTGGATCCTGCAGCTCGGCCTGATCGGTCTGGCGATGTCGGTGTGGGTGAAGTGGAAGGCGATTGCCCGGCTGTCGATGTTCGGCGTCTTCTTCGGCTCCGCCGCCATCGGTGCGCTGGTCAACGCCCTGTTCATTCCGTCGGGAGGACGCGAGTGGGGCAGCCTGGTCGACTTGTTCGCGATCAACGAGCGCCTGTGGGCCGCCCTCTTCCGGCAACCCGTGGATGCGCAGAGCGTGCCGCTTGGCGCGGCGCTGTTCATGATCGTTCTGGTGTGCGCTTTCTGCGTCTTCCTACTTTCCCGCAAAGTGCGGGCCTACGAGGTGGTGTGATGGACCCGCAGAACCAACAACATCCCGCGCAACCGGCACAGCCGCTTGCCGAGCTTCCCGCCGAGCAGGTCGGTGCTGACCGCATCGTCGTCGAGTCGAACGCGAGCCAAGACCCGGCTCCGGGAGTCGACCCGTCCTGTTGCATCGTCTTCGAGGATGTCTCCCGTTTCTACGGCGAGGTTTTGGGGGTCAATCGCGTCAGCCTGACGCTCGAACCCGGGATCATCTCTCTGGTCGGGCCCAATGGGTCTGGCAAGAGCACGCTGATGAACCTGATGACCGGCTTGCTGCGGCCGACACAAGGAACCGTGACGGTTCTGAGTACTGACCCCACGGAGCCGCAAGACATGTTTCGGCGCGTCGGTTTCTGTAGTCAGTACGACTCCTTCCCGGATCTCACTGGCCACGGCTTCCTCTACGCCTATCTGCGTGTCCACGGCTACGACCATGCGGTGGCCGACGGTCTGGCCTGGCGCTCCATCGAGCGCGTCAACCTCGCCGAGGCGGCGCACCGCAAGGTGGCTGGCTTCAGCAAGGGCATGCGTCAGCGCATCAAGCTGGCGCAAGCGATGTGCCACGAGCCGAACGTGCTGGTGCTCGATGAGCCGCTCAACGGACTCGATCCGATGGCGCGTGCCGAGATCATCGCGCTGTTCAAAGAGCTGCGTGACGAGGGGCGGCACCTGATCATCTCGAGCCACATCTTGCACGAAGTCGACATGATCTCCGACCGTGTGGTGCTGCTCAACAGTGGCTACGTGGTCGCCGAGGGCAACATCCACGGTGTCCGCGACGAGATGAAGGAGCACCCGATGCAGGTGCTGCTGCGCTGCGACCAGGCGCCGACGCTGGCAGCAAGGCTGTTTGCACTGCCGGCGACGGTGTCGGTAGAGCTGCACGAGGATCGTCGAGGCCTGTTGGTGCAGACGCGCGACGCCGACCGCTTCTTCCTAGATTTCAATCAACTGGTGACCGACATGGAACTCCACGTCGAGACCGTCGCACCCGCGGACGATGATGTGCAGGCGGTGTACCGTTATCTGATCAGCGGCGATGAGCTGATCCAGCCCGAGCCGGAGGTCTGAAGCCATGACCACGACGACTGCACCTTCCTTGACCTCCCTCGAGCCGGCGCACGAGCTGCCGAGCGAGCCCCGGCAGCTCTACCGCAATCAGGTTCTCGGCATCCTGCGGCTAGAGATCCGCAAGAACATTCTCAGCTTGCGAGCTCTGCCGATGTACATCCTGGCGCTCCTGCCGGTCGGCTTGCTGATCGCCATGTTGGTGGTGCTCAACATCACCTCCGGGGATCGGGGTAACCCGACGATGTTCTTCGGTGTTCTCTTCAGCTCCTACTTCATCACCGCCATCTTCCTCAGCTGCCTGTTTCTCTTCATGCAGCTGTTCCGTGGCGACCTGATGGACCGCAGTCTGCACTATTACTTCCTGTGCCCGGTGCGGCGCGAGATCCTGGTCTCGTCCAAGTTCCTGGCCGGCCTGGCCAGCTCCGTGGTCGTCCTCGGCCTGTCGATGACGTGCACCTACGGGCTGGTGATGGCCGGCCTACCGGGAACCCCTGAAGCGAGCACCGTGGTCGGGCACTACCTGGCGTATCTCGGTGTCACAGTGCTGGGTTGTGCCGGCTACGGAGCGCTCTTCATGCTCTTCGGGCTTTACTTCCGCAACCCCGTCTGGCCGCCAGTGGCGCTCGCCGTGTGGGAGCTCATCAACCCGCTGTTGCCGGTCGCACTGAAGAAGATCAGCATCATCCACTACCTGATGTCCCTGGTGCCGGTGCGCACCGGAGGCCAGATGTTCGAGATTCTGGTCAAGCCAACCCCGGCGTGGCTGGCCGTGCCGGGTCTGCTCGTGATGATCGCCCTGGCGGCCTGGCTGTCCTTGCGCCGCATTCGGATGCTGGAGATCACCTACGCGGACGATTAGAGCCGGGCCTAGAGCCATGCCTAGAGAAAGGCTCGCAAACGCTTGAGAACTCGGCGCGCGATGGGGGTGGAGCGGAAGACATAGACCTCCGTCCCCATCGCTTCCAGTTCTTCGACCTCCTCGCCGGCCGCCAGCGCCTTCGACAGCCCGAGCAGGAGATTCTCGGGACCATGTTTGCGCAGCTGTCGTAGCCGCCCCTTGACGGCGCCGCGGTTCCAGAAGCCGAAGAGCTCGAAGGCGACGCGCGTGCCCGTGAGCGGATGCTCGAACACGAAGTCCGGCACCAGCACTCCTTCCCCACCCAGGTCGATCAACTCACCGTCCTCCGACACCCGCCAATCTGACTCGAGCTTGCGGAACTGCCCCGGGAACGCCCGCAGCTCCTCTGGTTGCCACTGGCCGGTGAGCCGGGTGTGCGGCGTCAGGCCGCTGCGATCATCGAGCTGGAAGGTCGCCCGCCGTCGCTTGCCCCAGCGCACGCTGGCCTCCAACGTCCAGCCGCGGAAGTGCAACAACGTCGGCAGGAACGACGCCATCTGGAGCCCGTAGCGCTGGCTCGATTGGAAGAGCGAGAGCGGCCCGTCGAGGCGCAGCTGGTAGCCGGAGTCGGCATCACCCTTGACACGGTAGAGTAGCTGGAAGAACTTGATCTTGCGCCACAGCGCCCGGTATTGCTGTGGTTCCTGGCCGCGAATGTCGATTTCGAGTTCGACCGCGCGCAGCAGCACCGCCTGTGCGAGCGCCGTGTTGTAGCGCCGCAGGAGCCATTCCGGCGAACATGGTTCGACGCGCTGCAAGACCTGCTGGTCCTTGAGGTCGGCGTAGAGGTTGTGCTCGAAGCGCCCGGCATCCAACCGGACCGGTCCGTCCTCGTCGTCGTCGTCGAACTCGTGAGACCGCACCACTTCGTCGATCACCGCCGCGCGGTCGAAGTGGAAGGCGCGGCTGGGCAGGGAGTCCGCGGCGTCTCCTACCGCGGCTGGCAGCGGCGCTCGCCAGGCGCGCGCGGCTGTCTCGAACGCAACCTGGCGCAGCACGTCCGGCTCGACACTGGCGTGGGTGTCCAGCTCGCAGCGGTCGTAGAGCAACTTGGCCAGCCCGCGATGGAGCAGAAACTCGGTACCCGAGCCGATCTGCTCTTTGAGCTCCGCATCCAGCTCGTGGCGCGCTCGGCCGACATGCCGCTGGAAGATGTCGATCAGCGTCTCGGCCAGACGCAGGAGATCCTCGTCTTCCTTGACGTAGCTCGGCTTGATGACGCCTTGGTAGAGCCGCGCGCGGATCAGGTCACTGGTAAGCACCGTGCCTCCTGCGCCGCTGGCTGACGTAACGCTCGGCCGTATCTTCCGACACCACCTCGTACAGCACCGCCTGTTTGTCCTCGGCCTTGCGCAGGATGCGCCCCAGCCGTTGCACGTGCTCGCGCACGCTGCCGCTGCCCGAAAGCACGATCCCGACGTTGGCCGCAGGCACGTCGACGCCTTCGTTGAGCACCTTCGACGTCACCAGGAAGGGGAACTCGCCGTCGTTGAAGCCGCGCAGCAGGTCGTGCCGCTCTTTCACCTTGGTCTGGTGCGTGATCGCTGGGACCAGGTATTGCCGCGAGATGCGGTACACCGTGGCGTTGTCGTGGGTGAAGATCAGCACCCGATCGTGCCGGTGGCGCGCCATCAGCTGTTCGAGCTTGCGTAGTTTGCCTTCGGATGCCTGCGCGATCCGCTTCTGCGTCTGATAGGCGAGAAACGCCTCGCGCCCCTGGCGCGAGCGCGAAGTCGCCATGAGAAACATGCGCCAGCCTTGCGGCGAACCGAGTTGTAACCCTTGGCGCTGTACGAAGGCCAGATACACCGCCCGCGTCTCCTCGTACTCGCGCCGCTCTTCGTCAGACAGGCGCACCGGCACTTGGATCGTCTCGTAGTCCGCCAGATAGCTGCCTGCCAGCTCCCGGATCTCGCGTCGATAGACCGTCGGCCCGATCAGCCACTCGTACTGGCGCTCTTCCCCGTCCTCGCGCTCCGGCGTCGCGGTGAGGCCGAGCCGAAAGGGCGCCAGGGAGCACTCGGCGGCACTAGCGTAGGATGGTCCCGGCAGGTGGTGGCACTCGTCGAACACCAGCAGGCCGTAGCGGTTCCCGAGGCGCTCCATGTGGATGTAGGCCGAATCGTAGGTTGTCACCGTGACCGCCTTCGGCTCGTAGTAGCCGCCGCCGATCAGCCCCACGTCGATGTCGAAGCCGTCGAGCAGGCCGCTGTACCACTGCTGCATCAGGTCCAGCGTTGGTGTGATCACCAGCGTACTGCAGCCGGCCTTCTCCATTGCCAAGTGGGCCAAGAACGTCTTGCCCGCGCCCGTCGGCAATACCACGACTCCCTTGCCCCGCCGCTCGGCCACCGTGTCACCGGCGGCCGGGGAGCCCGTCCACCACGCCTCGACCGCCTCCTGCTGGTGCGGGAACGGCTTGCGGATCAGCTGGCGTTCGAAGTCGAGTTTGTCGTAGGCACGGGCGTCGTCCAGGTACTCGACCTCGGCGCCGCGCAGGGTGAGGATGATCTGGCGATACGCGTGCGCCGGTGCGCGCCAGCACTTGGTGCGCTTGTCGAAGCGGCAGCCGGGAAGTGTCGCGCCGGTGGGCAGCGGTGGCGAGTCGGGTGGCGAGTCGAGGTCGACGGGCGTTGAGGCATGCAGCTTCAGCGTGCCGCGATCAAACGCGAGCTGGATCACGATCGCGGCTGCCCTACTCCCCGAGCAGGTCCCAATTCGTATGCGGCTGCCGGTTCTTCACCAGCCAACCCCAGAGCAGCTCCCGGTAGGTGCGGTTGCGGTGCCCGATCTCGGAGAAGAAGGGCTGCAACAGGCCGTTGAGCCGCTTCAGGTTGTAGAACGGCACGCGCTGGTAGTAGTGGTGCTCGATGTGGAAGTTCGACGACACCATCAACCAGCGCCAGGCCGGGTTGCCGTTGACCAGTGTGGACCACTTGGCAGGGTCCTTGGGGTCAATGTCGTAGTGCTGGCCCAGGCGGTTGAGCACGAAGGCTATGGGGAAGACGAAGAAGACGGGGACGACATAGACGCGCAGCAGGATCCACGGGCCACCGAAGTACAGCAGTGCCGCGACGATCAGACCGTGGATCGCGATGTTGGCATAGCGCTCCCGGCGGATGGTGCTCTGTTCTTCGGCAGAGTAGGTCTTGGCCTCCACCGCTGCGGCGCGGGCGTAGAGCCAGAAGAGGTAGGGCGTGAAGTACAGCATCTTGTACCAGCGCGCGTTGCGCTTGGGCGAGAGGTACGCCCGCTTGGGGTCGTCCTCTTCGGAGCCGAGCTCGTTGTGGTGGTCGAGGTGCCAGATGCGGAATTGGGTGGCGGAGATGGCGCTCGGGAGAGCGTAGAGCAGGCCCAGGAAGCGCATCAAGCGCGGTCTCGGCTTCTGGAAGATCACCTCGTGAACCTGGTCGTGCAGCAGGATGATGAAGCCCAAGATGTTGAAGCCCTGGATCGCCGCTGCCGGGATCCACAGCCAGGGGTAGGCGTCCTGCCACAGCGCCCAGCCGCACAGGCCGACCCACAGGAAGAGGCGGGCGAGGACGAAGAAGTGACGCGCGGGACGGATCTTGTGCAGCTCGCGCAGCTCGTCGCGCGGCACGTAGGTGTTGAGACGCTCGCGCAGATTTCCGATGTGCTTGTAGTAGTACCGATGATTTTTCATTGGGGTGGGATCTCATCTTCCGGCTTCTGGCCAAGGCCTTCCGGTTTATGGTGAGAGTATGTGAAGAAACCGGCGGGGGACCAAGTCTTGCCGCCATCCGCCGTTGCTTCCCAGTCTACCTGGAAGCCGTCCTGTGTGAAGCTGTGGAGGATCTGCCGCGAGTTGACCTTGATGGCACCCTGCGGACCGGTGAGGAAGAACGTGTTGGGCCCGACGTTGGAGAGGACGAGCTTCTGCTCGTGCCAGGTGCCTTCGTAAACGTCCATGAGTGCCATGGCGTCGTCCAGGCACACGGCGCGGTAGAGCTTCTGGAAGTTGTCGTAGGAACGCGTGCACTCGATGTGCATACGCTGGCCGTTGGGAAACTGGAGGTAGAACGCCTCGTGCAGGAATCTACCGCCAAGTAGGGTGGTGACGGTGGCGTCGGTGGTGACTTGGTGCCAGGTGGTGCCGTCGTCCGGCGTGAAGCGAGCTTGCATTTGCCAGGTACCGACGGTGGGCTGGAGCCATTCGAGGCCCTCGCGAGAGGTGGCTTGCAAGGTTGCCACGGGAGGAGGGCTACCCTCGGAGGGGGCGGTGGCGGAAACGGCTGCTGGTTGCGGCGGGTCTGTCGCGGGATCGACGGTCTCTTGGACGTGGCTTTGTGCATGCGATGCGAGCAGCAGAGTCAACCCGAGCAACAACGTCTTCGCCATGGTGCGTACCTCCTTCTATCGTGCCTCTCGTTTCCTCGTGGGGGCGAGGTGCCAGCGTACGCTACCATGCAGGCTCCCTGCCGGCAGGCCCGAGGTTCTGGCCTCCAAGAGTCCGAGGTCTAGCGGAAGCGACCCGGCGCGAACAACCCGATCGGATGCGTCGTCTTCCCCTCGAGCACCAGGTCCGCGACGATCTCGCCGACCAGTACCGAGAACTTGAAGCCGTGTCCAGAGAAACCGCCCGCCACCGTGACTTGCGAGTGATCCGGGTGGGGGCCGAGCAGGAAGTGGTCATCCGGGGTATGGGTGTACATACACACCGTGCTGTGCAGGATCTCGCCTTCGAGGCGTGGGATGAACTGCCGTAACAGCTTGTACAGAGCGTCGGCGTCCTCGCCGTGGACGTCACGATCGAGTTCGTCAGCGAGGCAGAAGTCGCGGTTGGTGTGGAGGCCGGCCTTGACGCCGCCGCCGCGGCCATCGAGCGCTGGGAAGCCGTAGAAGGCGTACTCCCCTTCCGGTTCCCACACCCAGATCGGGAACTCGTGCGGCAGGAAGCCGGGCTCGCCGCCCTCAGGTTCGAGCCACATCAAGACCTTGCGGTCAGCTCGTAGTTTCGACGCTGCGGCGGATGCAGACGGAGAGAGCAAGCTCGGCATCCAGGCTCCGGCGGCCAGAACCAAGTGCTCGGCGTGGTAGGTGCCGGCGGAGGTGCGTACGGTAACGCCGTCACCACCCGGATCGGCTGTCCAGCTCTCGACGCGCTCGCCGAAGTGCAGCTCCGCGCCGGCTTCCGCCGCGGCTTCCAGGTGTGCGGCGACGCAGCGCTCGGGTGCCAGTGCACCGGCGATCTCTTCGTACAGCGCCATGGTGCCGGGGGGCGGCGTGAGTACGGGATAGCGGCGGCGCAGCTCGGCGGTGTCGAGCAGTTCGTGCGGCAGGTCGTGCTCGCGTGCCGTGCGCAGGCTGCCGGCGACGACTTCCGACTGCTCCGGCCCGATCATCAGCGCGCCCGTTTGTTGCAGGAGCGTCTCGCCGCAGTCGTGCTCCAGCTGGTGCCAGCGGTCGTAGCAGGTCTTGAGCAGCGGCAGGTAGTCGGGATGCTCGAAATAGGCCTGGCGAATGACGCGCGTGTCGCCGTGCGAGGAGCCGAAGGTGTGGGGTGGGTGGAAGCGGTCGAGGCCCAGAATCTTGTGCCCCGCCGCCTTGCCTCGGCGTGCCAGCTGGCAAGCGGCGGCGCTGCCCATGGCACCGAGGCCCAGGACGATGGCGTGGTAGCTCATACTCGGATGCTAGCACCGGTCGCCACGTCCGGTAAGAAGGCACGCGCGAGTTCGGCGATCTACGGGTAGTAGCCGCTCAGCGTCTTCGCCTCGAGGTCCCGATCCTCCATTTCGACCTCAATGGCGCGGAAGCCGCTGTCCTGGTCGTTGTTGGAGCTCTGGTAGGCGAGGAAGTACTTCGACCGCAGCTCACTCTCGATTTGGGCGTAGATCGTTTCTAGCTGCTCGATCTCGGTGATGAAGTAGCTGCCGCCGCCGGTTTCTTCGGCCAGCTGCATCAGCTTGCTGCGCGCATCGCCGTCGCGCAGTCCGAGGCCGACGGTGTAGATGGTGACGCCGGCGCGGCGAGCGTACTCGAGGGTGTCGTCGAAGGTGAAGCGGCTTCCTTCGTCGCGGCCGTCCGAGAGCAGTAAGAGCGCGCGTTGCCCCTTGATGCCGGTGAAGTAGTAGAGGCCGAAGAGGACGCTGTCATAGAGCGAGGTCTCACCCTCGGCGGTCAGCCCGGCGAGGCCGCCGCCGAGCTGGGTCAGATCGTTGGTCAGCTTGACGGCCAGGGTGGGGACGCGGTTGAAGGTGATGACGGCGGCGCGGTCTTTTGGTGTCAGGATGTTGCGGAAGAAGGTGAGCGCAGCCTCGCGCGCCTGGACCAGGGAGCGGCGCATGGAGCCCGAGCTGTCGAGCAGGACGCCGACGTGGATCGGCAGGTCTTCGACGTTCTCGAAGCGCTGGATCGTTTGCTCGACACCGTCCTCGGAGATGGTGAAGTCGCTGCGGCTCAGGCCCGCTACCGGGCGGTCATCGTCGTCGAGCACGGTGGTGAACAGCTCGACGAACTGGACGTCGACTTCGTCTAGGTAGGCCGGGGCGTTGATGAACACCAGGTCTTCCGTGGAATTGCCGTCTGGCAGATAGGCAACGGCACGCACGTAGGCGACGGGTTCGCCGGGCGGTAAGGCGATCGGCTGCGTGAAGGGCTCCTGGTACAGCGTCGCCATGAGCGTCTCGTTGAGATAGAGCTCGACGCGTTCGAGCGTCCGGTCTTCAGGCACTTCGACCTCGACCTTGGCGAGCAGGCTGTCTCGATAGCTGCCGCCTTTGTGTGGTTCGATGAGCTTGACGCCGAAGCGGTTGCCGCCGGAGTTGATCAGCAGGCTGTCGGTGGCGACGACATTGCCTGCCTCGTCCAGCGCTTCGGCGCGCAGCTCGCGCAACTGCGGGAAGTCGCCGAGGTCGATCTCGACGTTGAAGGGCGGCCGGTTCTTGGTCAGAATCGGCTGGTCGTCGAGGTAGAAGGTGATCTTGCGGATGTCCTCACCGACGGCGAGCGTGTTGAAGCGCTCGAAGCCGACCAGCAGCTCTCGACCGGGCGGCAGGATGCGGATGGAGGTCTCGCCGCTGGCGATCGCGTCGGTGGCCTCGGCGAACAGTTGCTCGCTCTCGGCGTCGCGCTGGCGGGCGACCTCGGCGACGGTGTCCATCTGCGGCACGCTGACGTCGAGTTCGCGGCGGAAGAAGGTACCGCCGTTGAGGTCTTCGAGGCGCAGGATCAGCTGGTAGTCACCGGGCCGTAGGTAGCGCTGGAATGCGAGGGGGATTTCGAGATCCTCGGGCAGCGGGCTGGCGTTCTGGTGGCTGGCGAGCTGACTGCTGGCTAGCGGGTTGTCGGTGAGGTCGCGGGTTGGAAAGCCGAACTTGTAGCGGAAGTTCTCCAGCAGGCTGCCGTCTTTGACCACCTCCCCGGTGAGCAGGAAGTTATAGGACCGGAAGCCAGCGAAGTCTCCGACCACGGCGGCTTGCGCCGGGACGCGCAGGATGCCCTGCAGGACGGTACGGCTCTGGTAACGACCGAGGAAGTCGATCTCGGCCAGGGCCGGCAGCTGAGCCGCGCCGGGTGGGACGTCGGTGGTCAACGACACGAAGGTGGCGAGCCATTCGCGGCTGCGGGGGCGTGGCTTGGCCAGGACCCGTTGCATCGCCAGCTCGTAGTTGGTCAGGTTCTGGCGGATCAGCGAGATGGCTTGCACCATCTGGTTGCCGTTGATGCAGGCGCGCGCCTGGTTCATCACCGAGTCGAGCGAGATCGAACCCGGGGTCCACAGCCGGGCGGGGCCGTCACCTCGCTGGCGCACGAAGAGCAGGATGAAGTCGAAACTGACAGTATTGCTGCCACGGTAGACCCAGATCTCGACCGGCGTGCGGGTGGTGGTGCAGCGCACGGGGACGTTGACCGCGGGGCGACCGTGCACCAGGTAGATGCGGGCGCGATCATCTTGCAGGGTGCCGAAAGCAGCTTTGGCCTCCGAGACGCGCCGATCCCATCGTTCCTTCAGTTCGTTGCGCGCGGTCTGCAAGTAGGGGTCCCGCACTTGCCAGAAGCGGCGGATGAATTCGTCGCGCTGGTAGTCGGTCTTCAAGTACAGGAAGACTTGCCGCTCGGGGGTCAGGATCAGCGGGTCGACCTCGTCGAGCCAACGCTGGAAGCGCGGAGGCAGACCGCTTTGAAGTCCTTCGGAGTTGCCCAACACTTCCGGGCTAGCGGTTTCTGGGCCGGTGTCCTCGGTTTCTGCCGGTGGCTGGGCTGCCACGGCGAGTGGCAGGAGCAGCAGGGTGAGAAGGGCGACGAGGGCTGGGCGACGAGCGGTAGATTGCATGGCAGGCATTCCAACGGGCCGGAGGTCTGGTTGTATTCCGTGGTCGTTCATTGGAGATACGAAGAAGTTCGTCTGTCGGCTTGCCCTGGATGCCGCTACCAGATGTACGCACCTGCGAGGTCGCGCTTGTCGTGGCCGGCCAGGAAGTGCACGACGCGCAGGCGCTTGAGTGTGACGGGGGACAGCGAGGCCAGCGGGATGTGCAGGAGGCGCTTGTTCTGCTGTGCGGCGTAGTGCTTCATGGTGGCGGCCGGCGGTTTGGCGGCGACGTGGACGACCAGTTTCTCTTCGCTGTAGTCGATGGCGGCCAGCGTGAGTACCTCGGCTTTGGTGTTCGCGCGGCCGTACTCAGGGTCGGTCCAGATGTCGAACACGCGATCGGGGGGATAGGTCATCATCAGACCGCCGTAGGTCGCGCGCGTGATGCCGGGGCCGACGATCTGCTGGTACGGATCTGTGGCGTAGAAGGCCATGTCCGACTCTTCTTCGTGCTCGCCGTGCCAGGTCATCAGGTAGGGGTAGCGCTCGCCGTCGGGGTCGTCGTCGAAGATCAGGATCACGGAACCGGCGGCGCCGGGCACTCGACCCAGCTGGCGAACGTAGATCCGACGATCCTGGACGTTGCGCAGTGTGGCGCGCAAGTCGATACCGTCGAGCAGGCTGGTGGCGAAGGGTTCGCTCTTCTCGTTCTCGGCGCTCAGCAACCCGACGGCTTTGCGCTGCAGGAAACGAGCGTAGTCCTCGATCACCAGGTCTTCTTGCGGGTAGGAACAGGTGTTGAGGTCGTCGAAGGCCTGTAGCCAGTCGGCGGGGTCGTCGGTCTGCGGGCGCTGGCGTACCGGCACAGCGATCGGGCGTTGCTTGACACGGAAGAAGCGGCGCCGGAAGCGCACCTTGCGGCTGCCCAGGTTGAGCATGTCGTCTTCGATGCGCACGGTGCCGAGGTCGTCCGCGGTTTCTGCTTGCCAGGGGTAGCAACGGGCGGCATCGAAGACTTCCCAGGCCAGGTTGTCGTCCGCGACGCCGCGACCGGCAACGACCCATTCGTAGAGGCCGGGCAGCAACAGGCCCTGGACGCGCGCGTAGCGGCGGGCGAAGTCAAAGTAGGTCCGGCGCTGCCAGGTCGCGAGCTCCTCGCGGGTCTGGGTACGGTAGGAGCTGGCGGCGACGTTCCACAAGGCCAGGCCGAGCCGCTGGCGGTCGACGCCGTAGACGGGGGCTTCGTCGGCACTGTCCGCGGCCTGCAGAGTGCGGGCGCTGTGGTGGGCTGCGTACTCGGGCACGGCGCGGCGGCGACGCTGTGCGCTGTCGTCACGTTCGCCGCTGATCAGGCGTAGGCCGTGGATATGCAAGGAAACCGGCTGCGCGGCGGCGGCGCTGAGGTCGGGGACCGGTGGCGGCGAGCCGGAGCGCAGCAGTTCGTAGGCGGCGTGACCGAGCGGCATGTCGGTCATCAGGGCGGTGAGACTCTGCGGGTGCACGTGGTGCAGCTCGACGTGCCGGCGGTGCTGCCGCGCCAGCGGGGTGGCGGTGGGGCCTGCGAGCGCGGCGCGCAAGCGCTGGACGTGCGCGGCACCCACCAGCGCCACGATGGGACCCGCGGGCGCTTCGGCTTCGGCTTTGGCTTCGTCGAGGCGTCGGCGCAGCGTCTGCAGGTGGTAGGCCATGCCGGCCTCGCGCAGGCGATCGGCGTTGGTGACGGGACGCAGAGTGGCGTCCTGGGTGAGCATGCGTAGGTACTCGGACGGGCCGAGGGTCCAGAGAGCGTGCGGATCTGGCACCGGGTCGGCGTGGCGCTCGCTATAGCGCACGTCGGGATCGATAAAGGCGGTCGGGCGTTCGTGTTCGGTGGCCCAGCGCAGCGCTTCGACCAAGGGGTCTCCCGGCGAGACCAGCCAGACGAGAGCGTCCTCGCCGTCTTCCTCGGAGAGCACCAGCGAAAGACGCGGCAGGCGTTTGACGGCGCGGCGGACGACGTCGGCGAGGGTGACCGGCAGTTCGACTGCCACCGCTGCTGGCTGGACAGCATCGAGCAGGGCGCGAGTGACGGCTGCGAGGTCCAGACGCTCGTGGATCACCGGCAGCACGCGGATGCCGGGGACGGCTTCCGGGGCCAGTTCATCGGCGCGGAAGGTGGTGGCCCGTAGCGTGGGGACTACTGGATTTCGAACTGAGCGGCCTCCTCGGCGCCGATTCCCAACTGCAACGCGATGCTCACCGCCTCGACGGCCGATTCTGCCTCCTGGCGGTGCAGCACTTTCATTGCGTAGCGCACGATGTTGATGCCATCGCGGACGGAGTAGCTGAGGTCGGCTTCGTGTGCGGCGCGCAGGAAGGAGAGGACGTAGGCCACCACCTCGCCATCGGCGAAGGGGACCTGGGTCTCGAGAATGGTGCGTTCGTCGTCTTCGTCTGGGAAGTCGACGTAGATCTGCGGCATCAGCCGTGAGTGGATGTACTCGGGCACCTCGTAGGTCGAGGCGTCCTCGTTCATCGTAGTGACGAAGCGGAAGTCGGCGTCAGCATGGATCTTGACGCCGGCGACCGCGCTCTCGACGTAGCGGCGATGATCGAGCAGAGGTGCCAGGCTGGCCCAGCTCTTCTCGCTCATGCGGTTGCCTTCGTCGAGCACCAGCACGCCGCCGCAGGTCATGGCGGTCACCAGTGGCGACGCCATGTAGCGGATGCCACCGCTGGGATCGAGGACGGGCGCCACGATCAAGTCCTCGGGACGCGTGTCCATGGTCGCCTGCATGATGTAGATGTCGAGACCGAGCTGGTGTGCGGCGGCGCAGGCCAAGCTGGTTTTGCCGACGCCGGGCTTGCCCAGCAGTCGCGGGTTGAGCGGTAGATCTTCGTCGTCGATGCGGGACCAGGCGGCCAGCAGCTGGTGCAGCACCTCGCTCTGACCGACCCAGGGCGGCACCTCCTCGACCGGCGAGGACAGGTGCAGTAGGACGCCTTCGATTTCGATGCTGTCGGCTCGCTTCACGGTGTCCCTTGCCCCTTGTGTTCTTGCGACGACTTCTGTGTGTCGCGGTTGCGCGTGCGGGTCACGATACCGTCTCCGAGCGTGCGCTGTCGACGACACACCTCAACGCTTGTTGAATCTACGCATCAAGTCCTGGACGCTGGCGGGTTTCTGTGTTGCCGGCGGTCGCGACGTGCGGCCACCGGCGGTGCGGCTGCCCTCGGGACGGTTCCCCGAGGGCGCGGAGGAGCCGCCTTGCAGGGCCTTGATCGACAGGCCGATGCGCTCGCGCTGACGGTCGACCTCCAGCACCTTGACCTTGACGATCTGCCCGACCTTGACCACCGTGCGCGGGTCGTCGACCCAAGAAGAGGAGAGCTCGCTCAGGTGCACCAGGCCGTCGCGCTTGACGCCGATGTCCACGAAGGCACCGAAGTTGGTGACGTTGGAGACGCGGCCTTCGAGGATCATGCCGGGCTGCAGATCAGCGACGCTGACCACGTCGGCGCGCCACTCCGGGGCCTTGAACTCCGGTCGCGGATCGCGCCCCGGCTTCTCCAGCTCGTCGCGAATGTCCTGGAGGGTGTAGCTGCCGAGGCCTTGATCGGCATCCTCGAAGGTCGAGAGGTCGAGACGGGAGACCAGCTGGTGGTTGCCCACCAGCTCTTCCAGCGGCACGTTCATCGCTTGTGCCATGCGCTCGACCACCGTGTAGCGCTCTGGATGCACGGCGGTGCGGTCGAGTGGATGCTTGCCCTCGCGCACGCGCAGGAAGCCGGCGGCCTGCTCGAAGGTCTTGGGGCCGAGCCCGGGTACGGAGAGGAGAGTCTTGCGCGAATCGAAGGCGCCGTGGATGTCCCGGTACTCGATCACCGCTCGTGCCAGGCGGTCGGTGAGGCCCGAGATGCGGCGCAGAAGTGAGGCGGATGCCGTATTCAGCTCGACGCCGACCCGGTTGACCGCGCCCTCGACCGCCAGGTCGAGTTCCTGCGCCAGCGAACGCTGGTCGACATCGTGCTGGTATTGGCCGACGCCCAGCGACTTGGGCTCGATCTTGACCAGCTCGGCGAGCGGGTCCTGCAGCCGGCGGGCGATCGACACGGCTCCGCGCAGCGAGACGTCGAGATCCGGCAGCTCCTGGCGAGCGGTCTCGGACGCCGAGTACACCGAGGCGCCGGTTTCGGGCACGATGGCGACGGTGATCCCCTGGAGTTGTGTATCCGCGGCAGAGGCCTCCTGGACGATACGGCGCACGAAGGCTTCCGTCTCGCGACTGCCGGTGCCGTTGCCGATCGCCACGGCCTTGATCTCGAAGCGCTTGAGGGCCGAGAGGATTTCTTGGCTCGCCTCGGCTTCGCGCGGTCGCGGCGGGATCGGGAAGATGGTGGCGGTGTGCGCGACGCGGCCGGTGCGATCCACCACCGCGAGCTTGCAGCCGGTGCGCAGACCGGGATCGAGGCCCATGACGGCCAGCTGTCCCAGCGGCGCTTGCAGCAGTAGCGCTTCGAGGTTGGCGCGGAAGACGTTGATCGCCTCTGTCTCAGCCTGTTGGCGTAGTTCCGAGCGCACCTCGTTGGTGATCGAGGGTCGCAGCAGGCGCTTGTAGCCATCCGCAGTGGCCAGGCGCAGCTGCTCGCCCCACGGTGTGCTCAGCGGTGCGCCCCAGCTGGCGGCCAGCTCCGCGGTGCGTGCGTCGTCGTCCAGTTCCAGGTCGCTCAGCAGCACGCCCTCGCGCTCGCCGCGCAGGACGGCCAACATGCGGTGGGAGGCGACCTCGCGTGCCGGCTCGCGGTACTCGAAGTAGTCACGGTAGACCGCGCCCTCCTCTTCCTTACCGCTGATCACACGCACCTGCAGCACACTCTCGCGGCGCAGGATGTTGCGCAGGCCGGCGCGGTGCTCGGCGTTCTCGGCCAGCTGTTCGGCCAGGATGTCGCGCGCGCCAGCGAGGGCGATGTCGGCGTCCGGGATTTCCTTATCGACGTCGACATAGGTGGCGGCCAGGTCCGCTGGCGAGCTGGCACCACCGACGGCCGCTCCCTTGCGCGCGGCGTCCAGCAGCGCCTCGGCGAGAGGTTCGAGGCCGCGCTCGCGGGCGATCTGGGCCCGCGTGCGGCGCTTCTTCTTGTAGGGCAGGTAGAGGTCTTCGAGTTCCTGCTTGCTGCCGGCGGCACGGATGGCGGCGGCCAGCTCGTCGGTCAGCTTGCCCTGCTCGGCGATGCTCTCCAGGATGGTGTCGCGGCGCTGGCTCAGTTCCAGGAAGTACTCGCGGCGCTTGGCCAGAACTTCCAGCTGCTCGTCGAGCAGGCCGCCTGTCACTTCCTTGCGGTAGCGGGCGACGAACGGTACGGTGGCGCCGTCGGCGAAGAGGTCGGCGGCAGCGCGCACCTGCCGCGGGCGGCAGGCGATCTCCTGGGCGATCTGCTCGATGAAGCGGTTTTCGAGCGGGCAGGTGGTCGAAGAGGCGGAGGGCGTAAGGGCTGTCGACATCGCTTGCGG
This sequence comes from uncultured bacterium, assembly GCA_965368975.1. Lineage (GTDB taxonomy): Bacteria > Acidobacteriota > Thermoanaerobaculia > Multivoradales > JAHZIX01 > CBDUPA01. The sequence goes on along the minus strand of CBDUPA010000009.1, from coordinate 175,618 downwards.
TAATCTCTCGTCGGGCGCGGGTTGAATAGGGGCGAGCGGCGAAGCCCCAATCCTGTCAGGTTCTCGCGGCAGGTCAAGAGGTGGCCCTGTGGGCTGGTCCGTCGGAAGAGCTGCGTCGCAGAACCGAGCCTGAGTGCAAGGAGAGAGCCGAGAATGAGAAGCGCGAGCGAAGAGCTGGTTGGGCTGGTGCTGGCGGGCGGGGCGTCACGGCGCATGGGCGTCGACAAGGCGGCGCTGGTGCTCGATCCTGGCGACCCGCACGCACCGACGCTGGCGGCCCTGGCCGCGGGACGGTTGCAGCGGTGCTGCTCGCGCGTACTGATCGCGGATCGGGGCCGAGAGTTCGTTGCCCGGTCGCTGGCGCAGCCGGTTGCTGATGGTCCCGGCGCCGGTCCGGCGGCGGGCATTCTGGGCGCGGCAGCCGTGTTTCCGCGGGCCTCGCTGCTGGTGCTCGCCTGCGACCTGCCGGCGGCCGATGCGGCGCTCCTGCGGCGCGTGCTGGCGGTCGCTGCCGAGGATCCTGGCGTGTCCTGGGTCCTGACGCGCGATGACGATGGGCTGCAGCCGCTGTGCGCGCTCTACCGCCCAGCCGTTCTGGCGGCCCTGGCGCAGCAGGTGTCCGAGGGGCACTTCGCCTTGCGCAAGCTGGCGAAGTGCCGGGAGGTACGTTGGCGAGCGGTGGACGCGGGGCCGGCCGAGTTGGTCAATATCAACACGCCGGCAGACGTGGCGCGGTTCCGATCTCGCGGAGGCTGAGCGGGCTCTGCCGGGGCGCGTGGCTTGGAGAGCGGCGCGAAGTATTCGGCCGCGCGACGTCAGCGCGTGACCAGGCGCATGTTCGCGGTCAGTGGCAAGCTGGTGTCGAGGTGGCCGGCAAAGGTCGGCCATTGGCGACCCTCCCACAGCAACACGACCGATCCGACGTCGGGCACGTTGGTGACCACGGAGTTGACGAGGCTGAAGACCGCTTGCCGTTCCTGATTCGAACCGACGGCGAGCGGCGGCACGGTCTCGGGACGGTGCAGGTCGAGGTAGGCGACACCGCCTTTCAGGTAGACGGCGACCAGCTCGATGCCTTGGGGTAGCGGCCGGAAGAGGTTGGTGCTTTCGGGGCCGAGCAGTAGCTGTTCAATAATGGCGCGGACTTCTGCTTCGGGCCGGTCGCGCACCGTGATCGAGCGCGCTTCTGTGCGTAAGCGGGTGCCGGCGGTGGGAAAGAAGAGTTCGACCGGGCGCTGTTCCTGCACCAGCTGGACCGGGTCGGTCGCGGCGTCCGGATCATCCGGGTCTGGCAGTGTGCCGCCAGGCCACAGCCAGATGAGCAACGCAAGCAGCAGGAGGGTGGTAATGCTGATCCAGACCGCCGGCCGCCGGAGCAAGCGTTGCAGGTCCGACGGCTGCGCTGGCTCCCCTGGGTTCCGCGGTGGCCTCATGGCGCACCGGCTCCGCTCTGCGCTTGGGCACGGTAGCGCATGATCGCCCGCGTCAGGGCCGCGGCGAGCTGCGCTTGGTAGGCAGGGTCCTGCAGTCGCGCTTCTTCCTGGGGATTGCTGATGAAGCCCAGTTCGACCAGCACGGCTGGCATCGCGGCCCCCATCAGGACGCGGAACGGTGCCTGCTTGACTCCACGGTCACGCAGTCCCATGGCGTCGTTGAGTTCCTGCTGGATGAAGTTGGCCAGGCGTTGACTCTCGCCGAGATGGTAGCTCTGTGCCATGTCCCACAGGATGAGCTGGAGGTCTTCGAGCGGATCTCCGGAGCCGGCTGCATTGGGAGAGCTGTTCTCCGTCGCGGCGGCCGCCGCGGCACGCTCGTCGCTGGCTTCCTGGCTCAGGATGTAGGTTTCGGCTCCTTGGGCTCCGCGACCATAGGAAGAATTCAGGTGCAGGGAGATGAAGAGGTCGGCCTTCTGGAAGTTGGCGAACGCAGTGCGGGCCTCGCGCGATAGGTTCTCGTCGCCATCGCGCGTCAGCAGCACCTTGACGTTCATCCGCCGGCTCAGCTGCGAGGCCAGCTGACGGGCCAGCTGCAGCGCGAGGTCCTTCTCCATCGCGCCGCTGGGTCCGATGGCGCCGGATTCGCTACCGCCGTGCCCCGGATCGATGACGATGCGCCCAATGCCCACGGAACGGCTCGGCGGTGGCACGAGCTGTGGTTGTGTCTCGCTCAAGGCTGGCTGCGGCGCGCGGCCGCGCTCGAATTCGAAGACCAGCTGCTCGGCGGTACCCGAGTCCGCGGGCCGGCGGGTGGCTAACACATCCGCAGGTGCCACGATGGTGACGGTGCTGCTGCTGAAGAGGACACCGTCAATCAACGGGTCGGTGTGCGGCGGCCGGTTGCCGGCGGCGATGCGATCATCGAGCAGAAGGAGGCTCAACCCCTCGGCCACGTCCTGCAGGCGGTACCGGACGGCGGTCGGTCGGCCTTGAGAGCGGAAGCGCAGCGACAGGGTCGAGACGCCGCTCAGATGCAGCAGCGTGGCATCGATCTGCACCTCTTGCGGCTCGTAGGCCTCGATGCGCAGCTGCCAGGCGGTGGCATCCCAGTCGAAACGGTAGCCGAGGTGGCCGCCGAAGGTCAGGCGCAGGAAATCGAGCGGTACCATGAGGCCGTTGACATGTTCCAGCGGCGTCTGGGACAGCGGCAGGATGATCTCGCCACGGGTGATCGCCTGGCTCTCCGGGCCGAAGCTCAGGGCGGTGCCACGCAGGGTCAGCGTGAAGCCTTCGTCGTAAGCGCCTGGCTCGAGTTCGCCGCCCAACCAGGCGAGGAGAGGTTCGAGGGCAAAGAGAGGGCCGACTTCCGACAGGGTGACCGGCAGGCGGTGCTGACGACCATCCAGCAACAAGGAGGCGGTGGGCCGCAGGCCGGCGCCATCGTGGGCTTCGACAGACTCGCTGCTCGCGTCCGCTGGTGTCGAGGCGGGGCCCGCGGGGGGCGGTATTTGGGCCTGCAGGGACGAAAGCCCTGCCAGAGTCAGGCCCGCCAGCGTGAGGCAGAGGGCGATGCAGATCAGTCGCAGGGGGGAGTTCGAGACCAGCACTTGCACGCCGCGAGGATACCACCAACGTCATCGGATATGATCAGCGGCCTGTCCTCGGAGCCGCGATCGGCGGCCGAACTCAGCCACTTACTCGGGGAGGGAAGAGATGTCGCGATCTGCCTTGGTGCGGGCGGTATGGAGTCTGTTCTTCCTACTTCTCAACGGCACTTTCAACTGCGGGCTTCTGGCAATGGACCATCAACGACAAGCGCACAACCCGTCGCCTGCGGCGTGGACGATTGAGGACCTGCTAGCAGCCGAGACCGCGAGTCAATGGGCGGTGTCTTCAGATGGTCGGCTGGCCGTGTGGGTCCACACGGCGGTGGTGAAGGTCGAAGACGAAGAGAAGCGGTTGTCGAACCTGCGCCTGAGCCGTCTCGGTCCCGCCAGCTCCGAGACGGAAGCCAACGCGGCACTTCCCGCCATTGCGCTGACACGCGGACAGCAGGTCGTCAGCGTGCCTGCGTTCTCTCCGAACAGCCGCTACGTTGCTTTTCTCAGCACGCGCGATCTGCCGGGGGGCAGCGACGGCAATGGCGACGTGGCCAAGACGCAGCTGTGGGTGATTCCTGTGTCAGGAGGCGAGGCCTATCCGGTGACGCGCTCGGCGCGGGACATTCGAGGCTTCGATTGGCGCGATGACGAGACGCTGGTCGTGATGGCTCAGGAGCTACCCTCAGCCTACGAAGCGAGTCTCGAGAAGCGGGGCGATACCTCGACGGTGGTGGACGACGAAGAGAACGAGCCGCCGGTGCGCTTGTTCTCGGTAGCGCGAAAAGAGGGGGCGCAGCTCCAGCGGCTGACCCACAACACTGATCGCATCCAGACGCTGGCGGTGGCACCGGATGGGCGGCATGCGGTTGTCGTGGCGGAGCAGAGCCTGCGCTTCGACTTCGATGAGAAGATTCCACCACAGACGCACCTGGTGGATCTGGAGAGCGGTGAGCTGAGCCGCCTGTTCGACGATCCGCAGCTACCCCGCAACCGCTGGTTGCTGCCAACACGTCTTGCCTGGGCCCCCGACTCGGCGGGTTTCTATTTGCTGAACCAGTTCAGCAACCATGCGCAGTACCGGATGGCGACGGTGGAACAGGTGTGGTACCACGATGTCGCGAGCGGCGAGACGGAGCAGGTGGAGCTCGACTGGCCGGCAGGTACGGATGGCGTGATCGCGCCGGTGCCGGGGGGGGTGATCGCGCTCATGGCCGCGGGAGTCGAGCGGGTCGGGATGCTCTACACGCGCGACACGGGAGGTGGCGGTGATTCCGGTGCGGATTCTGGCGGCGGTGGTTGGCTGCGACAGCCGCTGGCCGGGGCCCATGTCTCGCGGCTGGACGATCTGCTGGTGAGCCGGGATGGGGCGACCGTGGTGTATCGCCACTCGACAGCCACCGTGCCGCCGCAGTGGTTTACGGCGAGATGTGCCGATCGGCAGTTGCAAGAGGTGCGGAGGTTGACGGACCTGAATCCCGACTACCGCGACAAGCCGACGGGCAAGGTCGAGGTGGTGCGCTGGACGGGAGCCAGGGGTGAGCAGGTCGAGGGCCTGTTGCATTGGCCTCTGCCGCAGCCCGGGGGTCCGCCAGCCGCTGCGCGGAGCGGGTCCGCCGAGGGACCAGCTCCGCTGATCGTCGACATTCACGGTGGCCCATCTTCGGCCGATCGGGACACGTGGAGCCAGAGCTTTGGCGGTCCACTGTTGCTGTTCCGCCAGCGCGGCGCCTTTGTGCTGCAGGTGAACTACCACGGCAGTACCGGGTATGGACTCGAGTGGGTGGAGTCGATCGGCGACGGCAACTACTACGATCTCGAGACGGTCGACATCGAGCGTGGTGTCGACGCCATGATCGAGCGGGGCATTGCGGACCCGGAGCGGCTGGCGCTGTTTGGCTGGAGCAACGGTGGCATCCTGGCGGCCGACTTGGTGACGCGCACGGACCGCTACCGCGCGGCCTCGATCGGTGCGGCGGATGTGGAGTGGTTCAGCGACTGGGCCAACGTCGACTTTGGTGCCGCTTTCGACAACTATTATTTCGGTGGCCCGCCGTGGGAGGAGGTCGAAACCTACCTCGAGAAGTCTCCCTTCTTCCGGCTCAGGGAGGTCACGACCCCGACCATCGTCTTTGCCGGCACGGCGGATCGTGCTGTTCCGCCGCACCAGAGCTGGAACCTGTTCCGCGCGTTGCAGTACTTGGAGCGGACGCCGGTGCGCCTGGTGCTGTTCCCGAATGAACCCCACACGCTGCAGAAGCAGATGCACCGGCAGCGCAAGGTCGAAGAGGACCTGGCCTGGTTCGACCGTTACCTGTTCGGCAGGGAGCAGTCCTCGCGGCCATGGTTGCGTGCGGATTCACGACTGGCCGGTCTGCTGGGTCGGCAACGAGTGGCGCACAGTGAGGAGGGGGTTGGCGTGCACAGCGGCGGTGTTCTTTGCCCAGAGACGGTGCACTTCGCCGGGATGGAAGTGGGCCGCTTCGAGGTGACGCGCGCCCAGTGGGCGGCGTTCAGCGGCGAGGCGGTGGAAGCAGGCAACCAGGATCTGCCGGTGGCGGGCGTCAGCTACGAGCAGGCGAAGGCGTATGCCGACTGGCTGCAGCAGAGAACGGGACGGCCGTTCCGGTTGCCGACCGAGCGCGAGGCCAAGCGCCTGGCGTCGGCGGCGGGCAAGGGGGGCAATACGCTGGACCACTGGGCCGGCTACAGCCCCAACCCGGAGGACGCAGAGCGTTTGCTGGACGAAGTAGAGAGCGTTCTGGGCGACCGCGGCAAACTGTTGCTGCCGGTGGGTAGCTTGCCCGGTAAAGGCGATGATCCCGTGTTCGATCTCGATGGCAATGTGGCGGAGTGGGCGCAGGGCGAGACTGGCGGGGCGGTCGTAGGCGCGAGCGCCGATCGGCCAGCGAAGGCGCTCGGTGCAGAAGCCAGTGCTGCCTACGTCGGGTTGCGGGTCGTGGTCGCGGAGGCGGGTGGGGGTAGCGGCTCGTAGGAGGGGACGAAGGTGAGTGGCTGGTGGGCCAGGAGAGCGGGGTCGAGAGCCAGCGTCAGCACCTTGCCGTCGAAGTCGCGAGCGATCGGGTAACCGAGGGCATACAGGAGGGTTGGTACGACGTCGGTCAAGCGGGCGCTGGTCAGTTGGCCACCGCGGCGGATGCCGGCACCGTGGAGCAGAAGCAGGCCATCGGGAGCCTCCTGCTGCGTACCTTCGAGCGGCCTACCGCGCAGGCTGTTCCACAGGCTGCCGAGCGGCGGCGGTTCCGCCATGCCTGCAGGTGACACGACCGCGAGGATGGCGGGTTCCTCGCCGATGCGCTGCCAGAGGTTCTGGAGGAAGGTGTCGAGTTCGCCATAGTAGGCGGCCAAGAGTTCGGCGGCGCGGAGTTCGTCAGGATCCTGCGCAGCGTTGAACTGTACGTCCGCATAGCCGGCGTAGTAGTGCCGCGAGACCTCCCCGAGTCCGGGCAGCGCGACGAAGAGCGCGCGTACGTCGGCCCGGTGTTCCTGCTGGTAGAGGGTCAACGATTGGCGCCAGTCGTCTTGTGCCAGGGCGTGCACGACCTGGGCGGGCGCCGGGTCACCGAAACGAGAGACGGAGACTGGGTCCAATTCGTGCTCGTCGACGTGGAACAGCTGCGCGCGGGCGGTAAGGCTCTCGGGCTGAGCGTGCCGTCGCGGCTCGCGCGGATCCTCGGCGGGATCGCGGAAGAAGGTCTCGGAAAGCGCAAAGGCCAGGTACGGGTCGACCGGATCACTGTGCGGCCAGCCGAGCATGCCCGACGGCACCTGCAGGCGCGACAGTACTTGCGGCAGGGTGAGGCTCGTGCAGTGCGTGCTGTCGACCGCGATCGGCTCGGCGCCGAAGGTGCCCCAGGTAGAGAAAGCAAGGCCAGCGGGCAGCAGGCGCAATTCCTGCTCGGCGCCGAGGAACGGTAGTGGGTACAGCTCCTCGCTGACGATTCCGTGGCGGTGTGGATCCTTGCCGGTGAGAAGGGACGTCCAAGCGGTGGCGCGACGATATGGGCGCACCGTCTGCAGGCGTCCGTGGGTGCCTTCGCGCAGAAGCATGGCGAAGAACGGTAAGCGACCTTGCTCCGCGAGTGGCAATACGGCATCGATCGTCGCCGACTCGATGGCGATCAGCAGCAGTCGTGGCCGCGGCGTCTCCGCGAACAATGCACCGGTGCGCAGTGGCGGTGGCTTGGGCTGGAAGGCTTCGCGCCGCTCCACGGTGACGAAGACTGAGAGCAGCACCATCAGAGCGAAGCCGAGGACGCTGCGCCAACCGTAGCGGCGCCGGTGCACGCTGTGCAGGAGCGCCGTGTAGAACGCGACCAGTGCCAGCACGGTCATGGCGACCGCGACCTTGATCAGCCGCTCGTTGATGCCAGATGGAAGGTAGAAGGCGAAGTGCGAGGCGTGGGTCCAGCAGAGCAGCGCGGAGGCCGTCAACACGGTGGTCAAGGCCCACGGCAGAAAGCGGCGAGCAGCTCGCGGCCGGCGTCGAAACAACACAAAGCTGAGCAGTAGACTGACGGCGCCCAAGAGCAGCGCATAGGCACCGGTGAGACGCGTGACGGTCCAGCTGGAGAAGGGGACGTCGGGGTTGAGGAAGAACAGCAGGCCAGCCAAGTGACTGCCCGCGACGAGCCCGGGCAGGGTACCGCAGATCAGCAGCAGGACGCCGCCGGAGGCGCCGCCCGAGAGCGCGCGAAACCGGGCGCGCAGCCGCCACAGGGCGGCGGCCGCGAAGCCACGGGAACCATGTGACTGGCTAGAAGATGTAGATGTTGCGGTCAACCTGGATATCGAAGTCCCACTCGTAGGTGAAGAGGTAGAAGTCGATTGGCACCGTGTACTGGACGCGCATGCTGATCTCGTCGTTGCCGTCGCTTTTCTCGACGTCGATCCACTTCTCCTCGACCGGTAGGTCGAGCTCGCGCGCGTGCTTCAGGATTTCCTTCTTGATCTCGGGTGCTGAGCGGCGCGCCGAGAACTTCGCCTGTTCGTCCATGAATGATTCGAGTTCCGCGCTGTCAACCTTGACTGGAATCATTTTCCAAGCGGTGACGATGGCGATGATCAGCACCGCAGTCCACAGCATGCAGCCGAGGCGACCCTCGCCGCGCTGTCTACGGTGACCCTCCGAGGTGTGAAAGAGCATGGTCTCAAGGCCTCCTCTCGTGTGGTTCAGGCTGGGGGGGAACGGAAGTGTACCGCAAGCGCGACGGCCGGGGTCGCTCGGGGTGTCTCTATCGCTCAACGAAGGAGGCTCAGCGAAACAGGCTCAGCGAAACAGGCTAGCGAACGAGGCGCAGGGTACGAGCCCAGCGGGTTCGCGCGAAGGCGCTGCGCGCGGGCGGCTCAGCGCCGGCCGCCGGGTGAGTGTCGGCACCGGCTTCGAGGGCTGCTCGAGCGTCTCGGTGGGCGGGCCGGGCTTTCTTGGTCATCGGGGCCAAGGACCAGTAGACCATCCAGGCGCGTCCCTTGACGTAGGCGGCGGGGACGGGGCCCCAGAAGCGCGAGTCGTGCGAGTTGTCTCGATTGTCGCCGAGACAGAAGTAGGTGTTCTCCGGCACGATATAGGGGCCGAAGTTGTCGCGCTTGCGGAAATTGTCGTGTAGGTAGAGGGATCGAGGGTAGACGCGGGGGTCTTCATGCCGCACGTAGCTGTCGTCGTCGACCTCGCTCCCGTTCACCCACAAGCGTTTGTCGACGATCTCGACCTGATCACCCGGCAGTGCGACACAGCGCTTGATGAAATCCCTCGAAGCATCCTGCGGGAACTTGAACACCACGACATCGCCCCGGCGGATGGCACGAAGGGGCAGCAACGCCCGTTCGGAGGGCGCAACGGTGGCGCCGTAGATGAACTTGTTGACCAGCAGGTGGTCGCCGATGAGCAGGTTGGTCTCCATCGAGCCGGTGGGGATCTTGAATGGCTGCAGGAGGAACGTGCGTAGGAAGAGCGCCAGGAGCACCGCGATCATCAGTGCGTCGAGATACTCGCGTAGAACTGGCTTGTGTTGGGCTACGGTTCTGGGCGGGCGCGTGGCCAGAGCTGTCTTGGAAGCGGCGTCCCGGAGGGCGTCTTCTGGTGCCTCCGGTTCGGTTGCCGGTGTCGTGGCCGCGAGGGTGGGCTCCGTGGGTTCGGGCATGAGTCGCTACTTCACGACGTCGAACATGCGATCCCAACGGGTGCGGATCGGTGCCTGCAGCAGCATGCCGATTCCGCGACGCAAGCGCACGGCGAGGCTTTCTTCGCTGGTGCCGTCCGACACGTCGCCGCTGTAGGACCAGTAGATCATCGACGCGCGGCCCTTGATGCGATCGAGTGGCAGCGGACCCCAGGCGCGCGAGTCGTAGGACGAGTCGCGGTTGTCACCCATGCAGAAGACGTGGCCTTGGGGCACGGTGACGGGACCGAAACGGTAGCGGAAGCCGGCGCTGCGGCGGTATTTGACGTAGGTGTCGTCTTCCAGCATCTGGCCGTTGATCAGGGTGCGGGTACCGTGGATCTCGACTGTGTCACCACCGATGGCGATGCAGCGCTTGACCACATCCTGGCCCGGTTGTTCCAGGGAGTCGAAGATGACGATGTCGCCGCGCTCGACGGGCCGCTGTGGCAGGAAGGAACTCCCCTCTTCGTGGTCGCCGGAGTAGATGAAGCGGTTGACGAAGAGGTGGTCGCCGATCAAGAGCGTTTCGACCATGGACTCGCTGGGGATGTAGAAGGTCTGGAGCACGAAGGTGTTGGCGAAGCGCAGAAAGAGCAGGGCGATGAGGATCGCTTCCAGCCAGATGCGTGTGCTGCTTCGTAGGTCGTGGGGCGAGCGAGCGGCGTCCGATTCCTGACGCTGCTTGGCTGGAGCTTCCGACGTGGCGGTGGCCTTTCTCTTGCCCATAGGTGTTGAATGTACCCGAAAGCAGTGCCTGTGGGCCAGAGCGGTGGGCTGGCGGGGCGGCCACGGGGGGCTTGGAGATTGACTCAGGGCAGTCTGTGCAGTAAGGTCGCGCCGCCATGAGCGCGATCACCGTAGTCACGACAGTCGGCACCGAAGACCAGGCGAATCTGATCGCCCGCGAGCTGTTGTGTAGGCGACAGGCCGCCTGCGTCAACATCATTCCGGGCGTCCGGTCTATTTATCGCTGGCAGGGCAAGATCTGCAGCGATGGCGAGTTGATGCTGGTGATCAAGACGAGCGAGGCCGAGTTCACTGAGGTCAACGAGACGATCCGCGAATTCCACAGCTACGACCTGCCTGAGATTCTGGCGTTCCAGATCCAGCACGGTGACCGCAGCTTCCTTCAGTGGGTCCACGAGTGTCTCGACAAGAGTGCCGGGGTGTCCGAGGACGAAGAAGAAGAAGTGCCCGGCGGCATCGATCCGGACAGTGTAGATTTCTGACGGCGTGCATTTCTGAGCGTCGACGCTTGAGTGTCGACGCAGGACAAGCGAAATCTTGGGCGCGGAAGATCGGGTTCCGCGCTCGATCCCGAGGGCCGGACCATGAGTGAGACGTTCTCGCCGCTACGCTGGGCAGACGATTGCCTGCAACTGCTGGACCAGACACGCCTGCCCGTGGAAGAGACGTGGCTCGAGTGTCGTCAGCCCGAGCAGGTGGCGGAGGCGATCCGGCGCCTGTCGGTGCGGGGTGCGCCGGCGATCGGTGTCTCGGCCGCGTACGGCCTGGTGGTTGGTCTGCACGGGACGCCCGCGGCGCGGTTGCGCGAGCGCTTCGAGGAGGTCTACGAACTCCTGGCGGGCACGCGCCCGACGGCGGTGAATCTGCGCTGGGCTCTGGACTTCGGCCGGCGCGTCTTCGAGCAGAGCCTGCGTCGGCAAGCGTCGTCGCAGAGTGGTGGTGACCTGAGCGGTGGCGAACTGACCGACAGCGAGGCCGCGACCGTGGTGGCGGAGCTGCTGGCGTGGGCCAAAGACGTGCACCGCGAGGATGTCGAGACCAACCGGCGGATGGGTGAGCATGGCGCGGCGCTGTTCCGCGAGGGGGATCGGGTGCTCACGCACTGCAACGCGGGTGCGCTGGCCACGGCTGGCTACGGCACCGCGGTGGGCGTCATCCAGTCGAGCTGGGAGCACGGCCGCCTGGGCCAGGTTTGGGTCGACGAGACGCGGCCGTTGTTGCAGGGAGCCCGGCTCACCGCCTGGGAATTGAAGAAGTTGGGCATTCCACACCGCCTGGTGACCGACAATAGCGCCGGCGCGCTGATGTCGCGCGGGCTGGTGGATCGCATCGTGGTCGGTGCCGACCGCATTGCCGCCAACGGCGACGTGGCCAACAAGATCGGCACCTACGTGCTGGCAGTGCTGGCGCAGCGGCACGGCGTGCCGTTCTACGTCGCGGCGCCGCTGTCGACGATCGACCGCGACACGCCATCGGGTGCCGACATTCCGATCGAGCAACGCGACAGCGGCGAGGTGACGGCGGTTTTCGGCACCACCATCGCACCGGAAGACACCGAGGCCGTCAACTTCGCCTTCGACGTGACCCCGAACGAACTGGTGACCGCGATCATCACCGAGATGGGAGTGCTCAAGCCCTCGTACGAGGAGAGCATTCGCCAGGCGTTCACGGCGAAAGAGAGCGGCAGTCGAACCTAGCCGCTGAGAGGTCGGTCGGGAGAGAGATTGGTGGAGGCGGCGGGAGTCGAACCCGCGTCCGAGAAACACGCCTTTAGGGGCATCTACGTGTGTATCTTCGCTTCGCTAAATCTCGCCGGAACGGCGCCGGTGGAAGCCACCTTGAGTCCCAGCCAGCCTCGGTGAATACTGCGACGACCTCACGAGACCTTGGCCGTCGAGTGATCTACTTTAGCGTCGCCCGTACCAGCTGCCGTAGATCAGGGCGTGCTGGAGGGACGTCGCGGTCAAGCCGCGAGAGCGTAGTTATCGTTGGCAGGTATGTTAGCCGTTTTACGAGCGGATGCTCGACACGCAGCCCCCGGAGTCGTCTTCGTTTCCCGTCGAAGCCATGTACGCCCCCAGGGTCCATATCTAGAGTAACACGGAACCCGTGACCAGTATTCCTCGGCGATTCCGGCTGGACGCTAGCCGTCCGGGTCTTTGCCCGCCGTCAGATCTTCGAGCAGCTTGAGGAAGTCTGCGGCCTGGAAGGTGCGTAGGCGCGAGACCACGAGGAACCAACCTCCCAGCGCCAGGACGATTCCGAGGGGTACGGCGTTGAGGAAGGGGGGCCAGAAGATCATGAGGATCGGTGCGAGCAGCAGGATGACAGCACCGAGTCCCGCGATCAGCAGCAGCATGAGTGCTGGTCGGTGCACCCGATAGTGACTGTCCTCGACGTGCAACTCGAGGCTGCAGCCGCCGTCTTTCCCGGTTGCGACCAAAGTGCCGGTGAGTTCGCCGTGGCGCAGGCCGGCACTGACGGGGAGGCGGAGGCGACCGGCCCAGGCGGCGTCCGGCGGCAAGTCGGACTTCTCGGCTGGCTCCCAGCGCGCGGAGCAGAGGTCCAGGGCGCGCGGTAGGGTTTTGCGCACGTCACTCGGGCGGGCGTCGAGACCGTGGTGGGCGGTAGTACTTGTGTCCATGGCGCGGCGAGCATATCGAAGTCTGTCTGTGAGGCGCGGCGGGCCTGCGCGGGCTTGCTTGGAGGTTGTTGCCTCTTCATACTGATCAGGTTCGATGAGCCAAGGTGTTTCGAGAGGAGAGAGCGATGAGAAGAGTGCGAATGAGTCGAGCGTGGACGGCGTTGCTGGTGGTTGTGGGCCTTTGGACCGCGTTGGTCAGCGCGAGCGAGCTGCAGGCGGAGGCGGCGACCTTGGCGGGAACAGTGACGAACGCGGAGGACGGCACCGCCGTGGCGGGTGCAACGATCTTGGTGGTGGAAGTCCAGCGCGAAGCCCGAGCCAACGGTACGGGTGGGTATCGCGTGAGTGTTCCGCCGGGGAGCTATCTTGTCCTGGCCACGGCGCCCGGCTTCGAGTTGCAAGAGAAGAGGGTCACGGTAGAGGCCGGAGACGCGACGACGGTGGACTTTGCTCTCCAGCCGGCCTTGGCCAGCTTCGGCGAGGAGCTGATCGTGGTCGGTTCCCGCGCCGCACGCACGACGCTCGAAACGCCGGTACCTGTCGACGTGCTGAGCAGCGAAGATCTGTCGGCCGGCGGCCTGACGGAAACGAGCCGGCAGATCCAGTTCCTCGCACCCTCGTTCAACCACTCGACGTCGACCATCAGCGACGGCACCGATATCGTGCGGCCCTCGACCCTGCGAGGCTTGGGCCCGGATCAGACGTTGGTGCTGATCAATGGCAAGCGACGCCACACCAGTGCGTTGGTGCACGTCAACGGTTCGGTCGGACGCGGCACCGCTGGCGTCGATCTGAACGCCATTCCGGCCAGTGCCATTGAACGCGTGGAGATCCTGCGCGACGGGGCGGCGGCGCAATACGGTTCGGACGCCATTGCGGGTGTCATCAACATCGTGCTCAAGGGCGCTACCGAGAAGACGCGGGTGGGCGTCAGCCTGGGAGAGCAGTTCGAGGGGGACGGCGAGGTCGTGCAGGTCAGTGCCAACAAGGGGTGGACGATCGGGGACCGCGGCTACTTCAACCTGACCGCCGAGTATCGGGACCGCGGTCTGACGAATCGTGCAGGTCCAGATCCGCGCCAGCAGTACAACCTGCTGCCTGATGGCTCGCCGGACCCGCGGGAGGCGACGTTCGACCGGCTCAATCATCGCTACGGCGATGCCGAATCGGAGAACCTCTACCTTTTCGCGAACTCGCTGGTGCCGATCAATGACAGCACCGACGCCTACTTCTTTGGGGGCATTTCGCAGCGTGAGGGCGAGTCCGGCGGCTTCTATCGCCGTGCTCTCGACGCGCGTACCGTGCCCGAGATCCATCCAGATGGTTTCCTGCCGCTGATCAACACTGAGGTCGACGATGCGTCGTTGAGCGTCGGTCTGCGCAAGATCTTCCGTCGTTGGTCCGTCGATGCGAGTCTGACGCATGGAGACAACAGCTTTGCTTTCGACATTACAAACTCCAATAATGTGTCTCTTGGAGTCGGCAGCCCGACGGAGGCGGAAGCCGGGACGCTGAACTTCCAGCAGACGAGCTTCAACGTGGACGTCTTCGGCACGGTCGATTGGGGCCTACGCTCGCCGGTCAATGTCGCCTTTGGCGTCGAGTGGCGCCGAGACAACTACGAGATCGAGGCGGGAGAAGAGGCGTCGTGGATCGATGGCGGGGTGCCGGACCAGTACGGTGGTGTGGCGGCTCCGGGCATTCAGGTGTTCCCGGGATTTCGCCCGAGCAACGAGGTCGACGAGTCGCGCGACAATGTCGGCATCTACGGCGATCTGGAGTTCAACCTCTCTGATCGCACCCTGGTCGCGATTGCTGCTCGCTACGAGGACTACGATGACTTTGGTGACAACGTCAGCGGCAAAGTGGCGGTCCGCCAGGAGTTGAGCGACGACTTTGCTCTGCGTGGCTCGTTGAGCACTGGCTTCCGCGCTCCGTCCCTGCATCAGGCTTACTTCAACAACACCTCGACGCAGTTCGTCTTCGACGAGACGAGCGGCGAACTGGTTCCTTTCGAAGTGGGGACCTTCCGCAACGACAGTGCCGTGGCGCAAGGCTTTGGCGTTCCGGCGCTGAAGGAAGAGACCTCGACCAACTACTCCGCCGGCTTCACCTGGCGACCGTCGCGGAATGTGTCGGTCACGGCGGACTTTTTCCGTATCGAGATCGATGATCGTATCGTCGTCTCCGGGCAGTTCCGCGCCGAGGCGGGGGGTGGCCCGATCCAGGATGTGCTCGGCCCGCTGGGCGTGAGTGCGGCGCAGTTCTTTACCAACGCGGTGGATACGGAGACCGAGGGTGTCGACCTGGTGATCTCCTGGGCACGCGCGGTCGGACCGCGCGCGACGCTGTCGCTGACGGGTGCTGCCAACTGGAACCAGACGGAGGTCGTGGGCACGGTACGGACACCACCGGTGTTGGCCGGTCTGGGCGAGAGATTGTTCGATCGTATCGAGCGCGAGCGGATGGAGAGCGCGCAGCCGCGGGAGCTGTACAATCTGACGGCCAAGCTGAGTGTCGACCGCTTCTCTGCCCTGCTGCGCTTCAACAAGTTTGGTGCGGTCAAGACGGTCGAGGTGGCGTCGGACCCCAGCCGCGACATGGTCTCGACGGGCAAGTGGTTGACCGACTTCGACCTCTCCTACGACCTGGGCAACGGCCTCGGGCTGTCCGTCGGCGCCAACAACGTGTTCGACGTCTACCCGGACGAGAACCGCGACGACCTATCGTTCAACGGTATCTTCGTGTATCCGCGGAGGACGGCGCCCTTCGGTTTCAACGGTGGTCACTACTACACGCGGCTGACGTATGAATTCTGAGCGCGAGGGCCGCAATGAGGGCTCTGCGCTGGCTAGATTGGACAACTCGAGGTTTACGACCGCCGGGCCCTTCGGTTAGAATGCGCGTTCCGTTAGCGCGCGGCGGGTTCTGCCGCTGTGTCTTGCGTACGCCACGATGAGCGACGTCACCATGAACGACGATCAGCGTTGGATGCGCGAGGCCCTGGTCGAGGCTCGACGTGCTGCGGAGCAGGGGGAGGTTCCCATCGGTTGCGTCATCGTGCGTCAAGGCGAGATCATCGCCCGCGCGCACAACCGGCGCGAGATGGATCGAGACCCCCTGGCCCATGCCGAGTTGCTGGCGATCCGGCAGGCGGCGCGGGTGGTGGGTGGATGGCGGCTCCTTGACTGCATTCTGTTCGTGACGTTGGAACCCTGCGCGATGTGTGCGGGTGCCTGCGTCAACAGCCGAATCGAGCGCGTGGTGTACGGCACGCCGGACCCCAAAGGCGGGTTCTGCGGCACGCTGGGCAATCTGGTGCAAGATTCTCGGCTCAATCACAGGATGGAGGTCACCGCCGGGGTGCTGCAGACGGAATGTGAGGCACAATTGAAAGCGTTCTTCGCCGCTCTGCGTCGGCGCCCGAGTCAGAACAACTAGACAAGAATCGCAGCGGGTGCGAGACAAGAGCGGCAGACGCCGGTGCCGATTGACAATTTGAGGAGAGGTGACCGAGTGGCTTAAGGTGCACGCTTGGAAAGCGTGTGTAGGGCTTATACCCCTACCGTGGGTTCGAATCCCACCCTCTCCGCCATGATCCAGTTCGGAAGAAGAGTCCGAGTACGGAGAGGTGCCAGAGTGGTCGAATGGGGCGGTCTCGAAAACCGTTGACCGGGCAACCGGTCCGTGGGTTCGAATCCCACCCTCTCCGCCAATCTTCCGACTGCCAAGATCTACAGCTGCCAGACTCGAAACCGCCAGACCCCGAGCCACCATCGTGTGTGGCCGGATTTGCATACACTCGTCAAGAACCAAGGAATCGAGAGCCGTGAAAAGAACATTTCAGCCCAACAACCGCCGCCGTAAGAAGAAGCATGGCTTCCGGGAACGCATGCGCACGCGTGCCGGCCGTGCCATTCTTCGCCGCCGCCGCGCCAAGGGCCGTAAGCGTCTCAGCGCCTGAGCGAGTCGTTTCGAGCCAACCTGTCCCGAGCAACCACGCTATGACGAGGCACGATGCCGGATCCTCTCCGGCCTGGACCGCGTGACGAGCGCCTGCGGCGCGAGGAGCGGCTCCGGAGGCGCGCGGACTACCAGCGGTGTTACCGTTTCGGTCGCCGTCGGCACGCCGCCCATCTGGTGCTCCACTTCATCGACAATTCGCTCGGGCATCCGCGTCTCGGCATCACCGCCAGCCGCAAGGTGGGCAAGGCTGTCGCTCGGCAGCGGCTCAAGCGGCGGATCCGTGAGGTCTACCGGCGCTGGGCACGACGCGCCCGGCTGCCGGCGCGCGATCTGGTGATCCACCTCAAGCCGGGTGTCGGCGAATTGGACTTCGACGAACTTCGTCTAGAGCTGCTCGGAGCTCTAGGCTGGCTGCTCGGATCGCAGCGGCAAGGGCATCCCCGCTCCCGCGACGACCGCGCCGCTGGCGGTCGCAGCTATCCTCGAAACGGATGATCGTCGAGAAAGCTACCGTGAGGAAGGTACCGTGAGGAAGCTACGGTGAAGCGCTTGCTGGCCGGTCTGTTCGTCCTGTACAAGCGATGGCTGTCGCCGCTCCTACCTCGGGCCTGCCGCTACTCCCCCACCTGCTCCGAATACGCTCGCCTGGCGATTCTCAAGTACGGCGCTGGCCGCGGCACACTACTCGCAGCTCGTCGGCTTTTGCGGTGTCAGCCCCCGTTCCCGGGGGGTATCGACGTACCGTAGAGACGATCCGCGGCGCGAACACCCATTTCTGTTCGAAAGAACCCCCGCAAGGAAGGAAGCCAGATTCGTGGATACTCGCCGGCTGATTTTCGCCATCCTGATTTCGTGGGCCTTCATCTTTCTCTGGTACGGGGTCTTGTACCCTCCGCAGCCTCCGGTGGAGGAACCGGTCGGACCGGCCGTCGAGGACGCGCTGGAGCCGCAGCTGCCAGCGGGCTTTACCTCGGAACCCGCGGCTTCTGAGGAAGCCGGGAGCGAAGCCGAGGCCGTGCCGGACGCGGCAGGAGGCGAGACGGCCGCTGTCGCACCGGTCCTGCTGCAAGCTGACAGCGAAGCGCTGGTCGCGGTGGAGACCGAGTCCTGGCGCGCGGAGTTCAGCAACCGTGGTGGTCAACTCGTCTCCCTACGCCTGGCCCGACACGAGGGTGGCGAAGGTGAGCTTCTGGAGCTGGTGCATCCGCACACTGCGGCTCCCTACACCTATGCCTTGATCGATCCGCTGACGCATGAGCAGCTTTCCGTCGACGACCAGCTCTTCGTCCATGCGCTGGAGTCCTCGGTCGAGGGGGGGCAGACGCTGACCTTCGATTACAGCGGTCCCGAGGGCCGGGTACGCAAGCTCTACACCTTCCGCGATGATGGCACTCTCGAGGTCGACGTCACCGCCGCAGGCTTGAGTGACTGGGCTCTGCTGGTCGGCCCGGGCATCCGGAAGCCGACCGTTGAGGAGCTGAAGAACACGCGCTTCCGGCACGGAGCGGTGTATCGACTGGCCGGTGACAAGGAAGTACTGAACGCGAAGAAGGCGGATCCGACGGCGCTGCCAGCGTCGCAGCTGGACTGGGTCGCGCTCGACGACACCTACTTCCTGAACGCCGTGATCCCGCGCCAGGGTATCTCCGAGATCACGCTCGAGCCCTATCGAGTGCAGACGAGTGATGAAGAAGAAGGCCTGGATCGCTTCGTCCTGGAGCCGGTCGAGGAGGAGATGACCGACGAGCTTCGTGCCCTGTCGCGCGAACTGGGCATGGTGGTGCGGGGTCGCGGAGAGCGCATGCAGTTCACCGCCTTCTGGGGCGGCAAGAACTACCAGCGGCTGTCTGCCCTCCCCTATGGCTTGGAGACGACCGTCGACTTTGGCTGGTTCCCCTGGCTGGCGCGGCCGCTGCAGCTCGGCCTGCGCTGGGTGTACGAGAACTGGAGTGGACACAACTACGGTTGGGCCATCGTCATCATGACGATCCTGATCCGGCTGGGCCTGCTGCCACTGACCCATCGCTCGATGGTGCACATGCAGGTGATGCAAGAGCTGAACCCGAAGGTGCAGGCGGTACGCCACAAGTACAAGGGCAAGCTGCGCGACAAGCAGGGGCGACCGAACATGGAAGCCCAACGCAAGATGAACGACGAGGTGATGGCGGTCTACCGCGAAGCCGGCACGAATCCTGTGAGTGGTTGCTTGCCGATGCTCGCCCAGTTCCCCGTCTTCCTGGCGTTCTACTACCTGCTGAGCGGCGCTATCGAGCTGCGCAACGCACCATGGATATTCTGGATTCAAGACCTGGCGGTTCCGGATCCCGTGTATCTTTTGCCGATCATCATGGGTGGTACGCAACTGCTGCAGCAGCTGATGATGCCCATGGGCGGTGATCCGATGCAGCGGCGTCTGTTCTTGTTGCTGCCCTTCATCTTGACGTTTGTCTTCCTGAACTTCGCCAGTGGCCTGGTGCTGTACTGGCTGACTAGCAACGTGGTGACGATCGTGCAGCAGTGGTTCTACCGCGGCTGGCGCGAGCGGCGATCGGGCGGCGACGACAAGGGTGGAGGCAAGGGTAAGAAGTCTACGGACAAGGTGTCCGACGGTAAGGGCTCGCGAGGTAAGCGCGCCGGGAAGGGGAAGTCATGAGCAAGCGTCGATTTTTTTCGGGCAACACTCTGGGCGTGGCCTTGATGGCCGCGGCGAAGGAGTTTGATCTCAAGCCCGAGGAAGTGAAGTATCAGCCCGTTGAGAAGCGGCACGGCTTCGTCAACTCGCGCAAGCGGTTCTTGATCGAGGTCGATGCGGATGACCCGCGGCTGGAGGCCCCCGCGGGTCCGCTGCCGGCGCCGACGATCTCGTCGTTGCCGGCCCCCGCTTCCCCGCCGAAGCGGCCGGCGGAGGTGATGCCTGAGGCGGAGCCAAAGCCGCGCACGGTACCAACGCCGCGCACGGAACCGCAGGCCCGTACTGAGCCAAGGGCCCGTACTGAGCCAAAGACCCGTACTGAGCCAAAGGCCCATACAGACAGAGCGACGTCCGAAAGCGCCACGAGCGACGAACCTGCCGGAGAGATCGGAGCCGCCAGCCCGGCAGACTCTGGCGAGCGCTCCAGAGGGCCGGGCGGCAGAGGACGCGGTCGCCGAGGCCGTGGTGGCCGCGGTGGTCGGGATCGGAAGCCAGCTGAAGGAGCGGTGGGTGAGCAGGGGGGCAAGCAGCTGTCTGGTGACGCGCGAGCTGAAGGCGGTCGCGCGGAGAGTCGCGGTTCCGGCGATGAGCGCTCCAGCGGTGGTGGAGGTCGCGGTGGCCGCGGCCGTGGCGGCCGGCCAGCGTCCGGTAGTCGTGACGGGGGCAAGCAGGGTGCTGAGGGGCAGCGAGCTGCAGGCGGGCGTGGTTCTGAGGAGCGAGGCCGTGGGCCGAAGCCCAGCGGCGGACGTGGCGGTGATCGCGGGCGCGGCGGTAATCGCGGTCGAGGCGGTGATCGTGGGCGGCGCGTTGCGCCGCGGCGGCGGTATCGCGAGGAGCCGGAGTCGCAGAGTGAACTGGCGGAGTTCGCACGCCAGGCACTCGATTGCCTACTCGACCTGATGCGCATCGACGCCTGGGGCAAGGTCTACCAGACCGCCGACAGGATCGAGATCGACCTCGAGGGCCGGGATACCAAGTTGCTGCTGCGCCACTACGGCAAGGGTCTGTTCGCGATGGAGCACCTCATGCCGAAGATGATCCGCTCGCTGGGCGGAGAGCTGGTGCCCTGCCGCGTCGACTGCGACGGGTTCCACGAGATGCGCGAGCAGGAATTGGGCGACCTGGCGGAGCGCACCGCGCGGCAGGTCATCAGCAAGGGCCGCCCAGTCACCCTCGACTGGCTCAACCCCGCCGAAAGGCGCATCGTCCACCTGGCACTGGCCGACAACCCGGACGTCTATACGGAGAGCATGGGCAAGGGCTATCTCAAGCGCCTGTCGATCCGGCCTGCCGACCAGAAGGGTGAAGAGACCCAGCGCGAGGCCGAGGGTGCGGGTGGCGATGTGAAGCCGCGCCGCCGCCCCCGTCGAGTCGATGACGACTACGAGGATCCGAGAGAGGACGAGTCCGTCGAAGGCGGGCTCGCCGCTGACGATACTCCCGCCGATGATGCTGAACGCGATCACGCCGAGTACGACGACGTCGATGATGACGATGAGTACGACGATGACGAGTACGACGATGACGACGAGTTCGACGACGACGAGGATGACGACGAAGACGAAGACGAGGACGACGACCTCGATGACGACGATGACTACGACGACTATGACGATGAGGACGACGAAGACGAGGATGACGACGCACGTTTCACGTGAAACATGACCTCGTCGCCTCGTCCTCTCCCATGCGGGTGTTTCACGTGAAACACCCGCTTTTGCTATCTGGCCTTCCCCGCTCCTCGCTCATCTCCAGCCTCTCGACGTCCTCTTGGGGTACATCCTGCTTTCACTGAGCTGACCTGCAACCGGTCGGTGGCGTCTGCGTATAGAAGCCTTCCTTCACTACCTACTACCCAGTCATGCTCACAAGGAAGGAAACTCGTCGTGGACCCACACCTACCCCTGGTCGCCCTTCTTCTCGCTTCAACTCTGCTCTTCGCCGGGTACGCGTTCTTCCCGGTCGCTGATCAGCTGGGCCGCGCATTCGCGCCCGGTCTCTCGCGGGCTACCGCGACACCGCCCCCTGGAGGCCTCGCCGCCCCTGCTGACTACGGTTGGCTCGAGTGGTGGGTCCGCCTCTTCCTCCTCCTGCCGGTCGTCTTCACGCTCTTCCTCCTGCACGCTGCTAGCGGCCTGGTGCTCTACTGGTTGACCAGCAATCTGGTCGCCCTCTTGCTGTGCCGGCTGTGCCGAATCTCGGACCCAGACAGCACCGAACCACCCGTGGACGGGCCGCCACCAGCTGCCGGGGCAGCGCTGGCTTGACCCGCCCTCGGTAGGCGGGCAGGATCCGTCTACCATGGCGGCACAGCTCCCAGACCTTTCCCTTGCAGACTTCTCCGCCCGTCTCGCCGCGGCGTCGCCGGAGGGCCTGCCGCAAGCCGTCCACGAGCAGCTGTGGGTGCACTACCAGGAGCTCCGCCGCTGGAACCCGCGCCTGTCGTTGGTCGGGCCGGGCACGGCGGAGGATGTGGTCGAGCGACACTACGGTGAGGCCCTGCAGGCCTTGCCGCTTCTGGGCGACGCCCAGGGCCGGCTTCTGGACCTCGGATCCGGCGGTGGTTTCCCCGGCGTGGTGCTGGCGGCGGCACGACCCAGAATGCACGTGGTGCTGGTGGAGCCAAGACAGCGAAAGTGGGCGTTTCTGACTTCCGCAACGCACCGCGCTGGATTGCCCAGCTCCTGCCTCAATGCTAGAGTGGACGTTCCCCTTTCGCCGGCTTTCGTCGCCGAAATTCAGCCGGCAGACGTACAGTTCTTGACCGTCCGTGCCCTCAAGCTGAACCGCGCTCAATGGCAGGTCTTGATGCCTTTGTTGAGGCCTGATGCTCGGTTGTTCCTATGGTGGGGTGAGATGGATCCGGAACTGTGTGAGGGGTGGGCATTCCACCGTGAGCTCGCGCTCACGGGCAGTGAATGTCGGCGGATCGTCGAGTACCGCCGAAGCGAGTGAAAGCAAGCCAGATCGGGACTTGGGAAGATGTTGACCAGCAGAAGGAGAGGGAGAGCATCCCAATGAACAGCCAGATTCTCGCGATCGTCAATCAGAAGGGCGGCGTCGGCAAGACGACCACCGCGATCAACCTCGGTGCCGCGCTAGGAGCCCTGGAGCGCAAGGTACTCCTGGTGGACTGTGATCCCCAGGGCAATGCAACGCGAGGACTTGGCAAGATTGCAGAGGAACCTCACCTCTACCACGCCCTGTCTGGTGACTGCCCACCGCGCGAAGCCGTGCGCCCGAGTGGCTTTCCCAATCTCGATCTGCTGCCCTCGAACCGCGACCTGGTGGGCGTCGAAGTCGAGTTCGTCGGTCACGACGGCTGGGAGCGCCGGCTACGCGCGATGCTGGACGCTCTTTCCGCCGACTACGAAATCATCCTGCTCGACTGCCCGCCCTCGCTCGGCCACCTCACGGTCAACGCTCTGACAGCCGCGCACCAGGTCTTGGTACCGCTGCAGTGCGAATACTTCGCCCTCGAGGGCGTCAGTGAGTTGATGGCCACGGTGCAGCGCGTCCAGCGCGCGATCAACAAGGATCTCGGCATCAACGGCATCCTGTTGACCATGTACGACGACCGGACCAACCTGTCCAAGGATGTCGCCGACGAGATCCGCACCCACTTCATGGGCAACGTCTACGAGACCATCATCCCGCGAAACGTGCGTCTGGCGGAGGCTCCGAGCCACGGCATGCCGATCTTCCAGTACGACATCAAGTGTCGGGGCGCCAAGGCCTATCTGGATCTCGCCCGCGAGTTCCTCCAGCGCGCCGCCTGAGTTTCGGGGCGATGAGTAAGAAGCGCGGCCTGGGCCGCGGTCTCGATGCTCTCCTGGGTGGCCCGCTGCCGGCAGGCATGGTCGACACGGAGGAGACGGAGAACGGGGCGACGGCGCCAGCGACGGAAGCGAATTCCGAGCCAGCCGCCGGAGTTCGCGCTCTTCCCGTCAACCTGCTGGAGCCCAACCGGTTCCAGCCGCGAACGGAGTTCAACGAGCAGGGGCTCGAAGAGCTCGCGGACTCGATCCGCGCCCAGGGGGTGATCCAGCCGATCGTGGTCACGCCGCGCGAGAACGGCAAGCACGCGATCATCGCGGGCGAGCGGCGCTGGCGTGCTGCACAGCGCGCCGGCCTCGACGCCGTTCCGGTCGTGGTGCGCGAGGTCGACGGTGATCGGGAGCTGCTGGAGCTAGCACTGGTCGAAAATCTGCAGCGCGCCGACCTGAACCCGGTGGAAGAAGCCGAGGCCTATCGCTCGCTGCAGGAATCCTTCCAGCTGTCGCAAGAAGAGATCGCTAAGCGGGTTGGCAAGGCCCGCACGACGGTCACGAACTCCTTGCGCCTGCTACGTTTACAGCCGGAAGTTCTCGATCTGCTGCGCGGTGGTCAGGTGACGCCCGGGCAGGTGCGACCTCTGCTGACGCTCACCGAGGCTCGGCAGGTCGAGCTGGCCGAGCAGGCAGCTCGTGACGGTTTGTCGGCGCGCGAGATGGAGCGCTTGGCGAGCGACCCGGCCAAGGCTGCCCCCAAAGTGCCGGCGGCCCCAGACGTGCACACTTCGGCCGCCGCGGACCGGCTCACCCGCCAGCTCCAGACGCGCGTCGAGATTCGCCGTCGCGGCAAGGGCGGGCAAGTTCGCATACACTTTCATTCAGAAGACGAGTTGATGCGCCTGTTCGACGCACTGATGGAACGGGACTGAGCGGAGCGCCGCGAGGAACTGCACTAACGGTAGTGGATGCTACTGCTGCTTGTTGGAGAAGAGGTCAATCCATGCGATTCAAGTCGGAACCAGTGACCAGTGACCTCAATGGGTTCCTGGATGCCGGAAGTCACATACAGGGTGAGCTTCGTTTTGAGAACACCTTCCGCATCGACGGCCACTTCACCGGCCGGATCACCTCGGAAGGAACCTTGGTGGTCGGTGAGCGCGGCCAGATCGACGGCGAGATCGAGGTCGACCAGGTTCTGATCTCCGGTCTCGTGCAAGGCCACGTGCGCGCTCGCCGGAAGGTGCAGATCGCTCCTGAGGGCAAGGTATACGCCGAGCTGGATACCGCCGCTCTCGTGATCGAGGAAGGGGCTCTGTTCGAGGGGCGGTGCGCCATGAGCCGCCGAGAGCGATCGGCGCCAGCGTCCGTTCGTACGTCACCAGCGACCGCAGGCGCCGATGTGGGCAGTGCCAGTGCTGGCCAGGCGAGTGCTGGCAACGTCGTGCGCATGAAGAACTGAGCGTTCCGCTCCCCCCCGGAACCGGCTCGCTGTGCGCCTGCCTCTGATCACCCGCGTCATCTTGGCCCTGCTGCTGGTCGGCGTTGTGCCGCTCGCCGTGGTGTTGACCGACCGCGCCCAGGTCCACCAGACCCTGCGCGACAACGTCCTGGCAGCCCAGATCCTGGCGGCACGTACGCGCGCTGAGCGCGTTTCTGAGCTGCTGAGGCGACGCACGCTGTTGGCCCGAACGCTGGCCAATCATCCTGCGGTGTCGACGGCTCCCGGCTCGGCCGAAACCTCCGGTTTGCTGGCTGGAATGCTGCAAGCGGAACCGGAGTTGGTCGCCATCGTCCTGCATGGGGCCGACGGCACGGAACTTCTGCGCGCCCAGCGCCGCGAACATGTTGCTGCCATCGACCAGGTGCTGCAGGCTCCTGCAACCTATCTGGAAACCGAAACCACGGCCTGGCTACGCAGCCGGAGCGCTCTGCCTGACGGTCAGGGCGACGTCGTGCTCGTCTCCTTCGCCGGCGATCTCGCGGACGTCCTCAACCCACAAGAAATCGGCAACGCGGTCGACCAAGCGATCTTGGACACCGATGGCGCACTGGTCACCGGCACGATCACCTCGACCGAACAGCTGCCGACCGAACTCTTCCAGCGCGCTCTCACCAGCGGCCAGATCGGTAGCGGTGTCTTCGGCGATGGCGATCGCCGGGTGCTGGGGGCCTACTTCCCCATTCCGGGCACGTCGTGGATCGTCGTCTCGCAGCAACGGGTCGAGGTCGCCGAGGCGCAGGCACGGCGCATGGATCGCCTGTCCTTGCTGGCCATCGTCGGTGCGCTGCTGCTGATCGCTGTCACCACCACCGCGGCCTACGCCACCGTCGTGCGTCCCATCCGCCGCCTGCTCAGCGACCAGCAGCGCCTGATCGGCTTCGAGGCCACAGGCGGCGGTGACGAGATCGACCAGTTGCGGGCGTCGCTGGAGATCCTGGAGCGCCATCTCAACGATCGGGAGCAGCTCGACAAGGTCTTCTTGGGCCGCTACCAGGTGATCGACGTTCTGGGCGAAGGGGGTATGGGAACCGTCTTCCGAGCCTGGGATCCGGTGCTGCAGCGGCCGGTAGCCCTGAAAACCGTGCGGGTCAGCAAGACGCTGGACGAGAGCGAGCGCGGCGAGAAGGTTGCCGCTCTGCTCGGCGAGGCCGTGACCATCGCACGCATCAATCACCCGAATGTGGTCGCGGTCTTCGACGTACAGCAAGAGCGTTCCGCCGGCTTCATCGCCATGGAGCTGGTCGACGGCCTCACCCTCGAGGCCTACCAGAAGCTCCGCGGGCCACTGGAGGTGCAGGAACTTCTGCCGCTGGCCGTCGCCATGGCCAGCGGCTTGCAGGCAGCACATGCCCAAGGTATCGTGCACCATGACGTCAAACCCGGGAATATCTTGCTCGGTTGGGACGGCACCATCAAAGTCGTCGACTTCGGTATCGCCCGCTTCGCCTCGGAGCTGGCGCCGGAATCCGGCAGGATCTTCGGTACCCCAGGTTATCTACCCCCAGAAGCGATTACCGGCCGCGGCTATGCCGAGCCCGGCGATTGGTTCTCTCTTGGTGTCATCCTCTACGAATGCCTCACAGGACAGCGCCTGTACCGCGGCGCCCACATGCGTGAAATGTTGATGAACACGGTGCGGCAGGACGTGACGCCGATCCAGGCACAGCGCCCAGACGTTCCCAACGCACTGGCAGAGCTGATCGACGGATTGCTCGAGAAGCAACCCTCCCGGCGCTTGGGACGGGCGCAAGATCTGATTCCCCGGCTGGAAGCGCTCAGCGCCGAGCCCTGGAGTGTGGAGCGCCTTCGCCGGATGAAGTCAAAGCAGGTGAACTATGAGAAGAGCCAAAGTGTCTACTGTCCGTTCGTGGACGACGGCGCTGCTGCTGGCGGTTCTGACCGCAGCACCGACCCCTTCGGCGGCACGGCCGGCTGACGGCCCTGCCGCTGCCCCGTTGATCGTTCCTCCGGGAGGTCGACTCGACCTCGCCGCACCCGAAGCGGGCGTGCGCTACGAGGCGGCCCTCGACGGCGGCCTCCTGCAGCCAGTCACCGAAGTGACGGCGCCGGATGCGGGCCGCCACTGGTTGACTGTCGTGTCCCGGGATCAAGCCGGCAATCTCTCCGAGCCCCGGTTTCTCTTGCTGTGGGTCGACGGTGACGCGCCGCAACTGAGCTTCGAGGTGACACCGCAGCCGGTCAAGGACACGATCCAGCGCTTGTGGGTGCCTCCCGGGGCCCGTGCGGCCAGCCGAGCCGAAGACGCTCCGGCCGGCGTTGCCGAGGTGGTGCTGCAGATCGACCGCGAGGGTACACGCGAAATCGCCTCCGCCGGCGCGCTGGCGGAAGCGCTGTTGCCGAACACGGGCAGCGTCGAGATCACCACCTGGGCGGTCGATACCGTTGGGAATCGCACCGACGACGCGACCGTCCGCCTGTTGGTCGATGCAGAGCCCCCGCGTGGCGATATCCAGCTGCAGGGTGACGCCTGGCTCGAGACCGCCGTCGACGGCGTCCCAACCCTGGTCGCGCCACCCTCCGTGCAGCTCCAAGCCCGCGTCTCCGATCCGGAAACCGGGCTCGACCGCTGGACGCCGCGCATCAACGGCGAAGACGTGAGCCTCGACGACTGGCGACGCCAGGACTGGCCAGCGGGTCGCTACCGCGCAGAAGTTGCCGCGCTCGACCGGGTTGGCAACCAGGCCGACCTCGCACCGCTCGACTTCGTCGTCGATGCCGAAGGTCCCAGCGTCAACTGGCGCCTGACCAGCATGGGCGTCGAACGTGACGGCGAATGGGTCTACCGTCCCCCCGTGACGGTGGAGCTGACGAGCCAAGATGACGTGGCTGGCGTCGCCGAACTCGATTGGAGCGGCGAGCAGATCGTCAGCGCCGAGCCGCGCGGCCTCGACGCCGCCAAGCTCGTGGTCGACGCAGCATCCCTAGGCCTGCGAGCCGTCGACCGTGTCGGCAATGTGACGCAGGTAGAGGCTACGTGGAGGGTCGATCGAGAGGGACCCCGCTTCGTCCTGCGTGCCCCGGACGGCAGCCACGTCCCTCCCGGCGAGACGCTGCAGCTGCTCGAAGGTGAGTCCGTGCACATTGAGGCCATGGATGACGGTGCCGGGGTCGAGATCCAGGAGGTCGCCGTCGACGGCATCCACTGGACGGTGGCGCCGCGCGATGTGCGCTTCCCGGACGCCGGCCGCAATCGCCTGGTGGCACGCGCCATCGACCGCCTGGGACATCGCTCCGAGGCGACCTGGGAAATCCGTGTCCGTCCGTCCGCAGGAGACCAGCCATGATCTCGGCCCCCTCTACGGTGAATCTGCCCGCCTCGAACTCGCGTCGGACCGGTTGGCTGCTGGCCAGCGCTCTCCTTCTCGGCACCAGCCTGCTGGTCACCACCCCGAGCCGTGCGCAAGACCCTTACCAGCTACCGCCGCTGCCGCGCACCGGCGACAAAGTGGACTGGTACAGCGTCGTTTCCGGAGACACCCTGGAAGCCATCACCTTCCGCCACCTCGGCACCTCGCGCCTGTGGCGTGAGAACCTGCGCCTCAATCCCCAGATCAACAACCCGAACCTGCTGCGCATCGGCCAGCGGCTACGCGTCATCACCTTCCGGCCCCCCGAGCCCCGGCGCGCCGAGCTCACCGACGTCAGCCGCCGGGTCGAGAAGCAGTTGCACCCGACCTTCGAAACGCAGCGTGCCGTGATTGGCGACCAGCTGAAGGAGCGTGACGGCGTCCGCACCTACACGCGCAGCTCCGCCGAACTGACCTTCGACGACCGTTCCCGCCTGCTCGTGGGCGAGGACTCGCAGATCTACCTCAAGCGTATCGACGCCAGCCTCGAAGGCGTTAGTCGCGACTCGATCGAGATCCGCCGCGGCCAGGCGGAAGTGCAGTCTCGGCCGGAGCGCGCGGGGTCGAAGGAGATCGAGATCGTCATCGGCGACGCCCTGGCACGACCGCGCCCGGACGCCAGCGGCCTGGCTCGGACACGCGCGCGCCGTCCCGAGGGTGGCGGCGCCCAGGTCATGGTCTACCGCGGCATCAGTGACGTGGCGGCGGCCGGCGAGTCGGTGGCGGTGCCCCGCGGCATGGGAACGTCGGTCCCGGAAGACGGCCCGCCCGCGCCGCCCGAGCGGCTGCTGGCCGCGCCCACCGCCGAAACGCCCGCACGACGCTCCTCCTGGGACTTCGCCAACCCGCGCTTCCGCTGGAAGGCCGTCGCCGAGGCGGCGAGCTACAGCGTCGAGATCTGCGCCAACGGCGATTGCTCACAGCTCCTGCGCCGTCAGGATGGACTCGGCGATCTCAGCTGGCTGCCCGAGGAAGCCCTGCCGGTCGGCGACCTCTACTGGCGCGTCACCGCGGTCAGCGACAGCGGCCTCGACGGCTACCCCAGCCGACCCTGGCCCCTGACCATCACTCAAGAGCGCATCGACCTCGATCCGCCCACCGTCGCCGTTGCCATCGAAGGCGCGGGCCGGGTCACGCCGGACGGCGTCGCCGAGCTGGCCCCGGGCGCCAGCCTCCGCTTGCTGATGCACGACGATGTTTCGGGTGTCCAGGCCGTGCGCTACCGCTGGCGCCAGGCAGGTGCCGAGGGGAGCGACGCCTGGCGCACCTGGCGTCGCGGCACTCTGGCACCGCCAGAGGTGTCACCCCCGGCGACGAGCCGAGACCTGGTGCTCGAAATCGAAGCCGAGGATCGCCTGGGCCGCGTGACCGAGACGCCGTGGAGCCTGCGCGTGCGCGTCGACGACGATCAGCCCGCACCGCCAGCCGTCACCTGGACCGGTCCCTGACCAAGATGGCGAAGCGATCCACCGCGCGCGGTCGTGGCCGTCGCGGCACAGCGGCCAAGAGTTCTCAACGCCACGACTGGGGCCAGCACCGCGCTGACGAGCGCACCCTGCGCGACTTCAACCACCACGGTGACCACCGGCTAGCGCTCGCCTACGGCAACAGCTACCACGTCGGCATGTCGAGCCTGGCGTTCCAGCGCATCTACGAGCTGGTGCACGCGCGTCCGAACTGGTCGTGTCAGCGCTTCTTTCTCGACGGCATCACGGCCAACGGCGGCCGCGCACACGCTCCGGTGGAAATGCCGCTGTCCGTCGAGGCCGACACGCCGCTCAGCGAGTTCGGCTGTATCGCCTTCTCGGTCTCCTTCGAGGAAGACTACGTGCACCTCGTCCGCATGCTCGACCGCGCCGGCATCCCCGCCCGCCGTCGCGACCGCGGTCCGTGGGATCCCTTGATCGTCATGGGCGGCTCCTGCGCCTCGATCAACCCCCTGGCGATGGCCGAGTTCGTCGACGTCTTCGCGCTCGGTTCCGGTGAGAACCTGGTTACCCCGCTCCTCGCTAGCCTGGAAGACGCCGACGGCAACAAGCACGCGCGCGAAGCCGTCCTGGAGCAGCTTGCGTCCAAGCCCGGCTTCTTCGTGCCGGCGCACCACCACATCCACGAACTCGACGGCCTCGACAAACTGCGCAAGCTCGAAATTACCTCCGAGCAAATGCAACTCCCTGGCCACCTGCCCACCAGCAGCATCCTCACCCCGCACACCGAGTTCGCCAACAAGTTCCTGATCGAGATGTCGCGCGGCTGCCCGGAGAAGTGCCGCTACTGCTGGGCCACCTTCGGCATGGGGAAATTCCGCTGGCACCCCACTGGCTACATCCTCGACGCCATGGAACGCGCCCGCGACTTCACCGACCAGGTCGGCTTCGTCGCCACCGCCGTCGGTGACCACCCGGAAGTGGCGAAGATCCTGCAGCAAGCCGTCGACCTCGGCTTCCGCGCTTCCGTCTCGTCGATCCGCATCCCCGCCGTCAACGAGTCCGTGCTCGACGCCCTCTACCGCAGCGGCGATCGCTCGATCACCCTGGCGCCCGAAACCGGCACCGACGAGCTGCGCCGCAAGATGGGCAAGCCGATCCCCAACTCCGTCCTGTTGAACAAGATCCGCCTCATCTTCCGTAGCGGCATGACCCAGCTCAAGCTCTACTTCATCGTCGGCCTGCCGGACGAAACGCTCGACGACATCCAGGGCATCCTTGAACTCGCCGCCGAAGCTCGCAGCATCATGCTCGAAGAGCTGGCCCGCGAGACCGGCATCATCGGTCACATCCAGCTCGGCGCGAGCGTGCTGGTGCCCAAGCCGTTCACCCCCTGGCAGCGCGAAGCCATGGACGACGAGAAGAGCCTCAAGCACAAGCTCTCGATCCTGAAGCGCGGCGTGGCGAAGATGCCGAACATCTCGCTGTCCACGGGATCGGTGCGGCAAGCTGTGTGGCAGACCTACATCAGCCGCGCCGGAGCCGACGCCGCCGACGCCATCGAGGCCGTCGCCCGCGGCGCGCACCTGTCGTCGGTGCTGCGGGAGTTCCAGCAGCGGATCCAGCCGGAGGTCTACCAGCGCTTCGAAGGGGATCTGCGCTGGCACTTCATGCGCACGGGGTAAGATCTCCGACGTCTTTTCGACGTTTTTGGAGGTCTCTCGATGCGTGCTTCGACCGAGCTGCAGTTCCACTCCCTCAGCGCCAAGGCTTTCGAGCGCTTCTGCTTCGCGTTGCTGGGGGCTGAAGGTCATACGCAGCTGCGCCACTTGGGCGATGCCGGCAACGACAAAGGTTGCGACCTGATCAGCGTCGATCCGAAGGGTCGGCGGGTGGTGACGCAGTGCAAGCGGGTGAAGGAATTGGGGCCGGCGGAGGCGCTGAAGGAGATCCGGAAGGTTCTGGCCGATCCGCCAGAGCCGAAACCGAAGGCTTGGTCTTTGCTGGCGACGTGTGCGTTGTCGAAGAATCTCGAGACTCGCGTCAAAAAGGAAGCCGGAGACCTGGAGACCGAGTTCCTCGGTCGCACCGAACTCGAAGAACGCGCCCGTAGGCATCCGTATCTCGTCGAACTCTTCTTCGGCGCCTTCTTCCGCAACGACCCGCCCGTCTGGTGGCTCAGCGCCGCACCGGTGGATCGGGAGTGGGCCGAAGCGTTGGCGGCAGATCTGCAAGCGTGTCTGCGCGAAGTCGATCCCAAGGGGCTGGCGCGCGTCGAGGTGGGGATTCCGTCGGAGGACGAGCCCTGGCCCGAGGTGCCTGCCGACGCGAGTGTCGGCGTGGTTCTCGTCTCGCCGGAAGCGCTGGCGCACAGCAGTTTGCGGCGGCTGTGGAAGGACACGCTGTGCCACAGTTCGGACCGTAAGCTGCTCGCTGTCGATCTCGCGCCGACGCCCTGGCCGTCGTGGTTGCGGCAGCGCTTCGAGCGCATCGCTTCCGCAAGCACGGAAGAGCAAGCCGGTGTCGACGCGTACCGCATCGACCTGTCCAAGATCATCTCCAAGTACATCGGCTGTACAGAGAAAGACTTGCCCGCCACGGTCGGCGATCCAGGCGCGGCACGTCGCTTGCCGCCGTCTCTCCGCCGGCAGGTCGTCGATGCCCTGGCCCCCTTCTTTGTCGAGAAGATCGCCTACCGGGGTCTGGCCGCCGCGCTGGGGCTCGACAGCCGTAAGGCCCTGGACGACTTCCAGGCCGCCGAAGAACGTGCCGCCGCCGCCCTCGTTCTGGCAACCGGCGACGATGACCCGGCAGCTGGCGCTCAGCGTGTGCTGGATGTTGTCCAAGAGGAGGTCGAACCCTCAGACGCCGGCATCGCCAAGTTCCATGCGCTCCGCGAGGGGCTGCAACAACACCAGGCCGCGATACCCAAGGAACACCAGCACGATCTCCTGAGCGCCTGGCTCCACTACGTCGAGTCCACCCACCAACGCCTCGTGCCGGCCTTCCAGCGCGATCAGGAACTCGTCCTGCTCGATCGCGTCTATGTCGAGCTGCAACTGACTGCGGCTGAGCAAGGCCAGCTGGCCCGGCGGCGGCCGTCCGGAAGAACGGGGGATGCCGACTCCCCCGAATCTGGTGGTTTCGGAGAAGCGGAGCCTCTGCGTCCCTATCAGAGCCTGGAAGACTTACTCGACTTGGATCCAGCCCGACACCCATGGGTGACCCGGCGCTGGATCGTGCGCGGCGATCCCGGCTCCGGCAAGACCACCCTCCTGCGCCACCTCGCCGCCAAGCTGGCCAAGAACGCCGAGCGACGCTGGATCCCCCTCTTTCAGTCGCTGCCCGTGCTGCTGCGCGACGGCAAGTCCCTGCTGGATCGCGTCGAGACACAGATGGCGCGTCAAGGGTTTGGAGAGGGTACCGGCCGTGTCCTCGACCATGCCGGCGAAGAAGGCCGGCTGCTCGTGTTGCTCGATGGCCTCGACGAAGTCAGCGCCGAGATCCGGCCCGAGGCCGAGCAGCAGGTCCGCCGCCTTGCCGACCGCTGGCCCACCACGCCCATCGTCGTCACCACGCGCCCCATCGGCTATCGGCGCTTCGATGGCAGCTTCAAGGAACTCCAGCTCCAACCCCTCGATCGCGAGCGCCGTCTCCAGTTCTTGGCGCGCTGGTTCGGGCGCAACGAGAAGAAAGAGGACCACGCCCGAGCCAGGGACGCTCTGCGCGAACTCGACGGTCCCGGCTTCGAAGAACTCACCGGCAATCCCCTCTACCTGACACTCATGGCCCTGCTGCTCGAAGACGGCGTCAAGCCGTCGCGCAACCGCTCCAAGCTCTACGATCAGGTGTTCGACCTGCTGATCGAAGGCAAGCACAAGCTGGGCTCCGGCGACAAGAGCTTCGACAAGATCCAGCGCCCCGAGCTGGTGCGCCAGACCTTGCGCTTGCTCGCCGAATCGATGACCTGCGACAACTGCGATGCGGAACGCTTCGGGCAGCTGCAGGAACGCATGTACCGGGACGACCTGGCGGCGGTGCGCGAGGAGTTGCGCAAGGTACATCGCTGGGATGGCAAGGTGGATCTCTTCCTGGAAGATGTCGCCGAGAAGGTCGGCATTCTCGGACCGCACGATGGCCACGATGCGGATTGGCGCTTCTGGCACCGGACCTTCAAGGAAGCGCTGACTGCCGAGCGAATGGCGGAGTGGGACTCCAAGACCCTGCTCCAGCATGCCCGGGAGGTGCAAGGGCAGGAGAGCCGGTGGGCGGAGCCCTTCGCGCTGGTGTGTGGCGGGGTCGAGGACGCGGATGCCTTGCTCGAGGAGCTGATGAAGGCCAATCGGGATCTCGCGCTGCGCGCCCTACCGACAGCGCAGAATGTCAGCGACGAGACCGTGCGCGAGGTCCTGGAGCTGACGGATAAGTGGGAGGAGCGGTCGAAGGTCTACGAGCAGTTGCCGGAGCTGATCGGGGACCCGGAGCGCTGCTTGCGGCTGATCGATCGGCTGCGCCAGGGCGTGCGCAACGGCAATGACCTCTACTTCCTGGACCATGCGGCCTGGCAGGTGGGGCAAGCCTCGGAAGGCCTGCGCGAACGGGCGGAGAGCTTGCGCCGGCGCATCTACGATGATCTGCCCAAGGTGGAGGATCCGGAGCTACTGCGCCGCTGGCAGCGGCCGGACGGCGAGGAGAAGGATCTGTGGTGTCGAATTCCTGCGGGAGTCGGCTGGGTGGGTTCCCGAGACGATGAGGTCGACGACGACCAGCGGAAGCGCGAGACACCAAGACATCAGGTCGAACTGCAGGCGGACTGCTGGCTGTCGGCGGTACCGGTCACGAATGCCGTGTACGCAGCGTTCGATCCGGGCAAGAACTCTCATCGTTGGAAAGGCATCGACCCAGAAGAGCTGGCCACGCATCCTCAGGTCGTGGTGACCTGGTACGAGGCGGTGTCCTTCTGCCGCTGGCTGGCCTGCCAGCCGGGTTTCGAGGGTGCGGCCCCCAGCCTGCCAGAAGAGGAAGTTTGGGAGTACGCGTGCCGGGCGGGATCGGAAGCGCGGTACTGGAATGGCGAGGACGAGGAGCGACTGGCCGAGGTTGGTTGGTACGGGGAAGGCATAGAGGGAACCACGCATCCTGTGGGTGGAAAACCCGGCAATGCCTGGGGGCTCTACGACGTCCATGGCAACGTCTGGGAGTGGACAGCGTCCGAGTTCGATGCAGAGCGTTACAAAGGACGGACCTCGGAGGCACCGCATCCGGTCGAGCCAGCTGCCCACCCGGCAGATCTTGCCACCTCCCCCCGCGTCGGGCGCGTGGTGCGCGGCGGCAGCTGCTGGGACTCGGCGCAGAGGTGCCGGTCGGCGTGCCGGGACGGGTGGCACCCGTGGGTCGTGTTCCGGAGCCTGGGGTTCCGCGTGCTGCTGTCCTCCGCCCCGAGCCGGCCGTAGATCTTTGATCATAGAGAGTGTGGATGAAGCTGGCAGGCCGGCAGGGCTTGCCGGCCGACTCGGCCGTTTCTGCCGGCAGTAGATCGCCAGAGTTCGCCAGATCGCCAGAATACTTGCCAAGGCGAGCCAGATTGGGCGGGTCGTATCCGGCAATATCTGCCGCGCTTGGCACCCGAGCCACCTGAGTTCTGACCGTCAACAGCGCAACTTTACCGGCCTTCTCAGGGTTCCAGCCGATCTTGCCAGGGTTGCCGGCAAGACTTGCCACCCGCACCTGGCAAGCCGGCCAAACATGCCACCTCAGAACAGAATGATGCCAACGCTGGAGGCGATGGTCCGTTCCAATTCGACGTCCAAGCTGCCGTCGAGATGCTGGCGGATGCGGCGGTGCAAGCGCCGCAAGGGGCGCTTCAGACAGTGGATATCCTGGCGCGAGATCCGGTGGCCCAGGGCGTTGAGATGACCATGGCACGAGACGATACGGGCTTGCGGGTGCTTTAAGCGCAGACCGCGCTCGGCCATCAGCCACTCAGCGATCCTCTTGCGCCAGCGCTCCAGCTTGCGGCGACCGTCGGCGAAATAGAAGGTGTCGTCGAGAAAGCGCAAGTAGGCCGGTACCTTCAGCTGCCGCTTGACCCAGTGGTCGAAGCCGTTGAGGTAGACGTGTGCCGCCAGCATCTGGCTGCTGTGGGCGCCGATCGGCAAGCCACGACCCGGCGGAGGCCAGTCGGGGTCGAGCCCAGCCAGCTTGCGCAGCTCCGGGTGCCCGTGTAGCTCGTCACCGATCGCGAGCAACCGAGCGACGAGATCCAGGAACCTGACGTCCCGAATGCGCCGACTCAGCAAGGCGAGCAGGATGTCGCGGTCGATCGACGGAAAGTAGGAGCGGACGTCCAGGTGCAGGGCAAAGCGGTAGCGGCGTTGAAACTCCTGCAGGCGCAGCACCGCCCGGTGCGTGCCGTAGCCCGGACGGCAAGCGTAGTCGTCGTGGGTGTAGGTCGGCTCGAAGATCGGGTCGAGCTGGTGCACCACCGCGGTCTGCACGATGCGGTCGCGCAGCAGGGTGCGGGCGATGACGCGCGGCTTGGGATCGCGGATCGAGACGAAGTCGCACGGCTGCGGCCGGTAGGTGCCGGCCGAAAGCTCGGCCTGCAGATCCTCCAACTGCTCCTCCAGGAAGAGGAACCAGGCGCCAGGCCACGGCTCTTCGCTCCTCGGGGGCAAGGTCGCTGGCCTCAGCCGCGCGCAAGGAAGCCAGGACGTCGGCACCCAGGCGGAAACCGTCCAAGTCCGCGACGGACCGTGTCCGCTCACCAAGCCGCTGCGCCGCTCGTGAAGGCAGAGCGTGCTCTACAACCGAGCGCACCTGATCTGCCTTGGCGTGAAGGCCACGCCGCTGTGCGTCTGTGAGGGGCAGGTTCGACCGATCGATCCACCAGCGCCCCTCGCGCTTAACACCTGGAAGATCCCCGCGAGCCAGTTGGGCTCGGACGGTGCGCGGACTGCGGCCCATCAGGGTAGCGGCGGCGCGGGCGGAGAGTTCCATGACTTTGTCTCGAAGGTTCGTTTCGTCTGCTCTCTCTTTGTAGACGTTTCTCGAAGGTGAAATGCAAATTTGCGCGGTTCTGTGCAGCGGCGTGTGCCGGGTGGCAGAAGTTGCCGGCTTGCCGGCGGAGCGGCAATTCTTGCCGGTAGCCCTGGAGGAATCGGCCGGCACCCAGTGCGAGCCGGCAAAGTTGCGCTGTTGCCGGTCAGAGTTCAGATAGCTCGGATACCAGGGGCGGCAGATCTTGCCGGGAGCAACCGCTATGTCTCTCTTGACTCCGACCAGAAAAGCTGGGATTGGGCTCAATCTGCTGAAGTACTGCCGGCAGAATCAGCCAGGGTGGTCGGCAAGCTGTGCCGGCCTGCCGGGTTTACCCACACTCTCTATGATCTAAGATCGCCTATCGGCTCGGGGCGGAGGACAGCAGCACACGGAACCCGCACCCGTCCCACCCGACCCACGGGTCGAACCAGACCCGGAACGCCGACCGGCACCACAGCGCCGCGTTCCCGTAGCCGCCGCCGCGCAACACGCGCCAGACGCGGGGGGAGGCGGCAGGATCTGCCGCCGGGGCGGCAGGATCTGCCGTATAGGCATCCTCGGACGACCGCCCCTGGTACCGCTCTTCATCCCATTCAGAGATTCCCCACTCCCACACATTGCCATGTAGGTCGTACAGGCCCCAGGGATTCGCAGGCTTGCCAGCAACCTGGTGGGTTCGATTCCCGGAGTTGTCCTCGTACCAGCCGACTTCCGCCAGCTGCTGCGCCTCATCCCCCTTCCAGAACCGCGTCTCCGTCCTGGCCCGGCAAGCGTACTCCCACTCTTCTTCCTCGGGTAGCCGCACGCCACAGCCTGCGAACTCCTTCAGGCTCTCCAGCCAGCGGCAGAACGACACGGCCTCGTACCAAGTGACGTTCACCCGAGGGTGTGCGAATAGCTTCTCTGGCTCGACTCCTTCCCACGTCTCCGGCGCCTTGCCTGGATCGAAGGCCGCGTACTGTGCATTGGTCACCGGAACCGAGCCGAGCCAGAATGGCCGGACGATTCTCACTTGGTGTCGCGGTCCTTCCCAATCCCATCGCTCTTTCTCATCCTCCGGACTCCCCACCCATCCCTCTCCTTCCGGAACCTCCCGCCACAGCGGCACCCGGCCATCCAGCTTGGACTCGACGCTCTGGAATAGCTCCGCACCTTTCGGTGCCGGGATGTGTTCGAAGAACCGATCCAGCACGTCCGCCACCCGCGACTCCACCTTCCACCGTCGCCCGGCTTCCTCGGCAATCCACCATAGCCAGAAGAGGTCGAAGCCATTGCGCTCCTTCTGTCGCAGCTGCTCCACCAGCGCCAGGCAGGCGTCGGGGTCGCCGAGTTGGTCCGGGATGCTCTCGAAGACCTGCGCGCGCTCGTCCAGGTCACCCTCGGTCAGGTTCAGCGTCGCCCGCACCGTCTCCGACTTCAGTCCCTGAGCGAAGACCGCGGCACGCACCGCCAGCTTGGGGTTTGCCTCGCCCAGTTGCAACAGCAGGTCGTCAGCATGATCCATCCCACCTGCCAGCAAAGCCAGCGGCTCACCCCAGCGACCCTCGCCGCCTTCTTCCAGTTGCCGAGCCCACTCCAGCAGAGCCTCGCCGTCCCCTCTCTCGGCGTAATGCTCCTTCAGGCATTCCGCTGCAAGGGCTTCGCGGAACGTCCGGTGCCAGAAACGCCAGTCACCGCGTCCGCCGTCGTGCGGTCCGAGGATCTGCGTCCGTTCGTGGACGTCGTCTAGGAAGGTGAAGAGATTCCGCTTCCAGGCCGCAACGAGTCCCAAGCGATCACACAACTCTTCCGCTGTCCGTAGTCGCCCTTCGAGCTTCTTCTTCGCTTCGGCCCAGCAATCGTCCTCGGTCATGCCGAAGGCGAGGTGCTGCAGCGCCTCGCGGACAGCGTCTTGGTTTGGCATCGGCTGCGGTTCGCGCCGATGCTCGCCATCGAGCAGCAGTTCGAAGATCTTGGCGTACAACTCGGCCAGCCTGCCGGAGGGTTGTACCCCCTGCTCCCAGAGCACCGCCAGCAGGGTCAGGTAGAGCGGAATGCCGCTCAGGTCTCGCAGGCCGCGGGTATCCGTGAGGTAGGTGATCGCCTGCGCTGCTTCCGCTTCAGGCGTCCACTCCGGCTCACTGCGGTACTCAGGCTGGCCGGCATACCGGAACCAGGTCTCCAGGAACTCCTGGCGCCGCCCAAAATCCAGAGGTAACAAGTCGAGTCGTGGTAGCTCTTCCAGCGCTTGGCCGCGCCCGATCGGCCGGCTGCTCACAACCAGCCTGCACTTGGACCAAGCTTCATCCTGTCGTAGCTGCGTCAGAAGTCGGCGCACAGGGGCTCGGCGCTCGCGTGGGATCTCGTCGAAGCTATCGAGCAGCAAGAGGAGACGACCCGCTCGACCAGCAGCCGCCAGAGCGTCACGCACCGGGGAGAGGTTGGCCAGGCCGAGGCCGTCGGTGGCGTGGGTCAGAAGCTCCTGTCCCGTCTCGATCAGGCGTGGGAGCGAGACGAAGACCGGTATAGCAGCGTGGCTCTTCCCTCGTGCTAGTCGTGCTGCCAGGTGTCTCAGTAGCGTCGTCTTGCCGGAGCCCGGCGGACCTTCGAGCAGCCACCGGCCCTCGTTCCGGCTCGGCGAGCCGATGGGCCAATCGAGAACCTTGTCCAGCGTCGTTGGGTGGCCGGGGAGCTTGCCGTCTCCGACATCCTCACTCCGCACGTCTCGACGCTCCTGGTGGGCAGGCATGACCTTGACCTCGACCCATGCCTGCTCGATCAGGTGCAACTCGGCAGGGCGGTCGAAGTGGTCGCCGAGGCGGCGGTGTTCGGCTTCGACCTGGCCGAACCAGACGTCGAGCGGGTCGGGATCCGTCTTGGGTCTGGCAGCCTTGGTCGTTGCCTTCGCCCGGGGGCTTTCGACCTCCCCGAGAAGCCTCTTCAAGACATCGCCGAGGGCGCTGTGATCCGGGTAGGTCGCACCGTTCTCGTCAGACTTCGTCACGATCGGGTAGAAGAGTGCATGCAGGTGCCAGGGCTCCTCGACCTGAGCCCGGTAGGCTTCGGCTGCGCTGATGTGCTCCTCGGGCAAGCCCAACAAGGCCACGTGCCGGGGCCCACTGATCCTCCTTGCATCCACACTCGAGAGTGCCTGGTCTGCGATCACCTTGAGCCAGGCGTCACCGAAGCTGAAACCAACGATAGCGAGGCGGTGGCACGTCCAGAGCTGCTTGAACAGCTCCTGGTAACGCTCATCACCGTAGGCTCGGCGGTAATCCTTGGCGCCTAGGATCACGCTCGTGATGTCGTCATGCTTGCCGTGCGCGTGCAGGATCGAAAACTCGCGCTCGGTCGAGAGCTGACCCTGCAACCACAGGCCGACCCGGTCGTGCTGCCAGTCGAAGTCCTGCACCAGCTTGCCCAGCCCTGCATCGCTGCAGGCGAGCTTGAGCGCGGGGTCGTAGTTGGTGGTTACGAAGGCGTTGAAGCCCAGGCGGGCTAGCGCCGCGTGCGTTGCGGTGTAGGGCTTGCCATCCGTGCCCTCGCGTGGTCCGAAAATCCCTCGGATCCATTCCCCGAAAGTGCCTTCTCCCAGGCAGTCCCGGATCTGCTGAGCGGCTTGCAGGGGGTCGAAGTCCTTGCTACACCATGCGGTCTTCAGAGCCGCCTTGCTCTCGTCGGCCGCTACCGCGGCATCAGCCAGCTGCTCGATCAGCTTTGGCCACAGCGGATACAGGCCGGCCCCCGCGCCAGCACCGACAAATCCGATGGCCTCGCCAGTGTGCAAGAGCGCGACAAAGCGGTCGAAAGCATGCCTATTTCCACGGATGTCTCGCCAGTCAACAACATCGGTCTCACGCTTACAGTCCAAGATTCCCTCTCCGTCCAAGATCTGCCGCCCATCTTAACCGGATGCGGGGCAGGGGCCGGATCCGGATGCGGCTGTCGCCGCAGGGTAGGCACATGGGCCTACCCCTACACCAGAGGGCAACGGCACGCCCCTCTCCCCCTCCCCCGCCCAGTGGTACCATCGTCCTGATGAGCACGACCCCGGCCCCAGCCGGACCACTCGACGAACCCCTCGACGCTGAACTGCTGCCCACCTCGGCCCCCTCCGAGCTGCCGGCGCTGCAGCAATCGCGGCTGCTCAACTTCTACGACCGCCTGCGCCAGCGCGTGCTCGGCACCGTCGAGAAGAAGGCCGGCAAGCTCGGGGAGCAGACGGCGCAAGCGCTGCTGCTGGTGCCGGACGTCTTCATGCTGCTGGTGCGCCTGATGCTCGACCGCGAGGTGCCGGAGCGGTCGCGCGCGTTGATCGGGGGCGCGCTGCTCTACTTCGTCCTGCCGTTCGACCTGTGGCCCGAGGCACTGGTTGGGCCGGCCGGGTTCATGGACGACCTCGTGCTGGCGATCGCGGTGCTGGCGAATACGTTCGATCCAGAGCTGGAACGCCATGCTCTCAAGCACTGGAGCGGCTCGCAAGACCTCCATTCCGTGCTGCAAAATCTCACTGCCGCCGGCCGCGGCCTGCTCGGGGAAGGGCTGTATGGTCGGTTGCGCCGGTTGCTTTCGCGCCGCGGTGTCAACCTCGACGATCCTTCCCATGAGGCCACCGGCGCGCGTCCAAGCACCACTCCTGGCTGATTTCACAACCCCCTTCGGAGAAACGACATCATGAGCAAGACCGCACTGCGGGGACCCGTGCGCGTCCGCTTCGCCCCGTCGCCGACTGGTTTCCTCCACGTCGGCGGCGCCCGAACCGCGATCTACAACGAGCTGCTGCGACAGAACCTGGGCGGCGCGTTCATTCTGCGCATCGAGGACACCGACCGCGCGCGTTCGGATCAGGCGATGATCGAGCAGATCTGCGGTGGCCTGCGCTGGATCGGCATCGAGTGGGACGAAGGGCCGTTCCTGCAGAGCGAGGGCGTCGAACGTCACCGCGAGGCGGCGCAGCGGCTGCTGGCGGAGGGCAAGGCGTATCCGTGCCAGGTGCCGCAGGAGGAGATGGACGCGCGGCGGCAGG
This sequence comes from uncultured bacterium, assembly GCA_965368975.1. GTDB lineage: Bacteria > Acidobacteriota > Thermoanaerobaculia > Multivoradales > JAHZIX01 > CBDUPA01. Next base: position 134,238 of record CBDUPA010000009.1, on the reverse strand, counting down.
CGGCGGTCAAGGCGAGCCAGCCGGCGCGCTACCGGGACCTGTTCGAGCGGCCATCTCCGGAAGAGGTCGAGCGGCGCCTGAACTCGGGCGAACCGTACGCGGTGCGCTTCAAGAGTGGCGACGCGGACGTCTGCTTCCACGACCTGGTGCGCGGCGACATGACGATCCCGGCGGCCAACCTCGACGACTTCATCATCCTGCGTTCCGATGGTTCGCCCACCTACCACCTGTCGGTGGTGTGCGACGACGTCGAGATGACGGTCAGCCACGTCATCCGCGGTGAGGATCACCTCTCCAACACGCCCAAGCACATCGAGCTGTTCCGGGCGCTGGCTGCCGAGACGCCGGTCTTCGCCCACCTACCGCTGATCATGGGGCCGGACAAGAAGCGTCTGTCCAAGCGTACCGGCGCGACGTCGGTGGAGGAATTCCGCGACCAGGGACTGCTGCCAGCGGCGCTGTACAACTACCTGGCGCTGCTCGGCTGGTCGCCGGGGGGCGACCTGGAGCAGATGAGCCGCGAGCAGATGATCGAGCTGTTCACCGTCGAGCGACTGAACGGCTCGGCCGCGGTGTTCGACGTCGACAAGCTGGGCTGGATGAACGCGCAGTACATGTCCGGCCAGCCGCTAGACGAGCTGATGCCCTACCTGCAGCCCTTCCTCGACACCGCCGGTCTCGGCGATCTCGACGAGGCGCAGCAGCCGCGACTGCGTCAGGCGCTCGAGCTGCACCGCACGCGCACGCGCACGCTGGCGGAACTGGCCGAGGTGGTCAAGCCGTACTTCCAGGAGCGGCTGGACTACGACGCCGAGCTGTGCGCCAAGTTCTTCAAGCAGGACGAGCTGCCCGAGCAGGTCGAACGCCTGATCGATGCCTACGCCGCGCTCGACGCCTTCGAGGTCGAGCCGCTGGAAACAGCACTGCGGGCCACCGCCGACGAGCTGGGCGTCAAGGCTGGGGTGTTGATCCATCCGACGCGCATGGCGCTCAGCGGCAGCAAGGCGGGGCCGTCGCTGTTCGACCTGGTGGCCGCGCACGGGCGGGAGGGGGCGCTGCGTCATCTGCGCAACTTCGTCGAGTACTTGCGTAGCACGCCCGTGGAGTCCTGAGCACCGCGGGTAGAATGACTTTGATGGAGCCCGATCCTTTCCTACTGTCCGGCGCGCCGCACGACGACGACCTGATCGCCGAGCCGTCACTGCGCCCGCGTCTGCTCGACGAGTACGTTGGGCAGACCAAGGTCGTGGATAACCTCGACGTGTCGATCCGTGCTGCCTTGCAGCGCCGCGAGCCCCTGGATCACGTGCTGCTGTTCGGGCCGCCGGGCCTGGGCAAGACGACGCTGGCGCACATCGTCGCTCAGGAGATGCATGTGCCGATCCGCGTCACTTCGGGGCCGGTGCTGGAGAAGGCCGGGGACCTGGCCGCGATCCTGACCAACCTGGAGGCCGGGGAGGTGCTGTTCGTCGACGAGATCCATCGCCTGGGGTCGACGGTCGAGGAGATCTTGTATCCGGCGCTGGAGGACTATCGCCTCGACCTGGTGATCGGCCAGGGGCCGGCGGCGCAGACCATCGAGGTGCCGTTGCAACGCTTCACGCTGGTGGGGGCGACCACGCGCGCGGGCATGATCTCGCCGCCGCTGCGCGCACGCTTCGGTATCGTGCAGCGCCTGGACTTCTACAGTCCGGCGGACCTCGAGACCATCGTTCGCCGTTCGGCCGGTCTGCTGGAAATCCCGATGGAGGCCGAGGGTGCCGAGGAGATCGCGCGCCGTAGCCGAGGCACGCCGCGTATCGCCAATCGCCTGCTGCGGCGCGTGCGCGACTTCGCCCAGGTCGAGGCTGACGGTGTGGTGGATCTCGAAACCGCCCGCAGTGCGCTGGCACTGCTGGAGGTCGACGAGTTCGGCTTCGACGAGCTGGACCGCAAGATCCTCAGTGTGCTGATCGAACACTACGACGGTGGGCCGGCCGGCCTGCGGGCGCTGGCGGCGGCGGTGGGGGAAGATCGCGGCACGCTGGAGGACTTCTACGAGCCCTATCTGATCCAGGAAGGTTTCCTGCAGCGCACGCCACGCGGCCGTGTCGCCACGCGCCGGGCTTACCGCCATCTTGGCTATCCGGTGCGTCCCGGCACCACGGGCAGCCTGTTCGAAGACTGAAAAGGCCCGGCTGCGGACCGATACCCATTGCGCGAAGCACCACGTTGACTGCTCTACGCCCCGCCGTTCTGATCTTCAACCCGATGGCTGGCCGTCGTCGGGCGCGGCGCCTGGCGCTTCAGCTACCGAGTCTGCTGCGGGCGGCCGGCTTCGACGTCGAGCCCCGGCCGACGCAGGGACCGGGCGACGCCACGCGGTTGGCACGCGAGGCGGTCGAGGCCGGGGCCGAGGTCGCCTTCGCGCTCGGCGGTGACGGCACCCAGCGTGAGACCGCGCGCGGTCTGCTCGGTAGCTCGACCACTCTCGGCATCCTGGCCGCGGGCACCGCCAACGTGCTGCCGCGCGCCCTCGGTCTGCCGGCCCATGCGCTGCGCGCCGCCGAGCAGGCTGGGGCGCTGCGGCCACAGCCGTTCGACGTCGGTTTGTGCGCGCCGGAGGCGGATGCGTCGCGGGAGGAGCCGTTCCTGATGATGTGTTCCGCCGGGCTCGATGGCCACATTCTGGCGCAGCAGAATGCCCGCCTGAAGGCCGCCTTCGGGGCCGGTGGGCTGCTGCTGCGCGGGCTGCTCGAATGGGGCCGCTACAGCTATGCGGAGATCGAGGTCGAGGTGGTGGACCAGGAGCCGCCGCTGGCAGGGTTGCCAGCGACCGGCTCGTTCGCCGCAGTGTGCAACATACCGCTCTACGGTGGGCCGTTCCGGCTGGCGCCGCGCGCGCGTCCGGACGACGGGCTGCTCGATCTCGTCCTGCTGCGGCAGCGGGATCGCTGGTCGACGCTCAAGCTCGCCCTGGCGACGGTGCTCGGTGTCGCCGGGGGTCGGCCCGGCCTCGAACGTGCGACAGTGCGCGAGGTGCGGTTGCGTGGCCCAGAGGGGGTGCGGCTGCAACTCGACGGCGATCCACTATCCTGGAAGCTACCGGTGCGCCTCCGCATCGCACCGGCGGCGCTGCAGATCTTGATGCCCGCAAGCCGCCTCACACCCGTCGATAGCTAAGGAGAAGGACGTTTCATGACGCGCGATGCTCATCCCGCCGACCCCACCGCAGTGACGATGCTCGGCTCGCAAGGCCTGGCGGCGATCTTCGAACCCCGCTCCGTGGCGGTGGTCGGTGCTTCGCGCAATCCCGACTCGATCGGCTTCGCGCTGCTGCACAACCTGCTGATCAACGAGTTCTCGGGCGCCGTCTTCCCGGTCAATCCGAATGCGCAGGTGATCCACTCGCTGAAGTGCTACCCGTCGGTGGCGGCGATTCCGGATCCGGTCGACCTGGCCATCCTGGTGGTACCGCGGCGCTGGGTCCTGGAAGCTCTCGAGGACTGCCTGGCCGCCGGGGTGCGCGGCCTGGTGGTGATCACCGCTGGGTTCAGTGAGACGGGCGCGGAGGGCGCGGAGCTGGAGCGGCAGCTCCAGCAGCGGGTGCGGGCGGCGGGTGTACGCATGGTGGGGCCGAATTGCATGGGGGTGATCAACACCGACCCGTCGATGTCGCTCAACGCGACCTTCGCGCCGCCGCCGGCACGCGCCGGTTCGATCGGCTTTGTCAGCCAGTCCGGTGCCCTCGGCGTCGCCATCCTGAACGTTGCGGCGGATCTCGGCATCGGCTTGACGCAGTTCGTCTCGGTGGGCAACAAGGCGGACGTCTCGGGCAACGACCTGCTGGAGTACTGGGAGGAAGACGAGGCGACGCGGGTGATCGCCATGTACCTGGAGTCGTTCGGCAACCCGCGCCGCTTCACCGAGATTGCCAAGCGGGTGAGCCGGCGCAAGCCGATCCTGATCGTCAAGTCGGGGCGCACTGCCGAGGGGGCCCGCGCCGCCAGCAGTCACACGGGCGCTCTGGCCGGTACCGATCTCACCGTCTCCACCTTCCTCGAACACTGCGGCGTGCAGCGCGTCAGTTCGATCGCCGAGCTGTTCCATGTCGCTCGTGCCTTCGATTGCTGCCCCCTGCCACGTGGACGCCGCCTGGCCATTGTCACCAACGCCGGCGGGCCGGGCATCATGGCCACGGACGCCGCCGTCAACCTGGGGTTGGAGATCGCGACGCTGACGCCAGCCAGCCGGCAGAAGCTGGCGTCGTTCCTGCCACCGGAGGCGAGCACGGCCAATCCGGTCGACATGATCGCCTCCGCTGGGGCCGAGGCCTACGGCCGCAGCGTCGAGGTGGTGTTGGAGGATGACGAGGTCGACCTGGTGATGGTGATCAACGTCACGCCGCTGGCCACCAATCCCAAGGATGTGATCGAAGCCGTCGCCGCTGCCTGTGCGCGGTACCACGACGCCAGCGGCAAGCCCGTCGTGGGCAAGCCAGTCGTGGGTAAACCTGTGCTGGCCGTGGTGATGGCGACCGAGGAGTTCTACGAAGAGATCGAGGGCCGCCACGATCTACCGCCGATCTACCACTTCCCCGAGGATGCCGCTGGCGCCCTCGCTCACCTGGCCCGCTATGCCGCCTGGCGCCAGCGGCCGCAGGCGGCGCCGGCGCCCTTCGACGTCGACGATGCGGCGGTGGCGGCGCTACTGGCCGGTACCAGCGACGGCTACCTACCCGCCGCCGACGCCTTCCGCGTGCTCGAGCTGTACGGCATTCCGGTGGCGCCGTGGCGCATCGTCGACACCGCCGATGCCGTCGTCGCCGCGGCGCGAGACGTCGGTTTCCCGCTGGTGCTGAAGGCGGAGGTGCCGGGCCTGGTGCACAAGAGTGACGCGGGAGCGGTGGCCGTCGACCTGGCCGACGAGGCTGCCGTCGAGCAAGCGCTCGCCACCATGACGCAGCAGCTGGCCGCGGCAGGTCTGCAGGCCGAGGGGTACCTGCTGCAGCGCATGGTGCATGGGGGCCGGGAGGTGATTTTCGGCATCTCGACCGACCCGCGCTTCGGGCCGCTCCTGATGTTCGGCCTCGGCGGCCGCTACGTCGAAGTCTTCCACGACGTCCGCTTCGGTGTCACGCCACTGGCCCCGCCCGAGGCGGGCGAGATGATCCGTGGCATACGCGGCTTCCCGTTGCTCGAAGGCGTGCGCGGCGACGCGCCGGTGGACCTGTCGCGGCTCGAGGACACGCTGCTGCGCTTGGCCCAGCTGGCCGAACGCCACCCGGCCGTGCGCGAGCTGGACATCAATCCCTTCCTGGCCAGCGAGGATCCGCAAGCCTGTCTGGCGGTGGATGTTCGACTCCGAGTGGGTTAGGCTAGCGCCCTGTTTTGCCCCCCGCGGCATTGATTTGAGCTGTCGATACGCTTTCGTTCGTACCTTGTGGAGGAGTGCCCAGTGCAGTGCCCAGTGCAGTGTCCAGTGACGGTTTCCGTCCCTCGCAATCACGTACCGTTCCGCGATGAATGGACAGCCTGGCGCTGGGCTGGTCTGCGCGGCACCGGCTTTCCTACGGCCCTGGTGCAGCGTTTGAGCTTCCCGGGGTGCGCTGCCGCCGCCGACCGCCTCGCAGAGGCACGGCAGCGACGGGCAGCCGCTCAGGAAGTGGCATGCGACGCGCTGCGCGCGAGCCTCGACGGGTTGGAGCGCAGCGACGCCAACCAGCCGCGCCGCAAGCTGTTGCTCAAGTCGCTCGAGAAGCTCAAGAAGGGCAAGCTGCACGCGCGCCTCGCGGAGGTCCTGGCGGCGGCTACCGTCGACGCGGTCGTCGCTGCCCGTGACGAAGAAGCGGCGGCGCAGGCCGCCTTCGAGGCGGCCTTCTCGCAGACCCACACGGAGCAGAGTCGACGGCTGCAGGACATCGCCGCTGACGCGCGCTTCCAGGAGGCCGTGCTGTGGCAGAACCACCACGCCTACAAGACGGCGCTGCACAAGCTGCTGGACGCCGATCCGGCGGACACTTCCAGCGGCCAGCGCCAGAAGGAAGAGCTGGTCGCCAAGTACGTCCAGCGCTACACCGTCAAGAACGACACCATCGGCTTCTTCGGTCCTGTTGGCTGGGTGGATTGGAGCGAAGACCCAGACCTGATCGCGCGGGTGGAACCGGCAGACGATCTGCTGGCCCGGCGCACGGTCTATTTCGAGTGCTGGGCGGTCGTCGAGCTGGCCCGCACGTTGCTCGAACTGGAAGACACGCGCGCCTGGCTGCGGCCGCAGCTGCTGCCTCTGCACACGATCGACGACGAAGGTCGCTTGATCCACCCGATGGGGCCGGCATTGCTGGTCGACGACGATCAGATCGCGCTGCTCGACGCCCTGGACGGAGAACGGACCGCCTGGCAGCTGTGTCAGGATCTGGCTGCCGACCCGGAATGTGGCTACACCACGCCGGAGGAGGTCCGGGAACAACTCGACCACTTCCGCCGCGAAGGTTCGCTGGGCTGGGACTTCGTGCTGCCGGCCGGGCCGTTCACTCTCGACGCCGTGCGCGACCAGGTCGAGAGCTTCGGTGACCCGGAGCTACGTGCCCGGTGCCTGGCGCGGATCGACGAGTTCGAACAAGGGCGCCGCGCCATTGCCGAAGCGGCGGGCGATCCGGCACGCTTGGAAGCGGCGATCCAAGATCTCGCCAAGACGTTCACTCGCCTGACCGATACGGCGCCGACGCGGGGTGCAGGCGAGGACTACGCCGCCCGCACCTTGACCTACGAGGACTGTCTGCGCGCCGGGGTCGTCGAGCTGGGGCCGCAGGTGCGCAACACCATCGCCGAGCCGCTGTCGTTGATTCTCTTCAGTCTGCGCTGGCTCACCCGCGAGGTCGCCGACGCCATGCGCCAGGTCATCGAGCCGGTGCTGCGTGAACTCTCGCTCTTCCATGGAGACGAGGTGCCCGTGGCCAGCTTCTGGCCACCGATGTCGATGCAGCTCAGTAACGACAACGTCAACGCCTTTTCCAAGGACGTGGTGAGCGAGTATCAGCGCCGCTGGCAGGAGATTCTAGAGCTTCAGCCGAACGATCCCGTCACGGAGATCCGGCGCAATTCAGCGGACCTACGCGCCCGCGTCGAGGAGGCCTTTGCCGCCGACCTTCCGGGTTGGGAAGGTGCCCGCTACCTCTCTCCGGACGTGATGCTCGCCGCCGAGAGTGCCGAAGCTTTGGCGCGCGGCGACTTTCACGCCGTGCTCGGCGAGCTGCATATTGCCTACAACTCGCTCAGTGTGTGGTTGTTCGGCGCGCAACATCCGGACATCGAAGCGGTGAAAGGGCTGCTGGAAAGCGACCTGCAGCTGGGCAAGTTCCACATCACGGGCCCGACCGCTTCGGACTACATCACCCGCTTCGGCCCGATCATCGTCCCGCGGCGAGATCGCGTGGTGGCCTCGATCGGGCGATCCACGGACATCCCGGCCGAGCAGCGTCTGGAGCCCGAAGATCTGGTGGTGGTCAAGACCGACGCCGGCGTCCGCCTGCGCTCCCTGGTCGACGACGACGTGGACCTCGACATCACCGAGGCACTGGCCCATTTCCTGACCTACGGGATCGTCAGTCGCTGCAACATCCTGGGAGCCGCTGATCACTGGCCGCGCGTGTGGCTGGACAACCTGATCGCGCACCGGGAAAGTTGGGTGTTCGAGGGTCGTGACATGGACTTCGTGCACGCCGCGACGCCCGCCGCGCGCTTTGCCGGTGCGCGCGACTGGTGGCGTCGTCACGGGCTGCCGCAGCGCGTGTTCTTCCGTGTAGCTACCGAGCTGAAGCCGATCTACGTCGACTTTTCGAGCCTCATTTACGTCGAGCTGATGACCAAGGCGATCCGCGCCACCTTGCTCAAGGGGGAAGATACCAAGGTCAAGATGGCGGAGATGTCGCCGGATCTGCACGAGACGTGGTTGCCGGACGCGGACGGTCAGCGCTATACCAGTGAGCTTCGGATCATCCTCACGGACCGCATCGGCTATGACGAGGCAGCCCCACCCTCGGGGTAGCCCGCGTCCGCAACGAGGATTCCGGAACCGCTTCCGTTCCGGCTATGAGGAGCAGGGCATGAAGAGTATTCCGAAGTACCACGTACCCTTCTGTGACGAGTGGACGACCTGGAAATGGATCGGCCTGCGTGGCACGGGCTTCCCCGTGCGGCTGGTGCGGCGGCTGTCCATGCCTGCCTGCGCCGCGGCGGCCGACCGCCTGACTCGGGCCGAGACGGCGCTGCAAGAAGCGCTGGACGCCGGCTGCGACGCCGCGCGCCGGGGCCTCGACGAGCTGGAGCGCAGCGAGGCGACTCAGCCGCGCCGCAAGCTGCTGCTGAAGTCGCTCGAGAAGCTCAAAAAGGGCAAGGTCCACGCCAAGGCGCCAGAGGTTCTGGACCCTGCTCTGCTCGATGCCGTGCGGACGGCACAGGCCGAGCAGCGGGACGCCACCGCCGCCTTCGCGCAGGCGTACGCGCAAGCGTCCACCGAGCAGGGGCAGGCGATCAACGAGATCGCCGCTGACCCGCGCTTCCAGGAAGCCGTGCTGTGGCAGAACCACAACGCCTACAAGACAGCACTGCTCAAGCTGCCCGGATCCGATCCGTCGGACACGTCGAGCAGCCGCCGGCAGAAAGAAGAGCTGGTCGCCAAGTACATCCAGCGCTACACGGTCAAGAATGACACCATCGGCTTCTTTGGGCCCGTCGGCTGGGCGATCTGGAGCGAGACGGAGCAACCATCGGTGCGCGTCGAACCCGGTCCGGATCTGCTCGCCGATCGCAACGTCTACTTTGAAGGCTGGCCGATCCTGGCGCTGTCGCAGGTGCTGATGTCGATTCCCGGCGTATTGCCCTGGCTCAAGCCGCAGACCTTGCCGCTGCAGTGGTTGGGGGAAGATGGCGAGGGCCTGTACCGAGCTCTCGGCTTGACGCTGGCGGTCGACGCCGACCAGATCCGCCTGCTCGAAGCCGCGGACGGCGCTCGCACCGCCCAGCAGCTGTGCCAGGATCTGGCGGCGGATCCCGAGTGTGGGTACGACCAGCCGCAACAGGTCATGCAGCAGCTGCTCGTCTTCCGGCAGGAGGGGGCGATCGCCTGGGAGTTCTTCCTGCCGCCCGGTCCCCACACGCTGCAGGTCGTGCGGGCGCAGGTCGACGAGTTCGGCGACTCGCAGGTACGCAATGCCTGCTACGACAAGATCAACGCGCTCGATGGCGCGCGCAAGGCCGTGGCCGAGGCGGCTGGCAACACCGAAGCGCTGGAGAAGGCGATCGACGACATGAATCGCACCTTCGCCAGCCTCACCGGGGTCGACCCGACGCGCAGCGGGGGGCAGCTCTATGCGGCGCGCACCCTGATTTACGAGGACTGCAAGCGCGACGGCGTGGTCGAGCTTGGTCCCGAGATCCGCCGCTGCATTGCCGAGCCGTTGGCGCCGATTCTCTACAGCGTGCGCTGGCTCACCAGCCAGGTGGCCGCCGCCATGCGTCAGGTGCTCGACATCCTCTACCGCGAGCTGGCGCCGATCCACGGTCCCGAGATCCCCTTGCTCGTGTTCTGGCCGCCGATGTCGGTGAGTATCATGGACGCCAACATCAACAGCTTCACCAACGAGGCGCTGGATGGCTTCGCCGAGAAGTGGCGCGAGATTCTCGGCCTGGAGCGTGGGCAGGTCGACCAGGAAGTGCGCTGGACCAGCGAGGAGCTGTGGCCCAAGGTGCGCGCGGCCTTCTCCGCCAAAGACGGATCGTCCGAGCGCCCCGGTTGGGAGCAGGCGCGCTACAACTCGCCGGACGTCATGATCGCCGCCGACAGCGTCGAGGCACTGCGGGCGGGGGACTTCTTCTCTGTGCTCGGCGAGGTGCACATAACCTTCCCCTCCTTGGCGGCATGGCTGTTCGGTGCCCAGCACCCAGATCTCGACGCCCTGGTGGAAGTCCTGGAGAGCGACCTGCGCGAGTCGCGGGTGCTGTTCGACGAGCCGCACGTCAGCACTGTGCTGAACCGCTTCGGCCAGATCGTTCTACCCAAGCGGGATTACGTGCTGCGCAACCTGCAACGCGCGTCGACCACGCCGCCCGAGCAGCGCCTGGAGCCCGAAGATGTGGTGATGGTGCGCGACGAGCAGGGCGTCATGCGCTTGCGCTCGAAGAGCGAACCGAAGATCGACCTCGACTTCCTGGCCGCTATGGCCCTCCACCTGACCTACGGCGTGGTCACCCGCTGCAAGCTGCTGCCGGCGTCCGACCACTGGCCGCGCGTGTGGATCGACAGCATGGTCGTCAACCGCCAGAGCTGGGTCTTCGATGGTCGCGAAATGGACTTCGTCCACGCTTCGACGCCGGCCGACCGCTTCGCCGGCACGCGCGCCTGGTGGAGGCGCCACGGTCTGCCCGAGCGCGTCTTCCTGCGCGTGGCCACCGAGCAGAAGCCGACGTACGTCGACTTCGGTAGCCCGGTGTACGTCGAACTGTTCGCCAAGTCGGTGCGCGCCGTGCTCGAAAGCGGCCTCGACCCGAGCGTGCGCATGGCTGAAATGCTGCCCGACCTGCACCAAGCATGGCTGCCCGATGCCGAGGGCAACCGCTACACCAGTGAGCTGCGCACCATTATCTTGGACAACATCGGCAGCCAGGACCACGCGGGCCCTGCGGAGGAAGAGGAAACATGATTCCCGAGTCTCACATCGTTCCCCGCCACCACGTTCCCTTCTACGGTGATTGGACGACCTGGCGCTGGGCCGTCTTGCGTGGCACCGGCTTTCCGGTCGAAATGTTGCAACGGCTCTGCTTCCCCGACTGTGCCGCCGCCGCCGACCGTATCGCCGAAGCTGAGGACACTCTGCGGCAGGCGCTCGATAGCGCCGCCGATGCCGCCCGCCGCGCGCTCGACGAACTGCAATTCAACGACGCCAACCGCTCGCGCCGCAACGCCCTGTTCAAGACCCTGAATCGGCTCAACAAGGGCAAGGTCCACGCCAAGGCAGCCGAGGTGTTGGAGCCGGCGCTGCTCGATGCGGTGACCAGTGCACGGGAAGAAGTCGCCGCCGCTACTGCTGCCTACGAAGACGTCTACCAGCAAACCTCGATCGAGCAGAGTCAGACCCTCAACGACATCGCCGCCGACCTGCGCTTCCAAGAAGCTGTCTTGTGGCAGAACCGGCACGGGTACCACACCGCCGTGCGTAAACTGCCCGGTTCCGACCCCACCCATTCCTCTAGCGCCCGACGACACCGCGAGGAGCTGGTGGCCAAGTACGTCCAGCGCTACACGGTCAAGAACGACACCATCGGCTTCTTCGGCCCGGTCGGCTGGGCCGACTGGAACGAAGATGCGGACACCGTCGCGCACCTGGAACCCGGGGCGGGGTTGCTCGAGCGGCGCAGCGTCTACTTCGAGGGCTGGGCCGTCATGGCGCTGGCGCACGTGCTGATGAGCTGGCCCGGCGTGATGGACCATCTCAAGCCGCAGACCCTGCCGTTGCAGTGGTTGGGCGAAGACGGCTGTAGCTTGCATCGCGCGCTGGGACTCGCCTTGGCGGTGGACCGGGACCAGATTTTCCTGCTCGAGCACGCGACCGGTGAGCGCTCGGCGGTGCAGCTGGCCAGGGATCTGGCAGCCGACCCCGAGTGCGGCTACTCCAGTCCGGAAGAGGTGATGGGACAGTTGCACCACTTCCGCATTGAAGGCGCCATTGCCTGGGAGTTCCGCCTACCGCCGGGCCCCCACACCCTGGACGCCGTGCGCCGCCAGGTCGAAGAGTTCGAAGACCGTCCGCTCGCCGAGCGCTGCTTGGAGAAGCTCGAAGAGCTGGACGGATCCCGGCGCGGCGTGGAAGCGGCCGCAGGCGACCCGGAGCGGTTGGATAGCGCACTGGCGGCGATGGGCGAGACCTTCGGCAAGCTCACCGGCATGGGCGCCACCCGTGCCGCTGGCGAGCTCTACGCCGGGCGAACGCTGGTCTACGAAGACTGCCTGCGCGCCGGTACCTACGAGCTTGGACCCGAGATCCGCGACACGCTCGCCGTGCCCTTGGCGCCGATTCTGCACAGCGTGCGCTGGCTCACCAGTCAGGTCGCCGACCACCTGCGCCAGGAGCTCGACCACGTCTACAATCGTTTGCGCATACACCACGGTCCCGAGGTGCCGCTGCTGGTCTTCTGGCCGCAGCTGGCGGTGCACCTGATCGACGCCGGTCTCAATGGCCATACCAACGAAGCCCTCGACGACTTCACCGATCGTTGGCGCGACATACTGGGGCTACAGCCGGGGAAGCCCGGTCAGAGCCTCGACGAGGTGCGCTGGACCAGCGAAGAGCTGTGGCCCAAGGTGCGCGAGGTCTTCGCTACCGAGAACCTGGGTTGGCCCCAGGCGCGCTACAGCTCGCCCGACGTCATGCTGGCGGCCGAGAGCCCGGAAGCCCTGCAACGCGGAGACTTCTTCACCGTCCTCGGCGAGCTGCACATCGCCTACGCCTCGGCCGGGGTGTGGGCGAGCGGCGCGCAGCACCCGGATCTCGACGCCCTGGTGGAAGTGCTCGAGAACGACCTCCCGGAGCCGCGCCTCTGGTTCGACGAACCGCACGTCACCAATATGCTCAGCCGCTTCGGCTTGGTGCACACGGCGACGCACGACTACGTGCTGCGGAACATGTTGCGCGCCTCGGCATCCCGGCCCGAGCAGGTCGTAGAGCCCGAGGACGTCGTCATGGTGCGCGACCTCTACGGCAATATGCGCGTGCGCTCTCTCGGCGAGCCGAGCTTCGACCTCGATTTTCTCTCCGCCATGTCGGCCTTTCTCACTCACGGCGTGGTCACGCGCTGTCGGCTGCTGCCGACCGCCGATCACTGGCCTCGGGTGTGGATCGACAACATGGTGGTCCACCGCGAGAGCTGGGTCTTCGACGGTCGCGAGATGGACTTCGTGCACGCCGAGACACCCGCCGAGCGCTTTGCCGGCGCCCGCAGCTGGTGGCGTCGCGCAGGCGTGTCGCAGCGCGTCTTCCTGCGCGTCGCCACCGAAAAGAAGCCGACCTACGTCGACTTCGACAGCCCGGTGTACGTCGAGTTGTTTACCAAGTCGGTCCGCGCGGCACTCGAAAGTGGCGGCGATCCGCGGGTGCGCATGTCCGAAATGATGCCCGACCTGCACCAGCTGTGGCTGCCCGATGCCGAGGGCAACCGCTACACCAGCGAGGTGCGCCTGGTGCTGGTGGATCATCTCGGATTGAGTCCCGGCCAGAACGAGGGCTAGACGACCATGGTCGACATGCCTCCGCACCACGTCTCCTGGTACGACACCTGGACCGCCTGGCGCTGGATCGGCTTGCGCGCCACCGGCTTCCCCGTCGAACTGTTGCAGGGCATCGTCTTTCCCGCCTGCGCCGCCGCTGCGGAAAGGCTTGCCAAGGCAGAGGCTGGTGGCAACGAGGGAGAGAGTGACGAGGCTGAGATCGCGGCGGCGCGGAGCGACTACGAGCAGCAGTTCGAAGCGGCCTACAACCAGCAAGCCGAGGCTCTCAACGAGCTGACGCGCGATCCGCGTTTCCGGGAAGCCGTGCTGTGGCAAAACTACGATGCCTACCGCAACGGTGTTCTCAAGCTGCCGGAAACTCGCTACCAGGGCGCCCCCAAGAAGCGCCGTCGACGCGAGCAGCTGGTGGCCAAGTACCTGCAGCGCTACACGGTCAAGAACGACACGATCGGCTTCTTCGGCCCGATGGGTTGGGCACGATGGAGCGACGGTGAAGACCCCGTGGTGCGCCTCGAGCCGCAGCGCGAGCTAGTGGAGGCGCGCGACGTCTTCCTCGAAGGCTGGGGCGTCGTCGAGCTGGCCAAGATCCTGTTGCAGCTGGAGGACATTCGTACCTGGTTGCCACCGCAGCTCCTGCCCTTCCACTGGCTGGATGAAGATGGCCGTCTCAACCGTCTCACGGGTCCCGCGCTGGTCGTCGATGACGATCAACTCGCCGTGCTCGAAGCCGCGGACGGCAGCCGGTCAGCACACCAGCTGTGCCGCGAGCTGGCCGAGGATTCGCAGTGTGCGTATCGGGAGCCGGCCGAGGTGATGGCTCAGCTGGAGCACTTCCAGCGCGAAGGCTGCCTGGCTTGGGACTTCTACTTGCCGTCCGGGCCGCATGCGCTGCAAGCGCTGCGTTCCCAGGTCGAGAGCATCGGCGACGCCGACCTGCGGCGCGCGGCACTGGCTCCGATCGACGAGGTCGAGGCGGCGCGCCAGCGGGTCGTGCAGGCGGCCGGTGAACCGCAACAGCTGGAAGCCGCCATCGGCTCACTGAACGCGACCTTTCAGCGCCTCACGGGAGCAGCTGCCACGCGCCACGCCGGCCAGGACTACGCCGCACGCACGCTGGCCTACGAAGACTGCCGGCGGGCGGGCACCTTCGAATTCGGTCCCGAGGTGCGGCGCGCGATTGCCGAGCCGATGTCGCTCCTCCTGCATTCCGTGCGCTGGCTGAGCGCGGAAGTTGCCGCGGCTTTGCGGCAAGTCGCCCAGCCTCTGTACCGGGAGCTGACGCACACCCACGGTCCGGAAGTCCCGGTGCAGCACTTCTGGCCACTGCTGTCGCGGCACCTCGTCGGGGACAATCGGAGTGCCTTCACCCAAGAAGCCCTGGATGAGTTTCAGCGTCGCTGGCAGGCGCTGCTGGAGGTCGAACCCGGCGCGGAGCAGGTGCAAGAAGTGCAGCGCAGCGTCGACGAGTTGCGGCCGAAGGTCGAGGCGGCCTTTCCGCTCACCGAGCCGGGTTGGAGCTTGGCCCGCTACACCTCGCCGGACGTCCTGCTGGCGGCCGAAGGGCCGGACGCGCTGCGGGCTGGCGACTTCTTTGCCGTGCTGGGCGAGATGCACATTGCCCACAACTCGCTCAGCGTCTGGGCCACCAGCGTCCTGCACCCGGATCTCGACGCCCTGCGCGAGGCTCTCGACACAGAGATCCGGGAGACGCGTTTCCACCTCCAGGATTCCAATGCCGACGTCGTGATCACTCGCTTCGGCCCGTTGCACATCCCGAGTCACGACCTCATCGTCGCCGCGCGCGACCGTCGTTCGATGATTCCTCCCGAGCAACGCGTGGAGCCCGACGATCTGATCGTCGTCGATGTGCAAGCCGCGGGTGCCGAGGACGGCCATAGTGGTCTACGTCTGCGCTCGCACAGTGATGAGCAGGTTGATTTCGACCTCGCCGAGGCGGTCGCCAAGGTCCTGACCCACAGCGTGGTCAGTAGCTGCCGCCTGCTCGGCGATGCCGACTACTGGCCGCGCGTGAGTCTCGACCGCCTGGTCGTCAACCGTCGACGTTGGAGTTTCGACGGCGCGGAGATGGACTTCGTGCAGGCCGCCACGCCGGCCGACCGCTTTGCCGGAGCACGTGCTTGGTGGCTGCGCCGGCAGCTGCCGGAGCGGGTGTTCTTGCGCGTCGATACGGAATTGAAGCCGATCTACGTCGACTTCAGCTGTCCGGTGTTCGTAGAATTGCTCGTACGAGCCGTCCGCGCCGCGCTGGATGCGCAGCCGCACCCGCGCGTGAGGCTGGCCGAAATGCTTCCTGACCTACACCAGACGTGGCTGCCGGATGCCGACGGCCAGCGCTACGCTTGCGAGCTACGTATCGTGATCACCGACCGTCGCGGCTATCCAGAGTCCACCGACGGTGGCACCTCCGACGAATCAGATTGATGTCCATTCCCTACGCAATCAACGGCCTGGGCCGTATCGGTCGGGCGCTGGTGCGCGCCGCCCGGCAACATCCGCGGTTACGCTGCGTGGCGGTCAACGACCTGGTCCCGGCACCGGTGCTCGCACGCCTGCTGGCCCGCGACTCGGTGCACGGCCGCTTCCCTGGCGAAATCGGCCACGAGCCTGACGCCCTGCTGGTCGATGGCCGGCGCGTGCCGGTGTCTGCCGCCGCCTCGCCCGTCGATATCCCGTGGCCCGAGGAGGACAACCTGCTGGTGGTGGAAGCCACAGGCGCCGTGACCGTCGCTGCCGCCCGTGGGCACCTGCGGAACGACGCGGCCCGCTCGAGAGATGCTCGCTCCGGACGGGCCCCCTCCCGACAGGCGCACGGTGCCGAGCGAGTCGTGCTGGCGTGGAACCCGGACGCAGCCGACCTGCCGGCGGTGGACGCGGTGCTCTGCCTGGGCATCAACGAGGGGTCCTTCGATCCCGCTCGTCATCGCGTGATCAGCAACAGTTCCTGCACCACCAACTGCATCGCGCCGATCGTGGCGGTGCTGCATCGTGCTTTCGGCATCCGCCACGGCATGGTCAATACCGTGCACGGCTACACGCCGAACCAGATGCTGCTCGACGGCGCACACGGCAAGGGGGGCCAAGGTGAGCCTCGACGGAGCCGGGCGGCCCCGCTCAACCTGATCCCCGTCGCCAGCCGGGCTGCCGAGGCGGTGGGCTGGGTGCTGCCGCAGCTGGCCGGCCGTCTCGACGGGTTCGGCGTACGCGTGCCAGTGGCCGACGTGGCGCTGCTCGACCTGGTGTTGGAACTGGAGCGGCCGGCGAGCGTCGAGGCAGCGGCGGACCAGCTGCGAAGCGCCGCCGCTGAAGAGCTGGCCGGCATCCTGAGGGTGACAGACGAAGAGCTCGTCTCGACGGACTTCCTCGGTGAGACCGCCTCCGCGGTGGTCGACCTACCCCTGCTGCAGAGCCTCGACGGCGGCCACATGCTACGCGTCGTCGCTTGGTACGACAACGAATGGGGCTACGCCAACCGCCTCGCCGAGCTGTTGCTACGCCTCGCCGCTCCCGGAGACGAACGATGACTCAACACCCGTCCAGCGCGTCGGCCCAGATCCGTATGTTCACCCTCGACGATCTCGACCTCCCCAGCCTGCGCGGCCAGCGGGTCTTTGTTCGCGTGGACTTCAATGCACCGCTGGGCGAGACTCCGGGTGCAGCTGACGGCGAGGTCGAGGTGACCGACGACACGCGCCTGCGCGAAGCCCTGCCCACCCTGCAAGAGCTGCGCGCCGCCGGGGCTCGCCTGGTTCTCGCTTCGCACTGTGGCCGGCCCAAGGGGGAGCCGAATCCGAGATACAGCCTACGGCCGATGGTCAAGGTGCTGGCCTCTCTGCTCGACGCGCCCGTCGCTTTTGCTGAAGACTGTCTCGGCGAGGTGGCGCGTGCGGCTGTCGACCAGCTACAAGATGGCGGCGTCGTGCTGCTCGAGAACCTACGCTTCCATGCTGGTGAGAAAGCCGACGACGATGCCTTCAGCGCCGAGCTGGCGTCGCTCGCCGACGCCTACGTGTGCGACGCTTTCGGCACAGCCCACCGCGCCCACGCCTCGGTCGTCGGGGTGCCGGCGCGGCTCTCCCGCAAGGCCGCCGGCCGCCTCTTGGTGCGCGAGATCGAAGCCCTTGGCCGCTTGCTCCATGAGCCTGCCCGCCCCTTCGCCGGCATCCTCGGCGGCGCCAAGATCGAAGGCAAGATCGACACCCTGGACAACCTTCTGCCGCGCCTCGACCAGCTGCTGATCGGCGGCGGCATGGCCAACACGTTCCTGGCTGCTCAGGGCCTGGACCTGGCCAGTTCGCTGGTCGAGCGCGATCGCCTCGACCTCGCCAAGTCGATCCTGGAGCGTGCCGCCGCCGCCGACACCGAAGTCTTGCTACCCAGCGACCTGGTGATCGCCGACGACTTCGCCCAGCCGCAACGCATCGAGACCGTGGCCGCCAATGCCGTGCCAGCGGGAACGATGGCCCTGGATATTGGTCCCGAAGCTTGCAAAGCCTTCGCTGAAGCCCTCGGCCGCGCCGGTACCATCTTCTGGAACGGCCCGATGGGCGTGTTCGAGAAGCCGCCCTTCGACGCGGGTACCGTCGCGGTGGCCCACGGCGTCGCCGACAGCCCCGCCTTCAAGGTGGTTGGTGGTGGCGACACCGTCGGCGCGGCCGCCCATGCTGGCGTCCTCGACCGCATGGACCACGTCTCGACCGGCGGCGGCGCGTCGCTGGAATTCCTTGCCGGCAAAGAGTTGCCGGGCGTGACGGCGTTGGCGAAGTGAAGGTTCAGGACTCCCGCCTCCACCACCCAGGGCACCCGCACGGGGGTGCCCCTACCCAGATTCAGATTCCGGGTAGGGGCGGCCCAATGTGGCTGTCCTCCCCGCAGGAGAAAACATGACCACCCGACGTCCAATCGCCGCCGCCAATTGGAAGATGAACCTGCTGCGCGCCGATGCCAAAGCCTTCTCGGCACGCCTGCGCGAGCACCTGGCCGCGGGAGACCCGGGGGCCGACGTGGTCCTCTTTCCCGGCTTTACCCTGCTGCCGACGGTCGCCGAGGGCTTGGCCGGGTCCACTGCCTCCTGGGGTGGCCAGGATCTGCACACCGCCGCCAAGGGCGCCCATACCGGCGACACTTCCGGACCGCAGCTGACCGACATCGGTTGCTCGTGGGTGCTGTGCGGGCACAGTGAGCGGCGCGCCGACCATGGCGAAGACGATGCGCACGTGGCGCGCAAGGCGCTGGCGGCGCGGGAACATGGCCTCAGGCCGATGATCTGCGTCGGTGAGACGCTCGAAGAGCGGGAAGCCGAGCGCACGTTCGAAGTGCTGGAGCGCCAGCTGCGCGCCGTGCTGGCGGCGAGTTCGAGCTGGGACCCGCGCACCTTCGCCATCGCCTACGAGCCGGTGTGGGCGATCGGGACCGGCAAGACGGCGACACCGCAGCTGGCACAGGAAGCCCACGCCTTCCTGCGCTCACAGCTCGTCTCGCAGCTCGGCGCCGACACCGCGGCCGCCACGCGCCTCCTCTACGGTGGCTCGGCCAAGCCGGCCAACGTCGACGAGCTGATCGCCGAAAGTGACGTCGATGGCTTCCTCGTAGGGGGAGCCAGCCTTGACCCAGACTCGTTTTGGGCTATTATTACGGCTTCCGGCCGCTCGCAAGCCTGAAGTTGCGGCCGGCCTGAAGCGCCTTCCTAAGATTTCGCCAACTCCCAGACCCGCGGAGGGTTCTGATGATCTATCTGATGTACACAGTGCACACCCTGATCTGTCTCTTCCTCATCGTAGTCGTGTTGCTACAGAGTGGTAAGGGCGCGGACCTTTCGGTGTTCGGTGGTGGTAGCACCCAGACCGCCTTCGGTGCCACGGGCGCCACCTCCTTGCTTCACAAGCTGACCGTCAGCTTCTTCGTCGCCTTCATGGTGACCACCATCGCCATCGCGATGATGGAAAGTGGCCGCGGCGCCTCGTCGGTGATGACCGACGTCGAGACCGAAGCCGCGGCCGAAGATGCGGCGACTGCCGCGGACGAGGCTACGGAGAGCGAAGGTGTCGAGGGCGAGGCGACCGATAGCGGTCCCGACACCATCGACGACAACACGGGTGAGACCGAGGCAGGCGACGCCGGTTCGGCCGATGCGGCCGCCGCCGCCTCCGAGGGCGACGCCCCTCCCGCCTCGGGCAACTGACTCTCCCGCCGCCGCCCGGCTCGGATGGTGTATAATCGCGCTCTTCCGAGCCGCCGGAACCTCGCCCTCTCGGGCCGGTTCTCCCGCGCGGCGCCTTTGACAGACTGACCGATCAGCCGAAGTGGCGGAATTGGTAGACGCGCACGCTTGAGGGGCGTGTGGGGCAACCCGTGCCGGTTCGAGTCCGGCCTTCGGCACCATCCTTCCTCCCGGTCAGTATTTCCTCCGAATTCAGTCAGCTACTGGGTGATGTACCCTTGCCGCGTCTGGACCTCCAGCTGCAGACCGTCAGTCTCGACGCGCACGCGCCGTAAGCCGTCTTTGCCCTTGGGCGCGGAATAGGTCAGCAGGTACTGTGAGCGCAGCTCCTGCCGGATCTCCTCGTAGGCCGCAGTCAACTGCAGCGGTGTTTGAATGCGGAAGAAGTGGCCGCCGGTCTGCTCGGCCAGGATCCGGAGTTGCTTGATGTGCCGCATGGGGGGCTTGGTGGTCGAGGTCTCTATCGAGATGGTGTAGATACCGACACCGGAGCGCAGGCTGTAGTCGAGGACTTGTTGGAAATCGAACTGGCTGCTCCTGTCGGGACCATCGGATAGCACCACTACTGCTCGCTTGCCCTCGATGCCAGCGCAGTAATACATCGCTTGGATGAGGCCGTCGTAGAGCCGGCTACCACCGCCCGAAGTCAGATTCCGGATGTCCGACTGTAGGCGTTGCATGTCGTTGGTGAACGGCGCCATCAGGTGGATCTGGTGGTCGAAGCGAATGACGGCGGCTCGGTCGAGTTCGGTGAGCATGGCCTCAAGGAAGCTCAACGCACTGGCGCTGGCCCAATGGAGCGCCTCGTGCATGGACCTGGACGCGTCCATCAGCAGCACCACGTGGATCGGCAGATCGTTGACGTACTCGAAGCCTTCGACCTGCTGCGGCTCACCCTCCTCAAAGATCTTGAAGCTGTCACGCGTCAGGTTGGGGACCAGGGTACGCCCGCGGGTCACCGTCGCGTAGAGTTCCACCAGCGGCCGCTCGACCTCGTCGCCCTCGCTGGGTGCCTGCACCAGCTGCAACGTGTGGGTGGAGCGCCCGTCCTGCAAGTGCGCGACGGCGCGCACGTAGGTCGCCTGTGGGTCCTCCGGTGGAATCGCGATCGGCTGCACGAAGGGGGGCTGTTCCAGTGTCGAGTGCAGCTGATCGCCGAGGAAGATCTCCACGCGGTCGAGCTCCGCGCCTTCGGGGACCTTCACCTGCGCATGGGCATAGATCTCACCGCCGGCCGGCTGCAAGCCTGTGGGAGACAACAGCCGGATGTCGAAGAGATGCCGCCCAGCGTTGAGCCGTACACGGTCCCGCGCTACCATCCGCCCTTCGCCATCCCGAGCAACGGCGCCAAGCTCGTGTTCGCGTGGCTCGGGGCCCACATCGATACGCGCCAAGAAGGGGGGGCGCCGAATCTCGGTGGCCAGCTGCCCGTTCAGCCACAACTCGACGGTGCGGATGTCGGAACCCGTGACCAAGGTTTCGACGTCGATCTTGTCGATCAACAGCTTGGGGGTTGGGACGATAAGCTGGATGCTCGGATAGCGTTCGGCAGTCGTTACCTCTGCCGCCGCGACGTCCGTTACCGTACTGCCTTCGCCAGCGCTGGTGGAGCTGCTCAGCAAGAGAGTGAGCAGCGCGGTCAGCGCGGTGCTGCCGGTTCTGGTTCGCCCCTTCGACATGGTTTGCTTCTTCGTCATGGCCTTCCTCCTTCAGTTGACGCTCAGCGCCGGATGTAGCCCTGCCGCGTCTTCACCTGCAGTCGGTTGGAACCCTCGACCTCGAGGTCGACTCGCCGGAAGCCGGGTGAGCCCTCGGGCGAGTAGTAGGTCAGCAGGTACTGCGAGCGCAGCTCCAGCTGGATCTGCTCGTAGACGTCGTCCAGGCGCATCAGACTGCGCACACGGAAGAAGCGGCCACCGGTGAGCAAAGCCAGCTCGGCGAGTTCGTCGCGGTGCTGCCTGGTGCTGCGCGGGTCTTCGAGTCCGCTCTCCAGGGCGATGGCGTACACGGCGACACCCGAACGCAGGCCGTAGTCGACCACTTGTCGGAAGCCGAAGTGGCTGTGTTCGTCGTTGCCATCTGAGAGCAGCACCAGGGCTCGTTTCCCCTCGATGCCCGAGAAGTAGTACATCGCCTGGATCAGGCTGTCGTAAAGACGGGTACCGCCCGAAGCCTGCAGGCCGCTGACGCCCAGGCGCAACCGCTCCAGGCTGTTGGTGAACGGCGTCACCAGCTGGCTGACGTGGTTGAAACGGATGAAGGCGGCCTGGTCGCGCTCGGTGAGCACGGAATCGATGAAGCCCAAGGCACTGGCGGTGGCCGGCGCGATCGCGGCTCGCATCGACTGTGAGGTGTCCATCAACACCACCACATTGATCGGCAGGTTGTCCATGCGCTCGAAGCGCTCGATGCGCTGTGGCTTGCCGTCTTCCAGGATCTGGAACTTGTCGCGCTTCAGGTCCATGACCAGACGCTCGCCGCGCGTCACCGTGGCGTACAGTTCGACCAACTGGACGTCGATCTGGTCGAGCTCGCCGCGCGCCTGCACGAGCTGCAGATCCTCGGTTGAGCGTCCGTTCTTCAGGTAAGCCACGGCGCGCACGAAGGTCGTGGTCCACTCGGCTTCGGGGACGGAAAAGGGCTGGATGAATGGCGGCTGGTAGAGCGTCGCCAGCAGGGTCTCGTTCAGGTAGAGCTCGACGCGGTCCAGCTCTGCCGCCTCCGGAATCTCGACCTCGGCCACCGCGCGCACCTGGGTGCCCGGCTGCTGCAGGCCGTTGGGCTCCAGCAGCCGCACGCCGAAGTGGTGACGCCCGGCATTCAGCTGCAGCCGGTCCCGTGCCAGGGCTTGTCCGTCCGCGCCGAGGGCCACGGCCTCCAACTGGTGTTGCTGAGGCTCCGGTCCGACATCGATGGTGGCTCGGAACGGAGGTCTGTCGATGCGTGCCGCCAGCTCGTCGTTGAGCCAGAGTTCCACCGACTGGACGCCCGCGCCCGTGGTCAGGGTGGCGATCTCCACCTCGTCCACGATCAACAGGTCGGCCGGCGGGATCAGCTGCACGCTGTGATAGCTGTCAAATATCTCGATGTCCGACGCTCGGGAGAGGGTGTTCAAGCGTTCGTTGTCGGTCGCGCCGGCCGCGTGCTGCCCCTCGGGGACGTCCACTTCCACGAAGCGGTCCAACAAGAGCCCCTGTGAACCACGAGCCTCGAGCCGGAGCAGGTAGGGCCCGGGGGTCACCGCGCGGAAGAAGGTGAGTTCCACCGCTTTGCCGGTGGCATCGCGGCCGGCGGAGTGGAAGGTGTAGCGAAAGCTGTCGACGCGGGAGCCCGCGGACAATAGCTCACCTTCGAGGCTGAGCTCGAGCGTCGCCAATTCGGTGGTGTCCTCGATACCCAAGTCGGAGAGCGGAAGCGTGACGCGGCCCTGCAGTACCGTCTGGCCTTGGAGGCGGCCGCCTACGCTCAAGTCGAGCTCGGCGCCCGGCAGCAGGGACTGCTTGTCGGCGGCGGCGCGGGCTTGCAGCCTGGCCAGGAAACTCGGTACCCAGGCGTCGACCGGAGCCGGCGTGCGCGTGCGCGTGCGCAGGTCGTCCCAGCTCAGTGCATTCTGCACCGTCTGCTCGAAGAAGCGCAGAGTGCCCCGTTGTTCCCCGCTGCAGCCCTCGCGCAAGGAGCGGTTGAAGCGCTCGATGAGTTTTTCGGTATCGTACTTGATCCAATCCGGATCGCTGATCAGGAGCTCGAGTCCTCGGCCCGGCCACCAGAGTTCGTGGCTGCCCTCGTCGGTCGAGACGAAGGCAAGATAGAAGGAGCTGGCACTGTCGCTGTAGAACCAGATTTCCAGTGGCCGCGTGCCGCCGCAACCGCGAAAGGCCGCCGTCAGGGTCGGCGCGCCGGCCAGCATCATGGATCGCGCACGGTCGCCCTGCAGCAGTGGGTAGTACTGGCGTGCCGCCTGCACTTGCTGCTGCCAGCGCTCTTGCAGTTCGTTGTGCTCCGTCTCTGGCTGTGGGTCGCGCTGACGCCAGAACTCGCGCAGGAAGGCTTCGCGCTGCCGAGGAGCCTGCAGCTGGGTGAACGCTTGCGTCTCGGCTTGGCTGAGCAGCGGCCCCAATTCGTCCAGCAGACTCTGGTAGTACTCCTGCAGCGGAGGGGCCGCCAGCGGAGGGGCTGGTTGCTGTGAGTCTGGCTGGGGTTGAGCCATCGAGGCCGGTAGGAAACCAAGGGAAGAGACAAGGGTCAGAAAGAATGCAGGCAAGAGCCGCGAAGAGGTTCGCGAAGCGTGGCAAAAAGGGCGACGAGAATCGACGGACATCGGGAGTTCTCCTCTGAAAACGAGCGGACTTGGGCTGTAGATGTCACAGAGAACGCAGAAAAGAAGCCAGATCTTCCGGTAGACGCGAATCTCCCTGCCCGCGAGCGTTCTCGGCGAGGCGTGACTCGTCAAAGAGTGCGACGAGCTGCCGCGCCGTGACGGTGCGAGGTTGCTCGAGGAGACCTAGCGAGGCACCGAGCCAGCCCACGAGCTGGGTTGCATCCACGCCCGCCTCGCGCAACGAGGCCAGCGTCACGCTGCCGTCACGCTTCGAGAGCTTCTCTCCGGCAGGGTTGAGCAACAATGGCAGGTGCATGTAGGTCGGCACCGGCGCATCCGGGTAGAGCGGTCGCAGGGCCTCGATCAATTGGAGTTGACGCCCGGTGGACTCGAGAAGGTCTGAGCCCCGGACCACCTCCGTGATGCCCATCGCCAGATCGTCGACCACGACAGCCAGTTGGTACGCGAACAAGCCGTCGCGACGCTTGAGCACGAAGTCACCCACCTCCCGGTCGACGTGCTGGGTGACCCGTCCGGCGACGCGATCGTCGAAGCTCACGGGACCACTGCTCACCCGGAAGCGCAGGGCTGCGTCCGCCTTCTCGCCTCGGCGCCAGGAATCGAACCAGTCCGGTGCCAGTTGCCGCGGGCGGGCGTCGGGTGGGTACGGCGGCAGTCCTTCGCTGCCGTGTGGTGCCGTGGCCAGCTGCTGCAAGTCCTTGCGTGACAGCCGGCACGGAAACAGGCGGTCGTGCATTGCCAGGAAAGCGATGGCTCGATCATAGATCTCGGTGCGGCGGCTCTGCTCGTACGGCGCATGCACTCCGCCGACATCCGGACCTTCGTCCCAGTCCAGGCCGAGCCACGTCAGGTCGTCGCGCGCCGCCAGCGCCATGCCGGGCACTTCGCGTGGTGGGTCCAGATCCTCGACACGCCAGACGAAGCTGCCGCCGCGGCTGCGCACACTCAGCCAGGCGACCAGGGCGGTGCGGGCGCTGCCGACGTGCAGCAGGCCGGTCGGCGACGGCGCCCAGCGGCCCCTTGGTGGCAAGGTGGTGGAGGTCACCCGCCAAGGATATCCGAGGAGCTCACAGGTCGCCGTGGGCAACCGCCAGCGGGCGATACTCCCTGGTGCTAGCGGGCGATGTAGCCCTGTCGGGTGCGGACGCGCAGGCCATCCCGGCCCTTCACCTCGACCGTCACGCGTCGTAGGCCTTCCGCCCCCTCCGGAGCATGGTAGGCGAGCAGGTATTGGGAGCGCAGTTCGCGCCGGATCTGCTCATAGATCTTGTCCAGGTCGCTGAACAGCGTCACGTCGAAATGACGGCCACCTGTCTCCTCGGACAATCTTCGTAGTTGCCGCTGGTGCACGCGGCGCTGGGTCGGGTTGGCGTTGCCGGATTGCAGCGAAATCGTGTAGACGGCCACACCCGAGCGGAGTCCGTACTCGACCATCTGAGAGGCCGTGAAGAAGCTGTGCTGGTCGAGACCGTCCGAGATCACCACCAACGCTCGCTTGCCTTCCAGACCGCCGAAGTAGTGCGTCGACAGGATGACTGCGTCGTGCAGGCGCGTACCGCCGTGAGCCCCCATGCTCGCCGCCGCCAGACGCAAGTGATCCAGATTCTTGGTGAAGGGGGCGATCAAATCGGTGGCGTGGTTGAACTCGACGATCGCGGCGCGGTCGCGCTCGGTGAGCACGGCATCGATGAAGCCGAGGGTGCTGGCGATCGCCGCAGCCATGCTGCTGCGCATCGAGCCGGAGGAGTCCATCAGGATCACCACGTTGACTGGCAGATTGTCAATGTACTCGAAGCGCTCGATCTGCTGTGCGACACCCTCTTCCAGGATCACGAAGTCCTGCCGCTGGAGATCCTCGACCAGGTGCCTCCCTTCGGTGACGCCGACGTACATCTCGACCATCTGCACATCGATCTCGTCGATCTCACCCCGTGCCTGCAGGAGCTGAAGGTCTTCCGCTGTACGACCGTCCTGCAGATGTGCCACTGCCCGCAGCATCTGATGCCCGGGATGGACTTGCATCGTGTGCGCGAAGGGGGCCTGGTACAGGGTGGTGATCGGTTCGTCGTTGAGGAACAGTTCGACGCGGTCCAGAGCAGCCAGCTTCGGGACATCGACCTCGACCAGGGCACGCACCTGGCTACCCGCGGGGCGCAGGCTGTTCGGTTCGACCAGGCGTACCGCGAAGTGGTGCCAGCCCGTGTTCAGCTCCACCTCGTCGCGCGCCACCGGCTGGCCGGCGGCATCGAGTGCGATCGCTTCCAGCGCATGACGGCGAGGGTCTCGCCCCAGGTCGATCGTGGAGCGGAACGGAGCCTCGTCGAGACGCGCCACGAGAGAGCCATTGAGGTGCAGTTCCACCGCCGCCACGGTACCGCCCGTGGTCTCTATGGCGATCTCGACCTCGCCGAACAGCAGGGTCTGCCCCGGCGGCTGAATGCGGACGCTGGTGTACTGGTTGAAGATCGCGACGCTGGGTGCGTCGACCAAGCGCGCCAGGTCGTCGTCGCCTGCAGGCGGTGCCGCCCCGGTGGCGGCCGAAGCTTGGATCTCGGGCACCTGGAGTTCCACGAAGCGGCGCAAGAATACCGAGCCCCGGCGACTCCCGTGCAGACTCAGCAGGTAGTTCCCGGGCTCGAGAGCGCGCAAGAAGAACAGCTGGGTCGATCGCTGGTCTGAATTCAGCCGGGCCGAGTGGAAGGCGTAGCGGAACGACTCCACGACCTCCGACCGGTGCCAGATCTCGCCTTCGAGGTCGAGTTGCACCACGGCGAGCTCTCGAGGGTCGTCGATCCCGGCGGTCTCGAGGGGAAGTTGCACTCGCCCCTCGACCAGAGTGCGCCCGTCGTACTGCCCAACCGCGGCCCAGGTCAGCTCGCCCATGCCTACATCCAGGGGCGCCGAGACGGGAACCCCTTCGACAGCGGCCAGAATCGTTTGCAGGCGCTGGCCCGACTCGTCGGGCCGCGGAAACCCACTCAGCTCGTAGACTCGCGACCAGTCGGCGGCACTGAGAACGGCCATGTCGAAAAAGCGGTGCTCTGCACCGTGATTCTCTATCGAGCACGCCTCGTCACCTTGCAGCACGCGCCGAACCAACGCTTCTGGTGTCAGGCTTGCCCACGACGAGCCGACTCGCGCCAGCCGCGCGACTCCTCGCTCGGGCCACCACAACTCGAAGTTACGGGAGCGCTCCGCGACGCCCTGTCCAATCTCGACGAAGAGCGTGTACATCGACTCCCCATCGCCCAGGTCATAGAACCAGATGCGGATCGGGCGCAGCGCAGCACACAGGCTGGAGAGGTTGGCCATGAGCGTCGGAGGGCCGGCCAAGCGACGCACCCAGACGGGATCGGTGCCGGGTAGCAGCGAAATGCCGCGCAGGTGCCGTGCCTGGCGGTTCCAGCGTTCGCGCGCCTCGTTGCGCGGGGTCGCCTTCTCGGGGTCGAGCTGGCGCCAAAGAGCGTCGATGAAGGCTTGCTTGCGTGCGTGGCCCGTCAGCTCTGCAAGGGCCTCCGCTTCGCTCTCGGTCAGCAGCGGCCGCAGCTCCTGCAGCTGGGCCTCGTGGATGGCGCGCAGCGGCGCCGCGAAGCGGGCTTCGAGGTCATCACTGTTCGGCTCCGTCCTGTCTGCCAGCAGCGGTACTGCGACCACGATCAAGGCAGACAACAGCAGGGAGGTGGCAGTCTTCATGGGGATCTCCTCCAATACATGCGTCCGGGCTCGGACGCGGCCGGCTCGACCGGGGAAGCGGAAGCAGCGGAGCTACTGGGCGATGTAGCCCTGGCGTGTCAGCACGCGAACTCGGCCATCCACACCCACAACTTCCACTTCCACCTCGCGGAAACCCGCTTCTCCGGACGGTGCGTGAAAGGTCAACAAGTACTGATTGCGCAGCTCGCGCTGGATCTGCTCGTAGATCTCGTCCAGCGTCTGACTGAGCGACACGAGGAACGTACGGCCGCCGGTATTCTCGGAGAGCCGCTTGAGGCGGGCACGGTGATGGGCTCGCCGGGTGTTGTTGATTGCTGGGTTCTCTAGCGAAATGGTGTAGACCGCGACGCCCGAGCGCAGGGCGAACTCTTCCATCTGGTAGAAGTCGAAGTGGCTATCCTGATCCTGGCCGTCCGACAGCAGGACCAAAGCACGCTTGCCTTCGCGCCCCTCGAAGTAGTAGGTGGCGTGGATCAGAGCCTCGTAGAGACGGGTGCCGCCTTCCGGCTTCAGCTGACGCACCGCCTGCCGCATTTGCTGCAAGTCGTTGGTGAACGGCGACACCAGCTGGGCGTAGTGGTTGAAGGCGATGAAGGCGGCGCGATCGCGCTCGGTGAACACGGAGTCGATGAACGCCAGCGCGCTTTTGGTGGCGTCCGCGATCACGCCGCTCATCGAGTCGGAGTTGTCCATCAACACCACGACATTGAGCGGCAGGTTGTCGATGTGCTCGATGCGTTGGATCGGCTGCGGCTCGTCGCCCTCGAGAAGGCGGAAGTTGTCACGCTCGAGACCCGCCACCGGCTCGCGCCGACGTGTGACGCTGACGTACATCTCCACCAGCTGGACATCGATCTCGTCCAGCTCACCGCGCACGCGCAGCAGGCGCAGCGCTTCACTGCTGCGCCCGTCGTCAAGGTAGGCGACGGCACGCAGAACGCTGACCTCCGGTCCTGCACTCAGCAGGTCGACGAAAGGAGCCTCCCGCAGTGTGCGCACTAGCTGGTCGTCGAGGAACAGCTCGACCCGCTCGACCTGCTGGCCGATCGGTGCCTCCACCCGGACCTCCACCGGAACGTCGAGCGCTCCGCGGCTGGCGAACTCTCGTAGCGGATTGGGTTCGACCAAGCGCACGCCGAAGTAGTGGTAGCCGTCGTTGATGCCACGCTGATCCTGGGCCAGCGGACGATCGTCGGCGTCCAGACCGACGGCGGTCAAGGTGTGCCGTTGCGGTGTGCCACCGAGGTCGAGGATGCCCTTGAAGGCCGGTGCTTCCAGGCGTCCGGCGACCACGCCGTCGACCCTCAACTCGACACTGCGGATACGGTCGCCGCTGACCTCAGCAGCGACCGGGGCCTCGCCCACCAGCAGGCCTGCCGGCAGGGGTAGCAGTCGCACGCTATCCAAAGACGTCTCGCCCAGCGCATCGTCGGCTGCGGGTTCGGGTACCTCGTCGCAGTGGGCACCAACTGGAAGGATTGTCAGCAAGAGCAACAGCAACAGGGGTCGAAAATCCACCGTCAAGACATACCTCCTCCGGAATCAGGTTCCATTGTTTCCGTCGAGTCTGTCATGGAGGTATCTGCCTCCGAGCTCGTCTCCACTGCACCCGTCTCCACTGCACCCGTCTCCACTGCACCTGTCTCCACTGCACCCACTCCGGAGGAGTCCGCCAGTGACCGCAGGAGCTTGTCCACTGCGGTGATCACCCACTGCGCATCCTCCTCGTCGAGCAGGATGGACAGGTGGTCGGTGTCCGGCGGTTGCAGAAACTCGCCGGTGTTGGAGGCGGCTGCCATCTCTCCCAGAGCTGCTGTGAAGAGAGCCAAGATCTCCTTTACCTGCTCGGGGTCGAAACCGCTGGTGTCCGCCACCACTGTCGTCTTGATCAGCGTCACGGGAGTCGTGCCGGGGCTGTCGCGTCCCTCGTCCGCCTGCTGCCAGAGCGCCCACTGGTAGGCGCGCAAGTAGTGCTGCTCGTTGGCTGCTGCCAGGCGCGACGAAGGCCGCCGGGTACGTAGAAGCAGGGCGGTGTTCGCGTGCTCGGGCAGACTCGTCTGCCAGGAATCCGGCAGACTCTGCACGCGGTCGTAGCCGAAGCGGGCGAGTAGTGAGGGGCCATGCCAGAAGCCCAGCGGTTCGATCTCGTCCGGCGCCACGGTGCGCTCACGGAAGCGCGACAGTGTGGGGTCGATTAGCACCAAGCCCACCACGTCGTCCGGATAGGTGCCGTGGTAGAGGCGCACCAGCAAGCCGCCCAGTGAGTGGCCTACTAGTAGGAGCGGTCCCGTCTCGCCGGCAGCTTCGAGCGCCCGGTGCAGGTCTTCGACCAGTCGATCGCCGCCGCGTGCCGCCGGGCCGCCATCGCTCCAGCCGTAGCCGGCACGGTCGTAGCTGCACACGCGCGTCCGCTCTGCTAGCCGTGGCTGGATCCAGGCCCAGGATGTCGACGACATGCCGAGGCCGCTCTCCAAGACCACGGTCGGCGACCCTCGGCCCTGGCAGTTCAAATGCAAGAGATAGCCGCCGACATCAACGCGCTCACCCGGAGCCGGCACGCGCTCGTCTTCCCGTGCCTGCAACCAGCTTTCGACGCCGGCCGAAGCCAGCAAGAGCAGCAAGATGCTCAACGCTGTGAACGACAACGCGCGCGCGACGCGCTGCCGCCCGCTTCTCTTGGACGGTGAAGTCTCGGACATGATGCCTCCTGCTTCCTTACAGCAGCAAACAGCGCGGTGAAAATTCCCGCACTAGAGCCGCGATGATAGGCTCCTCGCATGTCGGCAAGTCACGGCTGGAGCCTGGTAGACCAAGAACGCAAACGAGAGCTGATCGACGCGATCCGCACGGGCGGACCGACGTCCGGGCCGGTGCATGCCGAGTTGGATCTCACAGACCGCTGCAACGTCGCGTGCTACTTCTGCAACCAGATGGATGTGCGCACCAAGGAGTCCATTCCGCTGGAAGAGGTGGAGCGGCTCCTGGGTGAGCTGGCGGCCAGTGGGCTCAAGTCGGTACGCATGTCCGGGGGCGGCGATCCGCTCATGTACAAGCACTTCCCGGCCGTGCAGGCGGCGCTCGCCGAGCACGGCGTGGTGATCGACAACCTGACCACCAACGGGGCCCTGCTCAAGCCCGAGATCGCGGATCGCCTGGTGGCTGACGGAGCGCGCGAAGTGATCGTGTCGCTCAACGCCGTCGACGCCGAGGACTACCAACGCATGATGCGGGTGCGTGCCCGTACCTACGACGACGTGCTCAGCAACCTGCGGCACCTGCTGGCGGCGCGCGGTGATGCACCGCTGCCCACGGTGGTTGTGCAGTTCCTGCTCGATCCGGTCAACTACCGGCGGTTACCCGAGATGTACCGCCTGGGCCGCGAGCTGGGGGTCGACCGCATCGCGCTCAATGCAGTGCTCGAGATTCCGCTACAGCGGCTCGAAGGCAAGGCGCTGCTCGGTCACAATGACCATCAGCTGGTGCGCCCGTATCTGGAGCAGGTGCTGCGCGAAGACCAGGAAGCCGGGCTGTTGCAGATGTGCTTCCCGTGGCCGGAATGGAACGACATGACCGAGCGCCTGCGCGCGTCGCTGGCGATCCCGTCGCAGCATGCCTTTCCTGCGGCAAAGTCGTTCGACGAGGCGCGCAACGGTCAATGCTTCTTCGGCTGGTATACCGCGACCATCCGCGGCACCGGCGAGATGTACCCCTGCTGCATGCTGATGAATCCCGAGTACAAGCCGCTGGCCAACGCCCGCGAGGGCTCGGTGCAAGAGGTGTGGAACGGCGAGGGGTTCACGCGCCTGCGCCAAGAGCATCGCGAAGTGATGCTGACGCGCGGCCGAGTGTTCCAGCGTCCGGGCCGCTTCACGGCGCTCGAGCCGCAGTGCATCGAGTCCCACCGCTGCGCGCTCAAGAACATGTACTTTCGGGCCGACGAGGAGTTCTACCATGACCTCGACGAGGCACTGGACGAGATGAGAGGCAAAGAAGTGCGCTGGTTCGGCGCACCGCGCCAGATCCGGCGCGCTGCCGAGGTGCTGGCGTTCCGTCTCTACCATGGCGTGCAAGTGCGCGCCCGTGCGCTGTGGCGCAAGCTCTTGCGTCGCCGGGCCCTGCGCCTGGCTCCCGAAGCGTTCCGCCGGCCGTGGCTGCACATCGGTTGCGGCAACAAGCGGCTCGAAGGCTGGGTGAACATCGACATGCAGCCTCTGCCGCAGGTCGACGTGGTCGCCGACGTGACCAAGGGACTGCGGTTCCGGGGCGCCGAGCGCATCTACGCCGAGCACTTCCTCGAGCATCTGCACATCGACGACGTGCTCAGCTTTCTCGAGCGCAGCCACGACACCCTGGTCGACGGCGGCGTGATTCGCCTGTCGACGCCCAACCTGGACTGGGTGTGGCTCAACCAATACACTTTCGAGGGCCCGGAGCACGAGCGCGCCAACCGCGCCATCGTGCTCAATCGCGCCTTTCGAGGGTGGGAGCACCGCTTCCTGTGGAACAAGGAAATCTTGGCGCGAGCCCTGACTGCCTGCGGCTTCGAGGATCTCTCCTGGCACGCTTACGGCGACAGCAACCGTGTGGAGTTCCGTCAGCTGGAACGGCACGAGACCTACCCGGACAGTCCAGACCTGCCGCACGTGCTGATCGTCGAGGCGGTCAAGGGCGCCAAGCAGCCCGAGGTCCTGGAGCGGCTGCGCGCTCAGATTCGCCAGGAGTTCCTCGACCACGTGGTGCCAAGTAACGGACAGCCGGTCAACGGTGCCGGTTCACAGAAGCCCGCCAAGACCGACGCGCTCTACCTAAACGACACGCTCGAACATCTGCCGCTGGACCAGGCCGTAGACCTGCTGGAGCACTGTCACGCTGCACTTGGTAAGGAGGGCGCGCTACGCTTGTCGACGCCCAACCTGGATTGGGAGTGGCACACGCCCTACCGCCTGGAAGGTGACGCGGATGGGCGCATCCAGGCCGCCCTACGGCTCAACCGCGCCTTCCACGGCGAGGGCCGTGGCTTCCTGTGGAATCGCGAACTCCTGGCCCACGTCCTGCAAACCTGCGGTTTCACAGACGTCTCGTGGTTCGCGGTCGGCGATGGCCAGCACGAAGCATTCCGCGAGCACCGGGTCAGCGAAGCCGACCAGGGTAACCCCCAGCTGTGGCAAATGCTGTTCGCCGAAGCGCGCCGAGGCGAACTCGACCGGGCCGGTTTGCGCCAGCTACGCCAGCGCGTCGAGAACGACTATCTCAACCACATGAAGGGCTGACGTCTCGAAGGGGGCTCAGCTTTCCTCGCCGCGCCACTTCTTCTCTTGCCGCTGGCGCCAACCCGGTACGTTGCGCTGGCGTCCGCGGCCGACGCCCAAGTGCTCCTCGGGCACGTCCTGGGTGATCGTC
Source organism: uncultured bacterium (assembly GCA_965368975.1). Lineage (GTDB taxonomy): Bacteria > Acidobacteriota > Thermoanaerobaculia > Multivoradales > JAHZIX01 > CBDUPA01. Next base: position 101,287 of record CBDUPA010000009.1, on the reverse strand, counting down.
GAGCCGGCGGCGGTAGTGGCGCGGTCACCGACCTTCACGGGGGCGACCAGCATGGTGTCGCTGCCGATGAACGCTTCAGCCCCGATCGTCGTCTTGTGCTTGAAGCGGCCGTCGTAGTTGCAAGTCACGACACCGGCACCGACGTTGGTCTCCTCGCCGATCTCGGCGTCGCCGATGTAGGCCAGGTGCCCTGCCTTGACGCCGCGCGCCAGCCGTGACTTCTTCACCTCCACGAAGTTGCCGATGCGCACGTCCGGCCCCAGCTCGGCACCGGGGCGCAAGCGGGTGAATGGACCGACGCGGCCTCCCGCATCCAGCTCGGCGCCCTCGATCACGCTGTACGGCAGCACCTCGACGCAGTCGGCCAGCCGGCTGTCGCGCAGCCAGACTCCGGCGTGCAGCTCGCAGCCTTGCCCGATCTCGGTGTCGCCGAGTAGCGTGACGCCGGAGTGAATCACCGTATCGCGGCCCACGCGCACGCAGGGCTCGATGGTGGTGCGCTCCGGATCCAGGAGGGTGACGCCGCTGAGCATCAACGCCTCCGTGTGGCGCCGCAGCAGGCGTTGGTGTACGCGCGCCAGCTCGACCCGCGTGTTGACTCCCCAGGCTTCGGCGGGGTCATCGAGGTCGACCAGCGCTACCGGATGACCGGCGGCGGCGGCACCGGTCACCGCGTCAGTCAGGTACAGCTCTCCCTGAGCGTTGTCAGTGTCCAGCTGCCGCAGTTGCTCGAACAGGACGCCGGCCGGCAGCGCGTACAGACCGGCATTGATGCACCGCACCGCCAGTTCCTCGGGAGCAGCGTCGGCAGCCTCGACGATACGGCTCAGGTGTTCCGGGCCAGGCTGGCCGTCGCCGGTGCTCAGCACGCGGCCCAGCGAGCCCGGCTGCTCCAGCTCGGCGACCGCCATCGAGCCCCAACCGGCCTCGGCGGCCTCGAGCAAGCGGCGCAGGGTTTGCACGGTCACCAGCGGCACGTCGCCGGACAACACCAGCAACGTCGAGTCAGCTGCAGTACCAGGTCCCACGTGTGGCTCCGCCACTGCCACCGCGTGGCCGGTGCCCTTCGGCTCGGGCTGCAGCACCCACTCGATATCCGCGGCATCTCGGAAGTGCTCACGGATCTCGTCGGAATCCGGGCGCACCACAACCAGCAGCCGTCCACAGCCGGCCTGGCGGGCCGTGTCGAGAACCCACTCCAGCATCGGCTTGCCAGCCACCGGGTGCAGCACCTTGGGCAGCTGCGAGCGCATACGGGTACCCCGGCCAGCGGCCAGAATGACGGCGGTGGGGGCGGATGAACTCATCACGATCTCCCGGGAAGGGGGGTTCAGGTCGGAACGGCCGCCAGCTTGGGTCGCAGCTGGTGTGGAGTTCGCAGCAGGCTCAGCACGACAGCGGCGAGCTTGCTCGGGTCATGGCGAATCAGCTCGCCCTCGGCCAGCAGGTCGGTGCGGATGACACGTACGCCGCAGCCCTCGAACGCCCCTGGCGCCGCATCCACAGCTTCCGATCCTACGGCCTGGTACGACCGCAGGCGTGTTGCCGGCAGGGGTGCATCGTGCAAGACTACCGCATCCACGAGACCGCTGCCGATAATCGACTCGATCGCCATCAGGTGGTCCCGGGCGGCCATGCCGTCGGTTTCTCCGGGCTGCGTCATCAGGTTGAGCAGCAAGACCACGGGGGCCTGGCTGTCGCAGATCGCCTGACGGATACCAGGGATCAGCAGATTGGGCAGGATCGAGGTGTAGAGCGAGCCAGGACCCAGCAGGATCAGGTCGGCTGCCCGGAGCGCCTGGGCGGCCTGTGGAAAGGCGGCGGGAGCGGCCGGGTCCAGCTCGAGCTGGGCGAGGTCTTCGCCCGAGTGCCCGATCGCCGATTCGCCCTCGTACACCTGGCCCGACTGGCCACGGGCCCGCAACCGCACATCCGTGAGTGTCGCGGGGAGGATGCGCCCGCGCACCGACAAGATCTCCTCGGCGGTCAAGATCGCCTGGTAGAAGTCGCCGGTGATCCCGGTGAGGGCGGTCAGAAAGAGGTTGCCGAACGAGTGTCCCGAGAGCCCTTCACCGGAAGCGAAGCGGTACTGGAAGAGCCGCGTCAGCAGATCCTCGTCATCCGCCAGGGCGGCGATGCAGTTGCGAATGTCGCCCGGCGGCAGGACGCCGAAGTCGCGGCGCAGGCGGCCGGATGAGCCGCCGTCATCGGTCACGGTGACCACCGCGGTCAGCTCGCCGAGGGTGGCACCGACTTCATGCTTGAGACCGCGCAGAACCGCGGCCAAGCCCGTACCGCCGCCGATCGCGACCAGAGATGGCCGCTTATTCGAGACCGAAGACGCCAGCGTACTCTTGCTCCTGTCGGAGAGCTTCGAAGTCCGGGTCATGGAAGGCATAGACGCGATTCTTGGGGTTCATCTCGATGGCCTTGGTCAGTTCCGTGGCTGCTTCCTCCGGGCGTGCCTGGAGGGCGTGCAGGGAGGCGCTGAGGTAGATGAACCGCTCGTCCTCTTGGTTCTTCTTGTCCTGGCACAGCTCGGCAGCGGTGTCGAAGTCGCCCCGGTTCTTGGCGTACACGGCCTGCAGGAACGGATCGATGTCGTCGCCAGCGCCGCTGCCCAGGTGATGCTCGCAGACGTTGAGCATCTGGCGGGCTCGCTCGGCGACCTCCACCATGTCGACGCCGTCGATCACCTGCCGCAGCAGATCGGCAGCCTTCTGCCACTTGCCGCTATACATGGCCTTGACGGCCTCGCCGTAGCTGTCGACCAGCGGGTCTTCGTACACGCCCCGTTCCGGTTCGTCGTCGCCGACGCCGAGCTCTTTGAGCTTCTTGCGGATCGTGACCGGCGTGCTCTTGAACTGCTTGGCGAGATCTTCCACCGAAGTACCGGCGGACCGCGCCTTCAGTTCGTCCAAATTTTCTTGATTCCAGCGTCTTGCCATCGTAGTTTCCTGGCTGATGGTGGGTTCTAGCGAGATGACCACCGGAGATTCCGGTGGAGTGATGTCGCGGAGTGGAGTGGGTTGGAGTCGGGCATCGAGCGGTGTCACCGCCCGGCGGGTCTTGTTCCGGTCTGCCGCAGCCTAGCTTGTGGCAGCCCAGCATGTCGCAGCCCGGTGGAGGGACCGCGGAATGACGGCGGGCGTGCGCTCGGGAGCGCATCACGCACCGGCGTCACCGCTTGCGCAGTTCCACCAAGATTTGCTTTGCGACCGACTTCAGGGTGTCGAAAACGCCCTTGCCCGTCGTCGCGATGCCTTCGAAAGTGGGTTCTCGCTTGTAGTTGAGAATGCGGTACATCTCGTCGACCGGCATCGCATTGGGCAGATCACGCTTGTTGAACTGCAGCGCGTACGGGATCGTCTTCAGCTCGAAGCCATTCTCCTTCAGATTCTCTTCCAGGTTGCGAATGGACTCGATGTTGGCCTCCATTCGCTCTTCCTGGCTATCAGCCACGAAGACGATTCCGTCGACCCCCTTGAGGATCAGCTTGCGGCTGGCATCGTAGTAGACCTGCCCCGGCACCGTGTACAGGTGAAACCGGGTGGTGAACCCGCGGATGGTACCCAGGTCCAAAGGAAGGAAATCGAAGAACAGAGTGCGGTCTGTTTCGGTGGCCAGCGAGATCATCTTGCCCCGGGTTTCCGGCGAGGTCTTGCTGTAGATGAACTGCAGGTTGGTCGTCTTACCGCATAGACCGGGACCGTAGTACACGATCTTGCAGTTGATTTCCTTGCTGGCGTAGTTGATGAACGCCATTCCTAACCTCGAATCAGTATTTGGCGGAGCGCCTTGTCGTCTGCTTTACCCGGGTTACGCGTCACAGGGATCGACGCCCGGCTCGAAAGTTTCAGAGCTGCCCACCGGTCTATGCTGAGCTGTTACTCACTGAACAGCGCGTCGATATCGTCGTCCGTGATCTCCGAGAACGGACTGGCAGCGGCGGAAGTGCCGCCAGCTTGCATCTTCTGAGCCATGGCATCGAAGATCTTCTCGAGGTCACCGCTGGCGCGCTTGACTCGCAGGCGAACCAGGCCCAGCGAGGACCGGTCGTCGAAGATCACCACCAGGATCGCCTTCTTGGCGACGATCGAGATGTGAATGTGGTCCTGTTGGCCTTCGTGGAACAGCACCGAGAACTCGCGTTCGCCGATCAGCTTGGCGAGGCCGTCCGTGGCCGCCACGTTGCCAGCCGTCAGCGATGCCAGCGAGGTCGTGTCGAACTGCTCGATTTCGCCCGCAGCAGCGATCTGCTGACCGTTCTTGTCGATGAGGAACACCGCCTTGGCATTGGACTCCTGGCGCAGTCGCCGGAGTGCCTCTTCCAGGCTCTGGAACTCCTCCTCATAAAGAACGAAATTTGCTTCTGACATGTTCGTCCTTTCCGGAGCGAAGCGGAATCGCAGCCTTAACGCCGCCGATTTGGAATTTCTACCTAGTTTGCTTGCCGGCCCGCAGAACGCCGATCTCGACACTTTCTGCAGCGCAACCCGTGGAACCGTACCTGCGAAGACGACGGGTCGAGCGCCGCAGCAGCAACATATACCATGCCCGTGCAGAGAATTGCACCCCCCGCCCGAGTCATCAGCCCGAGTATTGTCCCGGATTCGGTGCTCGACCACAAGGGGGGGGCCGGCGCGGCGGGTGGTATCTTCGTGCCATGCATGCCTGGCCCGCGCTTCCGGTCCCGACCCGATCCTTGGACGTGCCGGGTTTCTCTCTTGCTCACGCCTCGGATACGGACGGCAAGACTGGCGTCACCCTCTTGCTGTGTCCCGAGGGTGCGCTGGCAGCGGCCGAAGTGCGCGGCTCGGCCACCGGGACGCGCCAGTTCGACTCCCTGGTCGCAGTGGAGCACGTTGCCAGCCGGGCCCATGCCCTGGTGCTTGCCGGCGGTAGCGGCTTCGGACTGGACGCCGCGGGTGCTGTCGCGGTCGAGCTGGCAGCGCAAGGCTACGGTTTCCAGACCGGCTACCGACCCGTGCCCCTGGTGCCCACCGCTATCCTCTTCGACCTTGCCTTCGGTTCCGCCGACGCCGCGCCGACACCCGAGATGATGCGTGCTGCCCTGCACGCGGCGCAGCAGAGACAGGGCCAGGCCGTCGAGGTCGAGGTTGGCAGTGTCGGTGCCGGCACGGGTGCGAGCGTCGGCAAGGCACTGGGGCCGGTACAAGGAATGAAGGGCGGCTTCGGCTTCGCCAGTCTCAAGGTGCCCGGCGGGCCGACAGTGGCGGCGGCGGTGGCCCTCAACGCTTTCGGCGACGTGCGTGATCCGGACAGCGGTCGCCTGCTCGCCGGTTGCCGCCGCTCACCCGACAGTCTCGAGCTGGCCGGTGCCGAGCGTGTCTTGGCGAACCTGCCGCCCGAGCACCAGACGGTGTGGGAAGGCAACACCACCCTGGCCGCAGTGATCACCGACGCGGCGCTGCCGAAACCTGGTTTACTCAAGGTCTGTCACATGGCTTTCGGTGGGTTTCACCGAGCCCTGGCGCCAGCGCTCACGCTCTATGACGGCGATCTGATCGCGGTCTTGTCGTCGGGCACCCAGCCGGCGCACGTCAACCAGGTCGGCGTGCTGGCCGAGCACGCCGTGGCGGCGGCCATCGTCACGGCGGTGCAGTCCGCGGATGGCTTCGGCATTCTACCCACGGCCGCGGATCTCGGCGCGCTCTGACTCGCGGGCAAACGCCCCGATTCTCAGGCGGTTCGCGCCTGTCGCGACGGCGCAGTCCACGAGTGCGAAAAAAAGTTGTCCCCATTTTCCCGCCATGCCACACCACTGTTCATAGAAGCAGACTGCGACAACTCCTTCAGAGTGCCGCAGCTAGCATGATTTCGATTTTCTCCTTTGGTCTGGGCATGATTTGACATTCGATGTGTTCGGATTCCCTACGGTCGGTCCGCCGGAGCCTATCTCCGGCGGCCGCCAACCCTCTTGCGGTACTCACCTTGGCGAGGCACCAACAAGCGGAGGTTGCACGGGTTATCTCGAGGTTGACAGAGGCAGCGATAGCTAAGGGTAGGGTGAGCTACGGAGTGCCGAGTTAGAACCGCCGAACATGGAGCAGAATGTGGAAAATGCACACTTCGCCCAGACGGAACCGACATCCTCGGTTCATGAACACGTCTCCGAAGACGTCCTGAGTCAGCTGCTGCAGCTGATTCCCCGCGGTGCACAGCCCGGCGCCGAACTCTACGCTCCGGCAGCGCCGGTGTTTCGTTACGTGCCGACGTGTCCGCGCTGTGCTGAGACCGTCCGCAGGACGCTGCAGCGTTTGGCACGCGAAGTGGATGCCGTACCGGCAGGTCAGCCGAGCGGGGCTCCGAGTGAGTACGGCTCCGTAATTCGTGCCGCCGGCGCAAAATTGCTGGGCTGGCGGCAGCGCTCCGAGCGCCAAAAGGCGGACGCTCTGCGAGCCCTGGCCGTGCTCATGACATTCAACACCGAGACGTGCCAGCAGGTCGTGGCCAACGATCCGCGCTACCACTCGCTACCGCTGCGCCGTTTGCTGTGCGAGGCCAGCCGCGTGGCCAGCCTGCGACGCGGAGCCCATGAGGCCGTCGAGCTGGCGCGACTGGCGGTCGAGGTGGGAGACCACCTGCGCCCCGAGATCTACAGCCGCCGCCTAGTGTGCGACGAACGCGCCGTCGCCTGGGCCTTCCTGGGTAACGCCCACCGTGCCGCCGGCAATTTGGTGGCTTCGCGCGAGGCGTTCGACAAGGCGCAGGAGTTGCAGCGCCAGGGCACCGGCATCGACCTGTCCGTGGTCGACGTGTTCGAACAGCTCGCCGCGCTGCGCCGTGACGAAGGCCGCTTCGACGAAGCTCTCATGCTGCACCGCCGCGTGGTCACCGTCTACCGCCAGCTCGACGAGCCGCTGCTGCGCTGCCGGGCGCTGATCGATCAAGCGATCACCCTGCATCGCGCCGGTCGTCCCGAGCGCGGTCTGCGACCGCTGGAAATGGCGCTGGAGCGGCTCGACCCGGCCGTCGACGCCCACCTCTACTGCCGCGCCCTGACCCGACTGGCTCTCTGCAGGGCTGAGAGCGGCCAGGCCGAGAGCAGCAGCCAGAGCGAGCTCGTGGTTGCCCTGGTGGAAGAAGCTCGCCAGCGTTGCTCCGAACTCGGGCACGACCGGGCACTCCTCCAGCTGCGCTGGACCGAGGGCAAGCTGGCCGAGAGCGACGATCTGGCGGAGGCCGAACGGACCTACCAAGAGACGCGCAACGCCTTCCTGCGTCGCGGCGAGAATTTCGATGCCGTCCTGGTCAGCCTTGATTTGGCGCGTGTCTTCACCCAGCAGAAGCGCCTCGGCGAGTTGCGCCTGCTGGCTGGTTCTCTGGCCGGGCACTGTGACCCGGAACAGATCGGCGTCGAAGGCACGGCGATCTTGACGCTGTTCCGTCAGTCGGCGAGCGGTGGTCAGGTGGACCAGCCGCTGGTGGAGCGGATCACGAACTACTTGCGGCGTCTGCGCTACTTGCCGCGCCAGATCCCCGAAGAACTCGTCAACTAGTTCGTTGGGGGGCCTGTGGGGCTTTGCCGCGCCGGAAGGGAAGATGAGCATCCCCATGCCGGGGCATCATGCGTGCTGGCGGTGCTCTTCCACTAGCTGTTCGACGACGCCGGGATCTGCCAGCGTCGAGATGTCGCCCAGGTCCGTGTACTCACCGGCTGCGATCTTGCGCAGGATGCGGCGCATGATCTTGCCGGAACGGGTCTTCGGCAGTCCCGCGGCGACATGGATGCGATCCGGGGTCGCGATCGGGCCGATGGCGTGGCGGACCTGGTCCTTCAGCGCGCCGATCAGCTCTTCCGGGTCCCACTCTTCCGCCTCCTCGGTCAGGTGGACGTAGGCATAGATACCCGTGCCCTTGATCTCGTGCGGGAAACCCACCACCGCCGCCTCAGCCACCACCTCGTGCGCCACCAGCGCACTCTCGACCTCCGCCGTGCCCAGCCGGTGGCCCGAGACGTTGAGCACGTCGTCGACACGGCCGGTGATCCAGTAGTAGCCGTCCTCGTCGCGCCGACAGCCGTCACCGGTGAAGTAGAGGCCTGGGAAGCGCCGGAAGTACGTCTCGAGAAAGCGGTCGTGGTCGCCGTAGATGGTGCGGGCCTGCCCTGGCCAGCTGCGCTGCAGGCACAGGTTGCCGGAGACGTCGTTTCCCTCGACCTCGTTGCCGTCGTCGTCCATCAGAACCGGCTCGATCCCGAAGAACGGTAGCGTTGCCGAGCCTGGCTTGGTCGCTGTCGCTCCCGGCAGTGGCGTGATCAACACGCCTCCGGTCTCCGTCTGCCACCAGGTGTCCACCACCGCGCAGCGGCCACCGCCCACCAGGTCGTGGTACCAATTCCACACCTCCGGGTTGATCGGCTCGCCGACCGTGCCCAAGATGCGTAGCGACTCGCGGCTGTACTTCGTCACCCACTCGTCGCCATGCCGCGCAATGGCGCGAATCGCTGTCGGGGCGGTATAGAACTGGGTGATCTCCAGCTCGTCCACCATGCGCCAGTAGCGGCCGGCGTCCGGATACACCGGCGTCGACTCGAACATCACCGTCGTGGCGCCGTTGGCCAGCGGTCCGTAGATGATGTAGCTGTGGCCGGTGATCCAGCCGATATCCGCGGCGCAACAGTAGATGTCGCCGGGCTGCAGGTCGAAGATGTACTCATGCGTCAGGGAGGTGTACGTCAGGTACCCGCCCGTCGTGTGCAGCACACCCTTCGGTTTGCCGGTCGAGCCCGAGGTGTAGAGGATGAATAGTGGGTCCTCCGCGTCCATCCATGCCGCCGGGCACACCGGCCGCTGCCTCGCCATCTCCTCGTGCAGCCAGAAGTCCCGCCCCGCCTGCATCGGCACGTCCTTGTCCGTGCGCTGCGCCACCAACACTGTCTCCACGATCGACAATCCGGCCACCGCGTCGTCCGTGGTGTGCTTGAGCGGAATGTGCTTACCGCCGCGAAGCCCTTCGTTCGCCGTCACCACCACCCGGCAGCCTGCGTCCAGAATGCGATCGCGTAGCGCCTCGGCCGAGAAGCCGGCGAAGACGATGGAGTGCACCGCGCCGATGCGCGCGCACGCCAGCATGGTGTACGCCAGCTCCGGGATCATTGGCAGGTAGATACACACCCGGTCGCCCTTGCGCACCCCGCAGGCCTTCAGCACATTGGCAACCCGCGCCACCTGTCGCTTCAGCTCGCGGTAGCTGATCCGCTCGTACTCCCCCGCCTCGTCCTTGGCCCAGATGATCGCCGTGCGCTCGGGATGCGTGTCCGCATGCCGGTCCACACAGTTGGTCGAGGCGTTGAGCTGACCACCCGCGAACCAGGAGAACTCGGCTTCGTGCAGGTCGGTTTCGGAGACGGAGGAAGGTGGCTGGAACCAGGTCAAGCGCTCCGCCTGCCGGCGCCAGAAGACGTCTGGCTGCTCGATCGACTCCCGGTACAGCTCGTGGTAGTGCTCCAGGGAACCAATGTGGGCATTGGCGGCGATGTGCGGCTTGACGGGGATCATGAGGCCTCCTGCGGGATGGTGGGTAGTGAGGAGAAAGTCTACCGTATGGAGGTCGGGTCCCAAGACCGCAACGAAATGGTCGTCCCGCATGTTTCCGCCTGCACCCTTGCGGTGGCACGGTGCTGGTCTCAAACTTTGAATCCAGCGGGCCGTAGGTCTACCTATCTCCGGGCCGGATCGCCGGCTTCTCATCTATAGTTCACCTCGGAATAATCGGAGATCCCTCGTGAGTAGACAAACCCTTGGCGTACGGCTTCCAGGTTTCCTTCACTTCGCCTGGATGTTCTTCATGCAACCCGTGGCACTGCATCGCCGGTTGCGTGCCCTCGATATCGATCCAGGTGACTCGATCGGCGATGTCTGGAGGCGCTTGCGCACCCGGCTCGGGCTGGCCGGAGCCCTGCAGCGATGTAGGGAATCACTGCGGCCGGGTTGGTCCGCCTGGACAGGCTTCCTGGTCCGGACGGCTTTCACCGTCCTCATCGTTACGCCTTCGCTGGCGCTGGGAACGGCAGCTGCATTGTCAGGGTTAGGTGTAGCGGTGGGCTTGGCAGACGTTGCCTTCGGGATTCTGATCGGGGTCCCGTTGATGCTGGTCTGGTCCCTCTACATCAGTGTTCCTGAGGCAGCCATTCTGGCCTCGACCTTCGGCCTTGCTCTTGGTCTCGCCAACGGCTTTCTCTTGGAAACCGGCTTCATGCTGGCCTTGGGAGTCGCGGCCGGAATGGCCCCGGATCTTGCTCGAGGCTTGCGAGCCGGTCGCTCAGCCTCCAAGGCCGGCGTCATCCTCAGCCCCATGATCCTCGTGATCGGGCTCTACCTGGGCTTTCTGTACTTCGGTGCCTACGAACCGGGTGTTCCCACCACCGCCGCGCTGGTCGGTTTCAGCGCTGGTGTCGCTGCAGGCCTGAGGCTGCCGATCTACCTGGTCGAGGTGACTCTGCAGTTTTTCCTCTATCTCGGGGATCGGTTCGGCTTCCGGCCTGGCGGTCCGTTGCTGCGCTTCACCCCGGTGCTACATCACGAGGTCAGCCATTTTCCTCATCCCTTCCTACGCCGCCACGTCGAGCTGATCGCGGAGGAAGAACCGGCACTCGTCGAGCGCGTGCTGGACGCCACCGCACTCAGCCCAGGGCAACGCCCGGCGGGACAAAAGGCCCTGGCAGCACTCCAGGCGCGCTCACTGCGGCAGATCCTGGACGAAGGAGCCTTCGAACGCCTGGCCGCTCTGCGCATCGAGTGGTTGCCGGCAACACAAGCGCCAAGCCGGCTGCTGTGCGAGATGCAGCAGTTCTCAGTGGCCTTGGAGGAGGGAGACATCCTGGAGGCCGAGAAGCTCCTCGAGAACTTGGAGATCCGGCTGCGCTCGACGACGGATCCTCTCGCGATCGAGGTGCGGGACACGCTGCCTGCCTTCCAAGAAGCCCTGGAGATCAAGGCTCTGCCGAAAGCAGCCGAGAACGCTGGGCGCTCAGTCTAGGTCCCAGGTTCGCCATCCGGGCATGGCCGTCACGCCGTCATCCACGTCGTATGGCACCTCGGTCGTGCACGCGACGTACGCACGGGCTACCTCGTCCGCGCCATAGAACGTCCGCAACCGCCGGATACCCCGCAGGTCTTTCGTCACCGGGGTCTGCTTCAGCTTGCACTCCACCGCGATCAGCTTGCCGTTGCGCTCCAGCAGTAAATCCACCTCGGCATTCGGGTCCCGCCAGTACCAGAGTGATGTCGAAGGCTCCGTCCAGTCCCGCCAGCGCAACCACTGGCTGATTACGTAGTTCTCCCACATTGCTCCCGCGCTCGGGCTGCGGAACAGCGCGTCGGCAGAAGCGAAGCCCAGCAGGAAGGCCGCCAGGCCGGTATCGGCGAAGTAGAGCTTGGGGGACTTGGCGAGGCGTTTGCCCAGCGAGCGGTGATACGGCTCGAGCAAGAAGATCTGCCCTGACGCTTGCAGCGTACTCAGCCATGCGCTCGCCGTCGAAGCGGAGATACCCACATCCCGCGCCAGGTCACTCTGGTTCAACGTCTGCGCCGTGCGTGCCGCGCAGGCGCGCAGGAATCGCTCGAAATCGCGCAAGCTGCCCACGTTGAGCAAGTTGCGCACGTCGCGCTCCAAGTAGGTGGTTAGGTACCCCTGGTACCACCGGTCGCGGGGGGCGGCTTCGTCGAGGTGCTCCCACAAGGCCGGGTACCCTCCGCGCCACAGGAACTCGCGCCAGTCATAGCGCTGCCGCAGCTCGTCCACGACGCCCCATTCGTTGCCTGAAAGTCCCAGAAACGGAATCACCGCCGCGCGTCCTGCCAGGCTGTCGGACACACCTTCCATCAGCGCGTAGTTCTGCGAGCCGGTCAGGATGAACATGCCGTTCTCGCCTCGGCGGGCGTCGACGGCGGTCTTGATGTGGCGGAAGAAGGCCGGAGCGTACTGGATCTCGTCTAGAACCACGGGTGGCGGGTAGCGTCGCAGCAGCTCGTCCGGCTGCGTTTCCGCCATCTCGGCGTGGCCAGCGACGTCGAGGGGGAGGTAGGCGTAGTCGTCGAACACGCGTTCCAAAAGCGTCGTCTTGCCGACCTGGCGGGGGCCGACGAGGACGAGGACGGGGAAGGTCTTGGCGAGGCGGCGGAGTTCAGGAGCTAGGATTCTTGGGATCCACATGCTGACAATCTTACGATGGCGTCGCGGAATTGTCAGGTTTGCGGAGGTGGGCGGGATCCCCGCGAGGGAGATGAGGGGCGCCACACGGCCCGAGATCCAGATCCGATGGGGATGGGAGGAGGAGTCCCCCCTCTCCCCGGAGCGGGAGAGGGGGAAAATAGGGAGTTAAGGGTCTACGGTGCCAGCGACGACACAGCCACGCCCTCTTCACGGGTCCCTTCGCCGGCCTTTTCCAGCTGCAGATTGACCTGCAGCTGGTCGCCGGCCTCGACGGTGAAGGAGCGTTGCTTGGAGTCGTAGCCCGGACGGACCAGCTCCAAGACGTGGTTACCCGGATCGACCAGCACGCCACCTCGGCTCGCCAAGTCAGCGGCGGTACCGAGGAAGGTGCCGTCGAGGTAGACGGACGCATCCGCGGGGACGGCGTCGATGTTCAGGCGAGCGGGAGCGACGCGAGCGTCGAGGACGCCTTCGAGGCTGCCGCGACGGCTGCCGGTGTCCGCTTCGTACTGCTCGGCGTCACGACGAGCGAGATACTCGGCGGCACGTTGACGCCACTCGTCCTCGCTGCGGTCACGCTCGGCCAGGCGGTCTTCCTCGGCTTGCCGCTGGGCTTCGATCTCGTAGCGCACGCGGGGCGGTACGGGGACCTCGTCCGGATGCGTCGCGATACCGATGGACATGCGCTGGCGGACGTTCAGCACCACGCCACGCTGGATGGTGAACTCACGGGAAATTGTCTCGTATCCCTCTTTGTACACCACCAGGTGGTAAATGCCTTCTTCCAGCCACAGGTAGCCTGGCCAGCCGTTGAACTCGTCGACCACGCCGATGTACTGGCCGTTCAGGTAGACGCCGGCATCCTGCGGGTTGACGTTGAGGTCGATACCACCGAGGTCAGAGCGCTCGTCGTGGTAGCGGTAGTACGGGGTGTAGATCGGGAAGGCGACGTTGGCGTGGACGCCCCATCCGATGTTGGCGCTCCAGAACACGGTCGGGCTGGTGTAGCCGTAGTGGTAGCGTGGCCAGCCGGCATCCCAGGCCCAGCCGTAGAATGGGTAGTCCCAGCCCCAGCTCCAGGCCCAGTAGCCCGCCGGACCGATACCGAAGTTCCAGTACCAGAAGTCGTAGGGGCAGTAGTAGGTGCGATGGGGGTAGTCGTAGCCGTAGTGGTCGTAGCTGTAGCGACGACTGGACCGACGACCCCGGTAGTTGTCGGTGCGATCCTCGTCGGCGCGATCGATGCGCGGGCGGTAGTCAGTGCCGCCGCCACCACCGTAGGTCGGAGTGTCCGTGCGGGTACGTCCGCCGCGATCGTAGCCGGGATAATTGCGCGTGGTGCGGGTCGAGGTGCCCCGGCCACGGTCACCGCTGGTGGTGTCGGTACGTCCGCTGGAGGTGCGTCCTCGATCGGTACGACTGCCGGAGTCACCCGAGGTGGTGCGCGTCGCGGTACCGCGGCTGCTGCGGCCGGAGTCACCGGACGAGCGCGTCGCGGTGCCACGGCTGCTGCGGCCGGAGTCGCTGGACGAGCTGCGGGTGCCGGACGAGCGGGTCGCGCTGCCACGGCTGCTGCGCGAGCCACTGCTCGAGGACGAGCTGCGGGCGCTGCTGCCGCGTGAGCTGCCAGAGGAACTGCGCGACGAGCTAGCGCTGGAACGCGACGACCCGGAGCTGCTGCTGGAGCTCGAAGAACTCGAGCTACTGGCACTACCCCGGGAGGAGCCAGAGCTACTGCTTGAGGAGCTGGCACGACTCGACGAGCTGGAGGAACTCGACGAGCGGGCTTGGCCACGCTCCTGCTGGTCGTTGCCGACTCCGGCCGAGTTGCCGTTGAAGTTGGAGTGGATGGTGGTCAGCGTCGATGCGGCGATTCCGTCGGCTTGTGATGGCAGCGCGGGCCACAGCCCGAGCAGCAACACCGCCGCCGCGAAAGCCACGAGAGGCACAGATCGACAGGCTGTGGATTTCATGATGCTTCTCCTTTCCTGAGGTGAGCTTCGTCACCCCACCCTCGTTGAAGACCTCGAATGTAGTGAACTCGAAGCGTGTCTTCCCAAAGACGGGGTAGCTTCACAGGAACATGTTGCAAAGCGCGTACCAGTCTCTCACGCCAGCGTACCTTGCGGCCATCCGGGACCGGTGGTGGACCGTCTGGGCCGACGCCGACGAAGGAGCCCAGCTCAGGGTGCAGACCGTAGAAAACGACCCCGGAATAGCCGGCCTTCTCCTGCCGGGCGCAAAAGCGCTCGATGCGGGTCGGGTGGTCGTGCAGCACGACGGCGCCGGGCTCGTAGATCAGGCGCATGCCATGACGCCCGCTGAGGCGGTAGCTGGTCTCGATATCTTCCCAGGCGGCATAGGGAAAGCGCAGGTCGAAGGGTTCGGCGCGCAGCAGGTCACGGCCCAGGGAGAGGTTGGAGGTGTAGAAGAAGTTGAACGGGACGTTCTCGGCGTCGTCGATCAGGGAATATCCGAACTGCAGACCGTATTCATTGATGTAGTGCAGGAAGGGGTTGAGCCGCATCCGTGGGTGCCAGCGGGTGTAGCCGATGACTGCCAGGTGTGGCCGGTCGCCGCGCTGTCGGTGTGCCTGTCGGTGGCCCGCCAACCATCCCGGCGTGGGGACGGTATCGTCACCCAGGAAGGCCACCCAGTGCCCGTGCGCTGCCTCGACGCCAGCGTTGCGCGCCGCCGCCGGGCCGCTGTTTTCCTGGTGCAGGACACGACACGGGACGGCAGCGTGGAGCTGTGCCTGGCGCAGCCAGCCGTCGAGCCATACACGGGTGCCGTCCGTCGAGCCGTCATTGACTACGATCAGCTCGTACGACGGCGCCGCGCGCTGGGCGAGCAAGGCTTCCAGCACCTCCGGCAGTACTTCCAGCCGATTGTAAGTGGGGACGATGACGGAGACTTCGACGCTCATGGTGCCTCCCGGTGCTGGCGGTCTCGGAGCCGGCGGCCCTCAGCCACCGAACTTGATCGGATCGCCGAGGGCGTCGAGGGAGAAATTGGCCATGATCTGGTGGCCGTTGAAGTCGAGCACGCGGATGTCCTCGGTTCCCTGCAGATCTGCCGCGATGTGGTGGTAGGCGTTGCCGTAGCGGGCTTCGACGGCGTCCAGGTCAACGCGGTAGGCGATGAACTTGTCGATCCCCTTGTAGCGCAGCTTGTTGATCAGGCGTTCGTCGGTCAGCTTGGGGTAGGTCGACAAAACCAGGATCGGCCCGGTGCCGGTGAAGATCAGGTGGGCACGCATCACGGATTTCGGCATACAGCTCCTCGCGGTCAACAGAAGGCTCGTGGGGTCAGCCAGGGAGTTTAAGGGCGGATCTCCCGGAAACCCCTCCTTGGGATCCATTGTACAATCTGCCCGTCCAGACCAGGCTTACTGAATGACTGAAGTAACTCATCCCCTTCGTCCCGCCGTCGTCTTGGTGCGGCCGCAGCAACAAGGCAATGTGGGTGCGGTGGCCCGCGCCATGGCCAACATGGGACTCGACCAGCTCGTGCTGGTGGAGCCGGCGGTACCCTTGGGCGATACCGCGCGTGCCTTCGCTGTGCACGCCGGGCAAGTTCTCGACGCCGCGCGGCGTTGCGCGAACCTGGAGGAGGCGCTGGCGCCCTATCGACGAGTGGTCGGAACGACGTCGAGCCGCGAGCGCACGACCATCGAGTTGCTGACCGCACGAGAACTGGGAGCTTGCCTGGAGAAAGAGACTGCCGATACGCGGGTGGCGCTGGTATTTGGTCCTGAAACCAGCGGCCTGACCCGCGAGGAACTGGCGCTGTGTGACCCGCTTGTGCGTATTCCGTGCGATGCTCGCCAGCCGACGCTCAATCTCGGCCAGGCGGTGCTGATCGTGGCGTACGAGCTGTCGCAGCATCGTTTGCTGCGCGGGGAGCGTGTCCCGGACCCGCGCGTCCTGGGCGACGAGGAGCCACCGGCGACGGCTGCCGAGCTGGAAGGAATGCTCGATCATGCGCGCGATACCCTAGCGCAGGTTGGCTTCGCCCGTGACGAGAGCTTTGACGGTGTGCTGCGCGACCTGCGTCAGCTCGCTGCGCGCAGCCGCATGAACAGCCGCGAAGTGCGCATCGTGCGCGGAATCTGTCGGCGCACGCTCAATCGGTTGCAGCGCAACGCCTAGCCCTGCCCGGAAATCTGCCCCAGGAAGGATTGGAGTCGACGTGTCCGAGAGCCAGCCACAAGCACCGGCGCCAATCGTGCCGGGAGTTCCGCCCTCGACCGAGCCGTCGCTCGGGGGTTCTATTGGTGCCGATGCAAGCATCGATACGGGGTCCGTCCCGACCATTCCTGGGGCACCAGCAGGCGAGACGCGGGGCCTCGCGCTGGGCACGGCGCCAGTGTTTCTGGCCAGTGTCAGTACCATCCTCGGCGCGGTGCTCTTCCTGCGTTTCGGCTATGCGGTCGGCCACACAGGGCTGCTAGGTGCGCTGGCGATCATCCTTCTGGGCCACCTGGTCACCGTGCCGACGTCGCTGGCGATCGCCGAGATCGCGACCAATCGGCGGGTTGAAGGCGGCGGTGAGTACTTCATCATCTCGCGCTCGTTCGGCGCCACCATCGGTGGTGCCATCGGCATCTCGCTGTACCTGTCGCAGGCCATCTCGGTGGCCTTCTACGTCATCGCGTTCGCCGAGGCCTTCCAGCCGCTGGCACCCAGGATCTCGGAATTGCTGGGGATACCTTTCGATCCTCGGTTCGTCTCGATGCCGGCGCTGCTCCTGCTGCTGATCCTGATGCTGACGCGCGGTGCCGACATTGGTGTCAAGGCGCTGTGGGTCGTGGCGTCGATTCTCGGGGTGTCGCTGTTGCTTTTCTTCCTCGGTTCGCCGGTCGGTGAGATGGCGGGTGAGGCCGGCGGTGCTGCGAGTCTGGAGCTGGCGGCCCGGGTTCCCGACGCCGATCCCTTCATCCTGGTCTTCGCCATCGTGTTTCCTGCCTTCACGGGTATGACTGCTGGCGTCGGCTTGTCCGGCGATCTGGCCAATCCGCGCCGCTCGATCCCGCTCGGCATCCTGTCCGCCACCGTTTTCGGCATGCTGATGTACGTCGCTATCGTCTTCAAGCTGAGCCTGTCGGCGCCGCCCGAGATCCTGGCCGGCGACCAGCTGGTGATGAGCCGCATCGCGCTGTGGGGTCCAATCATCCCGATCGGCTTGGCGTGTGCGACGCTGTCGTCGGCCATCGGCTCGATTCTCGTGGCGCCGCGCACCCTGCAGGCGCTGGCGTACGACCGCATTTTGCCGTCACGGCGCTTGAACGGCATGCTGGCTCGAGGGGTAGGAGCCGCCAACGAACCGCGCAACGCCACCTTGATCACCGGTGTGCTGGCGATCATCACCGTCGCGGGCGGCAACGTCGACTTCGTGGCCCGCATCATCTCGATGTTCTTCATGGTCACCTATGGTGCTTTGTGCGCCATCAGTGCGCTGGAGCACTTCGCGGCACGACCGAGCTACCGGCCCAGCTTTCGCTCCAAGTGGTACCTGAGTCTGCTCGGTGCGGTGCTCTGCTTCCTGTTGATGTTCCAGATGGACCCGCTCTTCGCCGTGCTGGCGATCGCGGTCATGGCTTTGCTCTACCACGGCATCCGCAAGGGGCGCGGTGACGGCGGTGATCTGGGCGTCATCTTCCAGGGCGTCATGGCGCAGGCCAACCGCTTCATTCAGGTCAAGCTGCAGGTCAGTGGGCAGGGTAACCGCGGCGAGCAATGGCGTCCCAGTGCCATTGCCATTCACTCCCATAGTTTCGAGCGTGCGGCGCCCCTGCAGTTCTTCACCTGGCTGTGCCATCGCTACGGCTTCGGTACGTACCTGCACTTCATCAAGGGACCACTCGACCCTCAGACGGTGAACGAGAGCCGCGAGATTCTGGAGCAACTGATTCGCGTCAACCAGGCCCGGCGCAGCAGTGTCTACGTCGACACGATCATCAGCCCGTCGATGCGTTCAGCGCTGGCGCAGAGCGTGCAGCTGCCGGGCATCTCGGGTGTCGAGAACAACACGGTGCTGTTCGAGTTCTCGATTCACGACGATGCCGATGCCATCGACGAGATCCTCGACGGCAGCCACTTGACGTCGGTGACGCACATGAACAGCCTGGTGCTGCGCCATGGCGAGTACTTCTTCGGTAACAGGGCCAGCATTCACATCTGGCTCACCTGGCATGACTACCGCAACGCCAACCTGATGATCCTGTTGGCCTACATCCTGCTAGCGCATCCGGATTGGCACCACGCGCAGATCTGTGTATTCGCAGCCTTCCCGCGCCAGGAGGCGGACATGCAGGTGGCGCGTCTGCGCGGCATGGTGTCGGACGGTCGCCTGCCGATCAGCGAGCGCAACCTACGCATCTTCCCCACCGACTCGCCGGAGGGTTTCGAAGAGCTGGTGCTGCAGCAGTCGCGTGCGGCGGACCTCGTGGTCCTCGGCTTCACGCAGAAACGCCTGCAACGCAAGGGGGCCGAACTCCTGCAGCGTTTCCCGCTGCTGCGTGACGTGCTGTTCGTGTCGGCAGAAGAGCAAGTGCTGATCGAGTAAGGCGTGCGGTGCCCGCGACGGAGGTCATCGCGGCGACGGTGATACACTACAAGCTTCGCAAATGAGTCGAGACACTCGATGAGTCCGAACCCATCTTGAGCCACGCGTCACGGAGGATCGATGACCAACGCCCGCCCTGTGCCCCCGAGGCAGATTTTCTTCGACCCGACGGCGGAGATCTACGCCACCGACAGTGCCGGTGGTTTTATGTATCAGCTGACGGCGAACGGCGAAGCAATGCTCAAGACCAGCGAGTACGACGAGGTGCGCTTCGTTTTCTCGCTCTGGCACCCATCTTCGCAACGGGCGATCGACCTGGACCGAGCCTACGTCGATCTGCGGGCCTCCTTCGACCCTGAAGACGACCACTGGATCAAGATCGCGGAGATCGAGCCGGTGGTGCCGCCGTATGCCAGCGGCGACAGCTTCGATGGCTGGATCGTGCTTCCCGTGCTGGCCGAGCGGGCGGCCTTTGCACTCGTCGGCACGGGCTTCGAGCCGCGGGCACGCTTGCAGATCCGCGCCAGCGCTTATCTGGTAGCCTGAAGCCTGGGAGCCTGGAAGGGAAGCCTCGCGGGCCCGGAGCGGCGCGCTCGCTGACCGGGGACCGACGAAATCTGCTTGCGGAGGAACGACGATGGACGCACACTTGGAGTTGCTGCGCCGCCTGGCGCAGAAAGCGCCGTCCCGGATCGTGTTGCTGGTGCTCGATGGTGTCGGCGACCTGCGCACGGTCGACCAACCTCAGACCGCCCTCGAAAAGGCGCACACGCCCAACCTCGACGCCCTCGCCACCCGCTCGGCGCTTGGCCGTCTGACGCCGGTAGCGCCCGGTGTCACGCCCGGTAGCGGGCCGGGGCACTTGTCGCTGTTCGGCTACGATCCGCAGCGGCCGGAAGTCGACATCGGCCGCGGCGTCCTGGAAGCGCTCGGACTGGGTTTGCAGGTGAAGCGCGGGCAGGTCGCGGTGCGTGGCAACTTCGCCACGCGTGACGCCGACGGCAAGCTGCTCGATCGCCGGGCCGGCCGACCCCCCACCGAAGAATGCCGGCGCATCTGCGCCAAGATGCAGACGGCGCTGGAAGCGGCACCGATCAAGGGCCTCGAAGTGCAGGTGGAGCCCGGCGAGGCGCATCGCTTTGTACTGATCCTGGATGGCAAGGGTCTGTCGCCCGAGCTGGCCGACACCGATCCGCAGAAGTTGGGTGTGCCAGCGCTGCCACCGCGCCCGCTACAAGCCGCGGCGGACCCGGCAGCAGCCACGAAGACCGCCGAACACGTCGAGCAAGCGCTGGCTGTGATGCGCCAGGCGATCTCCGACGAAGAGCAGGCCAACGAGGTCTTGCTGCGCGGCTTCTCCGCGATGCCGGACCTGGCGCCCTGGGACGAGCTCTACAAGCTGCGCGCCGGTGCTTTCGCTGGCTACCCCCTCTACCGCGGTGTCGCCTCGGCGTGCGGTATGGAGGTGGTGCCCTGCGGCAAGCGTATCGGCGACATTCTCGACACTGTCATCGAGCACTGGTCGCCGCCGCCAGCAGCCTCGGCAGGCGAAGAGGGTGGCTTCGACTTCTACTTCCTGCACGTCAAGCAGACCGACCAAGCGGGCGAGGATGGCAACCTGGCCGCCAAGGTCGAGGTACTCGAAGAGGTTGATGCCGAACTTCCGCGCCTGCTGTCGCTGCTGCCGGACGTGCTGGCGATCACGGGTGACCACTCGACACCGGCGCCGATGAGTGCGCACAGCTGGCATCCGGTGCCGCTCCTGCTCCATGCCGCCAACGCCTACATCGACGACACGCAGTGCTTCACCGAAGAGGCTTGCACCCGGGGCCACCTGGGCACGATGGATGCGCGCTATCTGATGGGCGTTCTGCTGGCGAACGCGGGGCGTCTGAAGAAGTACGGAGCATGACGGGGATTGAACCTCCCCCATCCAAGGTAGGCACCTGACCTGCTCCTACCGGACTTCGATACCTCTTGGCTTGGGTCGCCCCCAGTGTGGGTGCCCTCTGGTTCTGCGTTACCGGAAACCGCGGCGCAGTTCGCGGCGGAAGATGCCGAAGTTGTCCTCGCCCCGCAGGCAGATGACAACCTGCTCTAGCTTGGTGCCGCCCTGTAGGTAGCGGTGCACCTCGGTCAGCAGGATGCGCGCGCAGCGATCAATCGGGAAGCCGAAGACGCCGGTCGAAATCGCCGGCAAGGCCACGGAGCGCAGGCCGTCGCGGTCCGCCACGGCCAGAGCCGAGCGAACGGCAGACGCCAGCTTACGGTCCTCGTCGCCTTCGCCATAGCGTGGTCCTACGGCATGGATGACCTGCTTGCACGGAAGATCGCCGGAGCCGGTGATGACCGCGGTGCCGACCGGCGTGTGGCCGATTCGGTCGCATTCTTCCTGGATCGCAGGGCCGCCACGATCGCGGATCGCGCCCGCGACACCGCTACCGAGCTGCAGATCCTCGTTGGCCGCATTGACGATGGCGTCGACTTCGAGGGTGGTGAGATCCCCCTCGAGCAACTCCAGTTGCGTGCCTTCCAGGTGCAGGGTAATTCTGAGCTGTTCCGCTTTGTCCGATTCTGCCATGTCTTCCGAATTCCTCCCGAAGGCTTCATGATATCAAGGACGAGCCTCTCGGCGCACCTCTTGAGGTGTCTGAAGGCCAGATGAACTGACATTCTCGGATCTGAACGGAGGAGCCTACCCTTGGAAGAGTCACAGAAACCGTTGTTCCTGTTCGCCGATAGCCAGCCCTTGTTCTGGCGCGACGAGAGTGGCGAGCTGTTTCTGCGCCGCATCCGCGAAGCTCTCGACGACGATGTTGAAGAGCCGCGTGCCGCCTATATCGGTGCTTCGAATCAGGATCGCCCCGAATTCTACGAACTGTTCCGGGGCGCCATGGAGAGCATCGGCGTCACCAACACCAAGATGATTCCGTCCGAGCCGACGCAGGAAGAATCCGCCTACGTTGGGCGGGCCCACATCATCCTCCTGGCTGGTGGCGACGTGCACCATGGCTACAAGGTGATGGAAGAGAATGGTCTGGCCACCAAGGTCGTGCAGCGTCACCAGGAGGGCGCGGTGATCATGGGCGTGTCGGCGGGTGCAGTCCAGATCGGTCTTTTCGGGCCGCCGGAAGAGAACGCCAAGAGCCCTGAACTCCCGACCTTGCTCAAGATCTTGCCCTTCTTCATCGATGTCCACGACGACCCGGAATGGCCACGCATGATGTCGCTGATGCCCAAGGCCGGCGAGCACATCCGCGGCTTTGGCATTCCTACCGGTGGTGGTGCGATCTTTCATCCAGACATGACGCTGGAGCCGATCCGGCATCCATTGACCGAGTTCAAGTTCTCGCGCGGTCGCGTGCGCCACGCTCTGGTGATGTCGCCAACGCCCGAGATGGAAGCGGCCGAAGAGGCCGCGGCGGAAGCGCAAGCCCTGGAGGCCCAAGAGGAGGCCCAACAGAAGACCCAAGAGAAAGCCACGGCGAAGCGCAAGAAGAGCACGGCGAAGAAGAGTGCTGCGAAGGGTGGTTCGAAGAAGGTTCCTGTGAAGAAGCCACCCACCAAGAAGCCAGCGACCAAGAAGCCAGCCACCAAAAAGCCAGCTACCAAGAAGCCAGCTACGAAACAAGCCAAGGTGCTGGAGCCGGAGATTCTCGCTCCCGATCCGCTGGGGATCGCCACACCGTCGCAGTCGGTGCGTCGCCTGGATGACGACGAGACCGTCAACTGATGAAGTTGTACGCCATCAGCGATCTCCATCTGGCCAATCGCGTCAATCGCGCGGCCCTGGAGAACGTTCCGCGCCATCCCAAGGATTGGCTGATTCTGGCCGGCGATGTCGGTGAGACAGAGATGCAGTTGCGCTTTGCGCTGTCCGTGTTGACGCCGCGCTTCCAGCGCGTGCTGTGGGTGCCGGGCAATCACGACCTGTGGACTGTCAGCTCGGATCCCGAGGGCTTGCGCGGCGAGGCCAAGTACCGGCGCCTGGTGCAGATCTGCCGCAGCTACGGGGTCTTGACGCCCGAGGATCCATACCCCTACTGGCCGGGCAACGACGACACCGAAGGCCACCTGGTGGTGCCGCTGTTCACCTTCTACGACTACAGCTTCGCCCCCGACGACATCCCGATCGAGAACGCGGTCTCCTGGGCGGCGGACTCGGGTGTCTTGTGCAGTGACGAGGTGCTGCTCCACGCTGACCCTTTTCCCGGCCGTCCGCAGTGGTGTGACGACCGCGTGCGCTACAGCCAGCAGCGTCTGGCACAGGCTGCCGCCAGTGGTCACAAGCTGATCCTGATCAACCACTGGCCGCTGCGCCGCGATCTGGTGCGCCTGTTCCGCATTCCGCGCTTCACTATTTGGTGCGGTACCCGCAAGACGGAGGACTGGCACACCCGCTATCCCGTCACCGCCGTGGTCTACGGGCACCTGCACATGAAGGGCACTCACTACCGCGACGGCGTCCGCTTCGAGGAGGTGTCCCTGGGCTATCCCCGTGACTGGGACCAGAACCGGGGCATCGAGCCCTACCTGCGCCAGATCCTGCCCGAACCAGCAAGTGTCAAGGCGGTCAGCCGGCAGACTTCGGACGGGCCGATGAGCAAGCTGTGATCAGTGCGGCCGGGCACCGCGTCCGAGCCGTGCGGCGCCTGCCAGCAGCACTACGATGAATCCGCCGATTCCGGCCCACCACTCCCCTGCCGTCGGACGCGTGACGACGCGCTGCTCCAGCACTGGGCTGACATAGCGGCCCATGCGTCGCGGTTGCCGCTCGGCGATCTCTTCGTAAGCTTGCCGCAGCTGCTCCAGCTGGCTCTCCGGTAGTCGGTAAGTACCTTCACCGGAGCGTTGCGGCAGGTCCAGGAAGGGGGTGAAGTAGGTATCCAGGATGCGGTTCTCCTGCCAGGCGACAAAGGCGTGGCCGAGCTGGAAGCTGTGGTTGCGGTGGTTGACGTGCCAGCCGGCGGCGCTCAGGTAGTGGTCTTCGCGGCCGATGGTGTTCAGTTGTGGCGGCGCGTCCGGCCAACGCTGGGCGCGTTCGTCGCGCAGGCGTAGGAGTTCCTCGCGCGGATACCATGAGCGGAAGCGCCCGATCTCGGGATCCTCGACCCACGAACCGAGATGAGCACAGTGGAAGAAGCCACCGAAGGCCAAGGTCACGGCCGCCAGTCCGATCAGCAACCACGAACACTGTCGCCGCGGCACCGTCCAGGTGAAGTACTCCGGGGGCGTCAAGGCAAGGCCAAAAACAAGCCCGAGCAGGCCGGCATAGACGTTCAGCGCGACGTCCGTCGCTTCGCCGACGCGCAGCGGCACCAGCCACTGCATCCACTCCTCGGCAATGCCGCCAAGCGTTACACCGAGCAGCGTAAAGCCGGCCATGGCCGGGTTGCCGAGCGTGCGTAGGGGACGATAGAGCAGGATCGCGAGCAGGCCGTATTGCACGAGGTGCACCTTCTCGACCATGTTGACCTTCAGGGCCAGCGCTGGGTTGTCGATATCGCGCCCGAGCAGGAATGTCTGTACGGCCACTAGCACGACCACCACGACGAGACCGGCATAGCGCCACCCGCGATGGTGGCGAATACGTGCGATAGCGATGGCCAACGCGGTGATCAGTGTCAGGACGAGGACGGCAGCCAGGCCTGTGACGAAGACGCTGCCCAGACTTTCACTGAGCCAGTCGCGGACCCTGCCCATGAAAGGGGCCACCAGCACGTTGAGCAGGGCCAGCAAGAGTGCCGGCAGGAAGGCGCGGCCGGTCAGCTTTCCCGTCAATCCAGGTGGCCTGCCAGAGGACCCATCAAGCCGACTCGCGTGCGGTCCACAGCAGGTAGACGGCAGCCCCCGACAATGCGCCGAGGGTGTTGAAGATCAGGTCGTCGATGTCGGTGGCGCGGTAGGGGATCAACAGCTGCCCGAGTTCGATGCTCAGACTGAACACCAGGCCAGCCAGCACGGCCCATCGCGCCGCCGCCCATCGTGCCGCCGTGCCGGGGCGTCTGCGGATCCAGCCGGCAGCACCAAAGCCGAAAGGGAGGAAGGCAAAGAGGTTTCCACCGACGTGCCACAGCAGGTGACGCAGCACCTGCAAGTCCAGCGGGTTTTCTGCCCTCAGGATCAGCCCGATGAAGCGTCCGGTCTCGGCGAAGGGCTGCAGGCTCAGGCCCTTCTGGTTACCGCTGCCAGGGGGCAGGGTGAGCACCAAAATCAGGCCGGCGCTGATCAGCGTCAACAGGGCGTAAACGTCGCGGCTCGGTTTCGGGACGGAGGCGGGGTGGGAGCTCGATGGAGGGGCCATGTGCTGCACGGCGGGCAAATCGTAGCACAGGCCTAGAAGCTGAAGACAGAAAGCTGAAGACAAAAAAATACGGCGTGGCGACCAACCTCGGCCACGCCGTTTCTCTAGGAGTGCGGAAGACCTTGCAACAGGGCCGCGAACTGCAGTGTTTGTAGCCCTGCCCACTATGGTGTTGCCGCTACCCCTGATTGGATGGACAGCTTTCTGGAAATTCCCGGAAATTTCTCTCCCGGGGCCTTGCTTGGCCGGTCAGCGGGGCTCGTTCTCGTCGTCGGTGTGGATCTCGATCTCTTCGTCCAGTTCGATCACTATCACCTTGTGTTCGCTGTCGCCGTCGCCACTGAGGTGCAGTTCCTCTCCGTCTGTGCGCAGAATCATCACGCGTGTGCCGTGCTCGCCGTCACCCGTGTGTAGGACGTCGTCGCCCCGCACCACGAAGACCTTGACGTCACCATCGAGGTCGATGTCGAGATCCTCAAAGCCTTCGAAGTCGAAGTTCTCCAGGTCGATGTTCTCCAGGTCCAGCTCGCTCAGGTTGTCGATGTCGAAGTGCTTGATCTTGATGCGCTCGGCGCAGTCCTCGTCGCCGTCATCGCAGTTCACGATGACCTGCCGGAAGCCGTGCGTCGTAGAGCCGCCGTCGGTGTGCCACTCCATGACGTGCTCGCCCTCACCGCTGAAGGCGGCCATCGCGATCGCGTGGTGATTGGGCAGGCGGATCTCTTCACCGCCGACACTCAGTAGTAGGCCTTCGTCGTCACGGCTCAGCGTTGCAGGGGCGCTGTTCTGAGTGGTCAGCTCCCGCGTTTCGCCAACCTCCAGGTCCAGGGAGCCTTCGATCTTGATCACGTCGCCATCGTCGAGGCGGATCTCGCGGATTTCACGGTGTACCTGCCGCTCGTGGATCACGACCTGGTGGTCGTCGTCGGAGTGCACCTGCACGCCGCCATGACCGTGACCACCAATGCGAATCGTCTTGCCATCGATGTCCAGTTCGTAGCCCTGGTCATCGCGTGTGGCGGTGATGAGCTTGCCGGAGTCGGTCGAGATCTGCTTGCTCTGCCCCAGCTCCAGGTCACTGAGGTCGACGGTGACGAGTTCGTCACCGGCCATCACCTTCAGCTTCACCTGGTGTCCTTCGTGCGCCTCGTCAGCAGCCATGGGACCTGCCGGGCCCGCCACCAAAGCGGCCGTCAGGGCCAGTGCGGTCAGCAGCAGAGGGAGGGAGGATATTTGCTTCATCGTAGTTCTCCTTGGGTTGATCAGGATGGCCTTGGGTTGATCGGGAAGATCAATGTCGACCTATCGCTCCTGTACAGCAACCCTCGTGCCAGCCCCATAGGACCGGAGAATCCGCGTCGAGAAGGTCACAGACATCCCGAAATGGGAAGACCGCTGCCGAAATGAGGAGGGGAAGCCTGCCTCAGCTCGCAGCCAGACCGTGCTTCTCGAGTCGATACAGGAACGCCTTGTACGGTAGGTCCAGCAGGCGGGCTGCGCGTGCGCGGTTGCCGCCGGCTAGTTCGAGGGCCTGCTGTAGACAGCTACATTCCAGCGCCTCCCAGGACAAGCCTCCGGGAGGTAGGCGGAAGCCACCGTCGTTCTGGGCGCTGTCCTCGGCACTACCGCCGCCGTTGGGACCGTCGAAAGACGGGGGTAGGTCTTCGGCCTGTACCAGGTCGTCGTCGGCAAGGAGAAGCAGGCGCTCGACGACATTGGCCAGCTCGCGTACGTTGCCCGGCCAGGTGTAGTCGATCAGACGGCGTAGCAAAGCCGGAGGGAACCTGGCCGGTTGGACGCCGTGGCGGCGCGCTGCCCGTTGCACGAAGTGCTCCACCAGTCGCGGGATGTCCTCGCGACGATCGCGTAGCGGTGGCAGGGGGATCGGTACCACGTTCAAGCGGTAGTAGAGATCCTCGCGGAAGCGACTCGCGGCGACCTCGGCTTCCAGGTCGCGATTGGTCGCGGCCAGGATCCGCACGTCCACTGCCAGCTCGCGATTGCCGCCGACCCGCGTCACGGTGCCCTCCTGCAGGGCGCGCAGCAACTTGGGCTGAATCTCCAGTGGTAGCTCGCCAACCTCGTCCAGAAACAGGGTTCCGAGGTGGGCCGCCTCGAACTTGCCCACCCGCACTCGGTCGGCGCCGGTGAAGGCACCCTTCTCGGCACCGAAGAACTCGGCCTCCATCAGACCCTCGGGGATGGCCGCGCAGTTGACGGCCACGAAAGGACCGCGGGCGCGCGACGACAATGCGTGCAGGGCACGCGCAGCCAGTTCCTTGCCGGTGCCGCTCTCCCCTGCCAGCAGCACGGTGGCTTGCGTGCCAGCGATCTTCTCGACGCGCCGGAACAGCCGCTGCATGCTCGGGGCGCTGCCCACGAGGTCGACCAGGCGGTCGCGCTCCTGCAACTCTTCGCTCAGTCGCCGGTTCTCGGCTTCCAGCCGGCGAGCCTTGAGCGTGCGCTCGAGCGCGAGCAGCAAGGCTTGTCGCTCGAAGGGCTTGGGCAGGAAGTCATCGGCACCTCGACGCACAGCTTCGACGGCGCGGGAAATAGTGCCGTAGGCGGTGATCATGACAAAGGCGGTGCGCGGCCAGTGGCTCTGGACTTCCAGCAGTAGCTCCATACCATCTCCATCGGGTAGCTTCCAGTCGCTCAGCACCAGGTCGACGGCCGTGGCTTGCAGCTGAGTCCGGGCGCTCGCACAGTCCTCGGCTTCGGTCGCCAGGTAGCCCTCCGAGCGCAAGATGTCCGCCAGCAGTCGCCGCTGATCCGGCTCGTCCTCGACGATCAGAACGCGGATGTCACTCACTCGCTGCCTCCGCTGCTCTTCGCCCTTCATGCATTGCCTCCGCAGCGGGGTGCAAGATCCAGGATCGCGCGGGTGCCTCCGTCCTCCCGCTCCAGCAAGCGGAGCTCGCCGCCGTAGCGATTGCTGGCGATACGCTGGGCGAGGTAGAGTCCCATCCCCGAGCCGTGGGGCTTGGTCGAAGTGTGAGGTGTGAACAGACGCTCACGGACCGCTGCCGGCAAGCCGGGGCCACGGTCCAAGATCTCGACGCGCCAGTGCTCCGCCTCGGGTGACGAGGCCTTGACCGTCACCGAGCCGCCCGCCGGACTGGCCTCTACGGCGTTGATCACCAGCGCCTGCAGCACGGCCCTCAGTTCTGGTGCCACCGCGCGTAGCGGCGGCAGCGTGGGGCCGGGCTCGAGGTCAACTCGTACACGGCCGCCGTTGGCGTCTTGCAAGGCTTCCAGGGCGACATCCTGCAGCAACGCGGTCAGCGACACAGGTTCCGGCTCGCCGCCGCCGCCGCTGGCGAGGGCCAGGAACGACCGCAAGGCGCTGTCCATGCGGCGGATCTGCCGGCGGGCGGCGTCAGCCAGCTGCAAGCGCTCGCTTTCCTCGTCGGTCGCGGTCAGGGTTTCCACGGAAAGTCCCAGGGCGTTGAGCGGATTGCGCAGACTGTGTGCCAGGCCGCGGGCGACCTCGCCGAGCTCGCCGAGGTGTTCGCGGGCGCGCAGCCGCCGAGCGTCCGCGTCCAGGTCCTGCAGGTGCCGGGACATGCGGTTGAAGGCGGTCAGGGTCGCGCCCACTTCGCCGCCGGTGTGCACGGCGACTTGGGTTCCGAGGGCGCCCTCTCCCACCTCGCGGGCTGCACGTGACAAGCGGTACAGCGGTGCCGTCACTCGGTGTGCCAGCAGGCCGGCAAGCAGCAGCCCCAGGAGGAGAATGCCGGCGCTACCCAGTAGGAAGCGCTCGGAGAAACGCTCCAGCGGCTGTACCAGCGGCGAGCGGGGGATCGGAATCCGGTGGAGAAGTTGGGAATTGCCGAGCAGCAACTCGCTCTCTTGGCCGTCCTGCTCCAGCAGGCGCAAGACGATACGGCCGGGGTCTTCTGGATCGACTTCCTGGCTGACCGGCACGTCGCTGCGCACCTCGAAGTGCTGATGGCGCAGTCTTTCCCTTGTCTCTGCGTCGAGGGGAGCCGACGCCGTCCATTCCCGCGTCACCCGGGTACCACTGGGCTCCAGCTCGCGCAGCTCGATCGTGTGCTCTGTTCGTGACTCGGTGACCAGCTGAATCCGCCGCCGCTGCCGAGGGCTGTCGGTGTTCTGTCCGTCTTCGAAGCGGAAATCGAAGACCTGGTGTTCGTGTTGTTCTTGGTCAGAGTCCGCTGCTCCGCCGGTGCTGTGGCCAGAGCTGGTCACGGTGGCGGTCTGCCAGCCCAGGTGGTTCTCGTCGACGAAGGCTGAGACCACCGACTCTCCGACCAAGAAGGCCACCTCGCCGGCCTGGGTGCCGAGGTCCTGGGTCAGCGAGCGCATCCACCACCACTGAGCCCCAGCCAACATGGCGATCAGGCCGCCGATGAGCAAGAAGAGACGAAGACGAAGACTCATGATGGTTCCTCCATGGTGACTTTATTCCAGCAAAAGCCGTGCCGACTTCCAGGTCCGCGAGCCCGAAGTTCCCCTGAACGGGACAGAACTGGGTGGTACGATACGATCCTTCGCGGCCGCCTCGCGGGCCGCCGCTGCCGTTTGTCCAGGGAGGTGTCCACTTGCGTCGTGCTTGGTTCTTGATCGCGATTTTGATGTGCCTGTTCGTGCTGCCTTGGTCGCAGGGTTCGGGCGACGCCGCCTTCGCGGCCACCGATGCGGCTGCGCCTGGCGGGGAGCACGAAGGGGGCCATGCTGGACCCGTCATGCCCGTCTTGCTGGCGCTGGTCATCATGCTTGCCGGCGCCAAGGTCGCAGGCTACCTCTTCCAGAAGCTGCACCAACCTTCGGTGCTCGGTGAGCTGGTGTTCGGCGTTCTGATAGGCAACCTGGCGCTGTTCGGCTTTCACGGCCTCGACTTCCTCATGACCAATCAGGGCATCCTGATCCTGGCTGAGATCGGGGTCATCCTGCTGCTCTTCGAGGTCGGCCTCGACTCGAATCTGGACGAGATGCGCTCTGTCGGCGGCTCGAGCCTGTTCGTCGCCGTTCTGGGGGTCGTGGCGCCCTTCTTTCTCGGGTGGGGCCTGTCGGCTCTGTTCTTGCCGGACCTGGACCGCATGGTCCACATCTTCATCGGTGCCACTCTGTGCGCAACCAGCGTCGGCATCACGGCCCGTGTCCTGGCCGATCTGCGCAAGGTCGACACGCAGGAAGCGCGGATCATCCTGGGAGCCGCGGTTCTCGATGACATTCTCGGTCTCGTCGTGCTGGCGATTGTCCAGGGCATGATCCTGGCTTCGAGCACCGGTGAGAGCCTCCATGCGCTGAGCATCGTGTTCATCGTCTTCAAGGCCATCGCCTTCCTGGCGGGTGCCGTGATCATCGGTGGCAAGGTCCCCGATGTCTTCGCTCGCATCGCTACCCGGCTGAACATGCAGGGCATCCTGCTGCCCTTCTCGCTCGGCTTCTGCTTCTTGCTCTCCTACCTCGCCAGCCTGCTCGACCTGGCCCCGATCGTCGGCGCTTTTGCTGCCGGTTTGATCCTGGATCCGGTGCGGTTTCAGGACAAGCTCAATCCAGTGGACAACCCGGACGATCTACACCACGATGGCACGCTCGAGGATCTGCTGCTTCCGATCAACAGCTTCCTGGTGCCGGTTTTCTTCGTGCTCATGGGCACGCGCGTCGACTTGTCGACCTTCGGTCAGGTCGAAGTCCTGGGCTTTGCGCTCGCGCTCTCGGTGACGGCCGTGGTCGGCAAAATGATCTGTGGCCTGGGAGTGTTCGGGGGCGATGTCTGGATTGACCGCCTGTCGGTTGCCATCGGAATGGTGCCGCGCGGTGAGGTCGGTCTGATCTTCGCCAGTGTCGGTGCCAGCTTGATGCTGCGCGGCGAGCCGGTGATCAACCAGACCACCCTCTCCGCTGTTGTCATCATGGTCATCCTGACCACTCTCATGACACCGCCGCTGCTCAAGCTGAGCGTCGCCCGCGCGGATCGCATTCGGACCAAGCAGGCATCTCAGGAAGCCCCAGAGGCTTCGAAGAGCTAGCGTTCCTCCGCAGGCAGCAGCACGACCACATCGCCGGGCCGCACCAAGCCCAGCTCTTGCCGGGCTAGGCGTTCCAGAGTTACGCGCTCGCGGGGTGAGTCGAGATGCTCGAGGCGGTCCACTGTACCTTGGAGCACCTCGACACGGGCCCGTGTCTGCTCGATCTGTTGCCGCAGTTGCCGTTCCTGCTGGCGCATGGTGTTCCACTCACGGTAGCTGGCCAGCGCCGCGATCAGGAGCAGAACGCACAGGAACGTGACGGTAGCCCCCAGGACGGAGCGGAACGAACTAGGGGCCGCCGAGTGCGGAGTGACGCTCATCCGGTCCAGCGAGGGAAGGCTGCGGCACCTGGGTAGGTGGCGATACCTTCCAACTCCTCCTCGATCCGTAGCAAGCGGTTGTATTTGGCCACGCGGTCGCTGCGGCAGGGGGCACCGGTCTTGATCTGACCGGCTCTTGTGGCGACGGCCAGGTCGGCGATCGTGGTGTCCTCAGTCTCGCCGGAGCGGTGGCTGATGACGTTGGCGTAGCGATGGCAGCGCGCCAACTCGACAGCCTCCAGAGTCTCGGTCAGCGTGCCGATCTGGTTGACCTTCACCAGCAGGGCGTTGGCCAGGCCATCGTGGATGCCGGCCTGCAGGATCTTGGGGTTGGTGACGAACAGATCGTCGCCCACCAACTGCACCTTGCTGCCAAGCGCTCTCGTCAGTTCTGCCCAGCCTTTGTGGTCGTTCTCGGCCAAGGCGTCCTCGATCGACACCAACGGATAGGCGCCGACCCACTCTTCGAACAGACCAACAAGGTCGCTGCTGGAGAGGCCGGTTCGGCCTTCGCCAGCCAGTGCATACCGCACCTCGTCACCGTCGGTCGACTCGACCAACTCGGAGGCGGCCACATCGAGCGCAAGGGCTACATCCTCACCTGGCTTGTAACCGGCCTTCTCGATCGCCGCCAACAGCAAGTCGAGGGCCTCGCGATTGCTCTTCAGGTTGGGTGCGAATCCGCCTTCGTCGCCGACTGCCGTCACCAGGCCGCGGTCCTTCAGGACCTTCTTGAGTGTGTGGTAGATCTCGGTGCCAGCCCTCAGACCCTCCGAAAAGCGGTCGAAGCCGATCGGCACCAGCATGAATTCCTGCACGTCGACCGAGTTGTCGGCGTGGGCGCCGCCGTTGAGCACGTTGAGCATGGGAACTGGCAGAATCGTTGCTGCCGGACCGCCGAGATACTGGTACAAGGGCAGGCCGGCTGCCTCGGCGGCCGCCTTGGCGATTGCCAGCGAGACGCCGAGCACGGCGTTGGCACCCAATCGACTCTTGTCGTCCGTGCCGTCGAGCAGGCAGAGCTTGCGGTCGATCAGCGCCTGGTCGCGAGCGTCAAGGCCTTCGATTTCGGGCGCGATGACGTCGTGCACGTGATCCACGGCGGTAATCACGCCCTTTCCCAGGTAGCGGTCACCGCCGTCGCGCAGCTCCAGGGCTTCCCGTGCACCGGTAGAAGCACCGGATGGTACAGAGGCCCGCCCGACAGCACCGTCTCTGAGTAGGCAGTCCACTTCCATCGTCGGGTTGCCCCGAGAGTCCAGGATTTCTCGGGCGGTCAGTTCCTCGATCGCAAACATCGGTTCTCCTCAGCAGGCTCGGTTGGTCACGGTTCTCGTCAGGTGGTCCGGGCGGGAGCCGCGAAACTCGCCACCGGATCCCGTGCTTCCAGGGGAATGGTACCCCTTCGTACCGCGGAAGGTCCATGGAGAGCAGTGGATTACATGGGTTCGGATTCCACACCGGTCGCGGGTCGTCTCCTGGGCTGTCGTTGCGATGGTTGCCGTTTCGCTTGCCGACGGTGCGGCCCGCCAGAAGGCGAGGATCTCCTCGCGTGATCAGGGGTTTGTGCCTCACAGCCCTGTGGGAAATCCTGTGGATAACCGCCCTGGAAGGTTCCGCTGCTGCTGGCTTCTCGAGCTCTTGTCTGTGAGGTGTGCAGGCTTACTAAGAGAGGTCTAAGTGACTGCCGCGTGGTTGGTTAGGCCGCGTCAAGCGCCAGATATAGCTATTTATCTATGTTTCCAGGTGTGCGCATCCGATGTTCGTTTTCCACAGTTTTTTGCCCGTTCAATTCGGGCTCTAAGTTCGCGCTTGCTGGGCACTTAGCCGCGGATGTCGGTACCAGTCAAAAGATTTTGCCTGCCGTCTAAGAATCTTGTCATGCCGTAAGGCTTCGTACGACGGCTTCCAGCTCCTTGCAGAGCAGAATTCCTGGACCACGGCGCCTCTCTGTGTGTTCGTCGGAATATCTGTAAGCCACTCTGAAACAAGAGTTTATATCTCCTTGCCAAGTCTGGCAGCTGGTTTGAAGTGTGTATGTGCCAAGCGCGCCGAAGGGCGCATCGCAGAAGCCAAACACCTTCAATGACCGCGTGACAGCAGGAGGGTAGCCACGACGACCACGGAGCTCGGAGCAAGCAAAGCCAAGACTCGAAGCAAACGCCTTGAAACAAAGAACGAATGAGGAGATTCCCATGACCCGAATCATTGATCCGATGCGTGTTCTCACCGCCATGCTCTTGCTGCTGGGCACCGCCCTCGGCGCGCCGGCCGCTTTCGCTGCCGATGCGGTGGTGAACGTCAACACCGCGACTCCCGCACAGCTACAACTGCTGCCCCGAGTCGGCCCGTCCATCGCAAGCCGCATCGTCGAGTTCCGCGACGAGAACGGCCCCTTCCAGGTCGTGGAGGACCTGATGCTGGTGCGTGGTATCGGCGAGAAGACGTTCGCGTTGATCGAGCCCTATGTCGCCCTGCAAGGGCAGACGACGCTGACGGAGAAGGTGCGCTCCGGGCAAGCGACCGCGAGGGCTGACGCCGCCGACGCAGGCTCGACAGCTAGTACGGACAGCGCTCGCTAGAGACCGAAAGTTCGGCAGTTTCCTCCCTTTGCGGCGGGGGCCGTGCTCCCGTCGCTCTTTTTCGTCTTCGCGCTCGCGCCTGGTCGAGCTAGTTGGTTCTCTCAGTGGGGTTGGCGCTGGTGTGCCGGGGGTGCTAGCGTTGCCGGTGATGTCACGTTTCCAGCCCAAGTACCCCACGACCTGTGTTGAACGCTTTCTGCGCTACGTCACCTACGACACGCAGAGTGAAGACGGTGTCGACACCTATCCGAGTACCCCGAAACAACTGGATCTCCAGCGCCTGCTCGAAGCCGAGTTACGGCAGCTGGGACTGCAGGACGTGTTGCTCGACGAGCACGGGTACCTGACCGCGACAGTGCCGGCGACCGTCGAAGGTGCACCAGTGATCGGCTTCGTCTCGCACGTCGACACCTCACCGGAGATGAGCGGTGCCGGTGTCGTTCCGATTGTCCATACGAACTACCAGGGGCAGGATCTGGTGCTGCCGGATGCTCCCGACGCCGTGTTGACACGGGCCGACAATCCAGACCTGGAGGCTGTGCTTGGCCACGACGTGATCACTGCCTCGGGCTCGACGCTGCTCGGTGCCGACGACAAGGCGGGTGTTGCCGTGATGGTGGCGGCGGCCGAGTACTGGATGGCGCATCCGGAGCTACCGCGTGGCAAGGTTCGCCTCGCGTTCACCCCTGACGAAGAGGTTGGCCGCGGTACGGATTTCTTCGACGTGCCGGCCTTTGGTGCTCGCTACGCCTACACGGTCGATGGCGGTGCTGCCGGTGAGCTGGAAGTGGAAACCTTCTCCGCTGACTCGGTGCGCATCACCTTCCATGGCTTCAACACCCATCCGGGCTACGCCAAGGGGCGCATGGTCAATGCGCTGCGCGTGTTCGCCGACTTCCTCGGTCGTCTGCCCAAGGACTCCCTGTCCCCCGAAACCACTGATGGGTACGAGGGCTACGTTCATCCCAATGTCGTGGAGGGTGGGGTCGAGAAGGTCACGGTGCGCATTCTGCTGCGCGATTTCGACAGCGCCAAGCTGGGCGAGCAACGCCAGCTGTTGGAGCGGCTGGCGGCCGAAGCCGTGGCAGCCTGGCCGGGATCCCGCTTCGAGCTGGAAGCCAAAGAGACCTACCGCAACATGCGCGAGGTGCTGGACCAGCACCCGGTGGTGACAGACGTCGCTCGCCGGGCGATGGAGCAGGCAGGGCTGGAGGTCGTCTCGCCCCCCGTGCGCGGTGGCACGGACGGTTCGCGGCTCAGCTTCATCGGCTTGCCGACGCCCAACATCTTCTGCGGCTCCCACAACATTCACTCACGCCTGGAGTGGACGTCGAACTATGAGCTGCACAAGGCGGTGGAGGTCGTTCTGGAGATCGGACGTCTATGGTCAGAAGAGACCGCTGTCTGACGAACCGACTCTTCGAGAGACGTGTCCATGGCCATCGTAGGCCCGTCCACCTGGACACTGGGGCACGGAGCTGATATCTAAAGTTATTACCCTCAGGCTCAAAACAGCTTTCGCCTCAGCGCCTGCACGAGGAACTTGAATGCGCAAGCTGTCTAACAAAGATCGCCGAGCACAACGTTGATCGACAATCCCTTTCAGCAGGACTTCGCGGGCACGGAGCGCTTTTCCGTGCGCCGCAAACTCGGCTCCGGTACCTCGGGGTCGGTGTACGAGGCGTACGATCGTGAGCGCAAGGCGATCGTTGCGCTCAAGACGCTGAATCAGGTCGATCCGGCCGCG
Organism: uncultured bacterium; assembly: GCA_965368975.1. GTDB lineage: Bacteria > Acidobacteriota > Thermoanaerobaculia > Multivoradales > JAHZIX01 > CBDUPA01. Next base: position 65,588 of record CBDUPA010000009.1, on the reverse strand, counting down.
ATCTACCGTTTCAAGAAAGAGTTCCGCGCGCTGGGTGACGTCAACCACCGCAACTTGGTGCAGTTGTACGAGCTGCTCTCGGACGGCGACCGCTGGTTCTTCACCATGGAGTTGGTCAAGGGGCTGCCGTTCACCGAAGCGGTCCGGCGGCGTGACGACCAACCACTGGTCTCCGTGTTGGCGGACGAGGCACCTACCCTGCTCGACCAGGGACTGCTGCGAGATGAGGGCCTTACTTTGGCCCACGACGCCGCCTCGACCAGCGACGCTACCTCGGTCGGGGTTGCTCCACGGGGCTCCGATGCTGCGAGCGAGGGTGAGAGTTCCAAGACCCGTGCTGCCAGCCCGGAGGGTACGGCCCGAGATTCCGCCCCTGTTCTCCCCCGGGCCCTGCCGTTCGACCCGGCGATGCTGCGAACGGCTCTGCGGCAACTGGCGGAGGGCCTGACGGCGCTCCACGATACCGGCAAGCTGCATTGCGACATCAAGCCCTCGAACGTCCTCGCGACGCACGAGGGCCGCGTCGTTCTGCTCGATCTCGGCCTGGTGCGCGAGATCATGGCGCAGCGGATCTACGAGAGCCTCGAAGAGGACATCGTCGGCACACCCGCCTACATGTCACCGGAGCAAGCCGCGGGGTTGAACATTTCGCAGGCGTCGGACTGGTACAGCGTCGGTGCGGTGCTCTACGAAGCGTTGACCGGCCAGATTCCCTTTACCGGCAGCATCATGCGCATCCTGACCGACAAGCAGCGCGTCGATCCGCCGCCGCCACGTGAGCTGCTACCGAGTATTCCGGAAGATCTCGACACGCTGTGTCGCGCGCTCTTGCACCGCGATCCCGAAAAGCGTCCCGCCGGCAAAGACGTCCTGCGCTGGCTGGGCTCCGAGGAGTCGACAGCCTCGTTGGTGCGGTCTACCAGTTCTTCGGTCACCTCCGCGCCGTTCGTTGGCCGAGAGGATCAGATGGAGCAGCTGATGGACAGCTTCCGCGCCGCGCGCAAGGGGCGTACGGTGGCCGTCTTTGTCCACGGGTCGTCGGGCATGGGAAAGAGCGCATTGGTGCGCCGCTTCCTGCTCGACGTCTACCACCAGTACGAGAACCAGGTGGTGGTCTTGACCGGTCGCTGCTATCAGCGTGAGTCCGTGCCCTACAAGGCGCTGGACAGCCTGGTCGACTCGCTCAGCCGCTATCTGCGCAAGCTGCCGGAACAAGAAGTCGAGGTGCTGATGCCGTACAACGTACTGGCACTGGCGCGGCTGTTCCCGGTGCTACGCCGCGTCAAGGCGATAGCCAACGCCAAGCGCAGGGTGCTGGAGATTCCCGACTCCCGCGAGTTGCGTCGCCGCGCTTTCGCCGCGCTGCGCGAACTCTTTCTGCGCCTCACCGACCGCCATCCGGTCGTGCTCTACATCGACGACCTACAGTGGGGTGATCTGGATAGCGCGTCTTTGCTCAATGAGCTGCTGCGACCGCCGGACCCGCCGGCACTGATGCTGCTTGCGTGCTTCCGCAGTGAAGAGGCGCTCACCAGCCCCCTGCTGCGGCGTCTCTTCTCGTCCGAGCTGACCAAGGCGGCGATCGAAGTACGGGAGGTTGTGCTCAAAGAGCTGGGGCCCGAGGAGTCGCGGCGTCTGACGCTGCAACTGCTACGCAGCGACTCGCCAGCCGCCGAAGCGCTGGCCGAGACCATCGTACGCGAGTCCGGCGGCAACCCATTCCTGATCGACACGCTGGTGCGGTATGCACAGACTGTCTCCGGCGACGAGGCGGTGAGCGGCGACGTCGAACGCGCGGTCGGCGAAGCGACGATCGAGAAGGTCATGCTGGCGCACCTGGATCGCCTGCCAGAAGAAGCGCGGCGCCTGCTGGAAGTCATTTCGGTAATTGGCCAGCCGGTCAGTCTGGACGTCGCCAAGCAAGCCGCAGAGGTCGAGGAGGTGCAGGCGGCCCTGGCTGCGCTGCGTTCGGCCAACCTGATCCGTCTGCGTGGCAGCAGTCACAAGGACGACCAAGTCGAGTGCTACCACGACCGCATCCGCGAGATCGTCCCGAAGCTGCTCGAGCCGGCCCTGCTCAAGCGTTATCACTTGCGCCTGGCGCAAGCGCTGCAGGCAGCCGGAAACGTCGATCCTGAAGTCCTGGCCATCCACTTCGAAGAAGCAGGCCAGCGCGACCGCGCCGCCGAGTTTGCCGCGCAGGCGGCAGATCAGGCTGCCGAAGCCCTGGCTTTCGATCGCGCCAGCCGTCTCTATCGCATCGCTCTCGACCTCGCCGTCGACGAGGGTGAGGCCTACCGGCAGCTGCAGATCAAGCTCGCGGATGCCCTGGCCAACGCCGGCCGAGGTGCCGAAGCAGCGCAGGCCTATCTGCTGTCGGCCGAAGGTGGCATGGCCGCGGACGCCCTGGAGCTGCGCCGCCGCGCCGCCGAGCAACTGCTGATCAGCGGCCGCATCGACAAGGGGCTGGCCACCATCCGTCACGTGCTCGAGTCGATCGGCATGAAGCTGGCGGAGACACCGCGCCAGGCGTTGCTGTCGCTGCTACGCAGCATCGCCTTCCTGAAGATCCGGGGTCTCAAGTTCAAGGAACGCGACTCGACGCAGATCGCCGCTGAGAAGCTGATCCAGATCGACACCTGCTGGTCCGTGTCCGTCGGCCTGGCGATCGTCGACACCATTCGCGGTATGGACTACAGCAAGCGTAACCTGCTGCTGTCACTCAAGGCAGGCGAGCCGTACCGCGTGGCGCGCGCCCTGTGCATCGAGACGATCGCCTCGGCGACCTCCGGCAACAAGGGGCTGGATCGCACCGAGAATCTCATTCGTTTGTCGATGCGCCTGGCACAGAAGGTCAACCACCCGCATGCCCTCGGCCTCGCGCACATGACCTCGGGCATGGCGGCCTATCTGGAAGGTCACTGGCAGAAGGCGGTCGAGCGCCTGGATTACGGCGAAGAGATCCTGCGTGAGCGCTGCACCGGCGTCACGTGGGAGCTGGACACCACGATGCAGTTCCAGCTGCGAGCGTTGCTGCTGCTCGGCGAGTACGGGGAGATCTGCCGTCGCCTGCCGTCGCTGCTCAAAGATGTGCAGGAGCGTGGTGACCTCTACGCCGAAACCAACCTGCGCAGCCGCGTCACCTGGGTCGCCTGGCTGGTCAACGACGAGCCGAAGCTGGCGGAAGAGGAAGTCGAGCAGTCGATCAGTCGCTGGTCGCAGCAGGGCTTCCACCTGCAACACTACTGGCACATGACGGGCATGGTCGAGATCGCCATGTACTCGGCCGGTGGCCTGGAAGCCTGGCGGCGGCTGCAGGAATTGTGGGGTGGTCTACAAGAGTCGATGCTGCTGCGTATCCAGTTCACGCGCACCGAGGCTTCGTGCCTGCGCGCTCGCTGCGCGCTCGCCGCCGCTGTTGAGGCCGGTCTGGACACCGAGCAGTACAAGCAGCTGATCAAGGTCGTCCAGGGCGACCTGAAGAAAATCGAGAGCGAGAAGCTCTTCTGGTCCGATCCGCTGGCGCTGCTCCTGCGGGCCGGCATTCGTGCCACGGAGGGTCTGAAGGAAGAGGCGGAAGGGCTCCTGGAGCAGGCGATCGAGGGGCTCGAGAAGCACGACATGCGCCTCTACGCTGCCGCCGCCCGCCGCCGCCTCGGCCAGCTGCGGGGCTCGCGCGGCAAGGACCTGATGCGACAGGCCGATGAGTGGATCGCCAGCCAGAGCATCAAACGCACCGACCTGATGGCCAATGTGTTGGCCCCCGGCGGCTGGGCCGCCTACGAGCTATAAGTCGGTTGGGCCGCCTACGAACTCTAAAAGCGGCTGGGCCGCTTCAGGGCTCGGAGGCGGCGATGAGCCTCAGGGACAGGGGGGGCAAGTCAGGCAGCAGCAAGAGTAGGTCGGGCACCCCTCTTCGGACCGGACGGCGATTTCGATCGTCTCTTTGATGATGATCGTGGTGGCCTGAACGGTCGCTTGGATCACGTCACCGCCCTGCGCCGTGCGCAAATCCATCGTGTGCAGGGTCTCACGGCTGAGCTGCAGCTTTCTCCGCTTTTTCATCGGTACTTCCTCCCAACGAATTGTGGATAGATCCGCCGAGTATAAACCAGAGAGCAGAACGAGCGCCCAATCTCTGGCCAGCGGCCTGTGATCAGCGGCCTGTAGCGAGCGCGTGGGGCCCTACTCCTTGGTCTCCAGCAACTCCGCGCCGTAACCAGCGTTCGTGATCGCCTGGATGACCTGCTCCGTCGTCACCTTCGCCGGATCGTAGGTCACCTCGGCGGTTCCCGCCATGTGGTCCGCGCTCGCCGCGCTGACGCCGTCCAGTGCCTGCACGTTGCTGCGGATCAATGCCTCGCAGTTGGTGCACGTCATGCCGGTCACCTTGAAAATCGAAGTGACCTCGGCGGTAGCGGGCTGCTCGTCCTCAGCCGAGAGCGTGGGGGCGGCGGTGAGAAAGGCGGTGGCGATCAGCAGCACGGCGGCGAACTGGACAAGGTTCCGGACACGGTCGGTCATGGCGTAGGCTCCTCTAGGTCTCATCTGGACGGCCACCCTCTCGGGAAAGGCACTGACAACGGGTAGTTACCGGTCGAGCATAGCAGGGACGTTCGACGTCACAGCAACTCGACGTTCTGCAGCACCTCGACCGTCGCCGGCCCATCGTACGCCAGGGCTCGCCGGATCGCCGGTTCGAGTTCTTCGACCTTGGAAACCCGGATTCCGAGGCCGCCGCAGTTGCTCACGTACTCTGCGAAATTCGGGTTGTGTAGCGAGGTTTGCCAGACTTCGAAGCGTCCTCCCCGCTGTTCCTTGGAGATTTTGCCTAGCTCGGAATTGTTGAGCAGGATGTGCGTCAGGTTCATGCCGTACTTGACCGCCGTCGTGACCTCGGCCAGGTACTGACCGAAGCCCCCGTCGCCGGTGACCGCGATGATCGGCCGCTGATGTCCTGCCGCCGCCCAGGCACCCATGGCGCCCGAATAGCCGAAGCCGATCGATCCCAGATAGCCTGACATGAGGACGGCCTGCTGCTTGCACTCGAAGTAGCGACCGAACGAATAGGTGTTGTTTCCCACATCGACGGCGATGACGGCGTTCTCGGGTGTCAGGTGGGTCAGAGTCTCGAAAATGGTAGCTGCTCCCAAGCCCTGACTCTGGTCGTCCTGCCGGCGACTCGCCTTCTCGGCCCGCCAGAGCCTCCAGCGTTCGGTGATCTCCGGAGTCTGGTCCGTTGGGTTGGCGTCGTGCAGTGCCTCGCGCAACAGGCGCGCGGTGACTGCGATATCGCCCAGCACCGGCACGTCGACGGCATGGACACGGCCGAGCTGCCATGGATCGAAGTCCACCTGGATGATCGGTTTCTTGGGTGTGATGCCGGTGTGGTTGGAGAACGAGGCGCCGAATACCAGCAGCGTGTCGCATTCATTCATGAACCAGCTGGCGATCGGGGTGCCGCTGCGTCCGAGCACACCACAACCGTTCGGATGGAAGTCGGAGATCAGGCCCTTGCCTTTGAAGGTGGTGAGCACCGGGCAGCGCAGGTGCTCGGCGAGCTTGGTGACCTCGTCCATGCCGTCGCGAGCACCGTGGCCAACGATGATCACTGGTCGCTGGGCGCTGCGTAGCCTCTCGACTGCTGCCCCCAGGGCCGTGGGTGGTGGGGTGATGTCGGTAGGCGTAAGCCGGCCTTCCGGGCCGGAAGCCTCTGGGCCACCATCGTCGATGCTGCCTACCTCGATCTCCTGCACCTCGTCCGGGAAGATCAGGTGTCCGACTTCACGGTACTGGACGGCGTGCTTGAGGGCCAGGTTCATGAGTTCAGCGTGCTTCGAGCTCGACAGCACGGTCTGGCTCCAGCCGGCGACCGGAGCGAAGGCGGCGGCCAGGTCGAGCTCCTGGAAGGCACCGGGGCCGAGCACCTGCGTGTTGACTTGGCCGGTGAGCGCCAGCACAGGCGCGCGGTCGACCTTGGCGTCCCACAAGCCGGTGAGCAGGTTGGTGGCGCCGGGGCCGGCAATCGCCAGGCAGGCGGCGGGCTTGCCGGTCAGTTTGGCGTAGGCCGAGCAGGCGAAGGCGGCCGCGCCTTCGTGGCGGATGCCGATGAAGGTCAGGTCGCCGGCCTCCTCGCGTCGGCGCAGTGCGTCGGCAAGACCGAGGTTGGAGTGGCCAACCATGCCGAAGACATGCTTCACCCCCCAGTTGACCATGGTCTCGGCCATGACGTCCGACACGGTGCGCGTTTCCGGCTCCTCGGCTTCGAGCGCGATGTAGATGCCGTCGCTGCGCACCTCCACCGGGAAGGTGCGCACTCCGTCGTCGTACCCTCCTGGTGGTTTGCCGGAGAGTGGGCAGTAGTCCCAGCCGTGCCAGGGGCAGCGCAGGTAGCCGTTCTCGATCGAACCCTCACCGAGGGGGCCGCCCTGGTGCGGGCAGGCGTTCTCGAGCGCGCCATACTGGCCGTCATGGTGGGTCAGCGCGATGCTCTCTTTGCCCACGGTAACTGTCTTGACCCGGCCTTCGGGCAGCTCGTTGAGACCTGCCACGCGGTGCCAGATCAGGTGGGTGTTGTCGCTCATGTTTGCAGGCTCCTTGGTTTCCGTTGTCTCTACCTAGAGGGGCTTCATGCTCAGACGGGCACGACGCCCGCATAGGCGACGCCGGACAGGTAGGCCATGTCGCGATCGAAGGTGGTCAGATCGTCGGGACAGAGCTGGCTCAGGTGGGTGTGACCACAGGCACGGGCCATCAGCTTCATGATCTCCACCGCGGCGCCGAAGAAGCGGGCCAAGCGCTCCGCGGCGGGCTGGATCACCAGGCGTTGGCGAAGGTGCGGCTTCTGCGTCGCGATACCCACAGGGCAGTTGTTGGTGTGGCAGGCACGCATGCCGAGGCAGCCAATGGCCTGGATCGCGGCGTTGGAGACGGCGATGCCGTCGGCGCCGAGGGCCAAGGCTTTGGCGAAGTCTGCCGGCGTGCGCAGACCGCCCGTGATGATCAGCGTGACCTCGCTGCGTCCCTGGCGATCGAGATGACGGCGTGCGCGCGCCAGTGCTGGGATCGTGGGGACCGAGATGTTGTCGCGGAAGATCAAGGGTGCCGCGCCGGTACCACCACCGCGACCGTCGAGAATGACGTAATCGGCGTCAGCGTGCAGGGCGGCGTCGATATCCTTCTCGATGTGCTGCGCCGACAACTTGAAGCCGACCGGAATGCCGCCGGTGGCGTCGCGCACCTGGCCGGCGAACTCGCGGAAGGCCTCGACGTTGTCCCAGTCCGGGAAGCGTGCCGGCGAGATCGCCGATTGTCCGGGCTGGAGGCCGCGTACGTCAGCGATCTTGCCCTGCACCTTCTCGCCCGGCAGGTGGCCGCCGGTGCCGGTCTTGGCGCCCTGGCCGCCCTTGAAGTGAAAGGCCTGGCACTGCTTGACCTTGTCCCAGGAGAAGCCGAAGCGCGCGGAAGCGAGTTCGTAGAAATAGCGACTGTTGGCCTGCTGTTCCTCGGGCAGCATGCCTCCCTCACCGCTGCAAATCCCGGTGCCAGCGAGTTGAGCCCCTTGTGCCAGCGCTATCTTGCTTTCCTCCGACAGCGCGCCGAAGCTCATGTCCGAGACGAAGATCGGAATGTCGAGTCTCAGCGGCTTGGCGCTGCTCGGTCCGATGACCAGGTCTGTGTCCACCTCGACATCATCCAGCTGCGGCACTTTGTAAAGCTGGGCGGTCACGAATTGTAGGTCGTCCCAGTTCGGCAGCTGCTGGCGCGCTACGCCCATGGCGTTCACTGGGCCATGGTGTCCGAGTTTGTCGAGACCGTGGGTCGCCAGCTCCTGGATCAGCTTGGTGTGCGGCTCTTCGGGCGCGCCGTGGACGTCCGCGTAGGTGCCCTGGTAGGACTCACGGTCGTAAGGCTGCGGGTTGTCCCTTTCCCAGGCTGCGATCTCGTCGGCGTCAATGTAGACCTGGCCGTCTTCGACCCAGGCGTTGAACTTGTGCAGCTGTTCATCGTTGTTGTACTCGCTGATGCCGGTGTCGTAGCGGTAGTCCCAGCCATGCACACCGCAGATCAGGTTATGGCCGTCGATGTGGCCATCCGCCAGCAGGGCGCCGCGGTGGTGGCAGCGGCCGTAAAGGACCGAGACGTCGTCTCCGTAGCGGATGATCACCAGGTCGACGTTCTCTACCAGCGCGTAGGTCGGCGTGCGGTCGCCTAGGTCCGCCCAGGCGGCAATAGCTTGCTTTCTCATTCTGCAGTTCTCCTAAGAGGGGTGGTTGCCAAGCCAGGGTACCTGGTCAAGGTAGCAGGATCCCGAGGGCCGAGCGGAGGAAGGATTCCGCCTTCTGTTGCTGGCTGGCAGCGTCTCTCTCCGCCAGCAGGTGGTTTGCGGTCAGCACCGCTGCGGTGAAGCCCTCGGTGTGCCAGTGACCCCCGGCCGCCGGTAGTGCGCTTGGGGGTTCGTCTGGATAGGGCCAGGGGCTGACGTACCAGTATGGTTGCGCATAGCTGCTGTCACTGGCCAGGAAGCCGACGCCGATGCTGGCGTCATCGGGTAGAGAGATCAGGAAGGCGATGTCGAAGTGGTGTGGCCACAAGCGCAAGTCGGAGGCGCGGTGGTCCTCTGCCTGCAGCTGGCTGAGCAGTGCGGCGGCGTTGCCGTACCAGCGGGCGAGTTCGCGATGGGCCTCCCCTGGGGCATCGAAGGCAGCGCCCTGGCTGACCGCATGCTCGGGCATGTCGTAGTCGCGGAGGCTCAGCTCCGTACCCACGGCAGCGCCGAAGTCGGTGAGCCCCTGGGCCAGCGTGCTGCCGGCTAGGGGCAGCTCGCGCCGTACGCCGCCGTTTTCGTCGAGCAGCAGCAGAGTCAGGTCGGCCAGCCGCAACGCCGCGAGTCCGACACCAGGTAACGCATGAGTCACCAGTGCCCCTTGGTCGCGGCGCCAGCCGAGGTTACTCTGGCTGTCGTCATCGCGTTTCTCCAGCAAGACGTTGGCCGTAGCGGCGATGATCTGGGCAGCCCAGTGCACCTGCAGCCGTGCATCGCGCAGTTCTTCCGGGTCGAGGCTCAACAGTTGCCATTGGTAGTTTCTATCGGTACTCACAGGACTCCTTTCGGCGGCGAGGGGCCGAGTCAGGTATTTCATTCAGATGGTCTTCGATGACCTGCAGCGACAGGGTTGCTTCGTGTACCAGCAGAGCAGTGGCGACCACAACGAGAGCTACCGCAAAAACCGACAAGCCGAGGACGAGCCCGTCACTTGCGGTCAGCCCTGCCACCTTCATTACGCCACCGCTCAAGGCAGCCAGCGACAGTAGGCAGATAGCACTGTAGAGGCACACCAACACGTTGCGGAAGAGTCGCGCACGCCGCCTTAGGTGGTGACCACAAGGGTCACCGTTTTCGTCGTGGATCTGATGATGGACTTCCGTATGGAGCGAGCTGTAGCGCGCCGATGTCGAGAGGACCAGCAGGGCAACACCAGGAAGCAAGAAGAGCGGCGTGAGAAAGAGCTGCTGGCTCACCCGGCGGTCTCCAGGTTAGCGGAAGCATCACGCTCCTCGGCAGCACGTCGGTGCTGTGCAAGTTCCCAGTTCAGGCTGATACTGATCGCGGTCCGGATCACGACGATGGCGCCGAGTACCGCCAGGTGTTCGAGGCTGGGCGCACGGATCGTCTCGACGACGTCCGCGGCGACCAGGAATTCCAAGCCCAGCAGCAGGTAGTAGCCGAGGTCGGTCCGTAGTCGCTCACGGCCCTGTGGATCGATGGCTCCCCGCATCGCCGCCGCTTCCAGCCGTCCTAGTTGCACCAGGGCGCGCAAAAGACCCCAGAGAATGACCAACACGCCGACCAAGCCGATGCTCTGAGCGATGAAGTGTAAGAAGCCATCGAATTGCGCGATGGGCGGAGTGAGCTCGGATGCGTCAGCGAGCAGCATACGGGTTCCTTTCATTGCCGGGATGTGTGGCTGATTGTAGTGTGTGATGAATACGATGCCGACAGGTTGCAACATCTAGCAGGGGATCTCCGTAGCGGTACAGTGACGGTCTGCTAGCATTCATCCAGCAACCATCCAAGGAGCCTGAACCCATGATCCGGGCGGAAGACCTGGCAAAGCGCTTCGGCGAGATCCGTGCCGTCGACGGTGTGTCATTCGAGGTACGGAGCGGCGAGATCTACGGATTGCTCGGCCCCAACGGAGCGGGCAAAACCACCACCATGTCGATGATCGCCGGCCTGCTCGCTCCAGACGCCGGTCGTATCACCTTCGATGGTGTCGACCTGGCTGCCGATCCCATCCTGTTCAAGAGCCGTCTGGGGGTCGTGCCGCAGGAAGTGGCGATCTACGAGGAATTGACTGCACGCGAGAATCTGCGCTTCTGGGGTGGCATGTACGGTCTCGGTGGCCGCAAGCTGCGTCAGGCGATCGACGAAGCCCTCGACCTGGTGGGCCTGACGGGTCGCTCGAAAGAACCGGTGAAGGGCTTCTCGGGTGGCATGAAGCGCCGCTTGAACCTGAGCCTCGGTCTTATCCACCAGCCCCAAGCAGTACTCATGGACGAGCCGACTGTCGGCATCGATCCGCAGGCGCGCGAGAAGCTGCTCGACGTGGTCAAGCGTGTGGCTGAGAACGGAACTTCGGTGCTCTACACCACGCACTACCTGGAAGAGGCCGAGCGCCTGTGCCAGCGCATCGGCATCATCGACCAGGGGCGGATCCTCGCGGAAGGGACGCTGGAGGAGTTGCAGCACATGGTTGGGGAAGCGGAAGTCGTTACCCTGCGTGGTGGCTTCATCGTCGACAAGGCACGCGAGAAGCTGGAAGCACTGGCAGGTGTGCGCTTGATCAGCGCCGAGGAGGGGCGCTTGGTGCTGGCCACCGAGGGCGAAGGCCGGGGAGCCGCCGAACTGCTGGGCGTGATTTACCAGCAAGGAATTCCGATCGACAGCGTCTCGATCGAGCCACCGAGCCTCAACGGGCTGTTCCTGAAACTCACCGGCCGTGCCCTTCGGGACTAGGCGAGAGCGACTGAGGCGGCGGGCCCTGAGATGAACACCATCCTGAACATGCTGGGCAAGGATCTGCGCCGCCGCCGGCGCAGTCCCCTGGGCACCCTGATCCTCTTGCTCTTCCCTCTCATCTACGCCGGGGTGCTCGCCCTGGCTTTCGGGGGAGATGGTGAGCGAGTACCGAAGGTCCAGCTACTGATTGCCAACCAGGACGAAGGTTTCCTGGGTGACTTCCTCGTGGGTGCTTTCGCCAACGAGGAGGCAGCCCAGTACTTCGACGCCGAGGAAGTGAGCGTCGAGGACGGCCGGACACGCATGGAGGCCGGGGAGGCGTCGGCGCTTCTGGTGCTGCCGCCGGAGCTGACCGACGCTTTGCTAGTCCATCCGGAGGCGCGAACGGAGTTGCCACTCGTTCTGGAGCTAGTGCGCAACCCGGCGCAGAGCATTCTGCCCCGGGTCGCCGAGGAGATCACTAGCGTGTTGGCCGAAATCCTGAGCGCCGGCTCCTACGTCCTGAGTGAACCGCTCACTGAACTGCGGCCCTTCCTCGACACCGAAGAGGCCCCCACCGCCGCCGCGGTGGCAGCGGTGGCGGTGAGCAGCCATCGGTTGATCCAGGCCGGTTCGCCCTACATCCTTCCGCCGGTGATCACGCTCGAAGCGTCGACGCCGGATGCCGAGGAAGACGGCGACAGCGGTGATGGCACCGACTCGATCTTCCTCTTCATCCTGCCCGGAGTCACCGTCTTCTCTCTGTTCATGATCGGAGAGTTGTGCATGCGCGACCTGATCACCGAGTTGAAGCAAGGCACCCTGCAGCGCCAGCTGGCGGGTCCCGTGACCCTGTCGACCGTCGTCGCCTCCAAGGTGGCGGTCACCGCGGTGGTCGCCACCGGCTGCCTGCTGGTGATCAGCATCATCGCCTGGGTCCAGGGAGCGGGCACGGGCGATCCGCTGGCCGCACTGCTACTGTCGGCGACCTTGATCCTCTGCGTGACCGGCGTCGCGGCCTTGCTCTACGGTCTGGCGCCGGACGAAGGGCGCGCGGGTACTGCCGGTTCAGTGATCTTCCTGGTGATGGCCTTCACTGGCGGTAGCTTCATTCCGCTCAACGGCCTGCCGCCGCTGCTGCGCCAGATATCGCCGCTGTCACCTTTCTACTGGGGCACTGACGGTTATGTCTCGCTGCTCACCGGCGGCGGTATGCTCGATATCGCACCCAACGCGCTGGTGCTGGCGCTGATTGGCGCGCTGTCGCTGACCCTTGGTGCGTCGCGGCTTCACCGCCATCTCCGTCAAGGAGTCTCGGTATGATGGGGCGGCCGGGTGGCTGGAAGGCGTCGCTCTCTCGTGTCGGTAGGATGGCGATGCAGGACTTGAGGTTGACCCTCAGGGACCGCGCTTCGATCATCTGGATGCTGCTGCTGCCGGTGGCCTTCATGTGGCTGTTTGGTCACACCGGTTCGAGCAGCACGCAGCAGCCCCAGATCGCGCTGGCAGTCGAGGACCAGGACGGCGGTTGGCTGGCCCGGTCGTTGGTTGACGAGCTTACTGTCGAGCACGTCCGGCTCGAGGAGGTCGGGTCTCAGCCGGCGCTCGACGGCGAGGATGCCGCGCCGCGCGTGCTGATCATTCCCGCCGGCTTCACCGCCGGAGCCCTGGCCGGTGAGCAACAGACGCTGCGCCTCGAGGCCGAGACGGAGGCCAACCCGACGTTTACGCTGGCGGCCCAAGCCGTGATCTTCCGTGCCTCGGTGCGCCTGGTGTCACGCATGGCAGAGCTGGCCTCGACGACACCCGAAGGCGAAGATGTCAACGCTCGCATGACACCGGAAGCCTATTCGTTGTTGGCCGAGCGCCCGCCCAAGGTGGTGGTCGAGGCTTCCGACGCCGGTCGCGGCCAGCCCGTGCCGCAAGGTACAGCCCAGAGCGTCCCGGGGACGCTGACGTTCATTGTGCTGATGATGACGCTGATCTACGGGGCCATCTTCCTCACCAAAGAGCGCCAGCAGGGCATGCTCAAGCGCCAGGCGACCCTACCGTTGCGTCCGTCGGAACTGTTGCTCGGCAAGCTCGGTGGCCGCCTGCTGATCGCGGCGGCGCAGATCGTGCTGCTGCTGGTCGTCGGAAGCGTGCTGTTCGGCGTCAGCTGGGGTAGTCATCCCGGAGCGTTGGTCACAGTGCTGTTCTCCTATGCGCTCGCCGTGGCGGGGCTGTCGCTGCTCCTTGGCGCGACGGTTTCGACGGCCGAGCAGGCGTCGAGCGTCGGCTGGATCCTGAGCATGATCCTCGGTTCTCTGGGTGGTTGCTGGTGGCCGTCGGAGATCATGCCCCAGTGGCTACAGACAGCTGCCTTCGCTTTCCCGACCGCCTGGGCCATGAACGCGTTTCACGCGCTGATCTCGTTCGGCCGAGGTTGGGAGGCCGTCTGGCTGCCTTCCCTGGTACTGTTGGGCTTCGGGTTCGCGAGCACCTTGCTCGGTGCGCGCAAGCTCCGCTACGACTGAAGCGCAATCCACGGAACGACATCACCAGACGATCCACCGGAACGACACAGAAGCGATGATCGAATCGATCTGGCAGCCCTCGGAGCGCCGCGTGCGCGAAGCCAACCTGAATGCCTTCCGTGCCTGGTTGCGCGAACACGGCGAACTCGGTGACGATACCGCGCAGAGTCTCGGCCACGGTGCCGACTACGCGTCGCTGCACGCCTGGTCGGTCGCACAGCCGGCGGAGTTCTGGCCCGCGGTGTGGGAGTTCTGCGACGTGCGCGCCAGCGAGCCCTGGTCCACGGTGATCGACGATGTCGACCGACTTCCCGGTGCCCGCTGGTTCGAAGGTGCGCGACTCAACTTCGCCGAGAACCTGCTGCGCTACCGCGACGAGAAGCCGGCGCTGGTGTTCTGGAACGAGCACGGGGCTCGACGTAGTCTCATCTTCGCCGAACTCTACGAGCGCGCCGGCCAGGTCGCTTCGGCACTGCGCCAAGCCGGCGTCGGGCCCGGTGACCGCGTCGCCGGCTTCTTGCCCAACCTGCCCGAAGCCGTCATCGCCATGCTCGGCGCCGCCTGGATCGGTGCAGTGTGGTCCTCGTGTTCCCCGGACTTCGGCATCAAGGGCGTGCTCGACCGTTTCGGCCAGATCCAGCCCAAAGTGCTGTTCACCGCCGACGGCACCTTCTGGAACGGCAAGCCGCAGGATTCGGTGCAGCGCGTCGCTGGCCTGCTGCGCGAACTGCCGTCGATCGAGCATGTCGTCGTGGTGCCCTACCGCGCCGCGGAGAGTGGCAAGACGGTCGACTTCAGTGATCTCGCCAGCGGCGAGGGCGGGCCGAGGGTCGTTACCTTCGACGCCTTCCGCCTGCTCGGCGACAGCCCGCCCGAGTTCGCGCAGCTGCCCTTCGACCACCCGCTCTACATCCTCTACTCGTCCGGCACCACCGGCTTGCCCAAGTGCATGGTGCACGGTGCCGGCGGTACGCTGCTCCAGCACCTCAAGGAGCTGGTTCTCCACACCGACTTGCGGCGCCGCGACGTTATCTTCTACTACACCACCTGCGGCTGGATGATGTGGAACTGGCTGGTCAGCAGCCTGGCTGTCGGCGCCACCGTCGTGCTCTACGACGGTTCGCCGCTCCCGAGCGCAGACCCCGGCGTGCTCTGGCGCATGGCAGCGGAGGCGGGGGTCACTGTGTTCGGCACCAGCGCTAAGTACCTGGCACTGGCGGAGAAGGAAGGTCTGCGCCCCGCGGTCGACCAGGACCTGACGTCCATGCGTACCATCCTGTCCACTGGTTCTCCGCTGGCGCCTGAGAGCTACGACTACGTCTACCGCGAGATTCACCCGGACGTCTGCCTGGCGTCGATCTCCGGTGGTACCGACCTTGTATCGTGCTTCGCCCTCGGCTGCCCCATCCTGCCGGTGTACCGCGGCGAGCTACAGGCGCTGGGTTTGGGGATGAGCGTCGAGGTGTGGAACGACGAGGGTCAGTCGGTGATCGGCCAGAAGGGCGAATTGGTGTGCACACGGGCCTTCCCGTCGATGCCGGTGGCCTTCTGGAACGACCCGGACGGCTCGCGCTACCACGCCGCCTACTTCGAGCACTTCCCGGGCGTCTGGCGGCATGGTGATTGGGCCGAGATCACCCCGCGCGGTGGCCTGGTGATCTACGGTCGCTCGGACGCCACGCTGAATCCCGGCGGCGTGCGCATCGGGACGGCCGAGATCTACCGTCAAGTCGAGCAGCTGGACGAAGTCCTCGAAAGTCTGGTGATCGGCCAAGACTGGGAAGATGATGTACGCATCGTGTTGTTTGTACGTTTGCGGAACGGTGTGCAACTGGACGACGAACTGCGCGAGCGCCTGCGCCGGCAGATCCGGGCGGGTGCCTCGCCCCGTCACGTGCCGGCGCGCATCGTGCAGGTCGCGGACATTCCGCGTACCATCAGTGGCAAGCTCAGCGAACTGGCCGTGCGCAACGTGATCCACGGACGCCCCGTCAGCAATACCGACGCGCTCGCCAACCCAGAATCACTGAACTTGTACCGCGCGCTGCCGGAGCTGGCTGAGTAGCCGCGACACTCGCGATCATCCAACGGACCGGTGCAACCGGCCGTCTGGAACCGAACCAAACTGAACGAAACTACAGGTAGCGTCGGCGCATAGTCGATTCAAGGAGCCTTCATGACCCCCGATCCGTCCAGCTCTCGCAACATCAACATCAAGATCGACGACGACGAACTCAAGGGTCGCTACGCCAATTTGCTGCGCATCACCCACACGCGCGAAGAATTCATTCTCGACTTCATCAACCTGGTGCCGCCGCAGGGTGCCGTCACCGCCCGTGTGGTCACCAGCCCCGGGCACCTCAAGCGCATCATCAACGCGCTCAGTCAAAACCTGCAGCGCTACGAGCAGCAGCACGGCAAGATTCAGGAAGCCATCGATCCGATGGCCCCGGACGGTGTCAACTGAGGAGAGCTGAATCCAGCTTGCGTGTCCACGATTTCCCTTCTGTGTGCCCCGATCCACTGCGCTGCACCTGTGCGGTGCGTTCGCCACTCGTGTCGCCAGGAGGGCAGACCTCGGATGCCGAGATGAGTGAATTTCAGGGTCCATTGCGGGGGACCCTCCAGGGCCCCAAGAGTCGAGAGTTTCCTCTGTCGATTCTCTTGCTTCTGTTCCTGGCCTTCGTGATGCCTGCGGGTGCCCAGACACGCGGTGTCCAGTCGCCAGGCCGTGCCGCCACCTGGGGTGAAGGGCCCGTACGTTGGCTCATGCTGGCCTCCGAACAGCGCGAGTACCGTCGCCTGCGCAGTGGGGGCGAGATCGCCCAGTTCATCGAAGAGTTCTGGCGCCGCCGCGACCCGGCGCCCGAAGTCGCTGGCAATCCACATCTGGACCGCTTCCTGCTGCGTGTCCAGGAAGCCGACATGTTGTTCGGTGCCGGCGACCTGCGGGGCAGCCTGACCGCCCGCGGCCGAGCGCACATCTTGCTCGGTCCGCCCAGCGTGCTCAGCCAGCAATACCGCGCGTCGCCGTCCCTCGAATCCGGCCGAGACCGAGGCCGCGACGTTGGCGTCGACCATATCCTGATCGAGTCCTGGAGCTACCGGCCCGAGGATCTGACCGCCGAACTGCGCCTGCAGCTCGACGACCGCGGCTGGAGTCTCGAGCTGGAGGTCCGCTTCCAGATCGCCAGCGAGCAAGACCAGATTCTGGCCGGTGAGGAATTGCTGCAACTGGCCGCCCGGGCGCTGCTGCGGGACCCGTGACGCGCTACAATTTCGCCCTACCTACTGCAAGACTCAAGACTACGCGGCCCGCAAGCTCGCGGCCCACAAGCTCACGGCCGAGGTTCCCGAACCCGCCTGAAAGGAGTGCCGATCCCATGCTTCGACAGCACAACCCCCGATCTTCCGCCTCTAGCTGGATATTCCTGTCTCTGGCCCTCGTCCTGGTACTCCCGGGGGCTTGCGGTCCTTCCGGTGAAGATGCGACCTCCGAGCCCGAAGTGGCTGCAGCAGTCGCCGATTTGCCGTACGCCGACGACGTGCAGCAGCGGGTCGAGCAGTTCGCCCCGACCGAGATCCAGGCCGACATGTCGCCGCTCTCCGAGTCCGATCGTGCCGTCGTCGCTACCCTGGTGCAAGCCAGTGACCTGATGGCCGAGATCTTCTGGCGCCAGGCCTGGCGCGGCAATCCAGAGATGCGGGAACGTCTGCAGAGCTGGAGCGGTCCCGGACCCGAGGCCGCGCGTTCTTACTTCGAGATCATGATGGGGCCCTGGGATCGGCAAGCCGAGCGCGAACCGTTTATCGGTAGTGAAGAGCACCCGCCCGGTGCGGGCTTCTATCCGGAAGACCTGACCGCGGAAGAGTTCGAGGCTTGGCTCACCGAGCATCCAGACCAGCGCGCCGGTTTCGAGAGCCTGAACAGCGTTGTTCGACGCACCGAGGACGGAGGTCTGCGTGCCGTCCCGTATTCGGAGGAATACGCCGAGTGGTTGCAGCCGGCGGCCGAGCTGCTGCGCCAAGCCGCCAGCCAGACCGACGATCCGACGCTACGGCGCTTCCTCGAACTGCGCGCCGACGCCTTCCTGAGTGACGACTACTACGAGAGCGACCTGGCTTGGATGGATCTCGACGGCCTCGTCGAGGTGACCATCGGACCCTACGAAGTCTACGAAGACGAACTCTTCAACTTCAAGGCTGCCTTCACTTCCTACGTCACCGTTGCGCTGCCTGGAGAGTCCGCCAAGCTCGACGCCTACAAGGCTCGCTTGCCCTGGCTGGAACAAAACCTGCCGATCCCCGAGCAGCACAAGAATCTCGACCGCGGTTCCGAGAGCCCGCTGCGCGTCGTCGATGTCGTCTACGCCCACGGTGATGCCCGTCCCGGCGTCCAGGCGCTAGCCTACAACTTGCCCAACGACGAACGTGTACGCGAGGCCAAGGGCTCGAAGAAGGTTCTGCTACGCAACGTCATCCGTGCCAAGTACGACCAGATGCTCATGCCCATCGCGCAGCGCACCCTCAGTGCGGAGGATGCCGCCAACGTCAGCTTCGAGGCCTTCTTCAACCAGGTTCTGCACCACGAGCTCTCCCACGGACTCGGCCCCGGCTTGATCGAAGTCGACGGTCGCGAGACCGAGGTCCGTCTCGAACTCAAGGAGTTCTACTCGGTGATGGAAGAGGCCAAGGCCGACGTCATGGGTATCTACAACATCCTTTCTCTCATCGGCACCGGTGACATGTCGGAAGATCTCGCCCCTTACGTCGAGCCCACCTACGTCGCTGGCCTCTTCCGTTCCGCGCGCTTCGGCTACGACGAAGCCCACGGTCAAGGCGTCGTGGCGCAATTCAACTACCTGCTCGAAAAGGGCGCTCTCACCGTCGACGAAGAGGGTCGCTTCGCCACCGTCAGCGGCGCCTTCCCAGGCGCCATCCGCGACCTGCTGCACCGTCTCGTCATGCTGCAAGCCACCGGCGACTACGCGGCCACCAAGGACTTCTTGGAGCGCTACGGTCGTCCGAGTCCTGAACTTGTGGCGGCGATCGAGCGTCTGCGGGATGTGCCCGTCGACCTGAAGCCGATCTACCCGCAGGCCTCTGGCCGCTAACAATTAGCTCTCTGCCAGACTGATCCCTTGATGAGACGTGAGCACAAAGATAGAAGCGCCGAGCGAAGGAAGTCTTGCAGAAGCTCTCGCAAGAGAGCGAAGGCAATTTATTGGAAAACCCTGGAGATGAATCATGCTAGAAGTAGAGACGCAGCTTGCAAAAGGCCAGTATGAGGTCTTTCTTGGAAGAATTATAGGTTTCTTGAGAGAGGTAATTGGAGCGGAGCAGTTATTAGACAGAGAAGACTATATACCCGGGTCTGAGAGGATTAATCTTTATCCAGGGGTCGATAGTGACGGTCCAGCGATTGTGATCGAAGCTGATACCTCCGGAAGAAGTCCACGAGTGAACTATGAAAGCGAGTTAGTCCAGAGGCTTCACACCCGCCCAAACTTCAATTTGTTGATATTGGTAGGTGGCCTTGGAGCCGGGAAGAGTACGACAGTCAACTACGTCTCCCGGCAGTTGGCTGAGTTGGCTGGATCCAGCAACTGCCCGTGCGGCAGGATCGCTTGTCCCCGGCGCCCCCTAATTATCGATTTTCTCAAGACTGGTAATGTCCGCAAGAAGAAGGGGGCTGTCCGTCGTGCAATGAAGGAGATCCGGTTCGCGCTCTATACACGGCTTCTAGAAGAGTGGTTGGCGCCAACTGAACTCACGCCGCAACAGGTTCTCTTCTTGGACGATGAATACACGGTTCTGAGGAGGTTGCTGATTGTCAATGACATCGTTGGCTGGAAGGAGCCTTTGCATCCCAATCATGTTGGGCTTGTCACAAGATCCCTAACCATGGGTGGCACGCTACTAGAACTCGAGCCAACCCTTGATGTCGTGAAGAAATTAATTGACACCTACAGAGAGGCGGCGCCGGACCTTGATGATCTGATTCAAGATCTCACGGAAGATTCAGAGAAGAGCCGAGATTTCATGCGGCTTCTACTGGAGTTCTATGTCCAGAGATGCTCTACGGAGAACCCGCTCAATATATTAATAATTGACAATCTTGACCAGCTGCCAACGGCACATATAGAGGCGATACTAGACGAATTGTTAGATGCAGCATCAGAGATCCCAAAGATTTCAATCTTGGTACCCTTACGCCCGAGTTCGATAGCGAATCGAAGCTATAAGCGGCAGCTGATCTTTCGGTATCATCACGGGCCCAATAATTTCACAATGGTCTTGCATAGATTAATCAAGTATGTTCTTGGGAGGTCTGTAGAGGATCTCAAGTCTGGACAGAGTTATCCCAGTCCATGGCAAGCAGGCGAAGAACCCACTGACGAGGAGGTGAAGGCCTTTGTGGTTTGTTCTTACTTTTATGCACTAATCTTGGTTGTGGGTGAGGATAAAGGTGGAGACCCTGTTGTAAAGTTAAAGGAGCGGGTCCACGCCGACCACCACTATTTGTTCCTGTTGCAGATTCCCTCGCAGGCTTTGAGGGAGCTTGCAGGTACTCTGGATGCTTTAGTGGGGAGGTGTTGCCGTTATGCACTCAATCAACTGCAGCGATTTTTTCAGAATTTCTATATTAGGCCCATAATTTTGAGTTCTGCTGTCGGTCGGACCGACTTGAAAGGAATCTCCCGGAGTGTTCCTGTACCGTATGGGCAGTTGGTCTATACGTTGTTGGCTGAGAGCCGTCATCCGATAGCCATTCCGCGGGTCTCAAATCTCTTCTTGCCCGCCCGTGCTAGATCCCACCCCAACTATCCGACGCTTTCGAAGCTTCGGATACTAGCTTTGCTCAATGCCAAGCCGCGCATGGTAGTAAGCGAAGTCGCCTCTCGTCTGGCCCGGACGGGAATTCCTCTTGAGGCTGTTTTGGATAACCTGAATTCCTTGCATAATAAATTCAGGTTACTTCTCTGGTTTAGCACTAACAGTTCTCTTCGGGCGAAGAAAAGAGATTTGCGACAGGATGTTGTGCTTTCCGAGCATGGGCATGAGTACTTTCGTCGAGTTCTGGGTAATTTTGAATATGTGTGGTACTGCGCGATTGAGCTGGCAGAGAGACCCGTTAATGATCGTTCGCTGACTTTTCAGACGAAGCTAGAGGAGTATCTTCGTCTTCTGGATCTGTTGGGTGAAACTGAGTGGAAACAAATAGGTTTCTATCGGAGTAGCCTTAATGCGATACCTGATATATCGAGACAGCTTAATCAGACGGAGATGATTACATTACGAATCCTGTATGAAACACTTGCTACGGCATTCAATAGTACAGAGATCGTCTTGGGTCTGAAGAAGGTGAGTCCGGAATATAAGACATACCTCAATTTGCTTGTGAGTCAGCTTGTTACAAAAGTCGAGTTGTGGGAGCGACGGTACCGAATGGCTTATGGTGGCACCGGTTACCTGGTGCTGTATGCCCCTGCGATTACTCGCGCTACAACTGCAATGACTGCTCTGCACTTTAGCGAGTCTTTAGCTCCGGAAATCAAGGAGCAAATCGAGAGCATCATCTCCGCGTGGTCGGAAGATGCACGGCAGGACGACCTTCGTCCCCAGCTAAGTGGTGAGTTGCCGAAGGAAGATATAGTCTCCCTGGTCTCCAAGTTGGGAGGTGGCATACCCGGCCTCAAGGGGTTTGTTCAGAATCTGGATAAGCAGCAGATAACGGCGGCTTACATTAAGAGATTCATCCATACAAAGGCTTCGCTCAAGGCACTTCTCAGGAGACGTCTGCCGACCTATTCCGAGGTCGACACCATGTTGCGTGTGTTGGTTACTAGCGTCGAGTATGTAGTTGGTGCTGCCAGAAAACATGCCAGTTCGGGCACCTCAACTCTGGAGTGGTTCTTGGAGGAGGAGCAGTTTCTGAAGGCGGCATTGCGAAATCTCGAGATGAACTCTTTTAACATTCCAGAACTGTGCATGGAAGCAGAGATGGATAGATATAAAAAGCGCTTCAATAATGTTATGTCGCTTTTCCGAGATCTCGCCATCCACCTGGGAGTGGAAGACTTGCAGCACCTTGAGGTGATGTGGCATGCATAAGCCGTTGAGAGCCAGTGAGTTCTAAGCTGATCGATCCCGACTGGCTTCCCAAGTCTTGGCGACGCTACGCCTGGGTGCGCAGCGTCGCGGTATATCTGCACCCGCGCGTGCTGTCGATCTTCTTCTTGGGAATCGTCAGTGGTCTGCCACTGCCGCTCGTCTACTGGACGCTATCGGCTTGGCTGACCGAGGAGGGGGTCAGCAAGACAGCGATCGGGCTCTTCAGCTGGGCGAGCACGGCGTACGGCTTCAAGTACCTGTGGTCACCCCTGGTCGACCGCGTTCCGCTGCCCATCCTGACGCGGCTGCTCGGCCGACGCCGCAGCTGGATGATCTTCTCGCAGCTGCTGGTGATCGGCGCGATTCTGGGCCTGGGCAGCACGGATCCCAGCGAGAGCATCTTCCAGACCGCGCTCTGGGCGGTGATCCTGGCCTTCGCCTCGGCGACCCAGGACATCGTCATCGACGCCTACCGCACTGAGATCCTGGAAGAGTCGCAGCTGGGGGCGGGAGCCGCCAACATCGTTGCCGGCTATCGCACCGGTATGCTGATCGCGGGTGCCGGCGCGCTGCTTGTGGCGCAGTTCTTCGGCTGGTTCTGGGCCTTCGTGGCGATGGCCGTGGTGATGGCGTTCGGCATGGTGACGGTGCTGCTGACGCCAGAGCCGGACGAGTCCGACGAGGTCCAACGTCGAGACCAGGAAAGCGAGGAGCAGGTCGCGCTCTTCCTACAGCGCTACCCGAACCTTCCGAGGTCGCTGGGGCGGGCCGGCAGCTGGCTCTACGGCACGGTGATCGCGCCCTTCCGCGAGTTCATGACCCGACCGGCGTGGCTGGTGATCCTGCTCTTCGTCGCCTTCTACAAGTACGGCGACGCCCTGCTCGGGGTGATGGCCAATCCCTTCTACCTCGAGATTGGCTTCTCCAAGGCCGAGATCGCCGTCATTTCGAAGTCCTATGGTCTGGCGATGACGCTCACCGGCGCCTTCGCTGGAGGTGCCCTGGTGGCCCGGATCGGCATCATGCGCAGCCTGCTGATCGCGGGCATTCTCCAGGCGGTTTCCAACCTGATCTACTGCTTGCAGGCGTGGATCGGCTATTCGGTGCCCATGCTCACGGTGACGATCAGCGTCGAGAATCTGTCGGGTGGACTGGCGACGGCGATCTTCGTGGCCTACCTCTCGTCCCTGTGCGACGTTGCCTACACCGCTACGCAGTACGCCCTACTGTCCTCTTTCTCCGCCTTCGCGCGCACGTTCTTCGCGTCGGCTGGCGGCGTGTTGGCGGACCACATGAACTGGGTGAACTACTTTCTGGTCACCACGATCGCGGCGGTGCCGGGGTTGGCGTTGCTGTTGTGGATGATGAAGCGCTTCCCTCCGGAAGAAGAGCTGCCTCAGGAACCAGAAGGGGCGCCGAGGAAACCAGACGAGGCGAGAGACGAACCGCCGGATGGCTGACTGCCGGGAGAACGGTATAACCTCTGCAGGTTTCCGTTTCCAACAATCCATCGACCCAACGAGGAGGAGATATGAACCACACAATCTCACGCCTACTGCTGACTGCTGCCGCACTCTTGCTGCTTGTTACACCCGTTCTCAGCCAGCGTGGCTCCGAGGAGATGACACCGGAAGAGGTGGCTATGATGCAGGCTTATCTGCAGGCTGGTGTTCCGGGAGAGCAGCACGAGATGCTCGCATCGCAAGCCGGGGAGTACACGACCGTGTCCAGGAGTTGGGCAGATCCCGCCGCCCCTCCGGTGGAGGAGAAGGGAAGCGCCACGCGCACCATGATCCTCGAAGGTCGGGTCATGCTCGAGACGTTCCAGAGCACGATGATGGGCATGCCCTTCATCGGTCAGGCCATGACGGGCTATGACAATGTCAGCGGCAAGTACTGGGCCACCTGGAATGACAGCATGTCCACCGGAATCATGGTGATGGAGGGCACCTGTGATGCCGACATGGCTTGTACGTTCACCGGAACCTACAACGACCCCATCGCCGAAGGTCCGGTCAAGTCGAGAATGACCTTCCACTGGACCAGTCCGACCACCGAGGTCATGGAGATGTATGGTCCTGGTCCGGATGGGACAGAGGTCAAGATGATCGAGGTGATCTACACGAAGCAGTAGACTTTCTCGTGGTGTTAGCATGCCGCGATGAGCACGTCCCGCACTACCGAGACCCCGTCAAGCGAGGCCCAATCCACCGAGAGCCAGTCCGCCGAGAGCCAGTCTGGTAAGAAGCCGCCCGGACAGGTCTTCCAGCGGTTCCTCGCCTTCGTCGAGTGGCTTGGCAACCTCCTGCCCCATCCCGTCACGCTCTTCGCGCTCTTCGCTCTGGGCGTCGCCGTGGTCTCGGCGGTCGCCGCGAGCATGGGGCTCCAGGTCGCAGATCCGCGTCCCGGCTCAGGAGGGCAGCTCCTTTCGGTCAGCAGCTTGCTGAACGGGGACGGTATCCGCTGGATCGGCCAGAATCTGGTCACCAACTTCACAGGCTTCGTGCCCCTGGGTACCGTGCTGGTCGCTCTCCTCGGAGTGGGCGTGGCCGAGAAGTCGGGTCTGCTCACGACTGCCGTCCGTGCCCTCGTCCTCGGCGCTCCCAAGAATCTGGTCACCTTGATCGTCGTCTTCGCCGGGGTCGTCAGCAACACGGCGAGCGAGATGGGGTACGTTGTCCTCATTCCCCTGGCGATGGCGATTTTCTACTCCCTCGGTCGCCATCCGTTGGCCGGCATGGCGGCGGCGTTCTCCGGAGTCTCGGGCGGCTATTCGGCCAACCTGCTCATCGGCACCGTCGATCCCTTGCTCGCCGGCATCACCGAAGAGGCGGCCCAACTCATCGCGCCAGGGTACGAAGTGCACCCGGCGGTCAACTGGTACTTCATGATCGCCAGCACTTTCCTGGTCACCGCGGTCGGCTGGTTTGTCACCAGCCGGATCGTCGAGCCGCGGCTCGGCGAGTACAACGCTTCGGAGGCTTCGGAAGACCTCGAGGAGTCCGACAACAGCCTGGCGGAGGTCACCGACACCGAGCGCCAGGGCCTACTCTACGCCGCACTCAGCGCGGTCCTGGTGACGATCGGGATCATCGTCGTCGCCGGGCCCAGCTTCGGGGCTGGGCTCTTCAGCTGGTTGCCAGGCTGGGGCGTGATGCGCAACCCGGACCTCGCGGCGACCGGCCCCGAGGCGTTCCGTCCGTTGCTGCGCAGCGTCGTGCCCCTGATCGTGATCTTCTTCGTGATTCCCGGATTCGTCTACGGCCGGGTCGTCGGCTCGATGCGCAATGATCGCGATCTCATCGACGCCATGGCCGGTGCGATGCGCAGCATGGGTCTCTACATCGTCCTGGTGTTCTTCGCCGCCCAGTTCGTCGCCTTCTTCAACTACTCCGGCCTGGGGCAGATCCTCGCCGTCCTCGGCGCCCAAGGCCTCGTGGCTCTGAACCTCGACAACGCGGCCGTCTTCCTGCCCTTCATCCTGATGTGCTGCTTCGTCAACCTCATGCTCGGCTCCGCGAGCGCCCAATGGGCGGTGACCGCGCCGATCTTCGTGCCGATGCTCATGACGATCGGCTTCAGCCCGGAGGTCATCCAGGCGGCCTACCGGATCGGCGATTCGTCCACCAACATCATCACGCCGATGATGAGTTACTTCGGCCTCATCCTCGCCATGGCCACCCGCTACAAGAAAGACCTGGGCATCGGCACCATGGTGGCGACCATGCTGCCCTATACCATCGCCTTCTTGGTCGGCTGGATCAGCCTCTTCTACCTCTGGGTCTTCGTGCTGGGTCTGCCGGTCGGGCCGGGGGCGCCGACGTACTACACGCCGGGTTGATCGAACAGCGGGAGGCTGCCGCGATCGGTTTTTGAGAATCTTTGAGTTCGGGAGGAGAGAAATATGCCAGCCCACACGCCCCTGCTCCGCCTCACCCAGACCACCTCGGGCGACGATCGTTACCGCGTCGAGATCGCCTACGAGAGTGACAAGCCGCGCCAGACCGCCCACGCCGACGTTCCCTTCCGCCTGGAACCCCAGGACGAGGCGGACCTGCGGTGGTATCTCGAGGACTACCTGCAATGGCCCCACGAGCCCGCGCCGACGATCGCTGCGCGCGTCGTGGCGCGGATGAAGGAGCTTGGGACGGGGCTGTTCACCTCGATCTTCGACGCCGACCGGAGGACACGCAGGCTCTGGAACGCCGTGGAGGAGGTGCTGCCGGAGACCCGCGTCGAAATCGTAACGAGTGTCGAGGAGGCGACGTCGATTCCCTGGGAGCTTCTCCGCGAGCCCGAAGCCGAGGCGCCCGTGGCGCTCCTCGCCCACTCCTTCGTCCGCGCCCAGCCCGACGCCCGGCGTGGGGCGCGGACAGTGACCGAAGACGAGACCGACGGCGCAGGAGCCGTGCGCATCCTCCTCGCGATCTGCCGACCGAGTCAGGCCGACGATGTCCCCTTCCGCTCGGTGGCGACGCGCATTTTGAAGGGGCTCGATCAATCGTCGCGCGAGGCGTTCCAGCTCGACGTCCTGCGCCCGCCGACTTTCGACGCCCTCGCCCGGAAGCTCCACGAGGCGCGGGACGCCGGGCGTCCGTACCACGTCCTCCACTTCGACGGGCACGGCGCGCACCTCGACCTCGCCGAGCGGCTCGAGGCGCTGAAGGTCAGCCGGGAGCGCTTCTCCCCCGAGCAGCTCTATCCGCGCACGCCGCGGGCGGGCTCCCACGGCTATCTCCTCTTCGAGAACCCCGGCGGTGAAGAGAATCAGCGCTTTGTCGACGGAGAGGAGCTGTCGAAGCTCCTCGTCCAGACCCAGGTGCCGGTGCTCGTTTTGAACGCCTGCCGCTCCGCCTACGCCGCGCCGCGGGAGGCGCCCGGTGATGACGCGCTAGGTGATGACGCGCCGGGTGATGCGGCAGAAGGCATCGATCTCGAAGCCGCCGAGACGAAGGTCGCCCTCGGGTCCCTGGCGCAGGAGCTGATGGATTCGGGGGTCGGGGGCGTGGTGGCGATGCGCTACAACGTCTACGTGGTGACGGCGGCGCGCTTCATCGCCGAGATGTACGCCTCCCTCGCCCGCGGACGCACCCTCGGCAACGCCGTGTCCCTCGGGCGCAAGCACCTCCACGACGAGCCCCTGCGCGAGGTGGTCGCCGATCCCCTGCCGCTCGAGGATTGGCAGGTGCCGATCGTCTACGAGGCGGCGCCGACGGCGCTCTTTCCCGAGCCCGTCTCCGGCGCTCCCCTCGAGATCACCCTCTCCGCGGACGTAACCGCCACAGGCACTGCCACCCCCGACGGTCTCGATCCGTCGCTTCCGCCGACCCCCGACGCCGGCTTCATCGGTCGCGACGAGACCCTCCTCGCCCTCGACCGCGCTTTCGACGATCACAAAATCGTGCTGCTCCACGCCTATGCCGGCAGCGGCAAGACGGCGGCAGCAGCGGAATTCGCACGCTGGTACAAGCTGACGGGGGGCGTCGCGGGCGCGGTGCTCTTCACCTCCTTCGAGCGCTACACGCCCCTCGTCCGCGTGCTCGACTCGGTCGGTACCGTTTTCGGAGCGGCGCTCGAAGCCTCAGGGATCCACTGGCTGGCCCTTGACGACGCCAACCGCCGCGAGGTCGCGCTCCAGGTGCTCGCGCAGATCCCGGTGCTCTGGATCTGGGACAATGTCGAGCCGGTGACCGGCTTTCCTTCGGGCAGCGACTCGGCGTGGAGCGACGAAGAGCAAGCCGAGCTCGTCGCCTTCCTCCGGGCCGCCCGGGAGACCAAGGCCAAGTTCCTCCTCACCTCGCGCCGCGACGAGGCGGCGTGGCTCGAGGAACTGCCCGCGCGGATTACGGTGCCGGCGATGCCGATGACCGAGCGTCTCCAGGTGGCGCGGGCGCTCGCCGCCAAGCGCGGACGCCGCGCCGAGGCGATGCGCGATTGGCGACCGCTGCTCGCATTCTCTGGCGGCAATCCCCTGGCCCTCACCGTCCTCGTTGGGCAGGCGCTCCGCGATGGGCTCGCAGGTCACGAGGCGGTGCAGGCATTCGTCGACCGCCTGCGCGCCGGGGAGGCGGGTTTCGACGACGCGGCGGGCGAAGGGCGCTCGCGGTCGCTGGCGGCGTCCCTCGGCTACGGCTTCGAGCACGCCTTCGACGAGGAGGAACGCCGACGGTTGGCGTTGCTGCATCTCTTCCAGGGCTTCGTGGACGTGGATGCTTTGGTGTTGATGGGCCACCCCGAGCCGACCTGGTGCCTGCCGGAGGTCCGTGGTCTGAGCCGCGACGACGCCATCGCCCTCCTCGACCGGGCCGCCGAGGTGGGGCTCCTCGAGCGCCACGGCGGTGGCTATTACGGTATCCACCCGGCCCTGCCGTGGTTCTTCCGCGACCTCTTCGAGCGCTTCTATGCTGCGTCACGGCAGGCGACGCGACGGGCCTTCGTCGAGGCGATGGGCGAGCTGGGGAACTACTACCACAACCAATACGGCGCCGGAAATCGCGACGTGATCGGCGTCCTCCGCGCCGAGGAGGCGAACCTGCTCCAGGCTCGCCGGCTGGCGCGGGAGGAGGGGTGGTGGGCTCCGGTCATCAGAACGATGCAGGGTCTCGATGAGCTTTATGATCACACCGGGCGGCGAGCGGAGTGGCGGCGGTTGGTGGAGGAGATCGTGCCCGATTTCGTCGATCCCGAGACGGAGGGGCCGCTCCCAGGTCGGGAGGAGGATTGGAGCCTGGTGACCGATTATCGCGTCCGGCTGACGCGGGAGGAGCGGCGGTGGGACGAGGCGGCGCGGCTGCGAAGCGTTCATGTGGACTGGGGTCGCCAGCGCGCGGCTCCGGCTCTCGAGCTGCCGCGGGAGGATCTCGATGGCTTGCAGCGCAATACGGTCCGTACGCTGGCCGTGGGTCTACACGAACTGGGCGAGATCCGGCGGGAGCTGGGGCGCGAGGATTGCGTCGAGACTTACGAGGAGGCGCTGGAGCTGGCGGAATCTATCAAGGATCGAGCCGCAGCGGCGAGTTGCGCCTTCAATCTCGGCCGTGCCTATCAAGAAACGCCCTCACTCCGCGACCTCCACGAGGCGGAGCGCTGGTACCGCCGCAGCCTGGAGCTGACAGACGAGCGTGATCGGCTCGGGCGTGGTGGATGTCTCGCGCAGCTGGGATTCGTGGCCTTCGAACGCTTCCAGGAAGCCCGCGAGGCGAAGTGTCCCGAGGAGGAGCTCCTGCGCCACCTGAACGAGGCCGTCCGCTCCTACCACGAGGCGCTCGAGCATTTTCCGGCGGACGCGGTCGACGAGCTCGCCGTGACCCACAACCAACTGGGCGAGATCTACCGCACCGCGGGCGACAGGGACCGCGCGGTAGCCCACGGTCGCGAGGGGATCCGCTACCGGGAGACGCAAGGAAACGTCTACGGCGCGTCCACAACGCGGTTCAACGTCGCCCTCGCCCTCGCCCAATCCGGACGCCCACACGACGCTCTCGAGTACGCCCAGGCTGCCCTGCGCGGCTTCGAGAGCTTCGGGGAGCGCGCGGCGGACTGGATCCAGCGGACGCGGCAGCTGATCGAGGCGATCGACCAAAACAAAAACAGCCCGGCGTGAACCGGGCTGCTCGATATGGCGACGAAGCGGATCTCCGTGGAGAGGCTTCGGAAAAGTTCGGTTGGTAGCGCATAGGGGATTCGAACCCCTGTTACCGGCGTGAGAGGCCGGCGTCCTAGACCCCTAGACGAATGCGCCACGCTGTCAAAGAGGGAATCGCTACTGTGTGTGAAGGCTCTTGTGAGACTGCGATTCCGTGCTCGCCGTAGCGAACGGCCGGATTGTACAAGAAGGGTTGGAGCCGTGCAACCCCCGATTCTCGCCATCCTCGGTCTCGGAGCCAGGGAAGCGGGCGCGGTGCCGGGTGATAGGGTTTCCGCTTGATGAGCCCGATGACGAAACCGACGCCAACTTCCGCCCGCTGGATGGCCATCGGGCTCCTCGTCTTGATCCTGGCGGGAGTGGCAGCGGTACTGTGGCTGGTCGATTTGACGCCTCAGGTGGAGAGCGACTTCTTTTTCACCACGGACGATCCGCAGCTGCAAAGCGCGCTGCGCATCCAGGCGATGTTCCCGTCGAAGCCGCAGGTGTTGATCCGAGCGGCCTCTCAGGCGACACCCTCTTCGGAGACACCCTCTGCGGGAGGAGAAGCCGAGTGGATGACGCCCGACTACATCGCGCGCGTGCGCGAACTGAGCGATCGGCTGGCGACGGTACCGGGCGTCGAGGACGTGCTCAGCCTGACCGAGGGGCCGTCCCGTCCTTCGGCGGCGGCCACGGGGCCACTGTGGAGTCGCCTCCTACTGTCCGATGGCTTGGCGGGTAGCAATCTGGTCTTGCAGGTGGCCGCCACCGATACGCCAACCTTGGTCAGGGAGCTGGAGACGGTGCTGGAGCAGCTCGAGGAGCCGGGCTTCCAGCTCGACATGTCCGGCGTACCGGTGGTCGTCGAGCTGGTCCGGCGGCAACTGCAGCGCGATCTGCGGCGCTTCAGCCTCGTGGCGCTGTTGGTCTTCGGGATCGCGGTCGCGTTGATCTTCCGCTCGGCCTGGGTGGTCGCCGGGACGCTCGGTTCGTGCCTGGCCGCCTGTGCCGCGGTGCTCGCCTTGCTGCCGGTGACCGGCGTCACGATCGGTCCTCTGACCGCCAACCTTGCCACGATCGTCTTCGTGCTGACGCTGTCGCACATCGTGTTTCTCACCGCCTCGTGGCGTCGCCAGAGTGCTGCATCCGCAGCCGTGCGGGAAACACTGCCCGCTTCGTTCTGGTGCATGGTGACCACCCTGCTGGGCTTCCTCAGTCTGCAGTTCGCCGACGCCAAGCCGATGCGCGAGTTGGGAACCGCGGGTGCCCTGGGCGCACTGATCGCCCTGGTCGTCGCCTTCTCGATCTATCCGCTCTTTCTGCGCGCGGCCAGTGTGGGAACGAGCGCTGGCGGCAAGGAGGTCCGTCCGAGAGAGGCAGCTGGTCGAGCACGGTGGGGGCGCCCCGGACCACGTGCGGTGGTGGTGCTGGCTTTGCTGACGGTGCTCGGGGCCTTCGGCCTGGGGCGCGTCCAGACGGACCCGAGTCTGCTGGCCTACTTCGAGCCCGGCAGTGAGCTGCGCGGTGGTCTGGAAGCGGTTGACGAAGCCGGTGGCAGCAGTCCGCTCGAGCTGGTGGTCGCCCTGCGCGACGGTGGACGCCTCGACACGCTACCAGCCTTCGAGCGCCTGCAAGCCTTCCAGGACGATCTGGAGGCGGACACGGCGGTGGGTTCGGTGATCGGGCTGCCGGCGCTGGTCGCACAGGCTCGCAAGGCACCGTTGATGGGCTTTGCGCCGTTGCCGCAGCTGCTGGATCTGCTGTCGACGCAGTTGATGGGCAATGTCGGCGCCGGCTTCGTCACGGAAGATCGCAAACATGCCCGCTACTTTCTGCGAATGCGTGAGGCCCAGCTACTCGAAGTCGGCGCCGTCGACCGGCGCGAGGTCGTCGAGCGCCTGACCGCTGCGGCCGCGGACAAGGAGCTGGAGGTCGAGCTGGTCGGTGGCCTCTACGATCTGCAAGGTCGCCTGGCGGAGCTGGTTGCGCGCAGCCTGCTCACCGGCCTGAGCGCTTTGCTGGTGCTCTTCGTCGGCATCGCCGCGCTGGTGGCCCGGCACTGGCGGCCGGCGCTGGCGATGGTCGGCACTCTGATCGCCGTGGCAATGATTACGGTCGGTAGCTTGGGACTGCTGCGTCTACCCCTGGACGTCATCGCCTCGCCGGCGGCCAATATCGCCATCGCGCTGGGCGTCGACTCGATGATCCACTTGGTGGCGTGCTGGCGTCGCTTGTGTAGGTCCGTTGGTGGCGTGCAGCCGGCGGACGCCTGGAGCCGAGCCCGCCAGCGCATGGCCTTGCCGATCGCCGGTGCCGCCGCCATCCTAGCTGCAGGTTTCGGCATCTTCTCGCTGTCGAGCTTCCCGCCGACGCAGAACTTCGGCATCGCCGTGGTCATCGGTACGCTGGCGGCGGCGGCCATGGCGCTGGTGGCTCTGCCCTACTTGGCAGATTCGGCCGCTGAGCCCTCGGCCGCTGAGCTCTGAGTCGCACCGCCGCACTCGGCGATCCGCCGTTGTAGGAAACGGCGCTCGGGCTCGCTGCACGAGCAGCCGAGCGCCTGCTGGAAGGCGTGCAGCGCGGCAGCTGTCTGGCCGTCGTGCAGCAAGAAGTCGGCGCGGGTCGCGGGCAGCAGGTAGTAGCCGCGCAGCGATGGATGGTGGGTGACGTCGTCGAGAGCCGCCAGTCCGGCCGGGGGGCCCTCGACCCTGGCGACTGCGACCGCACGGTTGAGCGCGATGATCGGTGAGCGTGTCATCTGCCATAGCTGGTCGTAGAGCTCCAGGATGGTGACCCAGTCGGTACTCGCGTCGTCGGCCGCCATGGCGTGATGAGCGGCGATGGCAGCCTGCAGGTGGTAGGTGGACATCGCCTGTCCCTGGGCAGCCCGCTCCAGGTGCTCGAAGCCCAGACTGAGGGCCGCTGGGTCCCAGCGGCCGCGGTCTTGGTCCGCCAACGGCACCAGCTCGCCCTGATCGTCGAGGCGGGCTGACAGGCGCGAGAACTGCAACGCGAGGAGCGCCGCCAGAGCGTGCACTCGAGGTCGCCGGGTGGAATGAAGGTGGGTCAGCTGGATCGTCAGCTGCAGAGCTTCCGCGCACAGGTCGGCACGTACCAGCGCGTCACCTCCGTGGCAGCCGTACCCCTCGTTGAACATCAGGTAGAGCACTTCGAGCACCGCATCGAGGCGGTCGCCCAGGTGCTCGGGGTCGGGAACTGCGAGCGGCAGGTGCCGTTGGCGGATACGCCGCTGGGCCCGCGTCAGGCGCTGTGCAATCGTCGCTTCTTTGGCCAGGAAGGCGCGGGCGATTTCCTTGGCGCTGAAGCCCCCGACCGTCTTCAGCGTCAAGGCGACGCGGCTGTCGATCGGCAGGTCGGGATGGCAGCACAGGAAGATCAGCCGTAGCTGATCGTCGGTGATCTCCTCGCGAAAGTGGACGCGGGTTGGATGCTGAGGTGCTCGTCGGTCGAGAAAGGCTCGAACCTCGGACTCCTTGCCGTGCAAGCGTGTGTCGCGCCGCAGGTGGTCGAGTGCCAGGTTTCGGGCCACCCGGTACAACCAGGCGGCGGGGTCTTCGGGCACGCCGCGGAAAGGCCACGAGCGCAGGGCACGCACCAGCGCCTCCTGGACGACCTCTTCAGCCAAGTCCAGGTGCGCCGGCCCGAAGGCCCGAGCCAGAACCGCGACCATCTGCCCGGCCTTGTGCCGGAACAGATGGTCGACCAGGTTGGGTACTGGTACAGGGGCGGGCACGTCTCTTGGCTGCGCGTCAGTGGATCTCGACTTCACGGACCTCGATGCTGCCGTAGTCCAGGTGTGGACAGTCCTGGCAGAGTTCGACCGCCTGGTCGTAGGTTTCGGCCTGCACGGTGAAATAGCCGCCCACGACCTCCTTGGTCTCGCAGTACGGACCATCGAGCACCCGTACCTGGCCGTTGGACCGATCGACCACGCGGCCAGCGCCGTCGGTGAGCTTGTTGCTGTCGACCAGGTGCCCGGCCTGGTGTAGGCGCTCCCCCCAGGCTTTGTATTTCTCGACCACCCGTTGCATGTCTTCTGGGCTTGGGATCTCGGCCTGTTCCGGATTGTCGCGCAATAGCAGCATGTAGTTCGGCATTCTCTCGTCTCCTGTGCTCTTGAGGCTGTGTTGCGGGCGGCGAGCTGTCTTCTGGTGCCATGGGGCTCCTGATGGCCCGCCGGGGTTGTCGTCTTCAGCAGGTAGACGATCCAGGATGGCTGAAATCGACACGTCCGCGCAAGATTTTCACAACGGCCTGCGGTAGGCTTGGCCATCGATCAGCGAACCCAACGCGGTCGAGATTGCTCCAACCGGTGAGCGTTCTCGGTCGTCTGCTTCGGAGGAGATTTCATGTCGGAAGACAAATCGTCGGAGGATCAAGCTGTGGCGGGGG
Organism: uncultured bacterium; assembly: GCA_965368975.1. Taxonomy (GTDB): domain Bacteria; phylum Acidobacteriota; class Thermoanaerobaculia; order Multivoradales; family JAHZIX01; genus CBDUPA01. Next base: position 31,915 of record CBDUPA010000009.1, on the reverse strand, counting down.
GCTCGAAGCCGGCACCGCAGCAGCCAAGAGGTGCGGTCTACCGCTTCCTCAACTGGGTCGAGGTGGTAGGCAACAAGCTGCCGGACCCAGCAGCACTATTCGTCATTGCTCTGGTCTTGGTGTGGGTGGTCTCGTGGCTCCTGGCCGGACACCAGTTCACCGTGCCATCGGTCGACGGTCCGCGCGAGATGGCGGTGCAGAACCAGCTCACCGGCGGTTCGCTGGCTAACTTCCTGGCCAACATGGTCAATACCTTCGTCACCTTCCCGCCGCTGGGCATCGTACTCGTGGCCTTGCTGGGCGTCGGCGTTGCAGAACACACGGGCTTCATCAATGCTGGCCTGAAGGCGATGCTGAACATCACGCCGCGCGCGCTGCTGAGTCCGATGCTGCTGCTGGTGGCGATCGTCAGCCATACCGCAGCGGATGCGGGCTACGTGCTGGTGATTCCACTTGGCGGCGTCATCTTCCATGCCGCGGGGCGACATCCGCTGGCAGGAATCGCCTGTGCTTTCGCGGGGGTCTCGGGTGGCTTCAGCGCCAACTTCATCCCATCCGGCATCGACCCGTTGCTGATGGGCTTCACCGAGTCGGCCGCGCAGCTGCTCGATCCCGCGCGCTCGGTCAATCCGCTGTGCAACATCTACTTCACGGCTGCCTCCAGCTTGCTGGTGATTCTGGTCGGTTGGTTCCTGACTGACAAAATCGTCGAGCCGCGTCTGCGCGGTACCGAGCTGGACGGCGACGAGGCCGACATGGTCAAGATGGAAGGCCTCACACCGCAGGAGACCCGCGGTCTTTGGGCAGGCTTGGTGGCCATGGTTATCGGCCTGGCGACCCTGGTACTGGTGACTCTGCCGGAGACCTCGCCGATGCGTTCACCGGATGGTGAGATCACGGCTTTTTCGGCGCCGATCATGCAGAGCATCGTGCCGCTGATCTTCCTGCTCTTTCTTTTGCCAGGTGTGGTCTATGGCTATGCCGCCGGCACCATCAAGGGGCATCGCGACATCATCAAGGGCATGAGCGAGTCGATGGGGACGATGAAGTACTACATCGTCATGGCCTTCTTCGCCGCGCTCTTCACCGCTGCCTTCGCCAGCTCCAACCTGGGTGCATTGCTCGCGGTCGAGGGGGCGGAATTCCTCAAGTCGCTCGGTCTTTCCGGCCAGGTGACGATCGTCGGCATCATCCTGCTCAGCGCTTTCGTCAACTTGCTGGTTGGCTCGGCGTCGGCCAAGTGGGCGCTGTTGGCGCCGATCTTCGTGCCCATCCTGATGCAGGTCGGTCTGTCGCCAGAGCTGACGCAGGCGGCCTACCGCGTAGGTGATTCGAGCACCAACATCATCACGCCGCTCATGCCGTACTTCCCGCTGGTGGTGGCCTTCAGTCAGCGCTGGGTGAAGAAGACCGGCATCGGTACGATCACCTCGGTGATGCTGCCGTACTCGGTCGTGTTCCTGGTCCTGTGGACCGGCTTCCTGGTGCTCTACTGGATGCTTGGAATGCCGCTGGGCCTGCAGGCTCCCTACGTCTATCCGTGACGCCGCCACGCGGCTGATCATCGCTTCTGACCGAGCCCCCTCTCGCCCGAGGGGGCTTTTGCTTGCAGCTCCGTTTCCGGCTCGGGCACAAGGTGCGCTATCATTTTCCCTATCTTCGATGTGATGCAGTGTGTTAGGAGGAAGAAGATGATGGGATCGCGAGCAGTTGTCGGCCTCGATGTGCACCTGGGTCGATTGACTCGCGCAGGGGCTTCGTACCGTGACGGAGGGGGCGTGGGGTGACAGCGTTGAGGAGGGCGCGGAGAGCACGGACCTGGCCAGCGGGGTTCCAGACGGGCCCGGTTCCGGTCATGCTCGTCTTACTCCTGGCGTTCCTGCCGCGAGCAAGCGCGGTATCGGCTCATGCAGCTACTCCGCATTTGGAGGGGCAGTACGAGGAGCACGAGGCGGAGTACGAAGCGCTCTTCGCCGAGCACATGGCTCGTTTCGAGGCCTTGACCTGTGCCGAGATCGCACCCCACTGGGTCGACGATACGCACTTTTGGTTCGTGACCGGTCACGCTGGGCAACGGACAGCCTACTGGGTCGACGCGGTGCGTGGGGAGCGGCGGGAGATCTTCGACTCGGTTCGTCTGCGCCGTGTACTCGAGCCGTTGGTGGGCGACCTTGGGAACGAAGCGGGACTGCCGTTCGACGCCTTCGACTTGCTGGAGAACGGTCGCGTGGCTCGCTTCGAACTTTCCGGCCATGTCTTCTTGCTCAGCCTGGACGACTATACGGTTCGCGAAGAGCCGGCGGCGCAGACCCGCCTGCGCGACCTGGCCACGCCGCGCTTCCTGCGCCAGTCGCAGCGTGCCCCCTATCCGCGCGTGTACGAGCAGCCATCACCGGACCGTCGATGGCTAGTGGGCGAGTCTGGACCGAACCTGTCTCTGCGTCCGAGGACCGAGGGGCAGGGGCGTCCGCTGACTGCGGACGGCACCGATCTGTTCGCCTGGGATGTGCAAACGGCACGCTGGGCGCCGAACAGCCGCTGGCTGGCCGTGACCAAGGTCGACGAGACGGGGGTACACCGCGTGCCGGTGGTGCGCTGGCTCGATGTCCACGAGAAGGTCGACTTGATACCGATGCCCAAAGCTGGCGGGCTGCTGCCGCGGCGCGAGGTGCACTTCTTCGACATCCATTCTGGGAGACGCCTGGAGGTCCAGCTGGGCGACACGCGCAACTTCCACATCTTCCCGCTGCAGTGGTCGCAAGACAGCTCGGAATTCTTCCTGCTGCGCGTCGACCGCCCCTACCGCCGGTTGGAGTTGTTGGCGGCGCACACGGCGACCGGGGCCGTCCGTACGGTGCTGGAAGAAACGGCGGACACCTTTATCGGCGCGTTGCGGCTGATTACCGAGCTGCAGCACCGAATGTTCTTTCCACTGGCCGATGGCAAGCGTTTCTTGTGGCTGTCGGAACGCGACGGCTGGTACCACATCTACCTCTATAGCCTCGACGGCCGACTACTGCGTCAGTTGACACACGGGCAGCTACCCGTGCAAAAGGTAGAAGCCATTGACGAGCGCACCGGGTGGGTGTACTTCCTCGGGAGTGACGATGCCGCTCGTCCCTACGACCAGCACCTGCTCCGCGTGCGCCTCTCTGGTGGAGACCGGCAACGCCTGACCAAGGCTACCGGTGCGCACCAGGTCTCCCTGGCTCCGTCATTGCGCTACTTTGTCGATACCCACTCGACAGTTGCCCGACCTTCGCGTAGCGAGCTGCGCCAGGTCGACGGCCACGTGGTCTTGGAACTGACGCGCAGCGACATCAGGCCCCTGAAGGATGCGGGCTGGCAACCACCGGAGGAGTTTCGAGTGCTGGCCGCGGATGGGGAGACCGAGCTCTTCGGTGTACTACTCAAGCCGTATCCGTTCGATCCTGCACGCAAGTACCCCGTCATCGATTACATCTACAACGGTCCCTTCAGCACCTGGGTGCCGCGCACTTTCAACGACCACCGCCTGCACAACACGCAAGCGCTCGCCCAGCTAGGTTTCGTCATCTTTCTGGTTGATGGCCGCGGCACCCCCGGCCGCGGCAAAGCGTTCCAGGATGTCGTCTACCGCAACTTCGGCCGTCACGAGATCCCGGACCACGTAGCCAGCCTGCGCCAGCTGGCCGCCGACCGGTCGTACATCGATCTGGACCGCGTCGGTATCTACGGTGGCTCCTGGGGCGGTTACATGACCCTGCGGGCGTTGTTGCTGCAGCCTGACGTCTTCCACGTCGGCGTCGCGACTAATTCCCTGGTCGACCTCTACGATCACGAGGCTACTGGCATCGAAGGCTACATGGGCTTGGTCGAGGAGAATCGGCAGGGCTACGAATATGGATCGAATCTGCGCCTGGCCGACCAGCTCCGGGGGCATCTGCTGTTGATCCATTCGACTAGTGATGTGAATGTCACCTTGTCGACCACCATGAAGATGGTCGAGGCTCTCATCCGAGCCGGTCGTCATTTCAATCTCCAGCTGCTGCCGGAACAAACACACATCCCGGAGGGCGTCAGCCGGGAGTTTTGGCTCAGAGCACATCGGCGCTACTTCGTAGATCACTTGCAGCCACCCTTCCGTGGGGCTGGATCCCCATGATGAGTGTTCCAGCGGTCGGGGCCGCGGTGGTAAGGTGCCGCGCATCGTGAATGCGACTTTGCCCGAGCTCCCCCGTACGGCGCTTTCCCTCGGCCCTTGCGATAGCTTCACCGAGCTGGCTGGGCGCTATCTTCAAGAGTACAGCGAGAAGATCTCCGCCTGCCTGCAGCGCCTGAGCGAGGAGCAGATCTGGTGGCGTCCGGACGCCAGCCGAGCCAACTCGGTGGGCAATCTGGTGTTGCACCTGGAGGGCAATCTCACCGCCTGGATTTTGGACGGCTTGGCGGGGGAAGCACACGCGCGTCATCGTGCCGCCGAGTTCACCCGCCGGGGTGACGAGGGCAGGGAGGCACTGGCGCAGCGACTGACGGCTGTGGTGACCCGGTGCCGGGCTATCCTGGACGATGTCGACGACGCTGAGTTGACCGCCGCCCGCTCACAGCAGGGCTATGCCAGCAATGGACTGGGCATCGTCTTCCACGCCGTCGAACACATGGCCTACCATACTGGACAGATCGTCTGGGTAACCAAGCAGCTGAACGATCCGGGGACCCCGGCCGCCACGCAGCTCGAGTTCTACCCTCAGCACAAGGACGAATGACGATGTTGCTCTATCGACTGGGTCCCGAAGGCCTCTACGCTGTGCAGGACTCCGCGCACATTGCGGCGGAAGGCAGTGGTGGTGAGTTGCGTATCCTGCTGTCCGAGCCGTTCGAGACGCCGCCTTCCGAGTGGCGTCTGGGCGAGGTGGTGCGCCACCCGCGTCCGGCCTACCTGGTGCCGGTGATGCCAAGCAAGATCATCGGTATCGGGCGCAACTATCGGGCGCACGCCACCGAGCTGAACAACCCGATGCCGGACGAGCCGCTACTCTTCCTCAAGGCTCCGTCGACCCTGATTGGTCACCGTGCCCCGATCGTGCTGCCGCCGGAGAGCCAGCGCGTCGAATTCGAAGGTGAGATCGCACTGGTGATCGGCCGACGCCTTCATCGTGCGGATGCGGCCACCGCCGCACGGGCGATCTTTGGCGTGACCTGCGCCTGCGATGTCACCGCGCGTGACCTGCAACGCCGGGACGCCACTTTTGCGCGGGGTAAGTCCTTCGATACTTTCTGTCCGCTCGGGCCGGCCATTCGTGTCTGTGTCGAGGGCGAGACCGACCTGGACGACCTCGAGGTCGTGACGCGGGTCAACGGAGACGAGCGCCAGCGCGGACATGTTCGCGACATGGAGTTTCCGCTGCTCGACTTGTTGGTGTACACCTCGCGCATGATGACCCTGGAACCCGGAGACTTGGTGCTGACAGGGACGCCGGCGGGTGTTGGTCCGCTGCAAGATGGGGACGAGGTCGAGGTCGAAGTCTCGGGCATCGGCGTGTTGCGCAATCCGGTCGAGGCCTGGCGTGGCGCCACGCAGCCAGCGGCCGAATGATGGTTTTGGCAGTTCGGCACAGGTGAGAAGTATGTGGCGCATCAGCTCCAAGATCTGGATCGCGTTGGCTGCCAGCGGCATCGCCATGCCGTCACTGATGTGGGGGCGAGCGTATCCCTGGGAGCTGGCGCTCGCGGTGGCGGCCGGGATCGGTCTTCTTGCCTATAGCGTCGCGAATTCCATCGAGCAGCTGCGGAATCCTCCGCACCGCCGCTGGCGGCACGAAGACTAGCTCTTCGAGTCGTCAGGGGTCCGTTGCGGGGTCGGGGGCAGGTTGGTTGGCGGCAAAGACAGGTAGCCGGAAACCGAGCTGCTCCTGGCAAAAGAGCTTCCACTCGTCGGTGACACCGTCGAAGATCACATTCTCGTCCAGGTAGATGCCGTCGGTCACGACGTAGTTCTCATGCAGGTAGAGAAAAGACTCCTCGTGCAGCTGGCGTCGCTGGCGCACTTCGCGCCCGTCCTGCTCCACCGCCTCGCTGCGCATATTCTCTGCCCGCTCCCACCAGCCCGGATAGCCGCGCAATTGCGCGACCGGGTAGGCCTTGCAGTAGCGGCCCATGGTCGGCATGGTTGACTGTCCCTCCAGTGCCAGCTCAGATCAAAACGCTGCTCAGATGAAAGTCGAATGGTGGCGAGAAGAGGTCGAACTGCGGCCGTGGCGTGTCCAGACATCTCCAGCGTCCACCGGCCACCCAGCCATCCCGAACTCGTCTCAGCGTCGAAAGTGCGCCGCGATCCGAGCTTGGATGGCTTCGGCAGCTTGGAGCGGCTGTGCCGCGGTTCGAATGGGGCGACCGACAACGATGTAGTCGGCTCCCTTTGCGAAGGCCTCCTCTATATCTACAGTGCGTTTCTGGTCGTCCGCGGGACGATTCTTTGCGGGTCGAATGCCAGGAACCACGATCAGCAGGTCGTCCCCGAGCTCGGCGCGCACAGCGGAGGCCTCCAGCCCGGACGCGACGATCCCCGCACAACCCTGATCATGCGCTTGCCGGGCCCGCTGCACGACCAAGCTTTGCACCTCTTCTTCGCTACCCGCGGCAATGCTCGTGAGCACAGTGACGGCGAGGATGCCCAGCTTGCCGCCGCTGGTTTCGATCGCCGCTTGACTGGCGGCGCGCAGGATCGCCTCGTTGCCCGCGTGCACAGTCACCAGGTCGATGCCCCGTCCGCCCAGCTGGCGCACGGCGGCACCCACGGTCTGCGGAATGTCGAAGAGTTTGAGGTCGAGAAAGACCCTCTTGCCCCGTGCCTGCAAGGTCTCGATCACACCAAAGGCGACACCCGCCGTGAAGAGCTCCAGGCCGACCTTGTAGAACTGGACACTGTCGCCCAGGAGGTCGATGATCTGGTGTGCTTCCTCGCGGTTCGGTACGTCCAGGGCGAAGATCAACCGATCGCGTACCGGGATCTCGTGCCTCGACGGGGTGCCGCTCACAGACCCAGCTCCGTGGCGTTGCTTTGCAGCGCCTCGAGCACCGTAGCGACATGGTCGTCCAGCTCGACGCCCAGTTCCTCGGCACCGCGGAAGATTTCCTCGCGGTGCACCCCGCGCGCGAACGCCTTCTCTTTGAAGCGCTTCTTGACCGAACGCACGTCGATGTCCGCCAGCTTCTTGCTCGGCTTGATCAGCGCCACTGCAACCATGAAGCCGCTCAACTCGTCGACGGCGTACAGAGCCTTGGCAAGATCGGTCTCGCGGGCTACGCCTGTGTACGGTGCGTGCCCCAGGATGGCCGTGCGCATCACCTCTGGGTAGCCGAGCCTCTGCAGGATCTCGACGCCGCGGTACGGGTGGTCTTCCGGGGCTGGCCAGCGCTCGTAGTCGAAATCGTGAAGCAGGCCAGTGAGGCACCAGAGGTGCTCGTCGGCGTCGAAGCGGCGGGCGTAGGCGCGCATTGCGGTCTCGACGGCGAGGGCGTGCTTGCGCAGGCCTGGTTTCTGGGTGTACTCGCACAGCAGCGCCCAGGCGTCGTCGCGGCTGGGTAAGGAAGTGTGATCAATGGGGCGTGTCTCGCTCATGGCGCCCATAAGTTAGCAGACTGACGATCTTGTGCGCAGGCGCATCGTGTCGACAGAGAACGGACGTGGGAGTCAGTGAGCCCGAACAGCGCCCGGGATCGCGTAGAATATGGGCCATGGCCAAGGATGGAACCTTCACCGTACTCTGCCCTGAATGCCAGACGGAGATCCTGGTCGACGCGGCGACCGGTCAAGTGCTGCGCCACCGCAAGCCCAAGGATCCGTTGGCGGGCGGTCATGACTTCGACGAGCTGTTGGCGGATCTGGACCACTCGAAACAACGCGCGGAAGCCCTGTTCGATCAAGAGTTCGCGGCGCTCAAGGACCGGGACCGCCTCCTGGAGGAGAAATTTCAGGAGGCGTTGAAGCGGGCTGAGGAAGATCCGGACGACGGACCTCCCCGGCGGCCGTTCGACCTCGACTAGTCGAAGCAGAAGTAGCGCGGAGCGGAGCGTAGGCTCTGCCGCGCGTCGCCCGGAACGTCCAGCTCCTCGCCGTCACGGTCGAGAATACGGGGGGGAGAGCACGGTAACTCGACGCTGACGGCTCCGTCCGAGAGCACACTCCAACCGACGATCATGTCCGGTTGCCGTTTCTGTTCCGAGTTGCCGTCTGCGCGGCGCCGGAAGCCATAGAGGCGGGCATCGGGTGGTGCTGGCAGCGGGCCAGTGCATGCCAGGCCTTCGAGTTGCCGGTGCAGCGTGGCCAGGGCATGGAACGCCGGTCGCCGACGTCGCTCAGACGGATCGATCAGGCCGTAGCCCTTGGCGGCGATCTGCCACCAGTAGACGCGCTCGGCCATGCCGGTCGCCAGGGCCAGGATGTAGTAGCGCACTAGGAAGTTGGCCTGGCTCTCTTCGTCGACCGAGACTTCCTTGCCGGCAGGAGAGTGTGGGCCTTCCCACAGTGGCCAGTTCACTTCGGTGATCCAGCTGCGCGCGCCGGTTGGCCCTTGGCGTACGTTGCGGCCACAATCCGCGACCGCTTTGAGCAGAACCACCTTGTCGACGGTGTCGAGACCGACCTGGCGGTTCTCCGGTGCGCCACGACGGTCGACATAGAGCAGTGACGAAACGATGTCGAAGGCGAAACCGGGCGCCTTCTGGCGTAGCAGTGCGGCGGTGGCGTGGTACTCGAAGTCGATGACTGCCGGCCCCATCAGCTCGACCGGTTCGGGGAACTCCACATCCATGCCCCGCAAGACCTCGGCAGCGATCTGATACAGCCGGATGTATTCACGGTAGCTCCAGATCCCCCACTTGCTGCGATTGACGGCCTGGCCGACCTGGAAGTGGCGACCATAGGGGCGGAAGGCGCGGCCCAGGCGTTCGATGGAGGTACGCCAGCGTGCCGAGTCGCGCACCAGCTCGCGATTCTGCGGCAGCGCGAAGGCGAGCTCGTAGCCGCGGCGATAGAGCTCTGCAGCCAGCTCTAGTTCGGCGTCGTGCTTGTCATCCCAGGGGTGCAGGCGCAGCAGCAGCTTGCGCACGCCCAGGTCGTCGACCGCGGACAGGAGCTCTTGCGGATGTTCCGGCCAGGGGCGCAGGCAGACGCCGATGCCAGCAGTGAAACTCGAGTCGCCGTCCGCGGAGGGCTCTTGGAGCCGGCGCTGCAAGTGGCGGTAGCGTCGCCAGATAGCGGGCAAGGCGAGGGCGACACAGACGGCGTTGACGGCGTGTGAGCCGAAGTCACCGAGACGCACGCCCAGTTTCTCCCAGCGTCCGGCGTGCTGGTGTGGCTGGTCGGAGAGGGTGTCCCAGACGATCTTGTCGCGCGCCGAGGCACCCTCCGGTGCTGGCGGAATGTGGGCGTGCGCGGTGCGCCGCCGGAACAGGTCGAAGAAGCTGCGCAGCCCGCCTCGGATCTGCTTCTTGGCTCCGATGCGGCCGAGAAACGAGCGGCGATAGAGTTGATAGGCGAACCGCTGCACCGTCGTCGGCTCACCCCAATAGGCGCGCAGAAAGCGCCCCTGGTGCTCGGGGCGTTCCAGCGCCAGGCGGCACAAGTCGCTCGTGCGCTGTGCCAGCGTGAGCCGGCGCCGCTGGCGGGCTCGGTTGAGGTCGATGATGTAGAGCGTCGCGCTACTCGTCCCTTCCGGGTGGTTGCCCAGCAGCACGTTGCCGATCGACAAGTCTCGGTGCCACAGGCCGGCCTCGTGCATACGCCGTAGCAGGGCGCCGAGGTTGTCAAGAAAAGTTCCGACATCGACCTGCGGAAAGTCCTCGTCCGCCGTGCCGGCGTTGACGGCGCGTAGCAAGTAGCGAGCTTCGAGCACGTCTCCGAGGTCGCGAGTGACGAAGAAGCCAGGCCCACCCGCGGTGGTGGACTCGGCCAGGAGCACGGGTTCAGCGGTCGGGATACCTGCGTCGGCAAAGGCGCGCGCCATGCGCCAGCTGAGCTCTGCCTTGGTACCGGTCCAGCGGCGCCGCAAGCCCTTCCAGCCTGTCTCAGCTCGGAACTGTTTGACCACCACCCTCGAGCCGCTGCCTTCCTGGTCGGCGGCAGCATCCGGTGCGCCGGTCAGTCGTGAGCGGTAGATGTAGTTGCGGCCCCAGTGCAGCGTCTTCTCGGCCGACCCGGGGTCCAGCACGCGGCGCAGCGCGGGCTCCAGCTGGGTCAGTGGAACGTCTGGAGGGAGGCCTGCTGGGAGTACCTCGCCCCGCAGGTCGCCGAAGTTGAAGCGCTCGCTTCTCGCCGTCGTACTCATGGACCGCGTCATGGAAGAGGTTCAGATGCCGGAAATCCGGTATTGCTCACGGTGCAGCGACGAGTCCGGCTGCAGGACGGGGCGCTCGCCGAGGACTTCCTCGAGCTCATCGAGAATGGCGATCTCGTCGCCTTCGAGGGCTTGGGCAATGTCCGGGTGCAAGCGCAGGACCACCTTGCCGCGGCGGGGGCGGTAGCTGCGCTCCAGGAGCTCGTTACGCAGGTCGAGGCAAACGGTGGCGGTGGCGTAGATGCGGCCGCTGCCCCGGCAGTAGGGGCATGGTTGTGTCATCAGGCGGGCCAGGTTGGTGCGGCTACGCTTGCGCGTCAGCTCCACCAGTCCGAACTCCGAGATGGGCAGCATCTTGTTCTTCGCCCGGTCGCGCTTCAACTCCTCGGTGAGGGCCTCGAAAACCTGATCCTTGTGCTCCTGCTCGAGCATGTCGATCAAGTCCAACACAATGATGCCACCGAGGTCGCGCAGGCGGATCTGGCGCACGACCTCCTTGATCGCCTCCAGGTTGGTGCGCACCACGGTGTCCTCGAAGTCACTGTTGCCGACGAAGCGGCCGGTGTTGACGTCAATCGCGACCAGGGCTTCGGTCGGATGGATCACGATGTAGCCGCCCGACTTCAGCCAGACCTTGCTCTGCAGAGCCGCTTCCATCTCTTCGTCGACCTGATAGCGGCGGAAGAGAGGTTCTTGCTTGCGGTACAGGCGTACGCGCTCGACCAGCGACGGCTGGACCGTGCTGAGGAACTCGACGATGCGCTCGTAGGTGTCTTCGTCTTCGGTCCACAGCATCGAGAACTCGGCGCTGAAGATGTCGCGCACCACGCGTAGCGGCAGGCCGAGATCGCTGTGCAGCAGGCTCGGCGCGCTCGCGTCGGTGGCCTTGTGCGTCAGGGACTGCCAGAGGCGTTGCAGGTAAGCCAGGTCGACTTCGAAGTCCTCGCGCCCACGGTCTTCGCCCACGGTGCGCACGATCAGGCCGCCACTGACGACGGGCAGGCTCTGGATCAGCTCCAGCAGGCGTAGGCGCTCCGCCTCGTCGTCGATGCGTCGCGACACCGCAAAGTGGCGCATGGTGGGCAAGTAGACGAGGTAGCGTCCTGGCAGCGTGATGTGGGTGGTGATCCGAGCGCCCTTGTTGGGCAGTGGATCCTTGAGCACCTGCACGAGCAGTTCCTGCCCGTTCTTGAGCAGCTGATCGATCGGCGCCGTGGGGCCCGGCTTGGACGGCAAATTGCCCAGGTTGAAGGCGGTCTCGTCGTGCGGAGAGTCGTCGGAGTCATCCACCACATCACCGGCATAGAGGAAGGCATCGCGGTCGAGGCCGATATTGACGAAGGCGGCCTCCATACCCGGCAGGACGCGGGTGACGCGACCCTTGTAGACATTCCCCACCAGGCCGCGCTCGCGCGGTCGCTCGACCAGCAGTTCCGTCAGGATGTCGTCTTCCAGCACCGCCGCACGCGTCTGGTGCCTGTGGGTTTCAATCAGAAGTTTCTTGTTTACGGTCACAGGGGGTTCCAAGAACGGGGGTTTCGGGGCGTCGCAGTAGATCGGAGGTTGGCAGTGTACTTCGTTCGAGCGGTAGTTTCGAGCATCCCGAAGGAACGTCAGCCTCGACGGTCCGTGATCGGGTGCTCAGCGGTTGACATACCGTCGCAGATCGACACCTAGAATCAATCCGGTAATGACGAAGCACATCAGGGTAAACGAGCCTCCATACGAGAGAAAGGGTAGAGGAATACCGGTGATCGGCACCAGGCCGACGACCATGGCCGTGTTGTAGAGCGCATGAAACGCGAGCAGGCCGGTCAAACCAATGACCAGCAGGGTGGCACTGCGACTACGCGCGCGCGTCGCGATGCGAGAGGCGCTGACGATGAACAAGCCGTACAGACTCAGTGTCGTGGTCACGCCGACGAAGCCCCACTCTTCGGCCAAGACCGCGAACACGAAGTCGGTATGCCGGGCCGGCAAGAAGCGCAGCTGACTCTGTGTGCCCTGTTTGTAACCGCGTCCTGCGAGCCCGCCCGAGCCGACCGCAATCTGGCTCTGGCGAACCTGGTAGCCGGCTCCCAGAGGGTCGCTGCCGGGCTGCAGGAAGGTGAGGACACGCTGACGCTGGTAGTCACGCATGCCGAAGCTCCAGATGCCCGCGCCGAGGACCATGGCCAGCAGGCCGACGGCGATCAGGGTACGCTTGCGTACACCCGCTACCAGCAGCATTCCGGCGACCATGGGCAGGAACATGGCGGCGCTGCCCTGGTCTGGTTCGGCTGCTACCAGCAGTACCGGTAGGGCGACGATGGCCGCGGCGATGAACAGGTGGCGCAGGCCGAGGAAGGAGCGGTTGAAGCTACCGAGGTAGTGTGCCAGCAGCAGGGCAGTGGCCAGCTTGGCGAATTCCGATGGCTGTACGCTCACGCTGCCGATGGCGATCCGACTCTGCGCACCGCCGGCTTCGTAGCCGAAGATGTGTACCGAGATCAGGCTCAGGATGCCGAGGCCATAGAAGAACGGTGACCAGCGCACCAACTCCTCGGTGTCCAGGCTGGCAGCCAGGATCATGGCCACCACGCCGAGCAGCAACCAGATCACCTGTCGCGGCAGGTAATTGACGGCCAGCTCCGTGCTGGCGCTGTGAATCGTCGCCAGGCCGATCAGCGCGAGGAGCAAGGCACTGCCCAACAGTGTCCAGTCGACACTGGTGAACAGGCGCAGTGCGCCGCGGGATTCAGGGCGTGTGCTCAGCCCGAAGGCGAGCGCGGAAGTAGACTTCATACAGGGCTCGGGCAATCGGCGCGGCGGCTCGGGAGCCGGCACCACCGTGTTCGACGAAGGCGACGACGACCAGCTCTGGGTTCTGCGCCGGTGCGTAGGCCGCGAACCAGGCGTGATCGCGCAGTTCGAAGGGCAGTGAGTCGCTCTCCGTCCAGGTCTTCTGGTTGATCACCTGAACCGTGCTGGTCTTGCCGGCGACCTCGATTCCAGGCAGAGCCGCCAGGTGTCCGGTGCCGTTGCGCCCTTGGACGACGCGCCTGAGGCTCCGGCGTATGAGTTCCAGGTGATCCGGCGGGAGTTGTACGCGGCGCTGTGGTGGAAGGCTGTCGGGGGCCACCAAGTGCGGCTGCACCAGGGTGCCACCGTTGGCCACGGCCGACATCATGACGGCCACTTGCAGCGGCGTGGCCAGGAGCGGACCCTGACCGATCGCAACCGAGATCGTCTCCCCGGCGAACCAGCGGCTGCCCCGTTTCTCGAGGGCCCATCGGGGGTCGGGAACCAATCCCGGGTTCTCGCCGTCGAGGTCGATGCCGGTGGATCTACCGTAGCCAAACTCGCGAGCCTTGTCGGCGATCGCCTGGATGCCGAGACGCTGTCCCAGGTGGTAGAAGTAGACGTCACACGAGCGCTCGAGCGCCTCTTCGAGGTTGGTCCAGCCGTGGCCGCCGCGCGTCCAGCAGCGGAAACGATGATCGTAGAGCGTTACGGCGCCGTTGCAGAACACCCGATGCTGCGCGTCGATCAGGCCGGCTTCGAGACCGGCCAGGGCCACCACAATCTTGAATACCGAGCCCGGGGCATTGGTGGTCTGAATGGCACGATTCTGCAGCGGGTCGTGTGGGTGATCGAGCAGCCGTTGCCACTCTTCCGGTGCCAGCCGCCGGATGAACAGGTTCGGGTCGTAGGAGGGCGAAGACACCATGGCCAGAATCGCGCCCGTAGCTGGTTCGAGAGCCACCACCGCGCCGACCTTGCCTTCGAGTTGAGCCTCGGCCGCACGCTGCAAGTCGAGGTCCAGCGTGGTCACCAAGTCGTTGCCAGGCAAGGCCGCCTCGACGGCGTGTTGCTCTACCGCGCGGCCCCGGCTATCGACCACCACGATGCGTTGGCCGCTCCGGCCACGCAGTGCCTGGTCGTAGTGCCGCTCCAGTCCGCGGCGACCGACCAGGTCGCCGACCTTCCAGCCGCCGTCCCGCAGTTCGCGTTCGGTCACTTCGCCGAGGTAGCCGAGCACGTGCGCCGTGCCTGAGCCCTCTCGATAGGAGCGCTGGCTGCCGACCGTCACTTCGAACTCCGGATGCTCGAAAGCCGTGACGGCGAAGTGGGCCACGTGTGCGAACTCGATGTCGCTGACCAGGCGGACCGGCCGGAAAGGTGGGCTTCCCTGGTGCCGCTGCAGACTGCGCTGGAGTTCCTCGGTGCTGCGCCCGAGTATGTCGGCCGCGTACTCGAGGGACAGCTGCGGGTCGCGTACGCGTACGCGGTTGAGCTGCAGCTCGTAGCTCGGGATGTTCGCCACCAAGAGCTTGTTGTTGCGGTCGTAGATGAGGCCTCGTACCGCTTCGACGGAGCGCTTGCGCAGCCGATTGTTCTCGGCCATCGCCAGGTACTCCTCGCCGCCGACAATCTGCACCACCCAAAAGGCGCTCGCGACGATGCCCAGGAGCAGCAAGGCACCACCCATCAGAAGGCGCGTGCGCAGCACCAGCAGATGCCGCTTCTCGCGGACTTCGCTGTCTTCCAGAGCGCTGATCATGTGCCTCCGATGCGGATACGTTCGTTGATGGTTCCTGCCGAGCTCACCTCCAGGGGAGCCCTCAGAGGTGAGGCTTCGGGCGCCGCAAACGTCGCAGGCGGGCGCGCCGCGCCAGCGATTCCCGCAGCGCCTTGAGTACGGGACCGAGGACAGCGGTGCTGACGACCAGGGCTGCGAGAGTCATGGGGTGCGGCAGTGCCGGTCGCGGCATCACCAGCAATTCCAGCAGCATCAGCATGCTCTGTTGCAGCGCGGCGGCACCGCCAAAGACGAGTAGCAAAGCCCCAGGACGTTGCGTGTCGAGTCGCTGAGCGACCTGCGCCACACTGTAGCCCACGATCGTATCAGCGATGCCGAACAGGCCGTAGGGCGCGCCGCTCAGTGCATCGCTGAGGAGGCCGCAGAACATGCCCGCGAGCAGGGCTCCGAGGCTGTTGCCAGTCAGTGCGTAGGCGATCATCGCCACCAGCAGGAAGTCGACGCGGCCGGCGGCACCGGGCACCCAGGTGACCAGGATCAATTGCAGCAGCAGCGCGCCCACCGTCGCCGCGAGGAAGCCGCGTACGCTCATGGTCGCGTCTCGCTCACTGGGGCGGCTCCAGGAGGTCTTCAGGAATCTGCGCCTGAGTCAGCACGTATACCTGGTCGAGGGACTGTAGGTCGACGGCTGGCTGCACACGGATCTCGTGGAAGAGACCGCCAGCGGTGGTCTGGACATCGATCACCGTCCCGATCTCGAGGCCGCGCGGAAACACGCCGTCGATGCCGGAGGTCACGACGCGCTCGCCCACCTGCACCTGGGCTTGCTGCGGGACGTAGACCATCTCCAGCTCCCCGCTGTCCGTGCCGCGCACCAGACCCTGGCGCCGTACGCCAGCGAGCGTCGCGCCGACGCCAGCGGAGCGGTCGGTGATCAGCTGCACCTTGGCGTATTCACCGCTGCGCACGATGATGCGTCCCACCAGGCCGTCCGGTGCCACCACGGCTTGGTTCAATTGCACCGCCGGTGCTGGGGCGAAGATGAGCAGTGTGCGCACCCACGAGGCGTAGTCAGCGTAGACGATGTCGGCTGCAACCGGCCGCGTGCCGCGCGGTGCCGAGTAGGAGACCGCGGTCGCCATGCGACGCAACTGCACCTCCATGTCACCGTAGCTTTGCAGCTGCTGGCGCAGGTCGCGGTTCTCCTCGTGCAGGCGCCGGTTGTCGGCAATCAGCGCCCCGCGGTCCTGCAGCGTCTCCGCGAACTCGTTCAGGAAAGCGACGCTACCCGCCACTAGGCTAGCCACGGGACCGACCAGCCATAACGCCCCGGCTGCCAGCTGGCTCTGTTCTCCGTCTTCTGCCGGTACCTGTCCTGCGAGCAGAATCAGCTGACCTAGAACAACGAACAACAGCAGCCAGACGATGCGTCGTTCGCTCACGCTCGCGCAGGCCTAGGGAATCGAGACCTTGCGAAGCAGCTCCATGTCGTACAGGAGCTTGCCGGTTCCCAGGACGACCGAGGCCAGCGGATCCTCCGCTGCGAGCACAGGCAGGCCGGTCTCTTCGCGCAAGCGCTGGTCCAGGCCACGCAGTAAGGCGCCGCCGCCGGACAGGACGATGCCCTTGTCCATGATGTCGGCGGAGAGTTCCGGCGGCGTTCGCTCCAGGGCCTGCCGTACCGCCTCGACGATGGTGGTGATCGGCTCGGCCAGCGCCTCGCGGATCTCTTCGTCGGTGATGGTCAAGGTCTTGGGCACACCTTCAACGAGGTCGCGGCCCTTGATTTCCATGCTCAGCGGCTCAGGCTGGGCGAAGGCGGAGCCGATCTCCATCTTCACCATCTCGGCGGTGCGCTCGCCAATCAGCAGGTTGTACTTGCGCTTGAGGTGCTGAATGATCGCCTCGTCCAGCTCGTTGCCAGCGACTCGCACGGAGCGGCTGTAGACGGTGCCGGCGAGCGAGATGACGGCGACATCCGTGGTGCCGCCGCCGATATCGACGATCATGTTGCCCGACGGTTCGGTGATTGGCAGGCCGGCGCCGATCGCCGCCATCATCGCTTGCTCCACGAGGTACACCTCGGAAGCACCGGCGCGGAGCGCAGAGTCCTTGACCGCCCGCTTTTCCACTTGGGTGATTTCGGAAGGCACGCCGATGATGATCCGCGGTCGTACCGAGATACTGCGGCCGTGCGCCTTGCGGATGAAGTGCTGCAGCATCGTCTCGGTGACCTCGAAGTCGGCGATGACACCGTCCTTCATGGGCCGGATCGACTCGATGTTTCCGGGCGTACGACCGAGCATGCGCTTGGCTTCGTTGCCCACGGCTTCGACCTTGTTGGTCAGTTTGTTGATCACCACCACCGAGGGTTCGCGCACCACGATGCCGTCCTGGCGGGTGAACACGAGAGTATTGGCGGTGCCCAGGTCAATGGCCAGGTCCTTGGAGAAGTAGCGGAGAATCGGTCCGATCATAGAGGTGTCACACGTTCCGGCGAACCGGCCGAGCCGGTATATCGCTTCGAGAGTTCGAGGAGTGGGTGGATGGCGGTGAACTCGCTGTTGCCTGGAGAAGGATCCCGGGGAGTACAGCGGCTCGCAGCCCTGCAGCTGGCGGTACTAGGGTGGGCGGCGGTCATATGCTGTCGACGTACAGCCGCACGGGCCGCACCGTCTCGTTGCCATAAGAGTCTTTTGCACGAATCTCGACGAAGTTCCAGCCTTCGTCGAAGAGCTGCAGGGTCGACTGGAAGGAGCCGTCCGCGTTCACCTGGGTGACCTCGCCGCGGACTGTCAGCTCGGCGCCGGGTTCGGTGCGTCCCTCGATGATGTAGATGCTGCCGTACTGTTGGGTCGAGGAGATGACGAGCTCCGGCGGCTCGGTGTCCTCGCCACGCCGGCCCGTCTCGGAGGTGACGCGGAACTTGCGCACAGCGCTCCAGGGGCCGCGGCTGCCGCTGGCATCGACCGCCGCGACGCGCCAGAGGAAACTGCCCTCGTTGCGTAGGCCGAGGGTCGCGCGCGGCGTCGTGCGCTCGTTGTCTTCGATGATGTTATCCGCGAACAGGCGCTGGCGCGATACCTGCAAAACGTAGCGTCGTGCGCCGTAGACCGGTTCCCAGGACAGCACTAGGCGGCCGTCCGGTTGCAGCTCGACTTCGTAATTGTCGCGCGGCGAAGCCAGGTCCGGCGAGCGTGGTAGTCGCTTGGGCTCGGACAGCTGCTCGCCGCTCTGATTGACCTCTTGCATGGCGGTTACTTCGCGGCTGCTCTGGCCGCTACGCACGGTCAGGCCGCCACTGTACGCGGCGAAGCGGCCACGTCGGGAGCCTTCGTCGTAGCTCACCGTGGCGCTGGACGACTGCTGTACCTGGGCGGAGGCCCCCGGTGTCTGGACGCGGCTGGCACGCTGCGCGGTCGACAGGTCCAGTGAGCCGTACTGCATCTGAATCGTCTTGCCCTCGCCGGCGCTACGGCCACGGTTGATCTGCACCAGCGTGTTCGGGCGCACTCGATAGAGGGTGCCGTCCGAGAACATCACTTCGGCCGAGCCGCCACCGGAGGTGCGCACGTAGTAGCCGTCGCGCAAGCTGACTCGCGTTCGGGCTTCCTCCCAGTCGCCCGACTCGCCGCGCCGAAACTCGACGGTGCCGGTGACGTTGAAGAAGTGGGCGTCGCCCATCAAGCCCTGGTCCTGCAGTTCGTTGAGGATCGACGACAGCAGGTCGATGGCGACTCGGCCTTGCTGTACGGCGCCATCGAACTCGCTGGCAGCCAGACTCTCGCGGGCGCGTCCCAGAGTGTCGCGGGCATCTTCCCGGCGTTCTCGGTAGAGGTTGATGTCCCCCTCTTGCTGTCGGTCCACCCGCTGCAGCAAGCCGCGCGCTTCTTCCACTACCGATTCGGCCTCGCGCTCGACGCTGTACTGTTCCCACATGCGCCAGCCGAAGAAGCCGATCACGGAAACTGCGGTGATGACGCAGAAGACGATCCAGCCCCGCAGGGCCTCGATCGAGATACTGATCCACTCGTCGCGTCTGGGCGCTGGGTTGTTCACGGCTGACGGCTCACTGGCTACTGCTCGAAGCGGTCCGAAGGGTCGCGTACTAAGGCTGAAACGATAGCATAGCTTGCCCGGTTGCGGAGCTGTTGGTACACTCCCCGTTCCTCAGCCGCCCGCGCGGATCCTCCTGGGCAGCATATCAAGGCAGCGAAAGGACAATTTCACCATGCTGAAGATGTTTCGCGAAAATCTGCGCTCACTGAGCTGGGTTCTCTGGGTCGTCATCGCGGCCTTCGTCGGTATCGTTTTTCTAGAAGTACTCCCGTACGTTATGGGTGCCGGTGGCGGCAACGTCGCGGCCTGGGGTGGCGGAATCGAGGTTTCCTTCGCGGATTACGAGCGAGAGTATCGTGACCAGGAGACTCAGTACCGGCAGATCCTGGGCGAGGGCTTCACGCCCGAGGTCGCCGAAGGCTTGCGCCTGCGGGCGCTCGAGACGGCGTTCAATCGCGCCATCGTGCAAGACGAAGCGCGCCGGCTCGGTCTCAAGGTCACGGACGGCGAAGTGCGCGACGCCATCCTCGACTTCGATGCCTTCCGGGACGAAGATGGGCGATTCCTTGGGTCGGACGAGTACGCACGCATGCTGCGCCGTTTCGGCTATGCGGGTCCTGCTGCCTTCGAAGAGTGGATGCGTGACCGTCTGCTGACGGAAAAGCTTCAGACGTCCCTGCAGAGCACCGTTTTCATCTCCGAACAGGAGATCGAAGACAGCTTTCGGGATCGGGTCGAGCGCGCCAAGGTCCGCTACGTGATGCTGCCGAGCTTGCAGTTTGCTGATCAGGCAAACCCAGCCGAGGATCAGGTCGCCGCTCACTTCGAAGCCAATGCCGAAGACTACCGCCTGCCCGAGCAACGCGTTGCCTCGTACTTGATGGTCGACACCGCGCAGCTGCGTGGCAGCGTTTCGCCAAGCGATGAGGATGTCCAGTCGTACTACGACCAGAATCCGACCGAATTCACACGCAGCGAAGAGCAGGTGCGGGCGCGCCACATTCTGCTACGCACCGATCAGCGCAGCGTCGAAGACGCGCGAGCTCTCCTCGAGCAGGCACGCCAGCGCGTCGAGCAGGGAGAGGATTTCGCCGCGTTGGCCACCGAGCTTTCCGAAGACACCGGAACCAAGGCCCAGGGAGGTGATCTCGGTTTCTTCGGCCGTGGCCGCATGGTGCCCGAGTTCGAGGACGCCGCCTTCTCCACCGAGCCGGGCCAGCTGGCCGGGCCGATCGAGACGCCCTTCGGTGTCCACCTGCTGCAAGTCATGGAGAAGCTGCCGCCCGGCTTGCAGGCGCTCGACGACGCGCTGCGCGGTGCCATTCTCAGCCGCTTGCGCATCGAGCAGGCCGAGGATCTGGCCGAGCAGCGGGCGGGAGAACTGCTGGCCAAGGTCAACGAACTGCCGAGTGCCAGTTCGGATGATAGTGCCGATGGGCAAGGTCTGAGCAGCCTCGCCGAGGCGGACCCGGCGGTGACCTTCGCCACGACTCAGCCCTTCGACAGCACGACGCCGGTGCCCGGTTTCGGCCGCTCCGGTCCCTTCTCTCAGGCCGCCTTCGAGCTGGAGTCGGCCGGTGACTTGTCCGAGCCGGTCAAGGTGCCGCGCGGCTGGGTGATCGTCCGCCTGGACGAGATCCTGCCCTCGAGAATTCCGTCACTGGACGAGGTGCGGGCGCAGGTGACGCAGGAAGTGCGTCAGCAGCAACAGCGTCAGCTGGCGCTGGCACGTCTCGAGCAGGCACGCACCCAGTTGGCTGATGGCAGCCTGACTCTCGACGCCTTGGCCGGTGAGCTTGGCGTCGAGGTCAAGGAGAGTGACGAGCTGAACCGCAACGGCACCATTGTCGAATTGGGTCCGGCCGGGGATCAGGTGGTGGCTCAGGCGATGACTCTCGACCAGGGCGACATCGGTGGTCCGTTCGAGTATCCGCTGGGGGGCACTCTCTTCGAGGTGGCCGAGCGCCAGCGTGGCACGGACGAGCAACTGGTGCAGGAGCGCGACCAGATCCGCAGCACGCTGGAGACCCAGAAGTATCAGCGCGCGCTCAACGCCTTCGTCGAGCACCGTCGCCGGCAGCTGAACGTTCAGTACCATCCGCAGGTGGTGCAGGACGCCGGAGTGCTCGACGACGGCAGCGAGGGCTGAGCCGGAGTCTCCTGAAGGCCCCTGATGATCGGCTATCTGCGTGGCATGTTGCTCAGCCACTCGCCCGAGCGCGTCCTGCTGGACGTCAACGGAGTTGGCTACGACGTCCACGTCTCGCTCACCACCTATTCTGAGATCCAGGGTGCCGATCCGGCTGAACCGATCGCCCTGCACATCCACACGCACCTGCGTGACGACGGCATCACCCTCTTTGGCTTTTGGCAGGAGGCCGAGCGCACCCTCTTCGAGCGGCTGATCCAGGTTAGCGGCATCGGGCCGCGATTGGCTCGCGCCATCCTGTCCGGTGGTCCGATCGAGGAACGTGTCGCCGCTATTGCCGGCGCCGATATCGTGCAACTGTCGCGCACGCCGGGCGTCGGCAAGAAGACGGCCCAGAGACTGGTGCTCGAATTGCGCGACAAGGTTGCCGACTTGGCAGCCCAGCTGGCGGGTACGCCGGTCACCCAGGTGCCGTCCTCGCCGCGCGACGCCGACCTGGTCTCGGCACTGGTCAATCTGGGCTACAAACCGCAGGTGGCCGAACGTGCCGTCCAGGAAGCGCGCCGCGAGACGCCGGAAGCCGCCTTTCACGAAGTGCTGCGGCTCAGTCTGCAGCGCCTCTCTCGCAGCCGCGGCTGACATCCAAGCAGTGCGTCTACGCAGCGTCTGTGCTCGAAGGACACGGCGGCTGAAACCGAGTCGCGCAGGCCAGCGAATGCCACGCCGACCGTCTACACTCATCTCTTGCCCGGGAGCCCCAACGAATGAGCGTTCAGTACATCGGCGAAGCCAACTTCCAGCACGGCGAGATCCCCGCGGTCGGCATCCTGGTCACCAACCTAGGTACACCCGACGCTCCGACCTCGAAGGCCCTTCGTCCCTATCTGCGTGAGTTCTTGTCGGATCCCCGAGTGATCGAGCTACCACGCTGGCTGTGGCAGATCATCCTCAACTGCTTCGTCCTCACCACGCGCCCAAAGGCGTCCGCTGAGGCCTACGAGACGGTTTGGACGGATGAGGGATCGCCGCTCTTGGTGATCACGCGGCAACAGGCGGAAGGCATGGAGGAGCGTCTGCGCAAGGCGGTCGGCAGCCCATTCCACGTTGCCTACGCGATGCGCTACGGCAATCCGTCGATCGCCAGCGGTCTGCGCGAGCTGCGGGACAAGGGGTGTCGGCGCATCTTACTGCTGCCGCTGTACCCGCAGTACGCCGCCGCGACTACCGCCTCCACCTTTGACGCCGTTGCTACAGAGCTGATGCGCTGGCGATGGATTCCGGAGCTGCGCACCATCCACCACTACCATGACGAGCCCGGCTATGTTCGCGCGCTGGCGTCCAGTATCCGCGAAGTCTGGGAGCAGAGTCAGGCACCGGAGAAGCTAGTCTTTTCCTTCCACGGCATCCCGGAGCGCTACTTCCGCAATGGCGATCCGTACCACTGCGAGTGTCACAAGACCGCGCGTTTGGTCGCCGAGCATCTGGGCCTGGAGCGTGAGCGCTACGTGGTCAGCTTCCAGTCTCGCTTCGGTCGTGAGGAGTGGATCAAGCCCTACACGGACGAGACCATCCGCGCGCTCGGTAAGGCTGGCGTTGGCAGTGTCGACGTCGTGTGTCCCGGCTTCTCGGCCGACTGTCTCGAAACGATCGAAGAGATCGACGTTCAGAATCGTGAGTTCTTCGAAGAAGCCGGGGGCAACGGTGAGCGTTTCCGCTACTTGCCGGCGCTCAACGCTCGGCCCGACCACCTCGACATGCTCACTGACGTCCTCCTGCGCAACCTCCAGGGCTGGGTCGCGCCGTTGGGCCAGTGGGACGCCGAAGCCGCCGCGACCGAGGCTGCGACCTCCAAGCAGCGTGCCGATGAGTTGGCTGCCACCGGTGTCCGCGCCGATGGCGGTGTCGGGACCTGAGCTCGCAGCGGGTCGAGCCCTCAGTCGCCGCCGCCGGGGCCCTGGCCGAGGGGGCAGATGTCTAGCTGGCTCCTGTGTTGCAGGTCACCCGTGACCCACTTGCGCTCGTACATCCAGTCGAGGATGGGCGGGGTCGGTTGCTCAGGCCCCTGCGTGACCTTCTGCGCCATCCGGTGCGCCACCGGCCGGCGCCGGATCGGTGGTCGGGTGCGCAGCAACTCGTAGTAGAGTTCCAGGTCGTTGATGCCCACGCCGTCCTCGCAGCAGCCCTCGTGCAAGGGGTAGTTCATGAAGCCGATGTGGACGTGCGGGTCGGCCGCGTTGCTCGGTGCCAGCTCGATCGAGCGCTGAGCGCCGCCACCGAAGGGGGTCGCCGTGAGGGTGACCGAGTCAGCGTCGATCACCGTTTGGCATTCGGCGATCTCTGCGACTGCCTGGCGCTGGCCAACGCGGGTGTCCGGTTCACCCAGGGAGCGGAACTCATAGGCGTAGATACCATCCTTGTTGCCGACCAGTCGTTTCGTCGAGAGCTCGCCGACGGTCAGCGCTACACGGCTGGCGACAAGGTTCAGCTGCGGTGACTCGGACACTATGTCAGGATCGGCGGTGGCGCGCTGCACGCCGATCTCGCGACTGAGATCTCGGATATCGATGACCCAGGAGAAGTCCCGTTCCTCGCCCGCGCTGAAGTCAGGGAGCATGTTCTTGGGGGTGCCGTCCGGATTGTAAATGCGCCGGTCATAGACCACTTGGAGGCGATGGCGCGGTGCCGGCTCGTTGCCGGGGCGAATGGCGACATCTTCTTCATCCAGGCGCCAGAAGGCCAGGTGCCGCAGCTCCTCGGGAACCTGGTGCTGCGGAGCCATGGGTGGGGCGAGGCCGATCTGCCGGGTCGCGGCCACGTTCTCGGTCGGCAGGCCGGCGGGAGCTTCGTGAGCGAGAAGCTCTTTGAGAGACAAGTCGGTATCAGCGGCTTGTGGTGCTGTCTTTGCCGCGTGGTGCAGCTGTCTTCGATCGTAGACCATCGCCGCGGTGTGACGAGGGATCCTCTGCCCGGTTGACGACCAGTACGGCCGGCTGACGTCGAGCATCATGCAGGTCATCTCGGTGTGGCGTGCGTTGGGCGTGAACAGGTTCAGTCCAGCGAAGTACGAATGCAGAGTAAAGGCCATGAGATTCCTTCCTAGTGTCTGGGCTTCCTGGTGCCAGGGTGTCCTGGCGTCCGCGTCGCCGCGCCTGGCGTGCTTGGCGCGGCCGGAAAGACCGGAATGAGGCCGCCATGGATTGCATAGACCGCCCAGTGGGCGGGCGTGGGATTCACCGTTTGAGAGAGCCAGTCCCTCTGGGCATGAGCCAGGGCGGATGCCGGAGTCTGGCCGACTCGGAGTTCTTGGTGGAAGTAGGTCAGTAACTGTGCAGAGACCTCGTCGAGCACGTCCCACTGGCTCGCAACGACCGCGGAACTCCCGGCCGCCAGGAATGGGCCTGTCAGTGCCTGGACATCACCGCCGCTGCGGCAAGCCGCCAACACCACCAGGTCAGGACTCGCACCGGGATCCAAGGTGTAAAGATCTCTCGCTTCCAGCGCACCCGAGCCCCCGGTGCTCGAATCGCTGGCGTCCGGCTCGGGTGCTAGAACCAACGCCGACAGGAGCGGCGAAGCCTCGTTGACAAGCGCGTGGCCGGCAAAGTGCAGGACATGGGTCTCGTGTAGAGATGGCAGCATACTGCTGACCTTTGCGTCCAGTCCCAGGAGCAAGCGGGAGCGCGGGTACAAGTCAGCGATCTGGCGAGCTTCTTCTCGGGCCGCAGGCAGCGCTGACAGTTCGGGGAAGAGTTCGGCCTCGAAGGCTGGATCGCCGATCACCAGAGCCTCGATCAGGCGCGCCCTGGTTGGCTGGTCGGTATCCGGGTGCAGCGTCTCCATCAAGAGGCTGGCGCTAGGGGCTTGCGCCAGCACGTAGTCCTCGACCAGGTAGCGGCCGCTGTTGGCGTTGCGCAGCGCGGCGAAGGGCAACCCGGAAAGCTCTCGATCCGGCACGATCAGGAGTGTGTCGACCCCGGGCAGCTCGGCCAGTGCTGGCTCCAGGAGATGCCGATGCAGGTCCTGTAGGTACGGGTCGAGATCTGTTGCCGGTGCTTGTTGCTGCAGCAGCTGCGCTACTTCTCGCACCATCGTGCGCAGCTCTAGTGCGGCCACGTCCAGCGCTCGCAGCTGCAGGCGATCGGGGGTGGCCAGCCAGCACAGGACGTTCCGGTCGTCTTCGGCACGATCTCCCGCGCTCGGCAGCGCATAGACCAGCAGAGCACTGCCCTCGGGGAGGCCGCTTTGGATGCGAGTAACCGGCCAGACTCCCGTGGTTGCTTCCGTATCCTCGGTGTCGTCACCTTGACGTCGCCGATCGAGTAGTGAGCGGGCACGGCTGCGCTCGTTGTAGTCGAATGCCTGCTCGATCCGGCCTTGCCCTGCTTGCAGGAGGGTCATTTGGTCGTAGAGCCGTCTGCGATGCTCCAGGTAGGTGCCGCGCTCGGCGGTATCCTCGATATCGTACCGCCATCGCTCGACCAGCCGAATCCCGGCGTCGAGATCCTGCGCCGCCTGGTCCACCTTGCCAGCAGACAGGTGAGCCTGGCTGCGTTCTAGGTAGAGCGGCACCAGGCGGTAGCCGTAGTCGTGCGCCTCGGTGATTCTGATGGCCCGGTTCAAGGTCTCGACCGACTCTCCTGGGGAGCCAGTGCGCCACTGCAAGGCACCCTCCATGCGGAGGACTGAGCTGAAACGAACCCAGCGGCTGGTCTTGTCTTCCAGCTGCTCGGCATAGTACCTGGCGTCCTTGATGTCCTGCGCCGCAGCTTCTAGTTGGCCCAACCGCAGCAGGAGCTGTGCTCGGGCCTGTAGTGCTGAACTCATGAGCAGTGGATCTCCGCCGTCTAGGGTTTCTTCCACTGCGAGGTCCTGGAAGTAGAGTGCGATGGTAGGCAGGTTGCGGAGCAAGAGCAATTGGGTCGCCGTCCCAAGGGTGACCAGGCGCCGCACCGTGCGGTCCACTTCCGCCAACCGACTCAGCGCTCGGTGAGTATGCTGCCAAGCTTCATTCGGGCGGCCCATGTCCTCCAGGCCTTCGGCGAGCATGGACTCCATCCCCATCTGAGCTTCGACTTCAGGAGTTCGTGCATAGGTGGCCGCTGCCCTGCGGTGCCAGACCAGGCTCTCGCGCTGCTTGCCCGTGACACCCAGGCAGAGGCCGATCATCCAACCGAGTCGGCCCACCAACAGCGGGTAGCTCTCCGCTTCCTTGGTTAGCTCGAGTAGATCCCGCTGTGCCGTGTGGAAGTCGCCTTGACGGAAGACGCCGATCGCGAAGTGCAGACGGGCACGCAGAGCCATGGGGCTACCTGCAGCCTCCAGATCCGAAATCGCCCGAGTCATTTTCGACAAGCCAGCAACCAGAGCGCCGTGGTCCAGCAGGATGCGCGCTTCAGCGAAGCTCTTTGTTCCTTGGCTGAGCAGCGACAGCACGTCTTCCTGGCGACTCTGGGCGTCTTGGATGCGGTTGACGGCATCCGCGAGCAGAGCGTCGCCGCTCAGCCGCTGCACGCTTGCCGCGAGTGCCGTGGACAGTGCCAACGCTTGCCGACCGTCGGGGCTTTGTGGGTCCTGTGCCCAGGCGAGTAGCAAGACCTTCTCGACGTGCTGGCGCACGTGCCAATGGCGCTGCCGAACCAACTCGTCGAGCGTTGTCGGGTCCTGCCCGGCTGCTTCGATCTGCGGCCACAGCCGGTCCCAGGACTCGCGTTCGCTCGGCTGCTGCAGGTGTGCGATTCGCTCCTGCACTTCGCTTGCCCAGGGCGAGGCCGTGTCCGCCGCCAGGAACGCTTCCCAGGCCTCGACCGCTACCGGCCGCAGGTACAGGCTCTCGAGAAGCAGGGCTCGGTTGAACAGGGCCCCAGGGTGGCTCGGCTGCCGTGCAAGTGCTTCATCGGCCCGCAGCAGGCCACGAACGAGGTCGAACGGGGCATCCTCCTGACCACGTTGCCAATGAGCCGCCGCCAGATCGCTGAGCAGGTTGCTGGACGGATCGGTTGTACTGGCGGCTGCGCGCTGCAGCAATCCGACCGCCTCGACCGTGCGGCCGAGCAAGAGCAGCAGCAGGCCGCGCTCATGCAGGGCTGCAAGGTGGTCCGATCGCTCGCGGAGCATGCGCTGTAGCTGGCTGTCGACCTGGGCCAAGTGGATCAACGTGGCACTGTCGGCCGCCGCCGTGCAGGCCGTGACGGGCAGAGGTGCGAAGGGGAAGCCGCTGAGCCTCGGTTCCAGGGTTCGCTGACCGCCGCACAGTCCGCGCAGTACACGAGCGCTGGACGCGTCCGCGGACACACCTGGTGCTGCACTCGTAGCCTTGCTGGGGGCCGCGAGGACTAGCAGAATCGCGAGTAGTGAAGATGTAGTAACGTGTCTCACGTTCATGCTGGCGAGGTTTCGGAGGTGCGCGGATCAGTGGGCGTTCTCACCCGGCTCCAGCAGCGCAACCAAACCCATGCCTTCCCACTCCATGGGACGGACGAATCGTCCTACTTTCTCATCATTCGGTGCTACCGACCTACGATGAACGCAGAGGAACAGTTTCTCGCTCACCTGGATGTGATCGAAGACGTCATTCGCTTCGTCTGCCGCCGACGCCGGTCGCGGCCCGACGAGGCGGACGACTTTCGGTCCTTCGTGCACCTGCGCCTGATCGCGGACGACTACGCCGTACTCCGCAAATTCAAGGGCAACAGTCGCTTCAGCACCTACCTGACGACGGTGATTCAGCGCCTGTTCCTGGACTACCGGGTGCGCGAGCAGGGGCGCTGGCGCTGTTCGGCGGCGGCACGCAAGCTGGGACCGGAGGCCGAGGAGCTGGAGAAGCTGATCAGCCGCGACGGCTATGGCCTTGAGGAGGCCGTCGAGCTGGTGCTGCGGCAGGAGGTCTCCCTGTCGCGGGAAGCGTTGACGGACATGGCCGCGCGTCTGCCAGGACGTCCGCCGCGCCGCTTCGAGGGTGCCGAGGAACTGGCAGAAAGGCCAGGGCCGGAGGCTACGGCTGAACTGGCCTTGTTGTCGCGCGAGCGCGATGGCGAGCGGCGCAGGCTTGCCGAGCTGCTGAGGGGTAACCTAGGTGACCTGGAAACCGAAGATCGGATGATCTTGCGTCTGCGGTACGAGCAGGGCTTCAAAATCGTCGACATTGCACGCACCCTGCAGCTGCCAGCCAAGCCTCTGTACCGGCGCCTCGAGCACCTCCTGCGTGATTTGCGCAAGCGCCTAGAGGAGCGCCAGGTGTCAGCCAGTGACATCGATCGACTGTTCCAGGAGTAGCGTCCTGCCAGGGGGCGCTGCACTATGGGAATTCCGTACTTCGCAACCGTCTAACCCAGAGAACGGAACGTGGCGATGGCCCCCCGGCCCGGATCCACTGATGGCCAGCCGAGTTTTCGAGCCCGGCCCAGGGCCAGGAGAGCACATGTCCCAGGATCGATCTCAAGCCGAAGCGAGCTGCCCCGACTCCGAAGAGCTGGCCGCCTTGATTGATGGCACCGTCGCCGCGCACGATCGCAAGCGGCTGCTGCAGCACGTCGAGGGATGTCCAACCTGCTTCGAAGTCTTCTCCGAGACGGCGCGCTATCGCGTGGAGACCTCGGAGCGGTCGGCTTCCGTCGTGACCTTCGGTGCACCGACCAGTGGCCAGAGTGCTCCCCTGCATTGGCGCAAATGGGCGTTCGCCGCCGCGGCTGGATTGTCGGTTCTGATGGTGGGGCTCTTCCTGTGGCTGGCGCTGCCGCCTGTGTCGCCGGTGCCGTCGGGGAGCGGTGCGCCGACGGTGCGGGCGACCGACACGCTGGACTTGCAGCAACTCTGGCCCGACGTCGACCTACCACGAGTGAGTGTTTTCCAGCCGCCTGCGATCGCCGGTTTCGCATCCGCCGCGGCGTCCGAGGCTCAGCAGATGTTCCGCCGCGGTGTCTACTTGACCGACCTCAGCCTGGCAGTACACCTCGGGGATGTCGAGGGGGCCAAGGCCGCGTTGGAGCAACTGATGCGCGTCGCCGGCAGCGAAGACTCCGAGTGGGTCGCGGACTTCGAGACGGTTCGCCTGCGCCTGGAAGAGCAGCCCGAATTGCTGCCGATGGTGACCCTGGTTGCCGCTGGGCCGTTGGCCACCGAAGCGGCCAACGACCCACAGCGCTTCGGACGCTGGGCAGAACTCGGGCGGTTGGCATCCGGTGCCCGCGCTTCGGCCCCTCTGGTCCACCCGTCCTTCCTGCGAACTCTCGATGCCTGGATCGTGCTGGCAATGCCCGCCGGGGCTGGGGCCGAAGGCTCTGGCTTCGACAGCGCTGGTGACCCACTCCTGGTGGCCGAGTTGCAGCAGGTGCGAGAGTTGCTCGCGTCGCCACCAACCCAGCGTGCCGACTTCCGCCGCCTCGAGAAGCGCTTCGAGACCGTCTTGCTGCTGGGGGGCTTTGCCGGATGAGAGGGCCGGTGGGCATGCTAGCCGGCTCCCTGGGAGTGTTGCTGTTAGGAGTACTGCTGGCTGTGTCGCCCTCGGTGGCGCAGAGTTCGCAGCAGTACGAGACCGCCGACGCCTGGATTCAGACCTTCGGCAGCATCGAGGTCGGGCACCCGTGGGTCAGGCGGGCTAGTGACGTCTTCGAGCGAGTCACAGCCGCGGCCTACCAGCGCCGCAATCGCCCCCCGAAGCTGGTGGTGTTGGAGCGCTCGCCGCGGGCAACGCGACCGTTTGCCGCGAGCCTGCGCGATGGGGCTGTCCTGGTGTCCTACAGCGCTCTGGAACTCTGCTACCGCTCGCCGAATCCCAGCGATGGTGATGCGCGCGCCGCCTTCCTTTTCGGTCACGAGCTGGCCCACCTGGCCGGAGAAGATTTCCAGCACCTGCAGAGCTTCGCCGGTCGCGGGCATTTCGGAGAGCCGGATGACGAGGCATTGCGTCAGGAACAAAGGGCGGATCGTCACGGATTGCTGTTCATGACGATGGCAGGCTTTGAGCCGCACGTCGTGCTGGCCGATGATGGTGCCATTTTCGCCCAGTGGATGACTCAGCGGGTCGCACAGGGCGCGTACCGTGGTCCATCCCAGGCCGACGGAGCGGCGGCTGAAGCCGCCCGTCAGCGCGCCGCGGCGTTGCTCGAAAGTCGCGAGGAGGTGGTCGCTGAGCTCGACTACTTCTACGCTGGCGTACGATTGCTGCAGGTCGGGCACTACGAGCTGGCACAGCGCTTCCTGGAAGCTTTCAACGAGACCTTCCCCGGCCGCGAGGTGTTGAACAACCTTGGCCTGGTGCACGTGCAGCTGGCTGCTGCTGAGCTTGCCAAGTGCGACGCCGCCTTGGTGTCGCGCTTCCGGTTACCCGTAGTGGTCGATGAAACGACCTTGGCGAGCCGCCTGCTCCGGCGAGGCGGTGAAGCGGAGTCTCCCTGCTTCGAGGGCCGCGACTATCGCAGGCGAGCGAAACTGGCACGTACCTACCTGGAGAACGCTCTGGAGATCGACCCGAGCTATCTGCCGGCGCGCGAGAACCTGCTTTCGCTCCTACTCCTGGACCGCGACAGCACTGCTCATGGCATCGCGGTCCGTGGTCTCGAGCAGCATCCAGACAATCTGCGACTGCGCTGGCTGAGTGAACTGGGGAAGGCCCTGATGGCAGATTCCTTGGGCGTGCCGGCACTGGCACAGGACGCACTGGCTGACTTGGCCAACTTGCGCCGCCAGTATCCCGCCGATGTCGAGTTAGCCTATAACCATGCCGCGCTCCTTGCGCAGCTGGGCCGTTCGGATGCTCAACGGGCTTGGCAAGCTTTCCTGCGTCTGGAGTCGACCGGACCCTGGGCACAGGTCGCACGGCTACGCTCGCGGCCAGCCGACTCGGCGCCTGAAGCCGATTCCGAGTCACCATCGGGCGATGTCAATGCCGATGTCCGGGTCGACCTGCAAGGCCTCCTACCATGGCAGCCTGGACCCGTGCCCGAGGTGCTGGCTCGCGGTGACACAGAACTGTCCACGCGAGCCTTCAGCTTGGGCTCCCTCGATGGAGCCTTCCACCGCGACACTGAGGGTCTACGGCTTCTGGAAGTCAACTTTCAACTGGCTCTCGTCGAAGCGCCCTGGTCCGGTGTTCAGGAGCCTGCAGCGGTTCGCGAAGTCTTCGGGCCGCCGAGACGGCAGTTGTACACCCCCGCGGGCGAGCTGTGGCTGTACCGTGGGTTCGCCATCGAGGTACGCCGGCAGAAGGTGTCTCGAATTCTCGCTTTCGCGCCGGAACCGGCACTCGACGACCCGACCGGCGTGCAGCCTGCCCACGGACACGGTGCGCAGCCGCAGACCGGGGGGTGAGATTCTGCTGGCGTTGGAAATCTCTTCTGTGCTACGCTACCGGCCTCTGAGGTGCATTAGGGCAAATTAGCAGAATCCTTCCGAAGCGGCCGACCCAAACTCGATCCCCTTCCAGACAGGACGCCAGCCGATTTCCCGAGATATGACGGGAAACCTCCCGAGTTGTATCCCGAGGTTAACTCGCAACACAACCACCTCAGGGATGTGTCGCCGCTAGTGCCGAGGCGCTAGCCCTTTCGGAATGAGAGCGTTCCCACGGAGGAACGCGGAGTGCACGAGACATGAGTAAGAGGATCTACGTCGGAAACCTTCCCTACAGCGCTACCGAACAGGAAGTTCGCGAACTGTTCGAAGCTTATGGTGAGGTTGTTTCGGTCAACCTAATCAATGATCGTCAGACGGGCCAGCCGCGTGGCTTCGGCTTTGTCGAGATGGGCGATGACGACTCCGATGCGGCCATTTCGGCCCTCGATCGTCACGACTACGGCGGCCGCAGCCTGCGCGTCAACGAAGCTCGCCCGCGCGAGGAACGTCCGCGCGGTGGCGGTGGCGGTGGCGGTGGCG